>CAWCTE010000015.1:42500-340782 GCA_963798385.1 uncultured Alphaproteobacteria bacterium | reverse complement strand
CAAGCCGATCAAGCAGATCTGCCGCGAGCTGAAGTTGTCGCGGAAGGTTGTCCGGAAGGTTCTGCGCTCGGAGGAGACCGCCTTTGAGTACAAACGCAGCGTCCAGCCCCAGCCGAGCTCGGGGCGTGGCGGGACGAGCTCGACCGGCTACTGGCCGCGGACGCAGCTCGGGGCAGTGGAGAACCCAACTGTCGTTCGGGTGCGTCTCAAAGCCAGTAATCGCGAACGACAGGTTTGAGGACTGTGCCGTGGGCAGCCAACCAAGGTAGAACGCCGGCCTTGGACCGGTCGTGGTGAGAGCGTCATCGCAGCGGAAGGCCGCTCAAACAGCGATGCGAGGAAGCTCTCCCTCTGGTTGCGAGATCGCGACCGCTCAACTCAGGGTGTGCTTATGGGTCGAGATTTTTTGTGCTTTTGGGTAGAATCACAAGAGGTCTTGAACGGGGTCATTCCCTGGCGGGCCAGGATGTCGGCGCGCTCGTTTTCCGGGTGGCCCGCGTGGCCTTTAACCCAGTCCCAGGCGACGGTGTGGCGGGCGGCGGCCTCGTCGAGGCGGCGCCACAGGTCCTCGTTCTTGACGGGCTTCTTGTCGGAGGTTCGCCACCCGTTGCGCTTCCAGCCGTGGATCCAGCGGGTGACGCCGTCGCGGAGATAGGCGCTGTCGGTGACGACCGTCAGGGTGGCGGGGCGGCCCAGCGCTTCGAGGGCGGAGATCGCGGCCATGAGTTCCATGCGGTTGTTGGTGGTGAGCGCCTCGCCGCCCGACAGTTCCCGGGTCTTGAGGTCGCGCTCGCCGTCGCGGGCGACGAGGACGACTCCCCAGCCGCCGGGACCGGGATTGCCCGAACAGGCGCCGTCGGTATAAGCGGAGATCTCCGGCATTGAGCGGCCAGTGCCTCGCCTAAGCGACCTTGGTGCGCAGCACCCGCGGCACCTTGAACTCGACGTACTCCTGCGCGGTTTCCACGGGCTCGAGCGTCACTTCGTAGCGGGCCCGGAATGCGGATATCACCTCCTCGACCAGTATCTCCGGCGCCGATGCGCCGGCGGTGATGCCGACCGCCCGCGCGCCGTCGAGCGCCCGCCAGTCGATGTCGGCGGCGCACTGCACCAACTGGGAATAGCGACAGCCGGCATTGCGTCCGACTTCGACAAGTCGTTGGGAATTCGACGAATTCGGTGCGCCAATCACCAGTAGCGCCTCGATCCGAGGCGCCATCACCTTCACCGCCTCCTGGCGGTTAGTGGTGGCGTAGCAGATGTCTTCCTTATGCGGTCCGACGATCGCCGGGAACCGGGCCCGCAGCGCCGCGACGACGGCGGCGGTATCGTCGATCGATAGGGTCGTCTGGGTAATATAGGCGAGGCACTCAGGGTCCTTCGGCGCGACGTGCGCGACGTCCTCGGGGTTCTCGACGAGGAGCACGGCACCGTCGGGAAGCTGCCCCATGGTGCCGATCACCTCGGGGTGGCCGGCGTGGCCGATCATCACCATCTGCAGTCCGTTGTCATGGTGGCGCGAGGCCTCGAGGTGGACCTTGGAGACCAACGGGCAGGTGGCGTCGAGGTAGAGCATCTGCCGGGCCTCGGCCTCCGCAGGCACCGATTTCGGCACGCCGTGGGCGGAAAACACCACCGGGCGGTCGGGCGGGCAATCGGAGAGTTCTTCAACGAAGACAGCGCCCTTCGCCTTGAGTTCGTCGACGACGAAGCGGTTGTGAACGATCTCGTGGCGGACGAAGACCGGGGCGCCCCACTTCTCAAGCGCCATCTCGACGATCTTGATCGCCCGGTCGACGCCGGCGCAGAAGCCGCGCGGAGCGGCGAGGTAGAGGGTCAGGGGCTTGGCCATTTCCGCGGAGGTAGCATGGGGGAAAAGGCGTGAAAAGGCAGGATTCCGGCCGGCGGGGGCGGAGGTCGGTTCTTTTCGGGAGTTCACGGGGATTTGGGCGATAGGGAGTCGCTATTGATCCGGTAGCGCCAGAGGAGAGTTTCGAGCCGGACGGGCTGACGGGCGGCTGGTCGGGTCGCGGTGGGGGCCTATGTGTCAGGGGTAGTCATCGAAGGAGGGACCACGAATGCCGCTGAAGCTCAACGTGATCGTTGCCAGCACCAGGCCCGGGCGGGTCGGCGTCCACGTTGGGGAGTGGTTCTACAAGATCGCTAAGGAGCATTCCGCCTTCGATGCCGCCTGGGTCGACCTCAAGGAGGTCGGGCTGCCGCTCTTCGACGAGCCCAAGCACCCGCGGCTGCGCGACTATCAGCATGAGCACACTAAGCGCTGGAGCGCCATCGTCGACGCGGCGGATGCGATGGTTTTCGTGGCTCCGGAATACAACTACGGCCCGACGCCGGCGCTGATCAACGCCATCGACTTCGTCTCGCAGGAATGGGCTTACAAGCCGATCGCATTCGTGAGCTACGGCGGCATCTCGGGCGGCCTGCGCGCCGTGCAGGCCACTAAACTGATCCTGTCCGCGGTGAAGGCGGTGGTGATCACGGAGGCGATCACCGTTCCTTTCGTGGCGCAGAGCGTGAAGGACGGGGTTTTTACCCCCAACGAGGTTCAGGCGAAAGCTGCTCCGGCGCTGCTCGACGAGCTGGCGCGTTGGGCGAAGGCGCTCAGGCCTCTGCGGAGCTGAGCGCCGCCGCGTCGTCGAGGTGGGCGCGCAGCGCGGCGAATACCGCCTCGAACATTGCCGGGGTTAGCCGGCCGGTGTTGGTGTTGTAGCGCGAGCAGTGGTAGCTGTCGAAAACCGCGATCCCGTCGAGGTCGTGCCGGGCGCCGTGGGCGAATGGGTGGGCGGCTAGGCGTCGGCCGAGGGTGCGCAGCAGGGTCTCGTGGGCGATCCGCCCGAGGCAGACGATGGCGCGGAGCCGGGGCAGGGCGGCTATGCGGGCGGCGAGGAACGGCCGGCAGACCGCGATCTCGGCGGGCGTCGGCTTGTTCTGCGGCGGCACGCAGCGCACGGCGTTCGAAACCAGGCAATCGTGGAGTTCCAGCCCGTCCGCCGGGTCGGCGGCGAAGCGACCGTTGGCGAGGCCGACCTTCGTCAGGGTGGCATAGAGAAGATCGCCGGCGTAGTCGCCGGTAAACGGGCGGCCGGTGCGGTTGGCGCCGGAAACCCCTGGGGCGAGACCGAGGATCAGCACCCGGCCCTGCCGATCCCCGAAGGACGGGACGGCGCCGTTGAACCAGTCCGGGTGGCGGGCGGCGTTCTCTGTGCGGTAGGCGACCAGCCGGGGGCAGCGGGGGCAGTCCCGCGGCGGCTCCGGTTGCGGCTCGGTCATTCGTCCTCGTCGGCGGTGACTACGGCGGCGTGGGCCTGCTCGCCGCGGGGCGGGCGGCCGATGACCTCGCGCAGCTCGTCGAGCTCGATGAAGTTGTCGCACTGGCGGCGCAGCTCGTCGGCGATCATCGGCGGCGAGGAGCGGATGGTGGAGACGACAGAAACACGGACGCCCTGGCGCTGCAGGGACTCGACAAGCGGGCGGAAGTCGCCGTCGCCGGAGAAGAGCACAATGTGGTCGACGTGCGGCGCCATCTCCATGGCGTCGACGGCTAGCTCGATGTCCATGTTGCCCTTGACCTTGCGCCGGCCGGTGGAGTCGGTGAACTCCTTGGCGGCCTTGGTCACCATTGCGAAGCCGTTGTAGTTCAGCCAGTCGACCAGCGGGCGGATCGGCGAGTATTCCTCGGACTCGAGCAGCGCGGTGTAGTAGAAGGCGCGCAGCAGCTTGCCGCGGCGCATGAACTCGGTCCTGAGCAGCTTGTAGTCGATGTCGAAGCCAAGCGCCCGTGCGGCGGCGTAGAGATTGGCACCGTCAATGAACAGGGCGAGCCGCTCGTCACGGTAAAACATGCTCGGAAGCCTCCTATCGAACGCTCTTGAAATTGGACCGGAATGCAGGGAAATCCACCGGCCGGCTGCACTTATATGACGGCGGATCGGGAGGCGAAAGTGCAATCGGTTTCCGCAAGTCGCCCGCTGATCGCGCTGGGCGCGAACCTCCCGTCGGCACGGGGAGGGCCCCGGGAGACGCTGGAAGCGGCGTTGCGCGCGCTCGCGGCGCGCGGACTTGCCGTCGTTGCCCGCAGCCACTGGTACCGGACGACGGCGTTCCCGGCCGGGTCAGGGCCGGACTATGTGAACGGCGCGGCGGTGCTGGCATCGGAGCGCGATCCCGAGGCGGTGCTGGCGGTCTTGCACGAGGTTGAGCGGGGCCTCGGCCGCACCCGCCACGGCCGTTGGGAGCCGCGGGTCTGCGATCTCGATCTGCTGGCGGTGGCGAGAGAGGTGCGCCCGGACGAGGCTACGGCGAGGGCTTGGATCGACCGTGAGGGTGCGCGCCAGCGCGAGGCGCCGCCGGGGCTGATCCTACCGCATCCGCGCCTGCAGGAGCGAGCGTTCGTGCTCGTGCCCTTGGCCGAGGTGGCGCCGGCGTGGCGGCACCCGATCCTGGGGCTGACGGTGGTGGAAATGCTGGCCGCCCTGCCGCCGGACGGCGGGATCGAGCGGCTGTAGGGGTGGGGCGCCGCGGCGAAGCGGCGCCCGGGTGGTCGGGTCAGTCAGCCAGCGCGAGGTTCGCGGCGGATTCGCGGCCGTCGCGGCCCGACTCGATGTCGTAGGTGACCTTCTGGCCATCATCGAGGTGGGTGAGCCCGGCGCGCTCGAGGGCCGAGATGTGGATGAAGACGTCCTTCGAGCCCTTCTCCGGCTGGATGAAGCCGAAGCCCTTGGTGGCGTTGAACCATTTCACGGTGCCGTTGGCCATCGTGAGATCTCCTTTTCAGATGCTGCCCGCAGGATGCGGCAGCCCGGCGTCGGTCAGAGCAAAATCACATGACTGAAGCCGGTGAAGGAGACAGATGGCGATTGAGGTAACGTGGCAGCGCGTAAATGGGGCATTGCGCGGCGGATTGCAAGGAAAAGCGCCGGGCCTTAGCAAGCGTGGCGAGCGGGCGGTGTTCGGGACGGGAGGAAGCATGATCGGGACCATGGTCCAGGGGGCGCTGCTCGGGCTCGGCGCCAACGTGCTGTTCGACATCTGGCAGCGGGGGCTGGCGGTGGCGACCGGGCAGCCGGCGCCGAACTGGGCGCCGGTCGGGCGCTGGTTCTGGCACCTGCGCGAGGGGCGGGTGTTTCACGACGACATCGGCGCCGCCGCGCCTTGGGAGCACGAGCGCGCGCTCGGCTGGATCGGGCACTATGCCGTGGGCATTGCCTACGGGGTGATCTTCGCGCTGATCGTCGGGCCGGGGTGGCTGGCGGCGCCGACGTTCCTGCCGGCGTGGATCTTCGGACTGGTGACTGTGGGGTTCGGGTGGTTCCTGCTGCAGCCGGGGCTGGGGATCGGCTGGGCGGCCTCGAAGACGGCGAACCCGGGGAAGGTGCGGCTGCTGAACCTGGCCGGGCATACGGTGTTCGGACTGGGATTGTGGCTGACGGCGCTCCTGATTGGGTGAGTGGGCACGCGTGCCCAGAGTGTCAAGGCGTTGAAATTGCAGGACTGTGGTGTCGATTTTAACATTGGCGAAACAGGTCTTAACTACGGTCTTCGCCGACCATCCCGCTATAGGAGCGCGGCCAGGAGCACCCAGAGCGCCATGAGGATGACCACGATGGATCCGACCGAGTAGAAGGTCGCACGAACCTCGTGGTTCTGGGCGGTGGCGTAGGCCCAGGTGTGGGCGGCACGGGCGAGCACGAAGACAGCGAAGAGCAGGTAGGCGGCCCAGGCGGGCGGGGCGACGGTGACGAAGATGAGGCCGGCGGCGAGGAAGGCCGGGATGCTCTCGAGGTCGTTGCGCTGCATCCGCCGGGAGCGCTCGACGTCGGCCTGGGGGGCGAGCTGCTCGCGGCGGGGGTGGCGGTTGGCGGGGCCGGGGCGCAGGTCCTCGGGGTTGAGGAGGCCGGCGTCGGAGCGGATCATCAGGACGACGGTGGCCCACCCCTGGGCCATGAGCTTCAGGATCATCAGGGCGGCGGCGACGGCGTAGGCGGAGAAGACGGGATTTTCGAGGGTGAGGAGGGGCATCGGGGGGCTCTCGGGTGACGGGGCGCGAGGTGGGGAAATGCGAGGAGGAGTCAGGGGTTAACGGGGGACTTCCTGGGGCTGGAAGGCGGCTGGAAAGGGGCTGGAAAGCGCCCATACGAATTTCAGGGGCGCTTAAACATTAACGGGTAGGATGCGGCCGGCGCCTGGGCCGGTCAGGGGGCGGGCTGCGGCACGTCGTAGAGGCGGGCGGGGTCGTAGCCGTTGCGGGCCAGCACCACCTCGGCCTCGGCGCGGCGGGCTGGGTCGATGGCGGGGGTGCGGGCCAGGATCCAGCCGGCGCGGCCGGAGGGGACGCCGACGACGGCGGTCTGGTAGTCGTCGTCCACCCAGAGCACCCAGTAGTCGGCGGCGACGAAGGGGACACTGGAGAAGCGCACCTTGAGCTCCCCCGGGGCGACGATCTCGGCGGTGCCGGAGATCTGCTCCGCGGGGCCGTCGGGGGAGTTCTGGCGGCAGGTGTTGAGGACGCTGACGGTGTCGGCGTCGATAAGGCCGTAGTCGGCGGTGGTAGCGGTGCAACCTTCCTCGAAGGACACGGGGTAGCGGGCGATCTCGTACCAGCGGCCGAGGTAGCGCTCGGGCTCAAAGTCGCGCTGGGCGGAGATGCTGGCACCGGGGTCGCGGTAGCTCGGGCCGACGCATGCGGAGAGGGCAACGCAGGCGGCGAGAAGGGCGGGGATACGCATGGGGCGGGAGCTCCGGGAAGGGTGACGACGGGGCTGCACCTGCTCAGAAGCAGGGAGCGGCGCTGTCTGGGTGAGGTGGTCCGGGTCGGGTCAGGCGCGCGGACGACCGGCTTCGGTGGCTGCGGCGACCTCGTTCATCCGACCGGTCTTCACGTCGTAGACGTAACCGTAGATCGCGACCTTGGGGTCGACGAGCGGGTGGTTGCGGATGCGGGTGACGTCCTCGGTGACGGCGCGGGCCTGGTCCTTGATGGTCATCCACTTGATGTAGCGGCCCTCGGGCGACCCGCCGGGCTCAGAGGCATTGCGGAAGCCGTCCGCCGTCAGTTCGGCGGTCTCGAGCGAGCCGGCCAGGAGGTCGCCCATGATCGTGTCGTCGAAGTAGAGCATGCCGCAGTCGGTGTGCTCGACGACGAACCACTCGGAGGTGCCGAGGAGCTTGTGGCTGATGACGAGGCTGCGGATCGCGTCGTCGGTGGCGCGGCCGCCGGCGTTCCTGACGACGTGGGCGTCGCCCTCGGCAAGCCCGGCGTACTTCGCCGGGTCGAGGCGGGCGTCCATGCAGGTGAGGATCAGGAAGCCGCGCGCCGGCGGCAGCGCCAGGCTGCCCTTGTCGCCGAATCCGGCGGCATAGGCGGCGTTGGCAGTCTCGACCTCGGACTTGATTTTCGACATGGCCATTTCCTCCCCTGCGCCCGGTTGCCGGCCGGTAAAGCTTCCGCCCGCGCGCGCTCCGGCGCAAGGGTCTTCCCGGCGGCTTTCCGGCTTCCTATGTCAGGACCGGAGAGGGAGGGGCGGCGATGGCGAAACTGACGTGCCTCGACTGCGGGCAGGTGAACCGGGTGCCGGAGGACCGGCTGGCGGCGGGGCCGAAGTGCGGCACCTGCGGGGCGCCGCTCCTCGACGGCAAGGTGCGGGCGATCGACGCCGGCGTCCTCGACAAGGCGGTGCGGAACGACGACCTGCCGCTCGTCGTCGATTTCTGGGCGGCCTGGTGCGGCCCCTGCCGGATGATGGCGCCGGAGTTCGCCAAGGCGGCGACCGGCCTGCGCGGGCGGGCGCGCTTCGCCAAGCTCGACACCGAGGCGGATCCGGCGATCTCGGCCCGCTTCGGCATCCGCGGCATCCCGCTCCTCATCGCCTTCCGCGGCGGCCGCGAGGCGGCGCGTCAGGCGGGCGCGCAGCCGGCGGCCGGGATCGAGGCGTGGGTGAAGGGGACGATGGCTGGGGTGTGATCGGGGCTACCGCCGGACGGCGCGCTCGATCGCCTCTCGGATCAGGCGCTGGTAGGGGATGCCGCGCTCGGCTGCGCGGGCCTTGACGGCGTCGATTAGCGGCTGCGGCAGGCGCATGTTGACCCGGGCGGTCTTGGGCTCCGCCTCCCAGGTGAGCGGCTTGAAGGCGGTGAAGTCGAGGTCGGAGAGGTCTTGGTTGAGGAAGGCCTCGGCCTCCTCACTGGTCGCCATCGTCGTAAGCGAAGGCGGCTTCATTGTGGGCCAACTCCTTTGCGCTCGCGCCGCGCATTGCATTCCTACCCGATCTCAACTCGATAATTCGCTCTAGCTCTCCAGTCTGATCGGATCATACTTCATTTCCATTTGTCTATATATGAAGTCGTCCGGAAGGTAGTCGAGAAGCTTCATCATGGCCAAGCATATTTCTGGGGGGCAGCGGACTCCGTAGTATTGCGGTGATTTCCTCCATATCCTCCACTCACCCTCATACTGCCAGCAAGACGCCTTGGTTGTTATGTTGCGCAGCATATTGCCTACCGCGAGCTTTCCTGCCGTCTCGTCGAGACTAGAATCGAATATTGTCAGTGCATCATCGATCGGTATAGCAACCGCGCTATCGGCATATTGGACCTTGATCAGGTGGCCGTGTCTGCCTCGGTTCCAACGCGGTGGAGGAGAGGCGCCAGACCTTCTCACGGGGCAGCCGGCTTGCGGGACCGTCGTCACTCCAGCCGCTCCGCGATCCACATCTTGATCAGTGCCTGTCGCGTGATCCCTAGATGCGCCGCGCGGGCGTCGAGGCCTTCGACCATCCAGGTGGGGAAATCGACGTTAACGCGGCGGGCGGCGAGGCCGGGGCGTGTGACCCGGTCGAGGTCGAGGTGGGGGGTGATGTCCTCGCCGGCGTCGAAGGCGCGGTCGAACTCCTCAGCGGAAACCTTCTTCATAGCGGGCTACCTCCTCGTTGCGGGCCCGGCGGGCGGAGATGAGCCTGATACGGTCTTCGCGCCGGGTGAAGATGACCGTCCAGTGCCGGGCGCCGATCCTGCCGATCAGGGCCCACCGTTCCTCGCCGAGCGTCCGGGCCGGAATTTCGAGGCGGCGCGTGTCGGACCAGGCCGCCTGCACCGCCTCGAAATCGATCCCATGCTTCTCGAGGTTGGCGGCGCCAATATGGTATGCGACAAGGGGCGGCGCAATACTGTTTCTATACCTTTATCGCGCAAACTTCTTGTACTTGATCCGCTTCGGCTCCACCGCGTCCGGGCCGAGCCTGCGGATCTTGTCGGCTTCGTAGTCCTCGAAGTTGCCCTCGAACCACTCGACGTGGGCGTCGCCCTCGAAGGCGAGCATGTGGGTGCAGATGCGGTCGAGGAAGAAGCGGTCGTGGCTGATGACCACGGCGCATCCGGCGAAGCTGTCGAGGGCGTCTTCGAGCGCGCGCAGGGTCTCGACGTCGAGGTCGTTGGTGGGCTCGTCGAGGAGGAGGACGTTGCCGCCGGTGCGCAGGAGCTTGGCGAGGTGGACGCGGTTGCGCTCGCCGCCGGAGAGGAGGCCGACCTTCTTCTGCTGGTCGCCGCCCTTGAAGTTGAAGGCGCCGCAGTAGGCGCGGGAGTTCATCTCGGCGTCGCCGAGCTTGATGACGTCGAGGCCGTCGGAGATTTCCTCCCAGACGGTCTTCTTCGGGTCGAGGCTGTCGCGGGACTGGTCGACGTAGGAGAGCTGGACGCTCTCGCCGAAGGTGACGGTGCCGGCGTCGGGCTGTTCCTGGCCGGTGAGCATGCGGAAGAGGGTGGTCTTGCCGGCGCCGTTCGGGCCGATGACGCCGACGATGCCGCCGGGGGGGAGGGAGAAGGTGAGGTCGTCGATGAGCTCGCGGTCGCCGTAGTGCTTCTCGAGGTTCTCGACGGCGATG
This sequence comes from uncultured Alphaproteobacteria bacterium, assembly GCA_963798385.1. Lineage (GTDB taxonomy): Bacteria > Pseudomonadota > Alphaproteobacteria > Rhodobacterales > Rhodobacteraceae > Amaricoccus. The sequence continues at coordinate 330,886 of CAWCTE010000015.1, read as the reverse complement.
ACGTTCTGGCCGAGGCGGGGGCCGTTGGGGATGACGATCTGGGCGGTGGTGATCTTCTCGCGCTCGGATTTGCCGGCGAGCTCGTTGTAGGCGTTGATGCGGGCCTTCTGCTTGGCCTGGCGGGCCTTGGCGCCCTGGCGGATCCACTCGAGTTCGCGGGTGAGGGTCTGCTGGCGGGATTTGTCCTCGCGGGCCTCCTGGGCGAGGCGCTTGGCCTTCTGCTCGAGCCAGGACGAGTAGTTGCCCTCGTAGGGGATGCCGCGGCCGCGGTCGAGCTCGAGGATCCAGCCGGTGATGTCGTCGAGGAAGTAGCGGTCGTGGGTGACGATGAGGATGGTGCCCTTGTACTCGATCAGGTGCTTCTGCAGCCAGGAGATGGTCTCGGCGTCGAGGTGGTTGGTGGGCTCGTCGAGGAGGAGGATGTCGGGGTTCTCAAGGAGGAGCTTGCAGAGGGCGACCCGGCGCTTCTCGCCGCCGGAGAGGGTGTCGACGCTGGCGTCGTCGGGGGGGCAGCGCAGGGCCTCCATCGCGACGTCGACCTGGCTGTCGAGGTCCCAGAGGTTCTGGGCGTCGATCTGGTCCTGGAGGGTGGTCATCTCCTCCATCAGCTCGTCGGTGTAGTTCTCGGCGACGGCCATCGCCACCTCGTTGTAGCGGTCGAGGAGGGCACGTTTCTCGGCGACGCCTTCCATGACGTTGCCGCGGACGGAGAGGGCGGGGTCGAGCTCGGGCTCCTGGGGGAGGTAGCCGACGGCGACGCCCTTGGCGGCCCAGGCCTCGCCCTGGAAGTCCTTGTCCTGGCCGGCCATGATGCGGAGCAGTGACGACTTGCCCGAGCCGTTGACGCCGACGACGCCGATCTTCACGCCGGGCAGGAAGGAGAGGCGGATGTTCTCGAAGACCTTCTTGCCGCCGGCATAGGCCTTGGTGAGGCCGTCCATGTGGAAAACGTACTGGGGGGTGGCCATGGGGCGGATCCTCGGGTTCGGGGGCGGGTCGCGGGCCGGGTTCTAGCCCCGCCGCTCCGCCGCCGCAACCGGGGGTCAGCTCACCGGGACGGGGACCGGGATGATGGCGACGCTGCGGTTCATCGGCTCGGCGACGCCGTCGTCGGTGGCGATGGGGGCGTCGGTCTCGCCCATGCCGTCGACCTCAATGAGGTCGGCCGGGATGCCGGAAGCGACAAGGAAGTCGGCGACGGTGCGGGCGCGCTTCTCCGCGAGTCGGCGGTTGGCGGCTGGCGAACCGACGCGATCGGTGTGGCCTATGACGCGGATGCGCTCGAGCGGCTGGTCGGCGAGCGCCACGGCGGCGGCGGCGGCGTAGATCTGGCCGCCGGGGGAGAGCCGGGCGCTGGCGAAGTCGAACTGTACGTGGACGGAGTCGGCCGGGCCGGCGGGGGGCGGCGGCGGCAGCGGGGCCTTGGCGGTGAATATACGGTCGAGGTCCGCGGGGTCGGCGGGCATCGCAGCAAGTGCGATCGGGGCGGGGTCGGGGGCGAAGATGAGGAGCTTCGGGTCGAGGCTGCCGTCGGCGGCGGCGAGGCGCGGGGTGGTGGCGTCGGCGGCCGGGGCGGGACCGAGGGCGAGGCGGCTGCGCTCGGCGGCGAGATCGCGCTTGAGGCTTTCGATTTCGGCGGTGGCGTCGGCGAGTTGCGCCTTGAGGTCGTCGAGGGCGGTGTCGCGCTCGGCGGCGGCGGCGTTGAGGGAGGCGAGAACCTGGTCGCGCACGGAGAGGGCGGTGGTCAGGCGGTCGACTTCGGCCTGGCGGTCGGTGAGCTCGGAGGTGAGGCGGGCGATCTCCGCATCGGTATCGGCCCGCGGCGGAACGAGAGATGTCGCGGCTGCCGCCGCCAGAAGCAGGCCCGCTCCGCCCGCTATCAAGCCGTATCTGTTCACGCCTGCCCCCGCGCTGTTGTCAGCGGTTTTTGTTGGGATGGAGTATAGCGGCATGTTTTTGGCTGCGGCAACGCCTGTGATTTATCGGGGGACTGGATCTGTCTCCGATTTGTCACAGCGGTTCGCGGACGGGTCTCGGCTGGGCGGATTTCCGCCGATGTTGTCAAAGTCGCTTGCCACCCAACGGGCGATTGACAGGCCTGCAAGCCTGAGTCGGTATCGCGGGGCAGGACGGCGCGGAGACAGGATTTGCTTGCAGGAGGCCCCCATGCCACGCCCGGCCAGCGCATCGGCCTGCTCGGCGGCTCCTTCGACCCGCCGCATGCCGGGCATGTGCATATCTCGAAATGGGCGCTGAAGGCCTTCGGGCTCGACCGGGTCTGGTGGCTGGTGAGCCCGGGCAACCCCTTGAAGCCGGACGCGCCGGCCGAGCTTGCGCGGCGGATGGCGGCGGCGCGGGCGCTGATGCGCCATCCCCGGGTGGAGGTGACCGACCTCGAGGCCCGGCTCGGGACGCGCTACACTGCGGCGACGCTGGCGGCGCTCCGGGTGCGGTGTCCGGGGGTCCGCTTCGTCTGGCTGATGGGGGCGGACAACATGGCGGGCTTTCATCATTGGGATCGCTGGACGGACATCCTCGGGATGGTGCCGGTGGGGGTGATGGCACGCCCCGGCCAGCAGCTGCGCGCCGGGCTGTCGCCGGTGGCGCGGGCCTTCGCGCGCTGGCGGCTTCCCCAGGCGCAGGCGCGGGCGCTGCCCTTCTGCACGCCGCCGGCCTGGACGCTGGTGAGCGGACGGATGCTCGACCTCTCGTCGAGCGAGCTCAGGGCGCTCGGGCAATGGACGCGGTGAGCGGTCTCGCCCGCCGCAGGGTTCTGGCCGCGGGTGCCGCCTGGCTGGCGACGCCGGGACTTGTCCTCGGAGCCCGGCCGCGGCCGCGGCCGGGGCCGGGACCCGAGAGGCTCGGAAGCGTCCTTGCCGGCTCCGGGCTCGGGCCCGTCACCGGTGCCGTGGTGGCGAACGCGGCGACCGGCGAGATCCTGGAGGCCCACCGTCCGGACGCGGCGCAGCCGCCGGCCTCGGTGACCAAGGTGGTGACGACGCTCTATGCCCTGGACGCGCTCGGCCCGGACTACCGCTTCCGGACGCGGGTGCTCGCACTTGGCCCGGTCGAGGCCGGGGTGCTGCAGGGCGACCTCGTCCTCGAAGGCGGCGGCGATCCGCTCCTCGACACCGACGCGCTCGGCGCCCTTGCGCGGGCGTTGCGGACGGGTGGCCTCGGCGGCGTCACCGGCCGGCTCCTGGTGGCGACCGGCGCGCTTCCCGGCGTCGAGCGGATCGCCCCGGGCCAGCCGGCGGAGGCCGCCTACAACCCGGCGGTGTCCGGGCTGAACCTCAACTTCAACCGGGTGTTTCTCGCCTGGGCCCCCGCTGCCGGAGGCCCGGCGCTGCGCTTCAGCGCGCCGGGCGAGGACATCGAGGTGCCGGTCGCCTCGATCACCGGAGAAGTTCTGGCGAGCGGCCCGGCGCGGCTGCGTACGGGGGCCGGCCGCGAGATTTGGAGCTTGCCGCGGAGCAGCCTCGGGGCGACCGGCAGCCTGTGGCTGCCAGTGCGCACACCCGGCGCCTATGCCGGCGAGGTCTTCCGAGATCTGGCCGTGCAGGCGGGGATCGACCTTCCGGCGCCGGAGGTACGCACGGCCGCGCCCGGCGCGGTGATCGCGATCAACGACAGCCCGCCGCTCGAGGCCATCCTGCGCGGCATGCTGAAATATTCCACCAACCTGACGGCCGAGGCGATCGGCCTGCGTGCCGGCCAGTCCCGCGGGTTCCAGCCCCTCGGGCTGGCGGACTCCGGCGCTGCGATGACCGCCTGGGCGCGGGATCGCTTCGGGCTCGAGACGGCGGCCTTCGTCAACCACTCAGGTCTGAGCGACCGCACCCGGCTCTCCGCCGCGGAGATGGTATCGCTGCTGGTGCAAGCGCAGGGCCTGGGGTTGCCGGAGCTGCTCAGGGCCCGCCCGATCCTCGACGTCGGACGCAAGCCGGTGCCGGCCGCACCCGAGGTGGTCGCCAAAACCGGCACCATGGATTTCGTCAGTGGGCTCGCCGGGTACATGAACGGCCGCCGCGACCTCGTCTTCGCCATCTTCGCCGCCGATCCCGCGCGCCGCGCCGCCATCCGTCCGTGGGAGCGCGACAACCCGCCCGGCGCCAGCGCCTGGGCCGCCAGGGCACGGGCGCAGGAGCAGGCTCTGCTGCGGCGCTGGGCTGCCGAATACGGCTGACCCGGAGCGATTCGGGTTTGACAAGGGCGGCGCCTGCACCAGACCTTGCCGGGCAGGAGAGGGAGCAGGCCGATGACCTTCAACGCCTTGGTGGTGGATCGTGACGCCGAGGGCCGGACCGAGGCCGCGGTCCGGACGCTCGAACTGGGCGACCTGCCGGACGGCGAGGTGACGGTGGACGTCGCTTACTCGACGCTGAACTACAAGGACGGGCTCTGCATCGGCCCCGGCGCCGGGCTGGTCCGCAAGTATCCCCACGTACCGGGCGTGGATTTCGCCGGAACCGTCGCCGTCTCCTCCGATCCACGCTACCGCCCGGGCGATCCGGTGGTGCTGACCGGCTGGCGGGTCGGCGAGGCGCACTGGGGCGGGTATGCGCAGAAGGCCCGGGTCAAGGCCGACTGGCTGGTGCCGCTGCCCGAGGGGCTCACTCTGCGCCAGGCCATGGCCATCGGCACCGCCGGCTTCACCGCGATGCTGGCGGTGATGGCGCTCGAGGACCACGGCCTCGCGCCCGGCCACGGGCCGGTGCTGGTCACCGGTGCCGCGGGAGGCGTCGGTTCGGTGGCGGTTGCTGTGCTGGCCCGGCTCGGGCACGAGGTCGCGGCCGTCACCGGCCGCCCGGAGACCGGGGACTACCTGCGCCGGCTCGGCGCCGCTCGGGTCGTGCCGCGTGCCGATCTCGGCGACGCGATCGCGCGGCCGATGGAGTCCGAGACGTGGTCCGCCTGCGTCGATGCGGTGGGCGGCCCGATGCTGTCGCGGGTGACCAAGCAGCTCAAGTACCGCGGCGCCGTGGCAGCCGTCGGCAATGCCGGGGGGCTCGAGGTGCCGCTCAACATCATTCCCTTCCTTCTGCGCGGCGTCGCCCTCCTCGGCATCGACAGCGTGCTCCAGCCCTACGATCGCCGCGTCGCCGCCTGGGACCGGCTGGTGCGCGACCTCGACCTCGATCTGCTGGAGACGATGGTCCGGCCGGCGACGCTCGCCGATCTTCCCGCGCTCGGCCGCTCGATCCTCAAGGGCGGGGTCCAGGGCCGGGTGGTGGTCGACGTCAATGACTGAGCCGGAGAACGCACCGCGCGGCGGCTGGACCCGGCGGGTGATCCTGGGCCTGGTGCCGTCGACCTGGGCGCTCTGGCTCTTGCCCGGCGCCGCAGAGCCGCGTCCGATGCCGCGGCCGGAGCGGGGTCCCGAGGGTGGGGCGGTCTTCGAGAAGGATGTCTTCGAGCCCGGGGTCTTCGAGTGACAGCGGCCGTGCCCGACCTCGACATCGACTTCGTCCGCGCCCAGTTCCCGGCCTTCGCGGCGCCAGAGCTCGCCGGGCAGGCGTTCTTCGAGAATGCCGGCGGCTCCTATCCCTGCCGGCAGGTGGTCGATCGCCTGACCCGCTTCTATACCAGCCGCAAGGTCCAGCCCTACGCACCCTATGCGGCGAGCCGCGCCGCCGGGGCGGAGATGGACGAGGCCCGTGCGCGCCTCGCGGCGCTTCTCAACGTGGCCGAGGACGAGCTCGTCTTCGGGCCCTCCACCAGCCAGAACGCCTACGTCCTCGCCCAGGCGTTCCGAGGCTGGCTCGCCCCGGGCGCCGCCATCGTCGTCACCGACCAGGATCACGAGGCCAATTCCGGCGTCTGGCGCCGGCTCGCGGCCGACGGCTTCGAGATCCGCGAGTGGCGGGTCGACCCTTCCACCGGCCATCTCGACCCGGAAGGGCTGGCGGGGCTCCTCGACGGGCGCGTCGGGCTGGTGTGCTTTCCGCACTGCTCGAACGTCGTCGGCGAGGTCAACGACGTGGCGCGCCTTGCCGCCATGGCCCACGATGCCGGGGCGGTGGTCTGCGTCGACGGGGTCTCGTACGCGCCGCATGGCCTGCCGGACGTGGAGGCCCTGGGCGCCGACATCTACCTCTTCTCCACCTACAAGACTTACGGGCCGCACCAGGGCGCGATGGTGGTCCGCCGCGCGCTAGCCGAGGCGCTGCCGAACCAGGGGCATTTCTTCAACGCCGACGCCGCCTCGAAGCGGCTGACGCCCGCCGGTCCGGATCATGCCCAGGTGGCGGCCGTCGCCGGCATTGCCGATTACGTGGATGCGCTGCATGCCCGGCACTTCGACGACGAGGCGGCGCCGGCGTCGCGGGCGGCGCGGGTCCACGATCTGCAGCGGGCGCACGAGACCCGGCTGCTGGCGCCGCTTCTCGCCTGGCTGGCCGGGCGCAACGATCTTCGGGTGCTTGGGCCGACGGGACCTCAGGGAAGGGTGCCGACGGTGGCGGTTCTCTGCCAGCGCCCAGGCGAGGAAATGGCGGCGGCGCTGGCGCCGCGGGGCGTCATGGCCGGGGGCGGGCATTTCTATGCCGTGCGCCCGCTGCGGGCGATGGGGATCGATCCGGGTCACGGGGTGCTGCGCCTGAGCTTCGTGCACTACACGCATCCGGACGAGATCGACCGCGTCATCGCCGCCCTCGACGCGGTGCTCTGAGCCGGGATGGCGCCGCCGGTTCTCGTGTGGTTTCGCCGCGACCTTCGCCTCGCCGACCATCCGGCGTTGCGGGCTGCAATGGAGGCGGGGCCGGTCATTCCGGTCTTCGTGCTCGATCCGGAGACCGAAGCGATCGGCGGCGCCGCGAAGTGGCGGCTTGGTCGTTCCATCGCCGACCTGGCTGGGCGGCTGGAAAAGAAGGGCAGCCGGCTCGTTCTTCGCCGGGGGCCGGCGGACCGCGTGCTACGGCGGCTCGCCGAGGAGACCGGGGCAGGGGAGGCGCACTGGAGCCGTCTCTACGGGCCGGACACCCTTGCGCGCGACAAGGCGGTCAAGGCGGCGCTGCGGGACGCGGGCCTCGAGGCCAAGAGCCATCCGGGCCATCTGCTGCACGAACCATGGACGGTGAAAACCGGCGAAGGCGAGGCCTACAAGGTATTCACGCCGTTCTGGAAATCGCTCCGGCCTAGGGATGTCGACGAGCCACTGCCGGAGCCGCGTAGCCTTCCAACGCCGGACAAATTGCCGGGCTCCGACAACCTCGCCGACTGGGGGCTCGGCGCGGCCATGGACCGGGGCGCGTCGGTGGTGGGCGAGCATGTCTGCGTCGGCGAGGCGGCCGCGCGGGCACGTCTCGAGGCGTTCCTCGACGGGCCGGTGGCCCGCTATGCCAAGGACCGGGACCGGCCGGACCTAGAGGGCACGTCGCGGCTCTCGGAGAACCTGACCTATGGGGAGATCTCGCCGCGCACCGTCTGGCACGGGGGTATGCGCGCCCGGGCAGAGGGGGCAGGCGGGGCGGAGACGTTTCTCAAGGAGCTCGCCTGGCGTGAGTTCGCCTGGCACCTGCTCTGGCATACGCCGCGGCTCGCGACCGCGAACTGGCGGCCGGAATGGGACGCGTTTCCATGGCGGGGGGACAACGCCGATGCCGAGCGGTGGCGCCGCGGGATGACCGGGGAGCCGATGGTCGATGCCGGGATGCGGGAGATGTACGTCACCGGCACCATGCACAACCGGGTGCGGATGCTGGTGGCGAGCTATCTCACCAAGCACCTGCTCACCGACTGGCGGGTGGGGCTCGACTGGTTCGCGGATTGCCTGATCGACTGGGATCCGGCCTCGAATGCGCTGGGCTGGCAGTGGACGGCTGGGTCGGGGCCGGATGCGGCGCCGTATTTCCGGGTGTTCAGCCCAGCCCGCCAGGCCGAGCGCTTCGATCCGGACGGCGCCTATCGCCGCCGTTTCGTGGCGGGCTTCGGCAAAGGTGCGCCCCACCCGGATGCGGCGGCGTTCTTCGATGCGGTTCCGCGGCAGTGGCGGCTCGATCCGGCGCTGCCCTATCCCGACCCGGTCATCGACCACGCGGAGGGCAGGAAGCGGGCGCTTGATGCGTACGCATCCAGAGGGGGTTGAAAGGCCGGGATTATCGTTTCAGGGCAGTTGTTAACGGCGATTTCCTAGACGTACATCGCATGTACATCGCATGTACATTCCATGTACCAATCGCGTGTGCGGCGCCGAAAAGGTTAAGGCGAAGCCGGGGGGACTGCCGCGCCCGACCGCGCATTGTCATTGACGGTCCCTGCGGTGATACCAGACGCCAATCGACATTCCTGGGAGCCGTTGCGTGACCGAGCTTTTTCTGCACCCGCCCTTCGACCGGGCCGACGTTCTCGCGCGTATCCTCGGCGACACGGCCCTGGACCTGCGCCCGGCGCACCTCCCCGGGCATGCGCTGCGGAGTGACCCTGACGGCCTGCGCATCGCGCTGGTGGCCGAGCCGGGCGCGGGCGTCGCGGGCGCGCTTGCCGGCGTCAAGGCAGCCGACCGCGACCGCCTCGACTTCGCGCTCGGCGCTTTCGGCGCGACGCCGTCTGGCGTCGACGCGGAAGTGGACGGACAGGGCGTGTCGGCGCTTGCCTATTGTTTCGATCCGGAGGTGGCGCCCACGGGGCGCTGGCCGGGCGAGGGTTCGGCGGAACGCCATGCCCGGCTTCTCGAAACCCTGGCGGAGGTGATGGGCCATTACGGTCGGTGCGACCTCGTCGAAATGCGCCGCCTCCTGCCGGGCATCGCCGTTCGTGCGCTCGCCCGCGCCCGCGGGCCGCTGGCGCCGGCGCTGCCGGTCCTTGGCGCCGGCCTCGGCGCCGAGGACGTCACGCCGATCGAGCGCGAATTCTCCTACGCGCGCTTCTTCGCCATGGAGGAGCACCGCCTGACCCACCGCCGATTCGACGGCGCCAGCTCCGACGTGCTCGACCGCGCGGTGTTCACAAGTGGCGACGCGGTCACCGTTCTGCCCTTCGATCCGCGCGCCGGCACCGTGCTCTTGGTCGAGCAGTTTCGCGCCGGCCCGCACGCCCGCCGCGATCCGCGGCCGTGGTGCCTCGAACCGGTGGCGGGCCGCTGCGACCGGGTCGAGCCGACCGAGGACACCGCCCGCCGGGAGGCCCGGGAGGAGGCCGGCCTGACGCTCGGCCGCATCGAGCGTATCGGTGCCTATTATCCGTCGCCGGGGATCGTTGCGGAGTACATCACCGCTTTCGTCGGCGAGGCGGATCTCGGCGGCGCCGGTGGCGTTCACGGCCTGGCCGAGGAGCATGAGGACATCCGCGCCACCGTGGTGCCGCTCGACGCGGCGTTGGCGGCCGTCGAGGCTGGCGAGATCCGGACCGGCCCGCTCATCGTCTCGCTCTACTGGCTCGCCCGTCATGCCGAGCGGCTGCGCGTCGCCTGGACGTGACGCCGCCCGGCTTGATGGTGCGGATCAAAGCCGCTACGCCGGACTCCCACGCGGCGGCGAGGAGGATGCGATGATCGTAGCTGCGGACCTGCCGGCGGCGGTGGGGAACACTCCGCTCATCCGCCTGCGCCAGGCCTCGGAGACGACCGGCTGCGAGATCTGGGGCAAGGCCGAGTTCATGAACCCGGGCGCCTCGGTCAAGGACCGCGCCGCGCTCTGGATCATCCGCGATGCCGAGGCCAGGGGCGCGCTCCGCCCCGGCGGCACCATCGTCGAGGGGACCGCCGGCAACACCGGCATCGGCCTGGCGCTCATCGGCGCGGCGCTCGGCTACCGGACGGTCATCGTCATCCCGGAGACGCAGAGCCAGGAAAAGAAGGACATGATCCGCCTCGCCGGCGCGGATCTGGTCGAGGTGCCGGCGGTGCCCTACCGCGACCCCGACAATTACGTCCGCTATTCGGGACGGCTCGCCGAGAAGCTGGCGGCGCAGGATCCGGCCGGTGCGATCTGGGCCAACCAGTTCGACAACACTGCCAACCGCCAGGCCCATGTCGAGAGCACGGCGCCCGAGATCTGGGAGCAGACGCAGGGCCGCATCGACGGGTTCATCTGCGCCGTCGGCTCCGGCGGCACCCTGGCGGGCGTCGCCGAAGGGCCTGCGCGTACGCGATCCCGCGGTGCGAGATCGGCCTCGCCGACCCCTCATGGCGCGGCGCTCTTCGAGTACTACGCGCATGGCACGCTTAAGTCCGAGGGCTCCTCGATCACCGAGGGCATCGGCCAGGGCCGGATCACCGCCAACCTCGAGGGGCTCGCTGTGGACATGCCCTACCGCATCTCCGACGCCGAGGCGGTGACGACGGTGTTCGATCTTCTGCGCGAGGAGGGCCTCTGCGTCGGCGCCTCGAGCGGCATCAACGTCGCCGGCGCGGTCCGGATGGCGCGCGACCTCGGGCCGGGGAAGACGGTGGTGACGATCCTCTGCGACTCCGGCAGCCGCTACCAGACCAAGCTGTTCAACCCGGATTTCCTTCGCGCCAAGGACCTGCCGGTGCCGGCGTGGCTCGGGCGCCGCCGCGGCGACATTCCCGATGCATGGGCCGACTGAGCCGGGGCGCGCCCGGCGCCGCCTGAGCCTGCCAGGCTTCAGGCATCTTCTGCTGCCGGGCCTGCTCGCGCTCGTGCTTGCCGGCTTCGGGGCAACGGGCGGGCACGCGCAACAGGACGACCGGCGCAACTCGATCCTGCAGGCCGAGGCGGATCGCATCGAGGCGCAGCTCGAAGATCCCACCATCTCCACGCCGGAGCTCGACGTGCTGCGCGACCAGCTCGTTGCGCAGCGCAGCAGTGCGGCCGCCGCCGAGAAGGCCGCCCAGCCCGCCGTCGACGAACTGCAGAAGCGCCTGGATGCCCTGGGCCCGGCGCCGGCGGAAGGCGCCACGGAAGCGCCGGAGATCGCCCAGACCCGGGCCGATCTCGAGCGCCAGATCGGCACGGCCCGGGCGCCGGTGCTCGAGGCGCAGGAGCTGGCCCAGCGCGCCAACGGGCTCATCGACCGGATCGACGGGATGGTGCGGGCGCGCTTCTCCGCCGAGTTGCTGTCCCGCGGTCCCAGCCCGCTGCGGCCGGCCACCTGGCTCGGGGCGGTCGAGGAGATCCACCTGCGCATCGCCGACTGGCGGCACGGCCTGATGACCCGGGTCGAGGATCCGGTTGGCCGGCGCACGGCGTTGCGGCGGCTGCCGGTCAACCTCGCGCTGATCCTCGCCGGTATTCTCATCACCTTCAGCGTTCGGCGCTGGCTCGGCGAGTGGGTGGACCTGCGGCTCGCCCACGTCGCGGATCACCGCGCCGGGTTGCTGACGCTGGCGCTCCAGAACCTGACGCGTCTCGTGGTGCCGATCGTCGGCGTGGGGCTGATCTTCACCGCGCTGGACCCGGAGGGGCTGCTGGCGCCGCGGGCGGACGTGCGGCATTTCACCGTCCCGGCCTTCGCGCTGGTGCTGATCGCCGCCGGCTGGCTGAGTGCGAGCCTGCTGTCGCCGCGGCACAGTCAGTTCCGCCTGGTGCCGCTCAACGACGCGGATGCCCTCGCCGCCGGGCGCCTGCTCCTCGGTCTCGGGGCGGTGGCGGCCTTCGCGCTGTTCCTCGCCGGGCTCTCCGAGAGCTGGGATCTCTCGCCCGGCACCCAGTCGGCGGTGCTGTTCCCGCTGATCCTGATCGGGGCCGCGGCACTCTGGCGGGCCGCCCGGTTCATCGGCAGGGCGATCCGGCGTGCCGAGCCGGCGCCGGGCGATCACGCCGCCGCGCAGGGCCCGACCGCTGGCCGGCGCCTGCTGCATCTCCTGGTGCGTGGCCTGCAGGTGGTGGCGCTGGCCGCGCCGGTCCTGGGTGCGCTCGGCTACATTCCCCTGGCGGCGTTCCTGGTCTTCCGCTCGGCGCTGACGCTCGGCCTCCTCGGCACCTGCATCGTGGTCTACGATCTCCTGAAGCGGACGGCGGGGCTCTTCGTCCGCTCGCCCGACGGGCCGGGGCCGGCGAGCCGGGACGACGAGGGCCTGCTCCCGGTGGTGGCGGCGACGGTGGTGGGCTTCGGCAGCCTCGCGCCGCTGGCGATGATCTGGGGCGCGCGCTCCAGCGACATCGCCGAGGTCTGGAACTGGCTCCAGCAGGGGGTGAGCTTCGGCGGCATCCGGCTCTCCGCCGGCGGGGTGCTGGCGCTCATCCTGGTCTTCGCGCTGGGCATGGCGGTGACGCGGCTCTTCCAGGCGGTGATGCGCGGCTCGGTGCTGCCGCGCACCCGCCTCGACGCCGGCGGCCGCAATGCGGTGCTGGCCGGCATCGGCTACGTCGGGTTCACGGTCTCGGCGCTCGCCGCGGTCTCCGCCGCCGGGCTCGACCTCTCCAACATCGCCATCGTCGCCGGCGCGCTGTCGGTCGGCATCGGCTTCGGCCTGCAGAACGTCGTCTCCAACTTCGTCTCGGGCATCATCCTCCTGGTGGAGCGGCCGGTGAAGGAGGGCGACTGGATCGAGGTCGGCGGCTTCTCCGGCTACGTGAAGGGCATCAACGTGCGCTCCACCGAGATCCAGACCTTCGACCGGGCGAGCGTCATCCTGCCCAACTCCGACCTCGTCGCCGGCACCGTGCTGAACCGCACCCATACCGGCATGTCGGGGCGCCTGCAGGTGCCAGTCGGCGTCGGCTACGGCAGCGACCCGCGCCAAGTCGAGGCGGTGCTGCTCGCCATCGCCGAGGCGCATCCGCTGGTCCTCGAGGACCCCGCGCCGGTGGTCTTGTTCATGGCCTTCGGGGCGAGTTCGCTCGATTTCGAGATCCGCTGCTGGCTGCGCGACGTGAACTTCTCGCTTTCGGCGCGGTCGGACATGAACTTCGAGATCATCGAGCGGTTCCGCGCCGAGGGCATCGAGATCCCGTTCCCGCAGCAGGATCTGCACATCAAGGGCTTCGGCGAGGTCGCCTCCGCCCTCGACCATGACGCCGTGCGCAAGGCGGCAGAGGCCGCGGCGCCGGACGTGCCGCCCGCCGGCGACGGCGAGGTGCCGCGGGCGATCTAGGGGCCTGCGACGAGCCTTGACAGCCCGCGGCGCTTTGGCGATATACCCGGCTCCCGCCGGTCCCTCGGATCCTGCGGGTGCATCGCTTTGAGCAAGGCGCGCAGTCCGCAGGCGCGGGGGATCCCGCGAAACGCCGGCAAGGCCGGGGCCGCAGGACGCGGGTGAAAAGAAGGAAGACGCGGATGTTCGCGGTACTGAAGACCGGCGGCAAGCAATACAGGGTCGCCGCCAACGACATACTCACGGTGGAGAAGCTTCCGGGCGAGGCCGGCGACACCGTCGAGTTCGACCAGATTCTCATGCTGGGCGGCGACCAGCCCACGATCGGCTCGCCCCTCGTCAGCGGCGCCACCGTCACCGCCGAGGTGCTCGAGCAGTTCCGCGGCGACAAGGTAATCTCGTTCGTCAAGCGTCGGCGCAAGCATTCGTCGCAGCGCAAGCGCGGCCACCGGCAGCACTTGACCCGAGTGCGCATCACCGACATCTCCGCCGGCGGCAAGAAGGCCGCCAAGGCGAAGGCCGAGGTTCCCGTCGAGGCCCTGGCCGAGACGGCCGAGCCCGCGGCCGCGATCTGAAGGAGCGATAAGCCATGGCACACAAGAAAGCAGGCGGCTCGTCCCGCAACGGTCGCGACAGCGCCGGCCGGCGCCTCGGCGTAAAGAAGTTCGGCGGCGAAGTCGTCGCCCCGGGCAACATCCTGATCCGCCAGCGCGGAACCAAGTTCTGGCCGGGCACCGGCGTCGGCCTCGGCCGGGATCACACGATCTTCGCCACCGAGACCGGCAGCGTGAGCTTCCGCAAGGGGTACAAGGGCCGCACCTTCATCTCGGTGCTGCCGCCGGCGGAGGCTGCGGAGTAGCCGCACGCCCCATCGGGCAGATGTCCCGAGAAGGCCGGCGGCACCGCCGGCCTTCTTTCGTTTCGCGTAGAGGTGTATTGGGCCATGCTGGAGACAGCCCTTCCCCCCCAGACGGAGATCGTCACGCCGCGCCTGCGGTTGCGCCGGATGCGTCCGGCCGACGCCGGCCTGATCGCGCTCTACTCCAGCAACGAGCGGCTGGCGCGGATGACAGCCGTCATCCCTTCGCCTTATCCGCCCGGCCTGGCCGAGGCCTTTATCGAGCGCACGCTCGCAAACCGCGTGGCCTCGGAGATCACTTGGGCGATGGACAGCGGCGACGACGACGAAAACGGCCTGGTCGGGCTCATCTCACTGAAATCTCATGGCGGCGGGGAGGTCGAGGTCGGCTATTGGGTGGCTGCGGCGTTCTGGGGCACCGGCTACGCCAGTGAGGCGCTTGCCGGGGTGGTCGACTGGTCGCGGGCAAACGGACTGAGGGCGCTGACCGCCGTGGTCTTCCAGGACAATGCCGCCTCGATCCGAGTCGTGACCAGGGCTGGCTTTCTCTACGAAGGCGAGACCGAGATTCACTCGCTCGCTCGCGGCGCCATGGTGCCGAGCTTTCGCTACCGCCGCGTGCTCGCATGAGCCGGCGATGAAGTTCCTCGATCACGCCCGCATCGAAATCCGCTCCGGCGCCGGCGGCAACGGCGCCGTCAGCTTCCGCCGCGAGAAGTTCATCGAGTTCGGCGGCCCGGACGGCGGCGACGGAGGCAAGGGCGGCGACGTGATCGCCGAGGCGGTGGATGGGCTCAATACCCTCATCGACTACCGCTACCAGCAGCACTTCTTCGCCAAGAACGGACAGGGCGGGGCCGGCCGCCAGCGCACCGGCCGCTCGGCCCCGGACGTCGTGCTCAAGGTGCCGGTCGGCACCGAGATTCTCGAGGAGGACGGCGAGACGGTGGTGGCCGACCTCACCCGCCCGGGCCAGCGGGTGACGCTGGCCCGGGGCGGCAACGGCGGTTGGGGCAACCTGCGCTTCAAGACCTCGACGAACCAGGCGCCGCACAAGGCCAATCCGGGCCAGGAGGGCGTCGAGCGCACCCTCTGGCTGCGCCTGAAGCTCATCGCCGACGCCGGCCTCGTCGGCCTGCCCAACGCCGGCAAGTCCACCTTCCTCGCCGCCACCTCGAACGCCCGGCCCAAGGTCGCCGACTATCCCTTCACCACGCTCCATCCCGGACTCGGGGTTGTGGGCATCGACGGCAGGGAGTTCGTGCTCGCCGACATTCCCGGGCTCATCGAGGGCGCCCATGAGGGCCGAGGCCTCGGCGACGCCTTCCTCGGCCACGTCGAACGCTGCTCGGTGCTCCTGCACCTCGTCGACGGCACCTCCGAGACATTACTGGACGACTACCGGGTCATCCGACGCGAGCTCGAGGCCTACGGCGCCGGCCTCGCCGAGAAGCCGCGCGTCCTCGGCCTCAACAAGATCGATGCGCTCACTCCGGAGGCGGCCGACGCCGCTGCGGCGGCGCTCGCCGCCGAGTTGGGACTGCCGGTCCATCGCCTCTCCGGCGCAACCGGGCAGGGCGTGTCCGAGGTCCTGCGGGCGCTCACGGCCGCCATCGGCGCTTCCCGTCCCGCCGAGCCTGCCCGGCCGGCCGCTCCGTCATGGCAACCCTAGACTCCGGCGCGCGCCTCGCCGCTTCGCGCCGGATCGTCGTCAAGATCGGCTCGGCGCTCCTTGTCGATGTCGAGACCGGGCGTCTGCGGATCAATTGGCTCGAGAGCCTTGCCGCCGACGTCGCCGACCTTCGCGGCCGGCGCAAGGACTTGATCCTCGTCTCCTCCGGCTCGATCGCCCTCGGGCGCCGCGCCCTGCGCCTGCCGGACGGGCTGCTCTCGCTCGAGCAGAGCCAGGCCGCCGCCGCGGTTGGCCAGATCCGGCTCGCCCAGGCCTACGAGACGGTGCTCGCCCCGCACGGCCTCACCACTGCCCAGGTTCTGGTGACGCTGGAAGACAGTGAGAACCGCCGGCGCTACCTGAACTCGCGGCGCACCCTCGGCACCCTCGTCGACCTCGGCGCGGTGCCCATCGTCAACGAGAACGACACGGTGGCCACCGACGAGATCCGGTATGGCGACAACGACCGGCTGGCGGCGCAGGTGGCGAGCATGGCCGGCGCCGATGTCCTGGTGCTCCTCTCCGACGTGGACGGCCTCTACACCGCCAACCCGCGGGTCGACCCCGAGGCCCGCCGCCTCGACCGGGTGACCGCCATCACGCCGGCGATCGAGGCGATGGCCGGCGGCACCGGCTCGACGCTCTCGAGCGGCGGCATGAAGACCAAGCTCATCGCCGCCCGCACCGCGATGCGCGCCGGCTGCGCCATGGCGATCAGCGAGGGGGCGGTGCTGCGGCCGCTCTCCGCACTCGCGGACGGCGCGCCCTGCACCTGGTTCGAGCCGAACGGCGATCCGCATGTCGCCCGCAAGCGCTGGATCTCCGGCATGAAGCCCCGTGGCCGGGTCACCGTCGACGCCGGCGCCGTCGCCGCCCTCGGCCGCGGCAAGTCGCTCTTGCCCGCCGGCGTCACCGCCATCGAGGGCGGCTTCCTGCGGGGCGATCCGGTCGAGGTGCTCGGCCCGGACGGTGCGGTGGTCGCGCGCGCGCTCGCGGGCTACGATGCCTTTGAGGCGCGACTTATCATGGGCCACCGCTCGGACCGGATCACCGAGCTCCTCGGCCACCAGGGCCGCGCCGCCTTGATCCACCGTGACGACCTGGCGCTCTAGGGGGGATGGCATGGACGTGAGGCTCGACGTGAAGACCCTGATGCAGGAGATCGGGGAGAAGGCCCGGACCGCCGCCGCCGATCTCGCCTTCGCGCCCTCGGCACAGAAGGACGCCGCCCTCGGCGCCGCCGCCGACGCGATCTGGGCCGATCGGCACGCTCTTCTTGCCGCCAACGCCGCCGACATGGCCGATGCCAAGGCCAAGGGCCTGTCCGCGGCGATGCTCGACCGGTTGAAGCTGACCGATGACCGGGTAAGCGCCATGGTCGCGGGCCTGCGGTCCATCGCCGCCCAGGCCGACCCGGTCGGGCAGGTGATCGCCGAATGGGACCGCCCCTCGGGCCTGCACATCCGCCGGGTCCGCACCCCGCTCGGCGTCGTCGGGGTGATCTTCGAGAGCCGCCCGAACGTCACCGCCGACGCCGGCGCGCTCTGCCTCAAGGCCGGAAACGCCGCCATCCTGCGCGGCGGGTCCGAGAGCCTGCGCTCGGCCCAGGCGATCCACGCCGGGCTGGCGAAGGGCCTGCGCGCCGCCGGCCTGCCCGAGGCGGCGATCCAGCTCGTCCCCACCACCGATCGCGCCGCAGTGGGCGAGATGCTGACCATGACCCGCTGGATCGACGTCATCGTGCCGCGTGGCGGCAAGGGCCTCGTCGCCCGCGTTCAGGCCGAGGCCCGCGTTCCGGTCTTCGCCCACCTCGAGGGCATCGTCCATATCTACGTCGACCGCGCCGCCGACCTCGTGAAGGCGCGCCGGGTGATCCTCAACGCCAAGACCCGCCGCACCGGCATCTGCGGCGCTGCGGAATGCCTGCTGATCGATCGCGCGTTCTGGGAAGCCGAAGGCGCGCCGTTCCTCACCGACCTCGTGGAAGCCGGCGTCGAGGTCCGCGGCGACGAGACGCTCCTCGACATTCCCGGTGTCATCCCGGCCGCACGCGAGGACTGGGGCCGGGAGTTCCTCGACATGGTGATCGCCGCGAAGGTGGTGGACGGCGTCGACGGCGCCATCGCCCATATCCGCCGCTATGGCTCGCAGCACACCGACTGCATCCTCACCGAGGACGACGCGGCGGCCGACCGCTTCTTCCAGCGCCTCGACAGCGCCATCCTGATGCGCAACGCCTCGACCCAGTTCGCCGACGGCGGCGAGTTCGGCATGGGCGCCGAGATCGGCATCGCCACCGGCAAGCTGCACGCCCGCGGTCCGGTGGGGGCCGAGCAGCTGACGAGCTTCAAGTACCTCGTGGACGGAGACGGCACGATCCGCCCGTAAAGCGCCTGCGGGCCTTGCCGATCGGCAAGGCCCGCAGGGAAGCGATCGCTCAGTCCGTCAGAAACGGGCGAAACCCTCAGCCGTGCCAGGAGCGGACCGGGCCGCAATCCATGTGGACGAAGTTCGAGCGGTTGTAGATCCCCACCCCGCCGCCGTTGCAGGCGAAGGCGGCGCCGGAAATCTGCTTGACGCTGCGGCCCTTCAGCCGCAGGTCGGCCGCCATGGCGCGCAGGTGGTAGGAGTGGGAGGCCGCGCCCTTCAGCATCCGGTTGGTCTGCGGTGTGCGGTAGCCGGAGATCATCAGGTAGGGCTCGTCGGTGTCCATCAGCCGCAGCGTGGCTGCGATGTTGTCGACGTTGTGCGGGTCGTACTTCATCACCTGGTTCTGGCGCCAGTCGCGCATGAAGTAGCTAATCTCCGTGATCGCCTCAGGGATGTAGCGGCCGTTGGCGAAATAGACGGTGTCGAGTGACTCGCCGGTCCGCTGGCTATACATCCGCACCCGCCGCACATCGCCCGCCCCGCGAAGGAAACCCGGGGCCTTGGCATAGACCGGCGCAGCCGCAACCGCGCAGAGTCCCGCAAAGACGCCCAGGATCGCTCGGCGCGACGGCCGAAAATTCTCACTGTCCATGATATACTGCCTCGATTTTTTTGCCTGCCTGAGCGACTTTGTCTTTCCGCGCCCCTGTGATTCTGATGCCACAGCGAAGCCTTTTTTCCAAGCTTGGTAACTGTGGCTCCTGTCGGATGGGCGGATTTCCGCCGGTCGGGGTATTTACGAACGCTTAGGCTTGAAATGGTAAAAAAAACGTTCCGGCCATGCCGCTTGTTCCTGAGTCCCGTAAGGTTTACCCTATGGGAAAATAGAGCAGCTCACGAGACAGGCATGACCTCCACCCCCAAAACCCGGCTGCTGCTTGCAGCCCTCGCCTCCGGCCTGGGCGCCGCCGCCTGGGCTGAGGCGCCCGTTGAGATCCTTCCGGCCACCGACGCGCCGTCGGCAATCGCCGCCCCGGCGCTATCCCCGGAAGCCGCGGCGTTCCGAGCCGGCCTTAACGCTGCCACCGCCGACCTCGGCGATGGAGCGGCGATCCGGCAGTTCTACGCGGCCCGCGACGACGCACCGTATTGGACCGAGTCCGACCATGCCGAGGTGCTCGCGGCCACGCTCGAGGACAGCGCGGCGCAGGGGCTGCCGCCCGGCCGCTACCGCGTCGAGACCATCGCCGCGGAGGCGCCAGCGTCCGATCCGGCCGAACGCGCCCGCCGCGAGGTCGCGGCGATGCAAGCCTATCTGCGCTACGCGACCGATCTTTCGACCGGAATCCTGAGGCCCTCCAAAGTCAATTCCGAGATCACCCGCACGCCGAAGCGGCCGGCGGCAGCGACGCTCATGGCGCCGCTGTCGTCGCAGACGGTGGCCGAGGCGCTGGCCGGCTTGCAGCCGGCAGATCCCGACTATGCCCGCCTGATTGCCGAGAAGGCCCGGCTCGAGGTCCTCGCCCAGGGCGCTTCGTGGGGGCCGGCCGTGCCCGACGGGCCGACGCTGCACCCGGGCGAGAGCAGCCCGCGGGTGGCGGACCTGCGCGCCCGCCTGGCGCGGCTCGGCTACGTGGTGCCCGAGAGCGAACTTGCCGGCACCGCCTTCGACGAGTCCCTCGCGGACTCGGTGCGGCAGTTCCAGAGCGACTACGGTCTCAACGACGACGGGGTGGTTGGGTCGATGACCCTCGCCGCCGTCAATGCGCCGGTAGAGACCCGGCTGGCGCAGGTGGTGGTGAACCTCGAGCGCGTGCGCTGGATGAGCGGCGACCCGGGCGCGCGCTACCTCCTCGTCAACATTCCCGACTTCAAGGTGACGCTCTACGACGGCGGCGCGCCGACCTGGAGCTCGAAGGTGGTGGTCGGCAAGACCCACGTCACCGAGACCCCGGAGTTCGACGGCGTGATGAAGACCATGGTGGTGAACCCCTCCTGGCACATCCCGGACTCGATCGCGATCCGAGACTACCTGCCGAAGCTGCAGCGCAATCCGATGGTCCTGAAGAACCAGGGCATCGACCTGATGACCCGCGGCGGCACGGTGATCAACCCCAAGCTCGTCGACTTCACCCAGTACACGCCGGAGAATTTTCCCTTCCGGATCAAGCAGCGGCCGAGCGACGATAATGCGTTGGGTGAGGTGAAGTTCCTGTTCCCGAACCAGCACTCGGTCTACATGCACGACACCCCGCACCGCGAGCTCTTCGCTCGCGACGTGCGCGCCTACTCCAACGGCTGCATCCGCCTCGAGAAGCCGGTCGAGCTCGCCCATATCGTGCTGACCGGCCAGGTGCCCGATCCCGACACCCGCTATGCCGAGCTTCGCGCCAGTGGCAAGGAGCGCGGGATCACCCTCGACCGGCCGATCCCGGTGCATATCGTCTACCGGACCGTCACCTTCGACGACACCGGCGCCGCCCGTTACCGACCCGACGTATACGGGCGGGACGCACAGGTCTTCGACGCACTGGAGGCTGCGGGGGTGACCTTGCCGGCGGCACAGGGCTGACGCACCGGCGATAGCAGGCCGGGCGCGAACCGGCGGGGAGGGGGCTTCCGTGATCAGCATCGCCGAGCTAGCCCGTGCGCTCGACGCCGAAGCCGTTGGCGACACGGCGCTTACCGTGGCCGGCGCCGCCGAGCCGGGCGCTGCCGCCGCCGACCAGATCGCACTGGCCATGCAGCCGTCATTTGCCGGCGAGCTCTCCCGCGGACAGGCCCGGGCTGCGATCCTCTGGCCCGGTGCGGACTGGCAGGCGCTGGGGCTCGAGGCCGCGATCCTGGCGCCGCGGGCGCGCTACGTGCTGGCGGGCATCGGCCGGGCCTTCGAGCGGGCTCCGGAGATTGCCTCAGGCACCCACCCCAGCGCGGTGATCGACCCGACGGCGGAGATTGGCCCAGGTGCTGCGGTCGGGCCCTTCGTCTTCATTGGCGCCCGGGTCCGCATCGGTGTGGGCGCGCGGATCCTCAGCCATGTCTCCATCGCCGAGGACGCAGTGATCGGCCGCGACGCGCTCCTCTTTAACCATGTCCATATCGGCGCGCGGGTGCGGATCGGAGACCGTTTCATCGCGCAGCCGGGGGCGGTGCTCGGCGCCGACGGCTTCTCCTACGTGACGCCGACGCCGGGACTGGTCGAGGAGGCCCGGGCCACCGGCGCGGTCAAGGCGGAGGAGCAGGACGAATACGTCCGGATCAATTCGCTGGGCTCGGTGGTGATCGGCGACGACGTCGAGATCGGCGCCTGCAGCTGCATCGACCGCGGCACCATCGCCGACACCACGGTGGGCGACGGCACCAAGATCGACAACCATGTCCAGATCGGCCACAACGTCCGGATCGGCCGCACCTGCCTACTCTGTGGCCAGTCCGGCGTCGCCGGTTCGACGGTGATCGGAGATCGGGTGGTGCTGGGCGGCAAGGCCGGGGTCGCCGACCACCTGCGGATCGGCAACAACGTCGTGATAACCGGCAATTCCGGGGTCAGCAGCCACGTTGCCGACAACAAGATCATGATGGGCTTTCCGGCGGTGCGGATGGACCAGAACGTCGAGATGTACAAGGCCCTCAGGCGATTGCCCCGCCTGCTCTCGCGGTTCGAAGCGGGTCAGAAAGCCGTTTCCAATCCGGATGCGACAGATTAGACCGTCGCCAACAGGTTACGGAGGGTTCATGTCCGACGCCGTCAGGGACACCGTGCGGGACAAGGTGATCGCGATCCTGGCCGAGCAGGCGGTGCTCGCGCCGGCCGACGTGCAGGGCGGCGCGACGCTGCCGGATCTCGGGATTGACTCGCTCGGCCTCGTCGAGACGGTCTTCGCCATCGAGGAGGCGTTCGACATCCAGGTGCCATTCAACGCCAACGAGCCCAGCAAGTCCGAGTTCGACATCAGCACCGTCGATACCATGGTCCGCGCGGTGGAGTCCCTGATCGCGGCCCAGAAGTAGCGTGGCCGGTTCGAGGGTCGTCATCACCGGCCGGGGGGCCTTCAACGCGCTCGGCCGGACGGCGGACGAGACGATGACGGCGATGCGGGAGGGCCGCTCCGGCATCGGCGCCCTCGACTTCGAGGACGTCGAGCGCCTGTCGATCGCCATCGGCGGCCAGATCCGCGGCTACCGTCCCGAGGAGCATTTCGGTCGGCAGGAGCTGACGCTCTACGACAAGTTCACCCAGTTCGCGCTGCTCTCTGCCCGCGAAGCGGTGGCGCAGTCGGGCCTCACCTTCGCGGGCGAACTGGCCGAGCGCGCCGGCGTCGTCCTCGGCACCTCGGGCGGCGGCCTGCAGACCCAGGACGAAAACTACCGGCTCGTCTACCAGGAGGGCAAGAACCGCGTGCATCCCTTCGTGGTGCCGCGGCTGATGAACAACGCCGCCGCCAGCCACGTCTCGATGACCCACAACCTCCAGGGCCCGAGCTACACGGTCGCCACCGCCTGCGCCTCGTCCAACCACGCCATGGGCCAGGCGATGATGCTGGTCCGTTCCGGCCAGGCCGACGTGGTCCTGACCGGCGGCAGCGAGAGCATGCTCTGCTTCGGCGGCATCAAGGCCTGGGAGGGCTTGCGCGTGATGTCCAAGGACGGCTGCCGGCCGTTCTCGCTCGACCGCAACGGCATGGTGCAGGGCGAGGGTGCGGCGGTCTTCGTCTTCGAGTCCTACGAGCACGCTTGCGCCCGGGGTGCGGAGATCCTCGCCGAGGTCACCGGCTTCGCGATGACCTCCGACGCCTCCGACATCGTCACCCCGAACATGACCGGCGCGGTGCGCGCGATGCGCGGGGCCCTGCGCGACGCCGGCATCGCCGCGGAGGAGATCGGCTACATCAACGCCCACGGCACCGGGACGACCGCGAACGACAAGACCGAATGCGCCGCGGTGCGGGAGGTCTTCGGCGCCCATGCCGACCGGCTGATGATCTCGTCAACGAAGTCGATGCACGGCCACCTGATCGGCGGCACCGGCGCGGTGGAACTCCTCGCCTGCCTGATGGCGCTCCGCGACGGGGTTATCGCGCCAACGATCAACTTCGGCGCGCCCGACCCCGAGTGCGACCTCGACGTGGTACCGAACATCGCCCGCGAGGCGAAGGTGACGGCCGCGATGACCAACGCCTTCGCCTTCGGCGGGCTGAACGCGGTGCTGGTGCTCAGGGCGATGCCCTGAGCCCAGCGCCTCAGTTCTGCGGCGCCGCCAGGGGGGCGACCGCCTCGGGCGCCGCCGGCGCCGCTGCCGCGGGCGCACCCGCTGCCGGCGCTGCCGGCGGGGTCGGGACCTCGAGCGAATCGTAGGCGGCGGTGAAGCCCGAGAGCGACAGCGCCAGCGTCACCGGCTGCTCCGGCTGGCCGACCGAGATCAGGGTGATGTTGGCGGCCTTGCCGCGCTTCATCCCGTCGGTGGCCGGCTTGTTGAGCCCGAAGCGGGCGAAGCAGCCGACCTGGCTGCACCAGGCGAACGGGTACTGCCGCTTCTCGCCGTTGTCGACCTGCAGCACCACGCCGGCGGTCAGCAGCGTCCCGAGCGGGGTCACCACGGTCACGCCCGAGGTCGCCTCGGCCTGCTCGGGCAGCTTCAGGATGCTGACCTCCGCCACCGGGTTCTTCTGGGCGTCGAGGGCGAGCTGATACATGAAGCACTCGTTGCCCTGGGGCGCGCAGCGGACTTCCCAGTCGCCGAACTTGTCGCGGACGATCTCCATGACCTCCGGCTGCGGCGGCGTCGCCGCCGCACCGTCCGCAGGCGCCGTCGCGTCGCCGGCCGGGGCCGCCGGCTGATCCGCCGCCGGCTGGTCCGCCGCGGGCTGGTCCGCTGCAGGTGCCTCCGCGGCAGGCGTGGCCGGCGCCTCGGCGGCCGGTGCGTCGGCGGCGGGCGCTGTGGGGGCGGTATCCTGTGCTGCGACGGGCGCCGCCAGCGCCAGGCCGAGGGCTGCCAGAATCAGGCTTTGACGGATCGGTTGCATCGGCTGCTCGCATCCCCTTCTGATTGCGTAGAGCGGGAGTGTCATTCCCGGCCCCGGCTGTCAACCGGTGGCACGGACGCGCGGCAGAAGGCTCTCGCCCAAGTGAAAAGGGCACCGTAAAGGTACCCTTTCCCCCGCTTTCGCGATTTCCCTGTCGGACTGGCCGAACGATGCGGCGGACGCTACGATGGATGAGATTGCGGGTCAAGCGACGCCCGCAAGTGCCGTGCGCGTCAAGGCGAAATGTGATCGAAAAAAAGCCGCGGAGTTGCCTCCGCGGCCAGTTTCAACAGCGAGGAAGAGACGAATCCGACGGCCCGGAGACCTCCGGATACGTTGCACTCTAGGGGCCAATGCCTAATATGATCTGAAAATTCTCGACAATGCGCGGAGCCCCGTCCCCATGACTGACGACGCGATCTTCGTGGGGGGCGGCGGCAGGGACTATGCCGAAGCCCGTAACCTCTTGCTCCACTACGCAAACCGCCACGGCCTGATCACCGGCGCCACCGGCACCGGCAAGACCGTCACCCTGCAGATCCTCGCCGAGGGCCTCTCCGCCGCCGGCGTGCCGGTGGTGATCCAGGACGTGAAGGGCGACATCTCCGGCCTCTCCCGCCCCGGCGACCCGGAAGGCAAGGCCAACGACGCGCTGATGAAGCGCGCCGACCAGATCGGCATGGAAGGTTACGGCTACCGCGCCTTCCCGGTGGTCTTCTGGGACCTCTTCGGCAAGGAGGGCCACCCGGTCCGGACCACTGTCACCGAGATGGGCCCGCTGATGCTCGCCCGGATGATGGAGCTTTCCGAGGCCCAGGAAGGCATCCTAAACATCGCCTTCCGCGTCGCCGACGAGCAGGGCCTCGCCCTCGTCGACCTCAAGGATCTCCAGGCGATGCTGGTCTGGCTCGGCGACAACGCCTCCGAGGTCGGCCGGACCTACGGCAACATCGCTACCGCGTCCCTCGGTGCCATCCAGCGCGCGCTCCTCGTCCTCGAGAACCAGGGCGCCGCCGGTTTTCTCGGCGAGCCGGCGTTGGACCTCAAGGACCTCATCGCCACCGACGGCGGCCTCGGCCGCATCAACGTGCTGATGTCCGACCAGCTCATGCGCTCGCCGCGGCTCTACGCGATGTTCCTCCTCTGGCTGATGTCGGAGCTCTTCGAGGAACTCCCCGAGGTCGGCGACCCGGAGAAGCCCGTGCTCGTCTTCTTCTTCGACGAAGCGCATCTCCTCTTCAACGAGGCCCCCAAGGCGCTTCTCGAAAAAGTCCTCCAGGTGGTCCGCCTGATCCGCTCCAAGGGCGTTGGCGTCTACTTCTGCACCCAGAACCCCGACGACGTCCCCTCCGACGTGCTCTCCCAGCTCGGCAATCGCATCCAGCACGCCCTCCGCGCCTTCACTCCCCGCGACGCCAAGGCGCTGAAACAGGCCGCCGAGACCTTCCGCCCCAACCCCGACTTCGACACCGAGACCGCGATCCGCGAGGTCGGCACCGGCGAGGCCGTGGTCTCGCTTCTCGAGGCCAAGGGCGTCCCCGCCATGGTCAGCCGCACCCTGATCCGCCCGCCGAGTTCGCGCATGGGTCCGGTTACGGACGCCGAGCGCCGCGAGACGATGGCCGCCTCGCCCGTCGCCGGCCGCTACGATCAAGCCGTCGACCGCGAATCCGCCCAGGAGATCCTTGCCGCCCGCGCCGACAAGGCTGCGCAGGAAGCGGCGATGGCCGAGGAGATGCTGAAACAGGCCGAGGCCCGCGATGCCGAGCTGAAGCAGGCCCGCCGCTACGAGCCCGCCCGCTCGACCCGCAGCACCCGGTCCGAACCCTCGATAACCTCCGAACTCGCCCGCGCCGCGGTCAAGCAGCTCAACTCCCGTCAAGGCCAGGCTCTGGTGAGGGGGATCCTCGGCAGCCTGTTCAAGGGCCGCTGATCTCGCGCCAGAACGCTCGTACCGCGCCGGTCACCATCTCCGGCGCGGTATCCATGGCGATGTGCTGCTGCCCGGGCATCACCACCGTGCGGGCGTCGGGCAGCGCGGCCTCCAGCCGCCGGATCCCGTCGCTGAAGAAGGGCGGGCTGTCGCCGCCGCGGAGCAGCAGCACCGGCAGGTCGAGGCGCCCAACCCGCGCCGCGTCGAGCTCGTAGTCGTCGACCGCCCGGGTCTCGCGGGGCAGGGTATGCGCCGCCGCCAGGCGCTCCGGCCAGGCCGGCGACGCCCGCAGGATCTCGATCTGCGCCGGCGGCACCCCGACGATTCCACCCATGAAGCCAACCAGCACGCCCTCGCGGTCGCCCTCGGCCAGCATCGCCTCCAGCCGCGCGACTTTCTCCGCCGGCACCGCCCGCCCTTCGAGGATCGGCGGCTCGTAGAGGATCAGCCCGGCCAGCGCCTCGACCCGCAGCGCCGCCTCGAGTGCGCAGATCCCGCCATAGGAATGCCCGAAAAGCAGCACCGGCGGCTCCAGCCCGCGCACCACCGCCGCGATGTCCTCGGCCTCGCGGTCGATGGCGTAACGGTCGCCGTCGCCACTGCCGCCGCGGCCCCGCCGGTCCACCGCGATAACGGTGAAGTCGCGCTCGAGGTCCGGTCGGACGTTCGCCCAGCGGGTATGTCCCGCCGCGGTGCCGTGGACGAGCACCAGGTTCGGCCCGTCGCCGCCGCGGTCGAAGGCGACCGGCGTGCCATCCTCGCTCCGTACGGTTTCCATCCCAGCCCCGTTCTGGCTGCCGCCGTCCGCGCCAGCCATGAAGGGCCATCGCATTTCGTCAACTTACTCCGCCGGCAGGGTCGCGTCGACCAGTTCGGTTCCCGCTGGAAGCGCGACATCGAGGTCGGTCGCGGCCAGCCCTGCCGCATCTTCGCAGCCGGCCGCCACCGGCGCAGGTCGCGGCCGCGCCGCCGGGCCGGCCCGGTTCGCCGTGCCGCAGGGCGCAGGCGTCGCGGCCGCGGAGGCTTGCCCTCCCGCGCGAGGCCGCGGGATATGGGGCAAGGCTGCGGCCGGTTGGGCCGGCGTGGCTACCGGGGGAGGGCTCGACCGAAGGTCGAAGGCCTGCGCGGGCGCAAGACCCGAGGCGCCGATGAGACCCGAAAACAGCAGG
Organism: uncultured Alphaproteobacteria bacterium; assembly: GCA_963798385.1. Classification (GTDB taxonomy): domain Bacteria; phylum Pseudomonadota; class Alphaproteobacteria; order Rhodobacterales; family Rhodobacteraceae; genus Amaricoccus. The sequence continues at coordinate 303,863 of CAWCTE010000015.1, read as the reverse complement.
CACGGAAAATGCGGTCGCCGGAAGGCGTTCATGGCGTTTCCTCATGGTTTTATGGTCGTTTTTGCAGAAACAGACTGCCGCAGGCCCAAGGCCGCGGCCATCTCCTTCGAAGCCGGTAGTCTCGTCCTGAGACTTGCGGGAAGCCCGGACAGAACGTGACAGTATCTCCGAAAACCGCTTCCGACAAATGCTATGATATCAGCATTCCGCTGCATTCCGTGCAGCGCCCTCGATTTCTTGACCCGTTAACGCAAGATGAATCTGCGCGCCGGTTGCCTTTTTATTTCAATAGGTTGAGTAGGCTGCACACAGTGTGCAGCCCCCTATGCGCACCGCTCCGCGCTCAGCTCAGCTTGCGCAGCCTGATCCGCGTCAGCCGGTTGTTCTCCCGCCCCAGCACCTCGAACCGGAAGCCGTGGAAGCTGAACACCTGCCCCTCGTTGGGGATCGCCTGCGCCTCGTGGATGACGAGGCCGGCGATGGTGTTCGCCTCCTCGTCCGGCAGCGCCCAGTCGCAGGCGCGGTTGAGGTCCCGGATCGTCACCGCCCCCTCGACCTCCACCGACCCGTCCGGCTGCGTCTCGATCCCCGCCGGCGTCTCGACGTCGTGTTCGTCGGCGATGTCGCCGACGATCTCCTCGATGATGTCCTCGAGGGTGATCAGCCCCTGCAGCGCCCCGTACTCGTCTACCACCAGCGCGAAATGCGACCGCCGCTTCAGAAACTCCCGCATCTGCTCGTCGAGCGATGTCGACTCCGGCACGAAGTAGGGCTCCATCGCCACGTCCATGATGTCGAACCCCACCAGCGCCCCCTGACCCCCGCGGTTCTCCTGCACGAAGCGGTGAACCGCCCGCGACAGGTCCTTCGCGTGGATCACCCCGACGATGTTCTCCGGCTCTCCGCGGAAGATCGGGATCCGGGTGTGCGGCGAATTGATCGCCTGTTCGAGGATTTCCACCGGGTCCGCCTCGGCGTCGATCATCTCGATGTCGCGGCGGTGCATCATCACCTCCTCGACCTGGCGCTGTCCGAGATCGAGCGCTCCGAGCAGCCGGTCCCTGTCTGCCTTTTCCACGAAACCTTCCGAATGGCCGAGGGCGATCGCCCCTGCGATCTCCTCCTGTGCGGCGAGGAAGTTCGCCTTGGGATCGGTCTCCACCCCGAAGAGCCGCAGTACCAGCCGCACGAAGGCCCGGACCATGTTCACCACCGGCGAAAGCACGCCCACCAGCGCCCGGATTAACCCGGCCACCCGCGTTGCCATCGTCTCCGGGCTGGTGATCGCGTAGGTCTTGGGCATCACCTCGGCGAAGACCAGAACCAGTGCCGTCATCACCAGCGTCGCCACCACCACGGCGCTGTCTCCCAGCAGCCGGGTGAACAGCATCGTCGCAAGCGACGTCGCCAGGATGTTGACGAGGTTGTTGCCGAGCAGGATGGCTCCGATCAGCCGTTCCTTGTCCTCGATCAGATTTAGCGCGGTACCCGCTCCCCGCTCGCCCTTTTCGGCGAGCGCATGCAGCTTGCCGCGGCTGGCGGTGGTCAGTGCGGTCTCGGATCCGGAAAACAGCGCCGAGAGAACCAGCAGCACGAGGATCGCGGCACCGACGCCCCAGAGAAACAGAAGGGGCGGGGCCTCGGTCAGCGGGTCCATGGTGTCCTCATCACATGGCGAAGGGCCAGAGCGTTATGCGGTCAGGCGCGGTCCGCTTCAAGCGCCGCGCCGGTCTCCGCCAGCGGGTGCTTCTCCAGCACCAGCTCGCGCAGCCGCGCATCGAGCACGTGGGTGTAGATCTCGGTGGTGGCGATGCTGGCATGGCCGAGCAGCGTCTGGATCACCCGCAGGTCGGCGCCGTGCGCCAGCAGATGCGTGGCGAAGGCATGCCGCAGCGTGTGCGGCGAGATCCCGGCCGGATCGAGCCCGGCCAGCCGCGCCAGATCCTTCACCAGCAGGAAGAACCGCTCCCGTGTCATGTGCCCCCGCCGCCCCCGCGCCGGAAACAGGTGCGGCGAGCGCGGCCGGGCCAGCCCGCCTTTCGCCGCGCCGTCGAGATGCGCGAGCCATGCGGCGAGCGCCACCCGCGCCGGCGGCGACAGCGGCACCATCCGCTCCCGCCCGCCCTTGCCGCGTACTAGGATCATCCGCGGATCGCCCCGCGCCGCCGCCAGCGGCAACGACACCAGCTCGCTCACCCGCAGCCCGGTCGCATAGAGAAGCTGCATCAGGCAGGTGTCGCGCAGCCGCTCCTCCGGCCTTCGCCCCAGCGTCGCGGCCGCCGCGAGCAGCCGGTCGACGTCGGTCTCGCTCAGGCTCCCGGGGAGGTTGCGCTGCCGCTTCGGCCCCTTGATCAACGCCGCCGGATCGTCGGTCCGCCAGCCTTCGAGAAACGCGAAGCGGTAGAGCTGCCGGATCGCCGAAAGCCGCCGCGCCCGGGTCGTCTGCGCCATGCCCCGCTCGGCTTGGTCCACCAGGTACGCCTCGATATCCGCCCGTCCCGCACAGGTGTAGTCCCGATCCCTCGCCTTCAGGAATGCGGCAAAATCGTCGAGGTCGCGCGCATAGGCCAGGAGGGTGTTGCGCGACGCATCTCGTTCCGCCTGGATCGCCTCGAGAAATCGCTCGAGCCAGGTTCCGGCCTCCGCCATCACCGGGCCGTCAGCAGCGACTGCAGCGCGATCTTGCGCGCGCTCGCCGTCTGCCCGGCGAGCCGCATCGTGAGCACGGCGGCCCTGAGCGCCGGCGGGTCCACGTTCGGTCCCGCCTGCACCAGATCGAGCGCCGACAGGATCGCCTGCCCCTGCCGTCCGCCGGCCAGCATCGCCGCCAGCCGCTCCTCGCGGTCATCCGCCGGCGTGTCGGTATTGAGCCCGGCCAGGGCCGCCGCCAGCTTCTCCTCCTGGATCGCCCCCGGCGCCTCGTCTGCACCGGCGATGGCGAAGAGCGCCCGCATCCGCGCGTCCCGCTGCCCTCCGGCGGCGCGCCCGGCCGCATCGAGCGACCCGGCCAGCAGCAGCAGTTCCACCGTCGATTGCCGCGCCGGCTCCGAAAGCGATGCCGCATCGAGCCGGGCGAGATCGAGATGATAGCCCTGCGCCAGCGCCACCCGCAGCCCGCGTGCCGTCAGTGCCGCATCGGCGGCGACGAGCGCCGGCCCGACCGCCGCCGGCGACCCGTCCGCCAGCGCCGCATCGAGCGCCTGCACTGCGGTCGCCCGGTCCCAGAGCCCGCCCGACGCTGCGGGCTCGCCCGAACGGTAGGCCGCGAGCAGCTCGCGAACCCCGACCGCCCCCGAAATCGTCAGCCTTTCCGCGGCGTCGATGCGGGTGCGCATCGGCACATGCTCCCCGAGATCCGCATGGAGAAACGCCAGCGGCAGCGGACCTGCCGGCCGCGGCAGCGCCACCGCCTCGCGCATCAGGAAGTCGAGCGCGGTCAACGGCTCGGGCACCGGCGGCTGCTCCTCCTCCTCGAAGATCTCCGGATCCAGGAACCGGGCCAGAAGCGCCTGCTCGTCGGACGGGATCGATCCGACCTCCTCGCCAAGCGTCAGCGTGATCTCCGCGGCGTTCCAGTCGCCGCCCCGGGCCAGGCAGAACACCCGCGCCGGCAGCGTCGGCGACAGCGACGGATTCTGCCGCAGTGCCGCGCAGGGTGGCCCGGCCTCGTCGAGCAGGAGCCCGACATCGAACCAGCGCCGGAAAAGCTCCGGCGAATCCGGCCCGGCTCGCTCGATCAGGGCGCCGGCCTCCTCAAGCGACCCGATCTCGAGCAGCCGGTCGATCCGCGCCACCAGCACCGAACTCCCGTCCCCGGCGCGGGGCGGGTCGGCCTCGGCCAGCAGCAGCCGGTGGAACAGTCCCCGCGCCGCCGGCACGCCCTGGTCGTCGTGGGTGGCGATGAGCTCCCGCACTGTCGCCGCCGAATCCGGCCCCCAGAGCGCCCGCGAGAAGCCGGTCGCCTCCGGCGGCAGCAGACCCACGGCGTCGCGGCTGACGCTCCCGAGCGGAGTGACCGTGATCGTGTCGGGGCCGCTCGTCCCCGCCTGGCCCGCCTTCCGGCTCAGCGGCGGCGGGGTCGCCTCGATCTCGATGCTCTGCGAGAGCCATGGGATGGCGCTGCGCGGCTCGGCAGCGGCACCCGGATGCGCTGCGGCGAACGCGCCGGCCATGAGGCCCGCGATGAGCGCCGCGCCTGCGTTCACTTCGCCTCGACCGGCACTTCGACTTCGCGTTGCGGGGCCGGCAGATCGGAGAAGATCGCAAGTCCCACCAGACCCACGGCTGCCACGACCACCAGATAAAGCACTATTCGCAAGATCATCCGCATATCGACCTGCTCTGCCCGTGCCGGCTTGACGCCGCATCGTGAACTGTTCAATCACGGGGGTTCACCGCCGCGATCGCCTCTTCGAGACCTTACCTCGGGCGCGGCCATACGGCAATTGGGATGATCGAACCGTCGTCGCCACCCCACCCGAACCCGGGTCCTGCCGTGCCGCGCCTGCGACGCACGCTCGTTCTGGTCGGGCTGATGGGTGCCGGCAAGTCCAGCGTCGGAAAGCGCCTCGCGACCCTGCTCTCGGTGCCGTTCACCGATTCCGATGCCGAGATCGCCGCGGCCGCCGGCATGTCGATCCCCGAGATCTTCGCCACCTTGGGCGAGCCCGCCTTCCGCGACGGCGAGCGCCGGGTGATCGCCCGGCTTCTCAACGAACGCCCTGGCGTGCTCGCCACCGGCGGCGGCGCCTTCATCGAGCCGCGCACCCGCGCCGAGATCAAGCGCCGCGCCACCTCGGTCTGGCTGCGCGCCGATCTCGACCTGCTCTGGGACCGGGTGCGCGACCGCCCGGGCCGTCCGCTCCTGCAGGCGCCGGACGCGCGCGCGGTCCTCGAGGACCTCTCCCGCCGCCGCTCGCCTATCTATGCCGAGGCGGACGTTATCGTCGACAGCCGCCGCGGCGCCAGTCACGAGGCGATGGCCCGCGCGATCGTCGCGGCCGTCGCCGACTGGGACAGCTCCCGGGTTGCCGGCCGCCCGAGCCTGGAGATGCCATGACCCCCGAGACAGTTCCCGTCGCCCTCGGCGCCCGCAGCTACGGCATCCGCATCGGTCCCGGGCTGATCGCCCGCGCCGGCGCCGAGATCGCTCCGTTTCTTCGCCGGCCTCGGGTGGCGATCCTCACCGAGGCGCGGGTGGCCTCGCTCCACCTCGCCGCCCTCCGCGCCGGCCTCGCCGACGCCGGCGTCGAGGCCAGCGTCCTGGCGCTCGAGCCCGGCGAGGCCAGCAAGGGCTGGGGCTCGCTCGAGGCCGCGGTCGAATGGCTGATCGCCGAGAAGGTCGCCCGTGACGATCTCGTGGTGGCTTTCGGCGGCGGGGTCATCGGCGACCTCGGTGGCTTTGCGGCCGCCATCCTCCGCCGGGGCGTCGGCTTCGTGCAGATCCCGACGACGCTCCTCGCCCAGGTCGACAGTTCCGTCGGCGGCAAGACCGGCATCAACTCCCGGCAGGGCAAGAACCTGATCGGCGCCTTCCATCAGCCGCGCCTGGTGCTCGCCGACACCGCCCTTCTCGACACGCTCCCCGAGCGCGACTTCCTCGCCGGCTATGGCGAGGTGGCGAAGTACGGCCTCCTCGGCGACGCCGACTTCTTCGCCTGGCTCGAGGTCAACGCCCAGGACCTCAAGGCCGGCGACCCCGCCGCCCGCCAGCACGCCGTCCGCCGCTCCTGCGAGATGAAGGCCGAGATCGTCGCCCGCGACGAGACCGAGGAGGGCGACCGGGCGCTGCTCAACCTCGGGCATACCTTCGGCCATGCTCTCGAGGCGGCAACCGGCTACTCCGACCGCCTGCTCCACGGCGAAGCGGTGGCGATCGGCTGCCAGCTCGCCTTCGACCTCTCCGCCCGCCTCGGCCTCTGCCCGCAGGAAGCGCCCAGCCGGGTGGCCGCGCACCTCGCCGCCATGGGCATGAAACGCAGCCTCGCCGACATCCCGGGCGCGCTGCCCGACGCCGAGGCGCTGGTGGCGCTGATGGGCCAGGACAAGAAGGTCCGCGATGGCCGGATCGCCTTCATCCTCGTCCGCAATGTCGGCGACGCCTTCGTGGCCCGCGATGTCGACCTCGCCACCGTCCGCCGCCTCCTGGCCGATGCAGCCGGCGGCGGGGCACCCGCGCGTCGAAATTCCTAATTTCTCGGCCTAGCACTTAGACATTGTTAAGGTTCTCCACTAAACTCCCAAGGATGAACCGAACCCGATTCTCGCGGACCGCTCGCCCGACGCCGAATGTCCTCCGCCGCACCGGGCTGCTTGTGCCCGTGGCGGCCTCGGTGCTGGCGCTGGCCACCGCGGCGCAGGCTCAGGCGCCCGGCCCCTCCGTTGGCGGCGCGGCGCTTTCCGGCGGCGATGTCGTGACCGCGGTGCCGCTGACCACCGAGCCGCAGGGCCCGATCCCCGGCTTCGGCCAGACGGTGTCGCCGGCGTCCACCGGCGGCTTCTCGGATGCGGGCCTGCCGCTGCCGGGCTTTCTCGCGGCGGGCGGCGCCTTCGACGCGCAGACGCCCGATTTCGTCACCACCCTCGGAGCCGGCGTCGACGTCAGCCCGGCCTACTACGGCTCCGACGAGTACGAGGTCGGCCCGAGCTTCGATCTGAAGCTCGACTACGTGCGCCTGCCCAACGGCTTCGAGTTCGGGTCGAGCCGTACCGTCGGCTTCCGCACCGGGCTCGGGCTGCAGACCTCGGTGCGCTACCTGCCGGGGCGGGACTCCAACGACTACGACGAGATCAAGGGACTCGACAACATTCCCTGGGGCTTCGAGGCCGGGCTCGGCCTCGGCTACGAGCAGCGCAACTACCGGGTGTTCGCGGACGTGCGCTACGGCATCATCGGCAGCAACGCCTGGGTCGGCGACGTCGGGGCCGACGCCATCGCCTATCCCGTCGATGGCCTGACGCTGACCCTCGGGCCGCGGCTGAACTTCGGCTCCAGCCGCTTCGCCAACACCTATTTCGGCATCTCGCCGCAGGAGTCCGCCAAGAACGGCAACCTGCCGGCCTACGATGCCGACGGCGGCCTCATCTCCGGCGGCGTCGTCCTCGGGGCGCGCTATCTCTTCAACGAGCGCTGGGGGGTCGAGGGCTCGGCGTCCTGGGATCGTCTCGTGAACGACGCGGCCGACTCGCCCATCGTCGAGCAGGGCTCGGCCGACCAGTACCGTGTCGGCATCGGCCTCACCCGCCGGATCAGCCTCGACTTCTGAATCGATGCAAGCGGCTCCCGCGCGCCCAGATGGGGCCCGGTCACGCCCGAGCTTAATCCCGGCCGGGCGTCGCTTGAAGGCGCCGGGCGAACGCCCTAAGAGACCGGCGTTCGGCAGTTACAGGCAGGTTCCGATGCCCCGGCTGGTGATGAAATTCGGCGGCACCAGCGTGGCCGACCTCGACCGCATCCGCAATGCGGCCACCAAGGTCAAGCGCGAGGTCGACCGCGGCTACGACGTCGCCGTCGTCGTCTCCGCCATGTCGGGCAAGACCAACGAACTCGTCGGCTGGGTGCGCCAGACCAGCCTCCTCTACGATGCCCGCGAATATGACGCGGTAGTCGCCTCCGGCGAGAACGTCACCGCCGGACTGATGGCGCTTACCTTGCAGGAAATGGGCGTCCCTGCCCGGAGTTGGCAGGGCTGGCAGGTGCCGCTGCGCACCAACTCCAGCCACGGTTCAGCCCGCATCGAGAGCATCGAGACCGAAGGCCTGATCCGCAAGTTTGGCGAGGGCCTGCACGCCGTCATCGCCGGCTTCCAGGGCATCAGCCCCGAAGGCCGCATCACCACCCTCGGCCGCGGCGGTTCGGACACCTCGGCCGTCGCCTTCGCCGCGGCACTCGAGGCCGAGCGCTGCGACATCTATACCGACGTCGACGGCGTCTACACCACCGACCCCCGCATCACCCGCAAGGCCCGCAAGCTCGAGCGCATCGCCTACGAGGAAATGCTGGAACTCGCCAGCCTCGGCGCCAAGGTCCTGCAGACCCGCAGCGTGGAACTTGCGATGCGCTACAAGGTTAGGCTCCAGGTCTTGTCGAGCTTCACCGATGCCCCTGGAACCATCGTCTGCGACGAGGAGGAAATCATGGAAAGCCGTGTCGTCAGCGGCGTCGCCCATTCCCGCGACGAGGCCAAGATGACCGTCGTCGGCGTCCCCGATCGCCCCGGCATCGCCGCCGCCCTCTTCGGCCCCCTGGCCGAGGGCGGGGTCAACGTCGACATGATCGTGCAGAACATCGGCGCCGACGGTCGCACCGACATGACCTTCTCCTGCCCGGTCGACGAGGTGCCCCGCGCCCGCGCCGCCATCGAGACCGCACGGGATGCCGGCGTCATCGACTACAGCGGCCTCGACGTCGACGAGGACGTCGCCAAGGTCTCCATCGTCGGCATCGGCATGCGCAGCCAGGCCGGCGTCGCCCACCGGATGTTCGAGGCCCTGGCGCGTGACGGGGTGAATATCAAGGTCATCACTACCTCCGAGATCAAGGTATCGGTGCTCATCGACCGCAAATATCTGGAACTGGCGGTTCAGGCGCTCCATGATGCGTTCGAGCTGGATAAAGCCAGTTGACCGACGGAGACTTCATCGAGCCTATGCCCTATTCGGAGGCCGTCGACAGCCGTGTCCTGCTGACCCGCCTCCGCGCCACGCTGGCGGAACCGGGGGGCGGGCAGGAACGCCTCGACCGCATCGTTCGGCTGGTGGCCGAAGGCCTCGTCGCCGAGGTCTGCTCGGTCTATCTCCGCCGCGACGACACGCTCGAGCTCTCCTCCACCGAGGGCCTCAACCCCGGCTCGGTCCACCAGTCGCGCCTGCGCGTCGGCCAGGGCCTCGTCGGCCAGATCGCCGAGACCGCCGAGCCGATCAACACCCGCGACGCCTCCCACACCCGCGGCTTCCGCTACCTGCCCGAGACCGGCGAGGAGATCTTCTCGAGCTTCCTCGGCGTCCCGATCCAGCGCCTCGGCGAGGTCCTCGGCGTCCTCGTCGTCCAGAATCGCGAGCCGCGCGAATACACCGACGACGAGACCTACGCCCTCGAGGTCGTCGCCATGGTCATCGCCGAGATGGCCGAGCTCGGCGCCTTCGTCGGCCCCGGCGCCATGGAAGGCGCCCGCCCCCACAAGCTGCCGTTTTTCGTCCGCGGCCTCGTCGGCCAGGAAGGCGTCGCCGAAGGCGTCGTCGTCCTGCACGAGCCGCAGATCGTCGTCGCCGACCCGATCAGCGATGACCCCGAGCGCGAGCGCACCCGCCTTCACGCCGGCATCGAGGCCCTGCGCGCCGAAGTCGACCAGATGCTCGCCGCCGACTACCTCACCGCCTCCGGCGAGCACCGCGACGTCCTGAACGCCTACCGGATGTTCGCCCACGACAAGGGCTGGGTCCGCCGCATGGAAGCCTCCATCGACAGCGGCCTCGCCGCCGAGGTCGCGGTCGAGAAGGAACAATCCGCCACCCGCACCCGGATGTCCCGCTCCGCCGACCCCTACCTGCGCGAGCGCCTGCACGACCTCGACGACCTCGCCAACCGCCTGCTGCGGCTCCTCTCCGGCAGCGACCACAACGGCCGCGACCTGCCCGAGGACGCCATCCTCGTCGCCCGCAACATCGGCCCGGGCGAGCTCCTCGACTACGGCCGCCGGCTCCGGGGCGTCGTCCTCGAGGAAGGCTCCGTCGGCAGCCACGCCGCGATCGTCGCCCGGGCGCTCGCCATCCCGCTGGTGATCCAGGCGGCGCGCATCACCCGCGAGGCGATGAACGGCGATGCGATCCTCGTCGACGGCGACCAGGGGGTCGTCCACCTCCGCCCGGAGGAGACCGTGGCCAAGGCCTTCCGCGAGAAGGTCGACATGCTGCACGAGGCCCAGACCCAGTACGAGGCCCTGCGCGACAAGCCCGCCACCACCCGCGACGGCGTCACCGTCCACCTGCACATGAACGCCGGCCTGATGGCGGACCTGCCCAGCCTGCCGAAATGCGGGGCGGTCGGCGTCGGCCTCTTCCGCACCGAGCTGCAGTTCCTGATCCGCACCACCGTCCCCAAGCGCACCGAGCTCGCCGCGCTCTACGCCCGCATCCTCGACGCCGCCCGCGACAAGCCGGTGGTGTTCCGCACCCTCGACATCGGCTCCGACAAGGTGCTGCCCTACATGAAGCGCGCCGACGAGCCCAACCCGGCGCTCGGCTGGCGGGCGGTCCGCGTCGGCCTCGACCGGCCCGGCATCATGCGCATGCAGGTCCAGGCGCTCATCCGCGGCGCCAACGGCCGGCCGCTGACGGTGATGTTCCCCTTCGTGGCCGACCCCGACGAGTTCGAGGCGGCCCGCGCCCTGCTCCTCGCCGAGATGGACCGCGAGCGGGGCCTCGGCCGCATCGTCCCGCGCGAGCTCAGGATCGGCGCCATGCTCGAGACCCCGAGCCTCGCCTACGCGCCCGACAGCTTCTTCCGGCTCACCGACTTCATCTCCGTCGGCGGCAACGACCTCAAGCAGTTCTTCTTCGCCGCCGACCGGGAGAACGAGCTGGTCCGCCGCCGCTACGACATGCTCAATCTGAGCTTCCTCGAGTTCCTCGAGCACATCGTCACCCGCTGCGCCCGGCAGGGCACGCCCCTGTCGTTCTGCGGCGAGGATGCCGGCCGTCCGATCGAGGCGCTGGCGCTGGCCGCCATCGGCTTCCGCGGCCTTTCCATGCGCCCGGCCTCGATCGGCCCGGTCAAAGCGCTCCTGCGCAAGGTCGAGCTCGCCGAAGTCCGCGCCGTCATCGATGAAGTCCGCAGCGCCGATGCCCGCAGCGCCCGGCCGGCGCTCGAGGCCTGGCTGGCCGGCAAATCCATCAGCTACTGACCGTCAGGCGCATGAGCCGGACCCAACCGGCCGGCTTGCGGGCCGCATCCGCCCGGGGCACTCTGGCCCGGTCTCCCGCGAGGTCCCATGCTGAACGCCCTGACGCTGCTCTTCTCCTGCCAGCTTGCCGGCGAGGTGCTGGTGCGCACCCTCGGCCTCACCTTCCCCGGCCCGGTGCTCGGGATGGGCCTGATCTTCGCGCTGCTGCTCTACCGCGGCCACTCCGGCGCCAGCCTCGACGCCGTCGGCGACACCCTCCTGCGCAACCTCTCGCTGCTCTTCGTCCCCGCCGCCGTCGGCGTCGTCCAGCAGGCCGGCCTCATCGCCGCCAACTGGCTGGCGATCTTCGCCGCGATCTCCGTCTCCACGGTCCTCACCCTCATCGTGACCGTCTACACCTTCCGCGCCGTCGCCGGCCGCATCGCGAGGGACGAGGCATGACCCCGGACGGCGACCTCTACCGCATCTGGGTCTACCTTTCGCAGACCCCGCTCCTCTGGCTCACCGCGACGCTCATCGCCTACGTCGCCGGCGACGCCGTCTCCGCCCACTTCAAGCGCCACCCGCTCGCCAACTCGGTGGTGATCGCCGCATCGCTCCTGATCGCGGTCCTGCTCGTCACCGGCACCCCTTACCCGGTCTATTTCGAGGGCGCGCAGTTCGTCCACTTCCTCCTCGGCCCGGCGACCGTCGCCCTGGGCCTCCCACTCTGGCGTTACCGCTTCGCCGTGCGCCGCCACCTCCTGCCGATGCTCGCCGCCCTGACCGCCGGCTCGCTCACCGCCATCGGCTCTGCCGTGCTCATCGCCTGGATCTTCGGCGCGCCCCGCGAGGTGCTGGCCTCGGTCGCAGCCAAATCCGTCACCGCACCCATCGCCATGGCGCTGACCGAATCGATCGGCGGCATTCCGGCCCTCGCCGCGGTGCTGGTGGTGCTGACCGGCATCCTCGGCTCGGTGATCGTCACGCCGCTGATGAACGCGCTGAAAATCCGCGACTTCGCCGCCCGCGGCTTCGCGGTCGGCGTCGCTTCCCACGGCATCGGCACCGCCCGCGCCTTCCAGGTCAGCGAGGAGGCCGGCACCTTCGCCGGCATCGCCATGGGCCTCAATGGCGCGATGACCGCGCTGGTCTTCGCCATCCTTGCACTAGGTATGTAGCTACGGCCCCATCAGGGGCAGACGGAGGAGGACCCACTATGGCGAAGAAACCCATGGCCAAGAAACCGACGCCCGCCAAGGCAAGGCCCCGGCTCAACACCCGCACCGATCTCGGCGACGAGGCGGTCCGCGACATTTCCGCCGGGTTGGCCGCGCTGCTGGCCGACATCTTCGCGCTCTATCTCAAGACCAAGAACTTCCACTGGCACATGAGCGGCCCGCACTTCCGCGACTTCCATCTGCTCCTCGACGAGCAGGCGGCGCAGATCTACGACATGACCGACCCCGCCGCCGAGCGCGCCCGCAAGATCGGCGGCACCACCCTGCGCTCGATCGGCGACATCGCGCGCCACCAGCGCATCGCCGACAACGACGCCGACTACGTCGCCCCGCAGGACATGCTGGCCGAGCTCGCCGGCGACAACCGCCAGCTCGTGGCCGAGCTGCGCAGCCTGCACGCCACCTGCGACGAGCACAACGACGTGGCGACGGCGAGCCTGATCGAGCAGTGGATCGACGAGACCGAGCGCCGGGCCTGGTTCCTCTTCGAGGCCACCCGCACCAGTCCCAACACCACCTACTGACCGCCGAGGGCGCCGGCAACGCCGCGGAGCGTGCGCGGCCGGTAGCCCGGATCGGCGTGCCAGCGCCGCACCGCGGCCTCGGCCACCTCCGCCAGCGACGCCGGCCCGGAGCGGTCGCGGCACGCGAGCGCCAGGAGCCCCCGCAGCCGCCCCGCCGGCGCGCGCAGCGGCCCGAGGCAATCCCGCCCGGCACGCCAAGCCGCCATCGTCTCGGTATCGAGCGCCAGCCCCACCGCAGCCGCGCCCTCCGCCACCCAGAGCAGCGCCTCGTCCGAGAGCGCCGTCACCGCCCGGCCGCCGCCGACGCCACCATGGTCGCCCGGAAACCAGGCCTGCGCATAGGGCGCCCCGGACGCCTCGGCGTTGAGCGCGCCGACATTGTCCCACAGGGTCGGCGGGAAGGTCCGGCGCCGCTCGTCGATCGCCACCGCGTGCCGCGCCGCCTGGACGATCCACGACAGCGAGGTGTCGTGGAACGCCAACCCTCGGTTCAGCCAACGCGCCGCCGTCAGGTAGCTCGGCATCCCCAGCGCCCCCACCGTGTCCCAGACCCCGAGATAGCCGAGCCGCAGCGGCATCCCCGCCGGCAGGCCCCGCTCCGCCCGCCAGGCGGCCTCGCCGGCCCCGGTCGTCACCTGCGCCGCATGCGCCGCCCGGAACGCCAGCGCTCGGGGGCTGTCCGGGCCGCTGTCCGCGGTCCGCGCCCAGTAGAGCGCCAGCGCGTCGGGGATCGCCGCGGCCTGGGCGCGGTCGACGATGCCGCAGTTGCGGATCAGCCCCGCCAGCGACCGCGCCGAGAACGCCCCGCGCGAATAGCCAAAGAGATAGATCTCGTCCCCCGGCGCATAGGTGAAGACCAGGAACCGGTAGGCCTCCTCGATGGTCTCGGTCAGACCCTCGCCGAAGGCCCCGCCCAGCATCCGGTCGATCCCCCGCGCCAGCCAGCCGGTGCCGCGGCCGGTCCCGACGCCGTCGAGGTGGCAGATGATCTGCGGCACCCCGTCCGGCCCTTCCGGCAGCACCGCCTGCGCCAGCTTGGCGACGTTGGTGGGGTACTCCGCGTCCAGCCGGTTCCAGGTGCCGTCGCTGGCGATGACGATGCGTTTCATGGCTGCGCTCCGGATCGCGCCGGCAGCAGGAGGCCAGCCCCTTCGGCGGGGCGATCGTCTAATGAAGACTCGTGAAATCGACGTGAAGTCTACGCCAGAAGCCTTAACCGCCCGTCACCCGGCCGTCCCGCCGGACGCAGGTGCCGCTCGAACCGCAGACTCCGCAGGATACCCGTTAAGACCTAAGTCCCGGTCAAAATCGTATGGGCACTTTCCAGCCCGTTTCCAGCCGCTTTCCAGCCCCACCAAACGCCTGTAAACCTTTGGCGCCGCTCACAACGCCCGCCGCGCCATCAGCGCCGCCCCGATGGTCCCGTCGTCGAGATAATCGAGCTCGCCCCCGATCGGCACCCCCTTCGCCAGCGACGTCGTCGCCACCCCGAGCGGCGCCAGCTGATCGGCGATGTAATGCGCCGTCGTCTGCCCGTCGATCGTCGCGTTCAGCGCCAGGATCACCTCCCGCGCCCCGTCCTCCGCCACCCGTTCCACCAGGTCCGGAATCCGCAGCACCTCCGGGCCGACCTGGTCCAGCGCCGACATCACGCCGCCAAGTACATGATATCGCCCGCGAAATGCCCCGCCCCGCTCCATCGCCCAGAGGTCCGCCACCGTCTCGACGACGCAGATCTCGCCGTTGCCGCGCACCGGATCGGCGCAGATCGCACAGAGCTCCCCCGTCGCGATATTGCCGCAGCGCCCGCATTCGCGCACCGTCGCCGCCACCTCGGCCAGCGCCTGCGACAGCGGCACCAGCAGGCTCTCGCGCCGCCGCACCATCGCCAGCACCGCCCGCCGCGCCGACCGCGGCCCCAGCCCCGGCAGCCGCGCCATCAACGCGATCAGCCGGTCGACCGCCGCCTCGCCCGCCTGGCTCATCTCAGAACGGCAGCTTCATTCCCGGCGGCAGCTCCAGTCCCTCGGTCACCTTCGCCATCTCCGTCTGCGCCGCCACCGCCGCCCGCGCCTGCGCGTCCTGCACGCGCGGCGACGATCAGGTCCTCGACCACCTCGCGCTCCTCCGGCACGAACAGCGACGGATCGATCGAGAGCCGCTTCACCGCCCCCTTCGCCGTCGCGGTCACCTTCACCAGCCCCGCGCCGGCCTCGCCCGTCACCTCGATCTCGTCGAGGCGGTTCTGGGCGTCCGACATGCGGGACTGCATTTCCTGCGCCTGCTTCATGATCTTGGCCATGTCGCCAAGCTGTCCCAGACCCTTGAGCATCAGCTTTCCTCCGAAAAGGGATCGATCGGATCCCAGTCATCGTCTTCGACGTCGTCCCCGGCGGCGACCTCGCCCGGCGGCGGCACCGCCTCGAGCGCATCGGCCGGCCGAACGTCCCGTATCTCGGCTCCGGGGAAGGCTGCAAGCACCGCCTGCACCATCGGATGCTCCAGCGCCTGGGCGCGGAGGTTGCCCTTCTCCGTCGCCCGGGTCTCGGCGATCGTCGCCGCGCCGCCGGAGCCCACCACCGACACACCCCAGCGCGCCCCGGTCCAGAGTTGCAGCCGCTGCGCCAGCCGGGCAGCGAGGTCCGGCGGCGCCTCGTCCGACGGCTCGAACTCGATCCGCCCCGGTGCATAGCGCACCAGCCGCACCCCGGTCTCGATCTCGATCAGCAGGCTCATGTCCCGCCGCGCCCGCACCAGCGCTACCACGTCCTCGAACCGCGCATAGCGCGCCAGCGGCCCCGGTTCCGCCGCCGGCGCCCGCTCCGGGGCCGCTGCGGCCTGCGCCACCGGCACCGCCTCCCGCATCGCCGGCGCCGCCGCCGCGCGCGCGACCCGCCCGCCGCTGCCACCACCGCCTCCACCGGGCGCCGGCTCTGCCGATGGCGCCGGTTCCGGCGTCTCCGTCAGCCGCCGAACCAGGTCCTCCGGCGTCGGCAGGTCCGCCACGTGCGTCAGCCGGATGATCGCCATCTCCGCCGCCATCATCGCGTTCGGCGCCGTCGCCACCTCCTCCAGTGCCTTCAGCAGCATCTGCCACATCCGCGTCAGCGCCCGCATTCCCAGCCGCGCGGCGAAATCCAGCCCCCGCGCCCGCTCGTCCGGCCCCACCGTCGGGTCGTCCGCCGCCTCCGGCGTCAGCCGCACCATCGAGACCCAGTGCGTCACCTCGGCAAGATCCCGCAGCACTGCCATCGGGTCCGCCCCGGCCGCGTACTGCGCCGCCAACTCCGCCAGAGCCGCCTTCGCGTCGCCGCGCATCACCGCCTCGAAGAGGTCGAGCACCCGGCCGCGGTCGGCGAGGCCCAGCATCGCCCGCACCTCCGCCGCCGTCGTCTCCCCGGCGCCGTGGGCGATCGCCTGGTCGAGCAGCGACTGGGCGTCGCGCAGCGATCCCTCCGACGCCCGGGTGATCAGCGCCAGCGCATCCGGTGCCACCCGCACCCCCTCCGCCTCGGCGATCCGGCTGAGGTTCGCCAGCATCGCCTCCGGCTCGATCCGCCTGAGGTCGAAGCGCTGGCAGCGCGACAGCACCGTCACCGGCACCTTCCGGATCTCGGTGGTGGCAAAGATGAACTTCACATGCGCCGGCGGCTCCTCCAGCGTCTTCAGGAGCGCGTTGAACGCCGAGGTGCTCAACATATGCACCTCGTCGATGATGTAGACCTTGTAGCGCGCGCTCGCCGCCCGGTACGCCACACCGTCAATGATCTCGCGGATGTCGTTCACGCCGGTGCGCGATGCCGCATCCATCTCCAGAACGTCCACGTGCCGCCCGTCGGCGATAGCCACGCAGGCCTCGCAGACCCCGCAGGGATCGATCGTCGCCCCGCCGGTGCCGTCCGCCCCGGTGCAGTTCAGCCCCTTGGCGATGATCCGCGCCGTGGTGGTCTTGCCCACCCCGCGCACCCCGGTCAGCACGAAAGCGTGGGCGATCCGGTCCGCCTCGAATGCGTTGCGCAACGTCCGAACCATCGCCTCCTGGCCGATCAGGTCGGCGAAGGTGGCGGGACGGTACTTTCGGGCGAGGACCCGGTAGGCGGTGTCGGGAGTGTCGGGCAAGGCATTCCTGGAGCGGTTCGGGCAGGTTCTGCTCAACCTAAGGGCCGACTCGGCCGGGAGCAAGGAACGAGAGGCACCGCCCCCTCCCTCGACATCACGGACTGCTCTGCCGAGGTTGTGCCGTCATTCATTGTAAAGAGATATTATTGGGAGCAATCAAACGACCAATGATGTACTATCGGCCACCATCTCCGATCAGGGGATAGAGTTGTGTCGCGTACCGCGCCGAAATTGATTAAGGCGTCAAGGACCTGGACCCGAAAAGGGTCGCGCCTGCTTCGGCTGCCGCCGTCCGGTCCTTCACCGCGGATCGCGGAACCGACCCTCGTGTCAATCGTCTGTCCGGCCTACAATGAGGCGGAGGGGATCGCCGAATTCGTCCGGCGGGTTTCGGGCGTGGTCCGGTCCGTAGCAGCCTATGAGATCGTGCTGGTCAACGACGGCAGTACCGACGACACCCTCGACGTGATGGCCGGACTCGCCGACACCCACCCGGAACTCACCATCGTCAACCTGACCCGCAACTTCGGCAAAGAACTTGCCCTCACCGCCGGACTTCAGCACGCCATGGGCGATGTCGTCATCATCCTGGACGCAGACCTGCAGGATCCGCCTGAACTCATCCCGGCCTTCATCGAGAAGTACACCGAAGGCTACGACGTGGTCTACGGCCGGCGGACCAGTCGCGAGGGCGAGACGTGGCTCAAGACCTTCACCGCCGGTCTGTTCTACCGCGCGATGTCCGGGATCGGCCCCGTTCGGCTCCCGAGCAACGTCGGGGACTTCCGCCTGATCAGCCGGCGCGTCACCGACGCTCTCCTGAGCCTGCCGGAACGGCACCGTTTCATGAAGGGTTTGTTCGCTTGGGTCGGCTATCCCTCGATAGCGATCGAATACGACCGCCATCCCCGTTTCGCCGGCAAGTCCAAGTGGAACTATCCCAAGCTCATCGGGCTCTCCATCGAGGGGATCACCTCGTTCACGATTTTTCCGCTCCGATTCGTCACCATGGTTGGCTTGTTTCTGGCGATGATTTCGTTCGTGTATGGAGGATATGTATTTATCCGGACACTGCTTTTCGGAGACTCGGTTGCGGGTTTTCCGACCCTCTTGATTACCATGCTGATGCTCGGTGGCGTGCAGCTTATTGCGCTTGGTGTGATGGGCGAGTACCTCGGACGCGTTTTCAACGAGGTGAAGGGTCGCCCTCTCTATCTCGTCGAGAGCGTTTCCTGGTCGAGGGCGGGCCGTGCGCGTCTGGCGCGGCGCAAAGAGGTCAAACATGGCTGAGATCCCCATGGCGGCGAGAAACCAGGGCTTTCGGCGGTTAGGCCGCTTCTCGGTCGTCGGCGCGCTGAACACGCTGATCGATATCGCCGTGTTCATGCTCCTGGTGAAGGTCTTCTCCCTGCCGGTCGTCCCGGCCAATCTCCTGGCCTTCTCGGTGGCGCTCGCCAACAGCTACATCCTCAACCGCCTCTGGACGTTCCACGACTCCACCGCCCCGCACAGCGTCGGCAACATCTTCCGCTTCGTGCTCTTCAACACCGCCGCAGCCCTCCTCGCCACCGCGACGCTCGCGGCGCTGGTGACCCTGAACCTTCCGATCCTCGCCGCGAAGGTGCTCTCCATCGGGGTCAGCATGACCTGGAACTACCTGACCATGCGCTACCTCGTCTTCAAAGCCCCGCCTCGATCGCCCGCCTGACGGCCCTGACCCGTCCCGCTCCGCTGTTCCAAAGCGCCGTTAGTCCTTGCGTCGTATCGGCAATCCTGCCCCCGTCGCCAACGTCCCGACCAATGCCCCGCCCGCCTGCCCGACCGGGTCGCCGCGAGGGGGATCGGCCCTCGACAATCCGGACCGTACGGTCTAGAGACCCCGCTGACCAAGGATAGCCCGGACCCGTCCATGCAAGCCGTCATTCTCACCGTCCACCTGCTTCTCGCGCTCGCGCTGATCCTGGTGGTGCTCCTGCAGCGCTCCGAAGGCGGCGGGCTCGGCATGGGCGGCGGTGGCGGGGTGATGACCAGCCGCGGCGCGGCGACGGCGCTCTCCAAGGTCACCTGGGCCATCGGCATCGCCTTCGTCATCACCAGCCTCACCCTGACGATCCTTGCCGCGCACGACAGCAGCCAGGGCTCGGTCATCGACCGCACCGGGACCGAGGCCGGCACCGAGGCGCCCGCCCCGGCGACCCCCGCGGCGCCCGGCCTCGAGGGCGATCTGCTGCCACCGGTACCCGCCGACAGCGGCCCCGCAGCGCCCCCGCCGGTCAAGTAAGGCATTCGGGCAATCTGTGGTTGCCCGATTCCACCAAACTACACGATGTTGCGCGAGGCGGCTTGCCGAAGCCGCCTTTCTCCCGTATAGATTGAGTCCCGTGAAGCCTCGATCTTCGCAACAACAATAACTGGTCAGGTCGCGGGAGCAGCACCGATGGCGCGGTACATCTTCATAACCGGCGGCGTGGTCTCGTCGCTCGGCAAAGGCCTCGCGTCTGCGGCGCTCGGCGCCCTCCTGCAGGCCCGTGGCTATTCCGTCCGTCTCCGCAAGCTCGATCCCTATCTCAACGTCGATCCCGGAACGATGTCGCCGTTCGAGCACGGCGAAGTCTTCGTCACCGACGACGGGGCGGAGACCGACCTCGACCTCGGCCACTACGAGCGCTTCACTGGCGTGCCGGCGCGGCGGACGGATTCGGTGTCCTCGGGCCGGATCTACTCGAACGTTCTGGAGAAGGAGCGCCGCGGCGACTACCTCGGCAAGACCATCCAGGTCATCCCGCACGTCACCAACGAGATCAAGGACTTCCTCCGCGTCGGCGAGGACGAGACCGACTTCATGCTCTGCGAGATCGGCGGCACCGTCGGCGACATCGAGGGGCTGCCGTTCTTCGAGGCGATCCGGCAGTTCGGCCAGGACAAGCCACGGGGGCAGTGCATATACGTGCACCTGACGCTCTTGCCCTACATGGCGGCGTCGGGCGAGCTGAAGACCAAGCCGACGCAGCACTCGGTGAAGGAGCTCCGCGCCATCGGCATCGCGCCGGACGTGCTGGTCTGCCGGTCGGAGATGCCGATCCCGCCGAAGGAGCGCGACAAGCTGGCGCTGTTCTGCAACGTGCGGCCGGAGGCGGTGATCGCGGCGCAGGATTCTCAGGTCGATCTACGAGGCGCCGCTCGCCTACCATGCCGAGGGGCTGGACCAGGCGGTGCTCGACGCCTTCGGGATCTCGCCGGCGCCGCGGCCGAACCTGGCGAAATGGGAGGACGTCGTCGACCGCATCCACAATCCCGAGGGCGAGGTGCGGGTGGCGATCGTCGGCAAGTACACCCAGCTCGAGGACGCCTACAAGTCGATCGCCGAGGCACTGACCCACGGCGGCATCGCCAACCGGGTGAAGGTGCGCGCCGAGTGGATCGACAGCGAGCGGTTCGAGCACGAGGGGGAGATCGCCGGGATCCTCGAGGGCTTCAACGCCATCCTGGTGCCGGGCGGCTTCGGCGAGCGCGGCACCGAGGGCAAGATCCGGGCGGCGCGGTTCGCGCGGGAGCGGCAGGTGCCGTACCTCGGGATCTGCCTCGGCATGCAGATGGCGGTGGTGGAGGCGTCGCGGAACCTGCTGGGGCTGACCGACGCCGGGTCCGAGGAGTTCGACTACGAGGCCGGTCACCGGCGCTACACCCACGTCATCTACCACCTGAAGGAATGGCTCGAGGGCAACCGCACGATCAAGCGCGAGGTCACCGACGACAAGGGCGGCACCATGCGGCTCGGCGCCTACGACGCGATCCTCTCCGAGGGCAGCCAGGCGGCGGGGATCTACGCGGCGACGGCGATCTCGGAGCGGCACCGGCACCGCTACGAGGTGGACATCGCCTATCGCGACCGGCTGGAGGGCTGCGGGCTGCACTTCTCCGGGCTGTCGCCGGACGGGCGGCTGCCGGAGATCGTCGAGATCCCCGGGCATCCGTGGTTCATCGGGGTGCAGTTCCACCCGGAGCTGAAGTCGAAGCCCTTCGCGCCGGCGCCGCTTTTCGCCGACTTCATCCGCGCCGCGCTGGAGCAGTCGCGGCTGGTCTGAGCCCCCCGTGCACACAGTGTGCAGGGGTACCAACCTGTTGATTTCGGGCTGAAACATGTCGGGGATTCACTTCCCGTTTACGCCTTCAATCAGCCCTCGCGGCCGATCGCGTCGAGGGCGCGACGAACGCTCGACCGGGTCATGCCGATCAGCCGGCCGAAGTCGTCCTGGTTGCCCTGGACGCGGCCCTCGGCGTCGGCGAGCCGAAGCAGCAAGCGCGTAGGCGCCGGCGGTTTCCGGGGCCGGCGCGAGAAGTCGTGGCTGGCCTCGGGCGAGCAAGGGGTTATATTCCGCGGCATGATAGCCGATCTTCTCCGTCGCCTGACCGCCCCCGAGCCGCGGCCGATGTCCCCCGACCACAGCCGGCTGGCACTGGCGGCGCTGATGGTGCGGGTGGCGCGCACCGACGGCCGTTACACGCCGGAGGAGCGCGATCGCATCGACCGGGCACTCGCGGACCAGTACGGTCTGGATGCGGGCGGGGCGCGGGCGCTTCGGGCCGAGGCGGAGGTCACCGAGGAGGGCGCCCCGGACACGGTGCAGTTCACCCGGGCGGTCAAGGAGGCGGTGCCCTACGAGGAACGCTTCGGAGTGGTCGAGGCGCTCTGGCGGGTGGCGGCGGCCGACGGGATCAATGCCGACGAGCACGGGCTGATGCGGCTGGTGGCGAACCTGCTCGGGGTTTCAGACGTGGACAGCGGCCTGGCGCGGCAACGGGCGCTCAGGGACGGCGGTTGACGCCTGCGCACCGAGTCTCTTCCGCCCTGACGGCCGCTATCGTCACCGCTGCCGGGTTCTGTGATCAGACATGTATAGATTCCCCGCCGCCATTGCTTTTCCGAGAATAGGAGTGCCGCATCTCTTCCATGTTCCGCGCAAGAACTACGGCGGTCTGGACGCCTTTGCGAATCCCATTCCTTCCGACGCTTGCGCTCGACGAATCCTAATGGAAGAATCTCAGTAACGCCGGTTCCCCATTAACCCTTTCGACTTCTTCAATACCTTCGCCGTCAACGAAGATTGAGGAAACGTCAATTCAAAGACTAATTTCCAACGTTTTCAGTAGCTTACTCATCCGTTCACGCGTGAACGGGCATGCGCGACCTAGCTGGTCTTGCGGGAAGACCAGGGGAGGGGGGCGACGGGAATGCCGTCCTCGATCAGGGCGCGGGCATCGGCGGGGCGGGCTTCGCCGATGATGGCGCGGGCGGGAGCCTCGCCCTCGTGGATGCGCCGGGCCTCGGCGGCGAAGTTGCGGCCGACGTTCTCGGAGCTCGCCTCGATGCGGCGGCGGAGCTCGGCAAGCGCCTGCTCGGCGGGCGACGGCGGGCCTGAAAGGCTGGGTTCGGGAGCCGCGCCGGCAATGCTCGGGGCCATCAGGTCCTTCGCGACGGCGGTGCTGCCGCAGATGGCGCAGGAGACGTGGCCGGCATCGAGCAGGCGCTCGAAATCCGCGCCCGACCCGAACCAGGAGTCGAAGCGGTGCGCCTTGTCGCAGCGCAGCGCAAAGCGGATCATACCATCAGTCTCCGTCACGTTACTGTAATCCAATAGATATAGTGCCGGTTCTCAAACACAATCCTCGTTCGCGCCTTCTTCTCGGGGCGGGCAGCGGTTAAGGATGGGCGGATCGGAAACGGCACGGGATCCTCGGATGACGAAGCGCGAGGCGATCGGTCTCATCCTCGGCGCCGGGGCGCTGGCGGCGCTGGCGGCGGCCCTGCCGCTGCCGCCGCTGGCCGCCTTCCTCGGCGGGGCGCTGCTGGCCCTCCTGGCCGTCGCGGTGCTGCGGCCGCGGCACCGTGGACCCGCGGACGGGCCGGTGCCCGAGCCGCTGCCGGTGGCGACGGGGCTGCCGATGTCCTCGGGGTTCGGACGGGCGCTGATCGAGAAGCTGCCGACGCCGCTGCTGCTCGTCACCCCCACCGGGCGGGTGAGCTATGCCAACCCCGCCGCCCATGATGCGCTGCCGCGGCTGCAGCCGGGCGCGCATTTCGCCCACCTCATCCGCGCGCCGGCCTTCGTCGAGGCGATCGGCGCGACGCTGGCGGACGGCGAGGAGCGGCGGGTCCGGTTCTCGGCCAGCCAGGGGCGGGAGCGGTTCTTCGAGGCGCGGGTCGGGCTGCTGCCGCCGGGGGAGGCATTCGGGCCGGAGGCGCTCGGCATCGTGCAGATCGAGGACCGCACCGAGACGCGGCGGGCGGAGCAGCTGCGCTCGGATTTCATCGCCAACGCCAGCCATGAGCTGCGGACGCCGCTGGCCTCGATCATCGGCTACATCGAGACGCTGCAGCACCATGCCCGCGACGATCCGGAGGCCCGCGAGCGGTTCCTCGGGATCATGGCGCGGGAGGCCGGGCGGATGCAGCGGCTGGTGGACGACCTGATGTCGCTCAGCCGGATCGAGATGAGCGAGCACATCCGGCCGGCCGAGGCCTGGTCGCTGAACCGGATCGCCGGCGAGAGTGCCGCGGCGCTGGTGCCGCTAGCGGAGCAGCTCGGGGTGACGCTGGCGGTCGAGGTGCCGGCGGAGGGGGCGCAGGTGGCGGGCGACCGGGACCAACTCGCCCAGGTCTTCACCAACCTCATCGACAACGCGATGAAGTACGGCGGCGCGGGGACGACGGTGCGGGTCCGCCCGGCGAGGCCGGACAAGGCGCATCCGGGCCGGCACGGAGTGACGGTGGAGGATACCGGGCCCGGCATCCCGCGCGAGCATGTCCACCGGCTGACCGAGCGGTTCTACCGGGTGAACGTCACCTCGAGCCGCAACAAGGGCGGCACCGGGCTCGGGCTCGCCATCGTCAAGCACATCCTCAACCGGCACGAGGGGCGGCTCGAGATCGCCTCGACTCCCGGCAAGGGCAGCGCGTTCACGGTGTGGCTGCCGCAGGGCGATGCGCGGGAGGCGCCGGCAGCTTCGGAGAATCTGCGTTCGGCGTGAGGGGCTTGGTCCTTCGCAAAACCGTCGTGAAACTGTAATGGTGCTGTTGCGCGCGCGGCTATACTCGCGGGCAACGCGGCGCGGGGTGCCTGTTGGTGGCACGTCCGGGATGCGAGGAGAGGACGCCCGGCATGGCGCACATCGTTTCGGCCTTCGACGAGGACCTGGTTCAGGTCCAGGCGCGGATCTCGGAAATGGGGGACTCGCGGAGGAGCTGCTCGCCAAGGCGCTGGAGTCGGTGCAGAACCGGGATGCGGCGCTGGCGCGGGAGGTGGTCGAGCGGGACAA
Source organism: uncultured Alphaproteobacteria bacterium (assembly GCA_963798385.1). Classification (GTDB taxonomy): domain Bacteria; phylum Pseudomonadota; class Alphaproteobacteria; order Rhodobacterales; family Rhodobacteraceae; genus Amaricoccus. The sequence goes on along the minus strand of CAWCTE010000015.1, from coordinate 279,782 downwards.
GGCGCTCGACGCCATGGAGATGGCGCTCGAGGAGACGGTGGTGAAGGTCATCGCCCTGCGCCAGCCGGTGGCGGCGGACCTGCGGGTCTTGATCGCGGCAATGAAGATTTCCTCGACGCTGGAGCGGATCGGGGATCTCTCGAAGAACATCGCCAAGCGGGCGATCCCGCTCAGCTCGGCGCGGCCGATCAAGCTGACCAGCTCGATCGTGCGGATGGGCAAGCAGACGTTGACGCAGCTGTCGGACGTGCTGAACGCCCATGCCTCGCGGGAGGTGGATCTCGCGGTGCAGATCTGGAACCAGGACTACGAGATCGACGAGATGTATAACGCCATCTTCCGGGAGGTGGTCACCTACATGGTCGAGGACAGCCGGCTGATCGGGGTGGGCGCGCAGCTGATGTTCATCGCCAAGAACCTCGAGCGGATCGGCGACCACACCACCCATATCTCCGAGATGGTCTACTACATCGTCACCGGCAAGAGCCTCGGGGACGACCGGCCCAAGGGCGAGCCCACGGGCGTCAATCTGGTTCAGGACTAGGTCGGGAGCGCGACGATGCCGGCGAAGATACTCGTGGTCGAGGACGAGGAGCCGATCAGCCAGCTCCTCGCCTACAACCTGCAGAAGGAAGGGTTCAGCGTCACCGTCGCCGGCGACGGGGACGAGGCGCTGCTGGCGGTGGACGAGGAGCGGCCGGACCTGGTGCTGCTCGACTGGATGCTGCCCAACGTCTCGGGGATCGAGCTCTGCCGGCAGATCCGCACCCGCAACAGCACCCGCGAGATCCCGGTGATCATGCTGACAGCGCGTGGCGAGGAGGAGGATCGGGTGCGGGGACTGGACGTCGGTGCCGACGACTACGTGACCAAGCCGTTCTCGATGTCGGAGCTGGTGGCGCGGATGCGGGCGGTGCTGCGGCGGACGGCGCCGGCGCTGGCCGGGCGACGTGGCGACCTTTGCCGACCTGGTGCTCGACCGGCAGCTCTGCCGGGTGCGACGGGGGCGGCGGGACATCCACCTCGGACCGACGGAGTTCCGGCTGCTCGACGCGCTGATCCAGCGGCCGGGGCGGGTCTATTCCCGCGAGCAGCTTCTGGACCGGGTCTGGGGGCAGGACGTCTACGTGGAGATCCGGACGGTGGACGTGCATATCGGTCGGCTCCGGAAGGCGCTGAACCGGCGCGGCGACCGGGATCCGATCCGGACGGTGCGGTCCTCGGGGTATGCGCTGGACGAGACCTATGCGGGATGACGGGGTGTGAACAGCGGGGGTGTTCACGCGTGAACGCATTGAAAACAAAGGCGTTCATCTTCAATAAAATTCGGTAAACGCGGTCGCGGGTGACGTGCCCGGCGGCGCTCGGCGGGACTTGACCGGGCGGGAGCCGCGCCATATTGAAAGGCGCATGCGGGCGTAGCTCAATGGTAGAGCTGTTGCTTCCCAAGCAACTGACGAGGGTTCGATTCCCTTCGCCCGCTCCAGCATTTCTCAGAATAAGCGCGCCCCGACCCGGCAGGAGGTCGCGCCGGGTCGTCGCCTGTCGCGCGCGAGCGCGGAGGGTGAGGGGGGGTGCAGCCTAGACCAGCGGATTTGTGGACGGACAATTCCGCGAAGAGAATGCGGCGGCGGTGCGGCCTTCTGGGGCCGAGGGGATAGTCCTAGACCTCGTCCGGGTGCGTGGTTAGGAACGAGAGGAGGCTTGTCAAAAGGGTCGATCGGGGGAGCGAGACAGTGGCGCGGGCATTCGTGTTTCCGGGGCAGGGCGCCCAGGTCGTCGGCATGGGGCGGGATCTGGCGGAGGCGTATCCATCGGCACGGGCGGTCTTCGACGAGGTCGACGCGGCGCTGGGCGAGACGCTGTCGGCGCTGATCTGGGAGGGCACCCCGGAGGATTCTGACGCTGACCCGGAACGCGCAGCCGGCGCTGATGGCAACATCCATTGCGGCGATGCGGGCGCTGGCCTCGGAAGGGGTGGCGGTCGGGTCGGCGGCGTTCGTGGCCGGGCACTCGCTGGGCGAATATTCGGCACTCTGCGCGGCGGGGGCGATGACGCTCGGGGACACGGCGCGGATGCTCAGGCTGCGCGGACAGGCGATGCAGGAAGCGGTGCCGGTGGGCGTCGGCGCGATGGCGGCGGTGCTGGGGCTCGATCTTGCGGCGGTCGAGGCGGTGGCGGCGGAGGCGGCCCAAGGCGAGGTCTGCGAGGCGGCGAACGACAACGACCCGGCGCAGGTGGTGGTGTCGGGCGACAAGGCGGCGGTGGAGCGGGCGGTGGAGATCGCCAAGGCGAAGGGCGCCAAGCGGGCGCTGCTGCTGCCGGTGAGCGCGCCGTTCCATTGCGCGCTGATGCAGCCGGCGGCGGACCGGATGGCCGAGGCGCTGGCGGGGGTGGCGATCGCGGCGCCCTCGGTGCCGCTGGTGGCGAACGTCAAGGCCGAGGCGGTGAGCGATCCCGAGGAGATCCGGCGGCTCCTGGTGGCGCAGGTCACCGGGCGGGTGCGCTGGCGGGAGAGCGTGGCCTGGATGGCGGGGCAGGGGGTGACCGAGACGGTCGAGGTGGGCGCGGGCAAGGCGCTGTCGGGGATGATCCGGCGGATCGCCAAGGAGATCGAGACGAAGACGGTGGGCACGGCCGCCGAGGTCAGGGCACTGGCGGGAGAGGGATGATGTTCGATCTGACGGGGAAGGCGGCGCTGGTCACCGGGGCTTCGGGCGGCATCGGCGGGGCGATCGCCCGGGCGCTGCACCGGCAGGGCGCGGCGGTGGCGCTGTCGGGGACGCGGGTGGCGCCCCTGGAGGCTTTGGCGGGGGACTTGGGCGAGCGGGCGCATGTGGTGCCCTGCGACCTGAGCGACGCGGCGGCGGTCGAGGCGCTGCCGAAGCAGGCGGCGGAGAAGCTGGGGCAGGTGGATATCCTGATCAACAACGCCGGGATCACCCGGGATCAGCTGTTCATGCGGATGTCGGATGCGGACTGGGAGGCGGTGCTGGCGGTGAACCTCACCAGCGTGATGCGGCTGTCGCGGGGCTGCCTGCGCGGCATGATGAAGGCGCGCTGGGGGCGGATCGTCAACGTGAGCTCGATCGTGGGGGTGACCGGCAATCCCGGGCAGGCGAATTATGCGGCGAGCAAGGCCGGGGTCATCGGCATGTCGAAGAGCCTCGCGGCGGAGGTGGCGAGCCGCGGGGTGACGGTGAACTGCGTGGCGCCGGGGTTCATCGCCACGGCGATGACCGACGTGCTGACCGACGAGCAAAAGGCGCGGATCAACGGCCAGATCCCCGCCGGTCGCATGGGAAGCGCCGAGGAGATCGCGGCGGCGGCGGTGTACCTGGCGTCCGACGAGGCGGCCTATGTGACCGGGCAGACGCTGCACGTGAACGGCGGGATGGCGATGATCTGACGGCGCACGCGGCGGTGGTGCATTGGCATTTGCCAAGCCTCACGGTTATGCTATAGCGCCCGACAAGTCGTTCCGGGGGAAGATCCCGCGTCAGGGTCCGGGTCGTCATGAAGAGGCTGGCCGAAAGCGGTCGTCGGGAAGAATAGCCGGGTACCGCAGGTGGAACCGGACCTAAACGAGGAAACAGCAATGAGCGATATCGCAGAACGCGTCAAAAAGATCGTGGTGGAACACCTGAGCGTAGACGAGGCCAAGGTCACCGAGTCCGCTTCGTTCATCGACGATCTGGGCGCGGACAGCCTCGACACCGTCGAGCTGGTGATGGCGTTCGAAGAGGAATTCGGCATCGAGATCCCCGACGATGCGGCGGAGACCATCCAGACCTACGGCGATGCGGTGAAGTTCATCGAGGCGAATTCCAACGCCTGACCATCGCGACAAACGCTAGTCTGCTTGAGCGGCGTCCGGGAAACCGGGCGCCGTTCCGATTCCGGGGGGCGGCAGGGCAGGGACCGGCGTCCGGTGGCGACGGCGCCAGACGCCCGGGGTGATGCCGACGTGCTTCTTGAAGGCGCGGTTGAAGGCGGCCTCGGATCCGTAGCCGACCTCGGCGCCGGCCTGGGCGATGCTGATGCCGGGGAGAGCGAGCCGGGCGGCGGCGAGTTGCATGCGCCAGCGGCCGAGGTAGTGCATCGGCGAGGTCCCGACGTACTGGGCGAAGCGGTCGGCAAAGAGCGATCGCGACAGACCGGCCTCGCGCGCCAGCCGCTCGACGCTCCAGTCCTCGCACGGGCGGCCGTGAATCAGGCGAAGCGCGAGGCTGGTCTGAGGGTCCCGCAGGGCGGCGAGCCAGGAGCGGGAGTCCGGAGGGAGCCGCTCGATGTAGCTGCGCAACGCCGCGACGAAGAGAAGCTCGCTGGCCTTGGCGAGGACGGTCTCGCCGCCGGCGCGGTGGCCCTCGCTTTCCTCCACGGCGAGGCGGACCACCTGGGTGAGCCAGCCGTCGGGCCCGGCGCGAAAATGCAGGAGGCGTGGCAGGGCTTCGAGAAGCGGATTGAATGGGCGGGCGTCGCAGCCGAAGAAGCCGCAGACGAAGCGGGTTTCGCCGGACTGCCCGCGCTGCGACTGGTTGGGAACGAAGGGAAGTTGCCGGTCCAGTGGGCGGTAGTAATTCGCGAGATCGGGCGTGTTGCGGAGGCCGGGTTGCGACGAGACCACGTTGGGGTCGCCCATGGGGAAGATCACCACGTCGCCGGCCTCCATCGGGACCGCCGGCATGTCGCCGCCGATGATCTCGGCGAAGCAGTCGCCGGTGAGCAGCATGTGGAAACTGATGACGCGCTCGGCCTCGGGCATCACCGAGTTGGCGATCGTCAGCGTCGAGGGGGATTCGCCCACGAACGGCGGGATGAAGTTCATGTCGAAGAAGATGGCGCCGTTCAGGCGAACGGCCCGAAGCACATCCGACAAAACATCCATTCCAAGTTCCCTTCGCGGGGCGAAATATTCGTTTCGGAAGCTGAATCGTAATCGCGAGTGATGCTCGTCGAATAGGCAGATGATACGCCAAGTCTTGTCCAACGTCCACTTGGGGATTTGTCATCCCGGACGATCGGTCAAGAAAACTGGCCGGGCGGGCATGGGTCGCGATCCGGGCCGGATGTACTCTGGCGATGGCCGCAAGGGCCGAGGGAGGAACCGGCATGGACGTCGAGACCATTCGAACCCACGTGGACGACGAGAGCATCGGCACGTTTGCACAGAATCTGCGTGGCGCGGTGATCGGGCGCGATGCCGCCGAGTATGACGAGGCGCGCAAGCTCTATAACGGCATGATCGACAAGCGGCCGCTGATGATGGCGCGGTGCGTCGACGTCGCCGATGTGGTCACGGCGGTGAATTTCGCGCGGGAGAACGGCCTGCTGCTGGCGATCCGGGGCGGCGGCCACAACGGGCCGGGGCTCGGGAGCTGCGACGACGGGCTGGTGATCGACCTCAGCGAGATGAAGGGCGTGCGGGTCGACCCGAAGGCGGGGACGGTGCGGGTCGAGCCGGGCTGCACCTCGGGCGACGTCGATCATGCCACCCACGGCTTCGGCCTCGCGGTGCCGTTCGGGATCGTGTCGTCCACCGGGGTCGGCGGGCTGACGCTGGGTGGGGGCATCGGCTACCTGTCGCGCAAGCACGGACTGACGATCGACAACCTGCTGGAGGCGGACGTGGTGCTGGCGGATGGCAGCTTCGTCACGGCGAGCAAGGACGAGAACCCGGACCTGTTCTGGGCGCTGCGCGGCGGCGGCGGCAATTTCGGCGTGGTGACGAGCTTCCTGTTCCAGGCGCACCCGGTGAAGATGGTCTATGCCGGCCCGATCTTCTGGGACGCCAAGGACGCGGTCGCGATCATGCGCGCCTATCGCGAGTTCCTGCCGAACGCGCCCGAGGAGCTCGGGTCCTTCGTCGGGCTGAAGACGGTGCCATCGATGGATCCGTTTCCGGCGGAGGGCTGGGGCAAGCGGGCCTGCGCGATCATCTCGTGCTTCAACGGCTCGCCGGAGGAGGGCGCGAAGGTGATGGCGCCGCTCCTGAGCCAGTTGCCGGAGCCGATCTTCAACTGGATGGGCGAGATGCCGTTCCCGGCGATCCAGAGCCTGTTCGACGGCTTCTTCCCCGCCGGCCTGCAGTGGTACTGGAAGGGCGATTTCGTCAAGTCGCTGCCCGACGACGCGATCGACGCGCATATCGCCGCGGCGGCGAAGGCGCCGAGCGAGCTGTCGCTGATGCACCTCTATCCGATCGACGGCGCGGTGCATCGGGTGGCCAAGGACGCGACGGCCTGGAGCACGCGGGACGCCACCTGGTCGATGGTGATCACCGGGATCGATGCCGACCCAAGCCACGCCGAGGCGCTCACCCGCTGGGGCCGGGCGTACTGGAATGCGGTGCATCCGTACAACCTGGCCGGCGCCTATTCGAACTTCATGATGGACGACGAGGGCGATGCCCGGGTCGAGGCGTCCTATGGCGAGAACTACGGCCGGCTCGCCAAGGTGAAGAAGCGGTACGATCCGGCCAACCTCTTCCGGGTCAACCAGAACATCCGGCCGGCCGCGTAGAGGCCGGCGGAGCGGACCCGGGAGCGTCGCGCCGCGCCCGGGTCCGGCGATCGAGGCTTGTCGCCTCGGCGGATTTCGCGATACACGGGGCGGACCTTCGGACCAGAGGGAGGAAGCCCGATGCGGCGCGTTGTGATCACCGGACTGGGCATGGTCTCGCCACTGGCCTGCGGCGTGGAGGAGACCTGGAAGCGGCTGGTCGCGGGGCGGTCGGGGGCGGGGAAGATCACCCGGTTCGATGCCAGCCACCTGTCGACCGACATCGCCTGCGAGGTGCCGCTGGGCGACGGGTCGGACGGGACGTTCAACGCCGACGACTGGATGTCGGGCAAGGACCAGCGCAAGGTCGATACCTTCATCCTCTACGCGATGGCGGCGGCGCAGCAGGCGGTGGAGGATGCCGGCTGGATGCCCGAGGACGAGGCGGAGCGCGAGCGGACCGGCGTGATCATCGGCTCGGGGATCGGCGGCTTGCAGTCGATCGCGGAGACGACGCTGACTTTGCGGGACAAGGGGCCGCGGCGAGTGTCGCCGTTCTTCATTCCCGGGGCGCTGATCAACCTCTGCTCGGGACAGGTGTCGATCCGCTACGGCTTCAAGGGGCCGAACCATGCGGTGGTGACCGCCTGCTCCACCGGCGCGCATGCGATCGGCGATGGGTCGCGGCTGATCCAGTACGGCGACGCCGACGTGATGGTTGCCGGCGGATCGGAGGCGGCGATCTGCGAGATCGGCATCGCCGGGTTCAACGCCTGCAAGGCGCTGTCGACGAACTTCAACGACACGCCGGAGCGGGCGAGCCGGCCCTATGACCGCGACCGGGACGGGTTCGTGATGGGCGAGGGTGCGGGTGTGGTGGTGCTGGAGGAGTATGAGCACGCCAAGGCCCGGGGAGCGCGGATCTATGCGGAGGTGATCGGCTACGGGCTGTCGGGGGACGCCTATCACATCACCTCGCCGGCGCCGGACGGCGATGGCGGGTTCCGGGCGATGCAGGCGGCGCTGAAGGGCGCCGGGATCACCCCGGACGACATCGACTACGTGAACGCCCACGGCACCTCGACGCCGATGGGCGACGAGATCGAGCTCAACGCCGTGGTGCGGCTGCTCGGCAACAGCGCCGGCAAGGTGACGATGTCGTCGACGAAATCCGCCACCGGGCATCTGCTGGGCGCGGCCGGGGCGATCGAGGCGATCTTCGGGGTGCTGGCGATCCGCGACGGGGTGGCGCCGCCGACGATCAACCTCGAGAACCCGTCGGTGGAGACGCCGATCGACTTGGCGCCGCAGAAGGCGGTGCAGCGGAAGATCGACACCGTGCTGTCGAATTCGTTCGGGTTCGGCGGCACCAACGCGTCGCTGGTCCTGCGGCGGGCGGAGTGAGCTGACCGTCGATGATGCGCCATGTCGCAGCGAATGCGCTGACCCTGCTTATTCTGCTGCTGGTGGTGATCTTCGGGATCGTGACCTGGGCGCAGTCGCAGTATCACAACCCGGGGCCGCTGGCCGAGCCGCTGGCCTTCGAGGTGGAGCGCGGCGAGGGGTTGGCCAGCGTTGCGGGCAAGCTGGCGCAGGCGAAGGCGATCAGCAACGAGACGGTGTTCCGGATCGGGGCGCGCTACGCCAAGCTCGACGCGGGGCTGAAGTTCGGGGAGTACCAGATCCCGGCGGGCGCCTCGATGGAGGATATCCTGAAGCTGCTCAACAAGGGCGGCAACGTGGTCCGGCAGGTGGTGGTGCCCGAGGGACTGACCAGCTGGCAGGTGGTGCAGATCCTCAACGAGCGCGAGGAGCTGACCGGGGAGATCACCGAGATCCCCGCCGAGGGGAGCCTGGCGCCGGCGGGGTACGATTTTCAGCGGGGCGACAGCCGGGCGGACCTGATCGCGCGGATGCAGGCGCGGCAGGAGGAGATCCTGGCGAAGGCCTGGGTGCAGCGCTCGCCGGAGGTGCCGCTGAGATCACCGGAGGAACTGCTGACGCTGGCCTCGATCGTGGAGAAGGAGACCGGGGTGGCCGAGGAGCGGCCGCGGGTCGCCTCGGTGTTCGAGAACCGGCTGAAGAAGGGGATGCGGCTGCAGACCGACCCGACGGTGATCTACGGGATCACCAAGGGCGAGGCGACGCTGGGGCGCGGGCTGAAGGCGAGCGAGCTGGCGGCGGACACGCCCTACAACACCTATGTGCGGCTGGGGCTTCCGCCGGGGCCGATCGCCAATCCCGGCGAGGCGGCGATCGAGGCGGCGGCCAATCCGGAGAAGACCGACTACGTGTTCTTCGTGGCGGACGGCACCGGCGGGCACGCGTTCTCGGCGACGTTGGAAGAGCACAACCGCAACGTCGCGAAGTGGCGGCAGATCGAGGCGCAGCGCGAGGTCGAGGCGCGGCGGGCGGAAGCGGCGGAGGCCGAGGCGGCGAAGGCCGCTGCCGCGGCGGCAGCCGACGGCGATCTGGTGGAGGGAACGCCGGGGCAGGTCACCGGGCCGCGGCCGCGGGAGGGCGCGGGGCAGCCCTGACGCGCGGGGTGCGCAAGTTGCACACCCTAGTCAAGCCATTGAAATGGCTGGATATCGTAAAATTGGCAATATCCTGTTAACCACGGCGTGCGGATTTGTCCGTCGGACAAATCCGCTGAGTGAACGTGGCGCCGGTGCGCGTGAACTTCAGCCGCGGCGCGCGGCCTCGATGGCGGCGACGTCGATCTTCTTCATGTCCATCATCGCGTCGAAGGCGCGCTTGGCTTCGGCGCCGCCGGCGGCGAGGGCGTCGGTCAGTGCGCGGGGGGTGATCTGCCAGGAGAGTCCCCACCGGTCCTTGCACCAGCCGCAGGCGCTCTCCTGGCCGCCGTTGCCGACGATGGCGTTCCAGTAGCGGTCGGTTTCCTCCTGGTCGTCGGTGGCGATCTGGAACGAGAAGGCCTCGTTATGGGCGAACATCGGCCCGCCGTTCAGGCCGATACAGGGGATGCCGGCGACGGTGAACTCGACGGTCAGCACGTCGCCTGCCTTGCCGGAGGGGAAGTCGCCGGGGGCGCGGTAGACGGTGCCGACCGAGCTGTCGGGAAAGGTCTCGGCGTAGAAGCGGGCGGCCGCCTCGGCGTCCTTGTCGTACCAGAGGCAGATCGTGTTCTTCGGGGCTGCCATTGCCTGTCCTTTCGTTTGGAAAATGGCCTGACGGGAAGCTAGCCCGGGCGGCGGGCCTGGGAAGTTCGTCGGCGGCGCTCTGCTGTCGGCCGCGCGTGGCACAACCAAAGATTTATCCGTTGACAGACCGCTCGCTCTCAGGTATAGGTCTGTCCAAGCTGGAAGAAGTGAGTCGGCAGGTTCCCTAACCGGAGCCTGCCGTTTCTTTTTCTGCCCGGGCGGAGCAGCCAGGGCAATCATCACATGACAATTTCAGCATCGGGACGAGCGGCGGACAGCGACAGGCTGGACCGCGCGCTGGAACTGTACCGTGATCTGTCCGTGGCGTTGCGCGGACGGGTCGATCAACTGAAAGCGGGGGCCGACCCTGCAAAAGCCGACGATGCGGTAAAAGTGCATCAGAAGGCGATGCTGTCGGTCCACGATGCCGAGGCAAACCTTGTCAAAAGAAGCAGAGCAGGGGCGGGAGGGGTCGAGATCGACCTCGACTCCGCCCGCGCCGAGATCCTTGCGAGGCTTGCTCTCTGGGCTGCCGAAGGGTGACCTGGAGCGGCTTCTCGACGCGCTGACGCCGAATGCCCTGATGTCCGTGCCCTGGCTCTTCGAGCATTGGGCGCTGGAGCATCAGCTGCCTCCCGAGGGAGACTGGACGACCTGGGTCATCCTGGGCGGCCGGGGGGCAGGCAAGACCCGCGCCGGGGCCGAATGGGTCCGCGCGCAGGTCGAAGGCGGCAAGCCGGGCGACCCGGGGACCAGTTCCCGGGTCGCCCTGGTCGGTGAGACGCTGGACGAGGCGCGGGAGGTGATGGTGTTCGGACCCTCCGGCATCCTCGCCTGCACGCCGCCGGACCGCCGCCCGGAATGGCAGGCCAGCCGCAAGCGGCTGGTCTGGCCGAACGGGGCGGTGGCACAGATATTCTCCGCCAGCGCGCCGGAGACCCTGCGCGGACCTCAGTTCGACGCCGCCTGGTGCGACGAGGTCGGCAAGTGGGGCAAGGCGCAGGCTACCTGGGACAACCTGCAGTTCGCGCTGCGCCTCGGCAAGAAGCCGCGGGCGGTGGTGACGACGACGCCGCGGCGGAACGCGCTGCTGCAGGCGCTGATCGAGGCGCCGACGAGCGCGGTGACACGGGCGCCGACGGCGGCGAACCGGATGCACCTGGCGCCCGGGTTCGTCGAGGCGGTGACGGCGCGCTATGCGAATTCCGACCTCGGCCGGCAGGAGCTCGACGGTGAGTTCGTACTCGAGACCGAGGGCGCGCTCTGGACGCGGCAGATGCTGGCGGCGGCGCGGCGGCCAAGGGCGCTGGAGCTCAACCGGGTGGTGGTGGCGATCGACCCGCCGGTGACGAGCACCAAGACGTCGGACGCCTGCGGAATCGTGGTGGTGGGCGCGGCGCTGGCCGGGACGCCGAAGGACTGGGCGGCGGAGGTGATCTTCGACGGCAGCATCCGCGGGGCCTCGCCGACGGCCTGGGCCGAGCGGGCGGTGGAGCTCTACCACCGGTTCGGCGCCGACCGCCTGGTGGCCGAGGTGAACCAAGGCGGCGAGATGGTGCAGACGGTGGTGCGCGGCGTCGATCCGCTGGTGTCCTACCGGGCGGTGCGGGCGACGACGGGCAAGGCGGTGCGAGCCGAGCCGGTCGCGGCGCTCTACGAGCAGGGGCGGGTGTTTCACCGGCCGGGGCTCGAGGCGCTCGAGGACGAGATGGCGTTCATGGCCGCGGGCGGATTTCTCGGGCACGGCAGTCCGGACCGGGTGGATGCGCTGGTCTGGGCGATAACGGACCTGTTGATCGAGCCGTCCCGGCGGCGTCTGTTTCCACAGGTGCGCCGGCTCTGAGGAGCGGACCCGAACCGAAGCCGCCAGTTTGAATAGTCAGGAGCGAGCATGGTCTTGCAGTTTTTCCGCGCGTCCCGGCCGGAGCCTCCGGAGGCCAAGGCCTCGGCGGCGGCGCCGGTGGTGGCGTTTCATGGCGGCGGACGGGTGGCGTGGTCGGCGCGGGACAGCGCGACGCTGACGCGGGTCGGGTTTCTCGGCAACCCGGTGGCGTTTCGGTGCGTGAAGATCATCGCCGAGGCGGCCTCGGCGGTGCCGGTGGTGGCGCAGGACGCGGACCGGCGGTTCGACGTGCATCCGGTGATCGACCTCCTCGCCGCGCCCAACCCGGGGCAGGGCGGGTCGGCGCTGATGGAGTGCTTCTACGGGCACCTGCTGCTGAGCGGCGACGGGTATCTCGAGGCGGCGGGCGAGGTGGTCTCGGGCGGGCCGCGGGAGCTCTACGTGCTGCGCTCGGACCGGATGAAGGTGGTGCCGGGGGCGGACGGCTGGCCGGTGGCCTACGAGTACAGCGCCGGCGGGGCGAAGCATGTTTTCGACATGCGGCAGGACCGGCCGCCGGTGCTGCACGTGAAGAGCTTTCACCCGCAGGACGATCACTACGGGCTGTCGCCGCTGGCGGCGGCGGCGAGTGCCATCGACGTGCATAATTCGGCCTCGACCTGGTCGAAGGCGCTGCTCGACAATGCGGCGCGGCCGTCGGGCGCCATCGTCTACAAGGGCGCGGACGGGATGGGGTCGCTGGCGGCGGACCAGTACGACCGGCTGGTGAGCGAGCTCGAGAGCCATCACCAGGGGGCGCGCAACGCCGGGCGGCCGATGCTGCTCGAGGGCGGGCTCGACTGGAAGCCGATGGGGTTCTCGCCCAGCGACATGGAGTTCCATCGGACCAAGGAGGCGGCGGCACGCGACGTGGCGCTGGCCTTCGGGGTGCCGCCGATGCTGCTGGGGCTGCCGGGGGACAACACCTATGCCAACTACCAGGAGGCGCACCGGGCGTTCTACCGGCTGACGGTGCTGCCGTTGGTGAGCAAGACCCTGGCGGCGATGTCGGGGTGGCTGCCGCAGTTCTACGGGGCGGCGTTCCAGCTCAAGGTCGATTTCGACAACGTGCCGGCGCTGGCCGAGGAGCGCGAGGCGCTGTGGCGGCGAGTCGGCGGCGCGGGATTCTTAAGCGACGGCGAGAAGCGGGCGCTGCTCGGGCTGCCGAAGATCCAGGAGGGGTAATGCGTGGAACCGGAGTCCGAGGTGGCGGCTCACGCTTCTTGTACGAGCCCTTCGATGCGGCATCGGCGCGTATCGATGTGAACGAGCGCATCCAGGAGGAGCGCTGGGCGCAGCTGGAGCGGCGCCTGACGCATATCGAGGTGTCGCTCGACCGGCTGGAGCGGCGGATTCTGGCTGGCGGTCTATGGCGCGGCCTCGCTGATCCTCGCCGACATCGCCTACGGGCTCCTGTCCATGACTGTTTCCTGAGGACGTTCAAGATGATGCATCGGATTGGCTTCGGCGCGCTGGAGACGAAGTTCTGCAGCTTCGACGGCGCCGTGGCGCTGAAGGACGGGGCGGTGATCGCCGGGTACGCGAGCCTGTTCGGCGCGGCGGACCAGGGCGGGGACGTGGTGCAGAAGGGCGCCTACGGCGCGTCGCTGGCGCGACTATCGCAGGCGAAGTCGGGGGTGAAGATGCTGTGGCAGCACGACCCGACCCGGCCGATCGGCGTCTGGGACGAGGTGCGGGAGGACGGGCGCGGTCTCTACGTCAAGGGGCGGCTGCTCCTCGAGGTGCAGGCGGCGCGCGAGGCGCACGTGCTGCTGCAGGCCGGGGCGATCGACGGGCTGTCGATCGGCTATCGCACCGTGCGGAGCGAGAAGGCGGCGGGCGGGCGGCGGCTCCTCCACGAGATCGAGCTCTGGGAGGTGTCGCTGGTCACCTTTCCGATGCTTCCGGAGGCGCGGGTCGAGGGCCAGGCCTCCGATCCCGAGGCGGACCTGGCGCGGGCGCTGGCGGAGAGTTTCCGCGAGGCCCGGGAGATGCTGGCGTGAGCCGACGCCGTGAACAGTGCAGTCATCAAGGAAAATCGGTGATGCGAGACGTTGAAACCAAGGCCGGAGCGGGGACTGCCGCGCCGGAGAGCCCGCACATGGAAGTGAAGGCCGCGCTGTCGGGTTTCCTGAGCGAGTTCAATGCTTTTCAGTCCGAAATCAAATCGAAGCTCCAGGAACAGGAATCCCGTTTGGCCATGCTCGACCGTAAGTCCATCGCGATGAACCGCCCGCCGCTGGCGCGGGGTGCCGACACCGAGACGCCGCACAAGAAGGCGTTTGCCGCCTACCTGCGTTCGGGGGACGACGACGCCCTGCGCGGCCTCGGCGTCGAGGAGAAGGCGCTCTCGGCCGCGGTGGCGGCGGACGGCGGCTATCTGGTCGACCCGCAGACCGCGAGCCAGATCGTCGGCGTGCTGCGCTCGGCGGCGTCGATCCGGACGATCGCCAACGTGGTGAGCGTCGAGGCGTCGGCTTTCGACGTGCTGGTGGACCACACCGACATCGGCGCCGGCTGGGCCAACGAGACCTCGGAGCGGACCGAGACCGGCACGCCGCAGGTCGATCGGATCTCGATCCCGCTGCACGAGCTTTCGGCGCTGCCGAAGGCGAGCCAGCGTCTGCTCGACGACAGCGCCTTCGACGTCGAGGGCTGGCTGGCGCAGCGGATCGCCGACAAGTTCAGCCGCGCCGAGGCGCAGGCCTTCGTCGCCGGCGACGGGGTCGAGAAGCCGAAGGGATTTTTGAGCTACCCGAAGGTCGACAACGACCTCTTCGCCTGGGGTTCGCTCGGCTACGTGCCGACGGGCGCAGACGGCGACTTCGATGCCGCCGATCCGTCGGACGCGATCGTCGACCTGGTCTATGCGCTGGGCGCGCGGTACCGGGCGAACGCGAGCTTCGTGATGAATTCGAAGACCGCCGGCGCGGTTCGCAAGATGAAGGACGCGGACGGGCGGTTCCTGTGGTCGGACGGGCTGGCCGCCGGTGAGCCGGCGCGGCTCATGGGCTACCCGGTGCTGATCGCCGAGGACATGCCGGACATCGCCTCGGGCGCGTTCGCCATCGCCTACGGCGACTTCCGTGCCGGCTACACAGTGGCGGAGCGGCCGGACCTGCGGATCCTGCGCGATCCGTTCTCGGCCAAGCCGCACGTGCTCTTCTATGCCACCAAGCGGATCGGCGGCGACGTCTCCGACTTTGCGGCGATCAAACTGCTGAAATTTGCGGTCGCGTAGGCCGGGGCAACTCGGCGTGACGTGATCGCAGATGGTCTGCTCCGGGGATCTCCGGGGTGGGTCGGGCACACCCCCGTACTTTCCAGTTGCTGCTCCTCCCTCCGCTCGGGCGGTACGGGGGTGTGTTCTCTTGCGTGACGATCGAAGGCGGCCCGGACGATGAGTGGATACCTGTTGAAGCGCGTCGACCGGGACGTCGAATTCACCATGGACTGGCGCCGGGGCTACCTCGCGCCGGACGAGACGGTGGTCGCGGATCTCGGCTGGAGCCTCCAGCCGCAGGACGCGGCCGGTGACCTCGTGGTGACGGAGCAGCACCACGACGTCGCCCGCTCGTGGGCCGGGTTCGCGGGCGGCGTACCCGGGCGGGTGTACCTTGTCACGGCCAGGGTGCGGACCAGCGCCGGCCGGGACCTGGAGCGCGTGGTCGTCATTCGGATTGCCCTGGGCCGCGGCCCGCACTGAGGAGTTTCGCATGATCTTGACGGAAGTGAGCGCGCCGCCGCCGGCGGCTGTGCCGGTGCGGGCGTTTGCCGAGCACCTGCGGCTCGGCACCGGCTTTGCGGACGACGGGTCGCAGGATGCGGTGCTGGAGCTCTACCTGCGGTCGGCGATGGCGGCGATCGAGGCGCGGCTGGGGCGGGCGCTGCTGGCGCGCGGCTTCTCGTGGTCGGTGACGCGCTGGCGCGAGGACGCGAGCCAGGGGCTGCCGATCGCGCCGGTGCGCTCGATCGAGGCGGTGGCGATGGTCGACGCGGACGGCAGCGAGACGGTGATCGATCCGGAGGCGTACTCGCTGTTGCGCGACACCCAGCGGCCGCGGCTGGTCGGCAAGTTCGGGCGCAGCCTGCCGCGGATCCCGCGGACCGGGCATGCGGAGATCCGGTTCACCGCCGGGTTCGGCGATGCCTGGGAGGACGTGCCGGCGGACCTGCGGCAGGCGGTGTTCCTGCTGGCGGCGCATTTCTACGAGACGCGGTCGGACGGGGCGATCTCGGCGGGGTCGATGCCTTTCGGCGTGCTGGTGCTGCTCGAGGCTTACCGGGCGATGCGGATCGGCGGGGGGTTGTCGTGACTGGCGGCGTCCGGCTGCTGCGGCGGCTCGTCCTGGAGGAACGGGACAGCCAGCCCGACGGCGCGGGCGGCTTTGCCGTGGCCTGGGTGCCCGTCGGGACGCTCTGGGCGGACGTGCGGCCGCGCGGCGGGCGCGAGGACTTCGTCGCCGGCCAGCCGCGGCCGCGGATCAAGTACCGGGTGCTGGTGCGGGCGGCGCCCCCGGGGGCCGCGTCGCGGCCACGGTCGGACCAGCGGCTGCGCGAGGACGGGCGGGTGTTCAACATCCTGACGGTGACGGAGCACGACACCGGCGGGCGGTATCTCGAGATCATCGCCGAGGAGGGCGTTCTGCCGTGACCTACGCCTATTCCGCCGGACTGCAGGCGAAGATCTACCAGCGGCTGGTTGCCGACCCGATGCTGAGCGCGCTGGTGGGTGGGGCGGTCTACGACGCGCCGCTGGAGGCGGCGCTGGGCGCGGCGGGGCCGGACTACGTCTCGCTCGGCGAGGAAAGCGTGCGGCCGTT
Organism: uncultured Alphaproteobacteria bacterium; assembly: GCA_963798385.1. GTDB lineage: Bacteria > Pseudomonadota > Alphaproteobacteria > Rhodobacterales > Rhodobacteraceae > Amaricoccus. The sequence continues at coordinate 263,411 of CAWCTE010000015.1, read as the reverse complement.
CAACACCAAGACCAGCTCGGGTGCGATCCACGACTTCGACGTGACGGTGCATTCCGGCGCGGACGGGTTCACCGCGGCCAAGGAGATCGCGGCGGCGGTGTGCGACTGCCTGATCGACGCGCCACTGCACCTCGATGTCGGGCGACTGGTGACGCTGCGGTTCCTGCGCGCCGGTGCCGAGCGGGGGCGGGCGCCTGAGAAGCGGCGGGTGACGCTGCGGTTCCGGGCGCTGGTGGACCAGGACAGTTAACTCGTTTCGAAAAGGACGACGATATGGCGGCCCAGAGAGGCAAGGACCTGCTGATCAAGCTGGACATGTCCGGCGCAGGGGATTTCGAGACGGTGGCGGGGCTGCGGGCGACGCGGATCACCTTCAATGCCGAGACGGTGGACGTGACCAACCTCGGCAGCGAGGGGCGGTGGCGGGAGCTGCTCAGCGGCGCGGGAGTGCGGAGTGCGGCGATCTCGGGGTCGGGGGTGTTTCGCGACGCGGCCACGGACGAGCGGGCGCGGGCGATCTTCTTCGCCGGCGAGATTCCGGCCTACCAGGTGATCATTCCGGACTTCGGGGTCATCGAGGGACCGTTCCAGATCACCTCGATCGAGTACTCCGGCAGCCACGACGGCGAGGCGGTCTATGAGCTGGCGCTGGCCTCGGCCGGGGCGATCAGCTTCGCGGCGATCTGATGGCCAATCCCTGGCGCGGCGAGGTCGAGCTCAGCGTCGACGGCGAGCCGCGGGTGATGCGGCTGACGCTGGCGGCGTTGGCGGAGCTCGAGTCGCGGCTGAAGAGCGACTCGCTGATCGAGCTGATCGAGCGGTTCGAGGCCGGCGGGTTCCGGGTGCGGGACCTGATCGCCTTGCTGACCGCAGGGCTGAACGGCGGCGGCTGGAAGATCAGCGAGGCGGAGCTCGTGAAGGCGCGGATCGATGGCGGGCCGCTGGCGGCGGCGCAGGCGGCGGCGCGGCTCCTGAAGATCACCTTCACGCTGCCGGGCGACGAGGACGGGCCGGGATGACTCGGATCGCCTGGTCCGGGCTGATGCGGCTCGGGCTGGTCGAGTTGCGGCTGCCGCCGGAGGTGTTCTGGAGCCTGACGCCGGCCGAGCTGATGCTGATGGCGGGACTGGGCGGCGAGCGCGCGTCAATGACCCGCGCCGGGCTCGCCGATCTCGCCGCGCGCTTTCCCGACAGGCCTCGCGTTCGGCGGGCAGAAGCGGAGTGATCATGGCGGACTTCGACGGCGACTTCGGCGGGCTGGAGGCACAGCTTGCAAGCCTCGAGACCACCATCGGCGGGCTCGAGGGGGTGACGGGCGCCTTCCGGAGCGAGCTCGAGGGCGTGCAGGGCAGCATGAAGGCTGCTGGCCGGGAGGCCTCGGGGATGTCGAGCACGGTCTCCTCGTCGCTCCGGCGGGCGTTCGACGGCGTGGTCTTCGACGGCAAGCGGCTGTCGGAGGCGCTGTCCGGGATCGGGCGGAGCCTCTCGAGCTCGGTCTTGAACCAGGCGCTCTCGCCGGTGCAGGGCGCGATCGGCAAGGGCGTGCAGTCGATCCTCGGCGGCGTGCTGCCGTTCGCGAACGGCGCAACCTTCGGCGCGGGGCGGGTCGCGGCCTTCGCCCGAGGTGGTGTGGTCGATGGGCCGACGCAGTTCCCGATGCGGGGCGGCATCGGGCTGATGGGAGAGGCGGGGCCGGAGGCGATCATGCCGCTGACCCGCGGCGCCGACGGCAAGCTCGGTGTGCGTTCCGGCGGCGGCAGTGGTTCGGTGCAGGTGACCATGCACATCTCGACGCCGGACGTGGCCGGGTTCCAGCGTTCGCAGAGCCAGATCGCGGCCGAGATGAGTCGCGCAATTCAGCGCGGCCGGCGCAATCTCTGAGGAGAGCGGCGATGAATTTCCACGAGGTGCGATTCCCGGCGGCGCTTTCGGTCGGCTCGACCGGCGGGCCGGAACGACGGACCGAGATCGTGACGCTGAAGAACGGATTCGAGGAGCGGAACTCGCCCTGGGCACATTCGCGGCGGCGTTACGACGCGGGGCTCGGGGTGCGGTCGCTCGACGACCTGGCCGAGCTGATCGCGTTCTTCGAGGCGCGGCATGGGCAGCTCCACGGGTTCCGGTGGAAGGACTGGACCGACTACAAGTCCTGCGCGCCGTCGGCGGTGCCGTCCGCGCATGATCAGGTGCTGGGAACCGCGGACGGCGAGCGGCGGGTGTTTCAGCTGAGCAAGGCGTATGCCTCGGGTGGACAATCGTACTCCCGCCCGATTGCGAAGCCGGTGGCTGGAACGGTGGCCTTGGCAGTGGCGGGCAGCACGCTCGGCGGGGGCGATCTCTCGATTGACGCCTCGACCGGACGGGTCGAGCTGGCGGTGGCGCCGGTCGAGGGCGCGATCGTCACGGCCGGATTCGAGTTCGACGTGCCGGTACGGTTCGACACCGACCGGATCAACGCAAGCCTCGCCGGGTTTGCGGCCGGCGAGGTGCCGTCGATCCCGGTGGTGGAGGTGCGGGTCTGATGCGCCGGATCGATCCGGAGCTTCAGGCACGGCTGGACGGCGGGGCGACACGGATGTGCCGGTGCTGGCTGGTTCGCCGCCGCGACGGGGCCGAGTTCGGATTCACCGACCATGACAGAGACATCGGCTTCGACGGGTCGGTGTTCCGGGCGAGCAGCGGGATGGATGCGAGCGCGCTGGCCTCGGCGACCGGGCTGAGCGTCGACAACGCCCAGGCCGCCGGGGCGTTGAGCAGCGCGGCGGTGAGCGAGGACGACATCCGCACCGGCAAGTACGACGATGCGGAGATCCGCCACTGGCTGGTGGACTGGGAGCGGCCGGAACTTCGGGTGCTGTTGTTCAAGGGCCATTTCGGCGAGATCCGACGGGCGGATGGCGCCTTCGAGGTGGAGCTCCGGGGCCTGGCAGAGGCGCTGAACGCGCCGGTCGGGCGGACGGTGCTGCGCACCTGCGACCGGGTGCTCGGTGACGGGAAGTGCCGGTTCGACACCAGCCAGCCTGGCTTCGTCGGCGAGGGGGCGGTGGCGAGCGGGGCAGGAGCCGATTTCGAGGTCTCCGGTCTTGAGGCGTTCGCAGCGGACTGGTTCGCCCACGGGGCGCTGACCTGGCTCTCCGGCGCCAACGCCGGAGAGCCCGGGTCCGTCAAGTCCGACAGGTCCGGCGCCGGACTACGCCGGCTAGGGCTCTGGCAGAAACCGGGCAACCCGGTTGCCGCCGGAGACCGCTTCAGGGTGGTGGCCGGTTGCGACAAGCTGGCGGAGACGTGCCAGGCGAAGTTCGGCAACTTTCTGAATTTCCGTGGTTTTCCGCACCTCCCGGGTGACGACTGGGTGACCGCGTATCCAAAGGACGGAGCGACCCATGACGGCAGTAGCTTGCAGGGCTGACGAGATCGTCGCGCAGGCGCGGCGGTGGATCGGGACGCCATACCGTCACCAGTCGAGCTGCCGTGAGGCAGGGACCGACTGTTTGGGTCTGCTGCGTGGGGTCTGGCGCGAGGTGCTGGGGCAGGAACCCGAGACTGTCCCGAGCTATACCTCCGATTGGTCCGAGCCGAACCGGCAGGAAGACCTGTTGGCGGCCGCGGCCCGTCACCTTGGATCGGTGGACCCGGGCAAGGCCGTGCCGGGCGATGTGCTGATATTCCGGATGCGGGAAGGTGGCGTGGCGAAGCACGTCGGCATCATGGCCCGCTCGACGCTGGGATACCCGACGCTCATTCACGCCTACTCCGGCCACGGCGTCGTGGAGTCGCCGCTGACGCCCGCCTGGGTGCGGAGGATTGCCGGCGTGTTTCGTTTCCCCGACGGGAGGGCGTGATGGCAACGCTTCTACTGGCGGCGGCCGGCTCGGCGCTCGGCGGTGCGGTCGGCGGAATCCTTCGCGGGGCTGGGGGCGATGGCGCTCGGCAAGGCGGCGGGGGCGGTCGTCGGCTCGGCGATCGACCAGCGGCTGCTCGGGCTCGGCTCCGAGCCGGTCGAGACCGGACGTGTGGAGCGCTTTCGGGTGATGGGGTCGAGCGAGGGTGCCGCACTCGCCCGGGTGTTCGGGCGGGGCCGGGTTGCGGGCCATCTCGTCTGGTCGAGCCGGTTCCTGGAATCGGTCAACTCCGAACGCGTGGGCGGCAAGGGCGGCGGCGGCGCCACGGTGCGCGAGTACAGCTATTCGGTGAGCCTGGCCATTGCGCTCTGCGAGGGCGAGGTCTCGCGCATCGGGCGGATCTGGGCGGACGGGCAGGCAATCGAGCAATCGGGGCTGACCTTTCGCCTTCACCCAGGAACCGAGGACCAGCTGCCCGATCCGCTGATCGAGGCGATCGAGGGCGCGGCTCCGGCCTATCGCGGCACGGCCTACGTGGTGTTTGAGAACCTTGATCTCACGCCCTACGGGAACCGGATACCGCAGTTCAACTTCGAGGTCTTTCGACGCTCCGCCCCGGCAGATGGCCTGCCCCGACCGCCGGCGCTCGACATCCGCGGCGTCGCCCTGGTGCCGGGGTGCGGGGAGTACGCGCTTGCCACCGAGCCGGTGTATTTCCGCCGCGGGAAAGGCGACAACGCCGTGCTCAACATTCACAACGACCGGGGGATACCGGACCTCGTCGCGTCGCTCGACCAGCTGACCGCGGAGTTGCCGCAGGCGAAATCGGTGTCACTGGTCGCGTCGTGGTTCGGCGACGATCTTCGCTGCGGACGCTGCAGCCTGCGGCCAGCCGTGGAGCAGAACGAGCAGGACGGCGAGCCGATGCCTTGGGTGGTATCCGGAACGAGACGGGCTGCGGCGCAGGTTCTGAGCTATGTCGATGGCCGACCGGTCTTCGGGGGAACGCCGGCGGACGCCTCCGTCCTGCAGGCGATCGCGCGCCTGCAGGCGAACGGCCAGTCGGTGATGTTCTATCCGTTCATCCTCATGGACATCCAGTCGGGCAACGGACTGGAGGATCCCTGGAGCGGCGGGACGGATCAGCCGGCCGTCCCCTGGCGCGGTCGCATTACCCTGGCCGCGGCGCCCGGAAGGGCGGGGACATCCGACAAGACCGCCGCGGCGGCCGATGAGGTGGCGGCGTTCTTCGGTCAAGCCCGGATCGAGGACTTCCGGGTCACGTCGAAGGCGGTCGAATACGAAGGTCCGGAGGAGTGGTCCTACCGGCGGTTCGTCCTGCACTATGCGCATCTTTGCGCGCTCTCTGGCGGGGTCGATGCCTTCTGCATCGGCTCGGAGTTGCGGGGGCTGACGCAGATCCGCGACTCCGCCGACGGATATCCGGCGGTGCGGGCGCTGTGCGCGCTTGCCCAGGACGTGCGGCAGGTGCTCGGACCGGACGTCCGGATCGGCTATGCGGCGGACTGGTCGGAATATTTCGGGCATCAGCCGGGCGACGGGTCGGAAGACGTTCTCTTCAACCTTGATCCGTTGTGGGCGTCGCCGGCGATCGACTTTGTCGGCATTGATAACTACATGCCACTTTCGGATTGGCGAGACGGAACTGATCATGCCGACGTCCATGCCGGCTCGATCTATGACCTTGGATATCTGACGGGTAACGTCGCTGGCGGCGAAGGCTTCGACTGGTACTATGCCGATGCGGCAGGGCGGGAAGCGCAGGAAAGGCTTCCGATTAGCGACGGCGCCTACGGCGAGGACTGGGTTTTCCGCTACAAGGACCTGGTGAGCTGGTGGTCGAACCCGCACGTGAACCGCATCGGAGGGGTCAAGGCAGCGGGGAGCACGGCGTGGCAGCCGCGGTCGAAACCAATCTGGTTCACGGAGCTCGGTTGCCCGGCGGTCGACAAAGGGACGAACCAGCCGAACGTCTTCCATGATCCCAAATCGTCTGAGAGCTTCTTTCCTTATTTTTCCAGCGGCTTCAGGGACGACTTCATTCAGTATCGCTATCTGCAGGCGATGTTCGCACACTGGAACGATCCCACGAACAACCCGACTTCGGACGTATACGATGGGCGGATGGTGGATATGGCGCGGTCCCATGTCTGGGCCTGGGACGCGCGGCCCTGGCCCGACTTCCCTGTTCGGCTGGAAACATGGGTGGACGGTTCGAATTATGCCTGCGGGCACTGGCTGAACGGCCGGGCCGGCATAGCCTCGCTGGCAGACGTGGTGGCGGAAGTCACCGGCCGTGCGGGGCTCGCGGAGGTCGATGTCAGCAGGCTCTATGGCGGCGTCACGGGCTATCTCATCGAGTTGGTCGAGACGGGACGCCAGAGTCTGCAGCCATTGATGCTGGCCTATGGTTTCGACAGCTACGCCATCGATGGCGCGCTGGTATTCGCCAATCGTGGCGGCGCGGTTGCGGCGGAGATCGATCCCGGGACCTGCGTCGTGCGCGGCAATGCGCCGCCCGTCGAGCTGACGCGATCCCCCGCCGCCGAGACCGCCGGCCGGGTGACGGTCGGGTTCATTCGGGCGGACCTAGACTATCTCCCCGGCGCGGTCGATGCGCTGGCGCCGGGAGCGACCGAGCCTCGAACCAGTCAGACATCGGTGCCGATCGTCTTCCGCGCAGGCGAGGCGAGGGCGGTTGCCGAAAGGGCCTTGAGCGAGGGGCGAATTGCGCGGGACAGTTTGTCTTGTGTTCTGCCGCCAACAATGCTGGCGATCACGCCCGGCGATCTTGTCGCGATGGCCGGACCGGGAGCGGGGGATTTCTTTCGGGTCGACCGCATCGAGGAGGGCGGAGAGCGGATTGTCGGTGCGGTGCGGGTCGAGCCGGCGGTCTATAGCGCGGCGGTACGGGAGGTGGCGGTGCGACATGCTCCGGTCACCTCGGCGCAGGCGCCGATCGATGCGGTGTTTCTCGATCTTCCGCTCCTGAGGGGAGACGAGGATCCCACTTCGCCCTATCTGGCCGTTTCTCGTATCCCATGGGCCGGGTCGGTTGCTGTCTACTCGTCCGAACAGGACTACGGGTATGCTTTCGATCGGGAGATTGCCCGGCGGGCGGTGTTCGGGACACTGGTCGACACGTTGCCGGCGGGGATGCCGGGCGTGTGGGGACGGGCGACGGTTCGCGTCCGTTTGGCTTCCGGAAGCCTTCAGAGCCGCAGCGAGGCCGAGGTCCTCAACGGGGCGAATGTGGCTGCCTTGAGGGCGGGTCCAAAAGGCGACTGGGAGGTCTTCCAGTTCCGGGGCGCGGAGCTGATTGCGCCGCGCGAGTATATGCTCAGCGGCCTGCTGAGAGGTCAGGCTGGAACCGACGGTGTGATGCCGGAGTCCTGGCCAGCCGGCACGGATTTCGTGTTGCTCGATGGCGCCGTTGCACAGGTTTGGTTGCCGGCGTCAGTCCGGGGACTGGAGCGCCACTATCGCGTGGGTCCATCGGTTCGGGCCTATGACGACGCAAGCTATCAGCATCTCGTGGAGACGTGCATGGGGGTAGGGCTTCGGCCATATCGGCCGTCGCATTTCACCGCTCGGCGCCGGGACGACCTGGCGATCGAGCTGGCTTGGATCCGTAGGACGCGAATCGATGGGGACAGTTGGCTGGGGTCCGACGTGCCTCTGGGGGAAGAACGGGAGGCCTACGTGCTGCGGGTCTGGAAGGGGGCGTCGATGCTTAGAGAGGTCGAAGCGGGCTCCCCCGACCATGTCTATACAGTGGACCGGCAGGTTGAGGACGGTGCGGGATCGCCTTTGGTTTTTGAGGTGGCGCAGGTTTCGGTCCGGTTCGGACCGGGACCTTTTGAGAGGATCGAATTCGATGGCTAGAACAGCGCAGCTGGACCTTCCTCTGGTCATGCCCTCGCAGGCCCAGAAGCACGTCACGGTCAACGAAGCCCTAGTGCGCCTCGATGCGGTGGCGCAATTGCGGGTCGTCTCGTCGGTCGTTCAGGCGCCGCCGGAGGTCTCCAGCGACGGGACCGGCTATCTCATTCCGTCGGGGTCCGAAGGCGCGTGGCAGGGCAAAGCCGGGCGGATCGCGATTTGGAGCAACGGCGGGTGGGTTTATCTGACTCCGAAGACAGGCTGGCGGGCTTGGGACGAAAGTCTGGGCGGCTATCGGCTCTTCGATGGCACGGACTGGATGCCTGACGCGATTGTGGCTTCCCAGGGGGGAGCGGGTACGAGTTGGAAGGTCATCGAGTTCGATCACGACATCACGCCCGGTGGCAGCAACGCGACCTCGGTCGCGATCCCGGGGCAGGCTCAGGTCCTCGGGGTTACCGGACGGGTTGTTGTTGCCTTGGAGGGTGCCGGCCTTACCGGCTGGCGGATCGGCGTGGCTGGTTCGGACGATCGCTACGGCACCGGCATCGGCAAGGAGCTCAATTCGGTGCTTGTCGGGCTCAGCGGGCCGCCGGTTACCTATTATTCCCCGACGCAGCTTCTCCTGACCGCGGAGGGAGGTGCTTTCGGCTTGGGTCGGGTAAGGTTGGCGCTGCATCTGGTGCAGCTTGTGCCGCCTCGCCTGGTCCAGACGTAGGAGGAGAGACGTTCCTCCTTGATTTTTCCCGGCTCACGGACAACTTTCCGGACGCGGGAAAGATGAGAGGTGACTTCATGGTCCGGACACAGGCGAGTGTTGCGAGCCTCGACCCGGTCTGGTCGAGGATCCGGGCCGAGGCCGAAGGGGTTGCGCGCGACGATCCGCTTATGGCGAGTCTTGTCCACGCCGGAATCTTGCACCACAGCAGTCTCGAGCGGGCGCTAAGCTACCGTATTGCGCAGAAGCTGGCGTCACCGGAGATGAGCGATCTCATCCTGCGCGAGATCGTCGACGAAGCCTATCAAAAGGATCCAGGTTTGGGAGTTGCGGCGCGGGCGGATATCATCGCAGTCTTCGACCGCGACCCTGCCTGCCACCGGTATCTTCAGCCGCTGTTGTTTTTCAAGGGCTTTCAGGCCCTGCAATGTTACAGAATTGCCCATTGGCTTTGGCTGCACCGTCGCAAGGACATGGCGTACTTCATTCAGATGCGGACTTCTGAAGTCTTCGGCGTCGACATCCATCCGGGGGCTCGGGTGGGGAACGGCATCATGATCGACCATGCTCATTCAATCGTGATCGGCGAGACGGCGACGGTAGGCGACAATGTCTCGATGCTTCACTCGGTGACGCTTGGTGGCACCGGGAAGGAGGATGGTGATCGGCATCCCAAGATCGGGGATGGCGTTCTGATCGGTGCCGGGGCAGCGGTTCTTGGTAACATCCGGGTAGGTGGGTGCAGCCGCATTGCGGCCGGATCTGTGGTCCTTCAGGACGTTCCACCGTGCAAGACCGTCGCCGGGGTTCCGGCCCGTGTCGTCGGCGATGCCGGCTGTGCCGAGCCCTCCAGGAGCATGAATCAGCTGATCGGCGAGCCGGGACCGGTGGAATAGACCGATCCCAGAATCCTATGCCAGCATGGCGATGGGGTGCTCCAGGTTGTCCTTTATCGCCGCCAGGAATTCTGCACCGAGGGCTCCGTCGATGACGCGATGATCGACGGAAAGGGTGACGGACATCATTGTCGCGACCTCGATTTCGCCCGATGCCCCGACGATCGGTTTTGCGACGCCGGCGCCGACGGCCAGAATAGACGCGTGGGGCGGGTTGATCACCGCATCGAAGTTCTCCACTCCCATCATTCCTAGGTTCGAGATCGCGAAGGTGCCGCCCTGGTACTCGTGGGGGGCAAGCTTGCGGCTTCGTGCCCGGCTGGCAAGATCCTTCATTTCGGACGACAGCGTCGAGAGCGACTTCTTGTCGGCGTCTCTCAGTACGGGCGTGAAGAGCCCGCCCTCAATCGCGACCGCGACGGCAACGTCGGACGACTTGAGGCGAAGGATCCAATCTCCCGCCCACGCCGCGTTGGCGTCTGGCACCTGCTGCAACGCTAAGGCACAGGCCTTGATGATAAAGTCGTTGACCGAGAGCTTGATGCTACGCGCTTCGAGCTCAGTGTTGAGTTGCGCCCGGAAAGCCAACAGGTCATCAATCCGGATCGTGCGGCGCAGGTAGAAGTGTGGGATGGTCCGGTTGGCTTCCGAGAGCCGCGATGCAATCGTCTTGCGCATCCCGTCGAGCTTGATCGCCTCGAACTCCCGATCCGCATAGACTTTCTTGATTGCGTCTGCATCGGGTGCATCAGGGGCGGAAGCGGGCGCTGCCGTCTGCTTCCCGGACGGTTTAGGTGCGCCCACTTCGGTCGCCTCGACGTCGGCCTTGACGATCCGCCCGTTCGGCCCCGAGCCTTTCACCGAAGCCAAATCCAAGCCCCTCTCGGAAGCGATCCGGCGGGCGAGGGGAGACGCGAATACGCGATCTTCCGCGGCGCTTGCCCGCGGGGCCGGCGCGGGCTGCGTCGCCACGGCGTCAGTCGGGGGAGGCTGGGAGGCGCCCTTCGCGCCCTTTGGTCCGACCGGCGCGTCCCCGATGTCGTCGACGCTCTCCCCCACCTCCAGGAGCACCGCAATCAGGTCGTTGACCTTCACGCCTGCGGTGCCTTCCGGTACCACGATCTTCCCGACCGTTCCTTCGTCGACCGTCTCGAATTCCATTGTCGCCTTGTCGGTCTCGATCTCGGCCAGGACGGCGCCCGAGGCTACCTGGTCCCCTTCCTTCACAAGCCATTTGGCCAGCGTGCCCTCTTCCATCGTCGGCGAAAGCGCGGGCATCAGAATATTGATTGGCATTTGGAGCGTGCTCCTCAGCGATAGGTGACGGACTTGCAGGCCGCGATGACTTCGGCGGCGGTCACGAGGGCGAGCTTCTCGAGGTTTGCCGCATAGGGCATTGGCACGTCCTTGCCGGTGCAGTTCAGCACCGGCGCGTCGAGATAGTCGAACGCCTTTTCCATCAGCACTGCAGAGATGTGGTTTCCGATGGAACAAACCGGAAAGCCTTCTTCGACCGTGACACACCGATTGGTCTTTTGCACCGAGGCGATGACCGTGCCGGTGTCCATCGGCCGCAGCGACCTGAGGTCGATCACCTCGGCCGATATGTCCTCCTTTGCAAGTTCCTCCGCGGCCTGAAGTGCGTAGGTCATGCCGATTCCGAAGCTGACGATGGTCACGTCCGCTCCTTCGCGCGCGACTCGGGCCCTGCCGATCGGAACGAGGAAGTCTTCGATGTCCGGGACCTCGAAGCTCCGGCCATAGAGGATCTCGTTCTCCAGAAAGATAACCGGATTTGGATCGCGGATGGCAGACTTCAGGAGGCCTTTCGCGTCCGCCGCGGTGTAGGGCTGGACGACCTTCAGCCCGGGCACCTGCGCGTAGGTGGCGGCGAAATCGTGACTGTGCTGCGCGGCAACCCGCGCGGCGGCGCCGTTGGGGCCGCGGAAGACCATCGGCGCGCCCATCTGTCCGCCAGACATGTAGAGCGTCTTGGCCGCCGAGTTGATGATCTGGTCGATCGCCTGAAGCGCGAAGTTGAAGGTCATGAATTCGACGATCGGCCGCAGACCGGCAAAGGCCGCACCGACGGCCAGGCCCGCAAAGGCGTGCTCGGTGATCGGCGTGTCGATGACGCGCCTGCTGCCAAACTCGTCGAGCAGACCCTGGCTGATCTTGTAGGCGCCCTGATACTCGGCAACCTCCTCCCCCATCAGGAACACGTCGCCATCCCGGCGCATTTCCTCGGCCATTGCATCGCGCAGGGACTCGCGCACCGTCTGGGTCTTGAACGATGTGCCGTCCGGAATCTCCGGCTGCAGCTTGGGTGCAGCCACCTGCGCCGGGGCGGTCGGTGACGCGGGCGCCTCAGCTTCAGCGGCCGGCTTTGCCCCCTTCGGCGCCCCGGGCTTTGGTGCCTCCGCAGTAGTGTTGCTGGCGTCCTCTCCCTCCTCGAGAAGCACCGCGATCGGCGTATTGACCTTAACGCCCTCGGTTCCCTCCTCGATGAGGATCTTCCCCACCTTCCCCTCGTCAACGGCCTCGAACTCCATCGTGGCCTTGTCGGTCTCTATCTCAGCGATGATCTGTCCAGAGGTGACTTCGTCCCCCACCTTGACCAGCCATTTCGCCAGCGTTCCCTCTTCCATCGTCGGTGAGAGGGCAGGCATCAGAATCTGCGTCGGCATCGTGTGATTCCCTCAGGCGTATACGTCAGTCCAGAGCTCTGTGGTGTCCGGTTCCGGACTGTCCTGGGCAAACTGTGCGGCTTCGTTGACGATCGCCTTGATGTCCTTGTCGATGCTCTTCAGGTCGTCTTCTGTCGCCTGCTTCGCCGAGAGGAGCAGGTCGCGCACGTGATCGATCGGGTCACGCTCCTCGCGCATCTTCTGCACTTCCTCCCGCGTCCGGTATTTGGCGGGATCCGACATCGAATGTCCGCGGTAGCGGTAGGTATTCATCTCGAGAATGTAGGGACCCTTGCCTGCGCGGCAGTGGGCCGTCGCCGTCAGGCCTGCCTCGCGTACCGCCAGCACGTCCATGCCGTCGACCGCCTCGCCAGGAATTCCGAACGCCGCGCCGCGCGTATAGAGCGCCGGCGTCGAGGAGGCGCGCTTCAGCGAGGTGCCCATGGCGTACTGGTTGTTTTCGATCACGAGGATCACCGGCAGCTTCCACAGGCTCGCCATGTTGAAGGTCTCGTAGACCTGCCCTTGGTTGGCCGCCCCGTCGCCGAAATAGGTGAAGGCGACGTTGTCGTTTCCACGGTACCTATTGGCGAAGGCAAGTCCCGCGCCGATCGGCACGTTGGCCCCGACGATACCGTGCCCGCCGTAAAAGTCCTTCTCCTTGGAGAACATGTGCATCGAGCCGCCCTTGCCGCGAGAATAGCCATCAGATCGGCCGGCCAACTCGGCCATCACCCCTTTAGGATCCATTCCGCAGGCCAGCATGTGCCCGTGGTCTCGATAGGTGGTCACTCGCTGGTCGCCGTCGTTGGCGGTGGATTCTAGCCCGACAACCACCGCTTCCTGGCCGATGTAGAGATGGCAGAAGCCTCCGATCAGCCCCATCCCGTAGAGTTGGCCGGCCTTCTCTTCGAAGCGCCGGATCAGCAGCATCTGCCGATAATAGGTGAGCAGGTCGTCCTTGGATGCACTCGGCTTCGCGGCGCGACGTGTTGCGGCCATCGTCCGTACTCCCCAACCGAAGAATTGGTTTAGTCTTGAACTAATGGGAATTATAGCCGCGATTTTCGCCCGGGACACCCCCTGAATGACGGCGCCGGGTGCCAGACAGCCGCGATCAGCGGATGATGATTTCGTCGGGACGTCCGAGCCCCAGGACCTTGCGGGCCTGCTCGTCGAGCAGGTCGAGATCGAGGTGGTCGTCGGAGAGCCGAGTCACCTTGTTCTGGATTGTCGCGCGCTCAGCACGCAGCAGCGCAAGCTCGGAGCGCAGCTTCGTCTCCTGCGCTTCGATGCGGATCAGGCTGAACAAGCCGTGTTCCCCCTGGAGAGCGGCGAAGGTCAGGTAGAACATCAGCGCGATCAGGATGATCGCGAATACGGCTCCGCCCAAACTGCTGCGGCGCTGCTCCGCTTCTGGATACATTTCCGCCTGTTATGCCCGTATTTTCAGCCTCGGTTCGCGAGAATGGCAGAACCGAAGGAAAAAGGGAATCCCCAGAATGCTGATGATTCGATCTGATTCGCTCAATCGCGGCCCCTGTAGATCTCCACCAGCCGCGCAAGCATCGCCATCGCATCCTCCCGGCTCCGCTGGAAAGTGTTGCGGCCGATGATCGAACCGTTGCCCCCGCCGTCGCGGATCGCCCTGGCATCCTCGTAGACCGCGTCCTCGCCCTTTGCCGCTCCGCCCGAGAAGACCACGATGCGCCGGCCGTTGAATGAGGCCTGCATGCAGTGGCGCACCCGCGCCGCCTGGCTCGACACGTCGACCCTCTGCTTCTCATAGACCTTCTTCGCTTCGCCCTGCTCGAGATGGTCGCTCGAGAGCTTAATCTTGATGATGTGCGCGCCAAGCAGCGCCGCGATCTGCGCCGCATAGGCGCCGACGTCGATCGCCGTCTCGCCTTCCTTGGACAGGTCTTCGCCGCGCGGGTAGGACCAGATCACGGTCGGAAGCCCCTTGGCGGCGGCTTCCTCGCGCAGCTCCGAGATTTCCTCGAACATCTCCAGCCCGTTCGACGAGCCTGGATAGATCGTGAAGCCGACGGCGGCGCATCCGAGCCTCAACGCGTCATCGACCGACCCGGTGATCGCCTGGTCGTAGCCGGCGGTCTTTGGCACCAGCGAGTTCGACGAATTCATCTTCAGGATCGTCGGGATCTGTCCGGCAAAGGTATCCGCACCGGCTTCCAGCATGCCGAGCGGCGAGGCGAAGGCGTTCAGCCCCGCGTCGATCGCCAGCTGATAGTGGTAGTGCGGATCGTAGGCCGCGGGGTTCGGCGCGAAGCTCCGCGCCGGGCCGTGCTCGAAGCCCTGGTCGACCGGCAGGATGATCATCTTGCCCGTGCCGCCGAGCTTGCCCTCCATCAGCATCCGGCAGAGGTTACCCTTCACCCCGGCGTTGTCGGTCTCGTAGTAGCTCAGGATCTTCTGGACGGTGCGGCTGGCCTTCATGGTCGGTCCTTCCTGTTCAGTCTTGATCGAGAGCGGCGACACCTGGCAGCGTCTTGCCCTCGAGCCATTCGAGGAACGCGCCGCCGGCAGTAGAGACATAGGTGAAGGCGTCAGCGGAGCCGGTCGCGTTTAGTGCCGCGACCGTGTCACCGCCGCCCGCTACCGACAGAAGCTGTCCGGCCCGCGTCAGCGCCGCGGCCTGGCGCGCCGCCGCGTCCGTGGCGGCATTGAACGGCGGAATCTCGAAGGCCCCGAGCGGCCCGTTCCAGACCAGCGTCCGCGCTTCCCCGAAGGCTGCCAGGACCCCCGCAATCGTCGCGGGTCCCGCATCGAGGATCATGGCGTCCGCCGGGCACGCCGTCGCCGCCACGATCTCGTGGGCGGCGTCCGCCTTGAACTCCCGCGCCACCACCACGTCGGTCGGCAACAGAATTCGGCATCCCGCGGCTTCGGCCTTCGCCATGACCTCCCGCGCCGTCCCCGCCAGGTCGTGCTCGCAGAGCGACTTGCCGACGTCGATACCCTGGGCCGCGAGGAAGGTGTTCGCCATCCCCCCGCCAATCACCAGCGTGTCGACCTTCTCGATCAGGTTGCCGAGCAGCTCGAGCTTGGTCGAGACCTTCGCCCCGCCCACCACCGCGACCACCGGCCGCTCCGGATTCCCCAACGCCTTCTCCAGCGCCCCGAGTTCCGCCTCCATCAGCCGACCCGCGCACGCGGGCAGCAGCCGCGCCAGCCCCTCGGTCGAGGCGTGCGCCCGGTGCGCCGCCGAAAACGCGTCGTTGCAGTAAACGTCCCCGAGCTTCGCCAGCTCGGCCGCGAATCCCGGGTCGTTCTTCTCCTCCCCGGCATGAAAACGGGTGTTCTCCAGCAGCAAAACCTCGCCGTTCCCGAGCGACCCGACGGCGCTCTCCGCCTCAGCCCCGACGCAGTCGGCCGCAAAGCGCACCGGCACGCCGAGGGCCGCCTCGAGCGCCGGCAGCAGCGCCCGCAGGCTAAACTCCGGCACCACCTTGCCCTTCGGCCGCCCGAAATGCGCCAGCAGCACCGGCTTGCCGCCCTTGGCGAGGATGTCCCGGACCGTCGGCACGATCCGCTCGATCCGCGTCGCGTCGGTCACCCTGCCGTTCTCGACCGGCACGTTGATGTCGACGCGGGTGAGCACGACCTTGCCGCCGAGATCGACGTCGTCGAGCGTCTTCCAGGCCATTCCCCGCGCCTCCCCTCAGAGCAACCCTTCGGCTTTCTCCGCCACAGCCTCGGCGGTGATGCCGAAATGCGGGTAGAGCGCCTCGATCGGCCCCGACGCCCCGAAGCCCGTCATCCCCACGAACCCCGCCTTCTTGCCGGCCCCGCGCTCGCCGCAAAGCCAGCGCTCCCAGCCGAACTCCAGTGCCGCCTCCACCGCAACCCGCACCGGCCCGGCCGGCAGCACCTTCTTGCGGTAGGCCTCGTCCTGGGCCGCGAACAGCTCCCAGCACGGCATCGACACCACTCGCGTCCCGATCCCCTTGCGCTCCAACAGCGTCCGCGCATTGAGCGCGATCTCCACCTCCGAGCCCGTGGCGATCAGGATCACCTTCCGCCGCGCCAGCGCCTCCTCGAGCACGTAGGCCCCGCGCGCCGTCAGGTTCTGCCGGGTGTGCCGCGTTCGCACCGTCGGCAGGTTCTGCCGGGTCAGCGCCAGCACCGACGGCGTCCGCAGGCTCGTCAGCGCGATCTCCCACGCCTCCGCCGTCTCCACCGTGTCCGCAGGTCGGAAGACGTTCATGTTGGGCGTCGCCCGCAGCATCGCCAGATGCTCCACCGGCTGGTGCGTCGGCCCATCCTCGCCGAGCCCGATGGAGTCGTGGGTGAGCACGTAGACTACCCGAGCCCCCATCAGCGCCGAGAGCCGGATCGCGCCCCGCGCATAGTCGGCGAAGCAAAGGAACGTCCCCCCGTAGGGCACGAGTCCGCCATGTACGGCGATCCCGTTCATCGCCGCCGCCATCCCGTGCTCGCGGATTCCATAGTGGATGTACCGTCCGCCGCGGTTCTCTGCATCGAAAACCCCGAGCCCCTTGGTCAGGGTGTTGTTCGATCCGGTGAGATCCGCCGATCCGCCCAGCGTCTCCGGCATCACCGCGTTGACCACCTCGAGGACCATCTCCGAGGACTTCCGCGTCGCGACCTTGGGCGCAGACTCGGACGTGGTCTTCCGGAAAGCCGCGAGCGCGCTGGCGAGTTTCCTCGGCGGCTCGCCGGCGACCACCCGCTCGAACTCCGCCTGCTTCGCCCCCGAGAGCTTGCCGAAGCTCTCCTTCCAGGCGCCGTGCGCCGCCTGCCCACGCGCGCCGATCTTCCGCCATGCCTTCAGCAGGTCTTCCGGAATCTCGAACGGCGGCCAGTTCCAGCCGTATATCTCCCGGACCTTGGCGATCTCCTCCGGCCCGAGCGGCGAGCCGTGCGCAGCCTTGGTGTCCTGTTTTGTCGGCGCACCGAAGCCGATATGCGTATGGCAGTCGATGAACGCCGGCCACTCGCTCGCCTTCGCCTCGACGATCGCGCGCTCGATGTCCTCCGGATCGTGCCCGTCGCATTCATGCACCGACCAGCCCACGGCCTTGAACCGCTCCTTCTGGTCGGTCACGTCCGACAGGATCACCTTGCCGTCGATCGAGATGCCGTTGTCGTCCCAGAACAGAATGAGTTTGCTGAGCTTTTGCTTGCCGGCAAGCGCGATCGCCTCGTGACTGATCCCTTCCATCAGGCAGCCGTCGCCGGCGATCACATACGTATGGTGATCGACCACCTTCCGCCCGAATCGCGCCGAGAGCGCCTGTTCCGCAATCGCCATACCGACTGAATTCGCCAGTCCCTGGCCGAGCGGCCCGGTCGTGGTCTCGATTCCCTCCGCGTGCCCGTATTCCGGGTGCCCGGCCGTCCGCGAGCCGAGCTGACGGAAGTTCTTCAGCTCGTCGAGCGTCATCTGCTCGTAGCCGGTGAGATAGAGCAGCCCGTAGAGCAGCATCGACCCATGCCCGGCCGACAAGACGAAGCGGTCACGGTCCGGCCAGTGCGGCGCCTTGGCATCGAACCTGAGGTGGCGTTCGAAGAGCACCGTCGCCACATCGGCCATGCCCATCGGCATGCCGGGATGGCCGGAGTTGGCCTTCTGGACCGCGTCCATCGCCAGCACCCGCAGGCAGGCCGCCTTCATCCAGTGGTCGGGGAAACGTTCGCGGAGCTCGGAAATGTTCACCGGGATGGCCTTTCCTGCACGCTCGCCTCCGTGTTCCCGGAGGCCGGGCACTGATATCAGCCCGTGACCAAGGGTCAAGGCCCCGCTTGGGAGCCGGCTCCCACCCGCCGAACGCGGCGGATTGCGCCAAGGTTGCGCGGGACTGATTGCATTGTCTCACCTGCCTGCATAGAACGGAGCCTCAAGTTTCGAAAGCGAAGAGATGAGCCAGATCACCCAGCTCGAAGCACAGCTTGCAGAGGCGCTTGACCGCCTCCGCGCCGCCCTCGCCGCCCGCGCCGCTGCCGCCGCTCCGCAACCGGACGAGCGGGCTCTTCATGAACGCATCGCCGCGCTCGAGAACGAGAAGGCCGCGCTGGCCGACGAACTGGGACGCCTGCAGGTCAAGCGCGACAAGGACGTAGCCGCCCTCGATGACCTGATCGCTCAGCTCAAGCCCCTGATCGAGGAGGTCTGACAATGCCCGAACTTATCCTCGAGATCGGCGGCCGCGTGTTCGAGGTGGCCTGCGAGGCGGGCCAGGAGCCCTCGCTCGAACGCGCCGCCAGGCTTCTCGACACCGAGGCGGCGAAGATCGGCGACGCCGGCCGCCAGACCGAGAAGCGGATGCTGCTCCTCTCCGGCCTTCTGCTTGCCGACACCATGACCAGCGTCCAGGAGCAGCTTCGCACCGCCGAGGAGCGAATCCGCCACGCCGAGGAACGCGCCCGCATCGCCGAGGCGAAATCGGCGATGCTCGCCGCCAACGCGCTCAAGCTCGAGACCGAGGCGTCACACAAGACCTCGCCTGCCGAGGTGGCGGAGCTGCGCGAGGAGAACGAGGCCGCCGCGATGCTGATCGGCCAGGTGGTGAACGAGCTCAACGCGCTGACGAATTCCCTCGAGTCCGCCTGAGGTCCTGTGCGCGCACTGTGCGCAGGTAGGTCAAGTCATTGTTTTTGAACAGATAAGGCTGCAACGGTAATGTTGCGTTAACCGGCCGGCAGTGGCCGCGGCCGCTGCGGTACGCCCGGTGGGGCACTCGAGGAGCGCCCGGTCCACGTCCCGAGGTTGGCCGCGGCGTCGTAGGTGTTGCGCAGGAACCGCCTCCTGATCCGCCGATCGCGGCCTCGGCGAATCCGGCTGGCGCCCCGCCCGGCCAGAACCCGGCCTTCCCGCGTCTCGTCGTCCGGCAGGGCAGGGATCCCGCCCGGGTGCAGCGGCGCCGGACGTCCCGAGGACCGGGTGACGCCTCACCCCCTCCGCAAGCCGCAAGTCACGCGTTTACCAAGGTTTCCCTTTGGTAAATGCGACCGGGATTATCCCATAAATTCAACCGTATAGAGGTCTGGGCACGCGTGCCCAGACCGTGCCCGTCAGCGGTTGGCCTCGCGAATTTTCTCCGCCGCCGCCTGGTCGAACGCGATCCCCTTCGATGCGAAGAGGGCGTCGAGCTCCCCCGACAGCATCATCTCGGTCACGATGTCGCAGCCGCCCACGAACTCGCCCTTCACGTAGAGCTGCGGGATCGTCGGCCAGTCGGAGAACGACTTGATCCCGTTCCGGACCCCTTCGTCGGCGAGGACGTTCACGTCCTTGTAGGTGACGCCCATGTAGTTCAGCACCCCCGCCACCCGGCTCGAGAAGCCGCATTGCGGCATCTGCGCGGTGCCCTTCATGAAGAGCACCACGTCGTTGGCGTTGATGTCGGTCTTGATCGCCTCGTGGGCGGTGGTTTCGGTCGCGTCCATTCTCTACTCCGGTGCCTTGGTCGTCAGTGCGAGCGCATGCAGCTCGCCCTGAGATCCTTCCATCTTTCCCTTGAGCGCGGCATAGACCATCTGGTGCTGCTTCACCCGGTTGAGGCCGCGGAACTCTTCGGCAGTCACGGTCGCGGCATAGTGGTTGCCGTCCCCGGCCAGGTCGGTGATCTCGACCCGCGCACCCGGAAACGCCGTCCGGATCAACCGCTCGATATCCGCCGCTTCCATCGCCATCCGGCAGCCCGCTTCCGCTCGTTGCTCGCTCCGGAATCTAGAGCCGCCCCCCCGCTGCCGCAAGGGTCAGTCGAGAAGCCGCGCCAGCGCTTGCCCGTGCGCCTCCGCCAGCGCGTCCAGCGCCAAGGCCGACTCGCCGAGCCTGATCCGGTCGCCGCCCGCCCGCCCGGTCACCCGCGCCGGGACCTTCGCCTCGACCGCCCGCGCCAGCAGCGCGTCGATCCGTTCCGCCGGGCAGGCCACGAGATAGCGCCCCTGGTCCTCGCCGAAAAACCACGCCGCCGCGTCCAGCCGGTCGTCGGCGAAGACCTCGACCCCTACCGATCCGGCCAGCGCCATCTCCGCCGCGGCGACCGCGAGCCCGCCGTCGGAAAGGTCGTGCGCCGCGCCGACCAGCCCCTCCGCCTTCGCCCCGCGTAGGAACTCCCCCGACGCCCGTTCCGCGGCCAGATCGACCGGCGGCGCGTCACCTTCCTCCCGCCCGAAAAGCTCGGCCAGGAGCGCCGACTGCCCCAGGTGCCCGCGGGTCTCGCCGAGGAGGACCAGCACGTCGCCTGCCGCCGGCGCCATCCGGATCAACTCGTCCAGGGTCTCCATCAGCCCCACCGCGCCGATGGTCGGCGTCGGCAGGATCGCCCGGCCCTCGGTCTCGTTGTAGAGGCTGACGTTGCCCGAGACGATCGGCATGCCGAGCGCCGCGCAGGCCGCGCCGATGCCGCGGACGCAGCCGACGAACTGGCCCATCACCTCCGGCTTCTCCGGATTGCCGAAATTGAGGTTGTCGGTCGCCGCCAGCGGCCGCGCCCCCGTCGCCGTCAGGTTGCGGTAGGCTTCCGCCACCGCCTGCATGCCGCCGCGCTCCGGGTTCGCCCGGCAATAACGCGGGTTGACGTCCGAGGTGAAGGCGACGGCCTTGTCGGTGCCGTGGACCCGCACGACTCCTGCATCGGAGCCCGGCGCCACCACGGTGTCGGCCATCACCATGTTGTCGTACTGGGTCCAGACCCAGGCCCGTCCGCAGAGGTTCGGGCTCGCCATCAGCCGCAGCAGCGCCTCGCCCGGATCGACCGCCGGCGCCGTGCCGAGAGGCGCGGGCGCGGGTGTCTCCACCCAGGGGCGGTCGTACTCCGGCGCAGCGCCGGAGAGCGCCTTGAGCGGAAGGTCGGCCTTCACCTCGCCCGCGAGCCGCACGATGAAGCGGTCCTCCGGGATGGTTTCGCCCACGATGGCGAAGTCGAGGTCCCACTTGTCGAAGACCGCGCGCGCCTCCGCCTCCTTCTCCGGACGGAGCACCATCAGCATCCGCTCCTGGCTCTCGGAGAGCATCATCTCGTAGGCGGTCATGCCCTTCTCGCGCACCGGCACCCGGTCGAGGTCGAGGCGGATGCCGAGGTCGCCCTTGTCGCCCATCTCCACCGCCGAGCAGGTGAGGCCCGCAGCACCCATGTCCTGGATCGAGATCACCGCGCCGGTCGCCATCAGCTCGAGGCAGGCCTCCATCAGCCGCTTCTCGGTGAAGGGATCGCCGACCTGCACGGTCGGGCGCTTTTCCTCGATCGAGGCGTCGAACTCGGCGGAGGCCATCGTCGCCCCCCCGACCCCGTCGCGCCCGGTCTTGGCACCGAGGTAGACCACCGGCATCCCGACGCCGCTGGCCGCAGAATAGAAGATCGCGTCCGCGTCGGCGAGGCCGGCGGCGAAGGCGTTGACCAGGCAGTTGCCGTCGTAGGCAGCGTGAAAGCGCAGCTCGCCGCCGATCGTCGGCACGCCGAAGCAGTTGCCGTAGCCGCCGATCCCGGCCACCACACCGTGGACCAGCGCCCGGGTCTTGGGATGCGTCGGCGAACCGAAGGAGAGCGCGTTCATCGCGGCAATCGGCCGGGCGCCCATGGTGAAGACGTCGCGCAGGATGCCCCCGACGCCGGTGGCAGCACCTTGGTAGGGCTCGATGTAGGAGGGGTGGTTGTGGCTCTCCATCTTGAAGACCAGCGCCTGACCGTCGCCGATGTCGACGACGCCGGCATTCTCGCCGGGGCCGCAGATCACCTGCGGGCCGGTGGTGGGCAGGGTGCGGAGCCACTTCTTAGAGGACTTGTAGGAGCAGTGCTCGTTCCACATCGCCGAGAAGATGCCGAGCTCGGTCAGCGTCGGGGTGCGGCCGATGAGATCGAGTATCCGGCGGTACTCGTCAGGCTTCAGCCCGTGGGCGGCGACCAGCGCTTCGGTGACCTCCGGCTCGCGGGTAAGAAGGGTCTGGGACATGGGCGCTCCGCGGCGGACTGGCTCGCGGGCCTTTTACGGCGCGGCGCAGGGGAGCGGAAGGGCCCTCGGCGGGACCGCCGGCATGCAATCGTCGCGCGCCAAAAAAAGAGGCCGAGCAATTGCTCGGCCCAAGTCCAACAGGGAGGTTGAAGAGGACCGCACGAAGTGCAAGCCCAACTTCGAGTTGTAATATAGCTGCGCGCGGGCCATCAGGCAAGTGGCGATGCTCAAATCTTGTGCATGGCCGTTATGGCGCCTATGCATGGCTGGCGAAGCCGCCGGCGCCTTCCCGCCGGAAGGCGGCCACCTCCTCCACCATGAAGTCGCGAAACGCGCATACGCGCTTGGAATGACGCAATTCCTCCACATAGGCGAGGTAAGCCGGGATCGTCGCGCTTTTTTCCTCGGGGAGGATGTTGACCAGCTCCGGGCCGGACAGATAGTCGGGTAGGGACCCGATACCGAGGCCCTGGATGACCGCCTGCAGGATGCCGAAATAGCTGTTGACCGTCAGAGAAGAGGTCGGCGCGGCGGCCAGGAAAGGCTGCACGAACTCGGCGCCCGCCCGAACCTGGGGCGAGGTCGGGCTCTGGGTGATCAGGCGGTGCCCGGCCAGTTCCTCGACGGTTTTGGGCAGGCCGTACTTCGCGACGTAGCCGGTGCTGGCGAAGAGCCGGATATGCACGTCCAGCAGGCGGCGCCGGATAAGCTCGGCTTGGCTCGGCTCCTTGAGACGGATCGCGACGTCCGCTTCCCGCATCGACAGGTCGAGGATGCGTTCCTCGAGCATCAGGTCGATCTTCAGGTTCGGGTACCGGTCGAAGAGCCGGTGCAGCCGCGGCGCCAACCAGAGGGTGCCGAAGCCGGTGGTGGTGGTCACCCGGAGCTCGCCGAAGACCTCGTCCTCGGAATCCCGGATCCGCGCGGCCGCCGACTCGAGACGCTTAGTCATCGTCCGGGTGGCCTCGAACAGCAGCTCGCCCTGCTCGGTCAACAGCAGGCCGCGCGCGTGCCGGCGGAAGAGCGTGGTGTTGAGGCTCTCCTCGAGAGCCCGGATCTGCCGGCTTACGGCCGACTGGCTTAGATGCAGCGTGTCGCCGGCATGGGTCAGGCTGCCGGCGTCGGCGACCGCGTGGAAGATTCGCAGTTTGTCCCAGTCCATGGCGTCCCGTTCAGCACAACTCCGGCGCCGCCTATCTAATGGCTCGGCGCGGCAATACCATATAATTCCGCCCTGGCAGGCACCGATATGCCGTCACAGACATCTTGCCGCCGCCTCGTGACATTTTCTGTCGTTCGGTGGATCACGCTATTTTACGCTCGTTTGCGGGCCCTTCCGGCATATACTTTAGGCCTGTTCCACGGTCTGCAGACCACGGAGGTGGCATGTCCCTTCACGACGTCTCGCTCACCGATCGCTTCGATCTCGCCCGGGAGACGGTTCTCCTCGGCGGTATCCAGGCGTTGGTGCGGATGCTCCTGATGCAGAAGGCCCGTGACGAGGTGGCGGGTCTCGAGACCGCGGGGTACGCCACGGGCTACCGCGGCTCGCCGCTCGGGGGCGTCGACCAGTCGATGTGGAAAGCGCGCAAGGAACTCGAGGCCGCGGACGTCAAGTTCGAGCCCGGCCTGAACGAGGATCTGGCCGCCACCGCGCTCTGGGGCAGCCAGCAGGTGAACCTCCACGGTGAGGGTCGCGTCCAGGGCGTATTTGGCCTCTGGTACGGCAAGGGGCCGGGCGTGGACCGCTGCGGCGACGTCTTCCGCCACGCCAACATGGCAGGCACTGCGGAATTCGGCGGCGTCGTCGCCTGCCTCGGTGACGACCACACAGGCGAGAGCTCCACGGTTCTCCACCACTCCGAGTTCGCGCTCGTCGACGTAATGATGCCGGTCCTGTCGCCCGCCGGCGTGCAGGAGGTGCTCGACTACGGGCTGCTCGGCTGGGCGCTGTCGCGATACACCGGCTGCTGGGTCGGGCTGAAATGCGTGAAGGATACGATCGAGGTCACCGAGGTGGTGAACGGCGACCCGCACCGCCTGAAGATCGTCACGCCGACCGACTTCACCATGCCCGAGGCCGGCCTCAACATTCGTCTCGGCGACACGCCGGTGGCGCAGGAGGCGCGGCTCCACGACTACAAGCGCTTCGCGGCGGAAGCCTTTGGCCGTGCGAACAGGATCGACCGGCGCGTCTACGGGAACGCCAAAGCGAAGATCGGCATCGTGTCCTGCGGCAAGTCCTGGCTCGATACCCAGCACGCGCTGGATCTGCTTGGCCTCGACGATGCCGAGTGCCGCCGGCTCGGGATCACCACCTACAAGGTCGGCATGGTCTGGCCGCTCGACATGGCGAGCTTCCGCGAGTGGGCGCACGACCTCGAGCACATCATCGTCGTCGAGGAGAAGCGCAAGCTCGTCGAGGTGCAGATCAAGGAGGCGATCTTCGACGACCGCCGCGGCCGCCGCGTTACCGGCTGGAAGAATGAATCCGGCGAGACGATCTTCTCGGTCAAGGCCGCGCTCGACCCAGTCAAGATCGCCCGCACCCTGGGCACGCTGCTGGCACTCGACGGCGTCGAGACCGAAAAGCTCAAGGCCCGCCGGGGGGTGCTCGAGGATGCGGTGCGGGCCGACAACGCCGAGGACATCGCTGTCCGGAAGCCCTGGTTCTGCTCCGGCTGCCCGCACAACACCTCGACGCGCCTGCCCGAAGGCGCCCGCGCCTATGCCGGCATCGGTTGCCACTACATGGTGCAGTGGATGGACCGCGACACCGAGGGCTTCACCCACATGGGGGGCGAGGGCGCGAACTGGATCGGCGAGGCGCCATTCTCGAACCGAAAGCACATCTTCCAGAACCTCGGCGACGGCACCTACAACCACTCCGGCGTCCAGGCGATCCGGGCCGCGCTCGCCAGCGGCGTCAACATCACCTACAAGATCCTCTTCAACGACGCCGTCGCCATGACCGGCGGCCAGCCCAACGAGGGCGGCCTCACCGCCCAGCAGATCGCCCGCGAACTCGTCGCCATGGGCGTGAAGACCGTCGTTGGCGTTTACGACCCCAAGGAGGACATCGACCTCGCCGCTTTCCCGCGCCAGGTCAGGATGCACGACCGCGCCGATCTCGACCGCGTCCAGCGCGAGATGGAGGACGCCCCCGGCGTCTCCGCCATCATCTACATCCAAACCTGCGCCGCCGAGAAGCGTCGCCGACGCAAGCGCGGCACCTTCCCGGACCCCGACCGCCGGGTGTTCATCAACCCGGGCGTCTGCGAAGGCTGCGGCGACTGCGGCGTGCAGTCGAACTGCGTCTCGATCCTCCCGCTCGAGACCGAGTTCGGCCGCAAGCGCACCATCGACCAGTCGAGCTGCAACAAGGACTTCTCCTGCCTCAACGGCTTCTGCCCGAGCTTCGTGACGCTCGAAGGTGCCAAGGTGAAGAAGGCCGCCAAGGTGGAACTCGCTCTCCCGGACCTGCCCGCACCGCGCCTGCCGAAGATCGAGAGCACCTACAATATCGTCATCACCGGCGTCGGCGGCACAGGCGTCGTCACCGTTGGCGCACTGATCGCCATGGCGGCGCATCTCGAGGGCAAGGGCGCGGGCGAGATGGAGATGGCTGGCCTCGCCCAGAAAGGCGGCGCGGTCTCGATCCACTGCCGCATCGCCGAGACCCCGCAGCAGATCTCGGCGATCCGCGTCGCCGTTGGCGAGGCCGACGCGCTGATCGGCGGCGACCTCGTCGTCTCCGCCGGCGCCAAGACCCTGGGCCTGATGGCCCGGGGCCGCACCCGCGCGGTGGTCAATGCCCACGAGATCATCACCGGCGACTTCACCCGCGACCGCGGCTTTCACATCCCCACCGATCGCCTGACCCTGGCCCTGCGTGCCCGCCTGGGCGAGGACGCCCTGCAAGTGCTCGACGCCACCAGACTTGCCGAAAAGCTGCTCGGTGATGCGATCTATGCCAACGTCCTCATGCTTGGCGCCGCCTGGCAGGCCGGGCTCGTTCCGCTCTCGGAAGCGGCCCTACTTCGCGCCATCGAGATCAACGGCGCCAACGTCGAGGGCAACGTCGAGGCCTTCCTGATCGGCCGCTGGGCCGTGGCGCACCCGGTCGAGGCCGCCCGAGCCAGCGCGCCGGAGGCGCCGCCGGCGGCGGCCGACCTCGACACCCTGGTGGCGCGCCGTGCCGCGCATCTTTCCGATTATCAGGGCCCGGCTCTCGCCGACCGCTACCGCGCGCGCGTCGCCGCAGCGGCCAAGGTCGACGCCGGTTTCGCCGAGGCCTTGGCCAAGGGCTACCACAAGCTCCTGTCCTACAAGGACGAGTACGAGGTCGCCCGCCTGCACGCCGCCACCCTGCAGGCCGCGGTCGACGCGCATTTCACCGACGTGCGCGCCATGCGCTTTCACCTCGCCCCGCCCATCCTCGGCGGCACCGATGCCTCGGGCCGGCCGAAGAAGCGCGAGTTCGGGCCATGGATGATGCGGGTCTTCGGGGTGCTCGCGCGGATGAAGGGACTTCGTGGCACCCCGTTCGATCCCTTCGGCTACAGCGCCGAGCGGCGGATGGAGCGGGCGCTGATCGCCGAGTTTGAGCGGGACATGGACACGGTCCAGGCTGGGCTCATCCCCGCTACCCGGGACATCGCCATTGAGCTCGCCGCCCTGCCGCTGCAGATCCGCGGCTTCGGCCCGGTGAAGATACAGGCGGCCGAGGCGGCGGCGGCAAAGCGCGCGGACCTCCGCGCCGCCTTCGCCGCCGGTGGCCGGCCGCGGCTGCACGCCGCGGAATGACCATCCGCGGCCTCGCCTTCGCCGCCGTCCTGCCGCTCGCGGCCTGCGCCGGCGGCGTGCCGGTCGACCACCAGGTGGTGGTGTCCGGCAGCCGGTTCCAGGCGGTCCAGGGCGAGGCGGCGCTCACCGTGCGGACCTTTCTCGAGGACAACAGGAGCGAGGTGGTCGGCGCCACCTGCGAGGTAGTCTCGAGCCTCTATTTCACCAAGCTCGTCACCCCGTCCCGCCTGGTGGTCCCGAACTTCGGCCCGCAATCGCCGGAGCTCACCGCGACCTGCCATGCCGGCGCGCTGGCGGGATCCGGCACTGTCCCGGTCATCACCCGCTGGCAGACGGTGCCGGGGCCTTACTGGGGCTACCCCGGCGGCCTCTACCGTCCCTGGGGCTATGGCTGGTACGACTACGGGCCGGGATATCCGGTCTCGGACTATCCCGACCTCCGGGTGATCCTGCGCTAGCCGCCGATCGGCTACGCCCGTTTCGGGCGGAATCCTGAGGTGAGGTGCGCTGGACACGCGCGCGTCTTTCGCGCAAGGATCCGCCGATCGGCAGGCTCTCGGTGAGAAGGACAAGCCATGGCAGTCAGCGTCAACGAGGCCTCGGCCGTTCTCCGGGCGGCGGTGCGGGACACCATCCGCAAGCGGTCGCTGCTGTTCATGCTTCAGGCCGCGGTGATGGTGCTGGCCGGGGTGCTGGCGCTGATCTTCCCCGCCTTCATGAGCACCGGTCTCCTGGCGCTGCTCGGCTGGCTGCTGATCCTGAGCGGCATCGTCAAGATCGTCTCGCTGGTCGGCGCCACCCAGGTGCCGTATTTCTGGCTCGAGCTCGTGACCGTGGCGCTGGAGATCCTGGTGGGCTACCTGCTGATCGCCAACCCGGCCGCAGGGCTGGTGGCGGTGACCTTCCTGATGCTGGTGCTGTTTCTCATCGTCGGCATCACCCGCGTCGTCTTCGCGCTGATGATCCGCCCGATCCCGGACTGGATCTGGGTTCTGGCGAGTGGGCTCGTTGCCATTGCCTGCGCGTTGATCCTGTTCGCAAACCTGCCGGAGGCCGCCACCTGGCTCGTTGGGTTTCTCCTCGGCGTCGAGCTCATCGCCGTCGGCGCCGCCCAGGGCCTGATGGCCTGGCGGGTCCGCAAGACGGTCTAGAAGCTCGCCTCCAACGCCTCGGCCATTGTCTCGCGGGCATGGGGATCGATCCGGCACAGTGCGGCAAGATCCGGCGACGGCCCGGTGTTGGTGGCGAGTTCCCCGGCGCTCGGGGCGCCACGGCTCACGTCGACCAGCACCCGCGCGGCCACGGTCGTCGCGGTGTTGGCGAAGTAGAAGCGCGACGGCGTCCGCGGCAAGGCCGGTTCGGAGAAGTCGAGCTGGGCCGAGGCGGCGGTGAATTTGCCCATGCCGAAGCTGATCTCGACGTTCGCGGCTCCGTCCGTCTCCGACACGCTCTTGACCCGAACGCCCGGCACGCCCTCGACGCGGCCGCGCACCACCGGGTCCTGCACCGGGGTCAGGGCTTCTGCGGCGCAGGAAACCGATCCGGCGATGACCAGGACTGCGGCGAGGAGTGGGGAACGGAACATGGAGTCACCTCGTTTGCCTGAGGGCGAAGGTGGCGGATTCTGGTGAACGTCGGATTAAGCGCCGACATTTCGCCTTGCGCAGGCGAGGTGGCGCGGGCTTGATCGAGGGATTGCGGGAGGAACGGGGCATGCGCGGTTGGGCGTGGTTTATGGTTCTGGGCGCGGCCGGATGCGTTTCCCCGGCTGCGGGGCCGCCGGGGGTGGAAACGCTACGGGCCGAGGCCCGGCCGGGCGTTGCCGCACCGCCGGCGCAGGGCGAGGCGCAACTGGTCGTGCGGGTCGTCCCTGCGGGCGTACGTGGGCAAGAACTGCGCGGCGCGGATTGTAAGGCGGAAGCGCCTTATTTCACCGCCCGGTTCACTAGCCCGGCCCGCCTGCTCGTCCCGGACTACGGTGCCTCGGCGCCGTCGGTGACGGTGACCTGCACCTCAGGGACTGCAACGGGCACGGCGACCGCGGTGCCGCAGCCGGCTTGGGGCGGCGGGATGGGCGGCTGGCCGGCAGTGGGAATTTCCGTCGGGACGGGCAATGCCGGCGGGGTAGGCGTGGGATTTGGCTGGTACGGCGGCAATGTCGGGGCGTCGAGCGGCGTGCCAGTCACCACCTATCCGGAACTGCACGTGGCGGTGCAGTAGGACGTCACTCCACGTCGGTGCAGGAATAGAACCGGGTAACGGTGGTGTTGGTGCAGCGGCCGTGGAGGTCGTAGCGGCGGCAGGCCTCCTGCCAGCCCGAGAACTCGGTGCTGCCCTTGTGGCCCCAGCGGCGGCAGCGGCGATCGGCGGCGTCCTGAGCCGGGCGCCAGTCGGGCGAGACCGGATTGTAGAGGGTGCCGCTCGAGGCCATGGTGACGATGCCGTCCTTCCGGCTCTCGCCGGCGGCGACCGGGTGGACGCCGGGCGGCTGCGCGGCGCAGGCGGCGAGCGCGAGGCCCAGCCCGGCGAGAAGTGCGGCGCGCATCATCTGGTCCCCCAACCCGGTCGTGCCCGACTCCGAGACTGCGTCTCGGCGGGATTTGGGTCAACTTCGACACAAGGCTGAAGTTAACGGGCTTGATTCGCGCCGCGGGGCGGGGCTTCATCGGGCGAAGAAAACCGGAGGACGGTGATGCGGGCGATCGGGATTGTGGTGGCGCTGGCGGCGCTGGCGGGGTGCAGCAATGGCGCCTACCAGCTGCCGACGGTGCAGGGCGGCGGCGCGGGGCTGCCGCAGGTGTCGATGCGGGCGTCGCGCGACGTGGTGGTGCCTCCCGGTCGGGGGCAGGTGAAAGCGCTGGCGGTGCGGACCTTCGTGCCGGCGGCGGACGGCTGGTCGGAGGTGACGGGGGCGCGATGCCACGTCTGGGGCGGGGATTTCTACGAGACGACGGTGGTGACGCCGGTGCGGGTGACGCTGCCGGATCTCGGGCCGGACGCGCCGGTGCTGCTGGCCGAGTGCGAGAGCGGGGCGCTTCGGGGAACCGCGGGCGTGCAGCCGAGTTTCAGCTGGCCGGAAGAGACCCGGCCTTCGGCGCCCACGCGGTTCTGGTGGGGCGCCGGCTGGTGGTGGGGCTATCAGAAGACCGGGTACATGAGCTATCCGGACATCGCGGTGGCACTGCGCTAGGGGAGGCGGGGGATGCGGCGGGTTCTTGTGGCGGCGCTGCTTCTGGTCGCGGCCTGCGGCGGCGGCAAGCCGGCGCCGGAGGTGGGGCGGAGCGGGCTCTATCCGAACGAGACGCCGGAGATGCGGCAACTGATCGTGGGGTATGCCCGGGCCTATGACGTGCCGGTGGACCTGGTGCAGCGGGTGGTGATCCGGGAGAGCCGGCACGTGCCCGAGGCGCGGAACGGGCCCTATTACGGGTTGATGCAGATCCTGCCGGAGACGGCGCAGACCATGGGCTACCGGGGCCGGCCGGCGGGGTTGCTCGATGCGGAGACCAACCTCAAGTACGGGGTGAAGTACCTGCGCGGGGCATGGCTGGTAGCGGGCGGGAACAAGGACGAGGCGGTCGGGTGGTACGCCAAGGGGTACTACTACGAGGCGAAGCGGAAAGGGCTGCTCGAGGAGACCGGGCTCCGCTAGGAGTGTGAACACCAGGGGTGTTCACGCGTGAACACTTTCTATGTGGCTGATATAAAACGGATTAATCTTCAATAATTATCGGTAAAGTTTTCGGCCGGCCACCCTCCGGTGGCCGCAATTCGGGAGACGGCATGCCATGAAGAATCCCTGGATGAGCCTCTGGTTGAGCAGCGCCAACAAGGCCGCGGGTACGGCGCGGGGGTTGTGGATGGCGGAGGCGCAGCGGCAGCAGAAGGCCTTCGCCAAGGAGATGGCAAAGGCCTGGGGGATGGCGCCGGCGACGCGGAAGACGTCGGCGGCAAAGAAGCGCAAGTGACCGCTCGGGCGGGTGGATAGGCTGAACGCCGGAATCGGGGGTTGACCATGACGTGGGTGCGCGCGCCGCAGGAGGCGATACGGCTGAAGGTGACGCTGAAGGGGCTGAAGCCGCCGATCTGGCGGCGGCTCGTCGTCG
This sequence comes from uncultured Alphaproteobacteria bacterium, assembly GCA_963798385.1. GTDB lineage: Bacteria > Pseudomonadota > Alphaproteobacteria > Rhodobacterales > Rhodobacteraceae > Amaricoccus. Next base: position 232,514 of record CAWCTE010000015.1, on the reverse strand, counting down.
AGGACACGATGACGCTCGGCGATCTGCATATGGCGGTGCAGGCAGCGATGGGCTGGCACAACGGCCACCTGCACCTGTTCCTGGCGGGCGAGGATCAGATCGGCGATCCGCGGCAGCTCGACGACGTCGAGAACGAGGCGACAGTGACCGTGGGCGAGCTCAGGGCCCAGGGCCGGAAGACCATCGGCTATGTCTACGACATGGGCGACGACTGGGACCACGCGATCCGGATCGAGCGAAGCGAGCCGCTCGACCCCGCCCGCGCCTATCCGGCCTGCATCGACGGCAAGGGCGCCTGCCCGCCGGAGGACTCGGGCGGACCCTGGGGTTTCGCGGAGATGCTGGAGGCGGTGGCCGACCCGAGCGACGAGAGGCACGCCGAGTACAAGGAGTGGCTCGGAGAGTTCGACCCGGAGGCGTTCTCGGTCGAGGCGGCGGAGGCGCGGGTGCGCCGCTGGTTCGCGCCGCCACAGGCGCGCAAGCCGCGGGGCAAGACGCGCGCGTGAGTCCAAGGCCCGGGCAGCATGATTGCCGGGCCGGTGCGCTGCACGTGGCGGGGATTCCCGGCGGCGCTGGGCCCTCGGCCAGGTGCAAGCCGCAGGAACGCGCGGGACGCTCGGGGGTTCACTCCGGAGAGCCATCCGGAAAGGATCAATGGGATGAAACGCCACCACAGCCTTATCGCAACGACACTGCTGACCGCAGGCCTCGGTTTTTCGGCCACGCTCGCGGCAGCGGATTGCGCCGCCGAACTCGAGGGCCTCGCCGGTGTCTCGAAAGACGGATCGGCCGCCCCGCTCGCGGCCGGCGGCGCGACCCCGCAGACCGGGGGCAGCGACGCCGCCACCGGGGCGGAGGCCACCGACGCCGGCAAGGCCGGAAACCTGATGCCGATGGGCGAAAGCGCCGACGTCGCCACCTCGGCCGAGGACGCCCAGGCACAGAGCGAGGGCGGCGAGACTGCGGCGGCCCAGGCGATGGGAGCCGCCGGCGGCGACGAAGGCGGCCAACAAGCGGCGCTCAACGAGGCCCGGGCGGCACTGGCGTCCGGGGACGAGGCGGCCTGCATGGCAGCGGTCGAGAAGGCGAAGGCGATGTGAGGGCCGGGGGCTCGGCGATCGCCGAGATTGCGGACAGAGGGCGGGTGCCGCACCCGCCCTCTCGGGCTGGGGTGAAACGGGAGGGACGGCTATGAACGAGGACACGTTCAACATGTCGATGCGCAAGTACCTGAAACAGGTCGGGGTGACCTCGCAGCAGGCGATCGAGCGGCACGTCCGCGAGCACGGCGATATCTCGGGGCGGCTCAAGGTGCGGACGGTGCTGACCATCGAGGGGCATGGGATGGAGCACGTGGTCGAGGGGGAGATCGACCTGGGGTAACCGGGCGGCATCCCGGTGCGCGAAGCGGCTGGCGGGATGAACGCGCCGAGCCAAGGGCGGAAATGCCGGGGAAGGGTTGGCGCGCCGGGGCGGAACGAGTGTTGCGCCGGCGGCGGGCGTGGTAGAGTCGGGCTCCGGATCGAGCCGCGAGGGGTTTGCGCCGATGCCCGAGGACCGTGCCATCACCGTCGAGACCGCGGCGGGTGAGACTCTGACGTTCACCCGGCTGGACGGGTATGACGAAGTGAGCCGGTGCTTTGCGTTCACCGTCGGGCTGACCGGGCCGGACGTCGGGGTGGAGGCGACCGGGCTGGTCAACCGGCCGATGGCGATCGAGGCGGAGACCGAGGCGCCGGGGCGGTGGTTTCATGGGCTCGTCACCGAGTTCCGGCTGGTCAAGGTCGAGGACCGGGTGGCGTTCTACGAGGCGGTGCTGCGGCCGTGGCTGTGGACGCTGAGCCTGACCCACGACTGCCGGATTTTCCAGAACCTGAGCGTGGTGGAGATCGTCGAGGAGGTGTTCGGGAAGTACCCGGACGCGCGGTTCGAGAAGCGGCTGCAGGGGAGCTATCCGCCGCGGGAGTACTGCGTGCAGTACGACGAGAGCGACCTCGACTTCGTACAGCGGCTGCTGGAGCACGAGGGGATCTTCTATTTCTTCGAGTATGCGGAGGACGGGCATACGCTGGTGCTCGCCGACGCGCTGGCGAAGCTGAAGCCGGCGAAGGGCTACGAGACGGTGCCGTACCACGGCGAGGACGACCCGGCGCGGCGGGACCGGGACTTCCTGTCGGACTGGGTGATGTCGAGCTCGATGCGGCAGAAGGCCTATGCCCATACCGACTACAATTTCGAGACGCCGGGGCTGTCGCTGCTGACGCAGTCGGAGGCCGAGCCGGAGGCGGGGCTGTTCGCCGGCGAGAGCTACCGGCAGCCCGGGGCGCATATGGTGCTGGACGCGGGCGACGCGGTGGCGGTGATCCGGCGCGAGGAGCTGCAGGCGCCGCACGTGCGGATCCGGGCGCGGGGGACGGCGCGGGGGCTCGTGTCGGGGTGCCTGTTCACGCTGGAGAACTTTCCACGCGAGAGCCAGAACGCCGAGCACTTGGTGCTGCGCTGCGACTATCGGGTGGTGGACCCGGAGCATCATCCGGGGGTGGCGGCGGAGGGGGAGACCTACCGGGTCGAGGCGGTGGTGGCGCCGACGGCGCTACCCTACCGGCCGCCGCGGCTGACGCCGCGGCCGGTGATGCGCGGGCCGCAGACGGCGACGGTGGTGGGGCCGGGGGGCGAGGAGATCTTCACGGACGAGTATGCCCGGGTGAAGGTGCAGTTCCACTGGGACCGGCTGGGGGGGAAGGACGAGAACAGCTCGTGCTTCGTGCGGGTCTCCGCGGCCTGGGCCGGGGCGGGGTGGGGGTTCATCCAGATCCCGCGGATCGGGCAGGAGGTGATCGTCGATTTCATCGAGGGCGATCCGGACCGGCCGATCATCACCGGGCGGGTCTACAACGCCGCGGAGATGCCGCCCTACGGGCTGCCGGGGAACGCCACGCAGTCGGGGTGGAAGTCGAACTCGAGCCCGGGGGGCGGCGGCTACAACGAGATCATGTTCGAGGACAAGGCGGGGGCGGAGCTCGTCAACTTCCAGGCGCAGAAGGATCATGCGCTCCTGGTGAAGAACGATCGCAGCAAGTTGGTGCAGCACGACCAGAGCGACCGGATCGACAACAATGCCAGGCATTCGGTGGGGGTGAACCTCGACGAGGACGTGGGCAACGACAAGACGACGGCGGTGGGGGTCGATCGGACGGTGACGATCGGGTCGAACGATACCGAGAGCGTCGGCAAGAACCGGTCGCTGACGGTGGGGGTGGACGAGACGATCTCGGTGGGGTCGAACTCGAGCGAGACGATCGGGGCGAACCACAGCCAGACGGTGGGGCTGGTGCAGACGATCACCGTGGGGGCGGCGCGGGTCGACACGGTGGGGGCGGCGGAGACGCGGACGGTGGGGGCGGTGCAGGCCAACACCATCGGGGCGTCGCGGTCGGTGACCGTCGGGGTGAACCAGAGCCACGACATCGGGGCGGCGGACAGCTGGAACGTCGGGGCGGGGCAGTCGGTGAGTATCGGCGCGGGTCAGACGGTGTCGATCGGGGCGGCGCAGAGCTTCGACGTGGGGGCGGGGCGCAGTGCCAAGATCGCGGCGGACGATGCCACGGACGTGGGCGGGGCGCGGTCGCTGAAGATCGGCAAGGGGAGCTCGGTCGACATCGGCGAGTCGGGGTCGATCAAGGTCGGCAAGGACATGGTGATCGACGCCGGGGACTCGATCACGCTGAAATGCGGGTCGGCGACGATCTCGATGAAGAAGGACGGGACCATCGTCATCGACGGCAAGGACATCAGCGTCACCGGGTCGGGCAAGATCAACGTCAAGGCGTCGAGCGACGTGATCATCAAGGGCTCGAAGATCAGCCAGAACTGAGGAGCGCGTCGAGAACCGGGCCGGGCGCGTCCGGGTCGGCTTCGCGCGGGGGCGTGCCCGGGGTCCAGAGAAGGAGCCGCGGGGCGGCGGGGCCGTCGGCCGCGGGCGGGGCCGGCAGGGCGCGGAGGCGGGCGTCGAGGGCGGGGGCGTCGAGGCGGCCGGCGGTGGCGGCGCCGGCGGTCTCGACGAGGGTGGCGAGCCAGGGGGCGGCGGCGTCGGGCAGGGCGGCGGTGGCGGCCGGGGGGATGGCGGCGAGGGTGAGGGGGAAGCGGCGGCCGGCGCGGTCCCGGCTGGCGAGGACGGCGCCGAGCATCGGGCCGGGCGGGGCGGCGAGGAGGAAGAGGAGCGGGGTGTCGGCGAGGCGGGGGACGAGGTGACGGGCGGTCCAGCGGTCCCAGAAGCGGACGAAGGCGGGGGGGAGACGGCGGCTGACGAAGTCGCCGGCGGTGGGAAGCTTGCCGTAGAAGCCGGGGGCAGTCATCGGGGCCCGGGGTGTGTTACACGGGGTGTAACACGCGTGATACATGCGTAAGTGCATGAAAATAAAGGCGTTAAGAAAGAATAATTTTTGGTGAAGCTGTCAGGGCGCCGCGAAACGGGACTGGCTGCGGCGGTGGGCGTGCGGGAATACCGCATCGTCTTGGGGTGATTTTCCCGGCCGTGAAGTCGCACGCCTTCGATCCTGTCGCGGCGCTAGAGGGCGCTAGAGACTGTACCCATAGACCGCTCCTGAGCAAGCCTTCCCCTACAAGCCGGTCATCCGGGCATCGTTCTCCCGATGACCGCGATGCGCAATAAGCCAACATTGGGGGTCGCGCGCCCAATGACCGAGATGCGGACAAACCGGACCTGTGCAGACACAGCGCGGTTCGTTGTGCCGGGCAAGGCATCGACAGTTCCGACGCGCCGCGGCGCAGAGCGTATTCCCGACAGCGGCCGTTCGTGCCGGCTCGAATGGCTCCGATCGTAACCGGTGGTTCGCCGCAGGCCTGTCAGATGAACGTAGCGGCCGTTGGCCGAAACGGACGCGATCTCGCATCAGTCCGAAGTCGCGCCGTAGGATTGACCGTCGAGAGCTCGTTACATTCTTGCGGCAACATAGCTAGTGCAACGGCCGCGATTGTTGAAAACCGATCCTACGGTCAAGAGAATCGACAATGTGGAATTTGCCGAGACATGTGCTGCCCCAAGCTTTCTGACAATGATACTTAATGTCTTTGGCTCCCTATCTATTCGGGGAGCCCCGCTTTCCGGAGACCGTCCAGAAACCGCGCCTTTTCATCCGGTTCGGTAAACACGCAACGCTCGTCCGCGAGCGCGAGCGAATACTCGGGCGCGAGGCGCAGTATCTTGTCGATCTGACTTCGAGCATCCGCCGAGGCGCCCATATGGGCGTAGGAAGCCGCCAGAAACAGATGGGGATAGAGATGATCGGGTTTCGGTTCCAGCGCCTTGGAGAAGAACTCCGCCGCGCGCCCGTAATCCCCAGTCTGAAAATGCGCGATCCCTGTGTGAACGTCGAACTCGATCCTGAAGGTATCCCTCGGGCTCAGACGTCTGGCTTTATCGATCCATCGGAATGCCTCCGCCCCATTTCCCGTCAGCGCGAGCGCGGCGCCGAGAAACGAATGCGCAAGCGCGAAATTCGGGTTGAGCTCGATGGCCTTGCTCGCCGTCGAGATCATTCTCGGGCCGTCATGCCTGTTCGCGGCGACGAAGAACAGCGCGATGTAGGCCCAGGGATCATCGGGATCGAACCGCAAGGCGCTCTCGGCGGCTTCCATCGCTGCCGGAATGGCTTGCCCGGCATCTTCCCAACCTTGCATCGTCCGCCAGGAAATCGTCCACGCCTTCTGGCTGTGGGCTTTCGCATAGGCCGGATCGACCTCGATCGCCCTGTCGAGAAGGACAATGGCTTCGTCGCTCGCCGACTTCGAGAACTCGCCGATCTTCGCCATCGCCTGGATGACAAGGTCCCATGCATCGAGACTCCGCACGGTCTTCTGACGCGCGCGGAGGCTCTCCGCCGTGGCCAGTCGGGGCTCAAGGGCGCCGGCAATGCTTTCAGTGATCTCATCCTGAACCTCGAAGACACCTTCAAGTTCCCGGTCGTATTTCTCCGCCCATATCTGCTTGCCCGACTCGCCGTCGACGAGCAGCGCATTGATACGCAGCCTGCGACCCGCTTTGCGCACGCTGCCCTCCAGGACATATCGCACGCCGAGTTCACGAGCCACCTGACGGACGTCAACGGGCTGGCCTTTGTAGCTGAGCGTCGTGCTGTGTGCGATCACGAACAGCCACCCGATACGACACAGCTCGGTAATGATGTCTTCCGAGATTCCGTCCGCAAAATACTCCTGTTCGGGATCGCTCGACATGTTCTGGAAGGGAAGCACCGCCAGCGACGGCTTGTCAGGAAGCGGCGGGTGAGGCGATGTATCTGAGTGGCTGACATCCACCTCGAACCGGAAACCGCGTCTCGGGATCGTGCGAATTATGCGTTGTGACGAGCCGTCGTCACCGAGCGCGGCGCGTGCGGCGTTGATCTGCGTGGAAATGGCGGAATCCGAGACGATTCGACCTCTCCAGACCGCCGCGATCAGTTCATCGCGCGCGACGACCTCGCCGGGGCGGCTCGCGAGGAGCGCGATCAGGTCGAACACGCGGGGCTCTATCCGTACAGACTGACCCGATCGTCGCAACTCGCCGCGGCCGGCGTCGAGTTCGAAGTCACCGAAGATGATAACTCGCTTCGCCTGAGTCATCCGATCATCTCACCACGACCGAGCACAGTTTCACAAGAAATTCGGACAACCTCCGGAGGTTTTCCGGACGCCTTCCAAAAGACTCGCGAACCTTGTCGCGCCAAGATCTTTCCAGGCCGCGGCACCGCGGCACTGGCCGAACGAGGACGACGACGATGAAAACCTTGATCGAAAAAATTCGGACCTGCGTGGAAAGACATGCTGAAATTAAACAGATGGCATCTGAGCTATCGGAACTGGACCCGCGCGAGCTGGATGCGATCGTTGGCATAGCGCCGCGAGACATCGACAACTACTGCCGAACGGCAGTCGCGGAAACTCGCCTTCGTCAGGAGGCGAGCGCAGCCGTTCGTCCCGCGCAGCGCGGCTCGTGGGGAATGCTCGAATGGCGAGGCGGAGGACAGGCTCATCGCGGTCCGCGCCGACCGCGGTCCTCGGAAGGAAACCGCCTGTTGCGCCCGTGACGGCCCTCTCGGTCTTCGGGTCGGAAGTTGCTCGTGCGATGGGAGGTCCCGATGCATGACGGTTCCGAAACCCGGACGAAGGTGAGCTCGAGCAGCTGGGCGCCGTTCGAGGTCGACACGACGGACCGAGCTCCTTCTGCGTGTGTCTGGTTTTGTCCGCGATCCGGCGCTCGGCTCCCTGAACCTCGCTGCGCTCACAGCGAATGGCCGCTTTCTTGGCTGCCCTGCGGCGTGACTCTTGATTTGTCCAGGGCGATCGCGTCGCTGCGTGAACGAAGGTCGCGATCTAAATCCGGCCGCTTTGGGCTCAATCCCGCCGTTCGCTGCACGCTCACGAATTACGGCACGGGGCCGAGGTTGGCCGTTGTAAGGCCGAGTCTAGGACATCTACCTAGAAGCCGTGGTCCACGGCCTCGACGTTGTTGCCGTCGGGGTCGAGGACGAAGGCGCCGTAGTAGGTGGGGTGGTATTCCGCCCGGATGCCGGGGGCGCCGTTGTCGCGGCCGCCGGCGGCGAGGGCCGCGGCGTGGAAGCGGTCGACGGCGGCGTGATCGGCGGCGGCGAAGGCGACGTGCATCGGGCCGGAGGCGGCCGGGCCGGCGTGAAGCCAGAAGAACGGCTTCCGGCCGGTGCCGTACCCGACGAACATCGGCTGGCCGTCGGGGCCATCGAAGCGCATGACCCGGCCGATGCCGAGCGGCGCCAGCGCCTGGTCATAGAAGGCGAGAGAGGCGGCGAGGTCGGAGACGACGAGGCCGATGTGGTCGAGCATGGGGTGTCCTTCTCTCAGAGGCCGTCGGCGCAGGTGAACGTGGCGAACATCTGCAGGTTCATCGGGTTGTCGACGCTGGTCGCCTGGAGGTCGAAGTCGGCATAGAAGCCGCCGGCGGCGAGGCGCAGCTTGAAGACGTCGGGCAGGCTGGTCGCCTGCAGGCGGCCGCCCCGCAGCATCCGGAGCCAGGCCCAGCTGCCCTGCTCGCTGGTCATCACCTCCGGCGAGCCGTCGACCGGCTGGAAGGCGAGGGTGATGACGCCGGTGCCGTCCTTGCCGGGCCAGGTCATCTGCGCCGGCCGGGTGGCGCTGTTGAAGTAGGTGAGCGGCTGGCCGTCGAGGTTCAGGGTGACGCGGGTGGCGTTGGGCGAGAGGTCGGTGGGGGTGAGCAGGAAGGTCATGATCGGCCCGGCGCCGCCGGGGAAGAGCGCGTCGCGGATCCGCCGCGCCTGCTCGATCGAGGCCAGCGCCCCGTCGTCGAGGCCGAGGTCGGCCCGCCAGCGCCAGGGCCGGGCGGTGGTGTCGACGTAAGGCAGCAGGTGGTCGTTGGTGAAGCCGTCGATGAGGCCGCCGGGGCCGAAGATGCGGGCAAAGTCGGCGGTGTTGACGTCGACGGGGCTGCCGGCCTCGAAGGGATAGCGGTCGGTCAGCGCCGCCTTGCAGAGCGGCAGCACGTCGGCCTTCCAGATGGCGTTGAGCTTGGAGACCACCGCCTGCTCGGTGATGGCGGTGGTGTCGCCGGCGATGCCGGCGAGCCAGTCGTCGAGGGGCGCGGGCAGGGCCGCGGCCTGGTTCGCCACCGCACCGGTGAGCTCGGCGAGGCCGCCCTGGTCCTTGATCGCCTGCTCGGCGTCGGGGCTGGCGGTGACGGTCTGCAGCACGCTCGAGAGCGCGGTGAGCGAGGCCATGGCGGTGTCGAGCGCCGGGGGCTGGCCGTCGACCTCCTCGATGGCGCCCTTGAGCGGCTTGAAGTGGTCGGAGACCTCCTGGCCGGAGGTGTCGAGATCGGCGCTGGCGCCGGCCGTCGGCAGGTACTTGGTGCTCTTCTTCGCCAGCTTGCCGAGTTTCCCAAGCTTGCCGAGGATCTTCGAGAGGCCCTTGGGCGGGGCGCTGGCGCCGCCGGCGGCGCTCTCCTCCGGGCGGGCGAGGTCGACCTCGGCGACGACGGCGGTGAGGAGCCGGCGGAGGGCGGAATTGGCGCTGGCGAGGTCCTTGAGGTTGTCGGTGGCGGTGGGCAGGTCGGTGAGCGGCGCCAGGGTCACGTCGTGGAGGAAGCCGTCCCACTGGGCGATGAAGTCCTGATAGTAGAGCTGGAGGATGTCGTCGGCGAGGGCGGAGACCGAGACCTCGGCGCTCTCCGGGCAGCCGCCGGCGAAGACCGAGCGGTCGAGGGCGGCCTGGCCGGCGACGTCGTCGAGGCGGTCGAGGACGACGCCGTGGAAGCCGTCGTAGGTGAAGAGGCCGGGGATGCCGACCCGCAGGGTCTTTTCGGAGCGGCGGACGAAGACCCTGGTGCCGTTCGGGCCGGCGAAGCTCGCGGGGACCCATTCCGGCAGCGCGGTGGCGGCGGGATCGGAGAGGAGCGCCTGATAGGCGCGCTGCGCCAGCGGGATCGAGCAGACGGTCTTGAGCGACGCGGCCACCAGCGCATCGTCCGGGGCGACGAAGCTCGGGTCGCGGGCGGCGGCGTCGGACGAGGCGGCGGCCGCCTGCAGCGGCTGCGCCGCGCCCGGGGATCCGGTGCGCCGGGCCATGCGGTCGATGGCGTCGAGCTGGTGGGCGAGGGCCGCCTCGGTGGGGAAGGGCGGGGTCTCGGCGAACTCGGGCAGCCGCGTCGTCCACCACTCGGCGGCGAAGTCGGGGTCGACCGGGGTGAGGCCGGTCATCATCCGGTAGGTCTTCAGCGCGCCGAGCAGGAACTCCGGGTCGCGGACCTGGCGCCACATGGTGGCCTCGAGGAGGGCGACCATGCGGGGTTCGAGCAGGTTCTCGAGGGCGCCGGTATAGGCCTGCTCCTGCGCCGCCTCGATCTGCGGCGCGGCCGAGGGGCCGATGACGCGGGCGAAGGGGCCGGGCAGCGGCGCGCGGGCGTTGTCGACCTCGGTGACGGCGTCGAGGGCGGTGGCGAGGTCGGAGGGTTCGAGCGGCACCTGGCGGGCGGCGGCGGGGGCGAGGGCGGCGCGCAGGCGCTCGAGCTCGTCGGCCTGGGCGGCGACGGCGCCGCGGTTGGAGAGGTAGGAGACGGTGAAGGCGAGGGTGGCGAGGACGAGGACAGCGGCCGCCGCCACAGCGCCGCCGCGCCAGAGCCAGAGGCGGCGGTGCTCGGCCCTGGGGTCGAGGGTGGCGAGGCCGGCCTCGCCGAAGACGACATCGGTGAGGAGGCGGTGGAGGAAGAAGCTGCGCGGCGCGACGCGGGGGGTGGGGTAGGCGGGGGTGGCGGGGAGGCCGAAGCTCGAGGCGAGGGTGCCGAGGAGGCGGTCGATGGGCGTGCCTTCCTGGGTGGCGGAGGTGAGGTAGAAGCCGCGGAGCCAGGCGCTCTCCTCGTAGCGGCTCTCGCCGAAGACGGCGTCGACGAGGGTCTTCAAGGGCGCCTCGAGGCTGGCGACCTGGGCGGGGAAGCGGAAGATCTCGGCGCGGGTGGCGAGGTGCTCCTCGGCCTCCATGCGGGGGCCGGTGCGGGCCTCGAGCTGGCGGACGAGGAGGGCGAGCTCCCGGGCCACCGCCGCGCCGTCGGGGCGCTCGCCGGGGGCGAAGGTGGCGCCCCAGACCTGCTCGCGGTCGGCGGTGGAGAGGGTCCCGAAGCTGGGCTCGAAGCCCTTGATGAGGTCGGCCTTGGTGACGAGGAGGTAGACCGGCAGGCGGATCTCGAGGCGGTTGTAGAGCTCGGCGAGGCGCTTGCGGACCTCGCGGCCGTGGGCGCGGATGGCGGCGTCGCCCTCGGCGAGGATGTCGACGGGGATGGCGACGATGACGCCGTTGAGGGCGCGGCGGCCGCGGTGCTTCTTCAGGAGGTCGAGGAAGCCGAGCCATTCGGCGGCGTCGACCTCGGGCTGGCTCTCCTGCTGGACGTAGCGGCCGGCGGTGTCGATGAGGACGGCGTCCTCGGTGAAGAACCAGTCGCAGTTGCGGGTGCCACCGACGCCCTGGAGGTCGTCGGTGAGGTCGAAGGGGAAGTCGAGGCCGGACTGGCGCAGCGCGGTGGTCTTGCCGGAGGCGGGGGGGCCGATGATGACGTACCACGGCATCTCGCGGAGGAAGCGTCGGCCGCCGAGCTTGCGGCGCTTCAGTTCGGCCAAGACCTCCTGGAAGCGGGCGCCGACGGCGGCGACGCCTTCCGCGGCCGGGTCGTAGGGCTTCTCCTCGGGGGGGGCGAGGTCGGCGACGAAGAGGCGGTTGGCGCGGATCGCCCGGCGCTGGGCCAGGAATATCCACAGGAACCAGAGGAGGAACAGGCCGGCGATGACGGCGAGGCGGACGATCTCGCCGGCGAAGGGGCGGGCGGTGCCGACGGAGACGAGCGGGCCGAACATCCAGATGAGCGCGGAGAGGAGGGCGAGGCCGATGAAGGTCCAGAGCCAGCGGGAGGTGAGGAAGGCCCAGAGGCGGCGGAGGAGCTTCATCACAGCCGCTTCTCCACCAGGATCTCGACGCGGCGGTTGAGGGCGCGGCCTTGCTTGGTGTCGTTCGGTGCCACCGGGACGGTGGCGGCGCGGCCCTCGGAGACGACGCGGTCGGCGGGGGCGCCGCTGGCGACGAGGATCTGGGCGATGGTGGCGGCGCGGGCTTCGCTGAGGCCCTGGTTGTCGCCGAAGGGGTTGGCGCCGCTGACCGGGATGCTGTCGGTGTGGCCGACGACGGTGACGGTGCCGATGAGCTCGGCGTTCTCGGCGATGACCTGGCCGATCGCGGCGATCAGCGGCTCGAAGCCGTCGGTGAGGGTGGCGCGGGCGGACTGGAAGAGCTCCGGGTCGGCCCACTGGATGACGAGCCGGGCGACGGAAGGGCTCTCCTCGCCCTTCAGCGCCGGCAGCAGGCCGGGCGGGGCGGTGGCGGCGAATTCTGGGAGGAGCTGGAAGCCGGTGGCCTCGGCCGCGGGGGCGGGCGGGGCGACGGTGTCGCGCGGCGGGCGGTAGATTTCGGCCTGCTCGAGGGGCGGCAGGGCGCGGGCGAGGGTGACGAGCTGGTCGGCCTGGCCGGCGAGGCGGAGGGAGAGCAGGAGGTAGATCGCGGCGGCGGCGGCGATGGCGGCGGCGAAGAGCACCCAGAGCGGCACGGCGAAGCGGCGCGGCTCGTCGGCGGCGGTGACGCCTTGCCAGTTGGGAGAGAGCGGCGCCTGGGCGGCGTCGGGGTTGCGCAGGAGGTTGGCCGCGGCGGCGCGGACGGCGGCGAGCGAGCGGTCGCCGGCGCGGCCGGGGACCCGGTAGCGGCCGCGGAAGCCGAGGGCGAGGCAGGTGGTGAAGAGCTCGAGCATCTCGGGGTCGTGGCTCGGGTGGCGCTCGAGGCTCCTCGAGGCGGTCGAAGAACCGGGCGCCGGCGTCGACGTCGCCGTAGAGGGTGGAGACGAGCGGCTGGCGAGGCCAGGCGCTGGTGCCGCCCCAGGGGGTGTTGAGGGCGAGGTCGTCGAGGAGCGCGGCGACCGCCCAGGCGGCGGCATCGGCACGGGCCAGGGGCACGCCCCGGGCGACGGCGCCGTCGCGGGCGACGACGAGGCCGTCGAGGAGGCGGGTGCGCAGGGTCTCGGGTTCGCTGGGGGCGGTGGCGGATTCGAGTTCCGGGGCGAAGGCGAGGAGGGCGGCGAAGGCGCCGATGAGCGGGTTCGGGTGGTCGCGGGGCTGGAGCGGCGGCAGGGCGCCTTGCGGGACGTGGGGGACGGCGGCCGGCGTGCGGATCCGGGTGCGTCCGCGGTCGGCGTCGAGACCGAAGGGGTCGTCCCGGGAGGTCATGTCAGATGGCCCCCGAAGCGGGCGCTGGCCGCGACTCCGTCTGTTGCCGGTCTTGCGGTCGGCTGCTGCAGGATACGGTGGGCGGCACGACGTTCTTTCTCATCGATGCACCGCGTAGCAGTCGAGCTGCGGCTCGCTGGGGAGCGCGCCGGAGACCCCGATGACGAAGCCGGGTGCGTCGCGGAGGCTTCCCCAGTGCTCGCTCTTCTGGTCGAGCTCGAGGCACAGCCGGTCGCCGTCGTAGGGGATCTCGCGGGGCTGGGAATGGAGCGGCTTCAGGGCGATCCCCGGCAGGCGCGCCTTCCAGAGGGCGTCGAACTCGCCGGCGGAGCCGACGGTGACCTGGTGGACGAAGATCTTGCGCAGCGCGTCGTCGGAGAGCTCGGAGCCGACGCGAACCACGATGCGGCTGCCGTCGAGGACCTGCGGGCTGTCGATCCGGACCTTCCAGATGTTGGTGGCGTGCTTCATCACCGCCAGTGCCCGGGACTTCGGCTCGACATAGCGCAGGCTTAGGATCAGCGAGCGCAGGGTGTCGGTCAGCGCGGCGAAGGCCGCGGCCGGGCCGCGGTGGTCGTATTCTGGAAGCTCGGTGAGGCGGCGGGAGCCCGAGCCGTAGGTGGCCATGCGGCCGGCGAGGCCGGCAAGCTCGCAGAAGAGCTCGGAGGGATGGAAGACGTCCTGCGCCAGCATGTGGGCGAGACGCGGGCGCGCGGTGTTGGCGAGCTCGAGCACCAGCAGGTTCTCGACGCCGCGGCCGGCGCCGCCGAGCACCATGCGGCCGTGGGCCTCGGCGATGCGGTCGAGACCGGTGACCACCTCCTGCAAGAGCTGGGCGTAGGCGGGCACCGCCGCGGTCACCAGCGCCGGCGGCAGGAAGCCCTCGGCGAAGGCAACGCCGCCGTCCGCCCTGAGGCCGGTGAGCCCGGCCACCGGCAGCGTCGTGTAGCCGCCGGCGTCGCGGCCCGGGGCGAGCAGGGCCGCCACCGGGCGGGCGGTCTCGATCTCCTCGGCCTCGCCACCGCCGGCGACCGCGTCGCGGACCCGGACGATGCGGCCGCGGTAGCGCGCCCCGGAGGCGGCGTTGTGGGCGGCGTCGAAGCTGGCGCTTCCGGGCAGCTCGATCGGCAGGGCGAGCAGCACCTCGCCCGCGGCGGTGTCGCGGGCGATGGCGACGGGTTCCGGCGGGTCCATGGTCTCGGGGATGGCGAAGGGCGTGCCGTCCGGGAAGATGCCGCGGGCGGCGGTGACCGCGACGCGGCCGGTTTCGGCCAGCGCCGGGTCGAGGGTGAGCGCGGTGAAGCCCCAGGACTGCAGGTGCCCGGCCTGGAGCGCGCCGCGAACGAGCGCCTCGGTGTGGCGGTCCTGCTCCTGGAAGTGCTGGGGCCGGAGGAACAGTCCCTCCGACCAGAGCACCCTGTCGCCGTCGCTCATGCCGTCGCTCCCCGGCTCACGACATCGCCAGCGCGAGGCCCGTGGGCCCCAGCGTCACCGTGGCGGTGGCGGGCTTGCCCGGCGGCACCGGCGCGGTGGCGCGCCAAACCTTGCCGGTCGGGTCGCGCAGCGCCGCCACGACGCCGAGGGTGGTGGCCTCGGGCTCGAAGGCGACCGTCTTCGAGGCGCTGGCGCCGGGGGCCACTGCGAGCTGGTCCATGCCGAGGAGATCCGCGCCGAGCGCGGCCGCGGGATCGCCCTGAAGCGAGAAGAAGTCGGCGGCGTTGAAGGCGCCGGCGTCCTTGAGGCGCAGGATCGTCAGGGTCACCGGCCGGTCGGCGCCGTCGGGGCCGGGGTTCATGCCCGCGCCGCCGGTGACCGCGACGGTGACCGCGGCCGGTCCGGGCGGGCCGCCGCCGCAGGCGGAGAGCAGCCCCGCGGCGGCCGTGGTGGCGAGAAACGCGCGCCGGTTCATGGTGAAGTCCAGCATGGCTCAGTCCTCCTCGGTCTCGTAGGCGTCACGGAAGTCGGCGCCGACCTCGCCCAGGAAGCGGGTCTCGGCGCTCTTGGCGATCTCCTGGAAGCGCTTTTCGTAGAGCTCCCAGAGCTTGGCGCGGCGGCCGCCGGCGAGGAGCGTCTCGAGGAGGCCCATGGCCTCGAGCTCCTTCTCCAGCGCCTTGGGGTCGAAGCGGTCGATCATCCGGCGGAGGGCCGTCTGGGTGCCGCGCCAGGTGCCGACGTGGTGGGCGGCGAGGTCGCGGACGGCACCGGTGATCGCGGTCTCGGCGTCGGAGAAGCCGCCGCCGGGGCGGGCGGCGAGGACGGCGAGGGCGTCGTCGACGGTGGGCATGAACTTGAAGGCGTTGACCTGGGAGGAGCTGACCACGGTCTGGGCGATGCGGGCCTGGCCCTTTTCCTCGGCGCGCATCTTCAGGAGGTGCATGAGGCCCTCGGCCATCATCCGGTACTCGCGGCCGTAGGCTTCCAGGCGCTCGCGCGGATCGCCGGTGGGGGCGTCGGCGGGGTCGAGGCCGAGGCCGCGGAGAAAGGCGGCGAGGAGGTCGGTGTCGGAGGCGGAGTGGGGCGGGCGGGGCGGCTGTGGCGCGGCCGCGCGGGCCGGTTCCGGTGGCGGTGCGGGGGCGGGCTCGGGGAGGGGCGCGTCCCAGTCGAAGTCGCGGGCCGGTGGCGGCGAGGGGGTCGCGGGCGGCGGGGCGCCCCAGTCGAAGTCCGGGGCGGGGCGTTCGCGGCGGCGGTCGGCGCTGGGCGGATCGAGGGTGAAGGGGTCGTCGAAGCCGGGGGGGCCGCGGCGTTCCGGCGGAGTGGTGTCCTCGGCGGGAACGAAGCTCGTCGGGCGCTCGAAGGGGTCGGGGAGGTTCCGCGGGCGCTCGGGCTTGGGCGGCTCGGGAGCCGGGGCGGCGAAGAAGGTGTCGGCGTCGAGCTCGGCGGGGCGCTGGCGGGCCGCGGGCGGGGTGCTGGCCGGGTGGGACGCGCTCTCCGGCGGGAGCTCGACGGCGAGGACGTAGTCGCCGAGGCGGAGCTGCATGCCGTCGCGGAGGGGGAGGGTGCGGCCGCTGCCGAGGGGGCGGCGGTCGTCGTCGACGAAGAGGCCGCCGCTGGAGGTGTCGGTGACGGTGAAGCTGCCGGCGCGGGCGGCGATGGTGCAGTGGGCGCGGGAGACGTACTGGTCGGGGTCGTCGATGCGCCAGTCGGCGTCGGTGCCGCGGCCGATGACGAGTTCGCCGTCGGTGAGGCGCATCTGGCGGACGGGCTGCGGGCGCGGGGCTTTCACCAGGGTGAGGAGGAGGGTCATGCGGCGGCCCTCGCGCCTTCGGTGGCGAGGCCGGTGACGGCGCGCAGGCGGAGGTCGTCGGCGTCGGCGCGGCGGTCGGGGGCCATCCAGGCGACGTGGCCGAGACGGGCGGAGGCGAGGCGGGCGTCGGGGACGGCGTCGCGGCGGAGGACCGGGCGGACGTCGACGTCGAGGGTCTCGCCGAGGCCGTGGAGGAGCGCGAGCCGGAGGGCTGCGAGGCCGTCGCCGCCGGGGAGGAAGCGCTCGTAGTCGGCGAGGGTGAGGGGGCCGACGCGGATCTCGATGCGCTGCTGGCGGGAGAAGAACCGCGGGCCGAGGGTGGCGCCGCGGCCGAGGACGGCGCCGGCGCCGCCGAGGCGGGACTGCAGGCGCGCGGGGATGGTGGACCAGGCGCCGACGAATTCCTCGATGCTGACCGGGGCGCCGGTGGCGGCGGTGAGGAGGCCGGCGAGGCGCTCGGGGCCGAGGACCTGGTGGCCGAGGGCGGCGGCCTGGAAGAGCTTGGCGGGGCGGAGGCCGGCGGCGTCGGCGCCGGCCATGGCGGCGAGCATCGCCTGGATGCGGCCGCCGCCGTCGCGCTCGACCTGGACGGCGGGGGTCTGGTCGGCCCAGGATCGGTAGAAGAGGCCGATCATCCGGTGCTGCAGGAGGTTGGCGAAGTCGAGGAAGGTGGTGTCGGAGGTGGCGCCTTCGACGCCGGCGGCGAACCAGCGCTGGGCGAGGCGGTCGAGGACGCGGCGGCTGAGCTCGAGGGGCATCGGGCCCTCGGGGCCGAGGAGGCCGAAGAGGGCGACGGTGGCGCGGGCGGGTGTGGTGTCGGTGGCCGGGCTGAGGGCGGCGACGTCGCGGAGGGCGAAGCCGAGGCGGAGCTCCTGGCCGAGGCGGGCGGGCTCGCGGTCGGGGTGGGCGCCGCGGCCGAAGCGCCGGCCGTCGCGCTCGAGCTGGCGGAGGAGCTCAAAGAAGTCCATCTCGGGCGGGGGTGGGCGGGTCATGCGGTCGCCCCGGCACGGGTCTGCACACAGTGTGCAGAGGGGTCAAGTATCTGATATTTATGAATATTGTGTTCTGAATTAATGTCTTGTGCGTACTTCTTAACCGACGGGCCGGGAATGGGGCGGTGCCGGGCCAGATGTAGTGCCGCGAGGCGGCAGGGGGCTGGAATTTCTACGAGATGTCGATTCAGAATTTGGCCGGCGCGCGCGGATTTGTCGACGGACAAATCCCCGAAGAGAGAGGGGCGCCGGGCTTGTAGGGGCCAGCCTAGACGAGGCTGCGGTTGCCGAGCGTGATCGGCCATGGCACCTCCTCATGGTTATGCAGGAGCCTGGTCCGGGTCTGCACGAAGGCATTCACCGCCGCATAGCGGGCGAAGAGCCGCGCCAGCAGCGCCGAGAGCAGGAGGGCGCTGTGGCCGGCGAGCAGGCTGCCGTCGACGTCGAGGGTGACCTCGGTGCCGCGGCCGAAACACATCGGGCCGGCGATGGGCAGGCGCTCGACCACCGGGCGGGCGCGGACGGCGGAAAGCGAGCGGGCGTGGCGGGCGAGGGCGGGGTCGCCGCGGTCGGCGTAGAGGTCGAGGGTGGCGCGCAAGGGCTCGAGCGCGCCGCCTTCGACGGCGAGGCCGAGGTAGTTGAGCGAGAGCTGGGAAACCATGCGCCAGGCGAGGTCGTCGGCGCGGCCCTCGCCGCTCCCGACCGCCGGCAGGGCCGGGCGCGGCGGGCGCAGCGCCCCGAGCAGGGTGACGGCTTGCACCGGGTCGCCGCTCTCGAGCGTGAGCTGCGGCTGGTCGTCGAGGATGGCGAGGTCGCGGTTGGTGCAGAGCGCCCGCGGCGCGAGGCGACGGAGCGTCGGGTCGAGGGCGGCGCCGGGCGGGGCGGAGAGGGTGAGAAACACGTCGTCCCCGGCGTAGGAGGTCCGCATGTTGCCCTGGCGGCGCTCGTCCTCGCCGGGGCGTCGCGGGCGGCGCTCGGAGGACCAGACCGGGCCGGCGCCGGTGCGGGCGAAGCTGAACAGCGCCGGGATCTGGGCGGTGGGGCCGTCGCGGTCGGCATCCTCGAGAGCGGTCAGGCGATAGATCTCGAAATCGCGCGGGCGGGTGCGGTCGGCGTGGACGACCTGGCGCGGGCGGCGCGGGTCGATTTCGAGGACGTTGCAGTCGCGCTCGAAGAGGTTGATGACCGGGGTGGCGAAGAGCTGCAAGTCGGCGGGGCGGAGGTCGGCGAGCTCCGGGGCGGCGCGGCGCAGCAGGAGGACGAGCTCGAGCCCTTCGGGGGCGCGCGCCACCACAGGCTGCAAGCCGTCGAAGCGGGCAAAGTGGAAGCGCTCCGGCAGCATGAAGTACTCGCGCAGCAGCCGGTAGCCCTCGAAGCCGGCGCGGGTGCGCGGCATCAGCGCCTCGTCGTCGGTGAGCCCGACGAGGGCGGGGTCGGAAACCGGCGCGAGGGCGTCCTTGCCGCCGGCCGGCCGGGCGCCGGTGGCGGCGACGGCGCCGAAAAGGGTGTCAAAGAGCGCCGGGGCGCGGGCGCGGTTGCGGAAGTGCAGGTCGAGCCGGTCGAGGGCGAGTTCGGACAGCGCGCCGGCGCCGGTGCGGGCGAGGGTGATCTTCAGCGCCGCCTCGCCGCGGTGGCCGGCGACCGGGCCGATGCCGGCGGCGGCCAGGGCGCTGCGGTCCTGGTGGTAGGCGACGGCGCGGATCTCGAGCGGCCACAGGGTGACGTCCTGGGCGGTGGTGAATGTGGCGCGGGTGGAAAGGCCGGGGCGCAGGCCAGAGACGAGGCGGGTGCCGCGCGGCACCACATGGCCGGCGAGCATGGTCTGCACCTGCTGGCCGGGCTGCAGCACGGCGATGCCGACGGCGGGCGTAGGTGCCACGAGGTCGGGATAGAGCGCGTCGAGGACGGCGCGGGCGAAGCGGGCGCCCTCGCCGTCGAGCTTCAGCCGGGTGCGGGCGGCGAGGTAGGCGACGCCTTCGAGCAGGCGCTCGACGTAAGGATCGGGGCAGGGGACGGTGTCGAGGGAGAGGTTGCGGGCGACGGCGGGGTGGAGGTCGGCGAACTCGGCGGCGAGCACGCGGATATGGGCGAGCTCGTCCTCGTAGTATTCGAGGAAGGCGCGGTCCACCTCAGCTCCCTCCGAGGCGGGTCTCGGCCCGGCCGGTCTCGAGATCGACCACAGTGCGAAGCCGCAGCCGCTCCGGCGCCGGCGACATGACGAGGAGGCCGTCGATCTCGATCGAGAGCCCGGTCTTTTCGCTTGTGCTGACGGTGACCCGGGTGGCGCTTTCGCGCAGGCGCGGCTCGAAGGCGGCGAGGACGGCCTTGATCTCGCGGGCCAGCGCGTCGCGGTCGAAGTCGCGGCTGGAGCGGCCGGCGAAGGGCGGCATGCCGTAGTTGACGACGCTGCGCCGGACCTCGGGGAAGTCGGCGAGGGACGGCGGGTGGTCGCCCGCAGTCTCGGCCTCGTGCGGGGTCAGCATCGGCGTGCTCTCGAAGCGCTCGGTGTTGAACAGCCGCTCGATGTCCCGGCGCACGGCGTTGCGCAGCACGTCGGCGGAGACGACGATGCCGCGGGCCTCGATCTCGGCTCGGCGCCGCTCCTGGGCGAGGAGGCGGGAGAGGCGCTCCTTCTGCCCCGGGCGGAGCTCGGTGTCCGCCTCGATGCCGCGCGGGCCGGCGGCGACCAGCGTCGCCACCCGGGCGTCGCCGAGGTCCTTCACCAGCGACTGACGCAACCCGTCGATCTCCGAGGTCACCCCCGGAAGGTCGTTCACCAGGCGGTCCCAGAGCGACGGCTGGACGGCTTCGCGCGTCGCGCGCGGGGGGGCGGTCGGGTCGGCCATGGGCAGGCTCCGGGCATCCGCGCCGATCACTTGCCGACGCGGACGCTCATCTCGATCTCGTGATCGCTGTCGTAGACGAACTTGATGGTGTGGTAGGCGAAGCCGACCTTCTCCTCGATGAGGTCGGGCTCGTCCTCGGCCTGGCACATCTCGTATTTCATCACCGAGGCGTCGGTGAGGGTGACCACCAGGTAGTCCGCGGTCTCGCCTTCGATGGTGCGGCGGGCGGAGAACACCACCTCGTCGAGGAGCGTGTTATCAAAGAGCGCCTTCTTCAGGTAGGGCGAGGCCATGTCGTAGTACTTGGTGAAGACGATGGTATCGAGGGCGACCCGGCCGCGGCGCGACAGGCTGTTGGGGTCGTGGGGCGCCTCCATCTTGAAGTCGACGCCGTGGACCTCGATCTCGTCCTCGTGGCCGTCGCGTTCGCTCGGCCCGGGGATGTCCGGAACCTTCAGAAATCCGTCGATCTTCATGCTTGATCCCCCAAATGAATTCGAGTCGCTGTCGGAGTCCGCGCCGCCGCCTCTGACCGGGCGTCTCATTGCTTGAGCGACGGCAGCTCGGAGACCAGCCGGAGCGAGGCATTAATTCCCTCGAGCTGGTAGTGGGGCCGCAGGTAAAAGCGTGCGGCGTAGTAGCCCGGCCGTCCCTCGACGCTGTCGACCTGGACCTCGGCCGCGGCGAGCGGGCGCTTGGCGCGGGCCTTGTCGTCGGCGAAGGCCGGGTTGGCGAGGACGTAGCGGTTGATCCACTCGGTCAGCCAGACCTGCATGTCGGCGCGTTCCTTGAACGAGCCGATCTTGTCGCGGGCGATGGCCTTCAGGTAATGGGCGAACCGCGACACCGGGAAGAGGTAGGGGAGGTTGGCGCTCAGGCGTTCGTTGGCCTGGGCGTCGGGGTCGACGAGGCGGCCGGCGCGGGCCTCGTCGTCCTGCAGCGAGTGAGCGCCGATGAAGGCGGCGATGTCGGTGTTCTTGCGGTGCAGGATCGGCATCAGCCCGAGCTTGGCGAGTTCCGCCTCGCGGCGGTCGTCGATCGCCACCTCGGTCGGGCACTTCATCGCCACGGAGCCGTCGTCGGTGGGGAAGGAGTGGACCGGCAGGTTGAGGACGGCGCCGCCGTTCTCGACGCCGCGGATCTGGGTGCCCCAGCCGAAGAGCTTGTGGCTGCGGTTGATGTTGACGCCCATCGGGAAGGCGGCGTTCATCCAGGTGTACTTCTCGTGGTCGCCGGCGACCTCCTCCTCGAAGGCGAAGCCCTTCACCGGCACGGTCTCCGCGCCGTAGGGAAGGCGCGCGAGGACGCG
The DNA here is from genome assembly GCA_963798385.1 of uncultured Alphaproteobacteria bacterium. Taxonomy (GTDB): domain Bacteria; phylum Pseudomonadota; class Alphaproteobacteria; order Rhodobacterales; family Rhodobacteraceae; genus Amaricoccus. The sequence continues at coordinate 211,302 of CAWCTE010000015.1, read as the reverse complement.
CGGCATGGTGAGGCCGATGTAGCGGGCGTCCTCGCTCTCGCGCAGCGATTGCCAGGAGGCGTAGGCGGGGTTGGAGACGATCTGCTGGAGGTCCTGCGGGTTGGGGAGCTCCTGCCATGAATCCATGCGGAAGATGCGGGGGGAGGCGGCGGCGATGAACGGTGTGTGGGCCGAGGCGCAGATGCCGGAAAGGTTGCGCAGGAGGCCGACGTCCTTGGGGTGGTTGGAGAACTCGTAGCCGCCCACGAGGCAGCCGAAGGGCTCGCCGCCGAACATCGAGTATTCGTCGGTGTAGACCTTGCGGAAGACCGGGCTCTGGTCCCAGAGTTGGCCTTCGTAGTCCTCCAGGGTGTCGGCGAGCTCGGTCTTGGAGATGTTCATCACCCGGATCTTGAGCTTCTGATCCGTCTCGGTGTTGTTGACGAGGTACCAGAGGCCGCGCCAGGTGCCCTCCATCTCGCGGACTTCCGGCGCGTGCATGACCTCGTTCATCTGCTCGGTCAGCATCTTGTCGATGCCGGCGATCAGCGACTTCACCGACTTGATGGCGTTGGACGAGATCGCGGTGGATTCCGAGCGGGCCTGGGCGGCGAGGGCGAGGTTGCGGACCAGCGACTGGAGCTTCTCGCTGTCGTCCTTCTTGACCCGGAAGTCCTTTTCCAGGTGCTCCATGTAGTCGCCGAGATCGATGGCCTCGGCCTGCGGGGCGGCGCCGGCGGCCGCCTGTTCCTGCTCGGCCATCTCAGTCCTCCTTGTCCGCGTCGAGCGCGGTCTGGGCGACCTGTCCGAGGAGCGGTTCGTTGTTGAGGAGTTGGGCGATGCGCTTCTCGGCGTCGAGGCGTCCGTCCATGAAGCCGAGGAGCTCCTCGAGCTGGCGGCGCATGCGCAGGAGCTCGGCGAGCTGCGGAACTTGTTCGGCGACCTTGTCGGGGGCGAAGTCGCCCATCGACTTGAAGGAGAGGTCGATCGCGAGTTCCTCCTCGCGCTCCTCGCCCTCGGCCTGGGGGAGGGTGTTCTTCACCCGGGCCTTCACCCGCGGGGGCGAGGGCCTCCATGAACTTCGGGAAGCGGCCGGCGTCGACGTCGACGAAGGTGCGGTCGGGCACGGCCTTGGAGGCCTCCGGCGTCTCCGAGGCGCCGGCGAGGTCGGCCATGACGCCCATCACGAAGGGAAGCTCGATGGTCGTCGGGCTGCCGTAGTGTTCCACGTCGTAGGCGATCTGCACCCTCGGGGCGCGGTTGCGCTCGATTACCTTGGCCTTGCTTTCACTCATGAGTTCTCACCTTGCGAACGGGAAGGTCCCTTGCGGTCGTCTGTCAGCCCGGCGAGCGAGCGGAATTCCTTGATGCCGGAGGGCGCGAGGTCCTCCATGAGCTGCAGGAAGTCCATCGGCACCATGCGGCGCATCCGGCGGGCGAGGTAGGGCACCGGGCTCGCGGGCTCGGTCCGGTCGTAGAATTCGATGATGCGGTCGAGGCAGGCGATGACGTCTTGGCGCGAGCCGAGGCGGTCGGGCAGGCCGGCGGGCACGGATGAGATGGGGGCGGCCGTGGCGAGCGTTGCGCCGGCGCCGAGGGCCGGGGCCTCGGCGGGCGGCGCGTCCGGTCTGGCGGGCGCCGGGCGATCGAGTGCGGTCATGATGCGGCCGAGGAGTTGCTTGAGGTCGCGGAACTGCAAGGGCTCGCCCAGCCGGCTCGCCAGCGCCGCCTCGAGGGCGCCGAGCGCGGCGGTGGCCGCAGTCATGCCGGCGACGAGGTCGGCGAGAACGGCCGGAGACTGGTCGTGGAGGGCGGTGCAGGCGGTGCGGACGCGGTCGACCAGCGCCTCGTGCTCGGCGACGAGCGTGGCGCGCTCTTTTTCGCCGATGCCGGGGCGGGGCGGCTCGTTGAGGGCGGTCCGGCTGTCGATCGTGCTGCGCTCGAGATCGCGACCACGAACCGGCCCGAGGGCGGGCACGGCGAAGAAGGTGCGCCGGCGCAGATCGCCGCAGAGTCCGTCGTCGTCGGATTCGAGCTGCATCAGCGCGCTGATGCGGCGCCGGGCGGCGTCGCGCGGGGCGGGCGCGTCGCGGAGATCGGGATGGAGTGTGTCCCAATGCGCCTCGATGGTGCGGGCGATGAGGGTCAAGCCGTCGGCGAGGCCCTGCAGGCCGCGCTCATGGGTCTGCGCCCGGGCGACGATGACCAGCAGCCGCAGGTCGCGGCCCTCGGCGCGGAGCGCCTCGGCGCCGGCCATGACCTGGGCCCAGTCGACGGGATTGCGATCCGCGGGCGGGATCCCGATCTGCAGGAGGCGTTCGATCTCGTGGAAGCGCGGGTCGTCGCGCAAACTCGTCCCCGACGGATCGACGCCGTCCAGCGGACTGAGCCAGGGGTCGAGATCCAGCACAGCGAAGCCCCCACCGCACCCCATGCGGTAGCTACGAGTGATCGCACAAAACCCGCTTTCGCGCAAGTTTTCGGTCCGGAGCGGTCAGCCGCGGGAATCAATAAACTGCGTCGATATCGACAGAATTTTCACCTGCCCGGCGTCGAGCGTCCGTTGGAGCTCCTCGGCGAAGCCGGCAACCGACTCCGTCGTCGGACGCATCTCCTCGAAGAGCGGCCGGTCGGTGTGAAAGACCACCACGACGCTCTTGCCGAAGGTGTCGTCGACGGTGAAGGCGAGTCTCGAGGGATCGGCTGCCTGCTCGGCTAGGCTGTAGGCGACCCGTATCCGACGAATCCGGCCGTCGGAGGTTCCGAGGTCGGCCACCCGGGAGTCGGGGTGCGCCATGTTCGGAAGCACGTTGTAGAGGTTGCCGGACACGTCGGCCACGGCGATCCAAAGATAGCCGTCGGTGACGTCGGCCGGCATCAGCACGTCGATCACCGGGTTGTCGCCGACGGCGTAGGTGCCCGAGAGGTTCGGGTCCGGCCGGTCGCCGAAGCCGAGGGCGACGGAGATCGCGCCCGGGGGTGCCGGCGGCAGCAGCGCCATCACCGTGCAAAGTTCCGGGCTGAGCGGGCTCAGGGTGAGTTGCAGGCTCCTGTCGCCGATCGCCGCGGTCAGGGCGTCGCGGATCGCGTCGATCCTCGCCCGGTCCGCGACGTTGCCAGTCACCGTGACCGCAGCGCCGAGTGGGAAGGATCCGCTCGGCGGCGCCACCGGCTCCAGCGGGCCGCAATCCGAGAGCGGCGCCAGCAAGGCGCGCAGCGCCGCGACGTCGAGCTCGATCGGACCGGCGGCGAGCCGGGCGTCGGGCCGAAGGCCGCGGGCCGTCGCGGCGGCGGCGAAGCGTTGCGCCACGGCGTCGCGGGCTGTCGCGTCCGGGGCGACGCCGGTCAGCGAGGCATCGGCATCGGCGATCTCCAGACGCCACTCCGCGAGGCCACCGGCGATCCCGACGAGCTCGGCGACCGCCGCGCCCCAGTCCTCGACCGGCGCACCGGCGGCGAGCCGCAGCGCCTCCGTCGGCGGTGCAGTGCCCGTCGCGCGGGCGAAGGCGTCGGCGACGGCCGCGGCCGCGGCCGCGTCCGGCGCATCGCCCATCAGCGACGCGGCGCCCACGGCCGGGCGGTCGGCGATGAGTTCGTACGGGCTTGCCACCTCGAGCGGCGGCGCAAGCCACCGCTGCGGCAGGCCCGAGACGGCGAGGGCGGTCAGTCCAATGAGGAGCGCCAGCGGCACCAGCACCGGCCAGAGCCGGCGCCGCCGCTTGCGCGGTTCGGCCGCCGCCGCCTTCGGCCGCTGCAGCGCCTCGATTTCGCGTACCACCGCGGCGGCGTCCGGCGGTCGGCGGGCCGGGTCGGGCTGGGTGAGCGTGTCGATGAGGGCCCGCAGCGGCTCGGGGACGCCGTTCGTATCGAGCGGCGCCTCCTTGGCCCGGATCACCGCGCCGGGGCTGCCGCCCACGTCCGGCACCCGGCCGCGGAAGGTGGCGAGCAACGTCGCCCCCAGCGCGTAGAGATCCGAGCGCGGCTCGGCGCGGCCGTGCATCTGTTCCGGGGCGGCGTACTCGTACTTGCCGGCGAAGTCGTTGCCGACGATGGTCCGCGCCCCGGCGCTGGAGTCCTTGGCGATGCCGAAGTCGATCAGCACCGCCTCGGCCGGATCGCCGCCGCGCAGGATGACGTTGTCGGGCGAGAGGTCGCGGTGGACGATGTTGCGGGCGTGGGTGGCGACGAGGCCTTCGGCGACGCGGCGGGCGACGATCATCAGGTCCCGCGGGTCGGCGCCGCCCCGCTCCAGCCAGTCCGAGAGCGGCGTGCCGTCGACGTAGTCCATCACCAGGTAGACGTGGCCCTCGGCGCTGCGGCTGCAGTCGGTGTAGCGGACAATCGCGTCGTGCTGGATGCTGCGCATCTCCTCCTCGCGCTTCATCAGCTCGAGGTAGGCGTCGTTCCGGGAGAACTCGCGGTTCAGCGCCTTCACCGCCACCACCCGGCCGGTGATCTGGTTGCGGGCGCGGTAGACCTCGCCGGTGCCGCCGCGGCCGAGCAGGCCCTCGATCTCGTAGGTGTTGTTGAGCACCTGGCCCTTGCGGAAGATGTCGCCGGGGAGGGGGTCGATCATGGCGCCGCCACCAGGGCTCGTTCTTGCTGCCGGATCGGATGGCGGGTCACCGAGCGCTCCCCTGGGACCGCGCGAGGGATTTTTGATAAAACGCGCGAATTGTGGCAGGCTAGCGCTTTCGGGGGCGGGCGATCAACCGGGTTGGCCCGCGAGGGGGTCGCGGCCATGGCCGAACGGAAGTCTTCCCAGGTCTTCAAGCGTAAGGAACTGGTGGCGCGGCTGAACCCGACCTGCCAGCAGGCGTTCAAGGCGGCGGCGGACACCGCGAAGCTGCGCGGCAACCCTTACGTCGAGCTGGCGCATTTCGTCGAGCAGCTGGTGCTGGCGGACCGGGGGGATGTGCAGGCAATCCTCGTCGAGACCGGGATCGATCCGGGCCGGCTGGCGGCGGACATGACCCGGGCGGTCGACCGGCTGCCCTATGGGGCGACGTCGATCCAGGACTTCTCCGACCATGTCTTCCACGCCATCCAGGAGGGCTGGAGCTACGGCTCGCTGGAGTTCGGCGACGAGACGGTGCGGTCGGGCTACATCCTGCTCGCGGCGCTGAAGGTGCCGGTGCTCGACGCGATCCTCGGCAAGATCAGCGGAGAGTTCGACAAGATCGACGCGGACGCGATCGGGGGGCGGCTGGCGGACGTGCTCGACGGCTCGATCGAAGGGCCGCGGGTGGCGGCGCCGCCCGAGGCAGCGCCGCCGCGGCGAGGGCCGGGCGGGGACTCGGCGCTGGCGAAGTATGCGACCGATCTGACGCAGCGGGCGCGGGACGGCAGGATCGACCCGGTGGTGGGGCGGGACCCGGAGATCCGGCAGATCGTCGACGTCTTGATGCGGCGGCGGCAGAACAACCCGATCCTGACCGGCGAGGCGGGGGTCGGCAAGACCGCGGTGGTCGAGGGCTTCGCGCTCCGGCTGGCGCAGGGCGACGTGCCGCCGATGCTGCAGGGGGTGAGCCTCAGGATGCTCGACGTCGGGCTGATGCAGGCCGGCGCCAGCGTCAAGGGCGAGTTCGAGAAGCGGCTGCGGGCGGTGATCGAGGAGGTGCAGGCCTCGGAGGTGCCGGTGATCCTCTTCATCGACGAGGCGCATACGCTGATCGGCGCCGGGGGTGCCGCCGGGACCGGCGATGCGGCGAACCTTCTGAAGCCGGCGCTGGCGCGGGGTGAGCTCCGGACGATCGCGGCGACGACCTGGTCGGAGTACAAGCAGTACATCGAGAAGGACCCGGCGCTGACCCGGCGCTTCCAGGTGGTGAAGGTCGAGGAGCCGGACGAGGCGGCGGCGGTGCAGATGCTGCGCGGCGTCGCCTCGACGCTGGAGAAGCACCACGAGGTGCAGGTCCTGGACGCGGCGATCGAGGCGGCGGTGGCCCTGTCGCACCGCTACATCCCGGCGCGGCAGCTGCCGGACAAGGCGGTGAGCCTGCTCGACACCGCCTGCGCGCGGGTCGCGGTCTCGCAGCACGCGACGCCGGCCGAGGTCGAGGATCTGCGGCGGCGGAAGGCGATGCTCGAGGTCGAGGAGGGGATCATCGGCCGCGAGGCGGCGATCGGCATCGACGTCGAGGCGCGTCGGGCGAAACTCGAAGCGGCGCTGGCGGAGAACGGCGCGGCATTGGAGGCGGCGGAGGCGCGGTGGGAAGCGGAGCGGGAGCTCGTCGCGCGGATCCTGGAGCTGCGCGCCCGCCTGCGGGGCGAGGGGGTGGCGCTCGATGCCGCCGCCGAGGCGCCGGCCGAGCCGGCGATGGCCGGGGACGCGCCGCCGCCCGCGCCGGAAGCGCCGGACCGGGAGGCCGACCTTGCGGAGTTGCGGCGGCTGACCGGCGAGCTCGAGGCGGCGCAGGGCGAGACGCCGCTGATCCTGCCGTCCGTCGACCGCAACGCGGTGGCGGCGGTGGTGCAGGACTGGACCGGCATCCCGACCGGGCGGATGCTGACCAGCCAGACCGAGAAGGCGCTGCGGCTGGCCGAGATCCTGGGCGAGCGGGTGGTCGGCCAGGACCACGCGATGGAGATGATCGCGAAGCGGGTGCAGACCAGCCGCGCGGGGCTCGGCGCGCCGGAGAAGCCGGTGGGCGTCTTCCTGCTCTGCGGGCCGTCCGGCGTCGGCAAGACCGAGACGGCACTGGCGCTGGCCGAGACGCTCTATGGCGGCGAGCAGAACCTCATCACCATCAACATGTCGGAGTTCCAGGAGGCGCACACCGTCTCGCTCCTGAAGGGCGCGCCGCCGGGCTATGTCGGCTACGGCAAGGGCGGGGTGCTGACCGAGGCGGTGCGGCGCAAGCCCTATTCGGTGATCCTGCTCGACGAGGTCGAGAAGGCGCACCCGGACGTCCACGAGATCTTCTTCCAGGTCTTCGACAAGGGGATGATGGACGACAGCGAGGGGCGGCGGATCGACTTCAAGAACTGCCTGATCCTGCTCACCTCCAACGTCGGCTCCGAGGTGATCATGGCGATGACCGCGGGCGGGCGCGAGCGCGAGGCGGTGGGCGACCTCGACAAGGCGCTGCGCGCGCCGCTCCTCAAAGTCTTCCCCGCCGCCTTCCTCGGGCGGGTGGTGACGATCCCCTACTATCCGCTCTCGGACGACATGATCGAGGCCATCGCCGAGGCTCGTCTCGCGCGGATCCGTCGTCAGCTCTTGGCCGGCCACGAGGCGGAACTGGTCATCGGCGATGGCGTGATGGACCTCATCCGCGCCCGCTGCACGGAGGTCGAGTCCGGCGGCCGGATGATCGACGCGATCCTCACCAATACCCTGCTGCCGGAGCTGAGCCGCGGCGTGCTGAACAGGGCGATCGAGGGGACGAAGCTCGTCCGGGTCACAGTGGGCGCCGATGCGCAGGGGTTCACCTACGGTTTCGAGTAGCGGGGATGGAACACGCATCCGATACCGCGGCGCTGGCCGGGCGCTACCGCCGCTTCGCCTTCGAGGAGGCGCGGGGATCGTCGCCGCTCTATGTCACCCTGGCTGAGCATGTGGCCGAAAGTCCGGCGCTTCTCAAGTTCCTCTCGGCCCTGCCGGCCGAGATGCAGCAGCCCAACCTTTTTCTCGCGGCGGTGCGTCACGTCGCCGGAACCCCTTCCGGGCCCGCGGATCTCGAGGACATGGTTGCCCGGCATGGGCAGGGCATCGCCGGGACGATGCGCACCCGAACCACCCAGACGAACGAACCGAACCGTTGCGCCGCGCTGCTTCCGCTGCTTGCGTCGATCCCCGGCCCGATCGCGCTGCTCGAGGTGGGGGCGTCGGCGGGGCTCTGCCTGCTGCATGACAAGTACGGGTACGATTACGGGCGGGTCCAGATCGATGCGCCCGAGCAGACCCGCGCGATCGCGCCGGTCCTGACGTGCGAGGCCTCGGCGAATACGCCCTTGCCACGCGCGCTTCCCGCCGTGGTGTGGCGGGCCGGGCTGGATCTGGCGCCTCGTAGCGTGCAGAGCGCCGAGGACATGGCTTGGCTGGAAACCTTGGTCTGGCCGGAGCAGGAGGACCGGCGCGCCCGACTCCGCGCCGCGATCGCGGTCGCGCGGCAGGTGAGGCCCAGGGTGATCGAAGGCGATCTCCGGGCCGATCTGTCTGCCCTCGCCAGCGAAGCGCCGGCGGACGCGAAGCTGGTCGTCTTTCACACGGCCGTCCTCGCCTACGTCACGTCGCAGGCCGACCGCGATGGCTTCGCGCGCCACTGCAGTGACCTCGGCGCGACGTGGATCTGCAACGAATTCCCGCAGGTCTTCCCGTGGATTGCCGACAAGGCCCGTGGACCGCACCGGAAGGGCATGTTCCTCCTGTCCATCGATGCCGAACCCGTCGCCTGGACGATGCCGCACGGGCAGGCGCTCGAATGGCTCTAGCCGGCCCCTAGCTCATCGCCTGGAATTCAACCCGGCGGTTGTCGTCGGCATAAGGGTTCTCGTCGTCGAAGGGGAACTGCTCGCCCACGCCGATCGCCTGCAGGCGGTCCGGGGCGATCCCGCACTCGTTGACGAAGTAGCGCTTCACCTCTTCGGCCCGCAGCACCGAGAGCTTCTGGTTGTAGCGCGCCGGGCCCGCGGCGTCGGTATGGCCGACGATGCGCAGCACGCCCACGCCCGCCGCGTCGAGCGCCGTGCAGATGCGGCGGAGCGCCGGCTTCTGGTCCGCCGACAGCGCCGCCGAGTCGAAGGCGAAGGTGACCTGCACGAACACGTCCTCGTCCGCCTTGGTGTCAACATAGATCGAGGAGGAGAGCGCGCCATCCGCCCCCTTCTCGGGCACCGCCGCCACCGTGGTCCCGGCCGCCTCCGCCACCGGCCGCGGCATGGTCCCGGGCCCGACCTCCTGGGTCGGGTCGACGGTGGTGAGCACCAGGCCGCGCGCGGCGCCGAGGCCGGGATCGGCCTCCAGCGCCTGCATCGCCTCGCGCTGAGCGACGAAGCGGGCGGCGAGCTCGCTGTCGCTCAGCTCCTGCGCGGCGGCGGGCGTCGCGAGCGCGACCGCGCAGACAACGATGGAAAGGTATTGCATTTTCATCGGACGGGCCTCCCACCCAACAGGTCATGCCCTGCCGCCAGTCTAGTATAGCACGAGCATTCGGGCAAACGTTGCGACCGAAAGCACCGGACACGGTCGCTCGATCAACGAGGTTTTTCCGGCGGCGATTGTCATATACCATGCAGCCGGCACGCAGACTTCCACCGGACGGGGACGCGCGGCATGGGGCAAGCGCTTGCGGCTGGCCGGAGGACGCGGCGATGACCGGGCCGGGCACCCAACTGCCGCCCGAACGCACCGCCGGCGGCGCCGGGCTGAGCCACCGCGGCCGGGTACGAAGCCTCAACGAGGACGCGATCCTCGTCGATCCCACCGGCGCGCTCTGGGTGGTGGCCGATGGCATGGGTGGGCACGGCCATGGCGACCTCGCCGCCGATCTCGTCGTCGACGCCTTCGCGCGAATGCCCCATGGCGGCGGCGGCCGGGCGCTGCTCGCCCGGGCCTTCGACGCCGCCCACGAGACCGTCCGCCGCCGTGCCGAGGCCGATGGTCTCGGGTCGATCGGCGCCACCGCCGTCGCGGCGCTGGTCGAGGGGCGCCACGCCACCCTCGGCTGGGCCGGCGACAGCCGCGGCTACCGGCTCCGGGGCGCGGCGCTGGAGCGGCTCACCCGCGACCACTCGGTCGTCCAGGAGCTCATCGACAGCGGCGGGCTCACCGAGGCCGAGGCTGAGCGCCACCCGCAGAGCCATGTAGTCACCCGCGCCGTCGGTGCGGGCGCCCGGGCCGAGCCGAGCTTCGCCGACGTCGATCTCGCGCCCGGCGACCTCCTGCTTCTCTGCTCGGACGGGCTCACCCGCTGCGTCCCGGAGCCCGAGATTGCCCGCATCCTCGCCGGGGCCCCGGACCCGGACACCGCCTGCCGCGCCCTGATCGAGGCCGCTCTCGCCGCCGGGGCGCCCGACAACGTCTCGGCGGTGGTGGTGCGGATCGGCGGCGGGCAGTGAAGGGCCCGGGGATCCTCGGCGCGGCGGTGATCGGCGCGAGCCTTGTCGTCGCCGCGGCGGTCTTCGCGCTCGTGAGCGAGGTTCTGAGCGGCGCGGGCGACACCGCCACCGAGGCGACGCTCGCCCGGCTCGAGCGCGAGGCCGCGGCCCGGGACCATCGGATCGCCGAGCTCGAGGCGGGGCTGGCGGACCTGCGCCGCGACCGCGACGCGCTGAACGAGCGGCTGGCGGCCGCGCCGTCGACGCCGGGCGTGCCGGTGCCCGACCTCGCCGCGCTGCCCGCCGACCAGTTCGGCGGCAGCGCCGCGCCGCCGGACAACGAGGGGCTGGTCGACCCGCTGCAACTCGCCAAGGGCCGCTTCAACCAGGGGATCGTCCGGCCAACGCCGCAGGTGCTGCGCGAGATCCTCGGCGAGCCGCGCCAGAGCTACAGCGACCAGTGCCAGCCGGTGACCAACCCGCGGCTGATCGCGGCACTGGAGACCCGCCAGATCGGCAGCTTCCGGCTCACCATGCTGCGCCCGGCGCTCGACTCGTTCCAGGGGGTGATGACCCGGCTGCAGACCGAGGAACCGGCGATCTACGCCGCGCTCGGCACCGCCGGCGCCCTCTGCGCCCGGCACGTGCGCGGCGCGCCCGGCACGGTCTCCTCCCACGCCTGGGGTGCAGCGGTGGACCTGACGCTGAGCGGCGATCTCGACCGGATGGGCGACGGCACCACCCAGTTCGGCCTGGTGGTGCTGGCCGAGTTCTTCAACGACGCCGGCTGGTACTGGGGGGCGGGCTACGGCCGCGAGGACTCGATGCATTTCGAGGTCGGCGAGGCGCTGCTCCGCCAGTGGGTCGCCGACGGTCGGATGTAGCGATGGCCGAGGGCCCCGGCGGCGACCCCCGCACCATCGTCCGTCCACCCGGCGGCGGCGCGGCCGGCCGCGACGACGTCTTCGCCGGGCTCGCCGGGCCACTGTTGGCGCTGGCCGCCGAGGCGGCGCGCGATCCGCGGCCCGACGCCGCGGCGCTCGCCGCCGAGGTGCGCCGCCGGGCTGAGGCGTTCGAGACCGCGGCGCTGGGGGCGGGGATGCCGCGCGACGCGGTGGGCGAGGCCCGCGACGCGCTGCTGGCGGTGTTCGAGGCGCGGGTCCGCGGCAACCCGGCGCTCGCCGCCGGCCGCTGGAGCGCCGCCCGCCGCAAGGCCCTGCCGGGGGTGCCGGAGCCGGACGATGCGGCGCTTGCCCGCCGCCGCGTGGCGGCGGAGGCCGCGGGGCCGCCCCGCCGCGATCTCGCGCGTTTCCTGCGGCATTGCGAGGACGCGGTCGCGGCGACACCCGCGCCGGGGGTGGTTAGGGGCCTCCGCTGGGGGGTGCTGGCGCCGGTAGTGCTGGTGGCGGTGCTGGCGATCTGGGCGGGCTGGGCCGAATGGCGCTATTCGGCGCGGCTCGTCGCTGGGATGCCACCACTCGAGGCGGCTATCGCCGGGGGGACCGGCGGACCGGCCGCGGCCGCGCGCCAGCTCGACCTGATGGCGGCGGCCGCCGCCGGAGTCGCCGCCGCTGCCGCCGACTCGCCGGTGGGCATTGCCGCCCATCTCGGGCGCTACGGCCCGGCTGCGGTCGCGCAGCGCCGCTACGTCGCGACGGCGGATGCGTTGTTGCCGGCGCCGCTCGGCGCGGCGCTCGCCGGGGCTTTCGCCACCGAGGGCGGGTCGCTGGCGCTCTACGACGCACTGCGGACGCTCTCGATCCTCCGGGGCGAGGCGCCGTGGCAGCCGGGGTTCGTCGCCGGATGGCTGGCGGTACAGGGTGTCCATGATCCCGCCCTCGCCCGGCTCGCGCCCCATGCCGGGGCACTGTCCGGACCGCCGCGCGACTTTCCGGCCCAGGACGCCGAGCTCCTCGCCCAGGCCCGGAGCATCGCCGCCGAGGGGGACCCGGCGGACTTCGCCTTCCTCGAGCTGGCGCGCGACCCGGGCGTCCGGGCGCTGCCGGGCTGGACCCCGGCCGCGGTACCCGATCTCGCCACCGTGGTGGTGCGCCGTTCCGGCCGACCGCTCGACCAGGCGATCCCCGGGCTCTTCACCGCCACGGGCTGGGCGGCGGCGAGCGGCGGCGGGGCGCGCGCGGCGATCGACCGGGCCGTGGCCGAGACCGCGCGGGTGACGGGGGCAGGCCCGGCCGCGCCGGTGCAGGAGGCTGTGCTGCTCGAGGAGCTGCAGCGGCGCACCCTCGAGGCCTGGTCGGAGGAGCTTGCCGACCTCCGGGTCAAGCCCTTCACCGACCAGCCGGGCTCGGTGCGGATCAGCGGCACACTCGGCCGCCGCGACTCGCCGCTCGAGGCGCTGTTCCGGGCGGTCTGGCACGAGGTGGGCGGCGAGGACCGCAGCCGCAGCCACCTCAACCAGCTCCGGGTCGCCACCGCGTTCGGGCCGGCGATCCAGTTCGTCGAGCAGGGCCACATGGCGGAGATCGCCCAGCTTTTCGCCGGCCTGAACGTGGCGCTGCAGGCGCTCGACGCGGATGCGGAGGTCGGGCGGCGCCGGCTGATGGACGTGCAGGCCCGCGCCACCTCGATCGCCACCCTCAACCAGGCGCCGCGGCTGGTGGTGCAGATCGTCGAGGACGTGCTGGCGCAGACCGCGGCGTCGCAGTCGGGCCTGCTCAGGCCGCGCGCCGCCCTGGCCTGGACGCGCGATTATCTCGGGGCCTGCCGCTTTGCGATCGCCGACCGCTATCCCTTCGCTGGCGGCGCAGATGCCGATTTCGGGGCGGTCGCGGACTTTCTCGGGCCGCAGGGTAGCCTCGCGCGCTACTTCGCGGCGCAGGTGGCGCCGCTCGTCGACACGAGCGAAAGCCCCTGGCGCTGGAAGCCGGAGGCGCGGCTCTCCGGGTTCAACCCCGACAGCGCCACCTTCTTCGAGCGCGCCTTCGCGGTGGGCGACGCGTTCTTTCCGGCGGACGGCGCGCCGGTGGACCTCACCCTGGCCGCCCTGGCGCAGCGTGGCGCCGCCACCGTCAGCCTCGGCGACGACCCGCTGCCGGTGACGACCTCGGGGGAACCGGCGCGGTTCACCTGGCCGGGAGAACGGCCGGAGCAGGGCCTCGAGGTGGCCTTTGCCAGCGGCGACGGGGTCGAGCGACGGGCTTGGCCGGGGCCCTGGGGACTGCTGCATTTCCTCGACGGGCTGCGGCTTCGCGCCCGCGACGATGGCCAGCGCTATCTCCTCGACGTGCGTCTCGATCGGGCGCGGGGGTACCTCGAGATGGCGTTCTCGCGGCCCGCCAATCCGGCTGCGGCGCGTCGGCTCGTGGCCGGACTCTCCTGCCCTCCAGCGCTCTGAAACCGTCGCGGCGTCAGAGGTTTACGGCGGTTTTATGTGGCTGGAAATCGGCTGGAAAGTGGCTGGAAAGTGCCCATACGATTTTTACGCGGGCTCAATCGTTAACGCGTAAAATGCGAATTACCTGCGACTCGCGCGGAGGGGCGGGTCTGGGTCGCCGGCCCATTCCGGCAAAGAAAAACCGCGCCGAAGCGCGGTTTTTCGGAAGCTCACATCTGCCAGATATGTCAGCCCTGGCGGGCCTTGAACCGGCGCTGGGTCTTGTTGATCACGTAGACCCGTCCCTTGCGGCGCACCACGCGGCAATCGCGGTGGCGCTGCTTCAGGGAGCGAAGCGAATTGCGAACCTTCATGGCCTCTCTCCTCCTGCGGCGCGCACGATGGCCTGCGCCTTGGTTTCAGCGACCCCTTGCGGGGCGAAATGGTGGGCGTAACTGGGATTGAACCAGTGACCCCTTCGATGTCAACGAAGTGCTCTCCCGCTGAGCTATACGCCCGGGAAACGGGCGCCGAGGCGCCCGCTCCGTCGGCTGTCCCTATACTGGGGCCCGCCGCCGGGTTCAAGGGATTTTGCCGATGGGCCGTCGCCGCGCTATAGTCCGCTTTGAACGGGCAGGGGAAGCCATGGAAAACGCGGTCTACAGACTCCAGATGCCCGCCCGGCGCCGCTCCGCCGCGGTATTCAGCTCGCCGCACAGCGGCTCGGAATATCCCGCCCCCTTCCTCATCGCCTCTCAGCTCAGCCCGCTGCAGATCCGCTCCTCCGAGGACGCCTTCGTCGACGAGCTCTTCACCGCTGCCCCTTCGGCCGGGGCGCCGCTCCTAGCCGCCCGGGTACCGCGGGCCTGCATCGACCTCAATCGCGCCGCCGACGACCTCGACCCGGCGCTCATCGCCGGCGCCGCGCGCCGCGTCCTCAACGCCCGCATCGCCGCCGGGCTCGGGGTGATTCCCCGGGTGGTGGGCGAGGGGCGCCCGATCATCCAGGGCAAGCTCAGCCTCGCCGAGGCCGAGCGCCGCATCGCCGCCTACTGGCATCCTTACCACGACCGCTTGCGCGCGCTGGTCGACGAGGCGCACGACGCCTTCGGCATGGCGCTGCTCTTCGATTGCCATTCGATGCCGCACGATGCCCTCAGTGCCATCTCCGCCGTGGGCGGCCGACGGCCCGAGGTCATTCTCGGCGACCGCTTCGGCGTCTCCTGCGATCGGTGGCTGATCGAGGCCGCCGCGGACCTCTTCACCGCCGAGGGCTTCGCCGTCGGCCGCAACGCGCCCTTCGCCGGGGGCTACATCACCCAGACCTACGGCCGGCCCCGGCGGGGCGTCCACGCGCTGCAGATCGAGATCGACCGCTCGCTCTACATGGACGAGGCGCGGATCGAGCGCCTGCCGGACTTCGGTGAGGTGGCCGCGCGAGTCGGCCGGGTCGTCGCCGGGCTCGCCGCGCTCGGTCCGGCGGCCCTGCCCGTGGCGGCGGAATAGCGGGGATCCCTTGTTTGCCTGGTCCGGGTAAAGGGTTCGCTGGCGGGTGACCGCCGAACCTGCCCTTGGCGAGGCACTGCCTCGCGCAGGTTCGTTCCCCGGAGCGCGTGAGCGCGGAGGGGAAGGGGCGTCGGGCAGATCCGTTGGCTTGTAATCCGCGCGCGCCTGCCTGGCGGGCGCGTCTGGCGCGCCTGCCGGGGGCAGGCAGGCGCGCGCGGATTTGTGTACCCCAAATCCGCGAAGGGAGTGCGGAGGCCGCGCGCGAGGCCCCGGGCACATGATTGTCTCACAGGGCCCGAAGCACCGCCGCCGCGCCGCGCCGGGCCTGCGCGGCGACGGCTTCGTAGCCGTCGCGGCGGGCCATCGCGGTCATCGGCACCTCGAGGGAGACGGGGATATCGGCGGGCATCGCCCGGACGATCGCGAGGAGGTCGATGTCGCCTTCGCCCGGCGGCAGGCGCTCGGCGCGGCCGGCGTGGAGGAGGTCGTCGGTGGTATAGGGCGGGTGGACCGGGGCGTCGCAGAGATGCAGGAACGGCAACCGCGCCGGGGGCTGGTCCGCGAGGTCCGCGAGGCGGCTGCCGGAGCGGTCGAAGTGCAGGAAGTCGACGAGGATGCCGAGGCCCGGGTGACCCGCCGCGGCGACGACCGCGGCGGCGACGGCGAGGTCGGGCACCACGGTCCAGGGATAGAATTCGAGGACGGGGGTGAGGCCATAGGGCGCCGCCCGCTCCGCGAGTGCTGCCAAGGTCCTGGCGAGACGGTCGAGGTCGTCGTCGTAGGGCGCCGCGATGAGGTGCCGCGCCCCGAGTTCGGCGCCGGCGGCAAGGAAGGGCTCGAGGCCGTCGAGGTCGATCCCAGGGGTGATGCGGACGAATTCGATGTCGAGCACGCCGAGGCCGGTCTCGGCTAGCGCGGCGCGGGTCTCCCGCATCATCCCCGGGTCGTCCATCAGCGGATAGCCGGGACTGCTGTCGGTGACCGCGATCAGCCGCAGGCCGACGCTGTCGTAGCCGGTGCGGGCGGCGACGCGCACGACCGGGGCGAGGCCGAGGACGGTGAGGTGGGCGAGCGAGACGGTGCGGGTCATGGGGCCTCCGGCAGGTCGACCTCCCTCTCGGTGGCGCCGGCGGCGGTGCGGCCGGCGATGTAGCCGAAGGTGAGGGCTGGGCCGAGGTTGATCCCGCCGGCGGGGTAGTGGCCGCCCATGACGCTCGCCATGTCGGTGCCGGCGGCGAGGAGGCCCGGGATCGGGGCGCCGGCGGCGTCGAGGACCCTGGCCTGACCGTCGGTGCGCAGGCCGGCGAAGGTCCCGAAGCTGCCGGGGACCACCTTGACCGCATAGAACGGGCCGCGCTCGATCGGGGCGACGCAGGGATTGGGGCGGTTGGCGGGGTCGCCCTGGAGTCGGTTGTAAGGGGTGCCGCCGCGGTCGAAGGCGGGGTCGGCGCCGTCGCGGGCGTGGTGGTTGTAGTCGGCCAGCGTGCGCTCGAGGCCGTTGGGGTCGATGCCGCAGGCGCGGGCGAGGTCGGCGATGGTCCTGCCGGTCTTGAGGTAGCCCGAGCGGATCCACGGGCCGACGGGGACCGGGCTGGGCCGGGAGATGCCGAGGCCGTAGCGGCGCTGGAAGGCATGGCTGCAGACGAGCCAGGAGGCGACTTCCTGCCCGGAGGGCACCGCCTCGAACATCGCGGCGACGTAGTCGTGGTAGCCGTTGCCCTCGTTGCAGAAGCGGCGGCCGTCGGCGAGGACGCCGATGATGCCGGGCTTGCCGCGTTCGATGATGTGCGGGAACCGGCCGGTGGTGCCGTCGGGGAACGGCACCAGCGATACCGGGCACCAGGCGCCCGGCGCGGCGAGAGTGTCGTCGACGCGGCCGCCGGCGGCTTCGCCGAGGCGGAGGCCGTCGCCGGTGGCCGAGGGGACGGCGAGGGTCCAGTGCTGGTCCGGCGCGGGGAAGAGCGCGGCGCGGCGGCCGGTGTCGTGGGCGAAGCCACCGGTGGCGAGGACGACGCCGTGGCGGGCGTCGATGGTCGTCTCGCCCTCCGGGCCGGCGAGGACGCGCCGCGGACGGCGCCGTCCTGCTCGAGGAGGCGGATCGCCGGGGAGGCGGGGAGGAGGGTGACGCCGAGGTCCTGCGCGGAGCGGAGGAGGCGCGCGACCAGGGCCTGGCCGTTGCGGAGCTGCATGCCGCGGCGGTGCAGGGCGAGGTCGACGAGGTGGCGGCCGAAGCGGTTCGAGGCGTAGGCGAAGGCGCGGGGCGAGCGGGTGACGTTCATGAACGCCTTGAGGTCGGCGCCGGCCTGGATGGTCATGCCCATGAAGGTGGTCTCGCGCAGCGGCGGGCGCAGGAGCGGCAGGAGCGGGCCGAGGCGGCGGGCGTCGAAGGGGGCGGCGATCACCGACCGGCCGCCGGTGCCGGCGCCGGGGACGCGGCCGTAGGTGTCGGTGATGTGGTTGCCGTCCTGGAACTGGAGGGCGGTGCGGGCCTCGTAGAAGGCGACCATCCGCGGGGCGGCCTCGAGGAAGGCGGTGACTCGCGGGGCGTCGAAAGTGTTGCCGAGGAGGTTGCGGAGGTAGCTGAGGGGCGCGTCGGCGTCCTCGCGGATGCCGGCGCGGCGGGCGAGGGGGTTGCGCGGCGCCCAGATCCAGCCGCCGGACCAGGCGGTGGTACCGCCGAGGACCTCGGCCTTCTCGGCGACGACCACTTTCAGGCCGTGGTAGGCGGCGGTGACCGCGGCGGAGAGGCCTCCGGCGCCGGAGCCGAGGACGAGAAGGTCGCAGGTGCGGGGGGCGGGCATCGGGCCGTCCTTTCGGCCAAAGCTTTTCGTGGACAGGATGCCCCGTCAAGCCGACAGTGGCGGCCATGCCGGGGCTGACGCTGCGCCAGGTCGAGATCATCCGGGCCGTCATGCTGACGGGCTCGATCAACGGCGCGGCGGAGTTCCTAAACGTCTCGAGCCCGGGGATCAGCCGGCTGGTGAAGCATGCCGAGGAGTCGCTCGGGGTGCGGCTCTTCGAGCGCAAGCGCGGGGTGTTCCTGCCGGCGCCGGAGGCGCGGGCGGTGTTCGAGCAGATCAACGAGGTCTACGGCAAGATCGAGGGGCTGGAGACGGCGATCGCCCGGCTGAACTCCGGGGAGTCCGGGGCGCTGGCGTTCGGGTCGGCGCCGTCGGTGGCGCAGTTCATCGTGGCCCGCGCGACGGTGGCGGTGCGCCGGCGGTTCCCGGACCTCTACATCGATCTCAACGTGCTGAAGATCGAGGAGACGGTGGACTACCTGATGCTGGAACGCGGCGAGCTGGTGGCGATGAGCTATGCCTTTGCCCATCCGTCGCTGGAGTTCACCGAGCTCGGGCGGGGGGAGCTGGTGGTGGTGGTGCCGGACGGGCATCCGCTGGCGGACCGGGCGAGCGTGTCGGTGCGGGAGCTCGCCGGCGAGCCGCTGATCGGGGTGAGCCCGGAGGATCCCTACGGCTCGATCCTGGCGACGCCGTTCCGGGAGGCGGGGCTGGAGTATCGGCTCTCGATCCGGGCGCGGTTCGCGCAGACGGTGGTGAGCCTCGTCCGGCACGGGCTGGGGGTGGCGGTGATCGACGAGTTCTCGGTGGCCGGGGTCTACATGCCGGGCCTGAGCCGGGTCAGGCTCGAGGAGACGACGACGATCAGCATTCATGCCGTGCAGAAGCAGGGGCGCGCGCTGTCCGGCTACGCCGACTTCGTCCGCGACCGGCTGCGCGACGAGCTGAAGAAGGCGGTGCGGAGCCGGCCCTGGGAGATGTGCCGGCCCTGAAGCGACGTGCCGGTGCAAGTGTGTTCAACAGGGTGTTCACGCGTGAACGCACTGGAATCAAAGGGATTAATCTTCAATAATTTTCGGTAAGAATCGGTGGCTCTCCCGGTTCGATCCGCTCCGTTAACGATACATTCACGCGGGTGTCACTCGCCAACCGATAGATCCGCTACAGGCTATCGGAAGGGGAGGGCGACATGACACACCGGGGAAACGGCCACGCGGGGACCTGCGCGGTCATCTATCGCGGGACCATGCTCGACGGCGGCGAGGGGATGGTCGAACGCCGCGCCCCCGCAGAGGCCGCGACGCTGGTGGACGCCTGGGAGCGGCTCAGCGCGCGGTTCGGCCCGGTCGATCCCAGGACGATCGAGATCGAGATCCGGGAGCTCGACACCGCCGCCGGCTGAGCGGGCGGGCGCCGCCCGGGAGGGGCGACGCGCGGGCGCGTCAGTGCGCCGGGACCGGCGCGTGCGCCGGGCGGATGTTGTGGTTGACCCGGAACAGGTTCTCCGGGTCGTAGCGCGCCTTCACCTCGCGCAGCCGCGCAAGGTTGTCGCCGTAGGCGGCGACGATCTGGTCGGGCTCGCCTTCCTCCGGGATGAAGTTCACGTAGATGCTGCTGGCGGCGTAGGTGGCGCTGTCGTCGAAGAGCTTGCGTGCCCAGGCGATGCAGGCGTCGTCCCTGACCGGATCCGCCCAGCGAGTGCGCAGTTCATGGGAAGGCCGTGCGGGCCGAGCGCGACCGCATCGAGTTCCAGGGCGACCGCGAGATCGCCGCCTCGATGCAGCAGTGGCTCGGCCTCAGCCCGTTCGCCGCCCAGGAGCGCAAGGCCTCGTGATCCTCAGAGGTGGCCGACCTTGCGGTTCTCGCCGAAGTCGACCTTGGCGCCGGTGACGGCGGCGGCGAGCATCTTGGCGCCGGCGACAAGCCGGTTCGGTCCCTTCCAGAGCTCGGCGTCCGCCGGGTCGACGGTGATGACCCGGATCGCGGGATCGTCGGCGGAGTCCCACCACGCCTCGTCGGCGCGGGTCCAGAGCGCGCGGATCTTGGCGCGGTCGTCGCTCACCCGGGCTTCGCCGGTGATGGTGACGTAGTCGTGGGCGCGGATGTCGGCGAAGGTCAGGGTCACCGTCGGGAACCGCTCGATCTGGTCGTCCTTGGCGCCCCGGGCGTCGGTGAGGAAGTGGATGCGGCCGGCCTTGCGGTCGGGGCGCGCGGAAAGCGGGCGGGCCCGCTGGCGCTCGCCGTCCCAGGTGACGAACATGCAGAAGTCGATCGACTTTACCAGGTCCCAGATGGCGTCGATCGCGTCCTCCGTCGACAGTGTCTCGTGCTCGGCCATCGGGCTCTCCTCGCTTTCGCTGCTGTTGCACTTACGAACGCGGGGCCCCGCGGTGGGGTTCCGGGAGGCAGCGGCGGATGATGCCTTCGGCGAGCGCTTCGCGCTCGTCCGGCGAGAGAGGCTTGAGGATGCGGCTCGCCTGCATCAGGTCGGCGAGGCCGTGGACGATGGCCCAGAGCGCGGTGACGTCGGCGAGCGCCGCGGGGTCGTCGGCATCGTCGCTGCCGCGCAGGTCTGCGACGAGCTCCAGGAGGTGCCGGAAGGCGGCGCGGGCCGCCGCGTCGAGAGTCTGGTCGTCGAAGTCCGGGCGTTCCGAGGAGAACATCAGGCGGAAGAGGGCGGGGTGCGCGACGGCGAAGTCGATGTAGCCGAGGCCGGCGGCGACGGCCCGCTCCGGCGGCTGGGGCGGCGCAGCCGCCTCGCGGGTGTGCTGGGCGGCGAGGAAGCGGCTAAAGCCCTCGGCGGCCAGCGCGCTGAGGAGCCCGGCGGTGTCGCGGAAGTGATGGGCCGGGGCGGCGTGGCTGACGCCGGCGCGCTTGGCGACGCCGCGGAGCGAGAAGCCCTCGATGCCCTTCGCGGCGAGCTCCGATTCGGCGGCGACAAGCAAGGCCCCGCGCAGGTCGCCGTGGTGGTAGCGGCGGGGTTCGTCTTCGAGGGAGGGGTCTGGGGCGCTCATGCCAAGGGTTTACCGGGTGAACTTGCCACTGTCAAAATCGGATGTTGACAGTGGATAGATCCGAGGTAATCTTTCCGATGTCAAGATGGGAGATGCCGATGTCCGTCGACTTGATCTTTCGGGCCGCGAGCACGCTGGTGCTGGTGGGATGGGTGGCGCTGCTGCTGTCCTGGGCGGCCCCGGTCTGGGCGCAGCGGATCGCCGGGCTGGCGCTGCCGCTGCTGCTGTCGGTGGCCTATGCCGGGCTGATCCTGGCCTTCTGGTCCCGGGCCGAGGGCGGGTTCGGCTCGCTCGACGCGGTGATGACGCTGTTCACCCAGCCGGAGATCGCGCTGGCCGGCTGGATCCACTACCTCGCCTTCGACCTGTTCGTCGGGGCCTGGGAGGTGCGGGTCGCGCGCCGGGAGGGCATCGCGTTCCCGCTGGTGGTGCCCTGCCTGGCGCTGACCTTCCTGTTCGGGCCGGCGGGGTTCCTGGCGTTCACCGCGCTCCGCGCCGCCCGCGCCACCCAGCGCACCGCGCCTGCGACCTGAGGAGATAGGCGATGACCATGACCATGCTGCCTGCCGCCCCTGCCGCGACGCACCGCTTCGATCCGCGGGATCTCTTCCGCGAGCCGATCTTCGCCGGCGCCGGGCTCGTGCTGACGCTGCTGGTGCTGCCGACCGCGGCGGCGCTGGTTTTCGACGGACGGCTGTTCCAGGGGGTCGACATCTGGGCGAAGCCGCTGAAGTTCGAGATCGCGCTCGTCATCTACCTGCTGACGCTCTCGGCCTATGCGCGCTGGCTGCCGTCGGGCACCGTCGGGCGGACCTGGTTCCGGATCTACGCCGCCACCGTGGTCGCCGCGATCGCCTACGAGATGGTCGTGATCGTCGGGGCGGCGGCGCTCGGCACCGCGTCGCACTTCAACCCGTCGCCGCTCGGCCAGGTGCTCTACACGCTGATGGGCGTGCTGGCGGTCCACCTGACCGGCGCGTCGCTGGTCTACGGGATCCTGATCGCCCGCAGCGACCGGGCGCCGCGCGACCCGGCGCTGCGGGCGGGCGTGGTGCTCGGGCTGGTGCTGACTTTCGGGCTCACGGTGGTAATCGCCGGGTACATCGGGCAGCACGGCAGCCATTTCGTCGGCGGCAGCGGCTCGGACGCCGGCGGGCTGGCGCTCATGGGCTGGGCGCGCGACGCCGGCGATCTCCGGGTGCCGCACTTCTTCGCCACCCATGCGATGCATGCGCTGCCGCTGGCCGGCTTTGCCGCCGGGCGATGGCTGACGCCGCGGCCGGCGCTGGCGGTGACGTGGGGCGCGGCGGCGGGGTACACCGCGTTCTGCGTCGCGACCTTCGCGCAGGCGCTGGCCGGAGAGCCGTTCCTGCCGGGGCTACGCTAGTCGAAGTCCTCGGCACTCGCCGGCACCGGGGTGCCGCGGAAGGACACGTTGCGGGCGTAGGCGCCGGCCTGGGAGTCGCTGCCGAGATTGGAGAAGCGGGTGAACTCGCCCTCGAAGGCCAGCTCGATGGTGCCGATCGGGCCGTGACGCTGCTTGCCGATGATCACCTCGGCCTTGCCGTGCAGGGCGCTCATCGCGTCCTTCCACTTGATCATGCCCTCGATGTCGTGGTCGCCCGGTTTCTCGCGTTCCTTGTAGTACTCCTCGCGGAAGACGAACATCACCACGTCGGCGTCCTGCTCGATCGAGCCCGACTCGCGCAGGTCGGAGAGCTGCGGGCGCTTGTCCTCGCGGCTCTCGACCTGGCGGGAGAGCTGGGAGAGGGCGATGACCGGGATGTTGAGCTCCTTGGCGATGGCCTTGAGGCCCTGGGTGATCTCGGAGACCTCCTGGACGCGGCCCTCGGAGCGCGAGGAGGCGGGCTTGGCGAGTTGCAGGTAGTCGATGACGATGACGTCGAGGCCGTGCTGGCGCTTCAGCCGCCGGGCGCGGGCGGCGATGGTGGAGATCGGGAGCGCGGGCGTGTCGTCGATGAAGAGCGGGCAGTTCTCGAGTTCCCTCGCCGCTTCGATGAAGCGGCGCATCTCCTCCTCGGTCATGTCGCCGTGGCGGATCTGGTGCGAGGGCACGCGGCTCGCCTCGGAGAGGACGCGGGCGGCGAGCTGCTCGGCGGACATCTCGAGGGAGAAGAAGCCGACGACGCCGCCCTCGACCGCGCCCTCGGTGCCGTCGGGCTTGGTGCCCTTCTTGTAGGCGCGGGCGATGTTGAAGGCGATGTTGGTGGCGAGCGAGGTCTTGCCCATCGACGGGCGGCCGGCGAGGATCAGGAGGTCCGAGGGGTGGAGGCCGCCGAGGCGCTTGTCGAGGTCGACGAGGCCGGTGGAGAGGCCGGCGAGGCCGCCGTCGCGCTCGTAGGCGGCGTTCGCCACCTTGACCGCGTCGATGACGGCGCGGCGGAAGGTCTGGAAGCCGCGGTCGACCTTGCCCTGCTCGCCGAGCTGGTAGAGCGCCTGCTCGGCCTCGACGATCTGGTCCTTCGCCTCGCTGTCCACCTCCATGCGGGCGGCCTTCTCGGAGATGCCCTGGCCGAGGATGATGAGCTCGCGGCGGATGGCGAGGTCGTAGATGAGCCGGGCATAGTCGCGGGCGGCGAAGAGCGAGATCGCGGCGCCGGCGAGGCGGACGAGGTAGGCGGGGCCGCCGAGCTCCTTGAGGCCGGCGTCGTCCTCGAAGAACGCCTTGATGGTGACGGGAGTGGCCAAGGCGTTGCGGCGGATGCGCTCGGCGGCGGTCTCGAAGATCCGCGCGTGGACGGGGTCGAAGAAATGCACCGCCTGCACGATGCTGGCGACCCGGTCGTAGACGTCGTTGTTGACGAGGAGCGCGCCGAGGAGCGCCTGTTCCGCTTCGATGTTGTGGGGCAGTTCGTGGGTCTCGGCATCGAGCCCCGCGGTGGTTCCGTCGGCCATGAGTTTCTCCCTGGGTGCCGACCCTTATAGACGCTCCCGCCGCCGGCCGCGCTGGTTAACGCCTGTGGATAAGTAGGATAGCGGGGATGGCTTCGGTCCGGACGGCGGCATGGCCGCCGGCGGCGCGCGGTGCAATAGTGGCTGAACGAGGATCATCGGGGGAATGACGCCATGAGCGAAACGGCAGGCGGCGCGGCGGCACCGGCGGCGCGGCGCACCTTCGACACCGGCGAGATGGGGGCGCTTGCGCATCTCTACCGGGGCGAGGTCTATCGCAGCACGATCTGGCGGACGCGGCTCGACCAGACTACCAACTGGGCGGTGGTGACCACCGGCCTCGCGATGTCGCTGACCTTCAGCGGGCCCTATGCCTCACCTTTGCCGCTGATCCTGGTGGGGCTGCTGGTCGTGGTGTTCCTGCTGCTCGAGTCCCGACGCTACCGCTACTTCAACGTCTGGCGGGCGCGGTGCCGGCTGATGGAGACCGACGTCTACGGCCCGATGCTGCGCGGCGAGGGCATCGTGATGGACGGCAAGTGGAACACGCTCCTGGCCAACGACTACTCGCGGCCGCGGTTTCACATCAGCTATATGCGGGCGATCGGGCGGCGGCTCCGGTCGAACTACGCCTATATCCTGGCGATCCAGGCCCTGGCCTACTACGGCAAGCTCGCGATCCACCCGGTGCCGGCGGGAACGCTGTCGGCCTTCCTGCAGCGGGCGTCGATCGGGCCGTTGCCGGGGATCGTGGTGGTGCTGATGGGGGTGGCCTTCCACGGGTCCTGGATCGTGCTGGCGATCGTGACCCTGCAGATCGAGAAGCGGCACCGGTCGGCGGCGCGGCTGATCTCGATGTGACGTCCCCCGCCGCAGCGGGGGACGAAGGGCGTCAGGCGTCCTCGTCGGGACCGGCCTCGCTCGCGGCGCTGCCGATGTCGTCGAAGAGCTCCTGGATGTCGAACTCGTGGGCGGCCTCGGCCTCGGCCTGCAGCTCCTGGATGGTCTTGCCGGAGGCCTGGAGCTCCGCCTCGTCCTGGCTGCGGGCGACGTTCACGCGGATGGTGGCGTTCACCTCCGGGTGGAGGACCACGGTCAGTGGGTGGAGCCCGAGATCCTTGATCGGGTGATCGAGGACCACCTGCCGGCGCTCGACGCTGAAACCCGCCTCGGTGGCGGCCTCGGCGACGTCGCGAGTGTTGACCGAGCCGTAGAGCGCGCCGCCGTCGGAGGCGGAGCGAATCACCACGAAGATTTGGCCGTCGAGCTTGGCGGCGACCTTCTCGGCCTCGGCCTTCTGCTCGAGGTTGCGGGTCTCGAGCTGGGCGCGCTCGGTCTCGAAGCGCTTGAGGTTGCCCTCGGTGGCCCGGAGCGCCTTGCCCTGCGGCAGCAGGAAGTTGCGGCCGTAGCCGTCCTTGACGCTGACGACCTCGCCCATCTGGCCGAGCTTGGCGACCCGTTCGAGGAGTACGACTTGCATTTCGGTCTCCTTACCTGACGGCGTAGGGCAGGAGCGCGACGAAGCGGGCCCGCTTGATGGCGCGGGCGAGCTCGCGCTGCTTCTTCGAGGACACCGCGGTGATCCGGGAGGGCACGATCTTGCCGCGCTCGGAAATGTAGCGCTGCAGCAGCTTCACGTCCTTGTAGTCGATCACCGGTGCATTGGCGCCGGAGAACGGGCAGGACTTGCGGCGGCGGAAAAACGGTCGTTGTGCCATGGTCTTGCGCTCCTCAGTTGTCGCGCGGGCGGCGCGGGCCGCGGTCGCGGTCACGGTCGCCGCGATCGCCGCGGTCGTCGCGCTGGTTGCGGGACTGCAGGACGGCCGACGGGCCTTCCTCGTGCTTGTCGACCGAGATGGTCAGGACGCGCATCACGTCCTCGTGCAGCCGCATCAGCCGCTCCATCTCCTGCACGGCCGGGGCCGGCGCGTCGGAGCGCACGTAGGCATAGTGCCCCTTGCGGTTCTTGTTGATCTTGTAGGCCATGGTCTTGAGGCCCCAGTACTCGGAGCCGACGACGTCGCCGCCGTTGTCCTTGAGGACCTGCCCGAAGTGCTCGATGAGCCCCTCGGCCTGCGCGTTGGAAAGGTCCTGACGCGCGATGAAGACGTGCTCGTAGAGCGCCATCTCTGTCACCTGTCTTGCGGCGCGCTTCAAAACGGAACCTCGATGCCCTCCGGGTCCGTACGAGAGGCTGCGCGTGAAAAATCCGTCGGAGGGATGCGGCCTTATAAGGACGGCACCGGGGAATGCAAGGCCTAGACGGGCAGAGCGGCGAGCTCGACGGCGATCCGGGCGGCGAGGCGGGCGTTGTTGCGGACGAGGGCGATGTTGGCGGCGAGCGCCGCGCCGCCGGTGGCCTCGCCGATCCGGGCGAGGAGGAACGGCGTCACCGCCTTGGCGCTCACCCCCGATGCCTCGGCGGCAGCCAGGGCTGCGGCGACGTGGGGGGCCATGTCGGCGGCGGCGATCTCGGCCGCGGCGGGGATCGGGTTCGCCACGAGCTGGCCGCCGGGCAGGCCGAGGCGGGCGCGCATCCGGTGGGCGCGGGCGATGGCGGCGGGGTCGTCGAGACGGAGGGGGGCGGGCAGGCCGCTGTCGCGGGACCAGAAGGCGGGCAGCGCG
The DNA here is from genome assembly GCA_963798385.1 of uncultured Alphaproteobacteria bacterium. Lineage (GTDB taxonomy): Bacteria > Pseudomonadota > Alphaproteobacteria > Rhodobacterales > Rhodobacteraceae > Amaricoccus. The sequence goes on along the minus strand of CAWCTE010000015.1, from coordinate 185,089 downwards.
TCCTGGCCATAGGCGATCACCGGCACGCCGCGGGTCTCCAGCACCTCGAAGGTTTTCGGCAGGTCGAGGATCGCCTTGGCGCCGCTCGCCACCACGGTCACCGCGGTCTGCGCCAGCTCGTCGAGGTCGGCGGAGACGTCGAAGCTCGCCTCGGCACCCCGGTGGACGCCGCCGATGCCGCCGGTGGCGAAGACCTCGATGCCGGCGAGCCGGGCGCAGATCATCGTCGCGGCGACGGTGGTCGACCCGGTCCAGCCCTCCGACAGGGCCACGGCGAGATCGGCGCGGGAGAGCTTGCGCACGTCGGAAGCGGCGGCCAGCGCCTCGAGCTCCTCCGGGGCGAGGCCGACGTGGATGATGCCGCCGACGACGGCGATGGTGGCGGGGACGGCGCCGGCGTCGCGGACCTCGGCCTCGACGTTGCGGGCGGTCTCGAGGTTCACCGGCGCCGGCATGCCGTGGGTGATGATCGTCGATTCGAGCGCCACGATCGGCTGGCGGGCGGCGAAGGCCTCGGCGACCTCGGCGGCGAAGGTGATCGGCGGGGTCATGAATCCTCCCGGGTGATGTGGCGTGCCGACGCCGCGAGTGCGGCGCGGAGAGCGGCCTCGCGGTCGAGGCCGTCGGCGCGGGCGGCGAGATGCGCCGCGACGAAGGCGTCGCCGGCGCCGGTGACGCTGCGCGCCGGCACCGCGGGCGGCGCCATCGTCAGACACCCCCCCGGCCCGGCTGCGGACGCGGCGGCGGCGCCGTCGGTCACCACCGCCTCGGCGGCGCCGCGCGCCACCAGCGCCTCGGCGGCGGCGCGGCTGTCGGCGAAGGCGCGCCCGCAGAGCGCCTCGGCCTCGAGGCGGTTGAGATAAAGCGTCAGCGGCCGGATGGCAACGAGCGGCGCAAGCCACGCCGCCTTGCGCGGGCTGGCCGGCACCAGTGCCAGCGGCGCGTCGGTGGTGGCGGAGTTGGTGAGGAGCGCGTGCAGGACCGCGGCCGGCAGGTTGCCGTCGATGACGATCTGCCCGTGCCAGGGCGAGCGCAGGCGGCGGTCGTGCAGCGGGCCGAGGAGGGCGAGGCCCGCCCGCTCCAGCCCGGTGCAGTCGGCGACCGCGGCATGGAGCGCGCCGGCCCGGTCCTCGATCGCCAGGTAGCAGTCGGACGGCCCGTCGTGGTGGTGGAGCCCGGCGGTGTCGATGCCGGCGCCGGTGATCAGCGCCATGAGGTCGCCGGCGGCGAGGTCGCGGCCGATGGCGGCGAGGAGCGCCACCGGACGGCCCAGCGCGGCGAGCGCCAGCGCGATGTTGAGGGCGACGCCGCCCGGCCGGCGGGTGATGCGGCCGGGAACGTCGGCGCCAGGCGGCAGCGGCGCCGAGGTCCGGGCGATGATGTCCCAGTGCGCCGCCCCGGCGCAGAGAACGGGCGCACGGGCGGGCATCAGGGGTCGGGGGTGAACAGCAGCTTGATGTAGGAGCGCTGCAGCAGGATCTGCTGCCCGAGGATCTTCGGCTCGCCGAGCGCCTTGGCCATCACGATCCCGCCCTCGACGGTGGTGGAGATCATGTCGGCGAGCGCCCCGATATCGACGGCATCGCGCGGCGGATAGCGCGCGGCGATGCGCTCGAGATGACCGAGGAACAGCGTCCGCCACTCGAGCACGGCTCGGCGGTTGAGGGCGCGGACCTCGGCGTCGAACAGCCGCTCCTGGTAGCAGACGGTGGCGACCATGCAGCCGGGATGGCCGTTCGGCAGGTCGTCCATCATCTCGGCGAAGAGCTTGAGGCCGATGAGGAAGCGCTGCAGCGGGTCGTCGGAGAGATCGGCGGCCCGGGCGAAGATGCCGTCGAGCAGGATACGGTCCTGCTCCAGGTAGCGCTCGACCAGCGCCCGGGCGAGCTCGTTCTTGTCGGGGAAGTGATAGAAGAAGCCGCTGCGGGTGATCTCGGCGCCGGCGACGATCTCGTCGATCGAGGTGGCGTCGAAGCCCTTGGAGAGGATCGCGCCCTCGGCGACGTCGAGGATGCGGCTTCGGGTCTCCTTGCCGCGGGTGGTCGGCGGGGCGGCGTCGGTAACTGTACCCATGGTGCGGTTTTCCGTGCCAAAGCCGGAGCGCTTGCCGAGGGCGATCGGGCAAATACCTGATATAAAACGCTGTTCCGGCGGATCGCGAAGTGTACCGCAATCCGGCTTATCCGGCCAGCCCGTTTGCGGCATCTTCCGCGGCGATCCGAACAAGGAGGGTTTTTCGGGATGCAAGCCAAGTACCGGTCCGCCCTGCCGCAGATGGGCGACGCGCTGTTCCTGTCCGACGGCGGGCAGGAGACGACGCTGATTTTCCACGAGGGGATCGAGCTGCCGCACTTCGCCTCCTTCGTGCTCCTCGACAGCGCCGAGGGGCGGGCGGCGCTCGACCGCTACTACCGGCCCTACCTGGAGATCGCCCGCCGGGCGAAGAGTGGGCTGATCCTCGAGACGCCGACGTGGCGGTCGAACCCGGACTGGGGTGCGAAACTCGGCTACGAGGGCGCGGCCCTCGACGCGGTCAACGCCCGGGCGGTGGCGTTCCTGCGGGCGTTCCGCGAGGCCGAGGAGCGGCCGGGGATGCCGATGGTGGTGAGCGGCGTGGTCGGCCCGCGCGGCGACGGCTACCGGCCGGAGACGCTGATGACCGCTGCGGAGGCCGAGGCCTATCACGGCCGCCAGGTCCGGGTGTTCGAGGCGGCGGGCGTCGATCTCGTCACCGCCTTCACCATCACCTATGTCGAGGAGGCGATCGGCATCGTCCGGGCGGCGGAGGCGGCGGCGGTGCCGGTGGTGATCTCGTTCACGGTCGAGACCGACGGCCGGCTGCGCTCGGGGATGGGCCTCGGCGAAGCGATCGAGGCCTGCGACGCGGCGACCGACGGCTATGCGGCCTATTACATGGTGAACTGCGCCCATCCCCAGCACTTCCGCGACACGCTGGCGGGCGAGTGGGTGAACCGCATCGGCGGGGTGCGGGCCAACGCCTCGAAGATGAGCCACGACGAGCTCGACGAGGCGCCGGAGCTCGACCCGGGCGATCCGGTCGAGCTGGCCCAGGACTACCGCGACCTCCTGGCGATCCTGCCCAGGGTGCGGGTGCTCGGCGGCTGCTGCGGGACCGACCATCGCCATATCGGGGCGATCAGTGCGGCGTGCATCCATGTACCAGCCGGCTGAGGCGCCGCGGCTGCGGCCGGCGCGCCGCGAAGACGCGCCGGACCTCGCCCGGCTGGTGGACCTCGCCGGCGAGGGCCTGCCGTCCTACCTCTGGGCCGGGATGGCCGAGCCCGGGGAGAGCCCGTTCGACGTCGGCGTCCGGCGCGCGGCGCGCGACGAAGGGGCGTTTACCTGGCGCAACGCGGTGATCGCCGAGCTCGCGGGGCGTGTCGCCGGGGCGCTCGTCGCCTATCCGATCGGCTCGACCCCGACGCCGCTCGACGACCTGCCGGCGATGTTCCGGCCGCTGCAGGCGCTGGAGAACCGCGCCCTCGGCACGCTCTACGTCAACGTGCTTGCCACCTATGCGCCGTACCGGCGGCGCGGGGTGGCCTCGAGGCTGCTCGCGGAGGCGGAGCGGATGGCGGGAGGGAGCGGCCTCAGCCTGGTAGTGGCGGACGGCAATCTGATCGCGCGGCGGCTCTACGAGGGCTTCGGCTTCGTCGAGGTCGCGCGCGAGCCCATGGTCAAGGCAGGCTGGGTGTCCCGGGCCGAGGCGTGGGTGCTGATGCTCCGCGACGCCGGGTGACGGGTGCCGGCCGTGCCCGAGCGATTAACGGAAAATGAATCCCGTAACATATCACGAGGGATTCCAATGTCTTGACCCCTCTGCACACTGTGTGCAGCAGGGTCTTTTTCGTGTGTGCCGGGGCTTCAAATCGGCGCGCGGGCGCGCTACATATGTCCTTGGCGGGTGCTGGCCTTCCCGTGAGGGGCCAATATCCTAGTGGCCTTAAATATTCTTGAGGGAGCTGGCTCTGTGACTGGCCCTGGCCTATCGCACCTGGCGCCCACCTGTGCAAACAGGCTCTCAAGGATTTCGTGCCGCCACGGTCGCGCTGGGCCCGCCGCTCTCCCCACGCCCCCCTTCCGTTGACCGACACCGTCCGGAAGACGGCCGCCCGCGACGCGGCCATGGCTGCCCGGATCGCCGCCCACGCAGCCCACCCCGGCGCCCCCCGCATCGCCGCCGGCTATGCCCTTGCCGCGATCGGCCACCTGCGCGAGATCTCGGCGGTCGCCGCCTACATCCCCATCCGCCATGAACTCGACCCTGGTCCGGCGATGCTGGCCCTGCACGGCCTCGGCTATCCGGTCTGCGTCCCGGTGATCGTCGGCCCCGGCCGGCCCCTCTCGTTCCGGGCCTGGCATCCGGGCGTCGCCACCGAGCCGGGCCCCTACGGCGTGCCGGTCCCGACGGACGGCGCCCTCGCCGATCCCGATGTCCTCCTGGTGCCGATGCTCGCCTTCGACCCCCGCGGCCACCGCCTGGGCTACGGCGGTGGCTTCTACGACCGCACCATCGCCGCGCTCCGCGCCCGCGGCCCGGTAACGGCCCTGGGCTTTGCCTATGCCGCGCAGGAGCTCCCGGAGGTGCCGAACGCCGAGCACGACATGCGCCTCGACGGCATCGTGACCGAGGCCGGCCTGCGCTGGACCGGAGGCCCGGCATGACCCTCCGAACCTACTCCGGCGGCTGCCACTGCGGCGCCGTGCGCTTCGAGGCCGATCTCGACGTCAGCGCCGGCACGGTGAAATGCAACTGCTCGATCTGCGCCAAGCTTCGGCTCTGGTCGGTTCAGGTGGCGCCCGCGGCCTTCCGGCTCCTCGCCGGCGAGGCTGCTCTCGCCGATTACCGCGGCCGCAACCCGGTTGCGCACCATCTCTTCTGCCGGATCTGCGGGGTGCATCCCTTCGAGTGGGTGGACGTGCCGAACATGAGCGGGACCAAGTACTACAACGTCAACGTCGCCTGCCTCGACGGTCTCGAGATCGACGAATTGATGGCGGCGCCGGTACGCTTCGCCGACGGCCGCAACGACGCCTGGGAGCGGCGCCCCGCGGAGACCCGCCACCTCTGAGCCCGCTTGCCGGACACCGGCTTGCCCGCTATGCGGACGCCATGCGACTTCTTTTCCTGGGCGATGTGGTGGGCCGGACCGGCCGGGCGGCGGTGACCGAGCACCTGCCGCGGCTGCGCCGCGACTGGGCGCTCGACTTCGTGGTGGTGAACGGCGAGAACGCCACCGGCGGCATGGGCCTGAGCGGCGCGCACGCCGCGCTCCTCCTCGAGGCCGGGGCGGACTGCGTGACCCTGGGCGACCATGCCTTTGACCAGCGCGACATGCTCGCCTACATCGAGAGCGAGCCTCGCCTGATCCGGCCGCTGAACTTCGCCAAGACTGCCCCGGGCCGCGGGGCGCGGTTCTTCGACGTGGCCGGCGGGAGGCGAGTCTTCGTCGCGCAGGTGCTTGGCCAGGCGTTCATGAAGCGGCCGTTCGACGACCCGTTCTCCGCCCTCGACGCGGCGCTGAAGCCGGCGACCCTGGGCGGCACCGCCGCCGCGGTGATCGTCGAGGTGCATGCGGAGGCGACCTCGGAAAAGATGGCGCTCGGCCACTGGTGCGACGGTCGGACGAGCCTCGTCGTCGGCACCCATACCCACGTGCCTACGGCGGATCTGCAGATCCTCGCCCGCGGGACGGCCTACCAGACCGATGCTGGTATGTGTGGTGACTACGACAGCGTGATCGGGATGGACAAGCTCGAGCCGATAACCCGCTTCGTCACCGGCATGGCCAAGGGGCGGTTCAGCCCGGCGGAAGGCGAGGCGACGCTGTCGGGCGTCTATCTCGAAACCGACGACGCCACCGGCCGCGCCCGGCGGGCCGAGCCGGTCCGGATCGGCGGGCGGCTGGCGCAGGCCGGGCCCTGAGATGCAGCGCTTCCTTCCGGTTCTGGTGCTGTTCGGCGCCGGAGCCGCCTGGGGACTGACCATCCCGCTGATGCGGGTAGCGGTCTCGACCGGATACCGGCCGCTGGCGCTGATCGTGTGGTCCAACCTCATCATGGCGGTCCTCCTCGCCCTCATCCTGACAGTTGTGCGTCTGCCGCGGCCGAGGGTGCGGCGCAATCTCGACGTTATCGTCGCCGTGGCGGTCTTCGGCTCGGTTCTGCCGGCCTATTTCAGCTTTCTGACTGCAGCGCTCCTTCCTGCCGGGGTTCGGGCAATCATCATCGCGCTGGTGCCGATGTTCGTCCTGCCGATGGCGCTCGCCATCGGGTTCGAGCGGCCGGACGCGCGCCGGGCGCTCGGGGTGCTGCTGGGCGCCGCGGCGATCGTGGCGATGGTGGGTCCCGCCCCGGGCGGCGGCGGGGCGGTGGCGCTTGTCCCGGTGCTGCTGACCATGGTTGCGCCGCTGAGCTACGCGGTCGAGGGCAACTGGCTGGCTTGGCGGGGCTCGGCCGGTATCCATCCTTTCCAGCTTCTCTTCGGGGCCGCGCTCGTCTCCTGCGCGCTGTCCTGGCCGCTCGCGGAGCTTACTGGCCAGATGGTCTACCCGGTTCGATGGGGAACAACGGAACAGGCGGTCGTGGCGATGAGCGTGCTGAACCTCCTCGCCTATTCGGCCTATGTCTGGCTGGTCGGCAGCGCCGGATCGGTCTTCGCGAGCCAGGTCGCCTACCTGGTCACCGGGTTCGGGGTGGTCTGGGCGAAGCTTCTCCTGGGGGAGCGCTACCCGGCGAGCGTGTGGGGTGCGCTGGCGCTAATGCTTCTTGGCGTCGCGCTTATCCAGCCCCGGCGGCGGGAGGCGAAGGAGGCTTGAGGGTGACCGAGCCTTGCGCCATGTTGGCCGCCGCTCCGACGGAGGACGGCCGGCCCTCCGGCCGGACGAGGCCGTCCGGGCGGGTGGCACTGCGAAGGGGTCGTGCTTGACCGAATTGTTGGCCTATCCGGCATTGCCGGCGATCTTCACGTTGGTCGTGATCGCGGGGATGTTCGTCGTCTTCCTCAGCGAGGTCTTTCCGCCCGAGGTGACCGCCTTCGGGACGGCTGCGATCCTGCTGGCCACCGGCATGATTCCGCATGACAAGCTCCTGTCGATCTTCTCGAATTCCGCGCCTTGGACGATCGCCGCGATGTTCATCCTGTCGGGCGGGCTGGTTCGGACCGGGGTGCTGGCGAACATCTCGCGGCTGATCAGCCGCCATGCCGGACGCCGGCCCGCCACGGTGCTGACGCTGCTGGGGCTGATGGTCGTCGGGGCTTCCGCGTTCATGAACAACACCCCGGTCGTCGTGGTGATGCTGCCGATCGTGGTTCAGCTCGCCCAGACCCTGGGGCTGGCGCCCTCCAAGCTGCTGATCCCGCTCTCCTATGCGACGATCATGGGCGGTCTCTGCACGCTGATCGGGACCTCGACGAATCTTCTCGTCGACGGGGTGGCGCGGGCGCAGGGGATGGTACCGTTCACGCTCTTCGAGATCACGCCGCTCGGGGTGTGCCTAGCCGCCATCGGGCTTCTCTACATGCGGATCTTCGTGCCGGCGCTCCTGCCCAACCGCGATTCGATGGTGGATTTGCTCGGCAATCGCAAGAAGATGAAGTTCTTCACCGAGGTGGTGGTGCCGGAAGGCTCGCCGCTGATCGGGGCGCAGGCGGCGAGCGTGCCGATCTTCAAGCGCGACGGGATGCGGGTGATCGATGTCCTGCGCGGCGAGGAGAGCCTGAGACGGCAGTTTCCCGACGTAACGCTGGCCGAGGGCGACCGGGTGGTGCTGCGGACCGAGATGAAGGAACTCCTCGGGCTGAAGGACAGCAACGCGGTGACGCTGGTGGATCGGGTTGGGTCGAAGAGCACCACCACGGTCGAGGCTCTGATCTCGCCGGATTGCAAGCTGGTCGGCCGCTCCCTCGGCTCGCTGCGTCTGCGGCGGCGGTATGGCGTCTACCCCCTGGCGGTGCACAGGCGGAACCAGAATATCGGACGCCAGCTCGACGACGTGGTGGTGCGGGTCGGCGATACCCTGCTCCTCGAGGGGGCGGCGCAGGACATCCAGAGGCTGGCGGCGGACGTCGACCTCGTGGATATCACCGAGCCGAGCGAGCGCCCATACCGCCGCAACCGGGCGCCGCTGATGCTTATCGTGCTGGCGTCGGTGGTCGGGCTGTCGGCGCTGGAGGTAGCACCGATTCAGGTCCTGGCGCTCCTCGGGGTGGCGGTGGTGCTGGTGGCGCGGGTCCTCGATTCCGACGAGGCCTTCGGTTTCGTCGACGCGCAGCTCATGGTGCTGATCTTCGCCATGCTGGCGGTGGGGCTTGCGCTCGACAATTCCGGGGCGGTGCAGCTCATCGTCGACGCGCTCACCCCTTATCTCATGGGCCTGCCGCCGCGCGTGGCGCTGGTGGCGGTCTATCTCATTACGATGATCCTGACCGAGCTCGTCACCAACAACGCGGTGGCGGTGGTGATGACCCCGATTGCCATCGCGCTCGCGCACAGCCTCGGCATCGACCCGCGGGCGCTGGTGGTGGCGGTGATGTTCGCGGCCTCGTCGAGCTTTGCCACGCCGATCGGATACCAGACCAACACGCTGGTCTACGGACCCGGCGGGTACCGGTTCACCGACTTCCTCCGGATCGGGATTCCCATGAACATCCTGCTGATGACGGCGTCCTGCATCCTCATCCCGCTCTTCTGGCCGTTGCGGGGTTGAAGGGGCCGGGCAAGGCGGGATAAGAGGCGCGATCACCGCGACAATCGGACGGAGCAACGCCATGGCCGGGCATTCCAAATGGGCCAATATCCAGCATCGAAAGGGCCGGCAGGACGCCGCCCGGTCAAAGCTTTTCTCCAAGCTTTCGAAGGAAATCACGGTCGCGGCGCGGATGGGCGATCCCGATCCGGACAAGAACCCGCGGCTGCGGCTGGCGGTGAAGGAGGCGCGGGCGAACTCCATGCCGCGGGACAACATCGACCGGGCGATCAAGAAGGCCACGGGCGGGGACGCGGAGAACTACGAGGAGGTCCGCTACGAGGGCTATGGGCCCAACGGCGTGGCTATTCTCGTCGAGGCGATGACCGACAACCGCAACCGGACCGCGTCGAACGTCCGCTCGACCTTCGCCAAGCGCGGCGGCAACCTGGGCGAGACCGGGTCGGTGGCCTTTCTCTTCGAGCGCAAGGGGCAGATCGAGTACCCCGCGAGCGCCGGAAGCGAGGACGAGGTGATGATGGCGGCGCTCGAGGCCGGGGCGGAGGACGTTGAGAGCACTGAGGAAGGGCACGTCATCTGGTGTGCCGATGCCGAGCTGAATGAGGTGTCGGCGGCGCTCGAAGCGGCGTTGGGGGAGGCGGAGCACACCAAGCTCGCCTGGCGTCCGCAGACGACGACGGAGCTCGATCTCGACGCGGCGCAGACCCTGATGCGGCTTATCGAAGCGCTGGAGGACGACGATGACGTGCAGTCGGTGACAGCGAACTTCGAGATTTCCGACGAGGTGATGGCGCAACTCTGACGGGACCTTGCCTCGCGGCTCGCAAGCAAACGTTACGTCAAGGCCGGAGATCAAGACAACCCGCGCGCTTGGCGGCGGGTGAATTTCCTGCCAGATTGCGCGGGCTTAATGGAGGAGGCGTCTCGGGCGCATGCGCTTTGGTCTGACGATATTGGCCGTGATCATCGCCTTCGGCTTTGCGCGTGCGGACGCCGCCGAGAGCGGGGTGGTTGCCGGCACGGCCAGCTATCGCGAGCGTATCGCCCTGCCGCCGGGCTCGGTTTTCGAGGCGATCCTAGAGGACGTTTCCGTGGCGGACGCGCCGGCGCACCAGCTCGGAAGCGTGTCGATCGCCGACCCGGGCAATCCGCCGTTCGCCTTCGAGATCGCCTTCGAGCCTGCGGAGATCGATCCGACGCATACCTATGCGGTTCGGGCGCAGGTTTCGGTGGGCCGAAAGCTGATCTTCGTTTCGGACACCATCAATCCGGTGCTGACGCGAGGCGGGCCGGACAAGGTCGACATCTGGATGATCAAGGTCGGCGACACGACGGCGGAAGCCAGCAGCAGCCCGATCAGCATTGGCGCTCATGGTCTGCGGCTGCCGGCGAGCTTTACCGGGAAGCTGCCTTGCGCCGACTGCGAGGCGCTGCGGTACCGGCTCAATCTCTGGCCGGACCAGGTGTTTCACCTGCGGCGGGTCTGGGAGGGCAAGGACCTCACGCGCGATTCGATCGGGCGGTGGTCGGTGGATCCGGATCAGGACGTGCTGGACCTGCGCGGGGCGGAGGAGGAGCTGAAGTTCGGGATCCTCGGGCCGGACCGGATACGACTGCTGGCGCGCGACGGATCGGCGATCCAGTCGGAGCTCGATTACACGCTGACGGCGGCGCCGGAGTTCCAGCCGTTCGAGCCGCACCTGCCGCTGCGCGGCATGCTGACCTATGTGGAGGATTCGGCACGGTTCACCGAGTGCCTGACCGGCCGGGACTATCCGCTGGTGAAGGATGGCGACTACGAGGCGCTCGAGCATGCGTTTCTGGCAGCGGGCGCCGAGGCGGCCGGGCCGATCATGGCGAGCTTCGACGGCGGGATCGTGCAGGCGCCCAAGGGGGATGGGAGCGGGGAGACCCGGCCCGAGGTGATGGTGGAGCGCTTCGTCGGGGTGTGGCCCGGCGAGACCTGCGAGCGGGCGCTGGGGGAGGCGACGCTCACCAACACCTACTGGAAGATCCTGCGCCTCGGGGACGCCGAGGTGGCGGCCGGGGAGGGACGGCGCGAGCCGAACCTGATCCTGCGCGAGGGGGAGCCGCGGTTTACGGCGACCGTGGGCTGCAATCAGGTGAGCGGGGGCTACACGCTCGAGGACGACAAGCTGATGTTCGGGACCGCAGCGGCGACGATGATGGCTTGCCCGGCGCCGCTCGATGCCTGGGAGAAGCAGCTCGCCGAGGTACTGAAAGAGACGGTGAGCTGGCGGATCGACGGGCAGACGCTGGAGCTGCTCGACGCCGCGGGCGAGCCGCTGGCGCTGCTGCAGGCGGTCTATCTCTACTGAACACCGGTGGGAAGGCGCGGCCTATCTGCGGGCCGGACCAGAGTGTTCGGGGATGAGGCCGCGGGGGGCAAAGCGCAGCGCCAGGAGCAGGATCAGGCCCATCAGGAAGAGCCGCAGGTGCGGGGCGGCGGCGAGGAGGTGGGTCTGCCAGAAGCTGCCGGGGGACATGCCGGCGGTGAGTGTCGACATCATCCAGTTGCCGGCGGGCTCGGCCATCACCCAAACGTACCAGATCAGGAAGCCGCCCAGGACGGCGCCCCAGTTGTTGCCGGAGCCGCCGACGATGACCATGACCCAAATCAGGAAGGTGAAGCGGAGCGGGTTGTAGGAGGCGGGGGTGAACTGGCCGTCGATGGTCACCAGCATGGCGCCGGCGATACCGACGACGGCGGAGCCGAGGACGAAGACCTGGAGGTGGCGGCGGGTGACGTCCTTACCCATGGCCTCGGCGGCGTCGCGGTTGTCGCGGATGGCGCGCATCATCCGGCCCCAGGGGGAATGCAGGGCGCGCTCGGCGAGCCAGAGGATGGCGAGGAGAACGATGGTAAAGAGCGCGGCATAGCCCAGGCGGATGACCACGGACGCGGTGGTCGCCGTGTCGGTGCCGAAGCGCGTGGCGAGGTCGCCGATCCAGGTGGCGCCCTGCAGGGTGCGCTCGTCGGGAACCGGGCGGGGGAGGCCGGTGACGTTCTTGACGCCGCGGGTCAGCCAGTTCTCGTTCTTCAGGATCGCGAGGATGATCTCTGCGATGCCGAGGGTGGCGATGGCGAGGTAGTCGGAGCGGAGGCCGAGGGCGACCTTGCCGACGAGGTAGGCGGCGCCGGCGGCGAAGAGGCCGCCGACGGCCCAGGAGATGAGGACCGGGAGGTGGAGGCCGCCGAGGTAGCCGGCGGCGGCGGGGTCGATGGCCTCGATGGCCTCGCTGGCCGGGTCGAGGAAGAGCCGCATGACGAAGTAGCCGACGGCAACGGTGAGGAGGCCGGCGGGGCCACGCCAGTGGGCGGGCACGCGCTCGCGGACGAAGAGGGCGGCGGCGAGGGTGGCGACGATGGCGAGGGCGGCGAGGCCGAGGTTGATGCCGCCAGCGCCGAGGGCGCCGGGGACGCGGGGCATCGAGACGAGGACGACGGCGACGCCACCGAGGGCCGCGAAGCCCATGATTCCGGCGTTGAAGAGGCCGGCGTAGCCCCACTGGATGTTGACGCCGAGGGCCATGACCGCGGAGATCAGGCAGAAATTCAGGATGGTCAGGGCGACGATCCAGCTTTGAAGGAAGCCGACGCCAAGGATGAGGACGGCCATGATGGCGTAGAGGAGGATGGCGCGGGCGGCGGTGCTCATGCGGCCTCCGAGCGTGCGAGCCCTTGCTGCGCACATTGCGCAGAGGGGTCATGTGGCTGATTTGTAGAGATAAAATGGTTAATATCAATCTTTCGGTAACCTGTGCGCAGGGCAGTCTTCGAGACCGGGCAGGGGGGGTGCGCCGACCCGGCGAAAGCGACGAATTGCGTCGCGCCGGTGCGTCGGCTGGAGCGCGTGAGCGCGGAGAACGAGGCCGTTGGGTTTGTCGATGGGCAAATCCGCGAAGTGAATGGGGCAACGGCGGGCTGGACGCCGGGCGACGGGACGATGAGTTTAGCTGAAAGCTGCATCATATCACCTTCCCCCGGAAGATGCCGGTCGGCCGGATCAGCAGCACGACCACCAGGATGATGAACGACACGGCGAACTTGTAGTCGGTGCCGAGCATCTGCAGCAGGCCCTCGGGGTTCCAGCCGAAGTAGCCGACGAAGCCCTTGTAGGCGTAGGTCACCATCACCTCGGAGAAGGCGATGATGAAACCGCCGGCAATGGCGCCGACCGGCTGGCCGACGCCGCCGACGATGGCGGCGGCGAAGATCGGCAGGAGAAGCTGGAAGTAGGTGAAGGGGCGGAAGGACTTGTCGAGGCCGTAGAGAGTGCCGGCAATGGTGGCCAGCACGGCGACCAGGATCCAGGTGATGCGGACCACCTTGTCGGGATTGATTCCGGAAAGAAGTGCCAGATCCTCGTTGTCGGAATAGGCGCGCATCGCCTTCCCGGTGCGGGTCTTCTGCAGGAACCAGAACACTGCAGCGACGGTGATGAGCATCACCACCACGGTGATAAGCTGCGAGGTGCGGAGTGCGATACCCTGGTCGAGGCCGGTCCATTCCTTGAAGTCGTTCACCCGAATGACGAAGCGTTCGCCATCCTCGAAGCGCTGGTCGTCGGTGCCGATGACGAAGCGGGTCAGTGCGTTGTAGATGAACATGACGCCGACCGAGGCAATGACGAAGACCACCGGATCGCTGCGGCGGGCGCGGTAGAAGCGGTAGACCCAGCGGTCGGTGATGAGCAGCAGCGCGGCCGCCGCGAGGATGCCGACGGGAAGCGCGAGAAGCGCCGTGGGCAGCGGGCCGAAGGTCACGCCCATGCTTTGAAGCCACCAGGTGAAGAGGATCACCACCATTGTGCCGAAGGCCATGGTGTCGCCGTGGGCGAAGTTGGAGAAGCGCAACACGGCGTAGATGAGGGTGACGCCGAGGGCGCCGAGGGCGAGTTGCGATCCGTAGGCGATGGCGGGGATGAGGACGAAGTTGGAGAGGAGGACGAAGGCCTCAATGAGGTTCTGCATGGCCTCAGCCTCCCAGGAACGAGCGGCGGACTTCGGGGTCGGCGAGAAGCGCCTCGCCGGTGTCCGTGAAGCGGTTGCGGCCCTGGACCAGCACGTAGCCGCGGTCGGCGATGTTGAGGGCCTGGCGGGCGTTCTGCTCGACCATCAGGATGGCGATGCCGGTGGCGGCGACCTCGAGGATCTTGTCGAAGAGCTCGTCCATCACGATCGGCGAGACCCCGGCGGTGGGCTCGTCGAGCATCAGCACCTTGGGGCGGGTCATCAGGGCGCGACCGACGGCGACCTGCTGGCGCTGGCCGCCGGAGAGCTCGCCCGCGGGCTGGCGGCGCTTCTCGCGCAGGATGGGAAAGAGCGAGAAGACCTGCTCCATGGTCTCGGCGAAGTCGTCCTCGCGGATGTAGGCGCCCATCTCGAGGTTTTCCTCGACGGTCATGCTGACGAAGACGTTGGAGGTCTGCGGCACGAAGCCCATGCCGGCATGGACGCGTTCCTGCGGCGAGAGGCCGGTGATCTCGGTGCCATCGAGGCGGACCTGGCCGTGGCGGAGCTTCAGCATGCCGAAGACGGCCTTCATCGCGGTCGACTTGCCGGCTCCGTTGGGGCCGACGATGACGGCGATCTCGCCTTGGTCGACGGCGATTGTGCACTCGTGGAGGATGTCGGCGCCGCCGTAGCCGCCGGTCATCGCCTCGCCGATCAGGTAGCTCATGCCGGGGCTCCGGCGCTCGCGCCGGCCCGGGCGGGCTTGTTCTTGAGGCCGCGGCCGAGATAGGCCTCGATCACCGCCTCGTTCTTCATCACAGCGGCGGGGGGGCCGATGGTGAGGACCTTTCCCTCGGCCATCACGATGACCGGGTCGCAGAGGCGGCCGATGAAGTCCATGTCGTGCTCGACCATGCAGAAGGTATAGCCGCGTTCCTGGTTGAGGCGGATGATCGCGTCGCCGATGGTGTTGAGGAGGGTTCGGTTCACGCCGGCGCCGACCTCGTCGAGGAAGACGATCTTGGCGTCGACCATCATCGTGCGGCCGAGCTCGAGCAGCTTCTTCTGGCCGCCGGAGAGGTTGCCGGCGAGCTCGTCCGCCACGTGGCCGATCTCGAGAAAGGCGATGACGTCGTCGGCCTTGTCGCGGACCTCGGCCTCGCGGGCGCGGACGCGACCGGGGGAGAACCAGCTGTCCCACAGGGTCTCGCCGGGTTGCTCGGCGGGCACCATCATCAGGTTCTCGCGGACCGTGAGGGTGGAGAACTCGTGGGCGATCTGGAAGGTGCGCAGCAGGCCCTTGTGGAAGAGTGCGTGCGGGGCGAGGCCGGTGATCTCCTCGCCGTCGAGCCAGACGTGACCGGAAGTGGGCGCGAAGAGGCCGGCGATGACGTTAAAGAGGGTGGACTTGCCGGCGCCGTTCGGGCCGATCAGGCCGGTGATTGAGCCCTTGGCGATGTCGATCGAGGCGCCGTCGACGGCACGGATGCCGCCGAAATGCATGTGGAGATCCTCGACACGAATCATGCGGCGCTCCTCTGGTCGAACGGCCGGCCCGGGTGGGGCCGGCCGCAGCTTGGATCAGCGGAAGCCGATGGTCTCGGCCTTGTCCTCGTCGATCTGGTAGACGCGGTAGGAGCCCCGCGCCTCGCCCGGGCCGATCAGCTCGACGCCGGTGGCGCCTTCGTAGTCGATGTCGGTGCCGGCCGCGGCGAGCTCGATGCCCTTGGCCAGCTCGCCCGCGTAGATCTTCTCGCCGGGGGCGTTGGCCACGTCCATCATCTTGTCGCGGATGCCGGTGCGGTCGGGGCCGCCGGCGGCGGCGATGGAGAGCGCGATCAGGGCGCCGGCGTCGTAGCTCTCGGGGACGTAGGTGCCGGTCGGGTCCATGCCGTTGGCCTCGGCGTAGGCGGCGAACTTGTCGGCGCTCTCGCCCTCGACGCCGGGGAGAGTGCCGATGACCTTGCCGTTGATCTCGTCGCCGACGGAGTCGATCAGGCTTTGCCCGTACATGCCGTCGCCGAAGTAGAACTGGTCGAAGGCGCCGGTGTCGAGCGCGGCCTGGACGATGCCGACGCCGCCTTGGTCGACGTAGCCGAAGACCATCAGCACCGGGGCGCCGGAGGCCTGGAGGGCCGCCACCTCGGCGGAGTAGTCGCCCTTGCCGTCCTCGTGGGCGGCGTTGATCGCCACCGTGCCGCCCTTGGCCGTGAAGGCGGAGGCGAAGGCGTCGGCGAGGCCCTTGCCGTAGTCGTTGTTGGTGTAGGTGACGGCGACGGTGTCGATGCCGTTCTCGGTGACGATGTCGGCGAGCACCTCGCCCTGGCGGGCGTCCGAGGGGGCGGTGCGGAAGAAGTAGCCGTCGTCCTCGATGGTGGAGAGCGCCGGCGAGGTGGCCGAGGGCGATACCATGACGACGCCGGCGGGGACCGCGACGTTGTTGGCGATGGCGGTGGTGACGCCGGAGCAGTCGGCCCCCATGATCGCGGCGACGTTCTGGGTATTGACCAGCATCTGCGCGGCGGTGGTGGCGGCGGCGGCGTCGATGCAGGTGGAATCGGCGCGGACCGGGTTGAGGGTGAGGCCGTCGGGCAGCTTGCCGGAATCCGAGGCCTCCTTGAAGGCGAGCTCGGCCGAGTCGCCCATGGCCGGCGTGATCGACTCGAGCGGTCCGGTGAAGCCGAGGATGACGCCGATGTTGGCGGGCTCCGCCCAGGCGGTGGTGGTCAGGGCGGCGCTGGCCGCGGTGACAAGTAGAAAGCGTTTCATGCAAGTACTCCCGGTTGTGTCTCGCTCTTGTTCGGCGCGCACTGGACGTGCGCCCTGTGGGTGGAGCGCAGAATCACCTGCTTGCACCCTGATATTTTTACCGATTCTTGGCAAGACGTGCGGCTCGGCGCCGGCCCCTGGCCTGGCTTCAGACGATGCCGCTGGCGACGAGCCGGTCGGCGACCGCGCGGAAGGCGCGGGCCTCGGCGCTCTGCGGCTCGAGGGCGGCGATCGGGGTGCCGCCGTCGCCCGCGAGGCGGATCGCGAGGTCGAGGGGGATCTCGCCGAGGAAGGGGACGCCGAGGCGGTCGGCCTCGGCATGGGCGCCGCCGTGGCCGAAGATATGGGCCTCGTGGCCGCAGTTCGGGCAGATGTAGCTCGACATGTTCTCGATGATGCCGAGGATCGGCACGCGGGTCTTGTCGAACATGTCCAAGGCCTTGCGGGCGTCGAGGAGGGCGACGTCCTGCGGGGTCGAGACGATGATGGCGCCGGTGATCGCGTACTTCTGGCTGAGGGTGAGCTGGACGTCGCCGGTGCCGGGGGGGAGGTCGACGATGAGGGCGTCGAGCTCGCCCCAGGCGACCTGGCCCATGAGTTGCTGCAGGGCGCCCATCAGCATCGGGCCGCGCCAGATCACCGCCTCGCCTTCCTTGAGCATCAGGCCGATCGACATCAGCGTCACGCCGTGGGCGTGGAGCGGCATGATGATCTTGCCGTCGGGGGATTTCGGGCGCTCGCTGACGCCCATCATCCGCGGCTGGCTGGGTCCGTAGATGTCGGCGTCGAGGAGGCCGACGCGCTTGCCGGCCTGGGCGAGGGCGACGGCGAGGTTGGCAGAGACCGTAGACTTGCCGACGCCGCCCTTGCCGGAGGCGATGGCGATGATGCGCCTGACGCCGGGCACGGTGGCGGGGCCGGCCTGGGGGGTGGGGTGGCGGCCGATCTTGAGGTCGGGGGGCGCGGCGGGCTTCGGTGCCGGGCCGTGGGCGGTGAGAAGGGCCGAGACGCCGGCGACGCCGGGGAGGGCCGCGACCGCGGCCTCGGCGGCGGCGCGCACGGGTTCGAGCTGGCGACCGACGGCCGGGTCCACTTCGAGGAGGAAGCGGACCTGATCGCCCTCGATCGTCAGCGCCCTCACCACGTCGGCGTCGACGAGGTTGCCGCCTCCGGGCATCTGCACGGTGCGGAGCGCTTCGAGGGCGGCGTCGCGGGTCAGGGGCATCGGGTTTCCCTTGCAGGTCATGCCCCCATGATGTCGGGCACTGGGGCGGCAGTGGCAAGGGGCGGTGCGGAGGCGCGTTCGCGTCGACTTTGGGTATTGTGCACCGCAAATGAGCCGGCGGCAGCGGATTACCGGACTTCGCTGAGCGAGCGATCGCACATTTAAGCGAATTTTAACAGGTAGTTAATAGCCATGCGTAAACCGCATGGCGGCCTTTCCGGTTCCGGCGTTGCATATCCGTGCGAGGTGTCTACTTTTGCACTGCACAACAAGGAAACGCTCACTACCGAACGTAAAGGAAAGGAGACGGACATGACTTCAGCAACGACCGCAGTGTCGCGCGCCGGCTCTCCGCTTGTCGGTGCCGAGCAGACCGCCGGGACCGCCACGGAGCGCCTACAGGCGTGGTGGCAGAAGTACCGGGCCTACCGGATGACGCTCGCCGAGCTGAACGCCCTGACGGAGCGGGAACTCGCGGACGCCGGGATCAGCCGAGCGACGCTCAGAGAGACGGCCTACGAGGCCGCGTACGGATTTTCACGATGACCGGACAGGCAAGGGCCGTCCGGACAGACCTTCGAAAGGATACGACAATGGCCAATACGATGACATACGAACTGAATGGCGGCGTCCTCAACGGGACCGCCGGGTACCTCGACCGCGTCCGCAAGGCGTGGGCGGACTACCGGCTTTACAGGGCGACCCTCGACGAGTTGCAGCAGCTCAACGACCGCGAGCTCGCCGACCTGGGCCTGACGCGCTTCACGATCCGCGATGTCGCGATCGAGAGCGTCTATCCCAAGTAAGCTCTATCCCCGGAATGGATCGGAGAAGGCCAGGCATCTGCCTGGCCTTCGTCGTTTCGGGCGCTCGGTTTGCGCGGATTTTTTGACCTGAGGGCGCATCTGTGGTTGAATTTGCCCAAGGTCCGCTGACCGGTGGGGCAAGATGGACGTGGAACCCGATGCCGCCCCCGCGCCGACCTCGTGGCGCGGCCTACTGACCGACTGGCTGCGGCGGCGCCGGTGGCCGATGCCTTCGAAAATTGCCTTGCTGGTGGCGGCGGCGGTCGGTCTCTACTTCCTGCTGGTGCAGGCGCCGCCGGTCTGGCCGTTCCTGACCACCGGACGGATCTATGTGGAAAGCCCCGGGGTCTATACCCGCGAGCGGCTGGTCAACGATCGCTACAGCCAGGATTTCTGGCTCAAATCGCAGCTGTCGCTCCTCGACCAGAGCAAGGATCTGGTGCGGCAGTACCGGCAGTCGCGGCTGCAGGTGGGGGCGCCGAACGGCGAGGCGGCGCCGGAGCCGGAGCGGGTGGTGCTGGCGTTCCAGGACGAACTGCTGTTGCGTGCCGCGATCCGCGACAAGATCCGGCAGATGATCCTGGAGAACCTGCTCGACGACCGGCACGACCTGACGGGGAATTCGATCTACGGGCTGAAGTTCGACACGGCGGTGGTGCCGGGGACGAACACCTATGCCCGTCCCTACGTCGTCGTGCGGATCGAGGCGGAAACCTTGCCCGACGGAAAGGCGCCGAGCGCGTTCCTGGCCGAGGCGGCGAGCGCCAACAATTCCGAGACCGGCGGGGCGTTCTCGGCGACGCGGCAGCAGTACAACGGCTGGCGGCAGAACGTGGAGAGCCGGCTGAACGGCTATCTGGAGCAGGCGGCTAAGGCCGACAAGTGCGCGGCGGTCGCGCCGGGCGTCGCGGCGGCGGGGCCGGCCGACGAAGTGGCGAAGGCCGCGGCGTTCGCGGCGGACGCACCGGCGGTGGTGAGCCCGGCCTCGATGGCGGCGCCGGCGCCCGCTGGCGACGAGTGGCGGCAGGTCGACCGGGGGCGGATCCTTTCGGCGCTGCGCAACGTCCTCGGCGTGGAGCCGCGGGAAGTGACGTTCCGGTCCTGGCCAGCGGGCGGACCGTTCGGGACCATCCGCATCCCGGAACCGTGGAGCCGGTACTTCCAGATTCAGGTGGCGCTAAGCCCGGAGATCGGCAGCAGTGGGACGGCTTGCGGCACGCCGTTTAACCTGCGGTTGAAGCCAGTCTTCGCTACGCTGCTGCTGGTCTCGGACGAGGCATGGCAGGACTTCGCACGGACCGCGCCGCTTGCCGAACGGCAGCGGGTGCTGATCATCGGGTCGACGGGCCAGGAGGCGGGGCGCCGGCAGGTGGTGCTGTTCCAGCAGCCGCAGGGCGAGATGGGCGCGCCGGACCAGGTCTGGGTTCCCGACGAGGCGGAACGCACCTTCGCCGAGAGCCTGACCGAACCGGAGATCGCGCAGCTCCGGGAGCGGGGCGACGCAGGCACCGGCTGCGTGCTGCGGCCGACCGCGGATGCCTCAGGGGATGCCGGGTGCCTGCTCGAAGGCGAATTCTACGTGGTGCATGCCTCGCAATACGACTTCATCCGCGCCATCGCGAAGTCGGTGCCCTATTCCTATGCGGTGTTTCCGCGCGGGGATGTCGAGGGGGTGATCAACGACCGCGAGCTGGCGGCGGGCCTCCAGGGCGCGGAGGCGGGCGGCTCGGGCGGGTTCGGGCTCTCCGGGCTGCAGGTGAGCCGCGAGGTGGGTGCGGAGCCGGTGGTGGTGAACTTCGCCGGCGGGCAGTCGCAGGCGATCGCGTCGGGGGCGTTCGATTTCGGCTGGGCGATCGTGCGGCCGGGGCGACAGCGGCCAAGCCAGGTGTCGCAATTGGTGCTGGTGTCGGTGCCGGCGTACCTCGACACGCTGGTGCTTTGGGTGGAGACCGGCTGGCTCGACCGCAACGCCGATCCGATCGGGCCGGACCCGGAGCCGGAAGCCGAGGGAGCCGCGCCGCCGGGGGACGACGGGCTGCGGCATCTGACGCGGATGACCGTGGCGCTGCCGCCGGACTACGAGGCCATCGACACATTGGTGGTGGGCGGCACCCGGCGGCAGGGGCCGGTGATCGACGATCTCTATTTCGCGGATCACGACCCGGTGGTGCAGGCCTGCGGTGCTGCCGAGATCCTGATACCGGGCGAGCGGTTGTGGCGGTCGACGTCGGTGACGCTGGGCGGGCAGATTGCCAACAAGATCACGGTGCTGCCCGACATGCGCGGGATCGTGGCGAGCTTCGAGACGGTGGAGATGCCGCCGGGTGCGGCAGCCGGGACGTCGACGTCGGAGACCCTGTCGGTCTGGACCAGCGAGGGCCGGGACGACGTGCTGAAGCCGGTGAAGATCCTGGTGCCCGAGGACGCCGCGCCGGACGGTTGTCAGCAGGCGTCGGTCACGGAATGACCCGGCCGGGGACGCCGTTGCAGGCGCAGGTGCTGCCGATCGGCTCGGCCGAGGGCAGGACGCAGACGCCCTGCGGGGTCTGGCAGTAGGCGCTGTAAGTCTGGGCCAGCGGCGTCCTCTCGCTCCGGCCGGTGGCGGGGGCGGGCGCGGTCGGCGCGATGGTCAGCGAGCGGGTGGCCGGTGCCTCCGGGGCGGCGAGGTCGAGGGATCGGGTTGCCTGGGGGGCCTCGGGGGAGGGCGCGTCGGGGGCGTCGCGGCTGACGAGGCCGACGGCGAGGACCGCAACGGCGACGACGGCGACGCCTATGGCGGCGATCTTGCCGGCACCGAAGTGACTGCTTGGCTTCATGGCTCGTTGCCTCGTTTTGAGGCGAGTCTATCGGAGTTCCGGGGGGCGGTCCAGTTCCGGGAGAGGCGGGGAGCACGGGGTGGAAATCGGAAGCCGTTGCAACGGTTAACGGCGATTCGCTGAACGTACATCGCATGTACACTGCAGCGGTGCGGGGCCGAAGGGCTGACAGAGTTGGGCGCGCGGGGTCAGAACGGAACGTCGTCGGCGGCGGTGACGAAGCGGGCGACGACGTTCTTGGGGCCGGCCTTCTCGAAGTCGATGGCGAGCTTGTCGCCCTCGACGGCGGTGACGGTGCCGTAGCCGAACTTCTGGTGGAAGACCCGGGCGCCGGGGTCGAAGGCCGGGGCGGCGGTGACGTCGATCACCATGTTGCGGGCTTCCTGCGGCTGCGACATCGGGCGGTTGCCGGCGCGGGCCTGCATGCGCTTCCAGCCGGGGGAGTTGTAGACGTCGGCCCGGGCGGCGTTGTCGGCGATGGTCGAGACCGGTGGGGCGGCGGCGCCGAAGCCGCCGCCGTAGAGGCCGGGCGGGGTCAGCACCTCGACGTGCGCGGGCGGGAGCTCGTCGATGAAGCGCGAGGGGAGCTGCGACTGCCACTGGTTGTAGACGCGGCGGTTGGCGGCGAAGGAGATGGTGCAGAGGCGGCGGGCGCGGGTGATGCCGACATAGGCGAGGCGGCGCTCCTCCTCGAGGCCCTTGAGTCCGCTCTCGTCCATGGAGCGCTGTGACGGGAAGAGGCCGTCCTCCCAGCCGGGCAGGAACACCGCGGGAAACTCGAGGCCCTTTGCGGCGTGGAGCGTCATCACCGAGACCTTGGCGGTGCCTTCCTCCTGCTCGTTCTCCATGACGAGGGAGACGTGCTCGAGGAAGCCCTGGAGGTTGTCGAACTCGTTGAGGGCCTTGACCAGCTCCTTGAGGTTGTCGAGGCGGCCGGCGGCGTCGGGGGACTTCTCGGCGGCCCACATGTCGGTGTAGCCGCTTTCCTCGAGGATGGTCTCGGCGATCTCGACATGGCTGGTCCTGCCGTCGCGGATGGCGGCGTGCCAGCGGTCGAAGCCGGCGACGAGCTGGCCGAGGGCGCCGCGGGCGCGGGCGGAGAGGCCGCCGCCATCGACGAGGAGGCGGGCACCCTCCAGCAGCGAGACGCCGTTGTCGCGAGCGGCGCGGTTGACGTCCTGCAGCGCCTTGTCGCCGACGCCACGTTTCGGGGTGTTGACGATGCGCTCGAAGGCGAGGCCGTCGTCGGGGGAGACGGCGACGCGGAAATAGGCCATGGCGTCGCGGATTTCCTGACGCTCGTAGAAGCGCGGGCCGCCGATGACGCGGTAGGGCAGGCCGATGGTCAGGAAGCGGTCCTCGAAGGCGCGCATCTGGTGGGAGGCGCGGACCAGGATGGCGATGCCGTCGGGGGAGACCGGGTCGAGGCCGCGGGTGCCGCGGGCCAGCGCCTCGATCTCCTCGCCGATCCAGCGCGCCTCCTCCTCGCCGTCCCAGTGGCCGATCAGGCGGAGCTTCTCGCCCTTGGGGATGTCGGTCCAGAGGGTCTTGCCGAGGCGGCTCTCGTTGGCGGCGATGACGCCGGAGGCGGCGGCGAGGATGTGCGGGGTGGAGCGGTAGTTCTGCTCGAGGCGGATCACCTGGGCGCCGGGGAAGTCCTTCTCGAAGCGCAGGATGTTGCCGACTTCGGCCCCGCGCCAGCCGTAGATCGACTGGTCGTCGTCGCCGACGCAGGCGATGTTGCGGTGGCCGCCGGCGAGGAGCCGCAGCCACAGGTACTGGGCGACGTTGGTGTCCTGGTATTCGTCGACGAGGATGTAGCGGAACCAGCGCTGGTACTGGGCCAGCACGTCCGGGTGCGCCTGCAGGATCGCGACGACGTGCAGCAAGAGGTCGCCGAAGTCGCAGGCGTTCAGCGTCTTCAGCCGCTCCTGGTACTGGGCGTAGAGCTCGGAGCCGCGGTGGTTGAAGGCGCTGGCTTCGGACGAGGGGACCCGCTCGGGCGGCAGGGCGCGGTTCTTCCAGCCGTCGATCAGGCTGGCGAGGAGGCGGGGCGGCCAGCGCTTCTCGTCGATCGACTCGGCCTGGATGATCTGGCGGAGGAGGCGGATCTGGTCGTCGGTGTCGAGGATGGTGAAGTTCGACTTGAGGCCGACGAGCTCGGCGTGGCGGCGCAGGATCTTCACCGACAGCGAGTGGAAGGTGCCAAGCCAGGGCATGCCCTCGATGACGCCGCCGACGAGGCTTCCGACGCGCGCCTTCATCTCGCGGGCGGCCTTGTTGGTGAAGGTGACGGCGAGGATCTCGTTGGGCCGGGCGCGGCCGGTGTTGAGCAGGTGGGCGATGCGGGCGGTGAGCGCCTTGGTCTTGCCGGTGCCGGCGCCCGCCAGCACCAGCACCGGACCGTCGAGGGCCTCCACGGCGGCGCGCTGGGCCGGATTGAGATCGTCGAGATAGGGCGTGGGCCGAGCGCCCATGGCGCGGGCGGACAACGGACGCTCGGCAGCCTCGAAGGCGTCGGCTTCGTCGGTGGTCAAGATGCTCATGGCTCGTGAAAGTAATGCGCGCTCGCGGAAAAGGGAAGCGGGCGTTCGTGCTGCGTTCACGACGAAATGCTATATCCTGCGTTGTCAATGTGCCGACACCCCGTAGGATGGGGTGAGAAGCTGCCGGAGCGCCGACGTGGACGCCGTTCTAACGCAACTGGCCACCTATCTCGCGGCCGCAGTAATCGCCGTTCCGCTTAGCCAACGGCTCGGGTTCGGATCGGTGCTCGGCTATCTCGCGGCGGGCATGGCGATCGGGCCGCTGCTGGGTCTGGTCAGCACGGACACTGAACACATCCAGGAATACGCCGAATACGGCGTAGTGCTGATGCTGTTTCTTATCGGTCTCGAGATGCAGCCGAAGATGCTCTGGGAGATGCGGCACCGGCTGGTGGGCCTCGGCGGCCTGCAGGTGTCCTGTACCCTGGTGCTTCTCGCCGTCATTACGCGACTGATCGGCCTGCCCTGGAACCAGGCGATCGCGGTGGGAATCATCCTGTCACTGTCATCGACCGCCATCGTGATGCAGACGCTGAACGAGAAGAAGCTCGAGCGCACCGAGGGCGGGCGGGCGAGTTTCGCGGTGCTGCTTTTCCAGGATGTAGCGGCGATTCCGTTGCTGGCGATCCTGCCCCTCTTGGCCATCGGGGCGACGCCGCCGGCTGGCGAAGAGCTGCCGCACGCGGCGAAGGCGATCCAGGAGGTGTCGCCGTTCATGCGGGCGGGGCTGGTGGTCGGCGCTGGCGGGCTGGTGATCCTGTTCGGACGCTACCTGACCCATCCGATCTACGTGTTTCTTGGCTGGGCGCGTCTGCCCGAGATCCACATCGCCGGAGCGTTGCTGATGATCGTCGGCATCTCGCTGATGATGAGCCTGCTCGGGCTCTCGCCGGCGCTCGGCTCGTTCCTGGCGGGCGTGGTTCTGGCGAACTCGGAGTACCGCCATCAGCTCGAGGCCGACATCGGGCCGTTCAAGGGCATTCTGATGGGCCTCTTCTTCATCACCGTAGGATCGGGGATCAATCTCGCCCGGCTCGCCGCTGACCCGGTGCAGATCCTCACCTACGTGGCGCTTCTGCTCGCCCTGAAGATGGCGGTTCTCTATCCCCTTTCGGTGCTCTTTCGTCTCAAGCCGCAGGGGCGGCTGCTCTTCACCCTGTCGCTGGCGCAAGCCGGTGAGTTCGGCTTCTTCCTGCTCGGCTTCGCCACTGCCAGCCGGGTGCTCTGGCCGAGCCAGGGCGGCGTGCTGCTGCTGGTGATCGCGCTGTCGATGATGGCGACGCCGGCGCTTTTCTGGCTCCATGGGCAACTCGCCCGGCGTCTCGGGGATGGGCCGCTGCGCGAGCACGACGCTATCGACGAGCAGGGCACGGTGATCATCGCCGGCATGGGCCGATTCGGGCAGGTGGTGAACCGGATCGTCGCCGGAATCGGGCACCGAACGGTGGTCATCGACCACCATCCCGAGACGGTCGAGCGGATGCGCGGTTTCGGGATCAAAGGGTTCTACGGAAGCGTGGACCGTGTTGACCTCATCGAGGCCGCGGGAATCGCCGAGGCGAAGGCGCTGGTCCTGGCGATCGACGACCCGGAGAAGACCTTGATGCTGGCGCGCTATGTGAGCCGGCACCATCCACAGGTGCAGATCATAGCGCGCGCCCACGACCGTCACCACGTTTATCAGCTCCATGCCGCGGGTGCCTCCGAGAGCGTGCGCGAGCTCTTCGACAGCGCCGTGCGTGCCGGGAAGTACGCGCTCGCGGCGCTCGGGCATGACGCAGAGGAGATCGAGGAGATCACGGAGGAATTCGTCACCCACGACAGGCACATGCTGGCGGAACTGGCGTCGTTGTGGAACCCGGCGATCCCATCGGAGCGCAACGCGGCCTACCTTGCCAAGGCGCGCGAGCAGCATGCCCAGATCGAGGCGGAGTTGCGCCGGAGGGTGGCGTTGCGGGCAGAGGCGCGGAACGCTGACGCGGGAGCGGACACGGACCTTGAGGAGGGCAAGTAGGCCTTACGGCAATTCGCCTGTACGAAGGTTCACGTGGTCGTGGCTCCCTGGGCATCGCCCTTGTCGTGCTTCTTATGACTCGCGTAGTTTGGCCTCGTCGGCGTCACTGCGATAGCATCGTGGCGGCATGATCGCGGGGGTAGAGCGGCGCTGAGCCCCGGACAACTCCGGAGCCAGAATGAAGGCCGTCGTTTCGTTTCTCTCCCGTCACCGCGCGCTTGCCGCCGTGACAGTGCTTCAAGCGGCCTGCGGTGCGTATTTCCTGTTCGATGTGTTGAGCGAGCTGCCCGAACTGCGGGCCAGGTCGGTTCACCCGATCTTCGAGTTGGTGGTCGTGCTGGCCCTCGGGCTCGGCTCGACGCTGGGAGTAATAGAGATGCGCCGGGTGCTCGGACAGAACCGGCAGATGGCGAGCCGGATGCGGGTCGCGAGCGGGGCATTTCTCGAATTGATGGAGGAGAGCTTCACTCGGTGGGGCTTGACGCCTTCGGAGCGCGACGTGGCGCTGTTGGCGGTGAAGGGCTTGTCGATCGCCGAGATCGCCGCCCTTCGGTCCACGCGTGAGGGCACGGTAAAGGCCCAATGCGCCGCAGTCTACCGCAAGGCCGGGGTGAGCGGGCGCTCGCAGCTGCTCAGCCACTTCGTCGAGGACCTGATGGCGGGCGTGGTGCTGGAGCCCGACCCGGCGCCCTGATGCGGCGCGGCAATGAGCGTTGCATTGCAACATAGCCGGCACTACCGTTTCTTCGAGCTATCTCCGGGGGAGGATGCGCGCCGATGGCCAGCTTCAAGAAGATCCTGATCGCCAACCGCGGCGAGATCGCCATCCGGGTGATGCGGGCGGCGAACGAGATGGGGAAGCGGACGGTTGCGGTCTTCGCCGAGGAGGACAAGCTGTGCCTGCATCGGTTCAAGGCGGACGAGGCGTATCGGATCGGCGAGGGGCTGGGGCCTGTGGCGGCGTACCTCAGCATTCCGGAGATCATCCGGGTGGCGAAGATGAGCGGGGCGGATGCGATCCACCCGGGCTATGGGCTGCTGTCGGAGAACCCGGATCTGGTCGATGCCTGTGCGGCGGCGGGCATCGCCTTCATCGGGCCGAAGTCCGAGACCATGCGGATGCTCGGGGACAAGGCGAGCGCGCGACGGGTGGCGATCAAGGCCGGGGTGCCGGTCATTCCGGCGACCGAGGTCTTGCCCGACGACATGGATGAGGTGCGACGGATGGCCGAGGAAGTCGGTTATCCGTTCATGCTCAAGGCCTCCTGGGGAGGTGGCGGGCGCGGCATGCGGCCTATCATGGGGCCGGAGGAGCTCGAGGAGAAGGTGCTAGAGGGGCGGCGGGAGGCGCAGTCGGCGTTCGGCAACGGCGAGGGTTACCTCGAAAAGATGATTCTCAACGCCCGGCACGTCGAGGTGCAGATCCTCGGCGACCGGTACGGCGAGATCTACCACCTCTGGGAGCGGGATTGCTCGGTGCAGCGGCGGAACCAGAAGGTGGTGGAGCGGGCGCCGGCGCCGTACCTGAGCCTGGCGCAGCGGGAGGAGATCTGTGCCCTCGGGCTGAAGATCGCGCGGGCGGCGGACTACCAGTGCGCGGGGACGATCGAGTTCCTGATGGACCGCGATACCGGCGCCTTCTACTTCATCGAGGTGAACCCGCGCATCCAGGTCGAGCACACGGTGACCGAGGAGGTGACCGGCATCGACATCGTGCGGGCGCAGATCCTGATCACCGAGGGGGCGAGCATCGCCGAGGCGACCGGGGCGGCGCGCCAGGACGAGGTGAAGCTCAACGGGCATGCGATCCAGTGCCGGATCACCACCGAGGACCCGCAGAACAACTTCATCCCGGATTATGGCCGGATCACCGCGTATCGGGGTGCCACGGGCATGGGGATCCGGCTCGACGGCGGGACGGCGTATTCGGGCGCGGTGATCACACGCTATTACGACAGCCTGCTCGAGAAGGTGACGGCCTGGGCGCCGACCCCGGAGATGGCGGTGGCGCGGCTCGACCGGGCGCTGCGGGAGTTCCGCATCCGGGGGGTCTCGACGAACATCTCGTTCGTAGAGAATCTGCTTAAACATCCGACGTTTCTGGACAATTCCTATACGACGAAGTTCATCGACACGACTCCAGAACTGTTCCGATTTGCGGCGCGGCGCGACCGTGCGACGAAGATCCTGACGTACATCGCCGACATTACCGTCAACGGCCATCCGGAGACGGCGGGCCGCGCGGCCCCGCCGGCGGAGGCGCGGGCACCGAAGCCGCCGGCGGCAGCTTTCGATGCGCCGCCGGAGGGGACGCGGCAGCTGCTGGAGCGGGCCGGGCCGAAGGCGGTGGCGGACTGGATGCTGGCCGAGGAGCGGCTGCTGATCACCGACACCACCATGCGGGACGGGCACCAGAGCCTGCTGGCGACGCGGATGCGATCCTTCGACATGATCCGGGTGGCGCCGGGCTATGCAGCCCATCTGCCGCAGCTTTTCAGCGTCGAGTGCTGGGGCGGGGCGACGTTCGACGTGGCATACCGGTTCCTGCAGGAATGTCCGTGGCAGCGGCTGCGGGATCTGCGGGCGGCGATGCCGAACCTGATGACACAGATGCTGCTGCGGGCGTCGAACGGGGTGGGGTACACGAACTATCCCGACAACGTGGTCGAGGCCTTTGTGGGGCAGGCGGCGTCGTCGGGGGTGGATGTGTTCCGGGTGTTCGACTCGCTCAACTGGGTCGAGAATATGCGGGTGGCGATGGATGCGGTGATCGCCACGGGCAAGATCTGCGAGGCGGCGATCTGCTATACCGGGGACCTCTTCGATCCAGACAGGGCGAAGTACGACCTTAAGTATTATGTGAGCATGGGCGAGGAGTTGCGGGACGCGGGGGCGCATGTGCTCGGCGTCAAGGACATGGCGGGGCTTCTGAAGCCCTCGGCTGCCTATACGCTCATCAAGACGCTGAAGGCGGAGGTCGGGCTCCCGGTGCATTTCCATACCCATGACACCAGCGGCGTGGCGGCGGCGAGCATCCTCGCGGCGGCGCGGGCGGGGGTGGATGCGGTGGATGCGGCGATGGATTCATTCTCGGGCGGGACGTCGCAGCCGTGCCTGGGGTCGATCGTCGAGGCGATGCGTCACACGGAACGGGATACCGGGCTAAGTATCAGGGCGATCAGGGAGATTTCGGAGTATTGGGAGGCGGTGCGGGTGCAGTATACCGCCTTCGAGTTGGGGATGATGGCGCCGGCGTCCGAGGTCTACTTGCACGAGATGCCGGGGGGGCAGTTCACCAACCTCAAGGCGCAGGCGCGGTCGATGGGGCTGGAGGAGCGCTGGCACCAGGTGGCGGAGATGTACGCCGAGGTGAACCAGATGTTCGGCGACATCGTGAAGGTGACGCCGAGCTCGAAGGTCGTGGGCGACATGGCGCTGATGATGGTGGCGCAGGGGCTGACGCGAGCGCAGGTCGAGGACCCGGCCGTGGAGGTAGCATTCCCGGAGAGTGTCGTCGACATGATGCGGGGCAATCTCGGGCAGCCGCCGGGGGGCTGGCCGGTGGCGCTGCAGAGAAAGGTGCTGAAGGGCGAGGCACCGCTGACGGTGCGGCCGGGAGCGGTGATGCCGCCGGCGGACCTCGACAAGGCATTGTCGGATCTGAAGGCCCAGGCCGGGGAGGTCACGGTCGATAACGAGGATTTCTGCGGATACCTGATGTATCCCAAGGTGTTCACAGACTATCTTCACCGGCATGTCGAGTACGGGCCGGTGCGGACGCTGCCGACGCCGGTGTATTTCTACGGCATGGAACCGGGACAGGAGATCTCGGTTGAGATCGACCCGGGCAAGATCATGGAGATACGCCTGCAGGCGGTGGGCGAGACCAATGCCGAGGGCGACGTGCGGGTGTTCTTCGAGCTCAACGGCCAGCCGCGGACGGTGCGGGTGCCAAACCGCAAGGCGCAGGCGATGGCGCCGAAGCGTCCGAAGGCGGAGACCGGCAATCCGGGGCACGTTGCGGCGCCGATGCCGGGGGTGATCGCGAGCGTAGCGGTTGCGAGCGGACAGCCGGTGCAGGCGGGGGACCTGATGCTGACCATCGAGGCGATGAAGATGGAGACCGGGCTTTATGCGGACAAGCCGGGGACGGTGAAGGCGCTGCATGTGCAGCCGGGATCGCAGGTGGATGCGAAGGATTTGCTGGTGGAGCTGGAGCCGGCATGATGCGGGGAGTGGCGGTGAAGGCGGTGGGGCGCCAATGGTTTACGGGGGTTTGGGGTGGCTGGAATCTGGCTGGAAAGAGGCTGGAAACCGCCCATACGATTTTATCGGGGTCTCAATCATTAACGGCTAGGCTTGCGCGGCGTCCGAGCGAGTTGGGCGATGCGGGCGTTCTGCTGCTGCCGGCGCGGGCCTGAGCGCGATTGGAGCGCCAGCTCGATCTTCGCACCGGGCGCCCGGTCTGGAGCGCCTACCGGGCGCCGCGGGTCGGCTGCGCGCCCCTCCATCGAGATGCGCGAACCGAGGTTTTGATCGTCGGGATGGGGATCTCGGGGGCGATGGTTGCCGAGGCGCTGACGGCGGCGGGGCGCAAGGTGATAATGATCGACCGGCGCGGGCCGATGCTCGGGTCGACGGCGGCGACGACGGCGCTCGTCCAGTACGAGATCGACACGCCGCTGTCGCAGCTCGCGCGCCAGATCGGGCGCGACCGGGCGGAGCGGGCCTGGCGGCGGTCTCGGCTGGCGGTCGGCAACCTCGGTGCCCGAATCGCCGAGCTCGGCATCCGCTGCGGGGCGGTGCCGCGGCCGTCGCTCTACCTCGCCGGCGACGTGCTCGACGCGGGCGGTCTCGAACGGGAGACGGCGGCGCGGCGGGCTGCAGGGATCCATGCGACGTTTCTCGACAGACGGGCGCTGGGCAAGGATTTCGGGATCGAGCGGGACGGGGCGGTTCTCAGCCAGGGCAATCTCGCCTTGGATCCGCGCAAGCTGACCTCGGGCCTGCTGCGGATCGCCGCCGCGAGAGGGGCGCGGCTGTGCGCGCCCGTGGAGGCGGCCGGGTTCCGGCACAGTGCCGACGGGGTCGATGTGGCGACGAAGGACGGGCCGGTGATTGCCGCGCAGCACGTCGTCCTCGCCACGGGCTATGAGCTGACCGATCCGGTTCCGAAGGATGGTCACCGTGTCATCTCGACCTGGGCGATCGCGACGCGGCCGCAGCCCCGCAGGCTGTGGCCGGAGCAGGCGCTGATCTGGGAGGCCTCGGACCCCTATCTCTACATGCGCGCCACCGCCGACGGCCGGGTGATCTGCGGCGGCGAGGACGAGTCGTTTCAGGACGAGGCGCGGCGCGACGCGCTGATCGGGGAGAAGTCGGCCGCGATCGCGGCGAAGCTCGCGGCGCTGTTCCCGGGGATCGACACGACGCCGGCCTTCGCCTGGGCCGGGGCGTTCGGCACGACGGCGAGCGGTCTGCCGGTGATCCGGCGCGTGCCACGGCGGCCGCGGCTTCATGCGGTTCTCGGCTATGGCGGCAACGGCATCACCTTCAGCCGGATCGCCGCGGAGATCATCGCCACGGACCTCGATGGCGGTGTCGATCGCGATGCGGAGCTGTTCGCGGGATAACGGCGCTGACGTGACTTGTGGCGGGACGCGGAACGCCCCATGTCGCCAGCCATAATAACCCAGGGACATTGCGATGCTCGAACTCCTGTCCGACCCGGCCGCATGGGCGAGCTTCCTGACATTGACCGTGCTCGAGATCGTGCTCGGCGTGGACAACGTCATCTTCATCTCGATCGCGTCGCAGAAGCTGCCGGCCGCGCAGCAGCCGCGGGCGCGGTTCATCGGGCTGTCCGGGGCGCTGGTGCTGCGGATCCTGCTCTTGCTGTCGATCACCTGGATCATCGGACTGACCAGGCCGATCTTCACGGTCTGGGGGTTCGCCCTCAGCTGGCGCGACCTCCTGCTCCTCGGCGGCGGCCTGTTCCTGATCTGGAAGGCGTCGACCGAAATCTTCAACGAAATGGAGC
Organism: uncultured Alphaproteobacteria bacterium; assembly: GCA_963798385.1. Lineage (GTDB taxonomy): Bacteria > Pseudomonadota > Alphaproteobacteria > Rhodobacterales > Rhodobacteraceae > Amaricoccus. The sequence continues at coordinate 153,166 of CAWCTE010000015.1, read as the reverse complement.
CGCACGAAGTCGGGGGGCGGAAGCCGACGGCGACGAGCTTCGGCTCGGTGATCGTGCAGATCATGCTGCTCGACCTGGTGTTTTCCTTCGACAGCGTCATCACCGCCGTCGGCATCGCTGACCACGTCGAGGTGATGATCGCGGCGGTGATCATCGCGATCCTGGTGATGATGGCGGCGGCGGAGCCGATCGCGGCGTTCGTTCACAAGCACGCCTCGACCAAGATGCTGGCGCTGGCGTTCCTGGTGATGGTGGGGATGGCGCTGATCGCCGACGGGATGCATTTCCACGTCGAGCGTGGGTTCATCTATGCGGCGATGGTGTTCGCGGGGGCGGTGGAGGCGCTGAACCTCTACCGGAGCCGGAAGGTGCGGGCGGGGGCCGGGGCAGCCGACGACGCGGCGCACTGAGGGTCAGTCGGCCCAGAGCGCGCGCAGGACCGGACGGAGGGCCGGGGCGAGGTCTTCGGCGATGAGGCCGGGGCCGGCCTCCGCGCCAGCGGCGCCGTGGAGCCAGACCGCGGCGGCGGCGGCCTCGAAGGCGGGCAGGCCCTGGGCTAGAAGCCCGGTGGCGATGCCGGCGAGGACGTCGCCGGCGCCGGCGGTGGCGAGCCAGGGCGGGGCGTTGGCGTTGATGGCAAGCCGGCCGTCCGGGGCGGCGATGACGGTGTCCGCACCCTTCAGGATCACCACCGCGCCGACGCGCGCCGCGGCGGTGCGGGCGCGGGCGGGCTTGGGCGCGTCGCCGAGGTCGGGGAAGAGGCGGGCGAACTCGCCCTCATGGGGGGTGAGGATCGCCGGTGCCTCGCGGGGGGCGAGAGCGGCGAAGAGGTCGGGATCCTGGGCGCAGAGCGTCAGGGCGTCGGCGTCGAGGACGGCGGCGGCGGGTGCGGCGAGGGCGGAGGCGACGAGGGCGTGCTCGGTGCGGCCGGTGCCGAGGCCGGGGCCGAGGGCGATGGCGGTGATGCGGGGGTCGGCGAGGACCTCGGTGAGCTCCGAAGGGTCGTCGATGCGGCGGAGCATGACCGCGGTGAGGTGGGCGGCGTTGACGGCCAGAGCTTCGGCGGGGCTCGCCAGCGTGACGAGGCCGGCGCCGGCGCGGAGCGCGGCGCCGGCGGCGAGGCGGGCGGCGCCGGTGCGCGACATCGGGCCGGAGACGACGAGCGCGTGGCCGCGGCGGTATTTATGGTCCTCGGGGGAGGGCGGGCGGACGGCGTCGCGCCAGAAGGCGGGGGTGTTCTCGAAGGTCATCGGGGCGATGGCGTCGAGGACGGATGCCGGGATGCCGATGTCCGCGAGGATGAGCCGGCCGCAGAGGGCGCGGCCGGGGTAGAGCAGGTGGCCGGGCTTCTTGCGGAAGAAGGTGACGGTGGCGGCGGCCTCTACCGTGGGGCCGAGGGGCTGGCCGGTGGTGGAGTCGAGGCCGCTCGGGACGTCGACGGCGAGAACCGGCGCAGCGCCGGCGTTCATCGCCGATACCAGCGCGGCGGCGGGGCCCTCGATGGGGCGGTCGAGGCCGGCGCCGAAGAGGGCGTCGACGATCACGCCGGCCTCGGGGAGCGGGACGGTTGCGGAGAGCGTGGAGCCCGGCCAGCGGTCGAAGGCGACGGCGGCGTCGCCTTTGAGGCGGGTCGGCTCCCCGAGCAGGACAACGGTGACGTCGCGCCCGGCCGTCTTGAGCCGGCGGGCGGCGACGAGGCCATCGCCGCCGTTGTTGCCCGGGCCGGCGAGGACGAGGACGGGGCCGGGCGCGAGGTCGGCAGTGGCTGCGGCGACGGCGCGGCCGGCGGCTTCCATCAGGGTCATGCCCGGGGTGCCGGCGGCAATGGTGCGCCGGTCGGCCTCGGCCATCTCGGCGGCGGTGAGGAGCTCGTTCATCGGGGATCCGGCGGGTCTGGCGGGGCCTCGCGGCGGGCGGCGGCTTGCACGGCGTTCGCTTCGGCGCCGGCGCCGATCCAGACGAAGACGGCGATGAGCAGCAGGATGGGGCTGTAGAACCAGCCGTAGACCGCGAGGCCCACGGCAAGGACCCGGCCGACACCGGCGGCGATCCGGGTGGCGCGCACCCGGTCCATCCGGAGCGCGAGGGCGGCGCGGAGCACGCGGCCGCCGTCCATCGGGAAGGCGGGGAGGAGGTTGAAGATGGCGAGGACGAGGTTCGCGGTCAGGAGCGTCGGCAGCAGGCTGCCGGTCACCGGGTCGAAGGCGAGGAGCGAGCCGGGGCGGCTGCCGATGACCATGAGGAGATAGAGGCTGGCGGCGATGACGACGTTGACCGCGGGGCCGGCGAGGGCGACGAGGATTTCCTGCCACGGGTCACGGGGCATCGCGCGCAGGAGCGCCACGCCGCCGATCGGCAGGAGGGTGATGCTGCGGGTGCCGATGCCGAAGCGGCGGGCGGTGAGGGCGTGCCCGTATTCATGGAGCACGACGCAGAGGAACAGCAGAAGGATGAGCACGAGGCTGGCGGCGACGGCGGCGGGCGAGCCGGTCTGTGTCCAGGTGCTGAACGCGATCCAGGCGAGCAGGAGCAGGAAGGTGGCGTGGACGTAGACGTCGATCCCGGCGAAGCGTCCGAGTTTCGCGGACCATTTCAAGGCGCTACCTCCGAGTTTCAGTCGGGCGAGTTTGCACTAGCATGTTTGTGCGGCGTTGACGCGGATCAATGCCTTGGGGTGCTCGGGTCGGTTATTCGTGGGGAAGGCGGGTGCGCTTGCGGTCCGGTCGGGGGCTACCTAGACTTGCACCGGCGGACCGGAGGGGGAGGGGCGCCGGCGAAGGGAGGGAGCCCGTGACCGAGCTACGCAAGACGCCGCTGCATGGACTGCACGTGGGCCTCGGTGCCCGGATGGTGCCGTTTGCCGGCTACGACATGCCGGTGCAGTACCCTAGTGGGATCCTCAAGGAGCACCTGCACACGCGCTCGGCGGCGGGGCTGTTCGACGTGAGCCACATGGGGCAGGTCGAGGTGCGGCCGAAGTCCGGCGACATGGCCGATGCGGCGGCGGCGCTGGAGGCGCTGATGCCGATGGACGTGATGGCCCTCGCCGAGGGGCGTCAGCGGTACGGGCTCTTCACCAACGCCGAGGGGGGGATCCTCGACGACCTGATGTTCGCCAACCGGGGGAACCATTTCCTCCTGGTGGTGAACGCGGCGAAGCAGGCGGAGGACGTGGCGTTGCTCGAGGCGGCGCTGGCGCGGACCTGCGTGGTGGAGCCGCTGGAGCGGGCGCTCCTGGCGCTGCAGGGGCCGCGGGCGGAGGCGGTGCTGGCGGAGCTGCATCCCGACGTCGCCAACATGCGGTTCATGGACGTGCGGGCGATCGATTTCCACGGCGTGCCGGCGGTGGTGTCGCGCTCGGGCTATACCGGCGAGGACGGCTACGAGATCGCGATCGAGGCGCGGCATGCGGTGGACATCGCCGAGCGGCTGCTGGCGATCGACGGGGTGATGCCGGTGGGGCTCGGGGCGCGGGATTCGCTGCGGCTGGAGGCGGGGCTCTGCCTCTACGGGCATGACATCGACGAGACGACGACGCCGGTCGAGGCGGCGCTGGAATGGGCGATCCAGCCGGCGCGGCGGCGGGGCGGGGCGCGGGCCGGCGGGTTTCCGGGCGCGGAGGTCGTGCTGGAGCAGATGGCAGAAGGGGCGCTCCGCCGCCGCGTCGGCCTGTTGCCAGAGGGCCGGGCGCCTATGCGGGAGGGGACCGAGCTCTTCGCCGACGAGGAGGGCGAGCCGGTCGGGCGGATCACCTCTGGCGGTTTCGGGCCGAGCCTCGACGCGCCGGTGGCCATGGGACACGTGGCGATGGCGCAGGCGGCGCCGGAGACGCGGCTCCTCGGGCGGTTGCGCGGGAAAATGCTGCCTGTAAAGGTGGCGAAGATGCCGCTGGTCAAGGCGGGTTACAAACGGGCGTGAGCGACGGAGAGACCCCATGCTGAGATACACAGAGGAGCACGAGTGGCTGAAGCAGGACGGTGACGAGGTGATCGTCGGGATCACCGACTACGCCACCGAGCAGCTCGGGGATCTGGTGTTCGTCGAGCTCCCCAAGGAGGGCGTCACCGTTGCCAAGGGCGACGAGGTGGTGACGATCGAGTTGGTGAAGGCGGCAAGCGACATCTCGGCGCCGCTGGACGGGAAGATCACCGAGGTGAACGCCGTGATCGTGGAGAACCCCGCACTGGTCAACGAGGACCCGATGGAGGACGGCTGGTTCTTCAAGATGACGCTGGCGGATCCGTCTGAGCTCGAGGGGCTGATGGACGAGGAGGCGTACCGGGCCTACATCGCCTGACGGTCTACCTTACCGCAGGGCTCAGGCCCGGCGATGGCGGAGGTGGAGGGCGATGAGCGCCAGGATCAGGAGTGGCATCGCCACCATCGCGACGAGATTGAGGTGGTGCCAGAGGTAGGGCACGATCCGGGTGTCGTGGCCGAACCGGTAGGCGAGCGTCGTCCAGACTCCGACCCAGAGCGCGGCGCCGGCGAGGTTGGCCGCAACGAAGCGGGGCCATGGCATGCCGGTGCTGCCGGCGACGAGGCCGTTGAGCTGGCGCAAAATCACGACGAAGCGGGCGACAATCACCATGAGAGGCCCCCAGCGGGCGGTGATCGCCTCGGCTTTGGCCATGGCCGTCTCGGTGATGCCAAAGCGGTGGCCGTGGCGCAGGAGCGCGTCGCGGCCGAGCTTGCGGCCGATCAGGTAGCCGATGTTGTCCCCGAGGACCGAGGCGGCGAAGGCGGCGAGGACCACGTCGCGGAGGGGGAAGGCGCCGCGGGCGGCGGCCGCGGAGGCGGCGATCAGCGCGCTTTCGCCGGGCAGAGGCGCCCCGAGGGTCTCGAAGGTGATGGTGAGAAACAGCGCGGCGACGCCGTAGTGGGCGAGCAGCGCCTCGAAGGTGTGAGTCAGTCCGGTCACCTCGGGTCCCTCGTGCGCGGGCGGTTGCCGTCGGTCCCGATTGTGCTAACACGCCCGGGTCCCTTGCGCGAGGCCAGCCAATGACCACCCTGACCGGGCCCTCGCGGGCCGCCGCCTCCGGCACTGCCGACAGTCTCGTCATCTTCCTGCACGGCTATGGCGCGGACGGCAGCGACCTGATCGGGTTGGCCGAGCCGCTGGCGCCGCACCTGCCGCGGACGCGGTTCCTGGCGCCGAACGCCCCGGAGCCGTGTCCGGGGAATCCCTATGGCTATCAGTGGTTTCCGATCCCGTGGATGGACGGGACGCCGGAGGCCGTGGCGCGGGCCTCGGCGCTGCGCGCCTTCGCGGCGCTGGACCGGTATCTCGACGACGTCGAGGCGGAGGGGATGCCGCCGGAACGCACGGTGCTGTTCGGGTTCAGCCAGGGGACGATGATGGCGCTGCATGTCGGGCTGCGGCGGCGGGCGGCGCTGGCGGGGATCGTCGGGTTCTCGGGGCGGCTGCTGGAACCGGGGAGCCTGGCGGGGGAGATCCGGTCGCGGCCGCCGGTGCTGCTGGTGCATGGCGACCAGGACCCGGTGGTGCCGTTCGGGAGCATGGCGGAGGCCGAGGCGGGGCTGGCGGCGGCGGGGGTGCAGGTGGCGACCCACGTCTCGCGGGGAGTGGCGCACGGGATCGCTCCGGACGGGCTGGGGCTGGCGGTGCGGTTCATCCAGGAGCGGCTGGGGACCGGGGAAGAGGCTCGGTGACGGGGCGGGATTTCGTGCGATAGTTTTGGGGGGTTAGCGCTCAAGCCTAACTGCCGTTGCAGACATCGCAGAGCGCAGCTTCAGAAGTTATTACTCCATCTGAAATGTGGAACGGGTTGCCGCAGTGCAGGCAGGTCTCGTAGAAGTCTGACAAGCGGGGATCCATTCGCGGGCTTTCTTTCTGCTTATTGGCAGCTTCGCGGGCCCTGTCTCTCCTCATGATCCGTGCCTTTCTCATTTCGGTAGCTCCGCGATCTTATCCTCAGGGCGTCGACTGAGAAGCGCTCTCACATGGGTATCTAAACACGGAGCGGATACCGGTGCGTGAAACTCGACGCACACTCAAGCGGCCCCGGCCTTGCCCCGGATCGGGGGTTTTGCGCATAGTGCCGGGCAGCGAGCAGCCGGCAGCGGACGGGCCATGATCTTCCAGGAATCCGAGTACCATCCTTACGACTTCGCCAACCGGCGGCATATCGGGCCGAGCCCGGCGGAGATCGCCGAGATGCTGGCGGTGGTGGGGGCGGAGAGCCTCGCGGGGCTGATCGACGAGACGGTGCCGAAGGGGATCCGGCAGGCGGAGGCGCTGGACTGGGGGCCGGCGCTCTCCGAGCAGGCGGCGCTGCACCGGCTGCGGCAGGTGGCGGGGCGGAACCGGGTGCTGACCAGCCTGATCGGGCAGGGGTACTACGGCACGGTGACGCCGCCGGTGATCCAGCGGAACATCCTGGAGAACCCGGCCTGGTACACCGCGTACACGCCGTACCAGCCGGAGATCAGCCAGGGGCGGCTCGAGGCGCTGCTCAACTACCAGACGATGGTCTGCGACCTGACCGGGCTCGACGTGGCGAACGCGTCGCTGCTCGACGAGGCGACGGCGGCGGCGGAGGCGATGGCGCTGTGCCAGCGGGCGGCGAAGGCGAAGGGCGGGGCGTTCTTCGTCGACCGGGGCTGCCATCCGCAGACGATCGACGTGATCCGGACGCGGGCCGAGCCCTATGGCTGGGAGGTGGTGGTGGGGGATCCCTTCGCCGACCTCGACGCGGGGGCGGTGTTCGGGGCGATCTTCCAGTATCCGGGGACCTACGGCGACGTGCACGACTTCGCCGGGCCGATCGCGGCGCTGCACGCGGCGGGGGCGCTGGCCTGCGTCGCGGCGGATCCGCTGGCGCTGACGCTCCTGAAGCCGCCGGGGGAGATGGGGGCGGACATCGCGGTGGGCTCGACGCAGCGGTTCGGGGTGCCGCTCGGGTACGGCGGGCCGCATGCGGGCTACATGGCGGTGAAGGACGAGCTGAAGCGGTCGATGCCGGGGCGGATCGTCGGCGTCTCGATCGACGCGCGCGGGAACCGGGCGTACCGGCTGAGCCTGCAGACGCGCGAGCAGCACATCCGGCGGGAGAAGGCGACGTCGAACGTCTGCACGGCGCAGGCGCTCCTCGCGGTGATGGCGTCGATGTACGCGGTGTTCCACGGGCCGGAGGGGCTGAAGGCCATCGCCCAGCGGATCCACCGCAAGACGGTGCGGCTGGCGAAGGGGCTGGAGAGCCTCGGCTTCGAGGTGGCGCCGACGACGTTCTTCGACACGATCACGGTGAAGGTCGGCGGGCTGCAGGGGGTGATCCTGAAGGCGGCGGTGGCCGAGGGGATCAACCTGCGGAAGATCGGGACCGACCGGATCGGCATCTCGCTCGACGAGCGGACGCGGCGGGAGCATACGCAGGCGGTGTGGCGGGCGTTCGGCGGGGACATGCTGGACCGGGCGCTGGACCACGAGTACCGGCTGCCGGAAAACCTCATCAGGACAAGCGCGTACCTGACGCACCCGATATTCCACATGAACCGGGCGGAGGCGGAGATCACCCGCTACATGCGGCGGCTGGCGGACCGGGACCTGGCGCTCGACCGGGCGATGATCCCGCTCGGGTCGTGCACGATGAAGCTCAACGCCACCGCGGAGATGATGGCGCTGAGCTGGCCGGAGTTCGCGGACATCCATCCGTTCGTGCCGTCGGACCAGACGGAGGGCTACGAGGAGGTGATCGGCGACCTCTGCGGCAAGCTCTGCGCGATCACCGGCTACGACGCGTTCTCGATGCAGCCGAATTCCGGGGCGCAGGGCGAGTACGCGGGGCTGCTGACGATCCGGGCGTACCATGCGAGCCGCGGGGACGCAGAGCGGGACGTCTGCCTGATCCCAACCTCGGCGCACGGGACCAATCCCGCCAGCGCGCAGATGGCGGGGATGAAGGTCGTCGTGGTGAAGGCGGCGGAGAACGGCGACGTCGACGTCGCGGACTTCCGGGCGAAGGCGGAGGCGGCGGGGGAGCGGTTGGCGGCCTGCATGATCACCTATCCGTCGACGCACGGGGTGTTCGAGGAGACGGTGCGGGAGGTGTGCGAGATCACCCACCGGCATGGCGGGCAGGTCTATCTCGACGGTGCCAACATGAACGCGCTGGTCGGGCTGGCGCGGCCGGGGGACTTCGGGTCGGACGTGAGCCACCTGAACCTGCACAAGACCTTCTGCATCCCGCATGGCGGTGGCGGGCCGGGGATGGGGCCGATCGGGGTGAAGGCGCACCTGGCGCCGTACCTGCCGGGGCGGCCGGGGGGTGCGGGGCGGGTGAGTGCGGCGGACTTCGGCTCGCCGTCGCTGCTGACGATCTCGTGGGCGTACTGCCTGATGATGGGCGGTGCCGGGCTGACGCAGGCGACGCGGATCGCGATCCTCAACGCCAACTACATTGCGGCGCGGCTGGCGCCGGCGTTTCCGATCCTGTTCTCACGGAACGGGCGGGTGGCGCACGAGTGCATCGTCGACACCCGGGTGCTGAAGGAGCGCGCCGGGGTGACGGTGGACGACGTCGCCAAGCGGCTGATCGACTGCGGCTTCCACGCGCCGACGATGAGCTGGCCGGTTGCGGGCACGCTGATGATCGAGCCGACCGAGAGCGAGCCGAAGGCGGAGCTCGACCGGTTCTGCACGGCGATGCTGGCGATCGCGGAGGAGGCGGCGGCGATCGAGCGCGGCGAGATGGACGTCGAGAACAACCCGCTCAGGAACGCGCCGCACACGGTCGAGGACCTGGTGGGGGACTGGGACCGGCCGTACAGCCGCGAGCAGGCCTGCTTCCCGCCGGGGGCGTTCCGGGTGGACAAGTACTGGGCGCCGGTCAACCGGGTGGACAACGTCTACGGGGACCGACACCTGGTGTGCTCGTGCCCGCCTCTCGAGAGCTATCAGGAGGCAGCGGAGTAGCCGGGCCGGACGAGCCGCAGCATCGCGACACGGATCGCCCGGGCGCGGAGGGTCCGGGCAAGGGCGACGTGATGGACCGCAGGCGCAAGCGGGTCGGGGTCACGGGGGGACATGGTTGGGTGCTCCTTTGCGGTCCCTGCGGATCTAGCATTATCCCGTAACACGTTTGTCCGCGGTCATGTTTCCATTGTCTCGACGGCTACTCGCCCTTGCCGCCGGAGAAATGATGGGCAAGGGCCGCCGCGCCGTCGAGGGTCAGGCCCATGTCGCGCAGCAGGTATTCCGGCAAGCTCGCGAGATGCGCGAGCTCGCGGCGGTGTCGGGCGGCCGCCTGACGGCGGGTGAGGGTTCGAGCGAACCAAGTCATTTCAAATCATCCTTTTTTTGCTTCGGCCGAGGCCGGAAACGTCGACCCCGGCCGGCGCGGTGCGCCGCCGGGGGACTCTGCCGCCGGTCCACGGACGGAATGTCATCTGCCAGCCGCAACCGTCCGGAACGGGGCGCGCAAGCGGTTGTCCCTATGCGGGACCAGACAGAGATGGGGACCGGTGGCCGAAAGGTGAAATGTTATCTCGTCATGGCGGCTATCGCCGGGCGCGATGCCCCGGGGGCTGTTGCACTCGCCTCGAAACGTGCGAAAGTCGGGGTGGAGGCGGTCTGCGGTTCGGTTGACCTTGTGCGCTGCGGCAGATAAGCCTCTCGGCGGGTTGCGCCGACCCCGTGGGACGGCGCGAGCGAAGGAGGGCGGAGTTGAGTGAACTGCTGCGCGAGTACCTTCCGGTCCTGATCTTTCTCGGTCTTGCCATCGCCCTGGGGCTGGTCTTCCTGGTCGCCGCGGCGCTGGTGGCCGTCAGCCATCCGGACCCGGAGAAGATCTCGGCTTACGAGTGCGGATTCAACGCCTTCGACGATGCGCGGATGAAGTTCGATGTGCGCTTCTACCTGGTGTCGATCCTGTTCATCATCTTCGATCTAGAGGTGGCGTTCCTATTTCCCTGGGCGGTGAGCTTCCAGCATATCGGGCTGTTCGGCTTCTGGTCGATGATGGTGTTCCTCGCGGTGCTCACGATCGGCTTCGCCTACGAGTGGAAGAAAGGGGCGTTGGAATGGGAGTAAGGGACGACGTCGCCGACACCCAGTCCGAGACCGCCACGCCGGACGGCGTGTTCATCCCGGCAGCCGAGGCCGGCAAGCCGCATGCGGTACCGCCGGTGGGTGCGTTTCCTGGGGCACCGGAGAAGTTCCAGGTCTTCAGCGACGAGCTGGCCGACAAAGGGTTCATCGTCACCTCGACGGCGGCGGCGATCAACTGGGCGCGTACCGGGTCGCTGCACTGGATGACGTTCGGTCTTGCCTGCTGTGCGGTCGAGATGATGCAGACCTCGATGCCGCGCTACGATCTGGAACGGTTCGGCACGGCGCCGCGGGCGAGCCCGCGGCAGTCGGACCTGATGATCGTGGCCGGCACGCTGACCAACAAGATGGCGCCGGCATTGCGCAAGGTCTACGACCAGATGCCGGAGCCGCGCTACGTGATCTCGATGGGGTCCTGTGCCAACGGCGGCGGCTACTATCACTTCAGTTATTCGGTGGTCCGGGGCTGCGACCGCATCGTGCCGGTGGACATTTACGTGCCGGGGTGCCCGCCGACCGCGGAGGCGCTGCTCTACGGCATCCTGCAGCTGCAACGGAAGATTCGGCGGACTGGCACCATAGTTCGGTGACGGAAACCCGGGGGGAAACGACATGGACATCGCCGCTCTCGACGATCTGAGGGAGACCATCGTCCAGCGTCAGGACGACTCGGTGCTGACGGCCGAGATCGTGTATGGCGAGCTGAACGTCACCGTTCCGCCGAGCATGATCCCGGAGTTCGTCTCCTATCTGAAATCCGACTCGAGCTGCCGCTTCACCACGCTGATTGACATCACCGCCGTCGACTGGCCGGCGCGTGAGAAGCGCTTCGACATGGTCTATCACTTCCTCAGTATGCACCTGAACCAGCGCATCCGGGTGCGGGCCGAGGTGCGCGAGGACGAACTGGTACCGTCGATCGTGGGGGAGTTCCCGAGTGCGGACTGGTACGAGCGCGAGGTCTTCGACATGTACGGGATCCTGTTCTCGGGGCACCCTGACCTGCGGCGGATTCTAACCGACTACGGATTTCGCGGGCATCCGCTCCGCAAGGATTTCCCGACTACGGGGTATGTCGAGCTCCGCTACGACGAAGAGCAGAAGCGGGTGGTCTACGAGCCGGTGAAGCTCACCCAGGAATACCGGCAGTTCGACTTCATGAGCCCCTGGGAGGGCGCAGAATACATCCTGCCGGGCGACGAGAAGAAGGGGGCCTGAGCATGGACGGCAACGAGGTCCTGCCCGGCGAGCAGAAGATCCGGAACTTCAACATCAACTTCGGGCCGCAGCATCCGGCTGCACACGGGGTGCTCCGACTGGTGCTGGAGCTCGACGGCGAGATCGTCGAGCGGTGCGATCCGCACATCGGGTTGCTGCACCGAGGCACCGAGAAGCTGATGGAGAGCCGGACATACCTGCAGAACCTGCCGTATCTCGACCGGCTAGACTACGTAGCGCCGATGAACCAGGAGCACGCCTGGTGCCTGGCGATCGAGAAGCTGACCGAGACGCCGGTGCCGCGGCGGGGGTCTTTGATCCGGGTGCTCTATTCGGAGATCGGGCGGGTCCTGAACCACCTCCTCAACGTCACCACGCAGGCGATGGACGTGGGCGCGCTGACGCCGCCGCTCTGGGGCTTCGAGGAGCGCGAGAAGCTGATGGTGTTCTACGAGCGGGCCTGCGGGGCGCGGCTGCACTCCGCCTATTTCCGGCCCGGCGGGGTACATCAGGATCTGCCGCAGGATTTGCTGGACGACATTCTGGTCTGGGCCAGAGCGTTTCCGGCCGTCCTCGACGACATCGAGTCGCTCCTGACCGAGAACCGCATCTTCAAGCAGCGCAACGTGGACATCGCGGTGGTAAGCAAGGAGGAGTGCCAGGAGCTAGGGTTCTCCGGGGTGATGGTGCGGGGCTCGGGCATCGCCTGGGACCTGCGCCGCAGCCAGCCCTACGAGTGCTACGACGAGTTCGACTTCAAGATCCCGCTGGGCAAGAACGGCGATTGCTACGACCGGTATCTGTGCCGGATGTGGGAGATGCGGGAGTCGACGAAGATCATCGAGCAGGCGGTGGCCAAGATCAACGAGTGCAAGGGCCAGCCGGTGATGACGCGCGGCAAGATCAGCCCGCCGTCGCGCGCCGTGATGAAGTCGTCGATGGAGGCGCTGATCCATCACTTCAAGCTCTACACCGAGGGCTTTCACGTGCCCGAGGGGGAGGTCTATGCCGCGGTCGAGGCGCCGAAGGGGGAGTTCGGTGTGTACCTGGTCTCGGACGGCAGCAACAAGCCGTACAAGGTGAAGCTCAGGGCGCCGGGCTATCCGCACCTGGCGGCGATGGACCACATCTGTCGGGGACACATGCTCGCGGACGTTTCGGCCGCCCTGGGATCGCTCGACATCGTGTTCGGGGAGGTCGATCGCTGATGCTGCGCCGACTGTATCACGAGCAGCCCGAGAGCTTCGCTTTCACGCCCGCCAATGCCGAATGGGCCCAGGGACAGATCGCGAAGTATCCCGAGGGGCGGCAGGCGAGCGCGGTGATCCCGCTGCTGTGGCGGGCGCAGGAGCAGGAGGGCTGGGTCAGCAAACCGGCGATCGAGGAGATCGCGCGGATGCTGGGTATGGCCTATATCCGGGTCCTGGAGGTCGCGACCTTCTACTTCATGTTCCAGCTGCAACCGGTTGGCAGCATTGCTCATGTGCAGGTTTGCGGCACGACGTCCTGCATGATTTGCGGGGCGGAGGAATTGATGGCGGTCTGCCGGGAAAAGATAGCGGCGCATCCGCACGAGGTCTCGGCCGACGGCAAGTTCTCATGGGAGGAGGTCGAGTGCCTCGGCGCCTGCGCCAACGCGCCGATGGCGCAGATTGGCAAGGACTATTACGAGGACCTGACCGCGGAGAAGTTTGCGGATCTGCTCGATGCCTTCGCCCGCGGTGAGGTGCCGGTGCCGGGGCCGCAGAACGGCCGGTTCGCGTCGGAGCCGCTTGGCGGACTGACCAGCCTCACCGGGGCGCCGCGCGACCTCGACGCCAACGCCTCGGTGACGCTTGCCGAGCGGCTGGGGGATACGGTGGCGCGGATCACTGGGGACGAGCCGTCGCCGCGCACGGTGATCGACGGTGCGCAGCGGCGACCGCGGATCGACGACCGGGTGGAGAGCGACCACGGACCCGAGGTGGAGCGCCGTAAGCCCGAGGGGTTGGCGGCGCCGCGGGGGGGCCGACCGGACGACCTGAAACTGATCAAGGGCGTCGGGCCGGCGCTCGAGGAACTGCTGCATTCGCTGGGATATTTCCACTTCGAGCAGGTCGCGTCCTGGACGCCGGAGGAGGTGGCCTGGGTCGACGAGAACCTGGAAGGGTTCCACGGCCGCGTGAGCCGCGACGGCTGGGTCGAGCAGGCCCGCCAACTCGCGGAAGAGGGCGATACGCCTCACGCACACGAGCAGATCGAAGAAGACAAATGACGGCGCGCGCGGGAGGTTGAGGATGGCGGAACGGCACATGGACAAGGGGCCGGTGTTCTGGTCCTTGGTGAGCTGGGGCGGAGCGCTCGTCGGGGCGCTGCTGATCGGGTTTCTCATTGCCTCGCTGTCGGGAGAGGGCGCGCCGACGGGGCTGGTTTTCGGCGGGGTCGCCTTCGTGGTGCTGATTGCGGTCCTGAGCTTCATGCTCGGGCCCAAGGCCGACGACCGGCCGGTGGTGGGGCACGAGGAGCACCACCATCGCGTGACCGCGCCGGAGCCGGTTGCAGCGGCGCCGGTTTCGGAACCGCAGCCGGCGGCACCGATCGCGGAGCCGGTGGCCCCGGTGACGGCGCCGGCGGCGACGGTGCACACGCCGCCGCCGGATCCGGCATCCAACCCGATCAGCGAGCGGGTGCGCAGTGCGGCGCGCGCCGCGGGCGAGGCGGCGCGGGCGCTTGGCGAACCGGTTGCAGCGCCGGCCGCGGGCGGCGACTCGGGTCGACCGGCGCGGCTTGACGGCCCGCGGGAGGGCGGCGCGGACGATCTGAAGAAGATCAAGGGCGTAGGGCCGAAACTGGAGGAGCTTCTCCACAGCATGGGGTTCTATCACTTCGACCAAATCGCGGCATGGACGTCGGCGGAACTGGCTTGGGTCGACGAGAATCTCGAAGGGTTCCATGGCCGGGCGAGTCGTGACGACTGGACAGGCCAGGCGAAGGTCCTGGCGTCGGGCGGCGAGACGGAGTTTTCGCAGAGGGTGGACAAGGGGGAGGTCTACTGATGGCACAGATGCAGCAAAGGGCCTCCTTCGACCTGTTCTGGGCGGTTCTGCTTTGGGTGGGAGCGCTTGTTGCCGGCGCTACGTTTGCCGTGGTGATCGGCCGCATCGCCGGAGCGGGGGCCGGCGCCGGTTTGTTCTTCGGCATCATCATCTTTATCGCGGTCGGGGCATTCCTGGCTGCCTTCGCCGGGAAGCCGCTGCCGCCGCCGAACACTGTCGTGGCTCCGACGGTTCCGCGCTCAGGGTCGCGCGCGAACCAGGCGCGGCCGGGCAAGCCCCCGGAGTTTCCCCAGACCCCGGGCGGCGAGGTTGCACGCGCGGCGCACCATGCCAGCGAGGCGGTGCGCGCGCTCGGTTCGGCTGCGAGCCGGGCCGTCGAGGAAGTGACTGCCCGGGCGACCAGCAAAGCAAAAAGCGTGACAATCTCGGCACGGCCCTCGGACGAGGTTGCGGCGCCCCCGGTTTCGCCAGCCGAGCCTGAGACGGGTGAAGGCACGCGGCCTGCCGCGCTTGCGCAGCCGCGGGAGGGTGGCCCTGACGATCTGAAGAAAATCAAGGGGGTAGGGCCGAAGCTGGAGGAGCTTCTCCACAGCCTGGGGTTTTATCACTTCGACCAGATCGCGGCGTGGACCCCGGCGGAATTGGGTTGGGTCGACGAGAATCTCGAAGGGTTCCACGGTCGGGCGAGTCGTGACGACTGGGTCGGGCAGGCGAAGATCCTGGCGACGGGCGGCGAGACCGATTTCTCGCAGCGCGTCGACAAGGGCGATGTTTACTGAGGCGTACTGAGGTCCACGCGGGGCCGGAAGGAAGAGACGGATGCTGGCGGACAAGGATCGCATCTTCACCAACCTCTACGGCATGTTTGACCGCAGCCTGGCCGGGGCGCGGGCGCGGGGGCAATGGGACGATACCGCCGGGCTGATCGGCCGGGGGCGCGAGAAGATCGTCGAGGAGATGAAGGCGAGCGGTCTGCGTGGCCGGGGTGGGGCGGGGTTTCCGACCGGGCTAAAGTGGTCGTTCATGCCGAAGCAGTCCGACGGGCGGCCGCATTATCTGGTCGTGAACGCCGACGAATCCGAGCCCGGGACCTGCAAGGACCGGGAGATCATGCGCCACGATCCGCATACGCTGATCGAGGGCTGCCTGATCGCCGGGTTCGGGATGGGCGCGAATGCTGGGTACATCTACATCCGAGGCGAGTACATCCGCGAGCGCGAGGCGCTGCAGGTGGCGATCGACGAGTGCTATGACGCTGGATTGCTTGGGAAAAATGCGGCAGGGTCGGGGTGGGACTTCGATCTCTACGTGGTCCACGGCGCCGGCGCGTACATCTGCGGCGAGGAGACGGCGCTGCTGGAGAGCCTCGAGGGGCGCAAGGGGATGCCGCGGCTGAAGCCGCCGTTCCCGGCGAATACCGGGCTCTATGGGTGTCCGACCACGGTCAACAACGTCGAGTTGATCGCGGTGGCGCCTACGATCCTGCGGCGGGGGCCGGGGTGGTTCGCGAGCTTCGGGCGGCCGAACAATGCCGGCACCAAGGTCTACGCGGTGTCGGGGCACGTGAACCATCCCTGCGTGGTCGAGGATGCGATGTCGATTACGCTGAGAGACCTGATCGACAAGCATTGCGGCGGGGTCAGGGGCGGCTGGAAGAATCTCAAGGCGGTGATCCCGGGGGGCGCGTCGGTTCCGCTTTTGCCGGCAAGTGTTTGTGATGACGCAATAATGGACTTCGACTGGCTCAAGGAGCAGAAGTCGGGGCTGGGGACGGCGGCGGTGATCGTGATGGATCAGTCGACCGACGTCATCAAGGCGATCTGGCGGCTCTCGAAGTTCTACAAGCACGAGAGCTGCGGCCAGTGCACGCCGTGCCGGGAGGGCACCGGCTGGATGATGCGGGTGATGGACCGGCTGGTGACCGGGGACGCGGAACCCGCTGAAATCGATATGCTTCTCGACGTGACCAAGCAGGTGGAGGGCCACACGATCTGCGCGCTCGGGGATGCGGCGGCGTGGCCGATCCAGGGGCTGGTGCGGCACTTCCGGGACGAGATCGAGGACCGGATCAAGGCGAAGCGGACCGGGCGGGTCAGCGCGGTTGCGGCTGAGTGAGGAAAACGTCGCGGAAACAGAGATTAACGGCGGGACGTTAAATGTACAACTCATGTACATCGCATGCACAATGCATGTACCGGGCGTGCGTCTTTACGCCAGAGGTTAACGGGGTTAACCGATGAGGGACGGCGCCATGCACCTCGCCCAGCTCAACATCGGCCGGCTGGTGGCCGATACCGATAACCCGCGGGTGGCGGAGTTCATGGCGGCGCTGGACCGGGTGAACGGGCTCGGCAAGCGGATGCCGGGCTTCGTGTGGATGATGGAGGGTTCCGGTGAGCCCGGAACCGGTAACACCGAGGCCAAGATCGGCGGGGACCCGCGGTTCGTGTCGAACCTGACGGTCTGGGAAAGCGTGGAGACCCTCGAGACGTTCGTGTGGAACACCGTGCATCGGCAGTTCTACGAGCGGCGGCAGGAGTGGTTCGAGGTGCTCGGGGAGATGCACTTCGTGATGTGGTGGGTGCCCGCGGGGCATCGGCCGACACTGGACGAGGCGCTGGCACGGCTGGCGCACCTGAAGGCGCACGGCGACAGCGACGAGGCGTTCGGCTGGGCCTGGGCCAAGGAGGCAAGGCTCTGGCGGACGCGGGCATGCGCCGCGGTCGCGGCGGAATAGGGACGAGGAGAGGGCAGTGGAGTCTCAGACCGAAATCATCGAGTCCGGCAGCTACGGGTTCGGCAGCCTGATCGTCCTGCTGATCTACATCGCGGTGCTGATCATCCCGTTCTGGAAGCTATGGAGCCGGACCGGGCACAGCGGTTGGATGGCGCTCCTGATGCTGATCCCGCTGGTGAACCTGATCATGCTCTACGTGCTGGCGTTCAAGCAGTGGCCGGCGATGCCGAACCGGCCGGCCTGAGCGTATCTGAAGTGACGAATCCGCGCCGGGAGGTGCGGTGGGAGGCGGAATGAGCGACCTGCGCAAACTGATCATCGACGGGACGGAAATCGAGGTCGATCCGCGGCTCACGCTGCTGCAGGCCTGCGAGGTGGCCGGGGTCGAGATCCCGAGGTTCTGCTACCACGAGCGGCTCAGCATCGCCGGCAATTGCCGGATGTGCCTGGTCGAGGTCGTCGGTGGGCCGCCGAAGCCGGCGGCGAGCTGCGCCATGCAGGTGAAGGACTTGCGACCGGGGCCGGAGGGGCAGCCGCCGCAGGTCAAGACCAAGTCGCCGATGGTGAAGAAGGCGCGCGAAGGGGTGATGGAGTTCTTGCTCATCAACCACCCGCTGGATTGCCCGATCTGCGATCAGGGCGGCGAGTGCGACCTGCAGGACCAGGCGATGGCCTATGGTGTCGACTTCAGCCGCTACCGCGAGCCGAAGCGGGCGGCGATCGACCCGGATCTCGGGCCGCTGGTCGGGACCTGCATGACCCGCTGCATCTCCTGCACCCGGTGCGTGCGGTTCATCACCGAGGTCGCGGGCGTCCCGGAGATGGGGCAGACCGGCCGCGGCGAGGACAGCGAGATAACCAGCTATCTCGGCCAGATGCTGACCAGCGAGATGCAGGGGAACGTCATCGACCTCTGCCCGGTGGGAGCGCTGACCTCGAAGCCCTACGCGTTCACGGCGCGGCCCTGGGAGCTGACCAAGACCGAGTTGATCGACGTGATGGACGGGCTGGGCTCGAACGTCCGGGTGGACGCCAAGGGGCGCGAGGTGATGCGTATCCTGCCGCGGAACAACGACGGGGTGAACGAGGAGTGGCTGGCGGACCGGTCGCGGTTCATCTGGGACGGCCTCCGGCGCCAGCGGCTGGACAAGCCCTACATCCGCGAGGACGGGCGTCTCCGGGCGGCGACCTGGGGCGAGGCCTTCGCGGCGGTGGCCGCGGCGGTGAAGGGCAAGAAGGTGGCGGGGCTGGTCGGCGACCTGGTGCCGACGGAAGCGGCGTTCGCGTTGAAGGTGCTGGTCGAAGGACTTGGCGGGGCGGTCGAGTGCCGGACCGATGGCGCCAAGCTGCCGGCCGGAAACCGCGGCGCCTATGTCGGGACCGCGGCGATCGCCGACATCGACGGGGCGGAGCGGATCCTGCTGGTCGGGACCAATCCGCGGGTGGAGGCGCCGGTCCTGAACGCGCGGATCCGCAAGGCCTGGCTGCGCGGGGCGGCGATCTCCGTGGTGGGCGAGGCGGTGGACCTGACCTACGGCTACGAGCACCTCGGCAACGGAACGGAGGCGTTGGCCCGCCTCGCCGGGATGGACTATGGCGACGATCTGAAGGCGGCGGCCACGCTGGTGGTCGTCGGACAGGGCGCGCTCGGCGGCGACGACGGTGCGGCGGTGCTCGGTCAGCTGCTGAAGGTCTGCGATGCGTCGCAATCGCGGCTGCTGGTGCTGCACACGGCGGCGAGTCGGGTCGGGGCGATGGACCTCGGCTGTGTCACCGAGGGCGGTATCGAGGCGGCGCTGGACGGGGCGGAGGTTGTTTTGAACCTCGGTGCCGACGAGATCGACGTGCCGGCCGGGCCGTTCGTGGTCTACCAGGGCAGCCACGGCGACCGCGGCGCGCACCGGGCGGACGTGATCCTGCCCGGCGCGGCCTGGGTGGAGGAGCCGGGCATCTTCGTCAACACCGAGGGGCGGCCGCAGATGGCGAACCGGGCGGGCTTTCCACCGGGGGACGCGCGAGAGAACTGGGCGGTGCTGCGGGCGCTGTCGGCGGAGCTCGGCGCGACGCTGCCGTTCGACTCGCTCGCGGAGTTGCGGGTGGCGATGTTCGAGGTGGTGCCGCACCTGGCGCGGCTCGACATCGTGCCGGAAAACGCGTGGACGCCGCTGGACGCGGGCGGTATGTCCGGGACCAGGGACTTCCGGTCCGCGGTGGCCCAGCACTATCTCGCCAACCCGGTGATGCGAGCGAGCGGGGTGATGGCGGAGCTCACGAAACTGGCGAGCGAGCGGGTCCGGCCGCTGGCGGCGGAGTAGGGGATGGACTTCTTTTCACACGGCTTCGGCCTGTTTCTCCTGATCCTGGTCCAGTGCCTGGCGGTGACCGTCGTGGTGCTTGTGAGCCTCGCGTTCCTCATGTACGGCGACCGCAAGATCTGGGCGGCGGTGCAGATGCGGCGCGGGCCGAACGTGGTCGGTCCCTGGGGCCTGCTGCAGAGTTTCGCCGACTTCCTGAAGTACATCGTCAAGGAAATCGTCATCCCCGCCGGGGCCGACAAGGCGGTGTTCCTGATGGCGCCGATGGTGAGCTTCGTGCTGCCGGTGATCGTCTGGGTGGTGATCCCCTGGGCGCCGGGCTGGGTGATCTCGGACATGAACGTCGGGATCCTGTTCATCTTCGCGATCTCGAGCCTGCACGTCTACGCGATCATCATGGGCGGCTGGGCCTCGAACTCGAAGTACCCGTTCCTGGGCGGGCTGCGCTCGGCGGCGCAGATGATCTCCTATGAGGTGTCGTTGGGGTTCATCATCGTCGGCGTGCTGATCTCGACGGGGTCGCTGAACCTCAGCCGGATCGTGCTGGCGCAGGAAGGCGACTGGGGGCTCTTCAGCTGGTACTGGCTGCCGCATTTCCCGATGGTGGTGCTGTTCTTCATCTCGGCACTGGCCGAGACCAACCGGCCACCGTTCGACCTGCCGGAGGCGGAGAGCGAGCTCGTCGCCGGATACCAGGTGGAGTACTCGTCGACGCCGTTCCTCTTGTTCATGATCGGCGAGCTCATGAGCATCTTCTTCATGTGCGCGCTGATATCGATCCTGTTCTTCGGCGGCTGGCTCAGCCCGATCCCGGGGCTGCCGGACGGGGCGCTGTGGCTGTTCCTGAAGATGCTCGCCTGGTTCTTCATGTTCTCGATGGTGAAGGCGCTCGTGCCCCGCTACCGCTACGACCAGCTGATGCGGATCGGCTGGAAGGTGTTCCTGCCGCTCTCCCTCGGTTGGGTGGTGCTGGTGGGGCTGTTCGCGCAATACGGCTGGTTCTGGGGAACCTACCAGCGCTGGATCGGAGGCTGACGATGGCGATCCCGCTCGACCGTGCAGCGTGGTACTTCCTGCTGGGTGATATGCTCGGCGGCTTCCGCGTGGGGTTCAAGTACTTCTTCCGGCCGAAGGCGACGCTGAACTATCCGCACGAGAAGGGGCCCCTCTCCCCGCGGTTCCGCGGCGAGCATGCGCTCCGGCGCTATGCCAACGGCGAGGAGCGGTGCATCGCCTGCAAGCTCTGCGAGGCGATCTGCCCGGCGCAGGCGATCACCATCGACGCCGAGCCGCGCGCGGACGGCTCGCGGCGGACGACGCGCTACGACATCGACATGACCAAATGCATCTACTGCGGCTTCTGCCAGGAGGCCTGCCCGGTGGACGCGATCGTGGAAGGCCCGAACTTCGAGTTCTCGACCGAGACCCGAGAGGAGTTGTTCTACGACAAGGCCAAGCTTCTGGCCAACGGCGACCGCTGGGAGTCGGAGATCGCCCGCAACCTGGAACTAGACGCGCCGTACCGCTGAGGGGGACTACATGGCGTTCGCCGCCTTCGCCTTCTACCTATTCGCCATCGTCGCGGTCGTCGCCGGCGTGCAGGTGATCTTTGCCCGCAACCCGGTGCATTCGGTCTTGTGGCTGATCCTGGCCTTCTTCTCCGCGGCCGGGCTCTTCGTGCTGCTCGGGGCCGAGTTCGTGGCGATGCTGATGCTGATCGTCTATGTCGGCGCGGTGATGGTGCTGTTCCTGTTCGTGGTGATGATGCTCGACGTCGACTTCGCCGAGCTCAGGGCGGAGATGGGCAAGCTCCTGCCGGTCGGGCTCTTGATCGGGCTGGTGCTGCTGGTGCAGCTCGGCTTCGCGTTCGGGGTCTGGGAGGTGAGCGATCAGGCGCTGGAGATGCGCGCGGCGGTGACGCCGCCGCCGGAGACGGTGGAGAACACCGCGGCGCTGGGGATGCTGATCTACACCAAGTACGTCTTCCTCTTCCAGGTGGCGGGCCTGATCCTCTTGGTGGCGATGATCGGCGCGATCGTGCTTACCCTTCGCAAGCGGGTCTCGGTCAAGCGGCAGAACGTGCTCGACCAGATGGCGCGGGATCCGAAGACGGCGGTGGAACTCCGCGACATCAAACCGGGGCAGGGGGCATGATCGGGCTTGGACACTACCTGACGGTCGCGGCGATCCTGTTCGTCACCGGCATCGTCGGCATCTTCATCAACCGCAAGAACGTCATCATCATACTGATGTCGATCGAGCTGATGCTGCTCGCGGTCAACATCAACTTCGTGGCGTTCTCCGCCTATCTCGGCGATCTGGTGGGGCAGGTGTTCACGCTCTTCGTGCTGACGGTCGCGGCGGCGGAGGCGGCGATCGGCCTCGCGATCCTGGTCTGCTTCTTCCGCAACACCGGCACGATCGCGGTCGAGGACATCAACGTGATGAAGGGCTGAACCCATGGTCACGATCATCCTCTTCGCGCCGCTGATCGGCGCCATCCTCTGTGGCTTCGGCTATCGCTGGTTGAGCGAGACGGGCGCCACATACACCGCCACCGCGCTTCTTTTCCTCGCCTGCCTCCTGTCCTGGATTGTGTTCTTCAGCTTCGGTGGCGAGACGGTCAGCCATCCCTACTTCCGCTGGATTGAGTCCGGCACGTTGGCTGCAGACTGGGGGTACCGGCTCGACCGGCTGACCGCGATCATGCTGGTGGTGGTGACCACGGTGTCGTCGCTCGTCCATCTCTACAGCATCGGCTACATGGCCCATGACGAGAACTTCCGAGAGGGCGAGAGCTACAAGCCGCGGTTCTTTGCCTACCTGTCGTTCTTCACCTTCGCGATGCTGGCGCTCGTCACCGCCGACAACCTGCTGCAGCTCTTCTTTGGATGGGAGGGCGTGGGCGTCGCCTCGTACCTGCTGATCGGGTTCTATTATCGCAAGCAGAGCGCCGGGGCGGCCGCGATGAAGGCGTTCATCGTCAACCGGGTCGGCGACTTCGGCTTCCTGCTCGGAATCTTCACGCTCTACGTGCTGGTCGATTCCATCGACCTCGCCGACATCTTTGCCGCGGCGCCGTCGCTGCCGGGCATCCAGATCACCTTCCTCTGGCAGGACTGGAACGCGGCCGAGGTCGCCTCGCTCCTGCTCTTCATCGGCGCCATGGGCAAGTCGGCGCAGCTCCTCCTCCACACCTGGCTGCCGGACGCGATGGAAGGCCCGACGCCGGTCTCGGCCCTGATCCATGCCGCGACCATGGTCACCGCCGGGGTCTTCCTGGTCTGCCGGATGTCGCCGGTGCTGGAGTGGGCGCCGCACGCGCTCACCTTCATCACTTTCATCGGCGGCGCCACCGCCTTTTTCGCCGCGACGGTCGGCCTCGTGCAGAACGATATCAAGCGCGTCATCGCCTACTCGACCTGCTCGCAGCTCGGCTACATGTTCGTGGCGGCGGGCGTCGGCGCCTATCCGGTGGCGATGTTTCACCTTTTCACCCACGCGTTCTTCAAGGCGATGCTGTTCCTCGGCGCCGGCTCGGTGATCACCGCCATGCACCACGAGCAGGACATGCGCCACTACGGGGGGCTTCGCCACAAGATCCCCCTGACCTTCTGGGCGATGGTGATCGGCACGCTGGCGATCACCGGCGTCGGCATTCCGCTGACCCACATCGGCTTCGCGGGCTTCCTGTCGAAGGACGCGATCATCGAGAGCGCCTGGGCCGGGACGAACGGGGCCGCCACCTTCGCCTTCTGGGCGCTGGTGATCGCCGCCTGCTTCACCAGCTTCTATTCCTGGCGGCTGATCTTCATGACCTTCTTCGGCGAGCCGAAGGGGGATCACCACGCCTACGACCACGCGCACGAGAGCCCGAACACGATGCTGATCCCGCTCGGGGTACTGGCCGTGGGGTCGGTCCTGGCCGGGATGATCTGGTACGGTGTCTTCTTCGGCAACCACGAGAAGATGAACGCCTGGTTCGGCCTTCCGGCCCATGCGGAGGTGGAGGCGGTCGAGCCCGCGGCGACCGAGGCCACCATCGAAGGCGAGGCGGCGCCCGCGCCGATGGAGGCCGCGCCGGCAGCGGAGCCGACCCACGAGGGCGCGCCGGCCGAAGGACATGCGGTGGCCGTGGATCACGGCGGGCCGATCGGCGCGGTGTTCTTCGGGCCGGAGAACGAGACGATCGAGCACGCTCACGAGGCGCCAGTCTGGGTCAAGGTCTCGCCGTTCTTCGCCATGCTGATCGGGCTGGCGGTGGCCTACTGGTTCTACATCGCGAACCCGGAGATGCCCAAGGCCCTCGCCCGGCAGCAGCCGGTGCTCTACCGCTTCCTGCTCAACAAGTGGTACTTCGACGAGATCTACGCCTTCCTGTTCGTCCGGCCGGCCCAGTGGATCGGCACGGTGTTCTGGAAAGGCGGCGACGGCGGGGTGATCGACGGCACGCTCAACGGGATTGCCATGGGGATCGTGCCCTGGTTCACCCGGCTCGCGGGTCGCGCCCAGTCGGGATATCTCTTCCACTACGCCTTCGCGATGGTGCTGGGCCTCGTGGTCCTGATGCTCTGGCTCGGGTTGGGGAGTGCCGGGCGATGAACTCACTCCTCTCTCTCGTCACCTTCCTGCCGATGATCGGCGCCGTGGTGCTGCTCGTGTTCCTGCGCGGCGAGGACGAACTTGCGCAGAGGAACGCCAAGCTGCTGGCGCTCTTCACCACGACGGCGACGTTCCTGCTTTCGCTTTTCGTGCTCTTCGGGTTCGATGCCTCCGACGCGGGCTTCCAGTTCGTCGAAGAGCAGGCGTGGATCGGCGGGCTCACCTACAAGATGGGCGTCGACGGCATCTCGGTGCTGTTCGTGATGCTGACCACATTCCTGATGCCGCTGACCATCGCGGCGAGCTGGAACGTCACCGACCGGGTCAAGGAATACATGGTCGCGTTCCTGGTGCTCGAGACGCTGATGCTCGGCGTCTTCTGCGCGCTCGACCTCGTGCTCTTCTACCTCTTCTTCGAGGGTGGCCTGATCCCGATGTTCCTGATCATCGGCATCTGGGGCGGGGCGAACCGGATCTACGCGTCCTTCAAGTTCTTCCTCTACACCTTCTTCGGCTCGGTGCTGATGCTGGTGGCGATGATCGCCATGTACTACCAGGCCGGCACCACGGACATCCCGACGCTGCTCACCTATCCGTTCGCGTCGGACACCATGCGGGTGATGGGCTTCACCATCGTCGGCGGGGTGCAGACGCTGATGTGGCTGGCGTTCTTCGCGTCCTTCGCCGTGAAGATGCCAATGTGGCCGGTGCATACCTGGCTCCCCGACGCCCATGTGCAGGCGCCAACGGCCGGCTCGGTGATCCTGGCGGCGATCCTCCTGAAGATGGGGGGCTACGGGTTCCTGCGCTTCTCGATCCCGATGTTCCCGGTTGCCTCGGACCTCATGGCGAACTTCGTCTTCACGCTCAGCGTGGTCGCCATCATCTACACGAGCCTCGTGGCGATGATGCAGGAGGACATGAAGAAGCTCATCGCCTATTCGTCGGTGGCGCACATGGGCTTCGTCACCATGGGGATCTTCGCGCTCAACCGGCAGGGGCTCGACGGCGCGATCTTCCAGATGCTCTCCCACGGCTTCATCTCCGGGGCGCTCTTCCTCTGCGTCGGAGTCATCTACGACCGGATGCACACCCGCGAGATCGCGGCCTACGGCGGCCTGGCGGTCAGGATGCCGGTCTATGCGCTGGTGTTCATGCTGTTCACCCTTGGCAATGTCGGGCTGCCCGGCACGAGCGGGTTCGTGGGCGAGTTCCTGACCCTGGCGGGCGTGTTCCAGGTCTCGACCTGGGTGGCATTCTTCGCCGCCACCGGCGTGATCTTATCGGCCTGCTACGCGCTTTGGCTCTATCGCCGGGTGGTCTTCGGCGATCTCATCAAGGAGAGCCTGAAGACCATCCGCGACATGGACGGCCGCGAGAAGCTGATCTTCGTGCCGCTGGTTGCGGCGATGCTGCTCCTCGGCGTCTATCCGTCGCTGGTTCTCGACATGATCGGGCCGTCGGTGGCGGCGCTGATCGATCACACCGACACGGCGTTGGCCGCGGCCCACTCGGCCGCCGCCTTCGCCGCCAACTGAACCGGAGGCGCCCGCGATGCTGGCCGAGCATTTGAACGTCGTCGCCCCGGAGGCCGTGCTCGCGGTCTGGGCCATGATCGCCCTGATGTGGGGCGCCTATGCCGGGCGCGAGGTGGGCAGCCCGGTGCTCTGGGCCTCGTCGATCCTGCTGGTGGCCGCCGGGCTTTGGGTCGCCTTCCAGCCTGCCGGGGCCCGGGAGGCGTTCGACGGATCCTTCGTGAGCGACGGCTTCGCGCGCTTCGCCAAGGTGATGATCCTCTTCGGCGCCGCGGCGGCTCTGGCGCTCAGCCACGACTACCTGGAAAAAGCCGGGCTGATGAAGTTCGAGTACCCGGTGCTGATCGTGCTCGCCACCGTGGGCATGATGATCATGGTCTCGGCCCGGGATCTCATCGTGCTCTACATGGGCCTCGAGCTGCAGAGCCTGGCGCTCTACGTGGTCGCGGCCTTCCGGCGGGACTCGCTCCGCTCGACCGAAGCGGGGTTGAAGTACTTCGTGCTGGGGGCGCTTTCCTCGGGCCTGCTGCTCTATGGCGCCAGCCTCACCTATGGCTTCACCGGCACCACCAGCTTCGCCGGGATCGCCGAGACCATCGGGACCGAGCCCCTGCCGGTCGGCATGGTCTTCGGTCTGGTGTTCCTGGCGGCGGGCATCGCCTTCAAGGTCTCGGCGGTGCCGTTCCACATGTGGACGCCCGACGTCTACGAGGGCTCTCCCACCCCGGTGACCGCGTTCTTCGCCACCGCGCCCAAGGCGGCGGCGGCGGCGATGTTCGCACGGCTGCTCTTCGGGGCCTTCGGTGGTGCGGTGGGGGACTGGCAGCAGATCCTGGCGCTGCTCTCCGTAGCGTCGATGTTCGTCGGCTCGGTCGCGGCGATCGGTCAGCGCAACATCAAGCGGCTGATGGCCTATTCGTCGATCGGCCACATGGGCTACGCGCTGATGGGCCTCGCGGCGGGGACGGCGTTCGGCGCGCAGGCGCTGCTCATCTACCTGGCGATCTACGTGACCATGAACGTCGGCGTTTTCGCTTTCATCCTCAACATGGAGCGCGACGGCCAGCCGGTAACCGAGATCGCCTCGCTCGGGCTCTATTCCCGCGTCGAGCCGGCCCGGGCCGCGGCGCTGGCGGTGCTGATGTTCAGCCTTGCCGGCGTGCCGCCGCTGGTCGGGTTCTTCGGGAAGTTCTACGTCCTCAAGGCGGCGGTGGATGCGGACCTCGTCTGGCTGGCCGTGGCCGGCGTCGTCGCCAGCGTCATCGGCGCCTTCTATTACCTGCGGATCGTCTACCTCATGTATTTCGGCGAAGCCGCGGAGCCGCTCGACGGGCGGATGCCGGCGCTGCACTGGGTGCTGCTGGCGGTGCCGGCGCTCGCCATGGTGCTCGGGGTCGTCAACCTCTTCGGGGTCGAGACCATCGCCGCCTCCGCCGCCGCCACGCTCGTGCGCTAGAGCATGGAGCACTGGCCGGCCGGGGTCGCGCGCGAGATCATCGACGAACTCGACAGCACCAACGCCGAAGCGCTGCGCCGGGCTGCGGCAGGCGCGACCGGGCCGGTGTGGATCCTGGCGCGGCATCAGACCCACGGCCGCGGGCGCCGGGGACGGGCCTGGTCGATGCCGGCGGGCAATTTCGCGGCGTCGTTGTTGACGAGACCGCCCGCCGAGGCGCTGGCGCTCCGCTCGTTCGTCGCCGCGCTTGGGCTCTTTGACGCGATGACGGCGGTGACCGGACGGCCGGAGCTGTTCGCGCTGAAGTGGCCGAACGACGTGCTGCTCTCCGGGCGTAAGCTCGCCGGCATCCTGCTCGAGGGCGCGCCCGGCGGCCGGCTTGTCATCGGCATCGGCGTCAATCTCGCGGTCGCCCCGGATCTGGCGACGCTCGAGGAAGGTGCGGTGCCGCCGGTCAGCCTGCGCGACGCGACCGGGCTCAACGTGGCACCGGAGGAGCTTCTGGATCTCCTCGCGCCGGCGGCAGAAGCCTGGGAGAACCGGCTGCTGGCGGAGGGGTTCGCGCCGCTGCGGAAGGCCTGGCTGGCGCGGGCCGCGCGGCTCGGCGAGGAGATCACCGCACGCCTGCCCGACCGGGCGCTGACCGGGCGCTTCGAGACCCTCGACGAGATCGGCGCGCTGGTGCTCGCCACGGCGGATGGCCGCGTGGTCCTCCCGGCCGCGGATATCCAGTTTTCGGGCGAGGGACGCGTGAGCCATGCTGCTTGCCATTGACGTCGGCAACACCAACATGGTGTTCGCGGTGCACGACGGCGCCCGGACGCTGGCGGAATGGCGCTGTCGGACCGAGCGTCAGCGCACGGCCGACGAGTATTTCGTCTGGCTACTCCAGCTCATGAACTTCGCCAAGATCGACGGCCGCATCGAGTTGGTCATCGTCTCCTCGGTGGTGCCGCAGGTGCTCTTCAACCTGCGCGTTCTCGCCGACCGCTACTTCCACACCCGCGCCAAAGTGGTGGGCCGGCCCGACGTGCGGCTGCCAGTGGCGCCGCGGGTCGATCCCAACGCCACGGTGGGGGCGGACCGGCTGGTCAACACCGTCGGCGCCCACGACCGCTACGGCGGCAACCTGATCGTGGTCGACTTCGGCACGGCCACCACCTTCGACGTGGTCGACGTCGACGGCGCCTATGTCGGTGGCGTGATCGCCCCTGGGGTCAACCTTTCGCTCAAGGCTTTGCACGAGGCGGCGGCGGCGCTGCCATTCATCGACGTGACCAAGCCCGAGCGCGTGGTCGGCACCAATACGCTGGCCTGCATGCAGTCAGGCGTATACTGGGGCTACGTCGGTCTCGTGGAGGGCGTCTGCGCCCGCATTCGCGCCGAGCGCGCCGTACCCATGACCGTTGTCGGAACCGGGGGACTGTCCACCCTCTTCGCCCAAGGGACAGATGTGCTGCAAAAGATCGACACCGACCTGACCATCCACGGCCTGGTTCTGATCGATCGACTGAACAGGGAGTAATCGGGGCTACATGGCAAAACCTGACCGGCTGATCTACCTCGCGCTCGGAGGCGCGGGCGAGATCGGCATGAACATGTACCTCTACGGCTATGGGCCGGAGGGGGCGGAGCGCTTCATCCTCGTGGACATGGGGGTGAGTTTTCCATCGATGGACGGGACCCCGGGCGTGGACCTGATCATGGCCGATCCGGCGTGGATCCAGGCCCGGGCCGACCGGCTGGAGGCGATCTTCATCACCCACGGCCACGAGGACCACGTCGGCGCCCTCGGCCTGCTCTGGCACCGACTGCGGGCGCCGGTCTATGCCCGGCGCTTCACCGCCGCCCTCGCCCAGAACAAGATGGAGCGCGCTGGACAGGACCCGATGGAGGTCCGGCAGACGGCGCCCTGGCCGCACAAGGTCGAGGCCGGTCCCTTCAGCGTCAGCTTCCTGCCCATCGCGCATTCGATCCCGGAAAGCTCGGCGCTCGTCATCGACACGCCGGCGGGTCGGATCCTGCATTCCGGCGACTTCAAGGCGGACCCGACGCCGCTGGTAGGGGAACCCTTCGATGCGGAGGCGTTTCGCGCCCTCGGCGACGAGGGGGTGAAGGTGCTGGCCTGCGACTCCACCAACGTTTTCTCGCGGCATCCCGGCCGGTCGGAAGCGTCGCTGATCGAGCCGATCGGCGCGCTGATGCGTGAAGCCGAAGGAATGGTCGTGGCCACCACCTTCGCATCGAACGTGGCGCGGCTGCGGACCTTGGCCCAGGCGGCGGACGCCGCCGGGCGCAAGGTCGTGGTGCTTGGGCGGGCGATGAACACCATGCTCCGGACCGCCCACGCCGCCGAGGTCTTGGACTCGTTCCCGCCGGTTCTCGATCCGCTCGACGCGGACAACTTGCCGCGCAGCCAGATCATGATGCTCGCCACCGGTAGCCAGGGCGAGCCCCGCGCCGCCACGGCCCAACTCGCGCGCGGCAAATACCTCGGCTTCGAGCTGAAGGAAGGCGATACCTTCCTGTTTTCGTCCAAGACCATTCCCGGCAACGAGGTGAGCGTGGCGCGCATCCTGAACGCGTTGAGCGAGAAGGGGGTGACCGTCATCGACGAGGATGACGGCCACTACCACGTCAGCGGCCACGCCAACCGTCCCGACCTCGTGACCTTGCAGGAACTGGTGCGCCCGAAGATGCTGGTGCCGATGCACGGCGAGCACCGGCACCTCTCGGCGCTGGCCGCCCTCGGCCGCGACCGCGGGATCCCGGCGGTGGTCGCGCCGAACGGCACCATGCTCGACCTGACCGGCGACGCGCCGCGGGTCGTCGAGCACATCGAGGCCGGCCGGGTCTATCTCGACGGCACCGTGCTCATCGGCGCCCTCGACGGGGTGGTCCGCGAGCGCATGCGCATGGCCACCCGCGGCCACCTCGCGGTGAGCGTGATCATCGACGAGACCGGCCGCCCGCTCGGCGACGCCTGGGTGGAGGTGACCGGGCTCCCCGACAACCCCAAGATGCGCGACGGCCTCGATGGCGCGCTCGAGGCCGAGATCGGCCGCGTCCTCGCCCGCGCCAAGCGCGCCGAACTCGACGACGACGACGCGCTCGAGGAACTGGTCCAGCGCACCTGCGCGCGGATCTGCAACGACGCCGTCGGCAAGAAGCCGGTCTGCAAGGTGATGATCAGCCGGCTGGAGGCCTGACCCGAGGCCGGCCGCGGCGCGACGGGCGCCGCGGCCGCGCCGCGTCACATCAGGCCGTTCGCCTTCAGGATCTCGTCGGCGTTCTCCTTGGTCACCTGCAGGGTGTCGAGGGTCACCGTATGCGGCACCTCCTCGCCGCCCAGGTACTTCAGCGCCTGCCGCAGCCCTTCCGCACCCGGGGTGGCATAGAGGAACGTGGCGGTCAGCTCACCGTTATGCACCCACATCACCCCTTCGTCCGGCAGCGCGTCGATGCCGATGAACTTCATCTCGCCCTCGCGCCCCGCGTCCTTCGCCGCGAGGTAGGCGCCATAGGCCATCGGGTCGTTGTGCCCGTAGACGAGGTCGATCTTCTCGTTCGACCGCAGTGCCGTCTCCATGATGTCGTAGGCCTGGTCCTGCTTCCAGTCGCCGGACTGCTGGTCGAGCAGGTTCTTGATCCCCGGCTCCTTGTCGGTGAACTCGTGGAAGCCGTCGTGGCGGTCGTGCGCGGGCTGGGTGCCGAGGCCGCCCCAGATCTCCACGACGTTGCCTTCCGCCTTGCCCTCGCCGCCGAGGATCTCGACCGCGTACTTGCCGGCCGCCCGGCCGATCAGGGCGTTGTCGCCGCCGACGAACTGCACGTACTTGTCGGTGTCGACGTTGCGGTCGAGGACGAAAACCGGAATCCCGGCGTCGATGGCCTGCTCCACCACCCCGGTCAGCCCGGCGGATTCCTTCGGCGAGATCAGCAGCGCGTCGACCTCCTGGCGGATCAGGTTCTCGACGTCGGCCACCTGCTTCTCGGTCTTGTCCTCGCCATCGGTGACGATGAGCTCCACCTCCGGGTGCTTTTCGGCCTCGGCGATGATGTCCTTGTTGAACTGCGCCCGCCACGGCTCGATGGTGGTGGCCTGGCTGAAGCCGATCACCCACTTCTTGTCCTGCGCCCGGGCAAATCCTTCCGGCAGGTAGACCGTCACCGCGAGCCCGGCGACGGTACCGCCCGCGACCTTCAGAAAGTTACGACGTTGCATCATGCGCTCCCTCCATGCTGCGAGATCCCGTCTCGCTTTCCGGCCCCACGGCCGGATCCGCTGGCGACGCCCGTGCCCGGGTCAGCCGCAAGTTCGATAGCACTTCGCCGAGATTGCGCTCCTGCAGGAGCACGGTGCCGACGATGATCAGTCCCTTCAGCACCAGCTGAAGGTTGGAATTGATGTTGTGAAGCTGCAGAAGGTTCGACAGCAGCCCGAAGATCACCACGCCGACGAAGGTGCCGGCGATGCCGCCCCGTCCGCCCATCAGGCTGGTGCCGCCGATCACCACCGCGGCGATGGCGTCGAGCTCCAGCCCCTGGCCGGCATCGGGCTTGCCTTGCCGGTACTGGGCGACGAAGAGCACCGCGGCGATCCCCGCCATCATGCCCGAAATGGCGTAGGTGGCGATCTTGGTGGCGGCGACGTTGATGCCCGAGAGCCGCGCCGCCTCCTCGTTGCCGCCGATGGCATAGACATAGCGGCCGAAGCTGGTGAAGCGCAGCAACGCCCCGTAGACCAGCACCGCCGTCAGGAAGAACAGGCCCGGCACCGGGATGATCCCGAAGACCAGGCTGCGCAGCATGTCGAACTCGGCGACAGCGTTGGTGCCGGTATAGACCGGCAGCACGGCGTTGTTCTGGCCCGCCGTCAGCCGCGCGACGCCGAGGGCGGTCACCATCATCGCCAGCGTCACGATGAACGGCTGCAGCCGGCCGCCGACGATGATGATGCCGTTGATCGCCCCCACCACCAGGCCGACGCAGGGGGTGACGACGAGAACGCCCACGACCCCGAACTGGGCCGCAACCTGCGGCAGCAGAAAGCCGAGCGCGAGGCCCGCCCCGGCGATCCCGATGACGGCCGGCAGCGCGTAGCCGGTCCGCCACCTGCGGTTGTCGGCGGATGCCGGGCCGGCCTGGGACATCACGAAGTGCGTGGTCGCGGCCAAGGCCACGAAGACGACGAGGACCACGGCCGGCATCCCCATGGTCGCGGCAGGCGTCCAGCCGGGCACCGTGAGCAGCATGGCGCAGACGACGCTGCAGAGCGCCATGATCGAGCCAACCGAGAGGTCGATGCCCGCCGTCAGGATCACCCCGGTCATCCCGGTGGCGATCAGGCCGGTGGTCGAGACCTGCCGAAGGACGTCGAGGAGGTTGCCGTGGCTGAGGAAGATGTTGTTGCCCTTCGAGCTCACCGGCGAGGTCAGCACCCCGACCAGGAAGATCGCGGCCAGCCCCCAGTAGAGCTTGGTGCGCCCGAGCGCCCGCAGCATGCTCACGACGCCACCGCCTCGGGGACCCCGGAGGGCGCGGCGAGATGCATGATCGCCTCCTCGCTGGCCTCGGCCCGGTCGAGAAAGCCGGTGCAGCGTCCCTCCGACATCACCATGATCCGGTCGGCCAGCAGTAGCAGCTCCGGCAGCTCCGAACTCACCATGGCGATCGCCAAGCCCTCCGCCGCCAGCTTCCGCACCAGCGTGTAGATCTCCTGCTTGGCGCCCACGTCGATGCCGCGGGTGGGCTCGTCGAGCAGGAGCACCCGCGGCCCGGTGGCGAGCCACTTCCCGATCACCACCTTCTGCTGGTTGCCGCCGGAGAGCGTCGCGGCCACCTGGTCCACGCCGGTGCAGCGCACCCCGAGACGGTCGACCTCCGCCATGGCCAGCCGCCGCTCCCGCGCGACCGAGCGGACCCCGAATCTCGACAGCCGGCCGAGCGAGGAGAGGGTCACGTTGTCGCGGATCGACGCCCCGAGATGCAGACCCTTGGCCTTGCGGTCCTCGGTGACCAGCGCGAGGCCGAGCTGCCGCGCCCGCCGCGGCGAGCGCACGTCGACCGGCAGGCCGTCGAGCGCGACGATGCCGCCGGCGCGGCCGGCGCTCGCCCCGAACAGCGTCTCTAGGATCTCCGTGCGTCCCGACCCGAGGAGCCCGCCGATGCCCAGGACTTCGCCGGCCTTGAGGTCGAAGTCCACCGGGTAGAGCACCCGCCGCCAGCCATGCCGCGTCGGCGTGTCGAGCGTCAGCCCGCGCACCGAGAGCACAACCTTGCCAGCCTCGTGTCCGCCGCGGGCGCCCGCCGCGGCGTCGCGGCCGACCATCGCTGCGATCAACCGGCGCCGGGACACCTCTGCGATCGGGGCCGTCACCACGTTGCGCCCGTCGCGCAGCACCGTGACGCGGTCGGCAAGGGCCATCACCTCGTCGATCCGATGCGAGATGTAGACGATGCCGACGCCGTCGGCGGCGAGCTGCCGCACGATGCGGAAGAGCCGCGTGCACTCGGTCGGCGACAGCGCCGAGGTCGGCTCGTCCATGATGAGGATACGCGCCGAAACCGACAGCGCCTTGGCGATCTCGACCAGCTGCTGCTCGCCCATCCGCAGCCCCGCCACCCGCGCCTCGGGGTCGAGGTCGATGCCTAGCCGGTCGAGCAGCCGCCGGGCCGCGGTGACGGTCTTCCGCCGGTCGAGAAAGATGCCGCCGACAAGCGGCTCGCGCCCCAGGAAGATGTTGGCCGCGACGCTGAGCTCGGGAACCAGGTTGAGCTCCTGGTGGATGATCGCCACCCCGGCCCGTTCCGCGTCGCGCACCCCGGCGAACCGCGCGACTTTTCCCCCGATCCGCACCTCGCCCTGGTAGTCGGTGTGCACGCCGGAAAGGATCTTCATCAGCGTCGACTTGCCGGCGCCGTTCTCGCCCATCAGCGCATGCACCTCGCCGGGGCGGAGATCGAACTGCACGTCGGCGAGGGCGGTGACGCCGGCGAACCGCTTGGTGACATCCACCGCGCGCAGGAGCCGGGCCTCGCCGTCGCCACTGTGGTCGCGATCCACCGCGCTGGCCATCCCGGGCCGGTCCTCCCCGTTGCCGCCGCTCCCTCTTGTCGGAAGAGTCGACAACTGACATGCTAGGGTGTTCAGTCTGCACGGGTCAAGCCGCGGCGGCATCGGATGGCACCCACGATGAGAACGATTCTCGCCGTCCTTCCCGACGACATCCGCCTCTCCAAGGCAGACCGCGTCCACGGCGTCCTGAAGCAGGCGATCATTCGCGGGGACCTGCCACCCGGTGCCGCCATCGACAAGCCGGCCCTCTGCGAGCGTTTCGGGATATCGCGGCTGCCTGTGACGACGGCGGTCAATCGGCTCGCCTACGAGGGGCTGGTACTGATCGAACCGCAGAAGGGTTCCTTCGTCGCGCGGATCCAGCTCCACGACGTTCTGCAATGGATGACCGCCCGCCGGGCGATCGAGGCCGAGATGGCCGGCGAGGCCGCGCGTCGCCTCGGGCCGGAGGGTACCGAGGCGCTGCGCCAGAACCTCCGCTATCAGGAGGCGGCGATCGGCGGCGACGATTTCGACGGCTTCCTGCAGCTCGACGTGGCGTTCCACCGCCAGCTCGGCGACGGCCTCGGCTTCCACCGCCTCACCGAGATCCTCGATGCGCTGCGCACCCACCTCGACCGGGTACGCCGCCTGCTCCTCCCCGAGCCCGGCCGGATGACCACCACCCTCGCCGAGCACCGCGCGATCATGGAAGCCATCGAAGCCCGCAAGCCCGCCGCCGCCGGACGCGCCATGCGCCGCCACCTTGACGTGGTGATCGAGCGCCTCGAAGCCTACGAGCGCAAGCACCCGGAGTTCTTCGGCCCCTGAGACCGGTACCTGTCCCCGGACCTCCCAGAATACGCGTTAAGGATTGAGCTTGCGTGAAAATCGCATGGGCACTTTCCAGCCACTTTCCAGCCGCTTTCCAGCCACACCAAATCCCCGTAAACCTCTGGCGCCGAACCCACTTCATTCCGACCTTTCCGCCGATCAGCCCGCCCCCGGCCAGGGCAACATCGCGTCGACTTCTTCGCGCCCGGGCGTCCCGAGCCGCCCCCCGAAGCTCCGGCACTTCAGCGCCGCCGCGACGCTGGCAAAGCCAATCGCCTCGGCGACATCCGCACCCTCCGCCAGTCTCAGCGCGAAGGCCCCATGAAAAACGTCCCCCGCTGCCAGCGTATCCACCGCAACCACGCGCGGCGCCGGCATATGGGCCACGCGCCCCGCGTCCCGGTCCAGCCAGTAGCATCCCTCCGCGCCCGCGGTCACCGCGAGGAACCCCTCGAGGCTCCGGGCAAGCCGCGCGATCGCCTCCGGGATCGACGCCGCCCCGGTCACCGAAAGCGCGGACGGCTCCGAGAAGACCGCGTGGCTCGCCCGTTCGGCGAGCGACATCACGACGTCGCGCGGCCCGACGTCCGCGTCGAGAATTGCAGGGATTTCAGCGGTATGCGCGGCGTCCAGCACCGCCGCCGCCCCCTCGGGCCATCGTACGTCCGCCAGCGCTGCATCGGCCGCGGCGACCTCCTCGATCGGCAGCCAGTCGATGTCCCGGCCGAGGGCAGGATCGTAGTAGGGCACCACCAGCCGCTCGCCAGCGGAATCGACAAGGACGGTGCAGATCGGCGACCGGGCCCCTGGCACCCGCCGCACTTGGGAGCAGTCCACGCCGGCCTCGGTCAGCTCCGCTGTGAACCGCCGGCCGGCCGCATCGTCGCCTACCCGCGCCAGCAGCTTCGCCCGCCCGCCGAGCCGAACCACCGCCGCAGCGGCGCTCGTCGCCATGCCGTGCGCCACCTCGATCATCTCGGTGGGCAAGATCTTGCCCGGCCCGGTCGGCAGGCTGTCTACCCGATAGATGGTGTCGAGCGTCGCAGCCCCGCAGCAGACAATCGTTACCATCGCCAACCCCTCTCGCGCCCTGACCGCACGCTCACCTGCCGCGGACCACGCGGTCGAGGAGCCGCGTCGGCAGCAGCCGCCGCAGCACCGCTGCGCCGCGGGCGGGAACGGTGACCCGGTAGCGGGCGGCAGGGCGGGGGCTTTCGAGCGCCCGGACGATGGCCGCACTGACCGCGGAGGGCGGTAGTTCGAAGCGGTCGCGCCGATGGTCCTCGCCGTAGAGGCGCGGCAGAAGCGTCGCCTCGTAGTCGGGCCGGTGCGGGGAAGACCGCCATTCGATGTGCCGCTCGAAATGCGGGATGGCGTTGCGCCGGAACGGTGTGCCGATCGGCCCGGGCTCGATCAGCACCACCTCGATGCCGCTGCCCGCAAGCTCGAGGCGGAGCGCGTCGGTGATGCCCTCGAGTGCGAACTTGCTGGCGACATAGGCGCCGCGCCAGGGGGCCGCGACGATGCCGAGGACCGACGAGATCATCGCCACCCGTCCGCCGCCGGCCTGGCGCATCGCCGGCAGCAGGCGGTTGGTGAGGTCGATCTGCCCGAAGAGGTTCGTCTCGAAGATTTCGCGCAGCGCGGTGCGCGGCAGGTCCTCGACCGCCCCGGGGCAGGCGAAGGCGCCGTTGTTGACCAGCGCGTCGATCCGGCCGCCGCCCCGGGAGAGCGCCTCCGCTACCGCTGTCGCGATCCCGTCTTCATCGGCGAGGTCCAGCGGGAAGCTCTCGAGGCCCTCGGCCGCCGCCAGCCTGTCGCAGTCCTCTGGCTTGCGGCAGGTCGCCAACACCCGCCAGCCGCGCCGCCGCAGGGTCCGGGCGGCGTCGAGCCCGATCCCGGAGGAACAACCGGTGATGAGGACGAGCCGAGAGTCTGATCGCATCTGCATGAGACGATCGCATCCGATCTTTGCGCGGAAGGTGCAAGCGGAGTTCGGACCGGGTGGCTGCCTGCGCACGGGGTGCGCACAGTGCGCAGGGGGGTTAAGTAATTGATATCGATATATAAAATGGTTAATTTTAACGATTCGTGCCAACTTCGTTAACGTCGAAGGTAAAAACTGGGTCGAAAGCGTTAATGCGCGGCGTGATTACTCGGGCGTTTCTTGGGGCTGTAAGTGGAAGACCAAGACGAGGTTGTGGTCCGGCCGTGCGCGCGCCGGGGGCTATTCGAGCGTCGGCGTGCGGTAGAGGACGGCACCCCCGACCCGGATTTCGGTCTCGACCAGATAGGCTCGCAGCGCCGGTAGATCGACCTCGACGCCGAGCCCCGGCGCGTCCGGGGCCCTGATCTCGCCATTGGCGTCGCGCTCGAGTTTCGTTGCGGTGATCGCCTGCGCCAGCGGGCTGGGATCGGCGGGATACTCGCAAATCCGGTCCTCGGCCCGCCCGGCGAAGGGCTGGAGCGAGGCGCTGAGGGCGAGATGCGTCGTGAAGGTGTGGTTGACGAAGGTCACGCCTCGGGCTGCGGCCAGGTCCGCCGCCGCCTTGGCCGGGCCGATGCCGCCGATCCGACCGGTGTCGATCTGGATGTAGCCGACCCTGCCGTAGTCCATCAGGTGCCGCGCCATCGCCAGGTCGTGGGCCGCTTCGCCGCCCGCCAGCCGCAGGCGCCCGCAGCGGCGGGCGAGGGCCGCATAGGCCTCGTAGGCGCTGCCGTAGAACGGCTCCTCGAGCCAGAGGACATTCGCCGCCTCCAGGGCCGGAATCCGCGCCGCGGCAGCCTCCACGTCCTCGGCGAAGATCTGGCCGACGTCGACCATGAGGTGGCCGTCCGGCCCCAGCCCCTCGCGCGCGGCGGCAACCTGTTCGGAATCCGCGGCCACTGTCCCGGTGCCGATCGGGCCCCAGCCGAATTTCGCCGCCGCGAATCCGTCCGCCCGCGCCTTTTGCGCCCGCGTGCGGGTTTCCTCGGCGGTGTCGGCGAAGAGGAGTGAAGCGTAGGGGATCTTCGGCGCGCTCCGCGTGTAGCCGAGCAGCGCCCAGACCGGCGCATCGCGGTGTTTGCCCAAGAGGTCCCAAAGCGCCATCTCGATCCCGGACCAGGTATGCGCGGCCTGCAGCAGGTCCATGCTGTCGCGCGCCACCTTGCGGGCGATGGCAGGGATGTCCTCGTGCCGGTCGATCCGCGCCCCCAGCACCGCATCCGCGACCGGCCGGCAGGCACCGTGTGACATCGGGCAGACGAAGGCCGCGATCGAGGGCAGGGGGGCCGCCTCGCATTCGCCCCAGCCGACCCGGCCGCCCGCGGCGACCCGCACCACCAGCGCATCCTGACTGCCGTCTGCGGCGTCGGTCACCTCGGGCATCGCGAAGTAGAAGAAATCGACCGCCTCGATCTGCATCGGCGCTTCCCTTGCCTTCCGCGGTCCTGTCGACTCGCCCCGTCGCCTCAGCCCGTCTGCGCCTCGAGCAGAGCGTCATGCACCACCGCGGCGGAGCGCGACAGCCGCTGGCCGCGCATGCGGATAAGGTTATACGGCTTGACCTCGATCTCGAAGTCGATCGGCAGGACCGTCACCCGCCGCCCGAGCCCGCCTTCCCCCGCGACCAACCGCGCCACTTCAACCGATTCCGGCGCGATCGCGTTCGATCGGCTGACCAGCGCCAGCGTCACCAGGAGCGACGCGGTGCTGAGACGGCAGTTCGGCAGCGGTGCCCCGCGTGCGATCATCGCCTCCTCGACGGTGGTGCGGAGGAGCGAACCCGGCGGCTGCATGACCCAGTCATAGGGGACGAGATCGGCGGCGGAGACGGTTTCCAGGCGGGCGAGAGGATGCCCTTCGCGGACGATCAGCGCCACCTGCTCGCGCGAGAGGCCGCGCTGTTCGAACGCCTGCGGGTCGGCGCCAGCCGGCACCCGGGCGATGACGAAGTCGTGCCACCCCCGCACCAGGTCGTGAACCAATACGTCGCTGGTGGCGACATCAAGCTGGGCATGAAGGCCCGGGTGTTGTTGCTGCAGCCGCTGGAGCACCGGCACCACCAGTTCGACCGCGGGCGCGGTGACCGCGCCGAGCCGAACCGCGCCCATTCGTCCCTCCGCCACGTCGGCGATCTCGCGCCCCGCCTCGGCGATCTCGGCGAGTACCGCGCGTGACCGCCGCGCCAGGGTCTCGCCGGCGGCGGTCAGGGCTATGCCCTTCGAGTGGCGCTCGCAGAGGCGGTGGCCAGCGATCGTCTCGGCTTCCGCAAGGAGCCGCGAGGCGGCGGGCTGGGTCAGGTTCTGCGCCCGGCCCGCCGCCGTGAGCTGGCCCACCTCGGCCAGCGTCGCGATCAGCCGCAGGTGCGTCAGCTTCAGCCCGCGGCCGATCAGCCGCGCGGCGCCGCGGGCGGCCTCCTGCTCGGGCGTGATCGAGTTCGGCATGACATTCCTGATATGACCAGCACAACCGAAAGCATTTGCATGGTATGACATCGCCAGCCTATGGTGCAAGCGGCGCAGCGGAGCCAGGCGGGATCAGCCGGGGACCTGCGCGGTCGGAGGAATGTCGGGGTACAGGATTGGCCGGGCGGCCGACCGGACTCCGCAACAGGGAGTCTGAAATGAAACGCTTGTCCGGAATCCTGGCGGGGGCGGCGCTCGCGCTGACCTTGGCGCTGCCTGCGCTCGCGCAGGAAAAGACCGTCGGCATCTCGATGCCGACCAAGACCTCGGCGCGCTGGATCGCCGACGGCGACAACATGGTGAAGCAGTTCACCGAAGCCGGCTATGGCACCGACCTGCAGTATGCCGGCGACGACATTCCGAACCAGCTGGCGCAGATCGAGAACATGATCGTCCAGGGCGTCGACGCGCTGGTGATCGCGGCGATCGACGGCACCACGCTGTCGAACGCGCTCGAGAACGCCGCCGCGTCGGGGATCCCGGTGATCGCCTACGACCGGCTGATCCGCGACAGCGGCAACGTCGATTACTACGCGACCTTCGACAACTTCCAGGTCGGCGTGCTGCAGGCCAACTCGCTGGTGAAGGGTCTCAAGGAGCGCTTCCCGGACGTGAAGCCCTGGAACGTCGAGCTGTTCGGCGGCTCGCCTGACGACAACAACGCCTTCTTCTTCTACGACGGCGCGATGAGCGTGCTGCAGCCGCTGATCGACGACGGCTCGATCGTCATCCCCTCGGGCCAGATGGGCATGGACGTGGTCGGCACCCTGCGCTGGCTGCCGGCGACCGCCCAGGCCCGCATGGATAACCTGCTCTCCGCGAACTATACCGACACGGAGCTGCACGGCGTGCTGTCGCCCTATGACGGCCTCTCCATCGGCATCCTGTCGTCGCTCAAGGGCGTAGGCTACGGCGCCGCCGACATGCCGATGCCGATCGTCACCGGCCAGGACGCCGAGATCCCGTCGGTGAAGTCGATCCTCGCCGACGAGCAATACTCGACCGTCTTCAAGGACACCCGCGAACTCGCCAAGGTCACCGTCGGCATGGTCAACGCGCTGCTCGCCGGCGGCACCCCGGAGATCAACGACACCGAGACCTATGACAACGGCGTCAAGGTGGTGCCGTCCTACCTGCTCGTCCCCATGGAGGTCGACAAGACCAACTGGGAGGCTGCGGTCGTCGACTCGGGCTACTACACCAAGGACCAGATCCAGTAGGATCCGGCCATCGGGGCGGGCCCGAGGCCCGTCCCGTCCGTGGGGAATATGCATGCAGCCGATTCTGGAGATGCGCGGCATCACCAAGACGTTCCCGGGGGTTCGCGCGCTCGACAACGTCAACCTCGCGGTGATGCCCGGCGAGATCCATGCGCTGGTGGGCGAGAACGGCGCCGGCAAGTCCACGCTGATGAAGGTGCTGTCCGGGGTCTATCCGCACGGCAGCTACGAGGGGGACATCCTCTACGAGGGTGAGGTGCGGACCTTTCGCGATCTCGCCGACAGCGAAGAGCTCGGCATCGTCATCATCCACCAGGAGCTGGCGCTGGTTCCGCTGCTGTCCATCGCCGAGAACATCTTCCTCGGCAACGAGTTGGCCGCCCGGGGTGTGATCGACTGGGAGGAAACCTACGCGCGCACGGCGCAGCTCCTGAAGAAGGTCGGGCTTCGCGAACGACCGACCACGCTGGTGACCGACATCGGGGTCGGCAAGCAGCAACTGGTCGAAATCGCCAAGGCGCTCTCGAAGCGGGTGAAGCTCCTCATCCTCGACGAGCCGACCGCCAGCCTCCAGGAGACCGACAGCCAGGCGCTGCTCGATCTGCTGCTCGAGTTCAAGTCCCAGGGCATCACCTCGATCCTGATCAGCCACAAGCTCAACGAGATCGCCCGCGTCGCCGACCGGATCACCGTGCTGCGCGACGGCGCGACGGTCAGCACGCTGGACGCTCACGACGGGGATGTCAGCGAGGACCACATCATCCGCGACATGGTCGGCCGGTCGATGTCCGACCGCTATCCGAGCCGCGTCCCCAGGATCGGCGAGGTGCTTTTCGAGGTCGAGGGCTGGAACGTCTTCAACCAGGTGCATTCCGACCGCCAGCAGATCTTCGACGTCGGGATCAACGTGCGTGCCGGCGAGATCGTCGGCATCGCCGGCCTGATGGGCTCGGGGCGGACCGAGCTGGCGATGAGCATCTTCGGCAAGTCCTACGGCCACCGCATCACCGGCACGGCCAAGCTGCATGGCAAGCCGATCGACGTCGGCACCGTCGGCGATGCCGTCGCCTCGGGGCTCGCCTACGTCACCGAGGACCGCAAGAGCCTAGGGCTCATCCTCGAGGACCACATCACCCACAACATCACGCTGGCGAACCTGCCGGGCGTCTCGAAATACGGCATCGTCGACGGCCACCGAGAGCGTCAGGTGGCGCTCGACTACCGCAAGCGCATGAA
Source organism: uncultured Alphaproteobacteria bacterium (assembly GCA_963798385.1). Classification (GTDB taxonomy): domain Bacteria; phylum Pseudomonadota; class Alphaproteobacteria; order Rhodobacterales; family Rhodobacteraceae; genus Amaricoccus. The sequence continues at coordinate 111,403 of CAWCTE010000015.1, read as the reverse complement.
CATCCGTTGCTCGTCGGTGTACCAGGACGTGGTGAACCTCTCCGGCGGCAACCAGCAGAAGGTCGTGCTGTCCAAGTGGCTGTTCTCCGGACCCGAGGTGCTGATCCTCGACGAGCCGACCCGGGGCATCGACGTCGGCGCGAAATATGAGATATACACGCTGATCAACGCGCTGGCGGATCAGGGTAAGGGTGTGCTGATGATCTCGTCGGAGATGCCGGAACTGCTCGGTATGTGCGACCGGATCTATGTTATGAGCGAAGGCGCGATGGTGGGGGAACTGGCCGCGGTGGAGGCCAGCCAGGAACGCATCATGCGCATGATCCTGAACGGGTAGGGCATGGCAAGCATTTCTGACTCCGAGACGACCACGTCCACCGGCAGTCACCTGAAGTCGAACTTCCGCGAATACGGCATGCTGCTGGCGCTGGTCGTCATCATGGCGTTCTTCCAGTACATGACCGACGGCGTGCTGCTCAAGCCGCTCAACCTGACCAACCTCTTCCTGCAGAACAGCTACATCATCATCATGGCGCTCGGCATGCTGCTGGTGATCGTCTCGGGCCACATCGACCTTTCCGTCGGGTCCGTCGCAGGCTTCGTCGGCGGCCTGGCGGGCGTCCTGATCGTCAGGAACGGCTTTCCGGTGTTGCCTTCGGTCCTCCTCTGCCTCGTGGTCGGAGCCGCGATCGGTGCGGCACAGGGCTACTGGATCGCTTTCTGGCGGATTCCTTCGTTCATCGTGACGCTCGCCGGGATGCTGGTCTTCCGCGGCCTGAATCTCGCGATGCTGCACGGCGAGTCGGTGGGACCGTTTCCCAAGTCGTTCCAGCTGCTCAGTTCCGGCTTCGTGCCCGACATCCTCGGCGGCGCCGACGGGCTGAACCTGACGGCGCTGGTGCTCGGCTGTGGCGCGGCGGCGGCGCTGGTCTGGGGCGCGGTCCAGGCCCGCGCCAAAGCGGTGCGCTACGCCGCGGTGGAAGAGCCGTTCAGCTTCTTCCTGCTGAAAAACGGCGTCATCGCCATCGCCATCGTCTACATCACCTATCTCCTGTCGACGGCACGGGGCCTGCCCAACGTGCTGATCACCATGGCCGTGCTCATCGCGGCCTACACCTTCGTCACCAACAAGACGACGATCGGGCGGCGGATCTATGCGCTCGGCGGGAACGAGAAGGCCGCCAAGCTGTCGGGGATCAAGACCAGCCGCCTGGTATTCCTCGTCTTCACCAACATGGGCATGCTTGCCGCCCTCGCCGGCCTGATCATCGCCGCGCGCCTCAACTCGGCCACCCCCAGCGCCGGTGTGTCGTTCGAGCTCGACGTGATCGCCGCCTGCTTCATCGGCGGCGCGTCCGCCTCCGGCGGCGTCGGGCGGATCGTCGGCGCGGTGATCGGGGCCTTCATCATGGGCGTGATGAACAACGGCATGTCGATCATGGGCGTGGGCATCGACTTCCAGCAGGTGATCAAGGGTCTGGTCCTGCTCCTCGCCGTGATCTTCGACGTCTACAACAAGAACAAGGCCTGATTTGGGGCGAGGTTTAACACGGTGGGCGGGCGGGCGGGCGCAAAAACCCGGTCGCAATGAAGGTGCAATCTGGTGCCCCCAGAGAGACTTGAACTCCCGACCTACTGATTACAAATCAGTCGCTCTACCAGCTGAGCTATAGGGGCAGCGCGCGCACCATAGCCACAGCCGGGTGCCGCGATCAATCGCGAAGGCGACTTGCGGGGGCTACGGAGCCGCGGGTATGGTGCGGCCGTCGCCGGGCGCCAGCGCTCCGCGACCTGCGGGTGTGGCGGAATGGTAGACGCAGGGCACTCAAAATGCTCCGCCCAAAAGGCGTGGGAGTTCGACTCTCCCCACCCGCACCAGTCCAAGCACGAGGGCGTGCCTCACCGGGCTGACGGCAAGGCGATCGATGATTGTCGGAAGGCCGAACCGCGCGCTCCTGATTGCCCCTCAGTCGTTCTCATCGCGGGGAAACTCCAGGTCGAGGACGGCTGTGCCCGTGGCGTTATGGCGGACGGTGAGGCCGGGGCCGCGGGCGCTGCCGCGGCTCCCGGCCGAACCGGGACCTGTCTCGCGCAGGAGGCCGTCAAGGAGAGTCTGGAGGAGGGCGGTGGCCGTCTGAGGGGAGGCTGTGCGGGTGATGGCGCCGGTCTGCAGATCTGCCGTGTCGCCCGGAGCGAGAACGGTGAGGCGGACGCCGCGGGCGACGAAATTATCGCTCTGGAGATCGAGCGCCGCGGGGTCGATCTCGATGAGGACGAAGCCCTGGAGGCCCGTGGCTTCGAGCCGGGTGCCGGCGTGGGAGGCGATCACCGCGCTGTTCTCGAAGACGCCGATGCCGAAGCGCTCGCTCTCTTCGGCACAGGCGACGACGAGCCGGCCGAGGCGGTTGCCGGAGACCAGGTTCTGGTCGACGATGCCGCCGGAGAATAGGCCGATGCCCTCCTGGATCACCAGCCCGCGGTGGCCGGTATCGGACGAGACACCGTAGCGCAATGCCTCGTAGGAGGAGCCTCCGGCGATCATCACCCCCGAGAGGGCCGAGGCGGCGCCGCTGGCCGCCACCAGTACCATGCCCTTAGCGTGTGCCCGGGCCATGGCGCGCAAGACGGCGCTCTCCTCGCCGCGGTGGAGCAGGGTCTCCACCAGCCGGATTCTGGTTGCCGCCGCAGAGAAGCACGCCGCGGAGGCCGGCGATGTCGTCGAGTAGATCCGGGTCGTGCTCGGCGTAGTCCACCGTGTCGATGGTGACGCCGAGATCGATGCCATGGACACCGTAGCGGGCGAGAAGCTCCACATGCTCGGCGGCGGTGCGACGTGCCTCGGCCGACGCGGCGGCGAAGACGCCGACCGGCCCGGCGCCGAGCAGCGCCACCGTAGCGGAGAGCATCTCGGGGTCGGCGCTGAGCGGCGAGGAGCCGAGGAGCACGATGCGGGCCTCGGGGTTGGGGGTCATGCCGAAGGTCCGGGCGCGGCGGCCCATCCGGTCGGCGATCAGCGTGGCATTCAGGTGCTGACTGCGCATCGAGCCGCGAAAGTTCAGGGCCGACATCCGCAGGCCGCTCTCGGGCGTCGCGATGAGGCCGCGCGAGCGGCGGGGTTGGCGCTCAATCTCGACGGTGACGTTGAAGCCGGACTTGGCGTCGAAGGCTTCGGCGCGGTCGGTGCTGTAGACCTCCGGGTCGCCGAGGACGAGACGGGTCATCAGGTCGTAGAGGGTGTAGGCGGCAAAGGCGTTGCGGCGCGAACGGGCCGGGGCGCGGTAGGCGACCTCGCGCTTGCGGACGCGGCGCTTGGCGGCGCCGGCGATCGGCCGGAAGCGCGCGAGATCGAGTGCGTCGCCGTCATCGAGGTAGCTGAGGCGGAAGTCCCGGAAGCTACGGCCCTCGTCCTCGACCGTTGCCGGGCCCATGTCGACCAGCATGACGCCGTATTCGCCGCAGACCCGGGCGCCCGTGCCCTCGACGAGGAGCGCGGTGTTCTCGTCGATGCCGAAGCCGCGGCGGATGCCGGCCCTGGTGAGTGCCACCACCAGCCGGCCGAGGCGGCCGCGCTTGATGAAGTGCTGGTCGACCATGCCATAGGAGAAGAAGCCCAGGCCTTCGCCGAGGAGGAGGCCGGGGCGCTTGGGATTGTCGGTGACGCCGTGGACCACGGATTCGATCGAGGTGCCGCCGAGGATCATCGGCTGGGACATCATCGCAGCGCCGGCGCTCGAGCCTGCCACGAGGCCGCCAGCGGCGCGAGCGGCGCGGATGGCGACGAGCAGCGGGGACTCCACGCCCTTGGGCGCCAGCGAGCCGATGATGTTGGCCTGGTCGCCGCCGGTGAAATAGACGCTGCCATAGGCGCCGACGCGGGCGATGAGGTCCGGATCCTGGGCCAGGCGCCGGGCGTTGGCGGGGGTGACGGGCGCCACCTCCGCGTCGAAGCCGTGGTCGCGGAAGACCTGCAGGGTCTCCTGGCCGACGGCCTTGGGCTCGGAGGACGCGGTCGGGAAGACGAGGATGCGGCCTCCGGAGAGACGGTGCATCTCGGCATAGACCGCGACGTTGTTGTCTTCCAGCCGTCCGCCGATGACGGCGAGGCTACCTCCGGCCGGCGTTGACGTTTCTGCCATGCCCGGGCGTCAGTCCCGGGGCACGATGCGGACGCCGCGGTCGTCGCTGAGGACCCGGTAGCCGTCCGGCACGTCGAAGCCGGAGGCGGCGACGCGATGCTCCGGCGGAACCGGCTTCGGCGGCTCCTTGGGACGGAAGTAGATGATCTGTTTCCAGCCGCGGGTGATGGCGTCGCAGAAAATCAGGACGAGGTCGTTGGGCCGGGCCATGGCGAGGGCGGTGTCGATGGAGCTCGAACTCGCTCTCGGGGAGCTGGATCGCGTCCTCGGGGACGCCGAAGTCCATGAGCGCGGCCTTCATCAGCGTCGGCACTTCGTCGGGGGCGCGGCCGCGCGGGTTGTCGTCGCCGTGGCAGAGGTAGGTGTCGAAGTGGCCGGCGACCTTCTCGGCGATGTCGCGGATGTCCTGGTCGCGGCGGTCGCCGGGGGCGGTGACGCAGACGATGCGCTGGCCGAGCGGCTGCAGGCGCTCGACGAGGTCGACCATGGCGCCGACGGCGGCCTCGTTGTGGCCGTAGTCGAGGATGACGCGGAAGCCGTGCTCGTCGAAGATGTTCATGCGCCCGGGGGACTGGAAGAAGGTGTTGTCGAAGGTGCGCAGGCCGGTGCGGATCTGGTCGAGCGACAGGCCGAGGGCGTAGGCCATCGCGGCGGTGAACATGGCGTTCTCGACGTTGTGGAGTGCCTTGCCCTCCACCGTCGCGGGGATGAGGTGGGTCCAGATCAGCGGCAGCTGGTTCGCGTGGTCGTAGATAACGATCTGGTCGCCGTTCAGGCCCTGCTCCAGCACCACCGCGCGCTTGCCGAGCTTGATATGCTCGCGGACCAGCGGGTGGTCGGGGTTGCGGGTGACGTAGCAGATGTGCTTCGCCTCGGTGTGGGCGGCCATCTTCAGGGTGTACTCGTTGTCGGCGTTGAGGACGGCCGTGTCCTTGGCGACCTCGACCACGAGGCGCTTCACCTCCGCGAGCTGCTCCACCGAATCGACGCCACCGAGGCCGAGGTGGTCGGAGCTGACGTTGAGGACGGCGCCGACGTCGCAGAAGCGGTAGCCGAGGCCGGCGCGGACGATGCCGCCGCGGGCGGTCTCGAGCACCGCCATGTCGACCATCGGGTCGCGCAGGACCATGGAGGCGGAGGCGGGGCCGGTCATGTCGCCCTTCACGGTGACGTTGCCGTCGATGTAGACGGCGTCGGTCGAGGTCTGGCCGACGACGAAGCCGGCCATCTTCAGGACATGGGCGAGCATGCGGGCGGTGGTGGTCTTGCCGTTGGTGCCTGTGAGCGCCGCCACCGGGATGCGGCTCGGGGCGCCCTTGGGGAAGAGCATGTCCATGACCGCGCCGCCAACGTCGCGGCCTTTGCCCTCGGAAGGTGAGATGTGCATGCGCATGCCGGGGCCGGCGTTGATCTCGCAGATGGCGCCGCCGGTGTCGCGGTAGCTCTGGGTGATGTCGGTGGTGAGAAAGTCGACGCCGCCGATGTCGAGGCCGATGGCGCGGATGGCGCGCTCGGCCATCAGGCGGTTGTCGGGGTGAATGACGTCGGTGACGTCGATGGCGGTGCCGCCGGTGGAGAGGTTGGCGGTCTTGCGCAGGTAGACGATCTCGCCCTCGGGCGGGACGGTGTCGTGGCCGTATCCCTGGGCCTCGAGCATCCGGTCGGCCACCTCGTCGAGTTCCAGCCGGGTGAGCATGTTCTCGTGGCCGGCGCCGCGGCGGGGGTCCTTGTTCACCTCGGCGACCAGCTCGGCGATGGTGGAGCGGCCGTCGCCGACGACGTGGCCGGGCATCCGGCGGGCGGCGGCGACGAGCTTGCCGTCGATGACCATCAGGCGGTGGTCGTCGCCGAGGATCATGCTTTCCACCACGACGCCCGAGCCCTCGTTCACGGCAATCTCGAAGGCGTCGGCGACCTCGGCGTCGGAGTTGAGGTTGACCGAGACGCCGCGGCCGTGGTTGCCGTCGACGGGTTTGACCACCACCGGGAAGCCGATGACGTTGGCGGCGTCGATCGCGTCTTCGGCGTCGCGGACGGTGAACTGGCGCGGAACCGGCAGGCCGAGGTCGTGCAGGAGCCGGGCGCAGAGCTCCTTGTCGGAGGCGATCTCCACGGCGGTGTGCGAGGTCTGTGAGGTGAGCGCGGCCTCGATTCGCTTCTGGTACTTGCCCTGGCCGACCTGAATGAGAACTCGCGTCGTTGAGGCGGACCCAGGGGATGTCGCGGGCTTCCGCGGCACGGACCAGGGCCAGCGCGGAGGGGCCGAGGGAGCGGCGGCCGGCGAAGTGGTCGAAGTCGTCGATGGCCTCGGCGAGATCGAATTCCTCGTCGTCGCGGGGGGCGATGAGCTCGAGAATGATGGCGCGGGCGACCTCGCCGGCCTCGAGACCGATCTCCTCGGATTCGTAGCCGTAGAGCACCTCGACCTCGTCGGGATGGTGGGCCGGGCGGGTGAGGGCGACCTCGGCCGGGGCGCCGGCGCGGTTCTGCAGGGCGATGGCGACCTGGGCCATCAGTTCGCCGAGGTGGCAGTCCGGATCCTTGAGGCGCTCGGTCAAGGACGTTCCGTTCTCCGCGACCGCGGTGGCGAGGCCGGGCAGGTGCAGGAACAGCGGCTCGAGAAGCTTGTCGCCGTAGTCGGAGACCGCGGCGTCGGCGCGGCGGTGGAGATCGACGGTCAGCCGGATCAGGGGTTGCTTGGCATAAATATTCGGACCCACGTAGACGGCGGTCGAAACGATCTCCATGGCGGGCTCCTGTCGGCCGGTGACGGGGGGCAGGATCAGTCCTATCGCCACGGGTGAACTTGGGGAAGGGCGATTGCGTGCCGGAGGCTATAGTGGCGCGGGATTCGCAAGGAGGAAGGTGATGGCGGAGGAGATGCGGCGCGAGACCATCGCGCTGCCACAGGTGGCGCCGGGAACGAGGCGGGAGCTGACGGTGCTGCGGTTCGGGCGGCCGGGGGCGCGGCCGAAGGTCTATCTCCAGGCGGGGCTGCATGCGGACGAGCTTCCGGGGATGCTGGTGCTGCGTCGGCTGGCGGCGCTTTTGGCGGAGGCGGAGGTGACGGGGGAAGTGGTGGTGGTGCCGGTGGCCAACCCGATCGGGCTGGCGCAGCAGCGCTACGGATACCTGTCGGGGCGGTACGAATCCAACACCTCCGGGAACTTCAACCGGGGGTATCCGGATCTGGGCGAGGCGATGGGCGCGGCGGTGGCGGGGCGGCTGGACGGCGACAAGGAAGGCAATGTCGCGGTGATCCGGGCGGCGATGGCGGTGGCGCTCGCGGAGATGGCGCCGGAGGGGGAGATCGGGGCGCTGCGGCACGCGCTGCTTTCGCTCGCGCACGATGCGGATCTGGTACTCGACCTGCACGCGGACAACGAGGCGGTGCTGCATCTCTATACCGGCACGCCGCTCTGGCCGGAGCTGCGGGACCTTGCGGCGGAGCTTGGGGCGCGGGCGGTGCTGCTGGCGGAGGTGTCGGGGGGCAATCCGTTCGACGAGGCGTGCAGTGGGCCGTGGTGGGCGCTGGCGCGGCGGTATCCGGAGGCGGCGATTCCGTCGGCCTGCATGGCGGTAACGGTGGAGCTGCGCTCCAACAACGATGTGGCGGCGGAGCTGGTGGAGGACGACGCCCGGGCGCTGCTGCGCTTTCTGGTGCGGCGCGGGGTGGTGGCGGGGCCGGTGGCGGCGCTGCCGGGGCTCGCCTGCGAGGCGACGCCGCTCGATGCGATGCAGCAGGTGAAGGCGCCGGTGGCGGGGATCGTCGTCTACCGGGCGCGGCTCGGGGATCGAGTGGAGGCGGGCGAGACGGTGGCGGTCATCGTCGATCCGCTGGGTGGCGAAGTGGAGGTGGCGGCGCGGACCTCCGGGGTGCTGTTCGCGCGGCACGACCAGCCGGTGGCTTGGCCGGGGAAGGTGATCGGGAAGATCGCCGGGCAAGAGGCCCTGCCGGAGCGGAGGGGCAAGCTGCTGGCGGACTGAGCGGGTGTGTTACGGGGGGTGTAACACGCGTGATACACCCGTAAGCTCGATTGAAACGAAAGGCGTTTATTTTCAATAATTTTCCGTAAACGCCTCCGGGCGCTATTTGAGCTCGGAAAGAAGGATGCTGGTCTCCGAGGTGGTGACCGGCTTCAGGGCGCGGATTTCGGTGAGGGCGCGGTCGAGGCTGGCGAGGTCGGGGGTGGCAATCTCGGCGACGAGATCCCAGCGGCCGTTGGTGGAGTGGACGCGGCCGACCTCGGGCATGCGGCGCAGGGCGGCGAGGACGGCGCGGGTGTCGGCGGAGCGCACCTCGATCGACATGATCGCCCGCACGGCGGCGCCTTCGGAGTCGCTCGGCATGCGGATGGTGAAGCCGAGGATGGCACCGGAGGCAGTGAGCCGGTCGAGGCGGTTCTGCACGGTGCCACGGGAGATGCCGAGATGGCGCGCCAGCGTGGCGGCGGGCAGACGGCCGTCGTGGCGGAGAAGGGCGAGAAGGCGGCGGTCGGTGTCGTCGAGGCTGGGCATCTGGCAATCTGTCGGAAAAGGCTGACGTTGTGCAGCATCATTGCGCAGATCAGATCATATTGCCAGCTTAACGTCAGGCGCGCTTCGCCCTATGGTAGAGAGATGCAGTTTACTGATGGAGATCATGTGCTCGACACCCGCACCGCGGCGCTGCCGCCTGACACGCTGAACCGCCAGGATATCCGGTTGCTCGGCATCGGACTCGAGCTCGGCGCCGCTTCCCGCGGCACGCTGATGGGGCCCGACGCGCTGCGGACCGCCGGGCTGGTGCGGGTCCTGCGGGACCTCGGCCACCGGGTGAGCGATGGCGGCACGCTGCACGAGGCGCCGGCGGCGGACCCGGGCATGGCGCCGGCGCTCGCAGCGCGGTGCCGGTATCCGGAGGAGATCGCCGGATGGACGCGGGTGCTTCACGACCGGGCCTACGAGATGGCCGGGGCCGGCGGGGTGCCGGTGTTCCTCGGCGGCGATCACTCGCTGTCGATGGGAACGATCAGCGGGGTGGCGCGGCATTGCGCCGAGGCCGGGCGGCGGCTGGCGGTGCTGTGGCTCGATGCGCACGCCGACTACAACACGCCGGAGTCCTCGCCGAGCGGCAACCTGCACGGCATGGCGCTGTCGATGCTGGTGGGCGAGGCGAGTCTTGCGCCGCTGCTCGGCGACCGGCCGCTGCGGGCGCTGGCGGCGGAGGACGTACATGTCTTCGGGGCGCGCTCCATCGATCCCGGCGAGCGGGCGCGGCTGCGCTCCGACGGGGTCGACGTGGTGGACATGCGGCAGATCGACGAGCGCGGGGTGGCGGCGCTCCTGGCCGAGCGCATCGAGCGCTGGCGCACCGAGGGCGTGCAGCTCCACGTGAGCTTCGACGTCGATTTCCTCGACCCAGGCGTAGCGCCGGGAACCGGCACGGTGGTGCCGGGGGGGATGAACTATCGCGAGGGGCATCTGGTGATGGAGATGCTCTGCGACAGCGGCCTCGTCGGGTCGCTCGACGTGGTGGAGCTCAATCCCTTCCTGGACGAGCGCGGCAAGAGCGCCGTGGTCGTCACCGAACTCGTGGCGAGCCTGTTCGGCCGGACCGTGCTCGACCGCCGGCCCGGCGCCGTCTCGGCCGCCTGAACCCTGATGAACGGAGAGTCCGAAATGCTCGATTCCGCTGGCCTGATCGACCTCGAGACCCGCCTCGGGGCGGCCAACTACAAGCCGCTCGACGTGGTGCTGACCGAGGGCAAGGGTGTCTGGGTCACCGACATCGACGGCAACCGCTACCTCGACTGCCTCGCGGCCTATTCGGCGGTGAACCAGGGGCACTGCCATCCGAAGATCCTCGCGGCGATGGTCGAGCAGGCGGGGCGGCTGACCCTGACCAGCCGCGCCTTCCGCAACGACCAGCTCGGGCGGTTCTACGAGGAGGTCGCCGCACTCACCAACTCTCACAAGGTGCTGCCGATGAACTCCGGCGCCGAGGCGGTGGAAACCGCGGTCAAGGCGGTGCGAAAGTGGGGCTACGAGGTGAAGGGCGTGCCGTCGGGCAAGGCCGAGATCATCGTCGCGGCGAACAACTTCCATGGGCGGACGCTGGGGGTGGTGTCGTTCTCGACGGACGAGGATGCGCGCGGCGGCTTCGGGCCGTTCGTGCCGGGGTTCGTCGTGGTTCCGTTCGGGGATGCCGCGGCGCTCGAGGCGGCGATCACAGGCAACACTGTGGCGTTCCTGGTCGAGCCGATCCAGGGCGAGGCGGGGGTGATCATTCCGCCGGAGGGGTATTTCCGGCGGGTGCGCGAGATCTGCTCGGCCCGCGGGATCACGCTCATCCTCGACGAGATCCAGACCGGGCTCGGGCGCACCGGCAAGCTCTTGGCCGAGGCACACGAGGGGATCGAGGCGGACGTGACGCTGATCGGCAAGGCGCTGGGCGGCGGGTTCTATCCGGTGTCGGCGGTGCTCTCCAATTCCGACGTGCTCGGGGTGCTGCAGCCGGGGCAGCACGGCTCGACCTTCGGGGGCAACCCGCTGGCCTGCGCGGTGGCGCGGGCGTCGCTGAAGGTGCTGGTCGAGGAAGGTCTGATCGAGCGGTCGGCGGAGCTCGGGGCCTACTTCAAGGCCGGGCTCGAGGCGGTGCGCTCGAACCGGGTCCGGGAGGTGCGCGGCCGCGGGCTGATGCTGGCGGTGGAGCTCCACGAAGAGGCCGGGCCGGCGCGGCCGGTGGTGGAGCGACTTCGGGCGGCGGGGCTCCTCGCCAAGGAGACACACGGGCAGACGATCCGGTTCTCGCCGCCGCTGGTCATCGAGCGGGCGGAGATCGACTGGGCGCTGGAGCGGATCGGCGCGGCGCTGCGCTGAATTGAGGGGGAGCGGCGGGTGGTAGCCTGATCAGGTGGGCGTAATCGCAGACGCATATGTTGCCAAATTCGGTTGACGCAGGGCGACGGCGGCGATCTCGACGGGCGGGCCTCGCGGGCGCATAGTCTTCGCCTTGGTGCGTCGGAGACCCTCATGCCTTATCTCATTGCGATCCTCGCGGCGGTCGGCGGTGTCGTCTACTGGATGACCCGCGTCCGTACGACTGGCAATGCCGCTGCCGGCATGCTCGATGCAGCCGCGGACATCCAGGCCGCGGCGCGACGGCTGAACTTCAGGCGCAGGTCCAACATCCACCCGGCCGACAGCATAGACGATCCCCGGCTTGCCGCGGCCGGGGTGGTGGCGGCGGTCGGCGAGATGGCGGGGCCGCTGACGTCCGCGCAGCTCGCGGCATTCGACGCGGGCTGTCGTGCCACGTTCGGCGTCACTGCGGATGATGCCAGGGACATCGTCGCCTTCGGGCGCTGGATCGTCGGCCAATGCGGATCCCCGGATGAGGCGGCGCGCCGACTGACCCGCACGGTCTTTGCGCTCGCCGGCGCCAGTGCGGGTCCGGACCTGCTCGCGATGTCGCGCCGGATCGTCGGCGCCGACGGCGCCTCGCCGACCGACCGTCAGACCGAGGCGCTGCAGCGCATCGAACGAGCCGGGTAGGCCCCCGGCAATCCGGTCGCTACGCTCGTCTCCGGAGTCCCGGCCCCGGGAGGCGGCCGCGCCATGGCGTCAGTGCAACGCCGGCTTGGCCGCTGCCGGCTCGTGGTCGCCCCAGGGGCCGTGGTGGGCGCCGGGTTGGTCGACGCGTTCGAAGCCGTGGGCGCCGAAGAAGTCGCGCTGGGCCTGGAGGAGGTTGGCGGTGGTCCGGGCGGCGTGCATCATGTCGAAGTAGCTGAGGCCGGCGGAGAGGGCGGGGGCCGGGATGCCGGAGAGCGCCGACTGGGCGACGACGGCGCGCAGGCTGCCGTGGGTGGCGGCGAGCTTCTCGGTGAAGCGTGGGCGCGAACATCAGGTTGGTCGCGGCGTCGGCGGACAGCGCCTGGGCCATGTCGTCGAGCATCGCCGAGCGGATGATGCAGCCGGCGCGCCAGACCCGGGCGATGTCGGCCAGGGGCAGCGACCAGCCGAACTCGGCGGAGGCCGCGGCGAGGAGGCCGAAGCCCTTGAGCGTAGCAGGCGATCTTGCCGGCGAGGAGCGATTCCTCGAGCCGGTCGATGAGCTCGCTGTCGCCGGGGACCGGGCTTCGGCTGCAGGCCGAAGAGGGCGGCGCCCTGCTGGCGCTCGTCGAGGCGGGAGGAGAGGTTGCGGGCGGCGACGGCGGCTTCGATGGTGGAGGCCGGGGCGCCGAGGTGCAGGGCCTCGATGGCGGTCCAGCGGCCGGTGCCCTTCTGGCCGGCGCGGTCGAGGATGACGTCGATCATCGGCAGGCCGGTGATGGGGTCGGTGGCGCGGGCGACCTCGCCGGTGATCTCGACGAGGTAGGATTTCAGCGGGCCGTCGTTCCAGCCCTCGAAGGCCATGGCGACCTCCTCGGCCTCCATGGCGAGGCCGTCGCGCATGATGCCGTAGACCTCGGCGATCATCTGCATGTCGGCGTATTCGATGCCGTTGTGGACGGTCTTGACGAAGTGGCCGGCGCCGTCCTCGCCCATCCAGGTGGCGCAGGGGGTGCCGTCGAACTTGGCCGCGATCGCCTCGAGGATTGGGGCGACTCGGTCCCAGGCGACCTTCGGGCCGCCGCCCATGATCGAGGGGCCGTGGCGGGCGCCCTCCTCGCCGCCGGAGACGCCGACGCCGAGGTAGGGGGAGCCCTGGGCCGCGGCTTCGGCGGCGCGGCGGCGGGTGTCGTGGAAGTTGGCGTTGCCGCAGTCGATGATGAGGTCGTCGCGGTCGAGGAGCGGGCGGAGGGCGGCGATCATCTGGTCGACGGGATCGCCGGCCGGGACCATGAGGATGATGGCGCGCGGGGTCTTCAGGGCGGCGACCAGGGCCTCGAGGCTCTCGCAGGGGGTGATCTTCGGGGCGAGGGGGCCGGCCTCGGCGGCGAAGCGCTCGGTGACGCTGTGGGTGCGGTTGTAGACGGCGATAGGGAAGCCCTTCTCGGCGATGTTGAGCGACAGGGCCGCGCCCATGGTGCCGAGGCCGACGAGGCCGATGTCTGCGGTCATGGGGTCCTCCCGGGCGGATTTGTTCCGCGTTTCGCCGGGACTATGTACGCCAGCCGGGAGGTGCTTCAAGGAAATCCTTGAGGCGCCGGGCGGCGATGGCGGATAGGCTCGGCGAATGCCTGCAGCCGGGGGAGCCGCCGATGTCACGCCTGATCGTCCGCAATGCCGCGCGAATCGTCACCATGGACGACGCCCGGACCGAGATCGCCGATGGTGACATTCTGGTCGAGGGCGGGGTGATCCGGCGGTCGGGGTGCCGGCGGCGGGCGCGGGCGAGGTGATCGACGCGCGGGGCTGCGTGGTGACGCCGGGGCTGGTGAACACCCACCACCACCTCTACCAGTGCCTGACCCGGGCGGTGCCGGCGGGGCAGGACGCGCTGCTCTTCGGCTGGCTGAAGACGCTCTATCCGATCTGGGCGCGGATGGGGCCCGAGGACATGTTCGTCTCGGCACAGCTCGGGCTGGCGGAGCTGGCGCTGTCGGGCTGCACGATGAGCTCGGATCACCTCTACCTCTTTCCGAACGGGGTGCGGCTCGAGGACACCATCGAGGCCGCCGGGACGGTCGGGATCCGGTTTCATCCGACGCGCGGGGCGATGAGCGTCGGCGAGAGCAAGGGCGGGTTGCCGCCGGACAGTGTGGTGGAGGAAGAAGCGGACATTCTCAAGGACATGGTGCGGGTGGTTGACGCGTTCCATGATCCGCGGCCGGAGGCGATGGTGCGGGTGGGGCTGGCGCCGTGCTCGCCGTTCTCGGTGTCGACCGGGTTGATGGCGGACGCGGCGGCGCTGGCGCGTGACAAGGGGGTGATGCTGCATACGCATCTGGCCGAGAACGAGGAGGACATCGCGTATTCGCTGAGCCAGTTCGGGTGCCGGCCGGGGCAGTATGCCGAGGACCTGGGCTGGACCGGGGATCACGTCTGGCACGCGCATTGCGTGAAGCTCGACGCGGGCGAGATCGATCTCTTCGCGCGGACGCGGACCGGGGTGGCGCATTGCCCCTGCTCGAACTGCCGGCTGGGGTCGGGGATCGCGCCGGTGCGGCAGATGCGGGATGCAGGCGTGAAGGTGGCGCTGGGGGTGGACGGCTCGGCGAGTAACGATGGCGGCCACCTGATCAGCGAGGCGCGGCAGGCGATGCTGCTGCAGCGTGTGAAGAACGGCGCGGATGCGATGAGCGCGCGCGAGGTCCTGGAGATCGCCACGCGCGGAGGGGCGGAAGTGCTGGGGCGCGGGGCCGAGCTCGGCTCGATCGAAGTGGGCAAGCGCGCCGATCTCGCAATCTGGGACGTGAGCGGGATCGAGGCGGCGGGCGCCTGGGATCCGGTGGCGGCGCTGGTTCTCTGCGGGCCGTTCGCCGTCCGGGACCTCGTGGTCGAGGGGCGGCGGGTGGTGCGAGAGGGGCGGCTCGCTGAGATCGAGATCGAGACGGTGGTGGAGGCGGTGGCCGCGCGGCTCGCGCGCCTGATGGCATGAGGGTATTCGTGCTGACCGGGGCCGGGGTCTCGGCTGAGAGCGGGCTGGGGACCTTCCGGGACAAGGGCGGGATTTGGGCGGCGTTTGACCCGATGAAGCTGGCGACACCGGAGGCGTTCGCCGCCGATCCGCGGCGGGTCCACGACTTCTACAACATGCGCCGGCGGAACCTGCTGGCGGCAGCGCCGAACGCGGCCCACGGGGCGCTGGCGCGGCTCGAGGCGGGGCTGGCCGCCCGGGGCGGGGAGGTGTTTATCTGTACCCAGAACATCGACGACCTGCATGAGCAAGCCGGGAGCCGGGCGGTGCATCACATGCATGGCGAGCTCTTGGTGGCGCGCTGCGGGCGGTGCGGTCGGCGGGAGGTTTGCCGGGGGGATCTCTCTGCCGAGACGGTTTGCGGGGGATGCCGGGAGGCTGGCGGGATGCGGCCGGACGTCGTGTGGTTCGGGGAGATGCCGCTGGGCATGGACGCGATCGAGGCGGCGCTGGCGCGGGCGGACCGGTTCGTGGCGATCGGGACGTCGGGGGCGGTCTATCCGGCGGCGGGGTTCGTGCAGGAGGCCCGGGCGGCAGGGATACCGACGGTCGAGATCAACCTGGAGCCGTCGGAAGGGGCGGCGCTCTTCGACGCCCACATCTACGGGCCGGCGACCGAGACGGTGCCGGCATGGGCGGAGGCGCTGGTCGGCGAGGGATGAAGCGCTGCGGCGCTCAGTCCGCGAGCCGCGCCAGCGCGTGGCGCTTGCGGCCGGCGGAGAGTTTGCGCGGGCTGGCGAAATCCTTGGCGTCGAGGTGCAGGCCGATGTCGGTGATCGGCTGGTCGTCGAGGCGGGCGCCGCCCTCGGCCACCAGTCGCCGGGCGTCCTTGCCGGAGTTGGCGAGGCCGGATTTAAGGAGGAGCTGCAGGATCGAGATGCCGCCCTCGGGGATGTCGGTGCGGGCCAGCGTCACCGTCGGGAGGTCGTCGCCGACACCGCCCTGCTCGAAGACCGCCCGCGCTGTGGCCGCGGCGGTCTCGGCAGCGGCCTGGCCGTGGCAGAGGGCGGTCACCTCGTTGGCAAGCCGGATCTTGGCGGCGTTGATCTCCGCGCCCCCGAGGGTGCCGAGGCGGTTACACTCGTCGAGCGGCAGCTCGGTGTAGAGCCGGAAGAAGCGGCCTACGTCGGCGTCGGTGGTGTTGCGCCAGAACTGCCAGAAGTCGTAGGGGCTCATCATCTCGGCGTTGAGCCAGACGGCGCCACTCTGCGACTTGCCCATCTTGCGGCCGTCGGAGGTCTCGAGGAGCGGCGAGGTCAGGCCGAAGATCTCGGCGCCGGCAACGCGGCGGGTGAGGTCGATGCCGTTGACGATGTTGCCCCACTGGTCGGAGCCGCCCATCTGCAGGAGGCAGCCTTCGCGCCTGTAGAGCTCAAGAAAGTCGTAGGCCTGCAGGATCATGTAGTTGAACTCGAGGAAGCTCAGCGACTGGTCGCGGTCGAGGCGCGACTTCACGCTCTCGAAGCTCAGCATCCGGTTGACCGAGAAGTGGCGGCCGATGTCGCGTAGAAAGCCGAGGTAGTTGAGCTCGTCGAGCCACTCGGCATTGTCGAGCATGATCGCGTCGGACGGGCCGTCGCCGTAGGTGAGGTACTTGGCGAAGACGCCGCGCATGGTGGCGATGTTGGCGTCGATCTGGTCGGGGGTGAGGAGCGGGCGCTCGTCGGCGCGGAACGAGGGATCGCCGACCTTGGTGGTGCCGCCGCCCATCAGCGTGATCGGCCGGTGGCCGGTCTTCTGCAGCCAGCGCAGCATCATGATGTTGAGAAGATGCCCGACGTGCAGCGACTGCGCCGTCGCATCGTAGCCGATGTAAGTGGGCACCACCCCGGCGCGCAGGCGCTCGTCGAGGCCCTCGAGGTCGGTGCAGTCGTTGAGGTAGCCGCGCGCCACCATGACGTTCAGAAACTCGCTCTTCGGCCGGTAGGTCATCGGGCTTCGGGTCCTTTCGCGCGGAACCGCGCCGTTCTATAGCGGGACCGGGCAGGACGGAAGGGCGCGATGCGGGCACTGGGGTTGATGTCTGGGACCTCGATGGACGGGGTCGACGCGGCGGTGCTCGAAACCGACGGGGTCGCGATCTCCAGGTTCGGGCCGTCGGCGTTCCGCGCCTATGGGCCGGCCGAGCGGGCGACGCTGCGCGCGGCGCTGGGGACCTGGCCGGGCGATCCGGGGCTCGAAGCGGTCGAGGCGGAGGTGCGCCGGGCCCATGCCGCGGCGGTCGCCGGGTTCGGGGATGTCGAACTCGTCGGCTTTCACGGCCAGACGCTCGCCCACGAGCCGAGGGGCAGGGGGACCCACCAGATCGGCCGCGGCGACCTCTTGGCGGAGGACTGCGGGCTGCCGGTGGTCTGGGACTTCCGCACCGCCGACGTGGCGTCGGGCGGCGAGGGAGCGCCGCTGGTGCCGTTCTTTCATTTCGCCTGCGCGCGCCACATCGGCGCCGAGATGCCGGTCGCCTTCCTCAACCTCGGCGGCGTCGGCAACGTCACCTGGGTCGATCCGCGCGCGGCGGGGCCGGAGGCGGCGGGGGCACTTCTCGCCTTCGACACAGGCCCGGGCAACGCACTCCTCGACGACTTCCTGCAGCAGCGGCTGGGGCGGGACTACGATGCCGACGGGGCGCTCGCCGCGGCCGGGCGGGTGGACGAAGGCGCGCTGGCGGGGCTGGCGGCGCATCCGTACCTGGCGCGGGTGCCGCCGAAGTCGCTGGACCGGCAGGATTTCCACGGCTTGCTCGACCGGGTGGCCGGCCTTTCCACCGAGGACGGCGCGGCAACGCTGGCGGCGCTGACCGCGGCTTGCGTGGCAGAGGCGGCGCGGCATTTTCCGGAGCCGGCCAGCCGCTGGCTGGTCTGCGGCGGCGGGCGGCGGAACCGCGCGATCATGGCCATGCTGGCGGCCCGGAGCAACGCGCCGGTGGAGGCGGTGGAAGCGGTGGGCCTCGACGGCGACATGCTGGAGGCGCAGGCCTTCGCCTATCTGGCGGTGCGGGTGCTGCGCGGCCTGCCGACCTCGGCGCCGGGGACGACCGGGGTTCGGCTGCCGGTCTCCGGCGGGCGGATCAGCCGGCCGGCGGGGGCGTGATGGCCTGGCTCGGGGCCCTCGCGACACTCCTGACCCTGGGCATCGCCGGGGTCACGGTCCTCCCCCTCTCCGGCAGCAAGGCCTGGTGGGTGCGGATGTGGGATTTTCCGCGCCTGCAGATCGCGGTGGCGGCGGCGGTGGCGCTGGTCCTGGCGGCCGCGGGGCCGTGGCGGCTTTGGCTCGCGCCGGTGCTCCTCGCCTGCCTCGGTTGGCAGCTCTGGCGGATCCGGCCCTATACCCGGGCGGTGCGGACCGAGATGCGGTTCGCGGAAGGCCCCGGCGACGGCCACGACGTGACGCTGCTGGCCTCCAACGTGCTGATGGAGAACGAGGACCACGGCAAGGTCGCAGCGCTCATCGAGCGGGTGGATCCCGACGTGGTGTTCCTGATGGAGACCGACGCGCGCTGGGTGGCGGCGCTCGAGCCGGTGCTGGCGCGCTATCCCACCGTGCTGAGGGAGCCGCGCGACGACCACTACGGCCTAATCTTCGCGACCCGGCTCGACGCGACCAAGGCGCGGACGCTGCGGCTCAGCGTCGACGACAAGCCTTCGGTCTATGCGGAGCTGACCGCGCCGGACGGGACCAGCGTTTTCCGTTTCGTCGGCCTGCACCCGCAGCCGCCGGTGCCCGGCGAGGATACCGACGAGCGCGACGCCCAGGTCCTCTATGCGGCCCGCTTCGCCCGCGAGCAGAACGGCCCGGTGGTGACCATGGGCGACTTCAACGACGTCGCCTGGTCGGACACCTCGCAGCGCTTCAAGCGTGTGGGTGGCTATCTCGACCCGCGGATCGGCCGCGGGCTTTACGCCAGCTTCAACGCCAACCACTGGCTGATCCGCTGCCCGATCGACCAGGTCTACGTCACTCCGGAAGTGGCGGTGGTCGCCTTCGGGCGCGGGCCGCACGTCGGCTCCGATCACTTCCCGCTGATCGCCACGGTGCGATTCGATCCCGCCGCGGCGTCCCGCCTGAACCGTCCGCCGGTGCCCCTGACCGGGGCGGAGCGCGCCGACGTGGAGAAAGGCGTCGCCGCCCACCGCCAGCGGCTCGAGGCGGCGCACGGGCGGCAGGACTGACCGCCGCGGGCCCGCCCTTGTCTCGACCGGGGTCGCTTGCTAGTCGAAAGGCGCGAGCGAGGAGGGGCCATGGCAGAGACCAGCGACCGGGAGGTGCGAGCGCCATCGCGCGCGATCGGACCGCTGCGCGGGCTGATGCCGTTCCTGCGGCCCTACCGCGTCATGGTCTGGGGTGCGCTTGCGGCGCTCACCGTCACCGCAATGCTGTCGCTCAGCCTGCCGCTGGCGGTGCGGCGGGTGGTCGACAACTTCTTCGGCGAGTTGCTCGAGCTCGTCGACGCCTATTTCCTGGCGGCGCTCGGCATCGCGGCGCTGCTCGCGCTCGGCACGGCGGCGCGCTACTACCTCGTTACCCGTCTGGGCGAGCGGGTGATCGCCGACATCCGCCGGGCCATCTACGACCGGGTGATAGGCATGAGCCCGGGCTTCTACGAGCGGATCATGACCGGCGAGGTGCTGTCGCGGCTCACCACCGACACCACCCTGGTGCTGTCGGTGATCGGCTCGTCGGTCTCCGTGGCGCTGCGCAATGTCATCACCCTTGCGGGTGGCCTCGCGCTGCTGTTCTGGACCAGCCCCAAGCTCACGGCGCTGGTGCTGGTCGGGGTGCCGCTGGTCGTCGCGCCGATCCTGACGCTGGGACGGCGCCTCCGCGGCCTGTCGCGCGAGAGCCAGGACATGATCGCCCGCTCGAGTGCCGAGGCCTCCGAGACGCTGCTGGCTGCGCAGACCGTGCAGTCCTACACCCACGAGGACGCGAGCCGCGGCCGGTTCGGCGAGCTGACCGAGCAGGCCTTCGACGCGGCGCGGCGGCGGATCCGGACCCGCGCCGTGCTGACGGGGATCGTGATCTTCCTGGTCTTCGCCTCGATCGTCGCGGTGCTCTGGATCGGTGCGCGCGACGTTCGGGCCGGCACCATGACGGCGGGCGAGCTGGTGCAGTTCGTCATCTACTCGGTGCTGGTGGCGGGTGCGGTGGCGGCGCTCTCCGAGATCTGGGGCGAGCTCCAGCGCGCCGCCGGCGCCACCGAGCGGATGGTCGAGCTCCTCAACGCCACCGACCCGATCCGGGACCCGGTCCATCCGCGGCCGCTGCCGGCGCCGGTCCGCGGCGAGATTGGTTTTCGCGGCGTCACCTTCCGCTACCCGGCCCGGCCCGAGACCGCGGCGCTCCACGAGATCGACCTCCACGTCGCGCCGGGCGAGACCGTGGCGCTGGTCGGGCCCTCGGGGGCGGGGAAGACCACGATCTTCCAGCTCCTCCTGCGCTTCTTCGATCCCGATGCGGGCGCCGTGACCCTCGACGGCATCGACCTGCGGCAACTCGCCCGCAGCGACCTGCGCCGGCACATGGCGCTGGTTCCGCAGGAGCCGGTGATCTTCGCCGCCTCCGCCCGGGAGAATATCCGCTTCGGTCGCCCGGAGGCGAGCGACGTCGAGATCGAGGCGGCCTCCCGCGCCGCGGCGGCGCACGACTTCATCGCCCGGCTGCCGCAGGGCTACGACACCTATGTCGGCGAGCGCGGGGTAATGCTCTCCGGTGGCCAGAAGCAGCGGCTCGCCATCGCCCGGGCCATCCTCCGCGATGCGCCGGTCCTTTTGCTCGACGAGGCGACGAGTGCGCTCGACGCCGAGAGCGAGCGGGCGGTGCAGCAGGCGGTCGACCGGCTGGCGCAGGGCCGCACCACGCTCATCATCGCCCACAGGCTCGCCACCGTGAAGCGGGCCGACCGAATCGTCGTCTTCCAGGAGGGCCGCATCGTCGCGGAAGGGACCCACGGCGCGCTGGTTGCCGAAGGCGGGCTCTACGCGCGGCTGGCCCGGCTGCAGTTCACCGACGGCGCGGCCTGAACCTAAGTCACCAGATCCGCGCGACAATCAGCACCCAGGCTGACAGCAGGGCTCCCGCTGTGGCGGCATAGAGCCCGTTCCAGCGCATCCCGACATGCGACGCCGAGACCCCGCCGATGACACCGATCAGCAGCGTCGAGGCGGTGAACGGCGAGGTCGCGCCGCTCAGGGCCCAGCCGCCAGTGATGGCGACGATCATCACCGAAGGGTCGATGCCGAGGGTCGCGGGCGGCGGCAGCAGCGGGGCAACGAGGGAGACCGCGAGGATCGGGTTCATCCCGACCTGGCCGGCAAGCGGGATGAACCAAAAGAGCGCGAGGAGAATGAGCCACGTAGGCAGGTCGGCCAGATCCGCCGCGGAGGCCGGGATCACCGAGGCGGCGAGGTGGCCGCCGAGGGTGCCGATGAACCCTGCCATCACCAGAAGCACCAGTTCCGGGCGGCTGCGCGGCAATTCGACCGTGGCATAGTCCGCCGCCCGCCCGAGCGTCCGGTGGAGGGTGTCCCCGGTGCCGTCCCGGCTCTCGAGGGCGGTCCAGGCGAGGGCGATGAGCGGCACGACGGTCATCACCGCAGCGATGATCCGCACGTCGGCGACGGATCGCGCCGCGGCGGCGCAGAGGACGAGGACGGCGAGGAGCATGAGGAGCGGCGAGAGGTTGCGCAGCCAGCCGCCCTCGCCCTGCGCCTGCGGCGCCGGCTGGACGCTCAGTCGTGGCTTGAAGATGGTGTCGAGCCCCCAACCGGTGCCGATGAGGATGAGCGCGCTCACGAGGCAGAGCCCGACCGCGTCCTCCCAGTGCGCCCCCGGCACCACTGTTGTCGAGATTGCCACCGCGAACGCCAAGGGCGACCAGGGCAGCGTCGAGACGAAGCCGCGCTGGACGGCGACAAGCATGCGCCGGGTGCGGTGGGCGCGGATCTCGGGGTTCGGCTCGGACGCCGCACTCGACGAGGCAAGCGAACCGAGGAGCGAGATCGCACCGTAACTCAGGACGAGGCCGAAGAGGTGCCCGCCGGCGGTCAGGGCGAGATAGCGGCGGCCGGGCGGCTGCCGGGCCAGGAACCGGCCGCAGGCCTCGATCGAGGCCGACCGGCTGGCGGCGCTGCGGATCGACATCAGCGCGGTGAAGAACGCGGCGATGAAGCTCGCGGTGCGGAGGGCGGCGGCGGTGGCGTCGCGCCAGTCGGGCATGACCCAGGCGGCGACGGCGAGAACGGCGCCGCCGATCAGCACGTAGGCGCGTCGCGACCAGCCGACCCCGCCGGCCATCAGCAGCGTCGCGAGAGTGGTGGTGACGGCCGCGGGGCCGGATGCCATGGCCGAACCGGACCATTCGTAGGCGATGACGAAGAGCATGGTCGCGACGAGGAGGAGCCCGCAGGCGACGTCGGCGGGTCGGCGTTCGCTCATCCCGAGCGCCAACCCGGGGTCCGCTTCTGGAAGAAGGCATCGATGCCCTCGGCAGCCTCGGCGCTGTCCCAGCGCCGAGCCAGGGCCGCGGCGGTGCGCGCAAGCAGCGCGTCGTCGATGGGGGGCGCGAAGCCGCAGAGCAGGGCCTTGGCCTCGGCGACCGCGCCGGGGGCGCAGGCGAGGTAGGGCGTTACCTCGGCCTCCACCGCCGCGTCGAGGTCCGTGGCAGGCACGCAGCGGGTGAGGAGGCCGAGCCGCAGGGCCTCGGCCGCGTCGAAGCGCTGGCCCGACATGAAGACGGCGCGGGCCTTGGCCGGTCCGATCCGCGCCGCGACGTAGGGGCCGATCGTCGCCGGGATCAGGCCGAGCCGCGTCTCGGTCAGCCCCATCAGAACGTCGGTCGTTCCGATGGTAACGTCGCAAACGCAGGCGAGGCCGACGCCGCCGCCGAAGGCATTGCCGTGAAGGCGGCCGACGAGGGGCTTGGGCAGGGTGTCGAGCGCCCGCAGCATCCGCGCAAGGTCGAGCGCCGCGGCGATCCGGGTGCCGCGGTCCGCGTCGATCTGGGCGCGCATCCAGCCGAGGTCGCCGCCGGCGCAGAAGGTCGGCCCCTCGGCGGCGAGGATCACAGCGCGCACGCCGGCGTCGGCGGCGAGGCGGGCGGCGGCCTCGGTGAGTTCGCCGATCATTTCGGCCGAGAGGGCGTTGTGCTTTTCCGGTCGGGCGAGGCGCAGGGTCGCGATGCCGCGGCCGTCGGTTTCGATGGCGATGGTGGCGGTCACTCCGGGTCCTCCCTGCGCCCGGGCATCGAAACCGATCTCGCCAGGAGGCGCCAGCGCCTTTTCGGGGCGCTAGCCCTGGTGGCCGTAGGTGCCGAGCTTGGCGCTGACGGCGGCGATCTGCGCTTCGCTCAGGAGCGGCGGCTTTCCGAGCTGCAGGCAACCGTGGTACTGGCGCGCCAGGGTCTCGACCTCGACGGCGAGCCACATCGCCTTGGCCAGCGAGGGGCCGACGGCGATGGCGCCGTGGTGTTCGAGGAGGCAGGCCTGCCGGCCTTCTAGCGCCGCGACGGCGTTCTGCGAGAGCTCCTCGGAGCCGAAGATCGCGTAGGGCGCGCAGCGGATCGTCGCGCCGCCGGCGACCGCGACCATGTAGTGGATCGGCGGAATTTCGAGGCCCATGATCGCCAGGATCGTCGCGTAGGTTGGGTGGGCGTGGACGACGGCGTTGACGTCCGGGCGGTCGCGCAGGATGTCGCGGTGGAAGCGCCACTCGCTGGACGGCAGGTGCCGGCCTTCGGGCGTACCGTCGGCGGATAGGCGGACGATGTCTTCGGGGGCGAGGTCCTCATAGGGAATGCTGGTCGGGGTGATGAGCAGGCCGTCCTCGTGGCGGACGCTGATGTTGCCGGACGTGCCCTGGTTGATGCCGAGGCGGTTCATCTCGAGGCAGCCGGCGATGATCGCCCTGCGCTTGGCCAGCTCGGACTTCTTCTTCGACATTGCGGCCCCCTTCAGCCGGCGCCGCGGCCCGGGCGGGCGAGCCAGCGGCGGACCAGGATCGGCGTTGCGATCGAGACGATGAGCAGGAGGCCGAGCAGGACGGTGATGACGATGCCCGGCACGTTGAGGAGCGACAGCCCGAAGGTCGCGAAGCCGAGGACGAGGGCGGCGAGGACGACGCCGGGGATCGACCCGGAGCCGCCGGCGATCGAGACGCCGCCGAAGATCACCACGGTGATGACGTCGAGCTCCCACCCGAGCGCTATGTTCGGGCGCACAACACCGAAGCGCGCGGTCAGGAGCGCCGCGGCCGCCCCGGAGAGCAGGCCCGAAAGCGCGAAGAGCCAGAACCTGAGCCGGGCGACGCGAATTCCGGAGAATTGCGCGGCCACAGGGTTGGCGCCGATGGCGAAGAGCCGCCGTCCGGTAGCGGTGAAGTGCAGGAAGACGGTGAAGACGACGGCCAGCACCACGAAGAGCGCGAAGGAGAGGGGCAGGGGCGGCGGGTTTATCAGGTAGGATTGGCCGAGCGCGAGGAACCCCGGCGGAAACGTCGTCAGGGCCTGGTCGCCGAGGCTAACCTGGGCGATGCCGCGAAAGAGCGACATGGTGCCGATGGTGATGACGATGGACGGCACACCGATCCAGGTCACGAGGAAGCCGTTGAACATGCCGCAGAGCAGCCCGATGGCGAGCGCCACCGTAACCAGCCCAGGCGCTCCCATCCCGGCTTCGGCGGCAAAGCCTGTGCCGAGGGCGGCCAGCGCGACGATGGCGCCGACGGAGAGGTCGATCTCCCGCACCAGGATCAGCAGCGCCATCGGCAGGGCGATGATCGCTTTCTCCGAGAAATTGTAGGTGGCGTCGGCGAGGTTGTAGATGTCGAGAAACCACGGGGTCGCAAGCGAGTTGGCGACGAAGACGGCGATGAGCATCAGCGTCAGGATGGCCTCCCAGCGCAGCAACCTGTCGGCGATCGTGCGCGGCGGCCGGGCGGAGATGGCGGCGGGGTCGTCCGCGGTCACGCCGCACCGCCCTTGCGCCGGGCCTCTGGCAGGATCAGCCTGCCGCCGCGGATCTCGCCGCGGGCGTTGAGCACCACCGAGCCGAGGATCACCACGCCGGCCACCGCCATCTGCCAGAACGGGGAGACCTGCATCGTCGGCAGGGCGTTTACCACGATGCCAAGGAACATCGCCCCGAGGAGCGCGCCGGCCACCGTGCCGACCCCTCCGCCGATCGAAATGCCGCCGATGACGCAAGCGGCGATCACAGTCAGCTCGTAGCCGAGGGCGATCTCCGAATAGGCCACGCCGTAATGCGCCACCCAGAGATAGCCGCAGAGCCCGGCGATGGCACCGGAGAGCACGTAGACCAGCACCTGCACCCGCGCGAGATCGACCCCGCAATAGCGCGCGGCCACCGGATTGCCGCCGACGGCGTAGATGCCGCGGCCGGCGCGGGTGCGGGTGAGGAACACCTGAACCGCGACCGCCAGCATCACCGCGATCCAGAACGAGGTGGTGAGGCCGAGAAACTCGCGCTTCGGGAAGGCCTGGAACGCCGCACCCATCTCGCTGGCGTTGACCTGGTCGCCGCCGCTGATCACCACGATCATCCCGCGATAGATCGCCAGCGCCCCGAGCGACACCACGATCGGAGGGATGCCGAGCCCGCCGACCAAAAGCCCGATGACCAGCCCGAGGACGGCGCCGATCAGCGCCGCGAGCCCGAGGTAGACCAGCGCCGGCAGCTCCGGCCCGTACTGCCCGATCAGTGCCACCAGCATCCCGGTCAGCGCCAGGTTCGCCGCCACGGAGAGGTCGATTCCCCGGGTCAGGATCACCATGGTCTGGCCCAGCACCAGCAGGAACAGGAACGCGGTGTTGTTGAGCGTCCCCGCAAGGCTCGGCAGGGTGACGAAGGCCGGCGCATAGGCGCCGACGGCCGCCACCATCGCCAAGATCAGCACCGCCAGCACTGCCTCGCGGTTACGCAGGAGCCAGCTCACGCCGCGGCGCTCCGCGCGCCCGTCGCCACGGCGACCACCGCCTCGGGCGACCAGTCGCCACGCTGGAAGCTGCCGGCGATCCGGCCTTCGTGCATGACGATCAACCGGTCCGAGAGGCCCATCGCCTCCGGCAGCTCCGAGGTGACGAGGATCACCGCCAGCCCCTCCTCGGCCAGCTCGCCGATGAAGTCGTGGACCGCCGCCTTCGACCCGACGTCGATGCCCTTGGTCGGCTCGTCGAGGATCACGACCTTCGGCCGCGTCGCCAGCCATTTGGCGATGACCACCTTCTGCTGGTTGCCGCCGGACAGCTCCTCGACCGGCGTCTCCCAGGAGGCCGTGCGGATCGAGAGCCGCGTCCCAAGCGCCCTCGTCGTCACCCGCTCCGAGGCCCGGGACAGGAACAGCCCCTTCACGTGGTCCGCCAGGGATGCCAGCGTCACGTTCTCGCGCACGCCGAGCGGTAGTGCCACGCCCTGCACCTGGCGGTCCTCCGGCACGTAGGCGAGTCCGGCGGCGATGGCCGCGGTGGTGTCGGCGAAGGCGACCTCACGGCCGTCGAGCCTTACCCGCCCGCGGGTGGGGCGGCTCAGCCCGAACAGGCACTGCATCGCTTCCGAGCGGCCGGAGCCGACGAGGCCATAGAACCCGAGGATCTCGCCGCGCCGCAGCTCGAAGCCGATGTCGGCGAACTCGGTGGCGTTGGCGAGTTCCTCGACCGACAGCACCACCGGCCCCGGGGCGATCTCGCGCTTGGGGAAGACCTGGTCGATCGGCCGGCCGACCATCAGCCGCACGAGCTCGCGCTCGGTCGTCTCGGCGGTCAGGCCCTCGCCGACCTTCTGCCCGTCGCGCAGGCAGACCCAGCGGTCGGAGACCCCGAAGATCTCGTCGAACTTGTGGCTGATGAACAGGATCGCCCGGCCTTCGGCCTTCAGCCCCTCCACCAGCTTGAAGAGCTCGTCGATCTCGTGGCGCGACAGCGCCGCGGTCGGCTCGTCCATGATCACCACCCGGGCGTCGTGGCTGAGGGCGCGGGCGATCTCTACCATGTGCTTCTGCGCGACCAGCAGGCGCTTGACCGGGGTGTCGGCCGCGAAGTCCGCCTCGATCCGGTCGAGCAGGGCTTGGGTGCGCGACCTCATTTCGCGGCGGTCGATCAGGCGCCCTCCGGGCATGTGCCCCATGAAGACGTTCTCGGCGACGGAAAGCTCGTCGAACATCACGGTTTCCTGGTGGATCGCCGCCACCCCGGCCGCCCAGGCGTCGCGAGTCGAAGCGAATTGCAGGGGGCTCCCGCCCACGCTGACTTCGCCGCCGTCGGGGCGGTAGATGCCGGTGAGGATCTTCACGATAGTCGACTTACCGGCGCCGTTCTCGCCGACCAGCGCGGTGACCGTGCCAGGCTCGAGGTCGAACGAGACTCCGGTAAGTGCCTGGACCCCCGGAAACCGCTTCGACACGTCTCGGATCGAAAGCACGGGCGTCATCGGCGGTTCCGGTTACTGGACTGCACGAGGGGCGGCGGACGGGCCCACTTTGGCCCGTCCGCCTCCAATCAGAAGATCTTGGCGAACTCCGCCACGTTGTCCTTGTTGAACACGAAGGGCTCGCCCATGATCGCCTCGCCCTCCGGTCCGACTGTGGTGTCGCCCTTCTTGCCCATGCTCAAGGTGGCCCCTTCCGAAACGTCGGCGCCGCCGAGAATGTCGGCCATGATCATCGTCGCCGAATAGCCGTACTCGACCGGGTTCCAGATCGCGAAGCTGTCGCAGGCGCCGGCCTCGACCGCAGGCAGCATCTCGGACGGCAGCCCGAGGCCGGTGATGTAGACCTTGCCGACCAGCCCCATGTCCATGATCGCCTTGGCGCCGGCGCGGATGCCGATGGTCGTTGGCGAGATCACGCCCTTGAGGTCGGGGTGGGCCTTCACCAGCGATTCCATCTCGCGGTAGCTCTTGTCGTCCTGGTCGTCGCCATAGACCGTCGCCACTAGCGGCATCTTGGCGTATTTCGGGTCCTTCCATTCCTCCTTCATCGCCTCGATCCAGGAGTTCTGGTTGGTCATCGTAGAGGCCGCCGAGAGGATGGCGACCTCGCCTTCGTAGTTCAGCGTTTCGCCGATCATCTGCACCTGCTTGGCGCCGATCAGCGGCGTGGAGGAGGCGCTGAGGTGGACCATGCGGCCTTCCGGGGCGATGGCGCTGTCGAAGGAGATGACCTTGATCCCGCGCTCCATCGCCTTCTTGCCGACGGGCACCAGCGCATTGGCGTCATTGGCCGAGACGATGATGCCGTCCACCCGTTGCGCGATCAGCGAGTTGATGACGGCGATCTGGTCCTCGGGCGTCGGCTTGGTCGGCGCGGTGTAGATGATCTCGATGCCGCCGACTTCCGCGGCCGCCTCCTTGGCGCCGTTGGCGCAGGCGTCGAAGTAGGAGTTGCCGAGGTTCTTCACCACCATGGCGACGCGCTTGTCCGCTGCGAATGCCGGCAGCGCCCCGAGCGCGGGCAGCGCCAGCGCGCCGGCGCCGAGCCGCAGCGCGGTCCGGCGGCTGGTGATGAATTTGCGATCGGTCATGTGTCGGTTCCTCCCGGTTGCGGGGCCGCTCCAGGCCCCTCTGGCGTGGACGATAGCTCTCGAGAAATCGGAATTGAAGCGTCTCACGGGGTGCGAACGCCTGGTCAGTCGGCCTGGGCTCCCCGCTCCCGGAGCGCTTGGGCATAGACGTTGACGATGAGCGCGATCAGCAGGATGAGACCGCGGATCAGGATCTTCAGGAAACTGTCGATCTGGATGTGGTCGAGCCCATTGTTGAGCACGCCGAGCACCAGAAGGCCGACGATGGTGTTGCCGATGCCGCCGCGGCCGCCGAAGAGGCTGGTGCCACCGACGACGACGGCGGCGATGGCGTCGAGGAGGAAGGTGTCGAACTGGTTCTGCTGGGCTGAACCGAAATAGGCTACGCCGAGCATGCCGGCGATCCCGGCGCACATGGCGCCGATGATCATCACCGAGGCGATGATCGCCTTCACGTTGACGCCAGAATACTCCGCGGCCTCGCGGTTACCGCCCACCATGTAGACGTAGCGGCCGAAGCGCGTGTAGGTCAGCACGAAATGCGCGACCGCCAGGAACAGGATCAGGATGATGATCGTCCAGCGGATGCCGAAGATCGATCCCGACCCAAGGTAGGTGACGATCTCGGGATAGGAATAGGCGATCTGGCCGCGGACCAAGAGTGCCGAGACGCCGTTGGCGATCTGCATGACCGCGAGCGTCATGATGAAGGAGGGGATGCCGATCCGCGTCACCCCGAAGGCAGTTAGGGCGCCGAAGGCGAAGGCGCTGGCCAGCGTCAGAACCACCGCCAGCGCGCCGTTCAGCGGGATGTTGGCGATGTTGACGTAGTCCGGCTGCAAGGTGAAGTAAGCGACGGTAATCCCGACGACATTCGCCACGGCCGCGACCGACAGGTCGATCTCCGCCGTCAGGATGACGAAAGTAAGGCCGACCGCGATGATGCCGGTGATCGACACCTGACTGAGGATGTTCATGCCGTTGTCCACCGTCAGGAACGACGGGCTGGCCACGGAGAAGAACACGACGAGGACGAGGAGCGTGAAGACCGGCGCGATGTTGCGGAGTTGGTCCGCGAGCATCCTTCGCAGACCGCCGCCGGCCGGTTTCAGGGTTTCATCGAGGCTCAACGGCTGTTCCGATCCACACGAGTTCGTTTCAAGCGGCGGCGAGGAGGTCGGATTTCTGGATCCGCCCGGTGGTGAACTCGCGCGACACCACGCCTTTTTTTATCACCGCCACGCGGTCGGCAAGGGTCAGCACCGTCTCCGGCTCCGTCGACAGCACCAGGATCGCCACCCCGCGGTCACGCAGGCCCTGCAGGATGCGGATCACGTCCTCCTTGGCGCCGACGTCCATGCCGCGGGTCGGCTCCGAGAGGATCAGCACCTTGGGAAGGTGGGTCAGCCACTTCGCCAGCCCAACCTTCTGCTGGTTTCCCCCCGATAGCGAGCCCAGCGCTATATCCGGGGTCGGTGGCCGGATCTGCAGGTCCCGCGCGTGCGCCCGGGCGATCTCGCGCTCGCGCGCCGGGCGCAGCATCATCCTGGCGATCTGCCCGAGGATGGCGATCGAGACGTTCTTGTAGACCGGCTCTGTGCGGAAGAGCATCATCCGCCGGTTCTCCGGCACGAAGGCGATCCCGGCCCGCCGCGCGGCGGCCGTCGAGCCGAGCCGCACCGGTTTCCCGTCGAGAAGCATGCGGCCGCTGCTCAGAGGCAGCTTGCCGAAGAGTGCCCGGGCGAGCTCGATCTGGCCGCAGCCCATGAAGCCGTAGACCCCGGTGATCTCGCCGGCCCGCAGTGTCAGCGTCAGGTCCGACAGCGCCCGGCCGAGGCTCATGTTCTCGACCGACAGCACCACCGGCCGGCTGTCGTCCGACGCCAGTTCCGCCGCCTCGCCCATGTGCAGGTCCGCCGAAGAGCGGCCGATCATGTGGCCGATGAGCGTATGCTTGTCGAGCGCGCTCACGGCCTCGGTGGCCACCAGCTCGCCATTGCGGAACACCGTCACCCTGTCGCTGACCGCCAGCACGTCGTCGAGGAAGTGCGAGATGAAGATCACGCTCCGCCCCTCCTCCCGCAGGCGCCGCAGCACCGCGAAGAGTCGCGCCACCTCCGGCGGCGACAACGCCGAGGTCGGTTCGTCCAGGATCACGATCCGCGCCCCGGAGAAAAGCACCCGCGACAGTTCCACCAACTGCTGCAGCCCGACCGGCAGCGCGCCCATCCGGGTGCGCGGGTCGATGTCGAGCCCGAGGCTGGTCAGGAGCCGCCGGGCCTCGCGGTTCATCGCCGTCCAGTCGACCGTACCCACGGCGGTCACAGGCTGCGACCCCAGGAACACGTTCTCCGCCACCGTCAGGTCCGGGGCGATCGACAGTTCCTGGTGCACCATGCCGATACTCTGGTCGAGCGCGTCCCGCGGCGACTTCAACCGCACTGGTCGGCCCTCGATCCACATCTCGCCGTCGTAGTCGTGGTGCACGCCGGCGATGATCTTCATCAGCGTCGACTTGCCGGCGCCGTTCTCGCCGACCAGGCCGTGGATCTCCGCCCGGCGCAGTGTGAAGTCGACGTCGCGCAGCGCCGCGACACCGCCGAACGACTTCGAGATGCCTCGAAGCTCTAGCAGGGGCGGCTCTCCGCCCCCGCTGGCTTCAGGTTTCTGCAGCGTCATTCCCGTCGATTACATCAGGAAGTTCTTCTGGAGCCACAGCTGCCCCGGCGCGGTATCCGCCGTGACCACCGGTCCGTCGGCGAGGATGTACGTCGGGATCCCCGCCGTCGCCTTACCGCCGCCGGCTACCGCCGCCACGCCCGCCGCGATCGACCAGCCGTGGATGCGGCAGGCCGGGTTGCGAACGGTGGTCAGCATCACCCCGTCCAACACCGCGTTAACCGCCGGCGGCATCGCGTCGACCCCGCCGATGACGATCCCGGTGCGGTTCTTCGACTTGATGACGTTGAAGGCCGCCAGCGCCATGTCGTCGTTATGGAAGAACGCGCCGGCGATGTCGTCGTTCTGGGTCAGGATCGAGTCCCAGATCCGCGCCACCTTGGTCACGTCCCAGTCGGCGGGCTGGTTGTCGATCACCTTTACGTCCGGGTAATTGGCGACCACCTGCTCGAAGCCCTTGGCTCGACCCTGCGCGCCGGAATGGCCGAGCGCGCCCTGGGTCATCACCACGTTGCCCTTGCCGCCGATCGCAGTCATCAGCTGCTGGGTCACCACCGAGCCCATCGCCACGTTGTCGGGCGCGATGAAGCTGGTGATGTCGATCGTGCCCTCCGGCGCGATCAGCGTGTCCATGGCGATGACCGGGATCCCGGCGTCGATCATCTTCTTCACCGGGTCGGTCAGCGTGCCGATGCCGAAGCTCTGGATCGCCACGAAATCCCACTGCTGAGAGGCCATGTTGTCGATCGACGCCCGCTGCTTGGTGGCGCTGAGCTCGCCGTCGAACCAGGTGACCTCGACGTTCATCAGCTTGCCCCAGGCCTCGGCCGCCTGCTTGCCCTGGGCGCACCAGGTTGCCTGAAGGCCGGCGTTGGAGAACGCGGCCTTCAGCGGCTTGTCGGCGGCCTTGAGCTCCTGGGCCAGAGCCGGGTCGAAGCCCGCGCTGGCGAAGAGAGCCGCCCCGATCGCGGTGGCGCCGATGGTCTTGAACACGTCGCGCCGGGTGGCGCCTTCGAGTCCGATCTCGATGAGCGCATCGTCGTTTCTGATCCGGTCGGTCATAGCGCCACCGTGCCCTGGCGGGCGCAGATCCGCCCTGATGAAATAATTCGCATGATTCCCCTCCCTTGAAGGACGCTCCGGGCGTTTTCGCCCTGCATTCCAGACGGATTTCGGTCCCCGTCGGCGCTGACCTAACCATCGTAACCGATTTCAGTCAACGCAGTTGAACGGCTTTCCGGTCCCCGTCCCGGGCCCGCCGCCGGGAATGGCGTTTGAAATGTGCGTTTGGGGTCGAATGTCGACAAGGATGCGGTGCCATCCACGGGCCACCTGTGTCATTCGCCCGCACGCAGGCGAGGTCGAGCCGGCGGATGGCGCGCTGGACGGCCTGGACGAAGAGCCTCAGTTCGGTCGTCTCAGGGGCGTCGGCGCGGGTCATGAGGCCGACCGGGCCCCGGGTGAGTCCGGTGCCGACAGGAAGGCGCACCAGCAGGCCCTCGTCGATCTCTCGCACCACCACCCCGGCGGAGATGAACCAGATCGCGTCGGCGTTGCGGGTATAGGCCCGGCCGAAGACGCCGGAGACCGTCTCGATGCACCGGGACGGCACCGGCACGCCTTCCGCCATCAGTAGCCGCTCGACGAAGGGCCGGATCGCCGCGGAGGGCGGGGGTAGATCACTGCCAGGCGCCGATGCACCGCAGGTCGGGATCTGCGAGGATCGGATGGCCGGGCCGCACCACCAGCGCCACCTCCTCCAGGTAGAGCTGGGTGAAGCGCAGCCCCCGCATGGTCTCGGGCTCGCCGAGGCGGCCGATCACCACGTCGAGCTCCCCCCGGTGCAGGAGGCGGGTCAGATGGAGATGCGAGCCGTCGGCGATGCTGAGCTGGGTGTCGGCGCTGAGGGCGGCGATCTCGTCCACTACCTCGGGCATCAGCCGCGCGGCGACGGACGGTAGCGCTCCGACCCGCAGCGCCATGCCACCGTCGCGTCCGGCTGCCTCGATCCCGGACAGGCCCTGCTCGAGGGCCGAGAGACTGGTCTGGGCAAACCCAAGACGGAACTACCCCTGCGGTGTGAGCGCCACGCCACCGCGGTTGCGGGTGAGCAGGTCCGCGCCGACGATCTCCTCGAGTTCCGCCAGCGTCCGCGAGATCGCTGGTTGGGTCAGGAACAGCCGGTCCGCGGCCCGCTTGAAGCTCGACTGACGAACGATCTCGACAAACGCCTGCAGGTGTCGGATCTTGATGCGTCGGTCCATCATTTACCAGCGTCGTCAACCTGTCGGTTCGATATCGCATGTTGCATCCCGGAATCCACATAGAATAGTCGCGGCGGCAATCCGGGAGGCACGGGGGAGGCTCATGCGCACACAGGTGGCGATCATCGGCGGCGGACCGTCGGGCCTGCTCCTCGGGCAGCTCCTGCACCAACGCGGGATCGACGCAGTGGTGCTCGAGCGCAAGACCCGCGACTACGTCCTCGGCCGCATCCGCGCCGGCGTCCTCGAGGCGGGGCTCGTCGGGCTGATGGAGGAGGCCGGCGTTGCCGACCGGCTCCACCGCGAGGGCTACGTCCATGACGGCACCCAGATCGCCTGCGCCGGCGAGATGTTCCACATCGACTTCCGGGCGCTGACCGGCAAGCCGGTCATCGTCTATGGCCAGACCGAGGTCACCCGCGACCTCTACGACGCCCGCGAGGCTGTCGGGGCCCGCACCGAGTTCGAGGTCGACCACGTGGCGATCCACGACGCCGACACCGAGCGCCCCCACGTCACCTACGACCAGCACGGCGCCACGCACCGCCTCGACTGCGATTTCGTCGCCGGCTGCGATGGCTTCCACGGCATCAGCCGCCAGACGATCCCCCTCGGCATCCGCCGCGAGTACGAGAAGACCTACCCCTTCGGCTGGCTCGGCATCCTGTCGCGCACCCCGCCGGTCTACGACGAGCTCATCTACGCCAACTCCGACCGCGGCTTCGCCCTCTGCTCGATGCGCAACGAGAACCTGTCGCGCTACTACGTGCAATGCGCCCTCTCCGACCAACCCGAGGACTGGACCGACTCCGCCTTCTGGCAGGAGCTGAAGCGCCGCATCCCGCCGGAGGCCGCGGCGCGGCTGGTCACCGGCCCCTCGATCGAGAAGTCGATCGCGCCGTTGCGCTCCTTCGTCAGCGAGCCGATGCGCTGGGGCCGCCTCTTCCTCTGCGGCGACGCCGCGCACATCGTCCCTCCGACCGGCGCCAAGGGGCTCAACACCGCGGCGAGCGACGTCCACTACCTCCACCGCGGGCTCACGCAAATCTACGAGGACGGCGATCCCGAAGGCATCGACCGCTATTCCGAGCGGGCGCTGCTCAGGGTATGGAAGGCCGAGCGGTTCAGTTGGTGGTTCAGCTCGCTGATGCACCGCTATCCGGACCAGAGCCCCTTCGACCTCAAGATGCAGCAGGCCGATATTGCCTTTCTTCGCGACAACGCCGCCCAGCAGCAGGCCTTCGCGGAAAACTATGTCGGACTGCCCTACTGACATGCCACGCGCCCCGGGACACAAGACCGTTCCGGCCGATCTGGAGGATTGCGCATGAGGACCACGCTCTTCGCCACCGCGGCCGCCCTGGCGTTCGCGGCGGCGGCCTCGGCCCAGGAGGTGACGCTCCGCGTGCATCACTTCCTCAGCACCGATTCCACCACCCACAAGGCCTTGCTCGTCCCCTGGGAAGTGGCGGTCGAGGCGCAGTCCGGCGGCCGGATCGACGTCCAGATCTACCCGGCGATGCAACTCGGGGGAAAGCCGCCGCAGCTCTACGACCAGGCCCGCGACGGTATCGTCGACATCACCTGGACGCTGCTCGGCTATACCCCCGGCCGCTTTCCGAGGTCGGAGGTCTTCGAGCTGCCGTTTCTGGCCGGAACCGCGATGGCGTCGACGATGGCGCTGCAGGGCTACCAGGAGAAGTATCTCGGCGAGGAGCTGGAGGACGTTCATCCCCTGCTCCTGCACTCCGGCTCCGCCTACAAGATTCATACCCGCGACAAGGCCGTCGCCACCATGGCCGACCTTCAGGGCCAGAAGATCCGCGCCCCCTCGCGGACGATGACCGATGTCCTCGACGCCCTCGGCGCCACCGCCGTCGGCATGCCGGTGCCCGAGGTGCCCCAGGCGCTCGCCACCGGCGTCATCGACGGTGCCGTGCTGCCCTGGGAGGTGATCGGCTCGCTGCGCACCGAGACGATGACCCCGAACCACACCGAATTCGGGCACGAGAACGGCGGCATGTCGACCTCGGTCTTCGCGCTGGTGATGAACAAGGCGACCTACGACGCCCTGCCGGACGACCTGAAGGCGGTGATAGACGACAATTCGGGCGCCTACCTCGCGCCCCTCGCTGGTGCCGCCTTCGATGCGGCCGAAGCCGAGGAGCGCCAGAAGGCGATTGACGCCGGCGACACCTTCACCACCGTTCCGGACGCGGAGATCGCCGCGTGGGCCGCGGCCAGCCAGCCGGTCGTCGACGCCTGGGCGGCGTCGATGGATGCGGACGGCCTCGACGGCGCGGCGATGCTCGAGGATGCCCGCGCCATGATGGCGGCAGGGGGCAGCTGATCCCCGGGCCGGGCGGAATGGCCGAGGCGGACCTCCCGGCCGGCGCTGCGCGCCGGGTCGCGGTTCCCCGCTGGCTCGACGGTCTCTGCCGGCTCTTCGCCGGCATCGGCGGTGTCACGCTCCTGGCGATGATGCTCGTCACCGTCGCCAGCGTCACCCTGCGCGGCGTCGTCGGCCGGCCGATCCCCGGCGACTTCGAGCTCGTCGAGATCGGCAGCGCCGTGGCGATCTTCTGCTTCTTGCCCTGGTGCCAGGTCTCGGGCGGCAACGTTATCGTCGATTTCTTCACCCAGCGCAGCGGCCGGCGCACCAACCACCGCCTCGAGGCCCTGGGCGATCTCCTCTACGGCCTGATCGCCGCCCTGCTGATGTGGCGGCTCGTCCACGGTGGCCTCGAGATGCGCCAGTACCACGAGCAGTCGATGGTCCTGAGGGTCCCGGTCTGGTGGAGCTTCGTCGTCATCATCCCGGCAATGGCACTGCTGACCGCCACCTGCACCGCGACGATGCTCGGGCACTTGCGGGCGGCCCGGGCGTGACCGGGATCGCCGCCGGGCTCGCGGGGTTCGCGGTGCTCCTCGCGCTCATGGCGATCCGCATCCCGATCGGGGTGGCGATGCTCGCCGTCGGGATCGGCGGCTACGGGCTCTACAACGGTCCGGCGCCGATCCTCGCCTTCCTCAAGACCTCGCCCTACTACCAGTTCTCC
Organism: uncultured Alphaproteobacteria bacterium; assembly: GCA_963798385.1. Taxonomy (GTDB): domain Bacteria; phylum Pseudomonadota; class Alphaproteobacteria; order Rhodobacterales; family Rhodobacteraceae; genus Amaricoccus. Next base: position 75,176 of record CAWCTE010000015.1, on the reverse strand, counting down.
ACCTACTCGCTGTCGGTCATCCCGCTCTTCGTGCTGATGGGGGAGTTCGCCACCCATGCCGGCATGAGCCGGGCACTCTACCGCACCGCCGCGGCCTTCCTCGGTCACCGCAAGGGCGGGCTCGCCATGGCCTCGATCGGCGGTTGCGCCGCCTTCGGCGCCATCTGCGGCAGCTCGCTCGCCACGGCCGCCACCATGGCCCAGGTCGCGCTGCCGGAGATGCGCCGCTACAACTATTCGGGGGCGCTCTCCACCGGTTCGCTCGCGGCGGGCGGCACCCTCGGCATCCTGATCCCGCCGTCGGTGATCCTGGTGCTCTATGCGCTGATGGCCGAACAGAACATCGCCAAGATGTTTGTGGCGGCGATCGTGCCCGGGGTGCTGGCGGCCTTGGGCTACATGGCTGCGGTGGCGGTCTTCGTGCGGCGTCACCCGGAGGACGGGCCGGCCGCCCCCAAGGCCAGCGCGGCAGAGCGCATTGCGGCGCTGCGCGAGACGTGGTCGATCGGGCTGATCTTTGCGCTGGTGATCGTCGGGATGTATCGCGGCTGGTTCACGCCCACGGAGGCGGCGGCGGTCGGGGCGTTCGGGACCGGGGTTCTTGCGGTTCTGCGGGGCAGGATGCGTCTTGAGGGGCTGCAGGAATGTCTGCGGGGCACGGCGACGACGACGGCGATGATCTTCCTGATCCTGCTCGGAGCGGAGATGTTCAACGCCTTCCTGGCGCAGACGCAGACGCCGATGCTGGCGGCGGAGGCGATCTCGGAGTCGGGGATGTCGCCGATGTGGGTGCTGGTGGCGATGCTGGTACTGTATCTTGCGCTCGGATGCGTGATGGACTCGATGTCGATGCTGCTGCTGACCATCCCGATCTTTTATCCGATCATCGGTGGGCTCGACTTCGGGATGCCGCGGGAGGATACGCTGATCTGGTTCGGGATTCTCGCGGTTGTCGTCGTCGAGGTGGGATTGATCACGCCGCCGGTGGGGATGAATGTGTTCATTATCAATGGCATGGCAAAAGACGTGCCGATGGTCGAGAGCTTTCGGGGCGTTCTGCCGTTCCTGATCAGCGACATCATCCGCATTGCGGTACTGATCGCCTTCCCGGCGATCACGCTTGCGTTGGTGCGGCTGTCGGGGTGATGCCGGATGAGGCGTGTGGGCCGAGGTGAAACCGGCCCGGGGCCAAAGCTTTACGGGGATTTGGTGTGGCTGGAATGCGGCTGGAAGGTGGCTGGAAACCGGCCACACGATTTTCACTGAGGCTCAGGCCTTAACGCGTATCCTGTGACGTTCGCGCGCCGGTCAGGCGCTGCGGCGCTCGGGGAAGAGGCCTTCGAGCCCCTCGGCGGAGGCGGCGCAAAGGCCGCGTTCGGTGACGAGGGCGGTGACGAGGCGGGCGGGGGTGACATCGAAGGCGGGGTTGCCGCCGGGGGTGGCGTCGGGACAGATGCGGACCCGGCCGAGGCTGCCGTCCTCGAGGCGGCCCCAGACGCTGGTGACCTCGTCGCCGCTGCGTTCCTCGATCGGGATCTCGGCGAGGCCGTCGCGGACGGTCCAATCCACGGTCGGCGACGGCAGGGCGACGTAGAACGGCACGCGGTTGTCGCGGGCGGCCAGCGCCTTGAGGTAGGTGCCGATCTTGTTGCAGACGTCGCCTTGGGCGGTGGTGCGGTCGGTGCCGACGATCACCATGTCGACCTCGCCGTGCTGCATCAGGTGGCCGCCGGCATTGTCGACGATCAGGGTGTGGGGGACGCCGTGGCCGGCCATCTCCCAGGCAGTGAGCTGGGCGCCCTGATTGCGCGGGCGGGTCTCGTCGACCCAGACGTGGACCGGGATGCCGGCCTCGACGGCCCTGTAGATCGGCGCCGTGGCGGTGCCCCAGTCGACGGTGGCGAGCCAGCCGGCGTTGCAGTGGGTGAGGATGTTGACAGGTGCGCCCGGCGCCTTGCGCCCGGCGATGTCGCGGATGACCGTGAGGCCGTTGGCGCCGATAGCGGCGTTGATGGCGACGTCCTCGTCGCAGATCCGCGCGGCGCGGGTGTAGGCGGCGGCGGCGCGCTCGCCCGGCGGCAGCGGCAAGAGCGTCTGCTGCATCTCGGTCAGCGCCCAGCGCAGGTTGATCGCGGTGGGACGGGTCCGGTGCAGCCGGTCCCAGGCGGCGGAGAGCGCTGCGTCCGAGGGATCGGCTCGCATGGCGAGCGCCATGCCGTAGGCTGCGGTGGCGCCGATCAGCGGCGCGCCCCGGACCCACATGTCGGCGATGGCGGTGGCGGCTTCGTCCACGGTCTCGAGGGGAACCACCCGGAACTCGTGAGGCAGCCAGCGCTGGTCGATGATCCGGACGGTCCTGTCGTCGTCTAGCCAGATCGAGCGGTAGGGGGTGCCATTGACTTTCATATCATGCCCTCCTCGATGCGACGTGCCAGCGCGCAGACCTCGTCCATGCCGCGGATGCTGCGGCGGGTGCGGATGAGCTGGCGGCCGAGGCGCAGAGCCCTTGCCTCGCAGATAGCGCGGCGGTCGGTGTCGGCGATGGTCTCGAAGTCGGCGTTGTGGGCGAGGCCGAGGATGCGGCGGTGCATCTCGACGCCGCAGAAGCCCATGGCGTCGGTCCAGATTGCCGCCAGCCGCTCGGTGAGCGCCTGCTCGGAGGCCAGCGCCTGGCCCTGGTCCTCGTAGAGCCGCGGCGGGTAGAGGATGCCGGTGCGGCGCGTGCGCCAGAGGGTCGAGAACTCGGCGGCAAAGCTGGTCCAGATTTCGCTGGCGACCTCGAGGATCCAGGTGGCGAAGCCGGCGCGCGCGCCTGGGGCGGCTTCGTGGCCGGACTGCGCGTGGAACGCCATCAGGAAGTTCGAGATCAGCATGCCAACGTCGAAGCCCATCGGGCCGTAGGTGGCGAATTCCGGGTCGATCACCACGGCCCGGTCGCCCACGGCCATGATCGAGCCGGTGTGGAGGTCGCCGTGCAACAGGGCCTCGGCGTTGGCGCAGAAGGCGGATTTGAGGTGCTGCGCCTCGACCTTGAGGTCGGCGTCGGCGCGGAGCTCGGCGACCAGCGGGTCTAGTTGCGGGGTGTGGCGGTTGAGCGGGGCGTCGCAGTAGGGATCGGTGAAGACCAGGTTCTCGGTGATGTCGCAGAGCTCGACGTTGTCGGCGAAGAGCGCGAGGTCGGCCTTGCGCGCGGCGGTCGGCATCCCGAGGTCCGAGCTCAGGAACAGCGTCCGGGCGCAGAATTCGCCAAGAAATCGTGCGATTCCAGGGTGTTCGATGCCGTCGATCAGATCGAGCCGCAGGATGCGGTGATCAGTCATGAACTCCATGACGATCAGCGCCTGCTCGCGGTCGAAGTGGTAGACCTGCGGCACCGAGCCTGGGGCACGCGAAGCCTGGCGGGTGAGGGCGTTGTACTCGAACCAAGAGCGCTTGAGCGGCAGCGGCCAGCTGTCGCCGACGAGCCGGACGTAGGGCAGCGCCTGCTTGGCGATCACTTGGCCGCGCGGACCGGTGAGGATGAAGACGAGGTTGAGGTTGCCGTCGCCGACCTCGACCGCGGACCAGGCCTGCGGGTCGCCGCCGAGGCGTTCGGCCAGCACCGGCAGGTCGGCGAGGCGGGCGGCGATCGTCTCGACGGAGAGCGGAGCGTAGATCATGGGGGCGGGCACGGGGCTCGACTTCGGGATCGGGGCTGGAGGTGAGCGATTGTGGCGGCGCTTGTCAATCGAACTTGGGCGGCCGGTTGCCCGCCGCCAGGTGGCCAGTTCTGCTGCCCGCCCGAAGGGTCAGGCGTCGACAGGAGCACCGCTAGCGGTCGGCACCGTCCTCGACGCCGAAGCTGCCGGTTTTCGACAGGAGCACCGCGACCGGCCGTGTCGGCTCGAAGTTGCTGAAGACGATGATCAGGATCGCGGTGAGCGGCATCGCCACGAACATGCCGGTGACCCCCCAGAGCGCTCCCCAGGCGAAGAGCGAGAACAGGGTGACGAAGAGGCTGATGTTGAGCGTGCCGCCGGCCAGGCGCGGGAGAAGCACGTTGCCGATGAAGAACTGCACCGCGCCGACCCCTGCAAGCACTCCGGCCGCCGGCGCTACCTCCTGGAACTGGAGGAGCGCGAAGGCGGTGGGAAGCACGGTGCCGAGGATCGAGCCGACGGTCGGAATGAAGTTCAGAAAGAAGATCGTCGTCGCCCAGAAGCCGGCATAGTCGAGCCCCGCAGCACGCATTACCGCGTAGCTCAGGATCGCGGTCAGCCCGCTGACCAGCGTCATAACCCGCAGGTAGGCCTCGACGGCCCCGCGGATGCGCTCCAGAAGGCCCCGCAGCCGCGCCTGCCGCTCCGGGTCCGGCACCAGCGCCCGCAGCTTTCGGTCGAAGAACTGCTGGTCCACCAGCAGGAACGCCACGTAGATCCCGACGATGCTGAACTGGCTGACCGCGCCGATCATCCCGGCGACGACCTGGCGCAGCATCGCCTCGATGCCGAGGCCGCCCGCCATCCGGTCGAGGAGGTCTTGCTGCGGAATGCCGAGGATGTCGGCCGCCCAGGCAATCAGCGGGGTCAGCGCGTCGCGGAAGCCGAGCGTCGCCGGCCCGAGCAACGCCGCGGTCCGCACCGAGGTCTGGACCACGTAGAACCCGAGCCCCAAGGCCACCAGGGCCGCCAGCGCCAGGGCCCCACCGGACGTGAGGTGGGGGCCCACCACCGGCAGACGACGCAGGCCGCCGGCGACGGCGTTTAGGACGAACCACACGACCACCGCCTCCGCGACCGGCACGAGGACCGGCGCGGCGAAATAGAGCGTCGCGACCACGAAGAACGTGAGCCCGGCCGCCAGAAACGCCCGGGGGAGAGGAGGCAGGGGCGGCGCCTCCACCGGACCGCCCCGACCGGGCGTCAGGAGTTGCGCGTCGCCCAGGCCATGTAGCCGATCGCGATGCCCTCGGAGATGAACTGGATGCCGATGAAGATCCCGAGCGCCAGCAGGGTGAGGGCCGGGTTGAACAGAAGCCAGAAGCCGATGAGCAGACCGATGATGCCGCTCACCATGATCCAGCCCCAGTTGGGCAGCGGCCGGACGGTGAGGGAGAAGACGACCTTGGTGATGCCCTCGACCATGAAGAAGATCACCAGCAGCAGCGCCAGAGACGCCACCCCGAGGGTGGGATTGCGGATGAAGATGAGCCCGGTGATGACCGCCAGCACCGCGGAGATCAGCTGCCACCAGAAGTGCGGCACGTTGCGCGCCGCGATGACGGTGATCGCCTGGACGATGCCGGTGAAGATCAGCATCCAGCCCAGGAACAGCGTCACCGCGAGCGTCGAGATCAGCGGGTAGACCAGCGCCACGACGCCGCCGATGACGAGCAGCACCGCCTGCAGGATGAGCAGCCCGGAATGACGCTTGACGGCGACGCGCATATGCGCCTCCCCGCCCGTCGTGCCGGCGCCGAATGTTGTGTCTGTCATTGCTGAACCCCGAAATGCACCGGCGCAGGCGAGCCGCGCCGGCCTGCGCCGCTGATTTCGCACCTCGCCTTGTCGCCTGTCAACCGCGGGAGTTTGTTTCCCGCGCCGGGTTCAAGGTGTTAAGAGGGGGCCGCGAGTCGGGGAAGGGCGGGGGCATGTCCTTGAAATCATCCGCGGGACGAAGCTCCGGGTCGCTCGATGCCGCGCCGAAGCCGGGGCATCTTCGGGCGGCCTGGCAATCGTTCTGCGGGCCCGGGCTGTTGATCGGTGCCGTCCTACTCGCCGCCTCGCTGACACCGTCGTTGATCCCGCGCACGCCGTTGATGCAGGGCGCGCTGGCCGGGGTGTCCTTCGCGGTCGGCTACGGGCTCGGCGTGTTGCTGGCGGCGATCTGGGAATACCTCGAGCTGCCGCTCGCCTCGGATCGGCTGCGGCGTGCCGGGACCTGGGCGGCGGCGGCGGCCGCGGGGGCGTTGGTGGCGAGCTTCGCGTGGCGCACGACCGCCTGGCAGAACTCGATTCGCGCGCCCATGGGGATGCCGCCGGTGGAGAGCGGCGGGCCGCTCGAGGTGGTGCTGGTGGCGGCCGTCGTCTTTGCGGTGCTGATCCTGATCGCGCGGCTGTTCCGGGCAGTCTATGTCATCGCCAAGCGCCCGGTGCTGCGCTTCGTTCCGATCCGGGTGGCTCGGGTGATCGGCTTCGCCGTGGCGATCGGGTTGTTCTTCACGGTCGCCAACGGCCTGATCTTGCGCGGTTTCCTGCGCATGGCCGACCAGTCCTTCGGCACCTTCGACGCGCTGATCGAGCCGCGTTTCCCCGCACCGACCGAGTCAGTCGCCACCGGTAGTCCGGACTCGCTGATCGACTGGGAGGAGGTTGGCCGGGCGGGCCGCGAGTTCGTCGCATCCGGGCCGACACGCGAGGAGATCTCGGCCTTCCTGGGGCGCGAGGCGATGACGCCGATCCGCACCTATGTCGGCCTCAACTCCGCCGATGACGCGCAGGCGCGGGCCGAGCTCGCGCTCGCCGAGCTCGAGCGCAACGGCGCCTTCGAGCGCTCGGTGCTGGTGATCGCGGTGCCGACGGGGACGGGGTGGATGGATCCGGAGGCCACGAATACGCTGGAGTACCTGCACGGCGGGGATACGGCGATCGTGGCGCAGCAGTATTCGTATCTGTCGAGTCCGCTGTCGCTGCTGGTGGAGCCGGGGATTTCGATCGAGGCGGGGCGGGAGCTGTTTCGGGCGGTCTATGGGCACTGGACGACGTTGCCGAAGGACGGGCGGCCGAAGCTCTATCTTTATGGCCTGAGCCTCGGGGCCTATGGGTCCGAGCAGTCGTTCAGCCTGTTCGACGTGCTGGCCGACCCGGTGAACGGGGCGCTCTGGACCGGGCCGCCGTTCGAGACGCCGCAGTGGCGGATGGCGACGGACGAGCGCAATCCGGGGTCTCCGGCCTGGCTGCCGACCTTCGGCGACGGCTCGGTGATCCGCTTCACCAACCAGGAGAATACCCTCGGTGACCCCAGCACTGGTTGGGGGCCGATGCGGATCGTCTATTTGCAGTATGCGAGCGACCCGATCACCTTCTTCCGGCCGGACTCGCTCTGGCGCAGGCCGGAGTGGATGGAGGACCCGGTGGGGCCGGACGTCTCGAAGGAGCTGCGGTGGTATCCGGTGGTGACTTTCCTGCAGCTTCTGCTCGACATGGGGATCGGGCTGGCGGTGCCGATGGGGCACGGGCATCTCTACGCGCCCCAGCACTATATCGACGCTTGGGTGGCGGTCACGGCGCCGGAGGGATGGACGGCCGAGGAGATCGACCGGCTCAAGGCGCATGTGCAGGAGTGATTGCCGACGCCGGATGAACGGGGAACTTTGGTGACGCCGCAAGGGTTAACGGCGGTTTTTTGAATGTACATCTCATGTACATCGCGTGTACATTCCATGTACCTGAAACGCACGCGGTGCGGGAAGGTTAACGCGGGGCGGGACGGCCGCGGCGGTGGGCCGGACCGGGGATGAGCCCGGCACGGCGCCGGTTGTGGTGGATTGCCGGCGGCTTCGGTGCCGTCGCGGCGGCCGTGCTGCTGGTGGCCGGCGGGAACGTGCTGTCCCGGTTCCGGGGGTGGACGGTCGAGAAGCTGGATCCGGCGGCGCTCTCTGCGAAGATCGCGCCCTTCTACCGGGTGATGACGCCACCGGGCGCGGGTCGGTTCCCGACGGCCTTGCTCTTTTCCGGCTGCGACGGGCCGAAGGACAACCTCGAACGCTGGGGCGAAGCCCTTAACGCGCGCGGCTGGGCGGCGATCATCGTCGACAGCCACACGCCGCGGGGCTTCGGTGAGAACGAGCTCTGGCGGCTGGTCTGTGCCGGGCAGCTTTTCATGGGGTCGGAGCGGGCAGGGGACGTATTGGTCTCCATCGCCGACGCGCGCCGGATGCCGTTCGTCGACCCCGGGGCGATCGTGCTGATCGGGTCTTCGCACGGGGGGTGGGCGGTGATGGATTTGCTCGCCCTCGATCCGCCGCGGGGGATGCCGACCAACCTCGCGGCGCTGCCCGTGGACGATCCCGACCCGCTCGCCGGCGTGGTCGGAGCGATCCTGCTCTACCCGTGGTGCGGCCCGCCGAACCTCGCTCGCGGTGACGGGTGGGGGCGGATGATCCCAACGCTGTTCCTGCTGAGCGCCGACGACAAGATCGCGCCCTCCGAGCCGTGCCTCGAGATCGCGGCGGAATTGGCCGCGCGGGGCGTGCCGGTGGAGACGAAGGTGTTCGAGGACGTCACCCACGCGTTCGACCAGCAGGAGCGGTCGTCGCTGAGCCCGCTCGAGTTCGATCCCGAGGTCACGGCGGAGGCCCTGGAGATCGGCGGCCGGTTTCTCGATGGGCTCAGAACGGCCAGATAACCGGGACGAGGCCGACGGCGATGACGAAGAACCAGATCATCATCGGCAGCCCGAACTTCCAGTAGTCGCCGAAGCGGTAGCCGCCGGGTTCCATCACCATGAGGTTGGTGGGGGTCGCCACCGGGGTCAGGAACGAGGCCGAGGCGGCGATGGCGACGCACATGAGCACCGGCTGCGGCGACAGCCCCATCTGGGTGGCGGCCACCACCGAGATCGGGATGAGGATGAGCGCGGTGGCGGTGTTGGAGATCACCTGGCCGAGGAGGGCCGTGAGCACGAACAGCCCGGCGAGGAGCGCCCGCGGCCCGAGGCCGCCGACGACGCCGATGAGCTGACGGGCCAGCAGGTCCGCCGCACCGGTCTGGGTGATCGCGGTCGAGAGCGGCATCATCGCGCCCACGAGGATGACCGTGGTCCAGTTGATCGCCCGGTAGATTTCTTCCGGGTTGAGGATGCCGAAGAGCAGGATCGCGCCGGCGGCGAGAAGGCCCGCCGCGGCGGCGGGGACGAGGCCGGTGGCCAGCAGGACCACCATAACCGCCATGATGGCGAGCGCGACCATGGCGTCCCGGCCCATCGGAACCACCTGGCGGCGGACCAGCTCGGGGCTGTCGACCACCAGCGCCTCGGGCGGGGCGATGTGGGTCTCGAGCGCGTCCCAGGTGCCCTGGAGCAGCAGCGTGTCGCCCTTGGCGAGCGCCTGGCCGGGAGGCAGGTCGTGGCCCTGGCGGTGGATGGCCAGCACCACCAGGTTGCCGCTCGGGGTGACCATCCCGGGGAAGTAGTGCTCGCCGATCAGGGGCGAGCGCGGCGGAACGATCACCTCGGCGAGGCCGGAGGCGCTGGTGAAGAGGCCGGCCTCGAACTTCACGCCCTCGGCGTCGGCGGGACTGAGGATCATGTCGGCCGCGAGCTCGGCGACCGCGTCCGCGTCGGCGCGGATGGCGATCAGGTCCCCGACCGCGACCGTGTCGAGCCGGGCGGCGCCGCTGCCGCCCGCCTCCTGCACGGTGAGGAGACTGACACCGGGCCGGGCGCCGAGATCGAGCTCGGCCCGCGGCCGGCCCACCAGCGGCGATTGCGGGCGCACCCGGAGCAGGTGGACGTCGCTGTCGAGGCGAAACTGCTCCACCAGCGTCCGCGCGTGGCGGCTGAAATCGGGTGGCAGCGCGCGGTTCTCCCGCACCGGCAGCAGCCGCGAGCCGAGGAGGAGGGCGAGGCCGATGGTGCCGGCGAGAAGGAAGACCCCGACATAGGCGAACTCGAAGTAGCCGAACCCTTCGCGCCCCGCGTCGAGCGAGGCCTCGAGGACGAGGACGTTCACCGGGGTGCCGGTGAGGGCCAGCATCGAACCGGCATGGGCGCCGAAGACCAGCGGCATCAGCAGCCGGGAGGGCGGGCGCTTCAGCCGCACCGCCAGCACCACGACCACCGGCAGCAGCGCCGCCACGGCGCCGTTGACGCTGATGAGTGCCGAGAGCACGGCGCAGAACAGCATCATCAGGACGAGCAGCCGCGCCTGACTCTGCCCGGCGCCGCGGGCGAGCACCTGCCCGGTCCAGGCGGTGAGGCCGGTCTTCTCGAGGGCGCCGCTCACCACGAAGAGCGCGGTGACGAAGATCGTCGCCGGGTCGCCGAAGCCGGCGAGCGACTGGTTGAGGGTGAGCACGCCGGTCGCCCAGAGCGCCATCGCGCAGCCGACGCAGACGGCGATGACCGGCAGGCGATCCCAGATGAACAGGCCGATGACGCAGGCGACGACGGCGAAGACGATCCAGATGTCGGTCATCGGTTGCTTTCGGACGCGCAAGCGACTGGCGCTATGTGGCGCTGGTCGCACATTTTCCTTGCCCGGGCAATCGGCGCGACACTAGGGTCGCAGCTGTTGTTCCGGCCGGTTTTGCGCCGATCGCGGCTCGGGGGCTGGCTCGGAAGCCGGGGGAGAGACAGCCATGGGTGCGTCGGAGTTTGGCAAGAAGCCAGGCCTGCTCGACGGGTTTCTCACGACCATCGAGCGGGTCGGCAATCGGGTCCCGCACCCGGCGATCATCTTCTTCATCCTGATCGCGATCATCATCGTCCTGTCGGTGATCCTGAGCCTCATCGGGTGGTCGGCGACCTACGAGGCGGTGGACCCGGTGACCCACGAGGTTGTCGAGCGCACGACCACGGTGACGAGCCTGCTGTCCGGCGACGGCATCCGGTTCATGTTCACCTCGATCGTGCCGAACTTCCTCGGCTTCGGGGCGGTGGGGGTGATCATCGTGGCGATGATCGGCGTCGGGCTGGCCGAGGAATCCGGCCTGATCGCGACGCTGGTTCGCAAGATCGTCGAGATCGCGCCGCGATCGATCTTCACCTTCATCATCGTCATGCTCGGCGTGGTCTCGTCGATCGCCGCGGATGCGGGCTATTTGGTGCTGGTGCCGCTGGGGGCCGCCGCCTTCCACAGCCTCGGGCGGCATCCGCTCGCCGGGCTGGCGGCGGCGTTCTCGGGCGTCGCCGGCGTGTTTCTGGTCAACCTCTTCGTCACGCCGACCGACGCGCTGCTGGCGGAGATGACCAACGACGCGATCCACCTGGTCGATCCCAACCGCAACATCACCCTGGTCGGCAACCTCTATTTCATGATCGCCTCGTCGATCCTGATGGGGATCGTCTGCACGATACTGACCGAGAAGGTGGTCGAGCCGCATCTCGGGCCCTACCAGGGCGGGGTGCCCGTCGAGACGCAGGCGGCGATGAGCCCGGAGGAGTCGCGGGGCCTGCGGTATGCGGGCTGGGCGCTCCTGGGGTTCGTGATCGTGATCGGGCTCTTGACCGCGCCGCCGGGGGCGCCGTTGCGGCATCCGGAGACCGGCGAGATCCTGTCGGGCTCGCCGTTCATGACCGGTCTGATCGTGCTGATCAGCGCGCTGTTCTTCACCGTGGGCTTTGCCTACGGCAAGGGGGCGGGGACGGTGAAGGACCTGACCGCGGCGATCGGGATGATCGTGAAGACGTTCTCCGGGCTGGCGGGGCTGATCTTCCTGTTGCTGGTGATCGCGCAGTTCATCGCGTTCTTCAACTTCACCAACATCGCCACGGTGCTGGCGGCGAACCTCGCGGATTTCCTCGAGACGGTGCCGCTCGGGGCGGTGAGCTATATCATCATCTTCGTGGTGGCGATCTTTCTGATCGACCTCCTGATCACCGGGGCGGTGGCGAAGTGGGCGATCTTCGCGCCGGTGTTCATCCCGCTGTTCATGCGGCTGGGCGGCGATCCGGACCTGGTGCTGGCCGCCTACCGCGTCGGCGACTTGCCGGCCAACGTCATCACGCCCCTCAACGTCTATCTGGGGGTGATGGTCGGGTTCGCGGCGAAGTATCAGAAGGACGCCGGCATCGGTACCATCGTGTCGCTGATGCTGCCCTACACCGTGGTGCTGACGGTGCTGTGGACGCTGCTGCTGATCGCCTGGTTCCTGTTCGGCCTGCCGCTCGGGCCGGCGTGAGACTTATTCTGGGGAGATGACCATGTCCGATACGCTCGCCACCACCTCGGCGCTCGCGAAGGTGCTCGACCACATCGATGCCGATCTCGACAACGCGCTCGAGCGGCTGTTCGCGACGATGCGGCTGAAGTCGATCTCGACGGATCCCGCCTACAACGCCGAGACCCGTGCCTGCGCGGAGTGGCACGCGGCGGATCTCGCCTCGATCGGGTTCGACGCGTCGGTGCGCGACACCGCCGGGCATCCGATGGTGGTCGGCCACCAGCGCGAGGCGGACGGGCCGTCGGTGCTGTTCTACGGCCACTACGACGTTCAGCCGGTGGATCCGCTGGAGCTCTGGGAGCGCGACCCGTTCGAGCCGAAGCTCGTCACCCGGGCGGACGGCTCGAAGATGATCGTCGGCCGCGGCTCGGCCGACGACAAGGGTCAGCTGATGACCTTCGTCGAGGCGTGCCGGGCCTGGAAGGCGGTGACCGGCGCCCTGCCGGTGCCGGTGACGGTGCTGCTCGAGGGCGAGGAGGAATCGGGCGGCGTCAACCTGCCGCCGTTCCTCGACGCCAATCTCGAGGAGCTCCGGGCCGACCATGCGCTGATCTGCGACACCAACATGTGGAATGCCGAGACGCCGGCGATCACCACCAGCCTGCGGGGGCTGTGCGGCGAGGAGATCGTCGTCCGTGCCGCCGACCGGGACCTGCATTCGGGCTTCTACGGATCGGCGGCGGCGAACCCGAACCATGTGCTGGCGCGGGTGCTGGCGGATCTGCACGACGCGGACGGGCGGGTGACGGTCCCGGGCTTCTACGAGGGGGTGCCGGAGCTGCCGGAGGCGCTGCGGGAGAGCTGGAAGAAGCTCGACTTCAGCGAGGCGGATTTCCTCGGCCAGGTCGGCCTGTCGGTGCCGGCGGGCGAGAAGGGGCGCTCGGTCCTGGAGATGACCTGGTCGCGGCCGACGGCGGAGGTCAATGGCATGGGCGGCGGCTACCAGGGGGCGGGGTTCAAGACGGTGATCCCGGCGGAGGCGCATGCCAAGGTGTCGTTCCGGCTGGTCTTCGACCAGGACCCGCACGAGGTGCGCAAGGCGTTCCGCGCCTTCGTCGAGGCGCGAATACCCGCCGACTGCCGCGTGGAGTTTCACCCGCACGGGGCGGGAACGGCGGTGGCCTTCGACACCTCCGGCGAGGTCTTCCAGCGGACCCAGGCAGCGCTTACCGACGAATGGGACCGCGATGCGGCGTTCATCGGCGGCGGTGGCTCGATCCCGGTGGCGACGCTGATCCGCGACAAGCTCGGCGTCGACGTGGTGATGGTCGGCTTCGGACTCAACGACGACCGCATCCACAGCCCGAACGAGAAGTACGACCTCCGCAGCTTCCACAAGGGCATCCGCTCGTGGGCGCGCATCCTGGAGCGGCTCGCCGGCTAGGCCGGGCGCCGACCCTCGTTGTATGCCGGGTCTGGGATGAATCCCTGACGGGATATCATTTTACATGACCGGAGCTATGGGCCAACAAGAGCGCGGGGAGGAAGCGATGCAGGTCGCCCGGGTCAATTCGGTTCTGCTGCACTACGAGGACGCCGGGGATCCGGACGGTCTGCCGCTCGTCTTCGGCAACTCGCTTGGGACCGATTTCCGCATCTGGGACGGGGTGCTGCCGCACCTGCCCGGCGGGCTGCGGATCGTGCGCTACGACATGCGCGGCCACGGGCTGAGCGAGGCGCCGGGGGGCGACTACTGGATGGGCGATCTGGTGGCCGACGCCGCGGGGCTTATGGAGGCCCTGGGCATCGCGAGCGGCGGGGTCTTCGTCGGCCTCTCGATCGGCGGGGCGGTGGCGCAGGGTCTCGCGGCGGAGCGCCCGGACCTGCTGCGGGCGATGGTGCTGCTTGACACCGCGGCCAAGCTTGGCACCGAAGACGGCTGGCGGGATCGCATCGGCAAGGTGCGGGCGGGAGGCATCGGCTCCATCGCCGACGACATCCTGAAGCTCTGGTTCACCCGCGCCTTTCATGCCGACCGGGCGGACGAGCTCGCCGTCTGGCGGCACATGCTGACCCGCACGCCGCTGGACGGCTATTGCGGATGCTGTGCGGCGCTCGCCGGGATGGATCTGCGCGAGTCGACGGCGCGGCTCCGGCTGCCGACGCTGGTGGCGGTGGGCGACGAGGATGGCTCGACGCCGCCCGATCTGGTGCGCGAGACGGCCGAAAGCATCCCCGGCGCGCGGTTTGAGATTATTCGGGGCGCCGGCCATATCCCCTGCGTCGAACGGCCCGAGGTGCTCGGGGCGCTCATCGGCGGATTTCTGAAGGAGCGGGGCCTTGTCTGAACGGTTCGATGCCGGAATGAAGGTGCGACGCCGCGTCCTCGGCGACGCCCATGTCGATCGCGCCGAGGCGAACAAGACCGCGCTCGACGCAGACTTCCAGACGTTCATTACCGAGGGCGCCTGGGGCTCGGTCTGGGCACGGCCACAATTCACACTGCGTGAGCGATCGATCGTGACGCTGGCGCTGCTAGCGGCGCTCGGCAACCACGAGGAAGTGGCGATGCACGTTCGCGCCACCGCCAACACCGGTGCGACCCCCGAGGACGTGCGCGAGGCGATGCTGCACGTCGCGGTCTATGCCGGGGTGCCGCGGGCCAACCATGCGCTGAAGATCATCAGGGAAACCTACAAGGAAATGGGGGTGGAGGTATGAAGGGCGGAACCGTGATGGGAGAGTTCTTTCAGCGCGACCGGACCCTCCATCCGCCGGCGCAAACCCCCGGCTACAAGACCAGCGTCACCCGGTCGCCGCGCTACGCGCTCCTCAGCCTGCAGAACTCGCTTTCCGAGATCACCGGGCCGGTCTTCGGCCAGAACGATCTCGGGCCCTTGGACAACGACCTGATCCTGAACTACGCCCATGACGGCGAGCCGGTGGGCGAGCGCATCATCGTCCATGGCCGGGTGCTCGACGAGAGCGGCCGCGGGGTGCCGAGCACGCTGGTCGAGTTCTGGCAGGCCAATGCCGGCGGCCGCTACCGGCACAAGAAAGACACCTATCTCGCGCCGATCGACCCGAACTTCGGCGGCTGCGGCCGGGCGCTGACCGACGCGGACGGATACTATCACTTCCGCACCGTCAAGCCCGGCGCCTATCCGTGGCGGAACTTCGTCCATAGCTGGCGGCCGGCGCACATCCACTTCTCGGTCTTCGGATCGGGCTTCGCGCAGCGGCTGATCACTCAGATGTACTTCGAGGGCGACCCGCTGATCCGCTACGATCCGATGATCCAGGGAATTCCGGACAGGGACGCGATCGAACAGTTGATTGCCCCTTTGGATATGAATGCAGGGATCCCGCTCGACAGCCTCGCCTACAAGTTCGACATCGTGCTGCGCGGCCGGCGCTCGACGCTGTTCGAGAACCGGCTGGAGGGGAACTGAGCCATGCCGCAACCCTTGACCTACCTCCGCGAGACCGCCTCCCAGACCGCTGGGCCCTACGTCCACATCGGCCTCGCCCCTGGGGCGGCGGGGTTCCATCTCTTCGAGACGGAGCTCGGCACCGACATCGCCGGCCCCAACGCCGCGGGCGAGCGCATCCGCGTCGAAGGGATCGTCTACGACGGCTCGGGCACGCCAGTGAAGGATGTGCTGATCGAGGTCTGGCAGGCCAACGCCGCGGGCATCTACGCCCACGCCGAGGACCCGGGATCCGGGGAGATCGAGGAGGGATTCCGCGGCTGGGGACGGATCATCTCGGACTTCGACACCGGCGTCTGGAGCTTCGAGACCGTCAAGCCCGGCTCGGTGCCTGGGCGCGCCCCCATGGGCGCCCCGCGACCAGCCTCGCAGGAGGAGCAGGCGGATGCCCATGGCCGCGGGCACCAGGGCCTGCGACCGATGGCGCCGCACCTCAACCTCTGGATCGTCGCGCGAGGGATCAACATCGGTCTCAACACACGGATGTATTTCGGCGACGAGGAGGCGGCCAACGGCAAGGACCCGGTGCTGCACCTGATCGAGCAGTCGGATCGCCGCAAGACGCTGATCGCCGCGCGCGAGATGCGCCACGGCAAGCCGGTCTATCGTTTCGACATCCGCCTGCAGGGGGACGGCGAGACGGTGTTCTTCGACATCTGAGGAGGCGAGCATGGGCGATCCCTGCATCATCTGCGTGGCGATCACCGGCAGCGTACCGAAGAAGGCCAACAATCCGGCGGTGCCGATCTCGATCGCCGAGCAGGTCGAGAGCGCCCAGGAGGCGTTCGAGGCCGGGGCGTCGATCGTGCATTGCCACGTGCGCAACGAGGACGAGACGCCGACCTCCGACCCGGCGCGGTTCGCCAGGCTGATGGAGGGGCTGCGGGCGCATTGCCCGGGGATGATCGTCCAGCTCTCCACCGGCGGCCGGTCGGGGGCGGGCCGGGAGCGCGGCGGCATGCTGTCGCTGCGGCCGGAGATGGCGAGCCTGTCGGTGGGGTCGAACAACTTTCCGACGCGGGTCTACGAGAACCCGCCGGATCTGGTGGACTGGCTGGCCTCGGAGATGCTCCACTACGACGTGAAGCCGGAGATCGAGGCCTTCGACCTCAGCCATATCCACCAGGCGGTGGCGATGTCGAAGGACGGGCGGCTGAAGGCGCCGCTCTACATCCAGTTCGTGATGGGGGTGAAGAACGCGATGCCGGCGGACAAGCCGACGTTCGACTTCTACGTCGAGACGGTGAAGCGGATCGCCCCGGATGCGCAGTGGTGCGCGGCGGGGATCGGGCCGAACCAGATCGCGGTCAACGAGTGGTCGGTCGCCGCCGGCGGGCATACCCGCACCGGGCTCGAGGACAACCTGCGGCTTGAGAAGGGCGTGCTGGCGCCGTCGAACGCGGCGCTGGTGAAGCGGGTGGTGGCGATCTGCGAGACCTACGAGCGGCCGGTGGCGAGCGCGGCCGAGGCGCGGCAGATTCTCGGGCTCAGGGCCGCCTGAGTGGCGGTCTCGCCCTTCGACAGCGCGGTCTGGTCCGGGTTCTGGGGCGACCCGGAGATCGGGGCGCTGTTCAGCGACGCCGCCGAGATCCGGGCGATGCTGAGCTTCGAGGCGGCGCTGGCGCGGGTGGAGGGCAGGCTTGGGATCATCCCGGCGGAGAGCGCCGTGGCGATCTCGGAAGCGGCCGGCACGGCTGCGATCGAACCGGGCGAGCTCGCCGACGGTGTCGCCTCCGCCGGCCTGCCGGTGCCGGCGCTGGTCGCGGCACTGCGACGGCGGCTCGGCGCCGAACACGCGGCCTGGGTGCATTGGGGTGCCACCAGCCAGGATGTTATGGACACCGGCCTCACGTTCCGGCTGGCCGAGGTGCTGTCGGTGCTCGACGGCCGCCTTGCCGGGCTGGTGGACGCGCTGGCGGCGCAGGCGGCGCGGCATCGGGACACGGTGATCGCGGCGCGCACCCGTGGGCAGATCGCCCAGCCGACGACGCTGGGGGCCAAGATCGCGGTCTGGACGATGCCGCTCCTGCACCACCGGAGCCGCCTGCGGGACCTGCGGCCGCGGGTGCTCCGGGTCTCGCAGGCCGGGGCCGCGGGTACCAATGCGGCGCTCGGCGGGCGCGGGCGGGCGGTGATGGCGGGGGTGGCGGCGGAGCTCGGGCTCGGGGTGGCGGAGGTGCCGTGGCACGCGGCGCGGGACGGCATTGCCGAGGCCGGCGGGTGGCTGGCGCTGGTCACCGGGTCGCTCGGGAAGATCGGGCAGGATCTGCTGCAGCTTGGGGCGTCCGAGGTCGGGGAAGTGACGGCGGGGGCGGGGGGAGGCTCCTCGACGATGCCGAACAAGGCCAATCCGGTGGCCGCCGACGCGCTGGTGACGCTGGCGCGGCTGAACGCGCATGCCGTCGGCGCGCTGCAAGACGCGATGGTGACGACCCAGGAGCGCGACGGAGCGGCCTGGGGCCTCGAGTGGTTCGCGCTGCCGCAGATGTGCGCCGCGGCCGGCGCCGCCATGCGGCACGCGCGGGTCCTCGCCGAGGGACTGGCGGCACATCCCGAGCGGATCGCCGCGACCTTCGCCGAGGACCGCGGCATGATGCTCGCCGAGGCGGCGGTCTTCGCCCTGGCCGAGACCATGCCGCGGCCTGAGGCGCAGAAGCTGCTCTACGAGGCGGTCAAGGCCGTCCGCAGCGACGGCGGCACGCTGGCCGAGGCGCTGGCGACGCGCGTGCCGGGCCGCGACTGGGCGAACCTCCTCGACCCGTCCCGGCAGACCGGCGACGCCGGGGCGCTCGTGGACCGCCTTGCGGCGGCGATTGCCGACGCCAGGGGCTAGGACCGCCCGGGGCCGCGCCACATGCGTTAAGGGAAAATTATTCTTCATTAATGGCACTGTTTTCAGTAGGATAGTGGTGTTTCACACGTGAAACACCACTGCGTAACACACCATTCTCGGTCCGAAACGCGCCGGCACGCCTTCAGGAAATCGCTTGCGGTGACGCCTGTGCCGCCGTTTGATGCAAGGCGAGGGCGTCGACCGCGCCCAAGCAACAACAACGAAGTGGAGGAAGAAGATGACCATGGATCGGACCATCCGCGGCGTCGCGGCGGCCCTGGCCCTGGGGTTGGTACTGCCCGCCCTGCCGGCACTGGCCTTCGAGCCCGAAGCAACGGAATGCATCGCCCCGGCGGCCCCCGGCGGCGGCTGGGACTTCACCTGCCGGCAGGTCGGCAAGGTGATGCAGGATCTCAAGATCGTCCCCGGCACCATGCAGGTCACCAACATCAATGGCGGCGGCGGCGGCGTGGCCTTCGCCGAGGTGGTGAACAAGCGCAACGACGACAACGACCTGATCGTCGCCGCCTCCTCGGCCACCTCAACACGCCTGGCGCAGAACGCCTTTCCGGGCAACACCCAGGACCAAGTGCGCTGGCTTGCTTCGGTCGGTGCCGACTACGGCATCATCGCGGTGGCCAAGGACTCGCCGATCACCACGCTTCCCGAGCTCATGGACAAGATCAAGGCCGACCCCACCAGCATCTCGATCGCCGGCGGTTCGGCCGTGGGCGGCTGGGATCACCTCAAGGTGCTGATCGCGGCGCAGGCCGCCGGCATCGAAGACGTTCGCACCATCAAGTACGTCCCCTTCGACGGCGGCGGCGAGGCGGTGACCCAGCTTCTCGCCGGGTCGGTGCAGGCCTTCACCGGCGACGCCTCCGAGGCAAAGGGCTTCGTCGATTCCGGTGACATCAAGGTCATCGCGGTGCTGGCGCCCGAGCGGATGCCCGGCGACTTCTCCGAATTCCCCACCGCCAAGGAACAGGGGATCGACGCGGTCGGCGCCAACTGGCGCGGCTTCTATGCCCCCGGCGGCATGTCCGACGACGCCTACAGCTTCTGGGTCGACGCCGTCGGCAAGGTCTACGAAAGCGACGAGTGGAAGGAGATCATGGCCAACAGCGGCCTCGCGCCGCTCGATCTCCGCGGCGAGGAGTTCCAGAAGTTCGTGGCCGAGCGGGTCTCCGAGACCCAGGCGCTCTCCAAGGAAATCGGCCTGATCAACTAGCGCGGCAGGGCGCGGCATCGCCGCGCCCGACCCCTCTCTCCCAAGGAGCGCACATGGGCGATCGGATATTCGGCGGCATCGGCGTTGCGCTTGCCGCCTTCTTCATCTGGCAGGCGACCACCATCCAGGAGAGCTTCATCCAGGACCCGGTGGGGCCGAAGACCTTCCCGATCATCATCGGCCTGCTCCTTGGGATCTCGAGCCTCGTCATCCTGCTCCGCCCCGACGCAAATCCGGTCTGGCCGGCGGCCGGCCGGCTCATGGAGATTGGCGCGGCGATACTGGTGCTCCTCGCCTATGCCTACTTCCTGCCGGATCTCGGCTTCATCATCGCCACCGCCGTCGCTTCGGCCTATCTCTCCTGGCGCCTCGGCGCTCCGGCGCTCCACGCCATCGCCGCCGGCGTCGCCATCGCGGTCGGCATCTACGTCGTCTTCCACCTGATCCTCGGCCTGACGCTGGCCAAGGGTCCGTTCGGCTTCTGAGGGGACCGGCGCCATGGAATCGCTCACCGCGCTGATGCACGGCTTCGAGGTCGCGCTCACCTTCCAGAACCTCGGCCTGGCGCTGATCGGCTGCTTCCTCGGCACCATCATCGGCGCGCTTCCCGGCCTCGGCCCGTCCAACGGCGTCGCCATCCTGATCCCGCTGGCGTTCTCGCTCGGGCTCGGCCCGACGCCGGCGCTGATCCTGCTGACCGCGCGTCTACTACGGCGCGATGTACGGCGGCCGCATCTCCTCGATCCTGCTCAACATCCCCGGCGACGAGCCGGCGCTGATGACCACCCTGGACGGATATCCGATGGCCAAGCAAGGCCGTGCCGGCGAGGCGCTTGCGATCTCCGGCGTCGCCTCCTTCGTCGGCTCGCTCTTCGCCACCATCGGCCTCGTCTTCCTCGCACCGCTCCTCGTCAAGGTGGCGCTGCTCTTCGGCCCGGCCGAGTACTTCGCCCTCTTCGCGCTCGCCTTCGCCACCCTCGGCGGCATCTCGTTCGACCAACCAGGCTAAGGCCGCCTTCGCCGCCGCGCTCGGGCCTCGGCATCGCGATGATCGGCGTCGATGGCCAGACCGGCGTACCGCGGTTCTCCTTCGGCGAGGTGCATCTCTACGACGGCATCGATTTCCTCGTCGCCATCGTCGGGCTCTTCGCGCTGTCGGAGGTGTTCATCTTCCTCGAACACCGCGGCGACGGCTCCGGCGAGGGCAAGGAGGCGAAGGTCGGCATGGGGCGGATCACGCCGTCCTGGGAGATGCTGCGCTTCTGCACCCCGGCGATGGCGCGCTCGACGGTGCTCGGCTTCATCGCCGGCGTTTTGCCGGGTGCCGGCGCGTCCCTCGGCTCGTTCATGGCCTACTCGGCGGAAAAGGCGATCTCCGACAAGAACAAGACCTTCGGCAAGGGTGACCCGCGCGGCGTCGCGGCGCCCGAGGCCGGTAACAACGCCGCCGCGGGCGGGGCTCTGGTGCCGATGCTGGCGCTGGGGGTGCCGGGGTCCGGCACCACGGCGGTGCTCCTCGCCATGTTGCTGGCGCTCAACATCACCCCCGGACCGCTGCTCTTCCAGCAGAACCCGGACGTGGTCTGGGGCCTGATCGCGGCACTGTTCATCGCCAACTTCATGCTGCTGGCGATGAACATTCCGATGGTCGGCATATTTGTCCGGGTGCTGCTGATTCCGCCGAAGTATCTGATGCCGATCGTCGCGATGGTCAGCTTCGTCGGCATCTACGGTATTTCCGGCTCCAGCTTCGATCTCATCGTCATGGTGATCTTCGGCGTCCTCGGCTGGGGCTTGAGGAAGTTCGAGGTGCCGCTGGTCCCGGTGATTCTCGGCATCCTCCTCGGCAACCTGATGGAGGCGAACCTGCGCCGGGCGATGACGATCTCCGACGGCAATTGGCTGGCGCTCTTCGAGTCGCCGCTGGCGCTGCTGCTCTGGGCGATCGCGATCATCGGCTTCATCCTGCCGATCATCGTCGGCAAGACCATCAAGCGGCGTATCCACATGTCCAAGGACGAGCCCGGCACCATCGTGGACTGATGCGGGCACGGGCCGGCGCAATCGCCCTGACGCTGGCCGTCGCCGCTCTCGGGGTGGCGGCCTTCCGCGGGCTGGGCCTGCCGTTGCCCCTGGCTGCTCGGGCCGATGTCCGCTTGTCTGATCGCGGCGCTCCTCGGGGCGGCGCTGGCGGCGCCGCCGGCGGCGATGGATCGCCGCCCCGAACAACCCGACGCGCACCGCTCCCCACCCCGGGCGGGCAGGGCGAGATGGAGGTGCTGGCGATCGTCGCCGGTGCCGAAATGGCTTTCGTCGTCACCCACCACTTAGTTCGGCTGACCGTGGTCCTCGGCGCGCCCTTCGTCGCCCGCCGCGCCCGGCGGCAGGTGGCCACGGTAGAGCGTTCAGAGTAGGCGCGCTAGCGCAAGGCGTGGCATGGACACTGGGGTCCGAGGACCCCTGCGTCCAGCTCAACTACCCGCAGCTCTGGGGTCAGTGCATCACGGCCGCGGGTTGCGCCGCACCAGCGCCGACGACGAGTCCGCCGTCCTGTACCGTCACTGGCACCACGCTTCCGTCGAGGATGTCGCCGGACAGCAGTTCCTCCGCCAGCTTGTCCTGCAGCTCCTTCTGGATGACCCGCTTGAGCGGCCGCGCCCCGTAGACCGGGTCGTAGCCGCGATTGGCGAGCCAGGTCCGTGCCGCGGCATCGACCTCGAGAGCGATGTCGCGCGCCGCCAACCGCTTGGCGAGCTGTCCGATCTGGATGTCGACGATTCCGTCCATGTTCGCCCGGGTCAGCCGGTCGAAGATCACGATCTCGTCGAGCCGGTTCAGGAACTCCGGCCGGAAATGCGCCCGGACCGCCGCCATCACCTGGTCCCGCGCTTCCTCGGCGTTCGCGCCGTCGGGCAGCGTCGACAGCGCCTGGCTCCCGAGGTTCGAGGTCAGGATGATCAGGGTGTTCTTGAAGTCGACCACCCTGCCTTGGCCGTCGGTCAGCCGCCCGTCGTCGAGCACCTGCAAAAGCACGTTGAACACGTCCGGATGCGCCTTCTCGACCTCGTCGAAGAGCAGCACCTGGTAGGGCCGCCGCCGGACCGCCTCGGTCAGCACCCCGCCCTCGTCGTAGCCGACATAGCCGGGCGGCGCGCCGATCAGCCGGGCGACGCTGTGCTTCTCCATGAACTCCGACATATCTATGCGCACCATCGCCTGGTCATCGTCGAAGAGGAACGCCGCCAGGGCCTTGGTGAGCTCCGTCTTGCCGACGCCCGTCGGCCCGAGGAACAGGAAGGATCCCAGCGGCCGGTTCGGGTCGTTGAGGCCTGCGCGCGCGCGCCGGACCGCGTTCGACACCGCCTCGACCGCCTCGCGCTGGCCGATGACCCGCCTGTGCAACGCCTCCTCCATCCGGAGCAGCTTTTCGCGCTCGCCCTCGAGCATCCTGTCCACGGGGATCCCCGTCCAGCGCTCGACGACGCTCGCTACGTGCTGCGGTGTCACCGCCTCCTCGACCATCACGTCGTCGCCGGCCTGCTCCGCCGTCTCGAGGTCCTTCTCGAGCCCCGGGATGATCCCGTAGGCGAGCTCGCCCGCTCGCTGCAGGTTGCCCTGCCGCTTGGCGTTCTCGAGCTCGACCCGGGCCTGGTCGAGCCGCTCCTTGATGTCGCGCGCACCCTTTAGCTTGTCGCGCTCCGCCTGCCAGCGCGCGGTCATCGCCGCCGACTCGTCCTCGAGCACCGAAAGCTCCTTGGCCAGCCGCGTCAGCCGCTCCTGGCTCGCCGGGTCGGTTTCCTTCTTCAGCGCCTCGACCTCGATCTGCTTCTGCAGGATGTCGCGGTCCAAGGCGTCGAGCTCCTCGGGCTTGGAATCCACCTCCATGCGCAGACGGCTCGCCGCCTCGTCCATCAGGTCGATCGCCTTGTCCGGCAGGAACCGGTCGGTGATGTAGCGGTGCGACAAGGTCGCCGCCGCCACCAGGGCGCTGTCGGTGATGCGCACGCCGTGGTGAACCTCGTACTTTTCCTTGATGCCGCGCAGGATCGAGATTGTGTCCTCGACCGTCGGCTCCTCGACGAAGACCGGCTGGAACCGACGGGCCAGTGCCGCGTCCTTCTCGATGTGCTTGCGGTACTCGTCGAGCGTTGTGGCACCGACGCAGTGCAGCTCGCCCCGCGCTAGCGCCGGCTTCAGCATATTGGACGCATCCATCGCGCCCTCGGCCTTGCCCGCCCCCACCAGCGTATGCATCTCGTCGATGAACAGGATGATCTCGCCGGCCGCCGCCGTGACCTCGGTCAGCACCGCCTTCAACCGCTCCTCGAACTCGCCGCGGTATTTCGCGCCGGCGATGAGAGACCCCATATCGAGCGCCAGGAGCCGCTTGTCCTTGATTGATTCCGGCACATCGCCGTTGACGATCCGGAGCGCCAGGCCCTCGGCGATGGCCGTCTTGCCGACGCCGGGCTCGCCGATCAGGACCGGGTTGTTCTTGGTCCGCCGGCTCAGCACCTGCATTGTGCGCCGGATTTCCTCGTCGCGGCCGATGATCGGGTCGATCTTGCCCTCGCGCGCCGCCTCGGTCAGGTCGCGCGCGTACTTCTTCAGCGCGTCATAGCCTTGCTCCGCACTCGCGGTGTCCGCGGTCCGGCCCTTGCGCACGTCGTTGATTGCCGTGTTGAGGGCCTGGGCGGTCACGCCGGCGGCCTTCAGCGCGTCGTTGGCACCGGACTTGGTCACGGCCAAAGCGGTCAGCAGCCGCTCTACGGTGACGAAGCTGTCGCCGGCCTGCTTTGCCAGTTTCTCGGCCTCGGCCAGTACCTTAGCCGTCTGCGTGTCCATGAAGAGCTGGTCGCCGCCCTCGACCCGCGGCACCTTGGCAAGCGCTGCGTCGACAGCGGCCAGCGCCTCCGCAGCGTTGCCGCCGCCGGCGTTGATCAGATTGGCCGCGAGGCCCTGGTCGTCATCGAGCAGGGCCTTGAGCAGGTGCTCCGGCAGGAACCGCTGGTGGTTTTCCCGCAGCGCGATCGACTGTCCCGCTTGGATGAAACCGCGCGCCCGCTCCGAGAATTTCTCGAAATTCATTCACCGCCTCCTTGGCATCTCCCGGTCGCTTCCCTTCGGACCGCCGACCGAGAACCCATTGCAACACGGACCGCCCGTTTCGGCGCGGTCCTTTCGGAATCGATATGGTATTCGTCGGGACCCGCCTCAAGAGGCTTCGCCGCAAACCCGGCTCGGCGCCAAAGGTTTACAGGGGTTTGGTGTGGCTGGAAAGCGGCTGGAAAGGGGCTGGAATGCGCCCATACGATTTTGACGCGGCCTTAATCGTTAAGACGTATCCTGCGGAGTCCGGCTGAACCGGCGATCAGGGCAGCTCAAACGCGGTGGCGGTCTCCGCCTCCGCCGCGCAGACGACCGGCACCACCGCGTCGTCGAAGCCCGAGGGGACCCCGTCGTCGGTGTCGTAGCCCGCCAGGCCGCCCTCGGCGATGGAGACACCGTTCTGCCGCAGGAACGCCGCGATCTCGTCCTCGCGGAGGGCGTAGTTGATGTTCTGCGGCAGGGTGCCCGTCGCCTCGACGATAAAATCCTCCGACAGCCGCGCCACCACCAGCCCGAGCACAGTGCCGTGGGCGTCGATGAGGGGGCCGCCGCTGTTGCCGGGCTGGACCGGCGCCGAGAAGCTGAAGTAGCGACCGTCGTCATCGACGCCGGCCAGGGCGCTGACATTGCCGCCGGTTAGGTTCAGCGAGGTGCCGGCGATGCTGTAATAGGGATAGCCCGCCGCATGCACGCGCTGGCCGAGCCGGGCCCCGGCGCTGGACAGAGACAGCCAGTGCAGGGCTGGATCGGGGGCGTAGAGGGCGGCGACGTCGAGATCTGGGTCGGCGGCGACAACGGTGAGCTCGTCGCCGCTGGCGAGCGTGATCCGGCTGCAGCCGGTGACGACGTGATTGGCCGTGACGAGGACCCGGCTGCCGACGTAGAAACCTGTGCCGGTGCTGGCGACGCCATCGTCGTCCTGCGGCAGCGCCGCCTGTCCCGGCAGCGCGGCCGGTACCTCCGGCAGGAGCGGCTTGCCGGCGCTGGCCTGGTCGATGAACGCCGTGGTCTCGGCCAGGAGCGCGCTCAGGCGGCCGCCTTCGGGCAGGGCCCAGGGCTCGGGCCGACCCGGCCGGATGCTGCTGGCGATGAGGTTGAGGGCGCCTGCCTGATCGGCGCCGCCGGCGAGGTAGATTGTCGCCCAGCCGGCGTCCGTGGGATCGGAGCGGGTATAGAACAGCCGGCCGTCGCTGAGCGTGCCGCTGGTCACCAGCAGGTCAGGGCGGCGCAAGGTGTAGAGTTGGTCTGGGCGCGCATCCGCACGGGCGGCGGCGTCGTGCCAGGTGCGCACCTCGCCGGCAGCGAAGCGATGGGACAGGACGGTGAGCGTGCCGTCGAGGGTCCAGCGCCGCTCGCCGCCTTCCTCCGGCTCGGGGGGGCCGATGCGGTCGAGCGGCAGCACGAGGGACACGCCGATGTCGGAGAGATAGCTGAAGTCCCAGCCGGCCTCGTCCACTTCGTCGAGAAAGCCCATGACTAGGGCAGCCGCGTGGGCGTTGAGGGCGCTGCCGCCGAACTCCCGCGCGGCATAGGAGTCGAGTGCCGCTTGGCTCAACTGGCCCCAGGTGCCGTCAAGGCTTCCGCGGTAGTCGGTGGTCGCCGCGAGTGCGGTCTGCAGCAGGCGCTTTTCGGAGGGGTCGAGGGGGCCGGCGTCGAAGGTGTCGAACAGCGTCCCCTCCGCTCGCGCGGGCGGTGCAAGGAAACCCGCGGCGAACGCGACAAGACAGACCAGTAGAACCCGCGGCATTGCCGTACCCCCTCACCCTCGGGAAGGCTAGCACGGGGAGGGCGGGGGCCCCAACGGATGTGTTAATGTTTCGTAAACGGGCGACTCCGGTATTTTCCGCGATCAGAGCAGCAGGTCGTCGATCGAAAGGGCATGGACGCCCGGGAGCGCGATCTCGAAGTCCGAACCGCCGGCGACGTGGCCGATGAGGCGTTCGTGGCCGAACTCAAGGTTGCCGAAACCGAGTGCCTGATGCCCGGCCCGGTGGGCGTTGGCGTCGATGCCGGCGAGGTCGATGCGGTCAGCGCCTCGGCCGAAGTCGGCGATGGTGTCGCCGTCGGCATGGCGGGCGGTGCGGAAGACGAAATCGTCTGCGCCCCGACCCCCGTCGAGAGTGTCGCGGCCGCGGCCTGCCACGAGCCTGTCGCTGCCGCCGCCGCCGTCGAGGTGGTCGCGGCCCCTGCCGGCGAAGAGCTTGTCGCTGCCGGCGGCTCCCCGGATCCGGTCGGCGCCGGCGCCACCGGTGACCCGATCGTCGAAGGCGGTGGCGGTGATGCGATCGGCGCCGTCGGTGCCCCGGATCGTCGGCGCCCCGGCCGGGTCCGGTTCGGTACCGAACCAGGCGGCATAGGCTCGCCCGGCGTAAGGGCCCGGGCCGGCACCGCGGTCGAGGCCAATGCCGATGACGGCGAAGTCGGTGCCGGCCCAGATGCCGGTTTCGGTGAGGATGGCGTCGTGGGCCGGGGAGTCCTTCCAGCCCTCGAGCGCCGCGGCGTTGCCGCGGTAGCCGGCGGCGAAGATTTCGTAGCCGGCGGAGCGATAGGGGGTGCCGAGGCGGGCAGGGGCCTCCCACATGGCTTCCGGCGTGCTGAGATCCTCGTAGTAGGGCGCGTCGCTCCAGCTGTGCAGGTTGGCGCCCGTCGGGGGCGCGCGGTGCTCGGCCCAGAAGTTCTCGCGGATGTCGACGATGTGGCGGCCGGCGGTGAGCGTCAGGCTCTTCGATAGCGGCAGCGGGTCGAGGCCGACGCTGGTGCGGTAGTCGATGATCCGGTGGTAGAGGTCGAGCTCATCGAGGCTGACCCCGTCCTGCGACGTCTTGCGGTAGATGTTGGCGGTCACGCGCTCAGAGCATTGCCGGGACGACCTGGTCCGGCGGGCGGTGGCCGTCGGCGAAGGTCTTGATGTTGATGATCACCTTCTCGCCCATCTCGATACGGCCCTCGATGGTCGCCGAGCCCATGTGCGGCAGGAGCATGACGTTCGGGAGATCGCGGAGGCGCGGGTTTACGTCGTGCCCGTGCTCGTAGACGTCGAGCCCGGCGCCGCCGAGTTCGCCGGCGCGAAGCTGGCGGGTGAGGGCGTTCTCGTCGATGACCTCGCCGCGGGCGGTGTTGACGATGTAGGCGTCGGACTTCATCAGCTTCAGCCGACGGGCGTTCATCAGGTGGAAGGTCGAGGGCGTGTGCGGCACGTTGATCGACAGGATGTCGACGCGTGCCAGCATCTGGTCGAGGCTCTCCCACCAGGTGGCGCCGAGCTCGGCCTCGATGTCGGGATGGACGCGGCGGCGGTTGTGGTAGTGAATTTCGAGGCCGAAGGTGCGGGCGCGGCGGGCGATGGCGCGGCCGATGCGGCCGAGGCCGAGGATGCCGAGGCGCTTGCCGGCGATGCGGTGGCCGAGCATCGCGGTCGGCCCCCAGCCTTCCCACTCGCCCTTCTGCATCAGCATCCAGCCCTCGGGGAGGCGGCGGGGCACCGCGAGGATCAGCGCCATCGCCATGTCGGCGGTATCCTCGGCGAGAACCCCGGGGGTGTTGGAGACCATGATGCCGCGCTGGAGCGCGGTGGCGACGTCGATGTGGTCGAAGCCGGCGCCGTAGTTGGCGATGAGCCGGAGCTGGGGGCCGGCCTGGGCGAGGAGCTTCGAGTCGATGCGGTCGGTGATGGTCGGGACGAGGACGTCGGCCTCGGCCATGGCGAGGCCGAGCGCCTCCGGGCTCATCGGCCGGTCATCCTCGTTGAGGGTGACGTCGAAGAGCTCCTGCATCCGGGCCTCGACCGGCGCGGGCAGGCGGCGCGTCACCACGACGCGCGTGCGGGCTGAGGGCATGCGGATTTCCTGTTTCTCGGCGCGCTGATTGCGGTTATGCTCCGGGGCAATGATTGCACGGGCAGGATGGAGAGATCCAGACACTTCCCGGCAGATGGGCACGAGAGCAGGACGATCGGAATGACGGCTGGTTGCATGCGCCGCCTCGCTTGGGTGGCGGCGTTTCTCGCGGTGGCGCCGGCTGCGGTGGCCGAGCCGGTACGCGGGCCGGTGACGAACCTGCCGCTGCCGCGGTTCGTCTCGATGCGCGCCGAGAGCGCCAACGCCCGGCGCGGACCGAGCCTCGACCAGCGAGTGGACTGGGAATTCCGTCACCGCGGGCTGCCCCTCGAGATCACCGGCGAATACGGGCAGTGGCGGCGGGTGCGGGACGCGGACGGGGCGGGCGGATGGGTGCATCATGCGCTGCTCTCGGGTGTGCGGACGGCGGTGGTGCAGGGGGAGGTGCCGGTGCCGCTGCGGGCCGGGCCGACGGAGGGGGCGGCGGTGCGGGCGATGGCCGAGCCGGGGGTGGTCGGGCGCCTCGAGGCCTGCAAGGACGCCTGGTGCGAGATCGCGGCGGGCGGGGTCGAGGGCTGGCTGCCGCGGGCGACGATCTGGGGCGTGGGTGCGGACGAGGACCTTGCCGACTAGGGTGCGTTCACGCGTGAACAATTTTCAAGCCTTTGAAAACAAAGGCGTTAATGTAGAATAAAATTCGATGAATTTGGCCCCCGGCCGATCCGGGGGTGGCGCGATCATGGCAGGGCGACGGGCGCGGTGCAAGGAGCCGCATCCTGCGAGCGGGCTCCCTGCGGCGGCTGTTGGCAAGTCCGCGGGGTTGCCGGCGGCTGGTGGCGTCGGTATTGCCGGGCGGTAACCTCGGAAAGGAAACGGCCGGTTGGGCGAGCGCATCCTGAACGGCCTTGCGTGGGTCGTGGCCCTGATCTGCCTCGCCCCGATCGGTGCGGCGGCGGTGGCGGCGTTGGCGGGGGATCTTGCGACCTGGCGCGGGCTGGTCGAGACGGTCTTGCCCGGCTACGTGGCGAACACGCTGATGCTGGTGGCGCTGGTGGCGACCGGCACGGCGGCGATCGGCACCGGGGCGGCATGGCTGGTCACCATGTACCGGTTTCCGGGATCGCGGATCTTCGAGGTGGTGCTGGTGCTGCCGCTGGCGTTTCCGGCCTACGTGCTCGCCTACGCCTATACCGATTTCCTGTCGCATCCCGGGCCGGTGCAGACCGGGCTCCGTGCCGTCACCGGGTGGGGGCCGCGGGACTACTGGTTTCCGAACGTCCGCTCGCTGCCCGGGGCGGCGGTGATGCTGATCTGCGTCTATTATCCTTACGTCTACCTCTTGGCGCGCACCGCCTTCGGACAGCAGTCCTCGGCCGCCTATCTCGCGGCGCGGACGCTCGGGCGGGGGCCGTGGGCGGCTTTCCTGCGGGTAAGCCTGCCGATGGCGCGGCCGGCGATCGCCGCCGGGGTGCTGCTCGCGATCATGGAGACGATCGCGGACTACGGTACGGTGGCCTATTTCAACGTTCGGACCTTCTCCACCGGCATCTACCAGGCGTGGTTCGCGATGCAGGACCGGGCGGCGGCGGCGCAGCTGGCGCTCTGCCTCCTGTCCTTCGCGCTGCTGCTCGCCGCGGTCGAGCGGATCCAGCGCGGGCAGGCGCGGTCGCACATGCGGGGCGGGCGGCTGACCGGAATGGAGCCGCAGCGGCTCGGGGGTCTGCGGGCGTGGGCGGCGGCGGCGCTCTGCCTCTTGCCGGTGGCGGTGGGGTTCTTCCTGCCGGCGGCGATCCTCGGGACGATGGCGGCAGGGTCGGGGCAGAGCCTCCTCGATCCGCGCTACCTGCACTTCGTCGGCAACTCGCTGACGCTGGCCGGGCTCGCGGCGCTGGTGACGGTGACCGGCGCGGTGCTGGTGGGGTTCCGCACCCGGCTGCACCCGGGGCGGGCGTCGCGGACGCTGGCGCTCGGGGCCGGGCTCGGCTACGCGGTGCCCGGGGGCGTCATCGCCGTCGGGCTGCTGGTGCCGTTCGCCGGGCTCGACAACACCATCGACGCCTGGGCGCGGGCGCATCTCGGGGTCTCCACCGGACTGCTCTTCACTGGCTCGATCTGGCTCCTGGTCATCGCTTACATGGTGCGGTTCATGGCGGTGGCGCTCAACGCCTTCGACGCCGGGCTCGCCACGGTCAGCCCGCATATCGACGCGGTGGCGCGCACGCTCGGGCGCCGGCCGCCGGCGGTGCTCGGGACGGTGCATCTGCCGATCCTGAAGGGCAGCGTGCTGACGGCGCTGCTCATCGTCTTCGTCGACACCATGAAGGAGCTGCCGGCGACGATGATCATGCGGCCGTTCAACTTCGACACGCTGGCAGTGCAGGCGCACCGGCTGGCGTCGGACGAGCGGCTGAACCAGGCGGCGGTGCCGAGCCTGGTCATCGCCGCGATCGGGCTCCTGCCGGTGATCCTGGTCTGCCGCGGCATCGCCGCGCAGGGGCGGAGCGGCCGGAGGGGGGAACCGGGTTCCCGACGGCCGCGTTCCGGCGTCGTGGATCGAGCCGGAGAGCGCGCGTGAAGGCACTGAGACGGGGCGCGGCGGCGGCAGTTTTCTTGGCATGGGCGGGAGCGGCGGCTGCGGTCGAGGTGGTTGCCAGCCTCGGGGCGGACGATGCGCTCGACCGCAGCGGCACCAACGCGATGGCGCTCGGGGTCGAGGTGCGGACCGATCCCATGGCCTCGGCCGGACGGTTCGAGTTCGGGGCCGGGGCGGCGCTGGAGACGGATTCCGATGCCGATCTCTGGCTGGGGGCCGGGCCTTATGCCTATTTCGGGTTGCCGCGGCACTTCCGGATCGAGGCCAGCGTGATGGCCGGGGCCTA
The DNA here is from genome assembly GCA_963798385.1 of uncultured Alphaproteobacteria bacterium. GTDB lineage: Bacteria > Pseudomonadota > Alphaproteobacteria > Rhodobacterales > Rhodobacteraceae > Amaricoccus. The sequence goes on along the minus strand of CAWCTE010000015.1, from coordinate 43,936 downwards.
CAGCCGCGGCCACGGCGACGACCTGGGGTCGTCGGTGGAGTTCCGCAGCCGGCTCGGGGTGAGCAGGGCGGTCGGGGCGGCGTGGCGGATCGGCATTGCCGCGGAGCACAAGTCGAACGGCGGGATCGGCTCGATCAATCCGGGGATCGAGACGGTGTTCGTGACCCTCGGGCGGCAGTTCTGAGGCAAGTCGGCGGGTCGCCGGCGTCCTAGGCGAGCCTCCCAGATCTTCAGAGAACGACGATCCCGGCGTGCTTGGCCTTGTTCTCGGGCTCGACGTGGATGGTGATGCGGGCACCGTCGACCGCCTCGCGCAGGGCGGCCTCGATGCGGTCGCAGATCGCGTGGGCGTCGGCCACCGACATCATCGCCGGCACCACCAGGTGGAAGTCTATGAAGACCGCAGGGCCGGCGTTGCGGGTCCGCACGTCGTGGGCCTCGATGGCGCCCTCGGCGTGTTGGGAGATGACCTCGCGGATCTCCGCCAGCCGGTGGTCGGGGACCGCCTCGTCCATGAGGCCGCCGAGGGATTCGCGGATGACCTTCCAGCCCGACCAGAGGATGTTCAGGGCGACGAGGGCGGCGAGGATCGGGTCGAGGATCGCCCAGCCGGTGAGGACGGCGAGCGTGATGCCGAAGACGACACCGACCGAGGTGACGACGTCGGAGAAGAGGTGCCGGCCGTCGGCGGCGAGGGCAGGGGAGCGGAGGGCGCGGCCCTGGCGGATGAGGACCAGGCTCCAGCCGGCGTTGATGACGCTGGCGAGCACGCTGAGCAGGAGGCCCTGGGCCGGCGCCTCGATCATCCGGGGCGCGGCCACCGCCTGCCAGGCCTCGCGCAGGATCAGCAGCGCCGCGACGACGATGAGCGCCCCGCAGAGGACGGCGCTGAAGTATTCGACCTTGTAGTGGCCGTAGGGGTGATTTGAATCGGGCGGCTGCAGCGAGAGGCGAACCGCGAAGAGGGCGGCGACGGCGGTGGCGACGTTGACCAGGCTCTCCAGCGCGTCGGAGTAGAGGGCGATCGAGCCGGTGATAGCGTAGGCGAGGTACTTGATCGCAAGCACCAGCAATCCGACAAGGATGCTGCCCGCCGCTAGCCTTACCGTTCCGTGCATGGGTCCCCTGCCGGTGCCAAGGCATCGCGGCATACCGGCGTTCGAAAGGGATGGCAAGGAAGCGCGACGCGGGGCCGCGGGGGAAGCTTCCCGCGCGGTCCGCCTCGATCAGGGCGCGGGTTGGATGATGCCGTCGACGATGTGCATGACGCCGTTGCGCGCCAAGACGTCGGGCTGGACAACGTTGACGCCACCGACGTGGATGCCGTTGAACCCGTCGACGATGATGCTGAGGCCGCTCAGGGTCTGCAGCGTCGTGGTGCGGTTGACGAGGTCCGCTGCCGTGTAGCTGCCACGGACGACGTGAAGCTGCAGGAT
>CAWCTE010000015.1:0-37500 GCA_963798385.1 uncultured Alphaproteobacteria bacterium | reverse complement strand
GAATGGGGAAACCCACCTGACAATCTTCGATTGTGATCTGTTCGCAAGAACGGTTCAGGATCGGTGGTTGAGACAGGTACTTTTGGCCTGAATATATAGGGTTAAAAGAGCGAACGCGGGGAACTGAAACATCTCAGTACCCGTAGGAAAGGAAATCAACCGATACTCCGTTAGTAGTGGCGAGCGAACGCGGACCAGCCGAGCCTGAAAGGTGAGCAGAACCCTCTGGAATGAGGGGCGATATGGGTGACAGCCCCGTATGCGAAGCCTTGAGGGACGTATCAAGTAGGGCGGGACACGTGAAATCCTGTCTGAAGATCGGGGGACCACCCTCGAAGGCTAAGTACTCCTTGCTGACCGATAGCGAACCAGTACCGTGAGGGAAAGGTGAAAAGCACCCCGACAAGGGGAGTGAAACAGTCCCTGAAACCGGACGCCTACAAACAGTCGGAGCCTCCTGAGGACCTTCGGGTCATCGGAGGGGTGACGGCGTACCTTTTGTATAATGGGTCAACGACTTGGTCTCAGTAGCAAGCTTAAGCCGGTAGGTGTAGGCGCAGCGAAAGCGAGTCTGAATAGGGCGCATGAGTTACTGGGATCAGACCCGAAACCGAGTGATCTAGGCATGTCCAGGATGAAGGTGCGGTAACACGCACTGGAGGTCCGAACCCACACCTGTTGAAAAAGGTCGGGATGAGGTGTGCCTAGGGGTGAAAGGCCAATCAAACTCGGAGATAGCTGGTTCTCCGCGAAATCTATTTAGGTAGAGCGTCAGATGAATACCTTCGGGGGTAGAGCACTGCATGGGCTATGGGGACTCACCGTCTTACTGATCCTAAGCAAACTCCGAATACCGAAGCGTACTGTCTGGCAGACAGACGTCGGGTGCTAACGTCCGGCGTCGAGAGGGAAACAACCCTGACCTGCAGCTAAGGCCCCCAATTCGTGGCTAAGTGGGAAAGCATGTGAGACGGCCAAAACAACCAGGATGTTGGCTTAGAAGCAGCCATCATTTAAAGAAAGCGTAACAGCTCACTGGTCTAGACAAGCTGTCTTGCGGCGAAGATGTACCGGGGCTCAAGCCACGAGCCGAAGCTCAGGGTGTGCGCAGCAATGCGTACGCGGTAGCGGAGCGTTCCGTGACGTAGTTCCATGTCTCTTCAGCATCACCGTTCAGCAATGGGCGGGTGCTTCGGAGACACGGAGCTCACTGTGAAGCCGGCCTGTGAGGGATCCGGTGGAGTGATCGGAAGCGAGAATGTTGACATGAGTAGCGATAATGCGGGTGAGAGACCCGCACGCCGAAAGTCCAAGGGTTCCTGCTTAAAGCTAATCTGAGCAGGGTGAGCCGACCCCTAAGGCGAGGCCGAAAGGCGTAGTCGATGGGAACCGGGTTAATATTCCCGGGCCAGGAGGAAGTGACGGATCGCGGCTGTTGTCGAACCTTATCGGATTGGTTCGGCCTCGAGGCGGTTCCTGGAAATAGCCCTCCATCAGATCGTACCCGAAACCGACACAGGTGGACTGGTAGAGCATACCAAGGCGCTTGAGAGAACTGCATTGAAGGAACTCGGCAAAATGCCTCCGTAACTTCGGGAGAAGGAGGCCCGGGTGTTGGGCAACCAGCATCCGGGGGCACAGACCAGGGGGTGGCGACTGTTTACTAAAAACACAGGTCTCTGCGAAGCCGTAAGGCGACGTATAGGGACTGACGCCTGCCCGGTGCCGGAAGGTTAAAAGGAGAGGTGCAAGCCTTGAATTGAAGCCCCGGTAAACGGCGGCCGTAACTATAACGGTCCTAAGGTAGCGAAATTCCTTGTCGGGTAAGTTCCGACCTGCACGAATGGCGTAACGACTTCCCCGCTGTCTCCAATGCAAACTCAGCGAAATTGAACTCCCCGTGAAGATGCGGGGTTCCCGCGGTCAGACGGAAAGACCCCGTGCACCTTTACTACAGCTTCACACTGGCATCAGGTCAGCGATGTGCAGGATAGGTGGCAGGCTTTGAAGCGGGGACGCCAGTTCCCGTGGAGCTTCCCTTGAGATACCACCCTTCGCTTATCTGATGTCTAACCGCGGACCGTCATCCGGTTCCGGGACCCTGTGTGGCGGGTAGTTTGACTGGGGCGGTCGCCTCCCAAAGAGTAACGGAGGCGCGCGATGGTGGGCTCAGACCGGTCGGAAATCGGTCGTCGAGTGCAATGGCATAAGCCCGCCTGACTGCGAGACTGACAAGTCGAGCAGAGACGAAAGTCGGCCATAGTGATCCGGTGGTCCCGCGTGGAAGGGCCATCGCTCAACGAATAAAAGGTACGCCGGGGATAACAGGCTGATACTGCCCAAGAGTCCATATCGACGGCAGTGTTTGGCACCTCGATGTCGGCTCATCACATCCTGGGGCTGGAGAAGGTCCCAAGGGTACGGCTGTTCGCCGTTTAAAGTGGTACGTGAGCTGGGTTTAGAACGTCGTGAGACAGTTCGGTCCCTATCTGCCGTGGGTGTCGGAGACTTGAGAGGAGTTGCCCCTAGTACGAGAGGACCGGGGTGAACGCACCACTGGTGGACCTGTTGTCGTGCCAACGGCAGTGCAGGGTAGCTATGTGCGGACAGGATAACCGCTGAAGGCATCTAAGCGGGAAGCCCCCCTCGAAACCAGGTCTCCCTTGAGGGCCGTGGCAGACCACCACGTCGATAGGCCGGAGATGTAAGCGCGGCAACGCGTTCAGTTGACCGGTACTAATCGCCCGACAGGCTTGATCCGATTCGGAAGCAGGCGGACCAGAGGTCCCTTGCCCGGCAGAGGTCATTGACCCGAGATCAGTGACGAAGAAAGACAGTCTCGTGTGCGCGAGGGAGGCCAGGCCCGAAGGGCCGAAGCCATTCCCCGTGCGTTTTGCAGGTTTGGTGGCATGAGCGCGAGCGAAACACCCGATCCCATCCCGAACTCGGCCGTTAAGCGCCGCTGCGCCGATGGTACTGCGTCCCAAGACGTGGGAGAGTAGGTCACCGCCAAACCTGACAAACGCACGGAACTCCCCCACTGGCTCTCTTCACCGTTCGTCTCCGCCGTCGCTCCCCCTTGACCGGAGCGCATGGCGGAAAGCCCGGCCTCCGAACGCCAGGCCAACTTACCGCGGGGTGGAGCAGCCCGGTAGCTCGTCAGGCTCATAACCTGAAGGTCGTAGGTTCAAATCCTACCCCCGCAACCAAATAGACGCGCAATATCAAACGCTTGAACGCCGCCCTCCAGGGCGGCGTTCGCGTTTCCAACACCCGTGGAAGCACTGTGGAAGCAAGAGGGCGCGAAGGTAAGCCTACGGCGAGGGCCGCCTTCTCGATGTGATCGTTTTTCTGCAGGCTGACCTTATGAGCAGTCATAAGGTCAGAGCCGAGGTTTCGCGTCTCGAGGTGATCGAGACGGGCCGGCGGCGTCGGTGGAGCGAAGAGGAGAAGCTCCGGATTGTTGCCGAGAGCTATGCGATGCCGCGGCGGGTTGCGTCGACGGCGCGGCGGCACGGGATCTCGCGGTCGCTGCTGACGACATGGCGGCGGGCTTGGCGCGCGGGGCTTCTGGGTGGCGAGGGTGCGCCGGAGTTCTCGCCGGTGATTGTGGCGTCCGGTCCATCGCCGACGGTTCCGGCGCGGCACGATGCGCCGGCGCGAACGGTCGGGCGCATGGAGATCGAGCTCGGAGCCGATCGTCGCATTGTGGTTGGTTCGGATGTCGACGCGGGTGCCCTGGCGCGGGTGCTTGCGGTGCTCGAGCGGCGATGATCGCGTTCCCTGCGGGGATGCGCGTCTGGCTCGCGGGTGGCGCCACCGACATGCGCCGCGGCATGAACGGACTGGCGCTGCAGGTGCAGCAGGGGCTCGGGCGCGATCCGCATGCCGGCGACCTCTTCGTCTTCCGCGGCAAGCGCGGTCACCTGGTGAAGGTCCTCTGGCACGACGGGATCGGCATGTCGCTCTACGTCAAGCGGCTCGATCACGGCCGCTTCATCTGGCCGAGCCCGGCGGACGGGGCGGTCCGGGTCTCGGCGGCGCAGCTCGGCTACTTGCTGGACGGGATCGACTGGCGGAACCCTCGGCACACCTGGCGGCCGGCCGCTGCCGGCTGAGCGGAGGGGCGATTTCGCTCCAAGCCCCTGTCGAAGCGGGCTAAACTTCGCGCCATGCCCGACGTGTCGCCCGAGATCGAAGCCCTGCGAACCGCCCTTGCGGCCGCCGAGGCGCGAGCGGCGACGGCCGAGGCCCGCGCCAGCGAGGCGCGGGCGATGGTGTCGGGCAACGCGGCGGTGATCGCGACGCTGAAGCTCGAGATCGAGAAGCTGAAGCGCGCGCTTTACGGCCAGAAGTCCGAGCGCCGCGCGCGGCTGCTCGACCAGCTGGAGCTGCGGCTCGAAGACCTCGAGGCCGCGGCCACCGAGGACGAGTTGGCCGCCGAGCAGGCCGCTGCGCAGGCGAGGACCGCCGTGCGCGCCTTCGAGCGCCGCCGCCCGGCGCGCAAGCCGTTTCCGGCCCACCTGCCGCGCGAGCGCGTGGTGATCGAGGCGCCGACGGCCTGCGGTTGCTGCGGCTCGGACCGGATCGTCCGGATGGGCGAGGACGTCACCGAGACGCTCGAGGTGATCCCGCGGCAATGGAAGGTGATCCAGACGGTGCGGGAGAAGTTCACCTGCCGGCGCTGCGAGAAGATCAGCCAGGCACCGGCGCCCTTCCACCCGACGCCGCGCGGCTGGGCCGGCCCGAGCCTCCTGGCCATGATCCTGTTCGAGAAGTTCGGCCAGCACCAGCCGCTGAACCGCCAGGCCGAGCGCTATGCTCGCGAGGGCGTCGATCTCAGCCTCTCGACGCTGGCTGACCAGGTCGGCGCCTGCGCTGCAGCCCTGGCGCCGCTGCATGCGCTGATCGAGGCGCACGTCATGGCGGCGGAGCGGCTGCACGGCGACGACACCACGGTGCCGGTGCTCGCAAAGGGAAAGACCGCCACCGGCCGGCTCTGGGTCTACGTCCGCGACGACCGGCCGTTTGCCGGCGGTGCCCCGCCAGCCGCCTTGTTCCATTTCTCGCGCGATCGAAAGGGCGAGCACCCCGAGCGGCACCTCGAGCGCTGGTCCGGCCTGCTGCAGGCAGACGCCTATGCCGGGTTCCGCGGGCTCTACGCCGACGGTCGGCGTCCTGCGCCGGTTACCGAGGCGCTGTGCTGGGGACACGCCAGGCGCAAGTTCTTCGATCTCGCCGACATCGCCGCAAGCGCACGCAGAGGCAAGGACGCGCCGCCGATCTCACCGATCGCGCTCGAGGCGGTGACGCGCATCGACGCGATCTTCGGCCTGGAGCGCGCCCTCAGCGGCACCGACGCCGAGGCACGCCGTGCCGCACGCCAGCAAGACGCCGCGCCCCTCGTCGCCGATCTCGAGCAATGGATGCGCGCCGAACGCGCGCCCCTGTCACGCCACGCGCCGGTGGCCAAAGCCATGGACTACATGCTCAAGCGCTGGGACGGCTTCGCCCGGTTCCTCGATGATGGACGCATCTGCCTCAGCAACAACGCGGCCGAACGAGCTCTGCGCGGCGTCGCGCTCGGCAGAAAGGCCTGGCTCTTCGCCGGCTCGGACCGCGGCGGCGAAAGAGCCGCCTTCATGTACTCCCTCATCGTCACCGCCAAGCTCAACGACATCGACCCGCAGGCCTGGCTCGCCGACGCCCTCCGCCGCATCGCCGCTACACCGAGGTCAGAACTGCCCGACCTGCTGCCGTGGAACTGGGCGATGACATCCCCGTCCAAGGTCAAGGCGGCGTAGGCGCGGCTTTCGCCGGAGGGATACGCGCGAAGTTCCGCGTGGGGCGGAGAACCGGTCACCGACCGCCTCCGGAAGCCATCGCGCCACAACCTGGGATTGAAAGCCCGGCCGCCCACCGATAGAACGAAACGTAAACGAACGTTTGGGGAGTCGGGGCATCATGCGGATCGACAAATCGTATTTCACGCTGGCGGATGTGCTGGAGCGGTGGCGGATGCCCATTGGCGGATTTAACCTATCTCGCGGAAAACGCAGAGATAAGCCTATCGGTTCGGGTCTTCTGCATGCCAATCGAGTTCGGGGACGTGGAGGAAACCCCCGAGGGAAGGCGCTTCCATGTGCCGAGTCGGACCGCGCGCTTCAATGCTCTACTTGATCTTCATCCGCGTGACGTCTTTCGGTTGTTCCGCGACCACGAGGTAATGGTTTCCGTGTTCAACTCAGCAGGCTGGGACTATGCAAGGGTCCTATGTGACTCCGGTGCAGTTCGATTCCGCGTCGGCGATTTGTTGGTTCGCCGGGAGGAACGGGATCGTTTCGAGGCGGTGACCGGCGTTCAGATTGACGCGCCCACGGAGTCCGTTTGCGGCCTCTCCGCCTCGCCGGACTACCGCCGCGTCAGCTTCGGCGGCAAAGACTACTTCTTCGGCCCGATCGAGGCGAAGGTGATCCGTGCCCTCCACGCGGCAGCGATGAGCAGCGATCCTTGGTGCAGCGGCAAGGCGCTCCTAGCGGAGGCGGGTGCGAAGAGCCGGAAGATGGCCGACGTCTTCAAGTCGAAGCCGGACTGGTTGGACCTGATCGAATCGAACGGTCGCGGCCAGTATCGCCTCGCTCGGAGATAGGTCGCGGAGCTACGAACGGAGACCTGCATGGCGGTCACCTGCATAAAGCAGTCCTTCTTGCCGTTTGCCGATACGTCGGCTTCGGGCGAATTCCGTTGAAAAACTCGCAGTTGAAGTAAGCGCGAAGGCCTGATTCAATCCTCAGAGGGCTGAGGGAGGATCGGGCAGATGATGGGGCCGAAGCAAGTGGCGCAGGCGTCGCTCTTCTACCGGTTCTCCATCGAGGATCACGTCCCAGGCGACCATCTGTTGAGGCGGATCGACCGCTTTGTCGACCTCTCCGACACCCGGCGGTTTCTGGCGCCCTACTACAGCTCGACCGGCCGGCCGTCGATCGACCCGGAGTTGATGATCCGGATGCTGATCGCCGGCTACTGCTTCGGCATCCGCTCGGAGCGCCGGCTCTGCGACGAGGTCCATCTGAACCTGGCCTATCGCTGGTTCTGTCGGCTCGATCTGACGGACCCCGTGCCGGACCACTCGACCTTCTCGAAGAACCGCCACGGGCGCTTCCGCGACTGCGACCTTTTCCGCCACCTCTTCGAGCAGGTCCTGGCGCGCTGCATCGCGGAGGGCCTGGTGGGCGGCGACAGCTTCGGCGTCGACGCTTCCCTTATCTCGGCCGACGCCTGTCGCTTCGAGAAGATCGAGCCCGAGGAATGGGCGCCGGAGAAGATCACGCGCGCCGCCCAAGAATATCTCGACACCCTCGACGACGCGGCCTTCGGCGCCGCGACGCCGGTCACGCCGAAGGCGCTGTCGCCGTCGGATCCCGCCGCGCGGTTCACCGCGGCGAACGGCGACCGGCCGTTCTACGCCTACTCGACCAATTATCTGGTCGATCTCCAGCACGCGGTGATCGTGGACGTGGAGGCGACCGCGCCGATCCGGCAGGCCGAGGCCGGCGCGGCCATGGACATGATCGTCCGCACGCGGGAGCGCTTCGGCCTCTATCCCGAGAAGCTGGTCGCCGACACCGCCTACGGCTCGGCCGAGACGCTCGGATGGCTGGTGGAGAGCGAGGGGATCGAGCCGCACATCCCGGTGATCGACAAGTCACATCGCAAGGACGGGACGTTCTCCCGGGAGGACTTTACCTATGACCGCGAGGCCGACAGCTACGCCTGCCCAGGCGGCAAGGAACTGCTCCCCGGTCGCCGCGCCTTCCAGACCATCCGGCCTGCGGCGAAGGACGACAGCACCGTCCGCTACCGCGCCGCCAAGGCGGATTGCCAGCCGTGTCCGCTGAAGCCGCGGTGCTGCCCGAACGTGCCTCAGCGCAATATCACCCGATCGATCCACGAGGGCGCGCGCGACCTGGCGCGGGAGATCACCTCGAGCGACGCCTACGTAGCCTCGGCCTACGCAAGAAAGAAGGTCGAGATGTTGTTCGCGCACCTGAAGCGCATCCTTGGGCTTACCCGTCTGCGCCTTCGAGGCCCCAACGGAGCGAAGGACGAGTTCCTGATGGCAGCCACCGTCCAGAACCTTCGCAAGCTCGCGATGACGCTCCCGGCTCCTAACTGAGAGAGCCGACCGGCAAATTCTGCGGGCTCGCCGCGCCGCGCTGCAGCATCGACTTCTTCAACGGCATCGGCGGACAGCAGCCGTTCGCCGCGGCTCAACGGGATCTGCACAAGACGCCGAGAGCAGTCATTTTCCTGCGCCGCCGCCGCGCTGTCGTTCTCCCGTCGCACAGCGTCGGTGGGTACTGTCCGAAGCGAACATCCGACCGCCTTGCAAGACATCCGGGTGGGCCGAACGGACATGAGCCGGGTGCCGGAGCCACGCACGAGCCCCGCCGCTGGCTGCGGCCCACGTATATCCGGAGAACCCCACGGCAGATTCGCTCAACCGGCCTTTGGCGCCGGCTTCATCCTGGCGCGGGAGCTGAGGTTGCCGCCGTCGATCCGCCGAAGCGAAATCTCAAGCCGCGCCTCGGCCGCGGAGATCTCGTTCATCACGCGCCGGGTGTAGGTCATGTGATCCTCGGCGGCGCGGCCGGCGGCTTCCGGGTCGCGTGTCATCACGGCTTCGAAGATCGACCGATGCTGCCCGAGCAGGATCGCCCGTACCTCCGACCTGGCGTAGAGCTTCTCCCGGTTGTGGAATACGCCGCGACGCAGCATTCCCGACAGCGCGCGCATCACCTGGAGCAGCACGATGTTGTGGCTGGCCTCGTAGATCGCGATGTGAAGGTCAACGTCCGCGTCGGCCTCGTCGTGCGGATCGGCCTTCTCGTGGGCGGCGTCGATGCGCTCCATGCAGCGCCGCAGCGTCGCCCGATCGACGTCGTTCGCCCGCGTCGCGGCGAGGGTCGCGGCCATTCCTTCGAGCGTCCGGCGCAACTCGAGATAGTCGTCGACGACCTCGCTCCGGGTCGATAGCAGCTCGATCAGCGGATCGGTGATGCTCGTCGCCAGCGGCGCGACCACGCGGGAACCCCCGGGCTCCGCAAGCAGCAGTCCCTTGTCTTCGAGCATCTTAATCCCCTGGCGCAGCGTCGGCCGCGACACGTTCAGCCTTAGCGCCATCTCTCGCTCCGGCAGCAGCGGCTCGCCGGGTCGAAGCGAGCCCTCGAGAATCAGGTCCTCGATGTGACGCGCCGTCGATTCTCCGACGCTGCCGCCCTTCATGCCTTCCTTCGCCATGCCGTCTCCTGCCCGGCGCCTGTCCCGTCAGCGGGTTGTCGGCTTCTCCGGCGAGACAAACCTAGCCACAATCTTCGACGTGGTGAAGTCATTTCCTCAATTGACAATCGTGGTAAAATTGTTTTACCAAGTCCGCAATACTGGTCCGCTCAGAGGCCCAGGGAAGACGGGGGCACCCGAGACCGGGTCAGCCCCACAGACGGAGGAGCCGCATGAAGATCCCCGCCCGTGGTCCGGCTCCCGGACTGCCAGGCCAGCCTACGCCGGCAGCGATGCGCAAGGACCTGATCGCCGAACTCGGCCGGATCGTCGGCGCGCGCCACGTCCTGACCTCTGCCCGCGCCACCCGCGGCTACACGCGCGGCTTCCGCTACGGCGGCGGCCCGGTCATCGCGGTGGTGCGCCCCGGCAGCCTCGTCGAGCAGTGGCGGGTACTGAACGCCGCCATTGCCGCCGGCCGCGTCGTGATCTTCCAAGCTGCCAACACCGGCCTGACCGGCGGGTCGACGCCCTGGGGAGACGACTACGACCGCGAGATCGTCCTCGTCAGCCTGCGCAGGCTGAAGGGCGTCCACCTGATCGATGGCGGCCGACAGGTCCTCTGCCTCCCCGGTGCCACTCTCGACGCGCTGGAGAAGGCGCTGCGGCCGCTCGGCCGCGAGCCGCATTCGGTGATCGGCTCCTCCTGCATCGGCGCGTCCGTGCTCGGTGGCATCTGCAACAACTCCGGGGGTGCGCTGGTCCAGCGCGGGCCCGCCTACACCGAGATGAGCCTTTACGCCGAGGTAGGAGAGGACGGCTCTGTCGCCCTCGTCAACCACCTCGGGTTGCCGCTTGGCAACGACCCGGAGGAAATCCTCGCCCGCGTCGAGCGCGGCGAGTTGCCCGTGCCAGAGAGCACCGAAGCCTGGGCCTCGGACCGCGAATATGTCACCCACGTTCGGGACGTGGAGGCCGTCACGCCGGCCCGCTTCAACGCCGATCCGCGGCGCTTGCGCGAGGCCGCCGGCTGCGCTGGCAAGCTCGCGGTCTTCGCGGTTCGGCTCGACACCTTCGCGGCCGAAAAGGAGACTGCGGTTTTCTACATTGGCACCAACGACCCCGACGAACTCACCGAGATCCGTCGCCACGTTCTCGCGACTTTCGAGCATCTGCCGATCGCCGGCGAATACATCCACCGCGACGCCTACGACGTGGCGGCGAAGTACGGCAAAGACACCTTCCTCTTCATCCGACACGCGGGCACCGACAGGATGCCAGCCTTCTTTGCCGCTAAGGCGAAGGTCGATGCGGTCACCGAACGGATCGGCATCGGCGCCGCTCTCACCGATCGTATCGCGCAGGGCATCAGCGCCCTCGCGCGGCAGCATCTGCCGCGACGGATGAACGATTTCCGTGACCGCTACGAGCACCACCTGCTGCTCAAGATGGGCGGCGCCGGCATCGCCGAGGCGCGGGCCTACCTGGCAACGCTGTTTCCATCGGCCGCCGGCGACGTCTTCGAATGCACGCAGGAGGAGGGCACGGCTGCCTTCCTGCACCGCTTCGCCGTCGCCGGCGCCGCTGTCCGCTACCGCGCTGTCCACCCGCGTGAGGTCGAGGACATCGTGGCGCTCGACATCGCGCTCAGGCGCAACGACCGCGACTGGATCGAGCGGCTCCCGCCGGAAATCGACACGAAGATCGAAAGGAAGCTCTACTACGGCCACTTCTTCTGCCATGTTTTCCATCAGGACTACGTGGTGAAGAAGGGACATGACTGCCTCGAGGTCGAGCATGCCATGTGGCGGCTGCTCGACGAGAGGGGGGCCGAATACCCAGCCGAGCACAATGTCGGCCACCTCTACAAGGCGCGGCCGGCGCTCGCCGATTTCTATCGAGCGATCGACCCGACGAACAGCCTGAACCCAGGCATCGGCCAGACCTCGAAGTGCGCCCACTGGCACTGAACCACCGGTCAGTGCCCCGACACATCGGAAAGACATCAATGGGCGTCATTGAAGCCGCCCGCCACTGGAGGGAAAGATGCCTGCCATCATCACGTTCCTGCTGGCACTGTTGCCCATCGCGACAGTGTTCGTGCTGCTCGTCATCCTGGCGCGAACCGCCAAGTTCTCGATGTTCGTCGCCTACATCGTGACCGCTCTGACCGCGCTGTTCATCTGGGGCACCGAGCCCGCCAAGGTGCTCGGCGCCACCGTCAACGGCGTCGTCACTGCGGCCAGCCTGCTATACATCGTCTTCGGCGCGATCCTGATGCTCTTTGCGCTCGAGGAGAGCGGCGGCATCCGGGCGATCCGGGCCGGCTTCACCAGCATTTCGCCCGACCGCCGGGTGCAGGCGATCATCATCGCGTGGCTGTTCGGCTCGCTGATCGAGGGCGCGTCCGGCTTCGGCACGCCTGCCGCGATCGCGGCGCCGCTGCTCGTCGCCATCGGCTTCCCGGCGATGGCCGCGGTCATGGTATCGCTGATCATCCAGAGCACACCGGTCTCCTTCGGCGCCGTCGGCACCCCGATCCTTGTCGGCGTGAAGACCGGGCTCGTCGACCAGGCCATCGTTGACCAGGCCATCGCGCCAATGCCGTTCTTCGACTACCTGCTGCACATCGCCACCAAGGTCGCGATGATGCACGGGCTGATCGGCTTCCTGATCCCGCTGATCATGATCGGGATGCTGACGCGCTTCTTCGGGTCGAGCCGGTCGTTTGCCGAGGGCTTCCGCGTCTGGAAGTTCGCGCTCTTCGCCGGCTTGGCCTTCACCGTGCCCTACTACCTGATTGCCTTGACACTCGGGCCTGAGTTTCCGTCGCTGCTCGGCGGCATCATCGGCCTCCTGATCGTCATCCCAGCCGCGCAGCGCGGCTTCCTGGTGCCGAAGGAGACCTTCGACTTCCCGCCGCGCAACCAGTGGGACGACGCCTGGGTCGGCAAGCTCGATGACCTCGAGGACCACAAGGCGGGCACGCCGGTAATGCCGCTCCTCAAGGCCTGGGCGCCGTATGTGTTCGTGGTGCTGCTGCTCGTGCTCACCCGGACCATCCTGCCGGTGAAGGCCTGGTTGACCTCGCCGGCGACGACCCTCGCCTTCGACAATCTCTTCGGCTCCGGCATCAATGCTCGCGTCCAGCTGCTTTACCTGCCGGGCACGATCCTGATCATCGCCTCGCTCTTCACCCTCTTCCTGCACAAGATGTCGCTGAAGGACTACGGTCGCGCCCTTCGCTCTTCGGGCTCGACCATGATGGCCGCCGCCCCTGCGCTGCTTCTCGCCGTGCCGATGGTGCAGGTCTTCCTCAACTCGGCCTCGGAGCGCTTCGCATCGATGCCGATCGTGCTCGCCGAGGGCATGTCGGCGGCAACCGGCCAGGCCTGGCCGCTGTTCGCGCCGCTGATCGGGGCGATGGGGGCCTTTGTCGCGGGGTCCAACACCATCTCCAACATGATGTTCTCGTTGTTCCAGTTCTCGACCGCGGAGCAGATCGGGCTCGGCGCCGGTGGCGCGGCGCTGGTTGTCGCCGCGCAGGCCATCGGTGGCGCGGCCGGCAACATGATCTGTGTCCACAATGTCGTCGCAGCCTCGGCGACGGTCGGCCTCGTGGACCGCGAGGGCGAGATCATCCGCAAGACGCTGATCCCGACGCTCTACTACGTCGTCCAGGGCGGACTGATCGCCACCGCGCTGATCGCCGGCGGGTTCAATCTCTGGTGGATTGCCGCCATCGTCTGGGCGGCGGGCGTCCTGACGGTGATGTCGATGAACCGCGGCCGGCCGGTCGCCTCCGCCGCAATGGCCCGGTGACGCCATGACCCCTGCATCAAGTCCCCGCGTCGGCCTCTTCGTCACTTGCCTGGTCGACGCAATGCGACCGCAGATCGGCTTTGCCACACTGCGGCTGCTCAAGGAGGCCGGATGCACGGTCGAGGTGCCGCAGCAGCAGACCTGCTGCGGCCAGCCCGCCTGGAACAGCGGCGACGACGCCGATGCGGCGGCTATCGCGCGACAGGTGATCGCGGCCTTCGAGCCCTACGACTATCTCGTCGCCCCCTCTGGTTCCTGCGCCGGCACCATCAAGCACGGCTATCCGGAGCTTCTCGCAAAGGACCCCCTCTGGGGTCCCCGCGCCGCGGCGCTCGCCGCCAAGACCCACGAGGTGCTGAGCTTCCTCGTCGACGTGCTCGGCTACGCCCCGGCGGGTCGGCGGCTCGACGCCAGCGCCACCTATCACGACAGCTGCTCGGGCCTGCGTGAGCTCGGCGTCCACGACCAGCCCCGCGCCCTGCTCGCCGCCGTCAACGGCCTCGAGATGCGCCCGCTCGCAGGAGACAACGTCTGCTGCGGCTTCGGCGGCGCCTTTTGCGTTAAGTACTCCGCTATCTCCAACGCTATCGTCGGCGAGAAGGCCGACGCCATCGAGGCGACCGGGGCTGACCTGCTGCTGGCCGGCGACCTCGGCTGTCTGATGAATATGGCCGGCAAGCTTCACCGCAACGGTTCGAAGGTGCGCTGCTTCCACGCCGTCGAGATCCTCGCCGGCGGCGGCGACGGCCCGGCCATCGGAGAGAAGCCATGACGCCGGCGGAGCAGCGGGGCTTCAAGGCGCGGGGCGACGCGGCGCTCGCCGACGCGACGCTTAAGGTCGCGATCGACCGCACCACCGGCACCGCCGAGCGCAAGCGGGCAATCTCGCTCGCAGCCTTCCCGGAGTTCGAGGCCGCCCGCGCCCGCGGCAAGGCGATCAAGGACCATGTCATCGCCAACCTCGACCACTATCTCGAGACCTTCGAACGTAACGCCATCGCGTCAGGTGCGAAGGTCCACTGGGCGGCCACCAGCGCCGAGGCCTGCGAGATCGTCATCCGGCTCTGCCGCGAGGCCGGCGCGAAGCGAGTCACCCGCTCGAAGTCGATGCTCGGCGAGGAGATCCACCTGCCCGAGGCGCTCGCCGCCGCAGGCATCGAGCGGGTGGAGACCGACCTTGCCGAGCACATCATCCAGCTCGCCGGCGAGCATCCCTCGCACATCATCTGGCCGGCGATGCACCGCACCCGCGAGCAGGTCGCCGACCTCTTCCGCGAAGGCCACAACCCCCGGCCGAACGCCGAGGACCCGGCCTCGTTGGTGTTGAGCGCCCGCCGAGTTCTGCGCGAGAAGTTCCTCTCCGCCGACGTCGGCATCTCCGGGGCGAACTTCCTCGTCGCCGACACCGGCGCCACCTGCACGGTGACGAACGAGGGCAACGCCGAGCTCACGACGACGCCGCCTCGCGTCCACATCGTCACCGCCGGCATCGAGAAGCTGGTGCCCTCGACCGCCCACGCCTTCGCGCTTCTTCGCCTGCTCGTCCGCTCGGCGACGGGCGGTGAACTCACCCAGTACACCACCTTCCATTGCGGTCCGAAGCGGCCGGGCGACGCCGATGGGCCAGAAGAGATGCACATCGTCCTCGTTGACAACGGCCGGTCGGGCATGATCGCCGACGAGTTCCGCGAGATGCTGCGCTGCATCCGCTGTGGCGCCTGCATGAACCACTGCGTCGTCTTCCGCCAGATCGGCGGCCACGCCTATGGTGGCACCTATCCGGGCCCGATGGGCGCCGTGCTGACCCCCGTCCTCGACGGCCTCGCAGGGTCGCGGGATCTCCCCTTCGCCTGCACGATGAATGGTCGCTGCGCCGAGGTCTGCCCAGTGCAGATCCCGCTGCCGACTCTCTTGCGCGCCTGGCGGGTGCGAAGCTGGCACGAGGGCCTCGAGAAGGGACCGGTGCGCGCCGGCCTCGGCCTTTGGGCCGCCGTCGCCCGCCGTCCGGGCCTCTACCGCCTCGCGAGCGGTGCCGGCGTTCGGGCGCTCCGCCTACTTGGAAGGGCTGGCTGGATCCGGGCGCTGCCGTTCGGCGGCGGCTGGACGGCGTACCGCGACTTACCTGCCCCCGCCGGCGGCACGTTCATGGAGCGCTACCGGGCGGAGCGTGCAAAGGGAGATCGCCGATGACCACCCGCGACAGCATCCTCGCCGCTGTTCGTGCTGGCCTCGGCGGCCGGCGCGCCGAGCCGGCGGCGATCGCGGCCGAGGCCGCCGCGCTGCTGGCCGACCCCGACACGATCCGGCCTCGCCTCGAGGCGCCGACGCTGGTCGAGGCCTTCGCTCTGAAGGCAGCGGCCCTCGGCACGTCGATCGAGCACGTGCCCGACCTTGACGACGTCCCCGCCGCCGTTGGCCGCTACCTCGCTGCCAGCGGTCTGCCGCCGTCCGCCGCCGTCCAGCAGACCGCGGAACTCGCGAGCCTGTCGTGGGAAGGCATCGCGCTGGACGCCACGGCCGCCCCGGATCAGCCCGCGGCCGTCGGCCTCGCCCGCTGGGGCATCGCCGAGAGCGGCTCCATCGTCATCCACTCCGCTCCCGACTCGCCGATCCTCCTCGCCTTCCTGCCGCTCCACCACATTGTCGTCCTGCACGCGTCGAGCATCGTCGCCCATCTCGAGGACTATGCGTTCCTCCTCGAACGCGACGGCTCCCCGCCTCGCAACGCCATCCTCATCACCGGCCCGAGCGGCACAACCGACATCGAGGGAAGCTACGTCCGCGGAGCCCACGGCCCCGGCTTCGTCCACGTCATCCTCGTCAACGACCGGTCGCGCGCCTGAAGAGCGCCGACCGCCGATACGCCGGCGGAACCAAAGACGTGGCTGCCGCATCGGCTCAGCGCCGCAAGTTCGACGTGAGCGGGCACGACGCGCGACCCAACGTCTTCACCTTCCACGTCAACGGTGCGAAGCAGTCACCGATCTCATTCGACTGAAGCCTTCCGAAAATTCTGCAGTGTCGGCTTCGTCCGCATCTCGGTCATCTGACCGATCTCGGCGGATGACCGGGTCGAGCTCAGAGCGGACCTGCTGGCCTCGGCCTAGATGCACTTGCAGCAAGAAGTTCGCGCCCCACTAGCACTCAATTCTCCCCCTTAGGTTGCTTCAATGATTGTACTAATCGCAATGATAAAAATTTTGAAGGGTAGTTTTATAATCTTCCCCAAAGGCAATATTACACAAAGCTCTCTCTTTTGAATTATTTAACACCAGCATTTAATGTGCAATCGCGATATAAATTGCAGCTGCAGTTAATTTTAAATTGACCTAAACATTGAGTGCCGGCAAATTGGTTAAGAGGTGAGGGGCCCCCAGTATAGCTGCGGCTTTTCCGGAAGTTGTGACTCAAATTATGACCATGATAATGCGTCAATTTGAAATGCGGGGTGGGCCGCTAAATGGCAAAATTCACAGGGACAGATAACGCCGACACAATTACGCCAACCGTGGTCTCGTACGGGGTCATCGCGGATCCGGAAGGGACCATGCCCGACGACGGAGACGACATAATCGAAGGCGGCGCCGGCGACGACTACATCCAATCGGGAGGGGGATTCGACTTTGTCCGTGCCGGACCGGGCAACGATCGCGTCACTGGCGGCGACTTAGACCAACAAATCTTCGGCGGCGACGGCGACGACATTCTCGATGGCCGCGGCGGCAACGACGTGATTTACGGCGAGCGCGGTAACGACACAATCACAGCCTCCGAGAGCGGCGAATATCTTGGCGGCTTGGGCGACGACACGATTTGGAGCTATACGACCAGTAGCGATAAAGAACTGGTATTGGATGGTGGCCCAGGTACCGACTTGTTGGTCCACACGACTAGTCTCCCCGTAGCTTTGATCATTGACCTTCGGACCGGGGTCACAGGCAATCCTCTCTTGGAATTCAGGGGCTTCGAAAACCTGACCTCCGGTCGAGGTGACGACACGTTGACAGGCACGGACGGAGCCAACGAAATCGACGGGCAGGAGGGTGACGACACTATCCTAGGTCTGGGCGGCGATGACGTTCTCAAGGGATCGGCAGGGAACGACAAGTTGTTCGGCGGTGACGATAACGACCGCCTCTTCGGCGGGGCCGATAACGATCTTCTGGACGGCGGCCGCGGCGAGAACGAGCTCGACGGCGGCGCTGGCGACGACAGGCTCATCGGCAACGGCGCCGGCGATATACTTCGGGGCGGGGCGGGAAACGACACGTACGACGTCCAGAAAACCAACACCACGGTGACCGAGGCCACCGGCGAGGGTACGGATCTCGTTAGAGCCACGGCGACTTTTATCCTCCCGGAATACGTCGAGAACCTCCAGCTCTTGGGCAACGCCAACATCAATGGGACCGGCAACGGATTGGCCAATACGATCAAAGGCAATGACGGGAAC
This sequence comes from uncultured Alphaproteobacteria bacterium, assembly GCA_963798385.1. GTDB lineage: Bacteria > Pseudomonadota > Alphaproteobacteria > Rhodobacterales > Rhodobacteraceae > Amaricoccus. The sequence goes on along the minus strand of CAWCTE010000015.1, from coordinate 19,946 downwards.
AATGCGCTCTCCGGTCTCGGGGGCAAGGACACGCTGGAGGGCAAAGCCGGCAACGATTATATCGACGGTGGATCCGGCGCAGACGACATGGACGGCGGGACGGGCGACGACACCTATGTCGTTGACGACATCTACGACAAGGTGACCGAGAAGGCGCGGGAGGGCGTCGACACCGTCTTCGCCTTTGTTAGTTACACGCTGGGCGACGCCGTTGAGAATCTGAGCCTGGACGGACGCGCGTCGATCGACGGCGTTGGGAACGCGCTCAACAACAGGATCATCGGCAATGTCGGTGACAACAAGCTGGAGGGACGCGGCGGCGATGATATCATCCGTGGCGGCCAGGGCAACGACATCCTGGACGGCGGAGAAGACAACGACACGCTCGAGGGTGGGGCCGACAACGACTATATCGACGGTGGATCCGGCGCAGACGACATGGACGGCGGGACGGGCGACGACACCTATGTTGTCGACGACATCTACGACAAGGTGATCGAGAGGGCGCGGGAGGGCGTCGACACCGTCTTCGCCTTTGTTGGTTACACGCTGGGCGACGCCGTTGAGAATCTGAGCCTGGACGGACGCGCGTCGATCGACGGCGTTGGGAACGCGCTCAACAACAGGATCATCGGCAATGTCGGCGACAACAAGCTGGAGGGACGCGGCGGCGATGATATCATCCGTGGCGGCCAGGGCAACGACATCCTGGACGGCGGAGAAGACAACGACACGCTCGAGGGTGGGGCCGACAACGACTATATCGACGGTGGATCCGGCGCAGACGACATGGACGGCGGGACGGGCGACGACACCTATGTCGTTGACGACATCTACGACAAGGTGACCGAGAAGGCGCGGGAGGGCGTCGACACCGTCTTCGCCTTTGTTAGTTACACGCTGGGCGACGCCGTTGAGAATCTGAGCCTGGACGGACGCGCGTCGATCGACGGCGTTGGGAACGCGCTCAACAACAGGATCATCGGCAATGTCGGTGACAACAAGCTGGAGGGTCTCGGCGGCGATGACGTCATCCGTGGCGGCCAGGGCAACGACATCCTGGACGGCGGAGAAGGGAAGAATGTTCTCGATGGTGGCGAAGGCGAAGATACGGTCAGCTATGCGTCTTACAGCGGCGACGTGATCGCCAAATTCGCCAACGGAAAGGTTTCTTTGACGGGCGGCATCGCCAGGACTGACAGCCTCTATTCGATCGAGCTTGTCTCCTTTGGTTCCGGTAATGACACAATATCTGGAATAGACGGACACTACGTTGACGCTGGCGACGGGAATGACACGCTCACAGGATTTGGCACCATTCGGGGCGGTGGTGGCAATGACGTCATACGCGTCATTACCAAAGGCCCAGGCAATCCCCAGGCGTTCGGCGGTGATGGAAACGATACGATCCACACCAGCGGAAGGGGTATTTATGAGGGGGAAGATGGAAACGACACCGTCTATCTCGCGGTGGCAGACCCTTCGGTTGGCCCGGGTTTGGGGGGACATACTGTTTTGGGCGGATCTGGAATCGACACCCTTCGCTACGACGCCAATCGGGCCTCCATGATCAACAACATCGACCTTGCCACGGGCCGGACCCACGTCCCAGGCGAGAGTTTCGCAGGATTTGAGAACGTCGTTTCCGGATCAGGCAATGACAGGATCGCCGGCAACGGCGCCGCCAACGGGCTCTGGGGGGGCAACGGGAAGGACCTGCTGGTCGGCCTTGGCGGAAACGACCGAGTCTACGGCGGCAGCGGCAAAGACAAGCTCTATGGCGGCAGTGGCAAGGACGAGGTGACAGGCAACGGGGGCGCGGATCTGCTGGTAGGCGGCAAGGGGTCGGACGACTTCAACTTCAGAAAGACGACGGATTCCACGAGCAAGTCGATGGACACCATCGACGGCTTCGGCGGAGCGGGCCGCAAGGGTGGCGACCAGATCGACGTGTCCAAGATCGACGCAGTGAAGGGTGCAAGAGGCAACCAGAGTTTCGACTTTGACGGCGGAAAGGGCAAGGGTCATCTCTGGGCGGAGGATGACGGACGCGACACCATCATCTACGGCAACATCGACAACGACCGTTTCGCCGAGATCCAGATCCGCATCGTGGACGGCCGCAACACGTCAGCAGACGACTATTTCGCGAATGATTTCATTCTCTGAGAGCCGTCGAATGCGAGTGGTTGCCGGAGGCGATCAGAGTTGATCCCCCGTGGCCTACGCGGGTCTGTGACGGGACTGCCGTACGGATAGGCTGGCGCGCGGGGCCTTGAGCCTCTCCATCATGCCGCGCAGGCGACCTCTCTCCTCCAGCGTGAGGTGGCCGTATCCCGATATGGCAACACCGCTCTCCTTTCGGTGACAGGCGGATACATCAGATGCCCCGCCTGTTCACGACGATAGGCGGGCAAATTCGAGCCGGCATGAACGGCCACTTTCGGGAAGATGCACTGCGCCATGGCGCGCCGGAGTTGTCACGCTTCGCTCGTCGCAACGGATCGTGCTGCATCTGCTTGGGTCCGGTTTGTCCGCTTAGCGGACATGCAGCGGCCTGACGCCCAAATGACGGGTTGTGTTGCGCGTGACTGATCTGCCTCGCGGGAGACAGCGAGGCCACAAGACTCGAGCGCGAAAAGCCAGGAACCCGCCGCTCGGAAGGATGCTCGGGGGACGCCGGGCGGAAGGAATCCCCCTCGTCACGGCGAGGAGACGTGGCCTGCCCCCATCGGGTGGTCCGTTTCGTTTCTTAGTTCATGATGGGTCTCGGCGCCACGTTTGAGGTGGCCGGCGGAGCGGAGCCAGTTGGCGGAGCCGGCCACTGCACGACCTCGGGAGCCGGTGGACGATAGCCCAGTGATGAGTGTGGTCGCCTGGTGTTGTAGTGCTGGCGCCAGGTTTCGATGACGGTTCGCGCCTCGGCGAGGCTGTAGAAGATCTCGCCGTCGAGCAGTTCGTCGCGAAGCTTCGAGTTGAAGCTCTCGCAGTAGCCGTTCTCCCAGGGCGATCCGGGCTCGATGAACGCGGTGTGTGCGCCGACGGCGGCGATCCATTCCCTCACGGCCCCCGCGATGAACTCGGGGCCATGGTCGGAACGGATGTGGCCTGGGATGCCTCGGAGGATGAACTGGTCCGACAGGACGTCGATGACGTCGGTGGAACTCAGTTTGCGATTCACCCGGATTGCCAAGCACTCGCGGGTGAACTCGTCGATCAGATTGAGCATGCGGTATTTCCGTCCGTCGTGGGTCCGGTCCTCGACAAAGTCGTAGGACCAGACATGGTTCGGGCGCTCCGGCCGCAGACGGATGCACGATCCGTCGTTCAGCCAGAGCCGGCTTTTCTTCGGCTGCCTCGAGGGCACTTTCAGCCCCTCCCGCCGCCATATCCGCTCGACACGCTTGGCGTTCACCGCCCATCCCGCGTCACGAAGCATCGCCGTGATGCGCCGGTAGCCATAGCGGCCGTATTGGGTCGCGAGCGCGACGATGTCTGCCGTCAGCACGGCTTCGTCGGCGCGTCCTCGTGGCGCCTTGCGTTGTGTCGAACGATGCTGCCCCAGCACGCGGCACGCCAGCCGCTCCGACACGTCCAGCTTTGTCCTGACGTGATCGATGCAGCGGCGGCGGCGCGCCGGGCTCAGAAGTTTCCCGAGGCGGCCTCCCGCAGGATCAGCTTTTCCAGCGTCAGATCGGACACCGCCTTGCGCAGCCGCTCGTTCTCCTTCTCGAGCTCCTTCAGCCGCTTCACCTGGTCGGTCTTGAGCCCGCCATATTCGCGCCGCCACCGATAGTACGTGAACGGCGTCACGCCGATCGTCCGGATCGCTTCCGCGACCGGCCGCCCCTGCGAAGCCAGCACATCCACCTGCCGCAACTTCGCGACGATCTCTTCGGGCTTGTACGTCTTCCTGGCCATTCCTGCGTCCTCCTTCCGGCTCAAAGCCATACCTCAGGGAGGACCACTTCTCAGGGGGAAGGCCAGGTTGTCGCCGCCTGTCACAGCTTCACGATTCAAAAGAATGATCTGCTGGTCCTGCGGGCGCCGCGCGCCGGGATCGGTGTCCAGCCCGAGCCGCTTGAGCGCGTAGTAGAGAAGCGCCGCCGCACCGTGATCTTCGCCTTGCCGCTGCGCATTCCGTAGTCGAGCGCGATGACCTTCTGCCTGCGTCTCAGACAGCTCGGGGTGGGGCCCGATCTCCAAGGTGACCTTCTCATTCCAGTCGGCGTCGCCGTCGGCACAGACCTCGCTCTGCGCGATGCCGCGGGTCTCGATGATCCGCGAGAGCAGGAAGTCCTTGAAGCTCTCGTCGGTCGAGGCAGAAGGCCCGCGTGTGCCAGCGGAACCCGTCGAACGCGATGGCGTGGGGTGCAATCCAGCGCCAGCGGGGCTCGGGGCTGGACAGGGACTGATACTTCACCTCGATCGCTTCGGAGCGGCGGATGGCGCCGACGACCGAGCGAAGCGCCACGGGCTTAACGCCGCGCACCGGCGTCGGGGCAGATGCGTATGGTGGCAGATCAGGCGATCCAGCAATCTTCGCGGTCCAGCACACCGTCCGCAACCAGGCGGAGCTGGGCGAGGTAGTGCGCTGCGTCGGGCTGGCGGAACTTGCAGTCGAAGTCCGGGCCGCGGACATATGTGCGCGCGCTCTTGTCGTAGACCATGTTGTCCGGCGCCAGCCAATGTAGCGGTTCAGGTCCGGGATGCCTGGTTCACCGAGACCCCGAACTGCTGCATCACGTCGCTACGATTCACGTGCCCCTCCCAGAACAGGCGGAACTCGATGAACTCGAGCCGCTGCTCGATCCCCCAGCGAAGTTCGGCCTTGTCACTGTCCACGTTCCGCTCCCGCCCAGCCGTGCGCGCACGCGAACTGTGCGCGCCCAATTTCTGGGCTTTCTTGGACGGTAGCCACGCAGGGCTGCGCGATCAATCGAAAAGCGGCGCGTCGGCACGCGATTATCCCAAGGATTGCCGCAGGTTCTGCGCCACCGCATCCGCTGCCATCCGCACCGGCTCGGCGGCGAGGTGGGCGTAGCGCGCCGTCGTCTGAGACCTGCGTGTGACCAAGGAGCTTCCCGATCATCGGCAGGCCCTGACCCGAGGCGACGGTTGTCGACGCGAAGGTGCGGCGCAGGTCGTGGATGCGGACCTCCTTCACCCCGGCGCGGGCGCGGACGCGCTGTCAGAAGGGCTGGAGATCGCCCAGGCGTTTGCCGGGCAGGGTGCCGGTGATGACACATGGGTAGCCGCCGTCCACGGCGGCTGCTCAACAGTGCTCTGCCGCTTCTCGGACAGGCTCTTTGAGTGTTAGAATCCCGCTTTAGTTGGGTAGACGCGTCCGGGGGTTAAGGTGTGGAGTTCTGGTTTGCGGACGATGAGCTGGTCGCTGGCTAGCTCGCAAGAGGTGTGGTCAAGAGGTCTGGAAAATATCGCTATGAATAAGCGGTTCTCAAGAAAATATTCTTTGTTGTGGTTTCGAGAGATGTGCAGGATTGTCAACTTATTTATTTCAGTTTTGGCCGTTATGTTTCAAGCAGGTTGGCTTCTTGCAGACCAAGTCCCTGTACCGGCTCGTGGCGTATACGGAGGTGTGTCTTTGAACGGTGCCTGCGTGGCGGACCAGCCAACTGTTCTTCTCAACGGAACGATGGTCGTCTTCATTGATCCGTCGGCTGGGGACCCCACGATAACAATAGGAGAAGCGGACTGGCAGGACGGAGCGATCTTTCTCGTGCGAGGGGAGGACTATGCCGTCCTGCCGCCGCTTGAAAGTCTGGACCGCTGCAATCACCCGCCAGCCATTGTCACTGCCGCAATGGGCGAAGCCATCGCGATATTTTCCTCCATGGACGAAATTCAGGATCGTTGCACCAACGACTCAGCCGGCAAGTGTGTTGAGACGCTTGTCGCCACGCTGGACGTATCGGGTGACAAGAAACTATCTGCGGCGGAAATATCCCGCACCATCCGTGCCGTTTCAGTCTATTTTTCTTATGAGACTGCTGTAGCGCGCCAGCGCTCTGAATTGATTCAGAACGGATGGCCGGTTGGTTTCTCACAAGCCGCTGTGCCGGTTTCTACACTATATGGTGCAACTGCCGCATTTAGTGTCGCGGCACCATTCGCGACGACATCGTTACTCAGTTCATACGATTACAGCGGCGACGGATTCATTGAGGCAGCGGAGATCCTTCAGGACCGCGAAGACCTCGACCTCGACGCGCTGACGCTCGCCGTGGTCGCCCGTCTTGGAGAGGACGGTGTGCGTGGCATGATTTCAGGTCTGCCAGGCCTCCTCAAGGGCTTTGGCGAAAGCCTCATGCCAATGATAATGGGCGCGCGATGACGAGGTGGAAGGTCCGGAACCCGTGGATTCTAGGTGCCTCGACCTTGTTGCTTGCTCAGATGACCTTCTGTGGTGCTGCATTCGCCAATGAGCGCACTCTGTTTGCCCAAGGCCTCGCTCTCCTACGTGAAGCCGGCTCGGCCGGTTCAGGAAAGCAATCCGATCTCCTAATTGCGGCCCGTGACGTCCTTGCCCGAATTGTCGCCGATTACCCTGACAGTTTGACTGCGCGGCATTTGCAGAGCGAAGGGGTGCCCCTACTGGGTGGCTCGCCAATCTCACTCCGTTCGATCGACGACCAAATCCAGGTTGCAAACTGCCAGATGCGGAGAATCGATCAGATTGAAGACATTCTGACCGCGATTCGAGATTTTCCGCCAGAAGCCAATCTATGTTTTAAGGTTTCTGGCGTGAATGACTTGGGAAGTCCGGTCCCTTTTATAACTTCTTTTCATTGTTATAAGGGCGGCGGGCTATTGGGATTGAAAGAAGATTGTGGAATATTTTTAGATCAAGTTTCTTCTACAGTGATCATAGACGACGTCGCATTTGATAGCGCCGGAGCAATGGCAGGACTTGATTGGGATCAACGCGTCCTTGAATTCGGGATCGGGCAGTCGTCGAAATAGATCGACTATCCGTCTTCTTCAAAGCGGTCACTGCGGTACGCAGTCCCCTTCCTCGGCCGCGGGTGTATGCCGTCGACTGGCGCCACTCGCTTACGGCGATGTGACGGAACCAAACAGTCGCGTCCAGATTGCAGGCTCGAGGTCAGATCATCAAAGCGATGTGCCCCGAGACCTGATCGGCAGCCTCCCTGACTGGGGCAAGATGGGCGTACCGCGCCGTCGTCTGGACCTGAGTGTGTCCCAGGAGCTTGCCGATCATCGGAAGTCCTTGGCCGGCGGCCACCGCGGTCGAGGCGAAGGTGTGCCGGAGATCATGGATGCGGACGTCCTTCACCCCGGCGCGAGCACGGACGCGCTGCCAGAAGGGCTGGAGATCACTCAGTCGCTTACCCGGCAAGCTGCCGGTGATGACCCAGGGGTTGCCGTTGATGAGCTTGGGCGCCGTGAAGCAGTTCGACGGCGGGTTGGCCGAGATGGACGATCTTGGCGCCGGTCTTGGAGTCCGGAAGGCGCAGCACGCGGTCGGCCAGATCGACGTGTGCCCATTGCAGCGACATGATCTCGTTCAGCCGGCAGCCGGTCAGGATCAGCAGGCGCGCGGCGAGGATGGCCGAGCGCAGTCCGATATCCTCCACCTCCATCTCGCGCAGCACCTCACCGATCCGGCGGAGTTCGGCCGCGCTGAGAAAGCGCTCGCGCTTCTCCTCAGGATACTTCCGGATGTGCTTTCGCGGGTTGGTGCCGTCCGGACGCAGGCCCCACATCTCGGCGAGGCTGAACATCTTCGAGATCACTTCGAGGCAGCGGTTCGCCTGATAGGGGATGTGGCGGAGGTCGTGATGGAACTTCGCCACGTCCGCCCGGGTGATGTCCGTCACCGTCAGCTGTCCGAGCGCGGGCAGGATGAAGCGCCTCAAGTTCCGGCAATACTCCTTGGCCGTGCTCGCCTTCACGCGGATCGCGATGTGTTCCTTGCCGAACCGTTCCGCCAGCTCCTTCACCGTGATCGCCTTGCGCCCCGCGTCCCGCTCGGCGGCGGGGTCCTCGCCATTGCGCGCGGTGGCGACGATGGAGATGGCGCGGTTGCGCGCCTGCTCGCAGGTCAGGACCGTGCTGGGCCCGAGGCTGATCCGCCGGGATCGGCGTCCGGCGCGATACTGGACCACGTAGCCCTTGCGCCCGCTCGGCAGCACGCGCAGCCCGAAGCCGGGGATCTCGCTGTCCCAGACGAAATATTCGGCGGAGCGGGCTTCTGCGGCGTCGACGATGCGTTTGGTGATCCTGGGCATGGCGCTCTTCGGTGGTTCTGTCGAAGTTCCACAGTGCTGAAGCGCGGGCGACAGTCAACGAACACATTGAAAGTGCGAAGAAAAAGGAAGTGAAGCGCGTTTCTGCATGGGCGTTTCTGCGCGTCCGTAGGGTGTAGAGATGGTCGATGCGCGCTAACCTTCGCGCGATCCGCCGCTTATGAGCGCCACAGCTGCGCGCGTGACGGCACTCCGGGCCAAATAAGAATGAAGCATGACAGGTCTTTCCAACGCGCTGAAAAACGGGGCCCGTCGGGTCGAGGATGTCGACTTTGGTCGGCTTGCCAAAGTGAACTCGTTGCGTTCCCGCGGCTGCAGGCATCAACCGTGAGCAACGCTTGATCTCCTAACTTCGTAAGGCGATATTTCGAGCAAAAGTTTGCCACTCGGGGAACGTCGGCTGAAGCGGGCGAACTGGTCGCTGATGACCTGAAGTTCGCCTGAGAGGGCGGGAAGTTACGGGACGAAGGAGAGATGATGGGTTCGACGAATTTTTCAGAGCGCGTCCGACGAGCCCTTGCCGCGATCGAGACGAAAGAGATGAACCGCAGGGGGCTGCGAAATTTCTACGAGAACGCGATCCGGACCCCTGACATTACCGAAGCGGAACGGGAGGCGGTTATCGCGGCGCTGGAGACTAGGATTTGGATTAGCGCGCCGAGCGACGCCAAGGTGCTTTTCGGACCAAAGGACGCAGAGGCGCGCCATCTTCTCGAAAAGATCCACGACGAGCTCGCCGCGGAGTTCGATCTCAGTGGGAATACGGTCGGGTCCGGCGTGAAGACAGGTGGCAGCATGATCAGTGGGGAGGTTCATGTCGACGTCTACATCTCCTACAAGGCAGAGGATCGGCGCCACGCAACCTTCGGCTACGTGGTGAAAAAACCGGGAACCGACCCGATCCTGCTGATCCGGCTCTATCAGACCGGAAAAGACGCGACCGAGCCGGACCTGCGGGAGGAATTCCCGATCGATGCGCTCGAGGAGGCGGCCGCCCGCTACCGGGCGAACCTGATGCTGATCCTCGACCCGGTGGCGGAGAGCGGGCAATGAGCCGAACCTGCAGGCTGAGCGACGGGGGGATCCGCGCCTCGGAGGCGTTCAGGCTCTTTCTCCGGAAAAGGCCGTAGAGCTGGAGGAATGCCTCTACACCGCGTTTTGGACTAAACCAGATCGTGTCGGGAGGCCTGATCGCCACGATCATTGTCACTTGATGAGCACGGCATCCCGATTGTGGCACCCACGGGTATCTCGGTTGGTTCACTTGACACGGTCTCTGCAACCGATTGCCCTGCTACCGGAAGCTTCAGCCAGCGCACCCGTGGAAGCACTATGGAAGCAAGAGGGCACAAAATGTTGCCGGTTTCTGCGCAATCCGGCGCATGGCACCCGCACGCCACTCGGCTTCAAGTGGCGGAAATGCCGAAGGAATACGCAAACGAGCGCAATCGTTCATGGTCCGTTCGCCACGGCTCATAACCTGAAGGTCGTAGGTTCTAATCCTACCCCCGCAACCAAATCGCCGAACAATATCAATATCCTAAGCGCCTCGGCATGTGGTGTGGAGAGGCGCGCAGTAAGGACCCCGTTTCCGGGGTGATCGGCTTCCAAAAGGGGCTCTGACTCAATCTCGGTGCAGATGATCGGCCTGCAGGATAGTCTCTTTCTCCGGGTCGAGGGAGCATGGGATGGGTCGGAGCCGATCGACGGCGGCATTGTTGCCACCGGGACTGATCATCGAGCACGTGCGGATAGATGACGGCAGTGTAGCGGCAAGCGCCCGTTCGCGGGATTCGGGTCGACCTGTCCAGGCTGCGGCAGGCTTTCGCGGCGGGTCCACAGTCGCTACGTGCGATCGCTTTCCGACCTGCCGGCGCATGGCCGGTGCGTCCGGATCGCACTCACCGTGCGACGGTTCCGGTGCGGCAACGATCTCTGCCCGAGGGTGATCTTCGCGGAACAGTTCGGCGACGACATCGTCGCGCCCTACGGCCGCCGCACGGCGCGGCTGCAGACCATCGTCCACCATCTCGGCCTGGCGCTCGGTGGCCGTCCCGGCCAGGGGCTCGCCCGGCGTCTGCTGATGCCGGTGAGCAAGGACACGCTGCTACGAACCGTCCGGGCACGGGCGCCGGAGGTGCGGCCGACGTCGCGTGTGATCGGCATCGACGACTGGGCGTGGAAGCGCGGGCACCGCTACGGCAGCATCGTCTGCGACCTGGAACGGCGCGAGATCGTCGATGTGCTTCCCGACCGCGAAGCCGCCACCATCGAGGCGTGGCTGACGGATCATCCCGAAGTCGAGATCGTGTCGCGGGACCGCGGCGGCGGCTATGGAAGGGCGGTCGCCCGAGCGGCGGTGAGTTCCAGCGTGAGGTGCAACACCGTTGACGGATGAGATATCCGTCTGTCGTCAAACAGAAAACGGTGCTGCCATGCCAGGGTATTCTCATCTCACGGCCGACGAAAGGGATCGGCTCGCCGATCTGAAGGCCGACGGTCTTTCGCTTGGGGCGATCGCCCGGACGCTCGGTCGGGCGACTTCAACCATCTCGCGGGAGCTGCGGCGCAATGCGCTCGACAGTGGCGCCTACCGGCCGCACGTGGCGGAGGGCGCATACCTCCTCCGTCGTCAGCGGGCCGCGGCTCTGGAGACGCACGCGAAGCTCGCGACCTATGTCAGGGATCGGCTGGCCGAGGGCTGGAGCCCGGAGCAGATCGCAGGCCGGCTGCGGCTCGGGATCGAGACCGACCTGCGCGCCGTCTGCGCGGAGACGATCTACGGCTGGATCTATCGCACCGGCCAGAAGGCGGAGCGGCTGTGGCGCTTCCTGACCCGCCGCCATGCCCGCCGCCGGCCGCGCCACGGTCGGGTGTCTCGCGACGTGATCGCCGAGAAGGCCCATATTTCTCAGCGAACTTGCGACGGCCAACGCCCGCGAGACGGTGGGGCACTGGGAGGCTGACCTGGTGATCTGCAGACGCTCCCGGCCGGTCCTGGTGCTGCACGAGCGCAAGACCCGGCTCACGCTGATGTCGCGCCTGGCCGGCAAGACCGCCGCCGAGACGGTCGCCGCGATGATGGCCACCTTCCGGCGCCTCGACCCGAAGATGCGCGGCTCGGTCACCTTCGACAACGACACCTGCTTCGCCCGCCACATGCTGCTGCGCGGCATGCTCTCGGCCACCACGTACTTCTGCGACGCCTACGCCAGCTGGCAGAAGGGCGGGGTCGAGAACGCCAACGGCCGCATCCGACGATGGCTGCCGCGCAGCACGAACCTCGACGAACTCAGCGAAGCCGACATCCAGGAGATCGCCATGACCATCAACCTCACCCCGCGCAAATGCCTCGGCTATCGATCGCCGGTCGAGGCGTTCCTGTCAGAGCTTGGCAGGGATGTCGAAATCCGCTTCGCTTGAAACGTTGCGCTTCACGGTGGAATTCACCGGCGCCGGATGTGGTCCAGGTCGCCGATCGCTGGCACCTGATGGAGAACGCCAGCCAGGCATTCCTCGACGTGGTGCGGCGGTCGATGACCCCGATCCGCCGTGCGCTCGGCGCAGGTACCGTGAACCCGGAGCTGCTGACCGCGGCCGAGCGGCTGCAGCACGAAGGCTTCCTGCGCCGCGAGGAGATCAACGCAGCCGTCCGGGCCTTGTCTCCGAACTAAGAAATGATCAACGAATTCGTGGTGTGGGCTGTTGCCCGGGGTTCCTCGCTGGCGGGAAGAGCGGTCATGGTGGTGACGGCGCGGCCCGCAACGTCGGGGAAGGCGGGTATGCCGAGGCCGGTGGGGTGGCTGCGGCGGGCGGTGATCTCGTCCATCTGGGCGAGTTTGTGGCGGGCGCCGGCCAGGCTGACTTTGAGGCCTTCGGCTTCGCCGAGCCAGCCGGCCGCTTCGGCTTCGGCGATCCGGGCGGTCAGGTTGCCGCAGATCTCGGCGAGGCGGGGCCGCTGGGCGGGGTCGGGGCGCAGCAGCGGGCAGCGCAGGCATGCGTGTTCGTGGATGCAGGGGGTGTCATCGGAGCGGCCGCGGTCGCCGAGGGCGACCTTGCGGCGCTCGAAGTGGCCGAGGAACCCGGCCCACTCCTCATCGGTCGGGGTCCGGTATTCCCCGGAGGGGCGCAGGGCGCGGCGGCGGGCGATGAATGCCCGGTGGCCGTTGATGACCTCTTCGGGGTAGACGGCCTTATATCCCATAGTGGTATTCACGTCGCGGTGGCCGGCTACCAGCTGGGCGATATGCGGCGGCATCCCGTGCATGATCGCGTCGGTGATGAAGATCCTCCTGAAATCGTGGAAGGTATAACGCAATGGGTGGCCGCCGGTGTCTTTGACCCCGATCGCGGCCAGCGCGTCGTCGAGGTATTTCCGCAGTGATGTCTCGCCGACGGCCCGGTTCTCCAGCCGGCGTCGCCACTGGAACAGCAGCGGCATCGGCGGGTTGTAGAGGCGCTCGTTCTTGTCGTAGGACACCACCAGGGGCACGTCCGGCCTGGTGCCGCGGATCCGGCACATGAGCGTGGACAGCACGTCGGCCAGCTCGGGCGATATGACCAGGAGCCGCTCCTCATCGGTCTTCGACGGGGTGATCTGCAGCAGCGGGATCAGTTCGCCGGTACCCGGCAGCCGGTACTGGATCAGGCTGTGGTGAGAAAGCTCTGTCAGCTCCTCGATGCGGATGCCGGTGAAACGCAGCACCTCAACGGCCGCCCAGACCCAGAACCCGCGATGCTCTTCGAAGGTGAGGTCGCGGCGCTTGCCGGTGCCGGGGTCCTCGGCCCAGATCCGGCCGGTCGTCTGGGTCTTCATCGCCGACCGGCGCAGCGTCTGCCCGCCGGCGGTGAACAGCGCGCCCGCAGCGGTGTCCCGGGCGGCCTGCAGCCGTCCGGCGGTAGCCTTCCGCTCGGTGTTGACCCAGGCTGCCAGGGCGGGCAGCACCGGCAGCCGGTCCCGGGTCCGCTGGTCCATGCGGGACTTGCGCCGCGACCGGTCCTTCTTGTGGGACACCTCGCTGGCACTGACCGGGCAGTGCACCGCCCACGGCACCCACCGGGGGTCGTCATCGGCCCACTCGGCGATATCGAGATAAAACGACCTCACCGCGGTCAGCGCGCTGCGGCCGTCCAGGCGGGCGGACACCGCGGTGACGGCCGTCCCGTCGGCGGCGCGTGCCGTTTTCGCCTTGGTCATGACCCGCTGCTTCCACGCGGCGGCGATGTCGCGGGGGAGCTTCAGGGTGCCGATGCCGGGATGGTGAGCCTCAAGATCGGCCCAGAACAGCTTGCCCAGCAGGTAGGCCAGGCGCTGCAGCGAGGAGAAGTCGCTGGCGAGCTTGCGTTCGGCCAGGTAATCGACCAGCACGTCGCGGACCGGCTGGCAGGCGATGCCGTAACGGTCGATCAGCTGCTCGCAGGTCGGCTGTCCGCGGCCGGAGAAAACCCGCATCGCTGCGGGCGCATCGCGGGGGAAGCCGCCCATGCCGAGGAGCAGCTGATAGAACAACGGGCTGTGCGCGCCTCCGTGCAGCCTCGCGGCTACCTGGTCGGCGACATCCAGCAGCTCCAGGCAGTCCCCGACGGTGATGTCGGCGACGGTCCCGCCTTTGGCGGCCATGATGAGGGCAACCCGGATGAGCGCCGTCTGGCCGGTCTGAGCTCCCACCGCGTTGCGCTGGCACGTCGCGGCCAGTTCAGCAAGGGCGGCGCTGTCGCGGGTGCGGGCCATCTCCTCGGCCAGGCCCCTGCGGGCCGGCGCCAATGCCGACAGCCACGCCAGGCCGGGCCGGATGACGTCAGCGCAGATCAAGACGAGCAGCCCGGGGCCGATGTGCGCCGGGCGCTGGGACCTCCCGGTGCGCCCGGTCCTCCAGCAGGCGGCCAGGTCCCGCCAGTCCGGGGCGGCCTCGGCGCCGCTGGCGGCCCAGCGCTCCTGCCAGGTGTCCCCGGCCTGGGATTCCAGCCAGCTCACCACCGTGAGCAGGCCCTGACGGCGAGTCTGCTGGCTCAGGGCGTTGCCCAGCGCGAACGGCGCAGCCAGGAGCCGGGCAAGCACGTCGTGCCGGGACGCCCGGGTCTGCGGCCACGACCAGATCACCGGCCGCGCCGGGAACCGCGCCGCCAGCTCCGCGCCAGTCCCGCCGGCAGGCCGCGCAGCCCCGGCACCCGCGGGCCCGTGACCAGCTGCCGCCGTCAGGGCAGCGGGACTTCCCGCAGCGGTCACAGCACTTCCCCGCCGAACAGGTTCTTCAGGCTCTCGGCCCGGTAGCCTGCCGCCGCCGGCGAAACCCCGGGACCAGGTTCCCGCTGCCGGTCATGGAAGGCGAGCACACTGGCGATCACGTCCTGGGTCAGCGGGGTGAGGTACTGCTGGGTGGTGGACAAATGCGCATGGCCAAGAACCCACTGGATATCGGTTATCTCTAGCCTCAGCTGAAGTGTCTTTAACGTCCATCACGAGTGTCTTCACCTGCCCGGATGAGGGTTGATCCGTGGTTATCTCCTGCTCTGTCTATGACGCAGTTCAAGGAGAAGAGACGATGCTCGTGCATCCGGTGGTGATCCCCGGTTCGGGGACGCGATCGTGGACCGTGCTGGGGGACGACGACGCGCCGGTCGCCGCGGTCGACCGGTTCCTGGCCTATCTCACTGACATCGGCCGGTCGCCGAACACGGTCAAGGCGTACGCCCACGACGTGAAAGACCTCTGGCAGTTTCTCGGCTTCCGGGGGCTGGACTGGCGCGAGGCCCGGCTGGAGGACATCGCCGAGTTCGTGGTCTGGCTGCAGCTGCCGGCGGCGGGCCGGGCGGGCGAGGTCGCGGTGCTGCCGTCGTCGGTCCCGGAGGTCAGCGTGACGACCGTTAACCGCAAGCTCGCCGCGGTGAGCTCGTTCTACGCGCATCAGGCCCGCAACGGCGACGGCCCCGGGGACCTGCTGGCCGCGTGGCGGACTGGCGGGCGGGGCGGCTGGAAGCCGTTCCTTCATCACGTGAGCCGGGGGGAGCCGTATCGCGGGCGGGCGATCACGCTGAAGGCACCGAGGAAACTGCCGCGGATCCTCACCGTCGCCGAGACCCAGGCGGTCCTGGATGCCTGCACGAGGCTGCGGGACCGCTTCTTCTTCGCCCTGATGCACGAGACGCGGCATGTTTTCTTAGGGTGCAAAACGGACATGCAGAGCATTTTCTTGTTTTGGCTGTTCAAGCCCCTGGTTAGTGTCCCGTTGGAGCGCAACAGGTGTGGTGGAACAGCAGGCGTGCGCCCGTGCCCGGCCTGGCAGCTGGCGGTGCCGGCGGTGCCGGCGCGTCAGTGCCGGCGTGCAGTGGCGTTGAGCTGGGCCATGAGCTCGCGGTTGGCTGCCCGGGCTGCGGTGAGTTCCTCGTCGCGTTCTTCTGCTTGGAGCCGCAGGTCGATGGCCTGCTGTTCGAGGCTGGTGATCGTCTGGGTGAGGGCGTCGATGTCGGCGGGCGCGCCGAGCCCGGATTCGCGCCAGGCATGCTCGCCGAGCGCCTCCGAGAGGCGGCGTTCTAGCTGCTGGACGCGGGCGTTGAGCCGGGCCGCCCGTTCGTGGGCGGCGAGCAGGTCAGCTTGCAGTGATGCCCGGGTGACGGCAGGGCCGGGTCCTTCGCCGGCGGCGGGCGGGGCGGCTTCCAGGGCGTGGATCTTGCCGAGCAGGTCGCGGTGCCGGTAGAGAAAGGTGCGGTCCACTGCCGCGGCGCGGGCGATGGAAGAGACGCTGATCTCCGCGCCGCTGGCGGCGGCGTCGCTGATCGCGGCGGTGACGCGCTGGCGGCGGCGGGCCGAGTCGGCTTGCCGCCCCTTGGTCATCACCGCGGCACGCGGGTCCGCGGTCCCCGGTTCTCCGGGCTCGCTGGTCATGCGAGTGCCCCGGGTGCGGCCGGGACGGCGCGGACCGACGGCATGCCGAGACAGACGGCCCGGTGCTTGCGGATCACGGTGACCGCCTCGCTGATCTCGGCGCGCCGGGAATCGGGGAGCTGCGCCATTTCGCCTTTGATCCGGCTGATGAGTCGCCGGATCCGGGTGATCTCCTCCTCGGCGGGGGTGGCGTCGGCGCGGGCCCACTCATCGACGCCGCTGATGGCGGCGGCGAGCCGTTCCCGGGTGCGGAGCTGGTCATCGAGGTAGGCGGTCAGGTCGGGCAGGTAGGAGACGTCGGTGCGGAAGTGATCGCAGCCGGCGCAGCGGAAACGGACCGGGCAGGCGTCCCCGCCGGCCTGAACGTTGGAGGGCTCGGTGCAGCGCCCGTAGGGCACGGCGACGTCGCCGACCGCGTAACGGGCGTGCTCGGATTCCAGCAGGGCGCGGGCATCGCGCCAGATCCGGTGGCCGTGCCGGTCGAAGCTCATCGCGGTTACCTTGTCGACCGCGTCGCGGCGGCGGTCTTCGCCGACCCGGTAGTAGCCGCGGGTGACGTTCAGGTTCCGGTGATCGAGCAGCTCGGCGAGCACGTCGATCGGCACTCCGGCGTCGGCGTGCCTTTGGGCGTAAGAATGCCGGTAGGCATACGGGGTGATCTTGGCAGGATCGACGGCGACGCCGTTGCGGGTGCGCAGCGGCCCGAGGCTATCGGCCCATTCACGGTGCCGTCCTTCGAACATGTCGATGGTCATGGGCTTGCGGCCGTCCGGGTTGCACCGCGCGGCCGGTAGCAGCTTCAGCTCGGCAGGCGGGGTGCCGGGGAACTGGGCGCGGACACGGTCCTGCTGGCCGATGATCACCGTGGCGGTGGCCTGGCTGACGGGAAGGCGGCGGCCGATCCGGTCAGCTTTGGCGTTGTCGTAGACCAGCACGGCGGTGCCGTCTTTGTCGTGTGCCAGGCAGCCCAGCGGAAGGCCGAGGATATCTTCGGGGCGCCGTCCGGTGTCGATGGCGATCTCGGTGGCGGCCCGGACCTCTGGCGGCTGCAGCGTATCGAGGCTGGCACACAAGATGGTCATGATCTCCGGCGGCAGGTCGCGTCCCGGCTCGCCGCGCACCGGTGCGGCGGGAATGTCGCCGGCCCCGACAGCGAAGTCGCCGTGCAGCCCGGCTGCGGCCTGGCCGGGGCGGGTCAGGCCGAGTGCGCGGATCCCGGCCAGGACGGTGCGGGCACCACGGCAGATGACGTTGCGGTGGTAACGGCTGATCGTCCCTGCCGATTCCAGGTAGCCGAGCCGGCTGAGGAAGTTCTCGATGTCGGCCCGGCCCAGAGCGGCCGGGAGGTCTCCGTGGTCAGGCCGGCAGCGCAGGCTTTCCGACAACCGCGCCAGCGCGCTGATCTTCGTCTGGACGTTCCTGGCGCCTTTGCCTCGGTGACGCGGCAGGTCCTCGGCTGCCCAGTCTTTAGCAGCCTCGCGCAGCCAGGACTGGCTGATGCCGATGAACGACAGGCGCCCGGCATGGCCGAATACTCCCAGGTCCCAGACGTCCTTGCCGTGTTCACTGCCCGGATCGGACAGGGCCCGGCGGACGTGCCGCACCAGCGCGCCCAGCAGCGACCGGGTGGGCTTGCTGGGGACGACCGCAATATCACATGACTCGATCGAGGTGACCTGCTGGCAGCTCAGCGCACGGCATGCTCCGCGCAGGGCAACATCGGTGATCTTCGCCCCGCTGCGGGTGCGCTGCCAGATGCCGAACAGCACCTGCACCACGACCAGCGGCGGCAGCCCGCGCAAGCTCACCTGGCCGCCTTCGGTGACTTCGCCGTCGGTCAGCTGCCACCTGGCCATGTCACGGTCAGGATCGGTGCTGGTGATGATCCGCCACCGCTGATAGTGGGTGTTGCACAAGCCGCGGGCACCGTCGGCGGCACGCGTGCACGCCGCCACAGCGCACGGCCCGAGCGGCAGGAGCGGCCGGACCCGGGGATCAGCCAGGAACTGTTCCATGGCCGGGGTGCGCACCCGGCGGCGGAACTGCCGGGCATGCGGCTCGCACATGATCGCGTGCGACACCGTGGGAACAGCCAGGCATCCCGGCACCGCGCACGCAGCAGCCCGCGCCGGCAACGGCGGCAGGACCGGCATCTGGAGGATCTGGCCGGTACTGAGCCCTTGCCCGGTCAGCCATGTGCAGCAGCTAAAACACACGCCCGTGACGGGCTGGGCGGTCGTGTCGCAGCCGCCGACCCGGCACACCGCCCGGCCCAGCAGCCGGTGCCCAGCCGGCATCGACAGCACCCGGCGGGCCGGGTCCCATCCCGCTTCGGCCAGGAACACCGCATCGATCTCCTGTGCCAGCCGGGCGGCCTGCCCATCGAGGATGACCCCGGCCAGGACGCGGCCGAACTCGCGGCCGGCGCCGGACCCGGTAAGGTCTGGCATCGCCAGCTGGAGCACGGCACCGGTCACGACGTCACCCCGGCCAGCTCGCGCGGGCTGGGCACCGCATCGACCGCGGCACGCAGCCGGGCCGGGTCCGGATGCAGGTAGACCTGTGTCGATGATGCGTTCATATGACCGAGAATGTCCTGTGCCTCGTCGAGGGCGCCGCCCGCGTCCAGCAGGTTCGACCCGCACGCGTGGCGGAGCATGTGCGGCGTGACATGCCGTGCCAGGCCGCCGCGCCGCGCCGCCGCCGTGATCAGCTCGCCGACCGCGCCGGGCCGCATCGGCGCGCCGGCCGGCTCACGGAACAAGTTGACCAGCATGAAATCGGTTCCGGCCGCCCGCGGAACGCGCATCCTCTCGAATTCATAGGTGTCGAACGCCTGCACGGTCAGGAAATCCAGCGGCACGGTGCGCTGCCGCCGCGACTTCGCCCACGCCCCGTTCGGGTTGTCTTCGCGCCGGATCACGTGCAGGTGAGCACGGGCAACCTCGCACCCCAGCGGGCGCGAGTCCGCCAGCAGGTGCACGTCGGAGCGGCGCAGCCCGCACAGCTCACCGCAGCGCAGCCCGGCCCGGCCCATCAGCAGCACGATCAGCCGGTCCCGCGCCGACAGGCACGCCCGCAGCAGCGCGACGATCTCCTCATCCGAAGCCCGGTCCACCTGCGTCTCCGGCTCATGCAGACGATGACGGGCACGCAGCCGCCAGCTCATCCGCCCGCCGTCGCCGCGCGCCTGATCCGGCAGGTCACGGTCATCGGCCACCTCATACAGCAGCGGCACCAGATGCCCTGGTGCCTGGCCTGCGGCCGCCGCGTGCACCACCATGCCCCTGACCGCGGTCAGCACGCTGTTCACCCGGCAGGCCGAGCGGGCCGGAGCGCTCCCCGGCCCTGCCAGCACCGTTCCCCCGCCGGGCTCTGCCGCCGAGGCCTGCTGTCCGGCATGCCGCAGCCAGGTCATGAACGACCCGAGCTGCCCCGCCCCCTCCGCCCACGACCGGCCGGTCCTGTCGCACCAGCGCAGGAACAGCGCGATCGAATGCGCATAGGTTCTCGTCGTCGACTCGGCACCGTCCCTGCCGAACCGGACCTGCCGCAAGAACCCGTCCGCGACCGGTACGACCGCCAGGTCCTCGTCCAGCACCGTCCAGTACCTCGCGCCAGACGGCAGCCGCACCGGAAACGCCCGCACCTCAGCCCCCTGATCATCATCCCGTTGAACAGGTATAACTACTACCAGTAACGTGGGCAACACCCTGGAAGACACGCCGCAGAACCCCGTCAAGACCCCCGTCCGCGCAACATCATGCGACAGG
>CAWCTE010000014.1:0-325681 GCA_963798385.1 uncultured Alphaproteobacteria bacterium | reverse complement strand
CCGACGGTGCGGGTTCGACTCCCGCTGCCCGCTCCAGAGAAATTCTGTCGACAGAATGCCTGCAAAGCTCGGCCAACTCGCTCGCCAAGCGATTGTTAGAACCGAATAGAATGCACTTAGATCGGAAGTCTTCCAAGCTCTTGGTGCGGGTTCGATTCCCGCTACCCGCCCACTGAAGCCGGCCGATGATCCCCGGGAACCCCAGTAGGCCCGCCCGAGGAAGAGGTGTGCGGCGAAGCCGGCGAAGACACTGGCGAAGACCCAGTCAAGCGCGCGGGAGATGCGCGGGTGCGCCCTGACGGTTGCCGCGACCCGATCGGCCCCGAGGACTATCGGCACGGTCACCCAGAGCGCGATGGCGATGAAGAGCGCGCCGAAGCTGGCGAGCCCCCGCGCCGGCCGTTCTACGGGGGGGCGGACCCGGCTCAATCCTTGGGAAGGGAGACGCGAAAGCGGGCCTCGGCCTCCTCTGCTGTGTAGCGGCCGAGGCGGACGTCCTCGGCGACGGCGGCGGGGCTGCGGGCGGTGGGGTCGCCGTAGCCGCCGCCGCCGGGGGTGCGGACTCGGACGCGGTCGCCGGGGGCAAGCGGGATGTCCTGGGCTTTGGAGAGGTGGGGCGGGGTCCAGGGCGTGCCGTTGCGGATAACCTCGACGCGGTTCCTGCCGCCGTCCTGGCCGCCGAGGGCGCCCTGGGGGCCGAAGCGGCCGTGGTCCATGACGAAGGAGGCGCGGGCGGTGCCGCGGAGGAGTTCGACCTCGTAGTCGAGGCCGAAGCCGCCGCGGTGGGTGCCGGCGCCGCCGGAGCCTTCGTGCAGTGCGTAGCGGCGGTAGAGGACCGGGTAGTGCTGCTCCATGATCTCGACGGGCGGGGCTTTTGAGATGCCGATGGTGGAGCAGCCGTTGGAGAGGCCGTCGTGGTCGGCGTTGCCGCCGTAGCCGCCGCCGGAGATCTGGTACATCACGTAGTCGCGGCCGCGCTCGGGGTCGTGGCCGCCGAGGGCGAAGTTGCCGGAGGTGCCGGCGGGGGCCGCCGTCACCCGGTCGGGGAGGGCAGGGACGAGGGCGGCAAAGACCGCTTCGGCGATGCGCTGGCTGACCTCCGCCGCGCAGCCGGAGACCGGGCGGGGATAGTGGGCGTCGAGAAAGGTGCCCTCGATGCCGGTGACGCGTAGGGGCTCGAAGGCGCCGGCGGAGATCGGGACCTCGGGGAAGATGTGGCGCATCGCGAGGTAGACGGAGGAGAGCGTGGTGGCGCGAACGGAGTTCATCGGGCCGGCACAAGGCGTTGAGGAGCCAGCGAAATCGAAGGTGAGGTGGTCGTCAGCGCGGGTGACGGTAAGGGCGATGGTCAGGGGTTCGTCGACGACGCCGTCGCTGTCGATGAAGGCGCGGGCGGGCCAGGTGCCGGAGGGGATGGTGGCGATCATCGCGCGCATCTGGGTGGCGGCGCGGGTGCGGATTTCGGCGATGGCGTCGGTGACGGCGGCGTCGCCGTAGCGGTCGAGGAGGGCAGTGAGGCGGGCGGCGCCAGTGAGCAGAGCGGCGGCCTGGGCGCGGACGTCGCCGATGCGCTGGTCGGCGACGCGGATGTTGGAGGTGATGATGGCGTAGATCTCGGGGTCGAGGGTGCCCTGCTTGAAGAGCTTGACCGGCGGGAGGCGCAGGCCCTCCTGCTCGGCGGAGATGGCGGAGGCGGAGAAGCCGCCGGGGACCATGCCGCCGGTGTCGGGCCAGTGGCCGGTGTTGGAGAGCCAGCACCAGATTTTTCCGGCGCGATAGTAAGGGGTTGCGAAACGGACGTCCATCAGGTGGGTGCCGCCGAGGTAGGGGTCGTTGACGATGTAGATGTCGCCGGGGTCGGGGGGGAGCGTGAGGCCCTGGGCGATGCGCTCGATGAGGGTGCGGGTGGAGAACTGCATGGTGCCGACGAAGACCGGCAGGCCGCGGGAGCCCTGGGCGATCAGGGCGCCGTCGGTGGCGGCGTAGATGCCGTCGGAGCGGTCGTCGGCCTCGGCGATGACCGGGGAGAAGGCGGCGCGGGAGAAGGCGAGGTCCATCTCGTCGCAGACCTGCTGCAGGCCAGCCTGGATGACGCCGAGGGTGATGGGGTCGAGGGTCATGCGGCAAGGGTTTCGGCGATCTGAGCGAAAGCGGGCGTAAGGCCCTGACACAGCCCAGGAAAACGCGTGTGGAATCCGTGTGGAATCCGTATGGAATCGGTATGTATGTTTCAGCCCTCCGGCGGGTCTGGGAAGGCTAGCGCCGGGGAGGGGTCGCTGGCAATCTGGGGCGATGAGTGCAGAGGCGGGCATTACGGTTCTGCCGTCGGACGCGGTGGCGTGGGAGAACGTGGCGGCGGTGTTCGGGACGCGGGGCGAGGCGGGGAAATGCCTGTGCCAGCGGGTGCGGTGGCCGCACCGGACATGGCACGAGATGCCGCGGGCGGAGCGGGAGGATCGGCTCCGGGAGCAGGCCGCGGCGGGGGGCGGGCTGGTCGCGTACCTCGGGGGCGAGCCGGCGGGGTGGTGCGCGGTCGGGCCGCGGCCGGGGTTCGGTCGTCTGACGCAGGCGCAGACGACAGTGCCGTGGGCGGGGCGAAGGACAAGGCGGACGAGGGGGTCTGGGCGGTCGCCTGCTTCGTGACGAGGACAGGGTTCCGGCGGCGCGGGGTGATGCGGGCGCTGGCGGAGGCGGCGGTCGAGTTCGCGCGAGGGCGGGGGGCGCGGGCGCTCGAAGGCTACCCGATGGTTCGGGAGGTGGGGCGGGAGGTGCCCTGGGGCGAGATGAGCGTCGGCGCGGAGAGCGCGTTCGAGGCGGCCGGGATTCCGGGTGGTGAGCAGGCCGGCGCCGCGAAGGGTGGTGATGCGGGTGGAGTTCGGGGCGGGGAAGGACGGCCGCCGGCCGCGGCGAAACCGGACGGCACCGGTGGCTGAGCTCGCGATCACCGCGCTGCCCGCCGCGCCGGACGCGGTCGCGCCGGACGGGTCGGACGTGCGGGTGCTGCTGCGGCTGCGGGGCGGCTCGATGGCGCATTTCGAGATCGGGCCGGGGCAGGTGTCGAAGGCGGTGATGCATCGTACTGTGGAGGAGATCTGGTACTTCCTGTTGGGCCGCGGGCAGATGTGGCGCAGGCACGGGGCGCGTGAGACGGTCGACGACGTCCGTGCCGGCGTCTGCCTGACGATACCTGCGATGACCGCGTTCCAGTTCCGATCGACTGGCGACGAGGCGCTGGCGGCCGTCGGCGTCACGATGCCGCCCTGGCCCGGCGAGGATGAGGCGGTCGGTGTCGACGGGGTATGGGCCTCGACGCTGTAGGCGGTGCTTCCGGCGTGGTCGCGGGCCTTCATCCCTTCCGGGAGAGGAGCCAGTAGGTGACGCCGAAGGCGAGGCCGAGGGCGGCGTAGGCGAGGAAGTATTCGGGGGCGAGGGTCTTGTCGTCGAGGGTAATTACCTTCCTGGCGATGGCCATCAGCGCGGTGGCGACCACCAGCTTCACGTGGATCACGTCGCGGGTCAGGTAGAGGGTGACGTTGGTGTAGATCTCGATGGCGATCAGCACGATCAGCGCGGCTGCGAAGACGGCGAGGATGTCGCCGACCTCGAGGATGAGGAGCGGCGGGGTCAGAAGCTTGGTGGCGATCGAGTAGGCGACGTCGACGATAGCGCAGACGATGACGACGAGCATGACGAGCGCCATGGCGCGGACGCCGTAGCGGATGACGCGGTTGCTGAAGCGGACGACCGGGTCGGGGTGGTGGGGGTCGAGCTCGACGTGGTTCTCGGGATGGTGGTTCGGATCGTCTGCGCTCATTTGCGGGTCTCTCGAGGTGCGCGGCGGCTCATTCTGGCGGCAACGGGGTGGCGCCGCGAGGGGAACTGCGGGGGGCGGGCTCAGAGGTCGCCGGCGAAGGTGTTCAGGACCCAGGAGCTCGCCTCGTCGGCGGCCACCCATCGTGCGGCGGCGTCGCAGGCGGTGCGGACTGTGCCGAGGAGCGGGTCGCCGGGGGCGACGCCTTGGGCCTTGTGCCGGTTTGCCATCTCCCGGACCCGGTCGAGGCAGCGGGTGAGCGTCCCCTCGACGTCGTCGGGCGGGGCGCCCGCGTCGGACGGGAGCCTCGCGAGGAGACCGCCGATCCGGAACCCGCCGAGAACGGCGGCATAGCTGTCGACGGACGCGGGGTAGGAGGACGGGGCGCGGAGGGCGCCAAGGTCGGCCTTTGCCAGCAGAACGTAGAGGTCGCCGAGGGCGGCGTAGCTTCGGCTGGCGATGTCCGTCCGGTAATCCGGGTTGCCGCTGCACGCGGCGAGGGCGAGCGTGGCTGCGAGCGTCAGGGAGAGCTGCTTTGCAGGTGGTGTGGTGTCCATGGCGTGGCTCCGGAGCGGTCAGGCGGTGATCTCGATGAGGAGGTTGCCGTCGGCGTCCTGGGCGAGGCGGGCGCCGGGGGGGATGACGGTGGTCGTGTCCATCTGCTCGAGGATGGCGGGGCCGGCGAGGGTGGCGGCGAGGGGCAGGTGGTCGCGGCGGTAGACCGGGGTGTCGCGCCAGGTGCCGGAGAACCAGACGGGACGGGTCGTGGCGCGGGCGTCGACGAGGCTGGCGCGGCGGGTGGTGGCGTCGAGAAGGCGGGCGAGGTCGATGGGCGGGCGGTGGCCGGTGACCGAGCAGTTGAGGTTGGCGAGGTGGGCGCGGATCTCCGGGAGCTCGACCCTGAAGCGGGCGAGGTAGAGGGCTTCGAAGCCGGCCTGGAGGTCGTCGCGGGAGGGGGTGGGCCCCGGGAGGGGGACGCGGAGCAGGTGGGTCTGGCCGACGAACTGCATGTCGGCGGAGAAGCTGGCGGTGACGTTGTCGGGGGTGACGGATTCGGCGGCGATCAGCGCGCGGCCCTCGGCCTCCTGGGCGGCGAGGACCGCGTGCACCTCCGCGATGTCGACGGACGCGAGGGGGCGGCCGACGCTGCGGACGAAATCGTGGCGGAGGTCGGCGGTGACGCAGCCGAGCGCGTTGGTGATGCCGGGGCGGGCGGGGACGAGGAGGCGCGGGATGCCAAGCTCGTTGGCGAGCTCGGCGGCATGGAGCGGGCCGGCGCCGCCGAAGGCGAAGAGGGCGAAGTCGCGGGGGTCCGCACCGAGCGACAGCGAGACCATGCGGATGGCGTTCGCCATGCGGGTGTTGGCGATGGTGAGGACGGCTTCGGCGGCAGCTTCGGGGGTGAGGCCGAGGGGGGCGGCGAGGGTGGCGAAGGCGTCGCGAACGGCTGCGGCGGCGGGGAAGCGGTCGGGGTTGAGGCGGCCGAGGAGGAGGTTGGCGTCGGTGATGGTCGGCTGGGTGCCGCCGCGGCCGGTGGCGATGGGGCCGGGAAGGGCGCCGGCGCTGTCGGGGCCGACCTCGAGGAGGCCGGCGGCGGTGACCCGGGCGACGGAGCCGCCGCCGGCGCCGACGGTGCGGACGTCGACCATCGGCACGTGGATCGGCATTGCGTACTCGATCTCGATCTCGTTGGAGATCGCCGGCTGGCCGCCGCGGATCAGGGCGACGTCGGTGGAGGTGCCGCCCATGTCGTAGGTGATGATGTCGGGGAAGCCGGCGCGGCTGGCGGTGTAGGTGGCCGCCATGACCCCGGAGGCGGGGCCGGACATCACCGTCTTCGCCGCTTCGCGGGCGACGTGGGCGGCCGAGACCATGCCGCCGTTGCCGGTCATCACCAGGAGGTCGTGGGCGTAGCCGCGGGCGGCGAGCTCGGCGCGGAGCCGGGCGACGTAGCGTTCGAGGAGCGGCTGGACGGCGGCGTTGACGGCGGCGGTGACGCCGCGTTCGTATTCGCGGCTCTCGGAGAGGAGGCTGTGGCCGGTGGTGATGTGGGGGTTGGGCCAGGTCTCGGCGGCGATGGCGGCGGCGCGGTCTTCGTGGGCGGGGTTGGCGTAGGCGTGGAGGAAGTGGATGACGAGGGACTCGCAGCCTTGGGCCAGGAGCCGGGCGACGGCGGCGCGGGTGGCGGCTTCGTCGAGGGGGGTGAGGATGCGGCCGCGGGCGTCGGTGCGCTCGGGGACCTCGAGGCGGAGGTCGCGGGGGATGACGGGGGTGAAGCGGCCGGTCATGCCGTAGGGGTGGGGCCGCGTGCGGCGGCCGAGCTCGAGGACGTCGCGGAAGCCCTCCGTGGTGATCAGGCCGGTGCGGGCGAGGCGGCGCTCGAGGACGGCGTTGGTGGTGGTGGTGGTGCCGTGGACGATGAGGTCGATTTGGGCGGGCGGGACGCCGGCCTCGTCGAGGGCGGTGAGGACGCCGACGGCCTGGTTGTCGGGGGTGGTCGGGGTCTTGGCGAGGCGGACCGCGCCGGTGGCGGTGTCGAGGAGGATCAGGTCGGTGAAGGTGCCGCCCACGTCGATGCCGGCGACGAGGCTCATGGAAGGGGCCTGGTGCGCAAGTTGCGCAGAGGGGTCAAGGCGTTGATATCGCGAGAGAAGGACTCGGGAATCAACCTTTCGGTAACCGGTCGCGCGGGGGGTGTGCGGGGAGATCGCGGGTGCATGGTTCAGACCCCCACGTAGGTGCGGAACGCGGCGGCATCGGAGGTGAGGCCGGCGGCGGGGAGGGTCTCGGCGACGGTGCCGTTAGTGACGAAGGCGATGCGGTCGGCGAGGGCGAGGGCTGCGTCGACGCGTTGCTCGACGAGGAGGGTGGCGACGCCGGTGGCCTTGAGCGCGAGGACGGTGTCGCGGATCAGGGCGATCATCGAGGGTTGCAGGCCCTCGGTGGGCTCGTCGAGGAGGAGGACCTCCGGCTCGGTGCAGAGCGCCCGGGCGATGGCGAGCATCTGCTGCTCGCCGCCGGATAGGGTGCCGGAGACCTGGGCGAGGCGCTCGCGGAGGCGGGGGAAGAGGGCGAGGGCGCGCTCGCGGGTGGCGGGGCCGTGGTGGCGGGCGAGGAGGCCGATCTCGAGGTTCTCGGCGACGGTGAGCTCGGCGAAGAGGCGGCGGCCCTGCGGGACCCAGGCGACGCCCTGGCGGGGGACGTCGTGGGCGGGGAGGGTGTCGAGGCGGATGGCGTCGAGGGTGATCTCGCCGGCGGTGGCGGGGACGAGGCCCATGATCGCCTTCAGCGTGGTGGACTTGCCGGCGCCGTTGCGGCCCATCAGGCAGAGCACCTCTCCGGGCGCGACGGCGAGGGAGAGGCCGCGGAGGACCTGGACCGGGCCGTAGCCGGCGTCGAGCTCGCGGACCGTGAGGCTCATGGCGCGGCCGGGCGGGGGGGAGCGCCGGCCTCGGGGGGCGTGAAGCCCCCGCTCGGCCGGCGCTTGGCGGTCGGCCGCCTTTGCGGCCTTCCTTCGGCGGAAGCGGGCTTCGCCCGCTGGGAGATGGGTTCTCCCCGCCTGTTGGCGGGGCCCCGGGTCTGCTCGATAGGCTTCATGCCAGTATGAAAGCCGGGAAGGGCGGGGCCGGGGTGCGTCATGGGCCGAGGTAGGCGGACTGGACGGCGGGGTCGGCGCGGATGGCGGCGGGGGTGCCGGTGGCGAGGGTCTCGCCGAAGTTGAGGACGGTGATGCGGTCGGCGAGATCCATGACCACGTCCATGTTGTGCTCGATGAGGAGGACGGTCGCGGTGGTGGCGATGTCGCGGACAAGGGCGTTGAAGGTGGTGATCTCGCCGGGCGCGAGGCCCTGGGTGGGCTCGTCGAGGATCAGGAGCTTCGGCGCGAGGGCGAGGCCCATGGCGATCTCGAGGAGGCGCTGGTGGCCATAGGCGAGGGTGCCGGCGGGGCGGGCGGCCTCCTCGGCGAGGCCGACCTGGGTGAGGGCGGCGAGGGTGAGTGTGCGGAGGTCGCCGGGGCGGTGCTGGGCGGCGAGCGCGACGTTGTCGAAGGCGGAGAGGCGCGGGAAGACCGAGGTGATCTGGAAGGTGTAGGCGATGCCGAGGCGGACGCGCGCGTGGGCCGGCAGCCGGGTAATGTCGCGGCCTTCGAAGCGGATCGTGCCGGCGTCGGGGAGGAGGCGGCCGCAGAGCAGGCTGACGAAGGTGGTCTTGCCGGCGCCGTTCGGGCCGATCAGGGCGTGGATCTCGCCGTGGGCGAGGTCGAGGTCGACGTCCTCGACGGCGCGGAGGCCGCCGAAGGCGCGGCTGAGGTTGCGGGCTTCGAGGAGGTTCACGGCAGCCATGGCAGGGCGCGGGCGCGAAGCGTGCCGAGGAGGCCGCGGGGGGCGAAGAGGACGAGAGCGAGGAGGGCGACGCCGACGACGAGGAGGGTGGCGTCGGTGATCCGCGCGGCCTGGTCGATCAGGTAGAACATCACCGCGGTGCCGACGAGGGGGCCGAGCACGGTGCCGGCGCCGCCGAGGAGCACCCAGAGGAGCGGCAGGATCGAGTACTGGATCGCGGCGAAGCTGCCGCCGACATAGCCGAAGAGGAGGCCGTAGGTCGCACCGGCGGCGCCGGCGAAGACGCCGGAGGCGGTGAGCGCCAGCAGGCGGTAGCGGAACGGGTCGTAGCCGAGCATGCGGGTGCGCTCGGCGTTCTCGCGGATGGCGACGAGCACCCGGCCGGTGGGCGAGCGCACGAGGGCGAGGCAGGCGAGGAGGCCGGCGGCGAAGAGGGCGAAGGCCGTGGCGTAGCGCGGGCCGTCGAGGGAGAGATCGAGAGGGCCGAGGACGCGGGCGGCGCGGGGCAGGGTGAAGCCTTCGTCGCCGCGGGTGACGGCGCCGAAGTAGAGGATGGCGAGGTAGCCGGCCTGGGCGAACATCAGCGTGACGATCATGAAGGCGGTGCCGGTGGTCCGGAGCGCCAGGAGGCCGAGGGCGAGGGCGACGAGGCCGCCGGCGGCGACGCCGGCGGGCAGCGCCAGGCTGGCGGGGACGCCCATCTGGGCGACGAGGAGGCCGGTGGCGTAGAGGCCGCTGGCGAAGAGGAGCGCGTGGCCGAGGGAAAGCAGGCCGGTGTAGCCGAAGGCGAGGTTGTAGCCCATGGCGAAGGTGGCGAGCACCATGATCCGGGCGAGATTGGTGGCGTGGTAGGGCGGCAGCAGGAACGGCGCCGCGGCGAGCGCGGCGAGGACGGCGAGGTGCAGGAGCCAGGGCTTCACGCCGGGCGCCGGCCGAAGAGGCCCTGGGGGCGAAACACCAGCACCAGGGCGACGAGGAGGGTGGCGAGGATCTTGGCCAGCGTCGGCGAGAAGAACACCGAGATAATGCCGTCGGAGAGGCCGATGAGGAGGGCGGCGATGACGGTGCCGCGCAAGGAGCCGAGGCCGCCGATGATCACGACGATGAAGGCGAGGAGGAGCGGGTCACCGCCCATCAGGTAGTGAGCCTGCTGGATCGGGACGATGAGAACGGCGGCGATGGCGGCAAGCGCGGCGCCGAGGCCGAAGACGCCGGCGTAGACCCGGTCGACGTCGATGCCGAAGGCGGTGGCGGTCTCGCGGTCCCACTGGGTGGCGCGCATGACCAGGCCGATGCGGGTGCGGGCGAGGAGGAGCCAGACCAGGGCGAGGATGACGATCGCGGCAGCTATGACGGCCAGCTTGTAGCCGGAATAGCCGAACCAAGGGAGCTGGATGGGCAGGTCGAAGGGGGCGCGGACGGCGCGGGCGTCGGGGCCGTAGAGGCTGAGGGCGCCCTGCTGCATCACGTAGCCGAGGCCGATGGTGGCGACGATGACCGCCTCGGGCTCGTAGTCGAGGCGCTGGAGGACGAGGCGGTCGGCGAGGACGGCGAGCGCCGCGGCGACGAGCGGGCTGACCACGAGGGCGGCGAGGAAGCCCAGGGCCGGCGCGCCGGGGACGAGGCCGGCGACGAACCAGGCGACGACGGCGCCGAGCATGAAGAACTCGCCGTGGGCGACGTTGACGACGCGCATGACCCCGAAGACCAGGCTGAGGCCGACGGCGGTCAGCGCCAGCACGGCGGCCATCACCAGGCCCTCGAGCGTGGCGAGGAGGAGGAACGGGCCGAAGTCCAAGGGTCAGAAGGACATCGTCGTGTAGTCGACCTCGTCGGGGTAGAGGCCGTCCTCGATCGAGGTGGTGTGGACGACGTCGAGGCGGCCGTCGGCGACCTTGGAGATGTACTGGTGGCCGAAGACCTGGTGGGTCTTGCCGTTGAAGACCTTGTCGCCCTGGGGGTGCTCGTTGGAGGCAGACATCTCGGTCATCGCCTCGATCGCCTCCACCACCGCCTGGCGGTCGTCGGGGCCCTGGTAGCTGGCGGCCTCCATCGCGGCCTTGATGACGAAGAGCGTCTCCCAGCAGGAGAACATGTGGGCGTAGGTGGAGACCTCGGTCGGGTCGGAGACCGAGGCGCCGTTGTCGTCGACGCCGACGTTCTGGCGGAAGAAGGCGTCGAACTCGGTGGAGTCGGGCTGCGTGTAGCGGGGGTCGCCTTCCCAGAAGTGGGTGCCGTCGAGGAACTCGAGGCCGGGGCTGTCGATCGGGACCGCCTCGAGGGAGTTGATGAAGCCGAAGATCTCCGGGTGGGCGCCGGTGCCGTAGAACTCGCCGAGCTCCTTGACGAAGGTGAGGACCGCAGGGCCGACCATCACGTGGTAGAGCACCTCGGTGTCGCGGGGGATGCGCGGGAAGTAGCGGGTGAACGAAGTCTCGGTCGGCGGGATCGGGATCAGGGTGGTGACCTCGCCGCCCTGCTCGGCCATCGCCTCGGTGAAGAAGTCGCGGTGGTCGTGGCCGAAGGCGTAGTCGGGGAAGAGCATCGTTACCTTCTTGCCGAGGTTCGACGCGACCCAGGGGGCCATGGCGCGGACCTGGCTCTTCACGTCGGTGATGCCGGGCTGCACCGTCCAGCGGTTGAGGCCGGCGGCGACGTGGTGGCCCTCGGAGCAGACGAGATAGGGAATCTGGAGCTCGCCGGCGCGGGGGGCGGAGGCGACGACGACGTTGCTGAAGAGGGCGCCGAAGATCAGGTCCATGTTGTCGGCGGCGAACTTCTCGACGACCTCGGCGCCGCGTTTAGGGTCGGTGCCGTCGTCCTCGAAGACGATCTCGACCGGGCGCCCGTTGATGCCGCCCTGGGCGTTCAGAACCTCGAGCGCGCCTTGCGTGGTGCGTTCGTACCAGCGGCCGTAGGCGGCGCCGATGCCGGTGCGGTGGAGCTGGAAGCCGAGGCGGATTGGCTCGGAGGTCTGGGCCTGGATAAAGCCGGGGAAGCTGCTGCTGGCGGCGAGGGCGCCGGTGCCGGCGGCGAGGCCCTTGAGCAGGCCGCGGCGAGTGGGCCGGCGGCCGAAGGCTTGCGTTTCCATGATCTTCGATCCCCCGATGACGCGCTGTCCGGCGCAGAATGTGGCTGCGATGCGCGAATGTCTACGGGTTTGTCGGGGTTCAGCCGACGGCGGCGGCGGAGAGGAGCCAGAGGCCGAGGGTGGTGTAGAGGACCATGAGGACGGTCATGGGGAGGTGGGCGACGGCGGGGCGGGGGCCGGCGAGGCGGAGGCTGAGGATGACCGCGAGGACGTGGGCGGCGAGGATCATGGCGAACTGGGTGTTCCAGATCGCGCGGACGCTGGCGGGATTGTTGAGAAAGCCGAGGGCGACCCAGTGCTCGGTGAGGCCGAGGAGGCTCCAGCCACGGCTGAGCGGGTCGTTGAGGGCGGCGACGGCGTAGCGTGCACCGACGAGCAGGGACACGAGGTAGTGGGCGGCGTGGTAGCCGGCGGCGATGGGGAGGAAGCTGAGGAGGGCGGGGCCGGCCTCGGTCCAGAACGGGCGGGGGTCGCGGGCGATGCGGCGGCCGAGGGCGACGGTGGCGAGGATGGCGGCGGCGGTCACGGCCCAGGCGGCGAGGAAGCCGAGGGTGTTGGCACGGATCAGGGCGGTGCGGCCGGGGTGGTCGAGGGGATTGACGCCGATCAGCGCCAGCCAGCGGAAGGTCTCGTGGAAGCCGTCGAAGGTGACGGCGGCAAGGGCCAGGGTGATGAAGGCGGCGGCGCTGGGGGCCAGCGGCGGCAGGGCGAGGATCTGGGCGCCGGGGGGGCCGAGGGTGAGCTCGGAGCGGCCGGCGGTGCGGGTGGTCCAGAGCGGCGCGACGCGGGCGACGAAGGCGAAGAAGACGGTGAGGGCTTCGCCTCGGGCGAGCCAGGCGGGACCTTCGAGGACGGCGAGGGCGAAGATGAGGAGCCAATAGAGGAGGGTGGCGCGGGCGAGGACGGCGGGGTCGGCGGGCCCGGGCGCGATCATCTCGAACCAGGCGAAGGCGAAGTAGAAGGCGACGGCGGGCAAGACGCCGAGGCGGGATAGGCCGACGCCGCGGGTGAGGCCGAGGGCGCGGCGGGTGGCGGTGACCGGGGCGGTCCAGGGGTCGATCGCGGACCAGAGATTGCCGAAGGCGATGGTGGCGAGGACGAGGCCGACCCAGAGAAGGGTCCAGACGGTCAGCGGCAGCAGGTTCGCGAGGGGGTCGCGCGGGCCGAGGAAGCCGAGGACGACGAGGGCGGCGAGGGTGACGAAGGCGAGCCAGCTGCCGGGGTGGCCGGGGAGCCGCGGCAGGGTGGCGATGCGGCGGGGGCGGGGGCAGGGGATGCGAGGGGCGACGACGCCGAGGAGGGCGGTGAGGGCAACGGCGGCGGCGGCGCCGGCGATGTAGTGGCCGGTGGGGAGTGTGAGGATGACGGCGCGCTCGGAGGCGTGGGCGAGGGCGGCGTCGGGGACGAGGAGAGCGGCGAGGGCAAGTGGGAGGGGGAGCCGGCGCATGGGATCAGCGCAGGCCGTCCTGCCCCTTGATGTCGGCGGCCGCGAGGCCTCCCATCCGCGCGTGGACACGTGGCCCTATCGCCATGGCGAGGACGAAGACGATTTCGCCGGCGCGGGGGGCGTCGGGGACGCGGACTTCCATGGCGTCGAAGTGGCTGCGAACGTAGGCGGCATTGATGTGGCCAAGGGGGACGTCGAGGCTGGCGCCGAGGCCGGCGACCTTGGTGGCGGAGGGGACGATGGCCTTCGACTTGCCGAGAAGTTCTCGCATGGCGTAGCCGCCGGGGACGTGCCAGAGCGCGCCGTGCTCGAGTTCGCCGGCCTCTCCCACGATGGTGCCCTTGCCGTAGCCGTCGATCGCCCCGGCTCCGCCGAGGGCGGCGATGAGCTTGGAGGAGAGCATGAGGCCGAGCGGTTTCAGATCCTCCATTGCCGGCTGAAGGTCGCGGAGGTGGCGCCCTGCGAACGGGTTGGCGACGACGGCGAGGCAGGCGCCGCGGCGGCGCGGGGTCGCTGGGGGCGGGCCGAACTCGTGGGCGATGTCCTCGACGACCAGGATGGTCTTGCGGAGGGTGAAATCAGCCATTGGCGGTCATCTCCTCTTGTTCGGTCAAGGCGGGGAGGGGGCCGACGAGGCGGGTCTCGCCCTGAAGGAAGAGGGCGGCGGCGGTGATGAGGCCGCGGGCCCGCATGGCTTCGGCGCGGGCGGCGCCGGCGGCGAGGGCGGCGGCGATCTCCCGCGAGGTGAGGGTGGCGACGGCGGTGGTGACGAGGCGGGTGCCGAGGTCGCTGTCGGCCTTGAGCTCGGTGGCGGCGACGCGGGTGACGGCGGGGTGGCCGGGGAGGTCGACGGCGTTGGCTATCAGGGTGGCGGCGGCGTCGGCCTCGGCAGCGGTTCTGGCTAGGACGGTGGTGGCGTCGGCGATGCCGAGGGACTGGCTGCGGCCGCGCCAGCCGGAGGTGGCGAGGCCGCGGACCGGGTCGGAATGGGTGACGGTTACCCGGTCGGGGAGGCCGGCGGGGGTGGCGATGGCGGCGGTGATGGCGTTGCCGGGGGTGAGGTGCAGGGCGATGTCGCCGCCGTCGTTGACGTAGGCGCGGGTGAGGTCGCCGGCGGCGGTCAGGGCGGTGCAGATTTCGTCGGCGACGGCGCCGGCGACGGCGGCCATGGGGGTGATGAACTGCGGGGCGTGGGCGGCGGTGGCGGCGGCCATGGCGCGGGCGACGGGTGAGCGGAGGGGGCCGGGGGTCGGGCTGCGGAGGGTGGGGAGCTCGGCGACAAGTTCGTCGAGGATCATGGTGAAGCGGGCGCTGGCGCGGGCGTAGGCGGCGGCCACGGCGGCGGGTGGGCCCCAGGCTTCGAGGATGATGTCGATGGGGCCGTGGTTGAGGTGGAGGCGGCGGCCGTCGGGGAGGAGGGCGGCTTGCGGGCCGGTCATCGGGCGGGGCGGGCGGGGGTGTATTCGCCGCCGCGGGCGCGGATGTCGTCCACGGAGCGGATCGACGGGGCGTGGCCGCCGAGGGCGAGGTAGTCGGTGCGCGGCATGGTGAACTCGAGGGGGGCGACCAGCGCCGGCGTCGGCACGTAGCCGAAGGCGCGGTCGGGGAGGCGGGTGACGTCGACCATGAAGGTGATGCCGCCGCCGGGCCAGACGTAGACCGGCGCGCCGCCGCAGGTCAGGCGGGTCTGGCGGCCGTGGACGGCGCGGGTGAGGCGGACCGGGTTCGAGGTGACGCCGGCGCGAAGCGAGCCGCCGGCGCCGGCCATGAAGAGGACGGTGGCGAGCGAGGGCTCGCAGTTCTCGGCGATGAGGGCGACGGTTGGGGCGAGGGCCTCGGGGAGAGGGGCGGGGCGGGGGACGAGGTCGTCGTCGAGGACGTAATAGGCGGACTGCTCGCCGGTGGTGGAGACCATGAGGAGGGTGAGGCCGGGGTGGGCGCCCTTGCGGGTCTCGAAGGGGGCGAGGATCTCGAGGGGGTCGTCGAGGCGGGTGCCGCCCCAGCCGCGGCCGGGTTCGGAGACCTTGAAGTAGCGGCCGGGGGTGGAGCGGTGGCCCTTGATGCGGATGCCGGTGGGCTGCCAGTCGAGGACCTTTCCGGCCTGGTGCTCGGACACGACGCCGGTGATGTGGTCGTCGACGACCACGACCTCGTCGACGAGGCCGCGCCACTGGCTGGCGAACATGCCGATGGTGGCGGAGCCGCAGCCGACGCGCATGCGGGTCTCGGGGGTGCCGTCGACGACGGGGGCGCGGCCGGCCTGCACGGTGAGCGCCGAGCCGTCGTCGATGGTGAGCTCGACCGGTTCGCGGTTGCAGAGGGCGAGGAGGGCGGCGCAGGTGGCCTTTCCCTCCGCCTTGCTGCCGCCGGTCAGGTGGTGGACGCCGCCGAGGGAGAGCATCTGGCTGCCGTACTCGGCGGTGGTGACGTGGCCGATGGCCTCGCCTTCGGCGCGGACGACGGCGCGCTCGGGGCCGAGGTGGCGGTCGGTGTCGATCTTCACCTTGGCGCCGCAGTAGGAGAAGATCGCCTCGGTGACGACGGTGACGACGTCGGCGCCTTCGACCTCGCGGGAGACGATGAAGGGGGCGGGCTTGTAGTCGGGGTAGGTGGTGCCGGCGCCGATGCCGGTGACGGTTTCGGGCGGGTAGGCGATCTCGCCGTCCCAGTCAGGGGCGGCGAAGGGGACGAGGGGGCGGCCGGACTCCACGGTGCGGTCGAGGAGGGTGAAGGGGTCGCAGCGGACGATGCGGCCGGCCTCGTTGCCGTAGCGGTCGCAGGCGCCGGTCTGGCCGGGGGCGATGTAGCACATCACCGGACAGGCGTCGCAGCGGATCTTCTCGGCCGCCTCCATCATGTCCCCTGGCGTCGCGGGCGGGACGGCCCGGCCCGCCGGGCTCCAACTATGGGGGTACCCCGGCAAATGGCAAGTCGGTCGACGCGGCGGATAGGGCTATCGCATCCAGGTGTTGCGTTGCGCAATTTTTGGTTCCGCGGCGATCGAGGGTCCCGGAATAGGGGCAGGTTTCGCCTGTTCTAACAAGAGGTTGGATGAGCTGGAAGGCGTCTGGAAACCGGCTGGAAAGTTTCCGTGATGTTTGGCCCGTTAGTTCGTTGATGTCAGGCACGTCATCTTTTCCGGTGCCCCATGACGGATCCCTACGACGAGGGCCGCAGCCTGCGGGAGGAGATCGCCTATGCCCGGTGCGTGAGCGAGCTCGTCCAGATGCAGGCCTGGTGGGACCGGGAGCGGCAGAAGCCCAAGGTGGTGCCGGCGGGCGGGTTCGCGGTCAAGGCGCCGGGCGGTCGGACCAAGCTGACCCTGGCGCTCGACGCCGAGGTGGCGAAGTGGTTCCGGGCGATGGGGCACGGCTACCAGGCGCGGATGAACCACGCGCTCCGGAGCTGGATGGTCTCGGTCACCGGATCGAAGGGCGGCCGGCCGCCCTTGATCCCGTCCCCGTAGCCGAGGCCCCCGATCAGCCAATCCCGGAAGTACTCGAAGTCCACCGTCGCATCGAGCACGATTAGCCAATCCCGGAAGTACTCGAAGTCCACCGTCGCATCGAGCACTCGAGAGGATCGCCATGCGCGCTGAGCTTCTCCAGATGCTCGGACAATCCAAACAGCGATCGTTGCTCCAGCTACGACTAAGGCCGGCCGAGGCGTCGTCACCGCTGAAACGATTGCACTGTTGGATTCCCAACGAGCGGTTTTGCCTCGCCGACCATGTCGCGCGCGCTCCGACGAACTTCCCCTTTCGAATGAATGAGCGGATGACGTGGCTGTAATGTTCAGAAGGCCGGGCTCCTGTCGCGGTGAGCGTGTTGAGGCGCTGCGTTGGGCGTTAATGCCGAAGGAGGTGAGCAGGAAGTGATCGGATCGAGAGCTGCGGGCGGCCGGTTCCGGGGCCGAAAGCGGAAGTGAACGGGAGTCAGCCGTCGGGGCAGGTCGCGGGGACGGCGGCGGCGAGCGGGGCTTCGGCGGGGGCGAGGTGGCCGGTGACGATCTCCAGGGGGCGGAACGGCGGCTCCTGGATCGCGGGCTGGACCTGGCGGGTGGTGTAGCAGCCGGCGAAGACCGTGACGGTGCCGTCCTTGGCGGTGGCGGCGATGGCGACGCGGCACGGTGCCGTAGAGGCTGCCGGCGGCGCCCTCGGTGGCGACGGGGCCGAGGGCGAGCTCGACGGTGGCGGTATCGGCGTAGCCCTGGGCGAAGGCGGGGTAGTCGGCGACGGGCTTGGCGTCGCCGTAGTAGCTCCAGGCGCGGGCGTATTCGCCGCGGCTGACGGCGTTGTAGTAGGAGCGGACGATCGCGGCGGGGTCGGAGCGGTCGTCGAGGTAGGCGGGCGGGTCCTGGGCCAGCGCGGGCGCGGCGAGGAGGAGGGCGAGAAGGGTGCAGCGGGTCATGGCGCCGACATGGCCACGGCGCCGGTGACGAGTCCAGTGCGTGCGGTAGCGGTGCCGCATGCGCTCCACTAGGGAGCGGATCGGTGCGCGGCGGGCGCCGCTGTCCTTGAGGGTGCGGCAATGTGGGGCGGTTCTCGCAGGCCGTCCTGCTCTTCCATGTGCCGGCTGAAACTCTTCAGGGCGAGGGTGCGTACCTGTTTCAGGAGGATCGTGCGCGCGTGCCAGTGGAACGGGGGGGCCGATGACGAGACGGGACGAGGTTGGGGATGGCCGGGTGGCCGGAGCGAACGGTGGGTGATGCGGCGGGGCTTGTGACCCGGGCGAGGCCGGGGCCGCGGTATCGCGTCGGCGAGGCGGTGGCGCAGTCGCGGCAGGCGGGCGGGGCGGCGGGGGCGCGGGGCGTGAGCGGCCGGATCTGGAGGCGCTGCGGCGGGCGCTCGGGCAGCCGAGGCAGGCGGTGGTCCCTGGTGTTGCGGACGCGGGCGATGATGGCGGGGTGGCGTCGGGGCCTGATGCAGGGGCGCGCGGGGGGCTGGCGTGGGAGGCGGTCGGCGCGGTCCGGCGCGAGGCGGGCGGGGCTGCGGTGGCCACGCGCTGGCGGCCGGGGCGGGCGGCGGTGCTGTTAGCGGTTGGTGCGGGTGTTGGGCTGGTTGCGGTTGTCTGGCCGTGGGACGCGGCTCGGTTCGGGGCGGGGGCGGGGCTGCCGCCGTTCGTGCCGGAGATGCGGGCGCCAGTGCTGGAGCGCGTTGCGGTGGCGGAGGCGGGGCCGGGCGCGCCGGTGGTGCCGGCCGCTTGGTCGCCGTCCTGGACTTGCTGCGGACCTGCTCCGCGAGCCGGCGATGGAGGTGGCGCCGGGGGCGGTGCGGCCGCCGGGGCGGGTTTCGGCGCGGGTGGTGCTGGGCGGGCTGGTTGCGCCGGCTGGCGGGGCGGTGGCGGTGCCGGGGGTCGCGGCGGGGGCGCCGGTTGCGGCGCGTGACGGTTCGGGGGCGCCGGGGCTGTTCGCTCCGGACCGGGAGGCGGCGCCGGGGGTGGTGCGGCCGCTGGGGCGGGTTTCGGCGCGGATCGAGTTGGCGGGGCTTGTGGTGCCGGCTGCCGGGGCGGGGGCGGTGCCGGAGGTCGCGGCGGCGGCGTCGGTTGCGGACCGTGGCGCGGCGCCGGCGCTGTTCCCTCCGGACCGGGACGGGGTGCCGGTGGTGGCGGAGGCGGTGGTTCGGCTTCCACGGAGCGGGGTGACGGAGACGGCGCGGGAGCCGGTCGCGGCGACGGAGCAGACGACGCGGGTGGTCGTGCATTACCGGCGCGCGCCGGGGGCCGGGGCGAGGGAGGCGCTGACGGCGTCGCTGCGGCGGGCGGGGTTCGCGCGGGTCGACTGGCGGAGCGTCGCGGCCACGGTGGGGCGGACGCAGACGCGGTACTTTCACGACGCCGACCGGGGCCTTTCCGAGCGGGCGGCGTCGGTTCTGGCGGCGGCGGGGCGGCCGGCGGCGGAGCGGGACTTCACGTTCTACACGCCGCCGACGGCGAGCGGGACGGTCGAGGTCTGGCTGGGGAACTGACCGGTCAGCGGTAGAAGACGTTGCCGCCGATGGTGGCGGTGCGCTCGCGGCTGGCGAACCAGCCGGGGCGGGCTTCGGTTGAGTGGAAGAACAGGGCGCCGCCGGTCGGGTCGTCGTCGGCGGCGAGCACCGCCTCGGCGGCGCGGTAGGCGCGGGCGCGGGCCCGGGGGTCGGCGAGGGCGTCGGAGCGGCCGTCGCAGCGGTAGGAGAACTGGCAGCCGTCGGCGACGACATCACAGACGGTATCGGGGAAGTCGCTGGCCTCGGCACGGTTCAGGACCACGTGGGCGACGGCGATCTCGCCGTCGGCGCCGGTGCCGCGGGCCTCGAAGTAGACGGCCTCGGCGAGGCAGGCGAGCGTGCGCTGGCTGTCGGCCTGGGCGGCGGTGGCGAGGAGGAGCGGCGCGGCGAGGCCGGCGAGGAGAACGAGAGAACGCACGGGGTCGGTCCGGAACTGGTTACGGTCCCGGGGGTAACGGGCGGGGGATGAAGAAGTCTACCGATGCGGGGGCGGTCGGCGGATTCTTGCCGATGTTTGCGGGTCGGTCAGGGCGCTTTGCGCGCCGAGAGGAATGCATCGAAGTCAAAGGGGAGGGCGGGGCCGCTTGCCTCGCCTTCGGCCAAGGCCTGGCGGAGGGTGCGGACGATCGCGCGTTCACGCCGGGTTAAGGCACGGACGTCAGAAGGATTCTGGTCCTGTTCCTCCGGTCTCCCCATGCCGACGATCTTCACCTATGATGGCTTTCGGTTTTTCTTTTACTCCAACGAGGGCGATCCGCGCGAGCCCATGCATGTGCACGTAAGCAAAAGTGGGTGCGAAGCGAAGCTCTGGCTCGAGCCGGAGGTGTCGGTTTCACGAAACGCGGGGTTCGACCGCAGGACGCTCCGGCGACTGACGGGTGTCGCGGAGGCGCGGCGGGTCGAGATCGAAAGGGCTTGGCGTGACTATTTCGGCTGAGACGGTGCGGTTCGAGGGGGACCGGATGTGGGTCGGGCTCTCGGACGGGCGGGTTATCGGGGTGCCGTTGGCCTGGTTCCCGCGGCTCATGCGCGCTTCGGCGGCGGAGCGGGAGGGGTTCGAGATCAGCCCGTTCGGGATCCATTGGGAGGGGCTGGACGAAGATGTTTCGGTTGAGGGGCTTCTGGCCGGACGTGGGGATCAGGGCCGCGTCGGGGGTGAGGCGGCGTGAAAGCGTAAGGTCGATTACCGACCCAATGCCCACTAGGCCAGGCGCTCGACATCGGGGCTCATAACTTTCACATGGACGAGACGGCGGGACGAGATCCCTCAGCGAGATGGCTGTGAGTTCATTATTTTGAACTGGACGCATGAGAACTGGGCGGCACTCGGTTCGGTGCTATCAGGGGCGGGTACCGTTCTAGGTGCGGCCACAGTGTTGGTCGCCGCGATCATCGGTTCGAGAACATTTGATAGTTGGCGACGTCAGAAGCTGTCGGAGCGACGCATTGAGCAGGCGGAGCGCATCTTGACAGCCGCCTACAAAGTCAGAAGGGGGCTGGCCATTGTTCGCAACCCGGGAATGCTAGCTCACGAGCTAGCCGCTGCGGAAGAACGCCTAAAGGAAAGCGGAGAATGGGACAAAGCAAATGGCGGAGAGGAAGAGCGGCGCAGATATTCGATCACTCAAGCGTACTACACCCGCCTCAGCTCGACCAAGGATGATCGGCTAGCCCTCGAAGAGTGCCAGGCCATGGCGAGGGCGCTATTTGGCGAAGAACTGGAGAAGGCCATCGAGACCCTTAATCGCCAGTTTTGGACGGTGAACGTCTACGTTGATGCCAATCACCGTGATCGGGGACGTGGCGACAGGCAACTTCGCGATAAGATCGACGCGACAATCTTCGAAGGGTATCCTTCCCCAGAAGAAAACGAAATGGACAAGACAATCGCCGAGCAGGTGAAGATCATAGAGGACATTTGCGTTCCCGTTCTTCGGCTTGAGCGCCCGCGACGAGCAACTGTTTAGCGCACATCCGGCTATCCCTGCAACGACCGCACCCGCAGATCCCCTTCCAGCCGGTTCTGCATCGCCAGCGCGGCCGCGCGGGCGCCGGCGGCGGTGGTGTAGTAGGGGATCTTGCCGGAGAGCGTCAGCGACCGGATGGCGCGGCTGTCGGCGATGGATTGGGTGCCTTCGGTGGTGTTGAAGACGATCTGGACGCCGCCGTCCTTGAGGGTGTCGACGATGTGGGGGCGGCCTTCGTAGACCTTGTTGACGCGGGTGGCGGGGATGCCGTGCTCGGCGAGGTACTTGGCGGTGCCGGCGGTGGCGAGGAGGCGGAAGCCGAGCTCGTGCATCAGGCGGGTGGCCTCGAGGAGGACCTCGCCCTTGTCGCTGTCCTTGACCGAGACGAAGAGGGTGCCGGTGGTGGGGAGTGCCGTGCCGGCGCCGAGCTGGGCCTTGAGGAAGGCGCGGGCGAAGGTGCGGTCCCAGCCCATGACCTCGCCGGTCGAGCGCATCTCGGGGCCGAGGAGGGTGTCGACGCCGGGGAAGCGGTTGAAGGGCATCACCGCCTCCTTGACCGAGAACCACGGGGTCTGCGGGTCGGCGAGGGTGAGGGGGTCGGCGTAAGGCAGCGGGTCGTCGGGGCCGACGCCGTCGGGGTAGGGGGCGCGGTGGGGGAAGGCGGAGAGCGGCTCGCCGGCCATGACCCGGGCGGCGATGGCGGCGATGGCGCTGTCGGTGGCCTTGGCGACGAAGGGGACGGTGCGGCTGGCGCGCGGGTTGACCTCGAGCACGTAGATGTCGCCGTCCTGGATGGCGAACTGGACGTTCATCAGGCCGACGACGCCGAGGGCGAGCGCCATGGACTCGGTCTGGCGCTTCAGCTCCTCGACGGTGGCCTCGTCGAGGGACCAGGGCGGAAGCGAGCAGGCGCTGTCGCCGGAATGGACGCCGGCCTCCTCGATGTGCTCCATGACCCCGGCGATGTGGACGTCGCGGCCGTCGGAGATGGCGTCGACGTCGACCTCGATGGCGTTGGAGAGGTAGCTGTCGAGCAGCACCGGCGTGTCGCCGGAGACGTGGACGGCGTCGCGGATGTAGCGGGCGAGCTGGGCGTCGTCGCGGACGATCTCCATGGCGCGGCCGCCGAGGACGTAGGACGGGCGGATGACCAGGGGGTAGCCGATCTCCTTGGCCACCGCCATCGCCTGGGCGGGGGAGCGGGCGATGCCGTTGTGCGGCTGGCGCAGGCCGAGGCGGTGGAGGAGGGCCTGGAACCGCTCGCGGTCCTCGGCGAGGTCGATGGCGTCGGGCGTGGTGCCGAGGATCGGGATGCCGGCGTCGTGGAGGGCGTTGGCGAGCTTCAGGGGCGTCTGGCCGCCGAACTGGACGATGACGCCGGCGAGCGTGCCGTTCTCCTGCTCGACGCGGAGGATTTCGAGGACGTGCTCGAGGGTGAGCGGCTCGAAGTAGAGGCGGTCGGAGGTGTCGTAGTCGGTGGAGACGGTCTCGGGGTTGCAGTTGACCATGATGGTCTCGTAGCCGGCCTTGGTCAGCGCGAAGCAGGCGTGGCAGCAGCAGTAGTCGAACTCGATGCCCTGGCCGATGCGGTTGGGGCCGCCGCCGAGGATGACCACCTTGCGGGCGTTGGTCGGGCGGGATTCGTCCTCGGTGTAGCCGCCGTGCTCGACCTCGTAGGTCGAGTACATGTAGGGGGTCTGGGCCTCGAACTCGGCGGCGCAGGTGTCGATGCGCTTGAAGACCGGGCGGACGGCGAGGCGCTGGCGCTCGGCGCGGACCGAGCTCTCGGTGCGGGCGGTGAGGGTGGCGAGGCGGGCGTCGGAGAAGCCGAGCTGCTTGAGGCGGCGCAGCGCGTAGGGCTCGCGGGGGAGGCCGTCGGCGCGGAGCCTGGTCTCCTCGTCGACGATCTCGCGGATGCGGGCGAGGAACCACGGGTCGTAGCGGGTGACGGCGTGGATGTCGTCGTCGGAGAGGCCGTGCCGCATCGCCTGGGCGGCGAGGCGGAGGCGGTCGGGGGTCTGGGCGGAGAGGGCCTTGACGATGGAGGCGTGGGCGTCGGGGCCGTCGGCGCCGGGGATGTCGATCTCGTCGAAGCCGGTGAGGCCGGTCTCGAGCGAGCAGAGGGCCTTCTGGACGCTCTCGTGGAAGGTGCGGCCGATGGCCATGGCCTCGCCGACGGACTTCATCGCGGTGGTGAGCAGCGGCTCGGCGCCGGGGAACTTCTCGAAGGCGAAGCGGGGGATCTTGGTGACGACGTAGTCGATGGTGGGCTCGAAGGAGGCCGGGGTCACCTGGGTGATGTCGTTGTCGAGCTCGTCGAGGGTGTAGCCGACGGCGAGCTTGGCCGCGATCTTGGCGATCGGGAAGCCGGTGGCCTTCGAGGCCAGCGCCGAGGAGCGGGAGACGCGGGGGTTCATCTCGATGACGACGAGGCGCCCGGTTTCCGGCTGGACGGCGAACTGGACGTTGGAGCCGCCGGTCTCGACCCCGATCTCGCGCAAGACCGCGATCGAGGCGTTGCGCATCATCTGGTATTCCTTGTCGGTCAGCGTCAGCGCCGGGGCGACGGTGATCGAGTTGCCGGTGTGGACGCCCATCGGGTCGACGTTCTCGATCGAGCAGACGATGATGCAGTTGTCGCGCTTGTCGCGGACCACCTCCATCTCGAACTCCTTCCAGCCGAGGAGCGACTCGTCGATCAGGATCTGCGAGACCGGGCGAGGCGTCGAGGCCGGTCTTGCAGATGCGCTCGTAGTCCTCGCGGTTGTAGGCGACGCCGCCGCCGGTGCCGCCGAGGGTGAAGGCCGGGCGGATGATCGCGGGCAGGCCGACGTAGTCGATGGCGTCCATCGCCTCGGCCATGGTGGTGACGATGGTGGCCTTGGGGTTCTCCAGGCCGATGCGCTCCATCGCCTCGCGGAAGAGCTTGCGGTCCTCGGCCTTCTCGATGGCCTCGCGCTTGGCGCCGATGAGCTCGACGTTGAATTTCTCGAGCACGCCGAGATCATCGAGGGCGAGGGCGGTGTTGAGGCCGGTCTGGCCGCCCATGGTCGGCAGGAGCGCGTCGGGGCGCTCGGCCTCGATGATCCTGGCGACGACCTCCGGGGTGATCGGCTCGATGTAGGTGGCGTCGGCCATCTCCGGGTCGGTCATGATCGTCGCGGGGTTGGAGTTGACCAGGATCACCCGGTAGCCCTCCTCGCGCAGGGCCTTGCAGGCCTGGGCGCCGGAGTAGTCGAACTCGCAGGCCTGGCCGATGACGATGGGCCCCGCCCCGATGATCATGATCGAGCGGATGTCGGTTCTCTTCGGCATGGATGACCTTGCAGATCGGGCCGCGGACAGAGGGTCCGG
Source organism: uncultured Alphaproteobacteria bacterium (assembly GCA_963798385.1). Lineage (GTDB taxonomy): Bacteria > Pseudomonadota > Alphaproteobacteria > Rhodobacterales > Rhodobacteraceae > Amaricoccus. Next base: position 301,682 of record CAWCTE010000014.1, on the reverse strand, counting down.
AGGCGGGGCAGCAAATTGCCGTGGGTTATAGAGACGGGCGGCGGGGGTGCAAGACCGTATCCGGGTCGCCGAGATCTGCTTTCAGTGTTGGCACTTGACCTGGATCATTTCGAGCGGGGGCGGAAAGTCCGATGAGGATGGCCTACGGTTGAACATCCAGGAGCTTGGCATGCGACTTCTCCCACTTTCCCTCGCGCTGGCGCTGGGTGCATCCACTGCGTTTGCCGGCGCGGTGGCCGATTTCGAGACGGGCTTTGGCCGGATGTATGCCGCCTACCGTGCCGCGCTTTTCGCGACAAACGCCGGCGACGCGGAGAAGGCCGGCAAGGCGGTCTCGGCCTTCGACGAGGCCTGGACCGCGACGGTGGCCGCGTATGGTGACGCGCCGCCGCCGCAATACGAGACGGACCCGATGTGGCGAGAGACGCTGGCGGCGGTCTCCGGTCAGATGGAGGCGGCGCAGGCCGCGGTCGATGCCGGCGATCTTGCGGCCGCGCACGCCTCGCTCGAGGTCGTGCGCGACGAGATCGGCGCGCTGCACGACCGCAACGGGATCGAAACCTTTTCTGACCGCATGAACGCCTACCACGCCGCCATGGAAGCGGCGCTGGACACCGACCCGGCCGAGACGCAGTCGATGCTTGAGCAGGCGGCGGTGCTCTCATACCTGGCGGACGACGTCCTGAAGGCGCCGCCGGTGGAAGCTGCGCAAAGCGCGGAGTACGCAAGTCTGGCGGATGGCTTCCGGACGTCGGTCGATGCGTTTCTCGCGGCGGCGCGGACGGGGTCGCCGGAGGAGATCGGCAAGGCGAAAGCCGGGCTGAAGGTGCCGTACTCGAAATTCTTCCTGAAGTTCGGATAGGAGCGGAGATCCTCTCTGCCTGGGACCACCCGGCCATGCTTTCGGCGGCAGTCGGCGGAGGCGCTCAGAGAATGAAGTCCGTGTCGACCAGATCTCCACGCCCGAGTACCGTCAGCGAGAAATCACTCCGACCGTCGCCGTCGATATCTGCCCTTACGAACCCTTTGGCGCAGCGTAGCTCGCCGGCGACACCCGTGAACGGCAAGTCGCCCAGAAACGTGAAGACCTGATTGCCCGAAAGGTTGTCGTCGGCGTCTATGCGCGAAACGTCGATCCGGTCGTGGCCATTCTCGAAATCCACGATCTGGTCTTGGTGCGTGCCTCGCCCGGCGTCAGAGACGTCCAGAAACCGGAAGACGTCGTTTCCGCGTCCGCCCGCCAGCGTGTCTCCACCCTCCCCACCGACGAGCGTGTCGGCGCCCTTGCCGCCAGAGAGGCTGTCGTGTCCACCCCGGCCCCGAAGGATGTTCGCGGATGCGTTGCCGCGGATATCATTGGCGAGCTGGTTGCCGGTCCCATTGATCCGGGCGTGTTCGGTCAAGGTGAGGTTCTCGACGTTGGACGGGAGCGTGAAGCTGACCAGCGCGTAGACGAGGTCCCGACCCTCGCCGGCGGATTCGATCACCTTGTCGCCGGGACGGTCGACGAGGTAGGTGTCATCGCCGCGCCCGCCCTTGAGCCAATCAGATGCGAGGCCACCGGCCAGCAGATCGTTTCCGCTGCCGCCATAGATCCGATCGGAGTCGCTGCCGCCGAAGAGCTTGTCGTTGCCCGCGCCACCGAACAACGTGTCGTCGCCACCGAAGCCGATGAGGTAATCTGCCGCGGCCGAGCCCTGGAACCGGTCATCACCGGAAAGCGTGTAGGCGGCAAAGCGATCGTTGTCGCCTTCTCCGATAATGCTCATGGCGGTCGATGCACTGCGCTCGACGCCGGTGGCCTCGAACACCAGGTGGCCCCCGACCTTGAGTCGGTAGCCCAGAAGCGTGCCGGTCGGCGCTCCGAACGGATTAAGGTCGAAGTCCCCGGTGAAGGTGGCGGTCCGGTTGCCTTGCGTCATTTCGATCTTGGAGGTCGAAACGACGGTTATGTCTCCTGCAAAGATCATCTTGCGCATGTCGAATGCGCGGTAGGCTTCGATCAGGACCATGCATCTCACCCTTGGATCGCGGTCGCCGCATAATGGGTCCGCACGCCCGATCTGACGGGTGCTTTCTTGTCAAAAGGTTAGCGGAGACTGAGCTTCCGGCGCGGCGGCGACTGACTGCGCGAGACCCGACCTCAGAACGGGAACGTGTAGTTGAGGCCCAGCCCGCCCGTGGGCGTGCTGTATACGCCGATGCCGGTCGAGACGGCGCCGAGGGCGGCGCCGGCCAGAACCTGCAGGACCGTGTGTTTGTCGGCCTCGACCCGAGACGCGCCGACGACCGCAACGCCGATGAGCGCTCCGATCTCCACTGCGCGGTTGCCGGGGGCGCAGTGGACCGCCAGGTCGGTGGCGCCCGACGCGGCGGCGGCGGTGTGGCCGGAGGGGAAGCCCTGATAGCCGCCGCTCGGGCGCTGGTTGATGGGGGCGTCACCGAGCCCGTACTTAAGCCCCTGGGCCACGGCGGTCTGGGCGGCGAAGCCGGCGGCGTAGCTGCCGAGGCGGTGCTCGCGGTAGGCGCAGGCGGCTGCGCCGAGGGGAAGGGCCACCTCGAGGGCGGTGCCGAGGGACTCGAGCGGGTCGCTGGCCCGCGCCGGCTCGCCGGGCACCAGACCAGCGCCGAGGGCCACGATGAGCACCAGTCGCCCTGTCATCCGCGAGGTGCGACGACCTTGCGCGATCCCGACGTACAGCATTGAGCGACCTCCTCCGTGCCACGGCGGCGCTGCGCGCCGGAGGGCGCCTGACTGGTACGGCGGGATGCAGGCGGCGGCCATTGCACCGGCGCTTATTTGCGGTCCGTAAACTTCCGGACGCCGGAGCGTTCAGGCGAGACGGAGGCTGACTGCGCCGAGGAGAATGAGGCAGGCGGCGGTGAGGCGGACGGGGCCGATGCGCTCGCCGAGGAGGAGGGCGGCGATGGCGAGGCCGAAGAGGATCGAGGTCTCGCGCAAGGCGGCGACCATGGCGACGGGGGCGCGGGTCATGGCCCAGAGGGCGAGGCCGTAGGAGCCGAGGTTGCCGATGCCGCCGGCGAGGCCGAGCGGCCAGTGGCGGGCGGCGTAGAGGGTGAGCGGGCGGCGGCGGGCGAGGAGGGCCCAGCCGACAAGGGGGATGGCGTTGAGGAGGAAAAGCCACATCGCGTAGGCGACCGGGGCGCCGGAGAGGCGGACGCCGGCGCCGTCGATGAGGGTGTAGCTGGCGATCACGCCGGCGTTGAGGAGTGCGAGGACGGTGCCGAGGCGGGAGGCGCCGCCACGGAAGGCCAGGGTCATGGCGAAGACGCCGGTGCTGACGAGAGCCACCCCGATCCAGGCGACGGGCGAGATGCGCTCGCCGAGGAGGAGGAGGCCGAAGACCGCGACGAGGGCGGGGGCGAGGCCGCGCATGAGCGGGTAGGCCCGGCTCATGTCGGTGGCGCGGTAGGCGCCGGCGACGAGGGCGAAGTAGACGACCTGGACAACGGAAGAGGCAAGGAGGAAGGGCCAGCTCGGCCGGGCGGGGAGCGGCAGGAACGGCAGGACCAGCGCGGCGACGAGGCCGGAGGCGGCGGCGACCAGCACGGTGGTGAGGAGCTTGTCGGGGCCGGCCTTGACGATGGCGTTCCAGCTGGCGTGGAGGGCGGCGCCGAGGAGAATGGCAGCGAAGACGGAAGGGGGCATGACGGGTCCGGCACGCCGGGACCAGCCCCGGTTGGAGCGGATTTAAGCCAATGCGTCGGTCGTGGAAATGGGCGGGCTCAGAGCGCGCTGCGGCGGGCGGCGGCCTCGGCGAGCGGCGCGTCGTGCAGGGCGGCGTAGTCCGGGAAGCTGAGCTCGGCCTCGGAGAGGCGCGACAGCGCCTCGGGGATGTAGTCGCGGGTCAGCGGGACGCGGGCCTGGTCGCGGGCGAGCTGCACGTGCGAGACATGGATGGCGTCGTGGCGGAAGGCGCTTTCGGAGCCGGCGAGGTAGAATTCCCACATCCGAATGAAGCGCTCGTCGTAGAGCTCGAGCACCGCCTCGCGGTTGGCGAGGAAGCGGTGGCGCCATTCGCGGGTTGTCTCGGCGTAGTGCAGGGATAGGATCTCGGTGTCGCGGACCAGAAGATCGGTCTTTTCCACCGCGTGAAAGACCTCGGACAGCGACGGGATGTAGCCGCCGGGGAAGATGTACTTGTCGATGAACGGCTGGTTGTAGGGCGCCGGCCTCGGCTGGGTCATGCTGTGGAGGAGCATCACGCCGTCGGGCGCCAGCAGGCGGCGGGCGGTGCGGAAGAAGGTGGGGTATTGCGGCAGGCCGACATGCTCGAACATGCCGACCGAGACGATGTTGTCGAAGCTCCCCTGGACCTCGCGGTAGTCCTTGAGGAGGAAGCGCACCCGGTCGGCGAGGCCGGCGTCCTCGGCGCGCTGGGTAGCGACGCGGTGCTGCTCCTGGCTGAGGGTGATGCCGGTGACGTCGGCGTCGCAGACCCGGGCGAGGTAGAGCGCCATGCCGCCCCAGCCGCAGCCGATGTCGAGGACGCGGGCGCCGGGGCGCACGAGCAGCTTCGCGGCGATCAGGCGCTTCTTGTAGAGCTGGGCCTGGTCGAGGGTCATGTCCGGCCGCTCGAATACCGCGCAGGAATACTGCATGTCCCGGTCGAGGAAGAGCCGATAGAGGCGTTCGTCGAGGTCGTAATGGTGGGCGACGTTGGCGCGGGCGGCGCGCAGGCCAACCTTCCTGAGGACCGGGGCGCGGGTCAGGCTCCGGCCGACGTGATAGGCATGCGCCACCGGGGTGGAAACCTCCGGGCGCGTGTTGGTCTTCGCAAGTGCGATGAGCTCGTAGACGTCGCCCTGCTCGATGACGAGCCGGCCGTCCATGTACATCTCGGGGACCGCGAGGCCGGGGTCGAGGAACACTGCGCGCAGCGCGCCGGGATCGACGAAGCGCAGGGCCAGCGGCGTGCCGGTGCCGTCGCCGTAGGTCTCGCTCCGGCCGGAGGGATAGGTAACGGTGAGCTGCCCGGTGGGAAATTGCCGGCGGAGTATGGCGTGGAGGGCGTTCTCGAACATGGGACTTCGGCAGGCAGGTTACGCGATACTAAGCCAAGCTAGCGCTTTCACCCGGGCTTGCCAAGGTCTTGGCGCTACGAGATTTCACTGGGCCGCGGCGTGCGCGTCGAAGGCCGCCTGCGCGCCGGGATGGAGCGGCGCGGTCAGGCCGGTGGTGCTCATCTCCGCAGGGTCGAGGCCCTTGAGGACGGATGCTCGGATGGCGAGTTCGGGGAGGCCGTCGAGCGTGGCGGCCACCAGCGCCTCGACGAGGTCGGGTGCGATGTCCCGGCGGGTGACCACCGTCGCGATCGCTGCATAGCTGGGCACGTCGGCGTCGAGGCCGGGATAGGTGCTTTGCGGAATCACCACCGGCACGTATTCGCTGTTCTCCGCAAGCAGGGTGTCGATGCGCGGGCCGGTCACCGGGATAATCCTGGCATCGCAGCGCCGCATGGCCTCGGCGACCGAGGCGTTGGGGTGGCCGACGACAAGGATGGCGGCGTCGATGTGCCCGGCACAGAGCTCGTTGACGGAGGTGCTGGTCGGCAGTCCGAGCAGGGCGGCGAAGTCGGTGCGGCCGAGGCCCGTAAGCGTCAGGAGGTGCTCGACGGTCGCCTGGCGACCGGAGGCGGGCGGGCCGATGTCGATGCGCTTACCGATGATATCGCTGAGTCGGGTGATGCCAGAGTCGGGGCGCGCCAAGACAGTGATCGCCTCGGGGTAGAGCGACATCACGCTGCGCATCCCGTCCATCGGCCCGGCCTCGGCGAAGGGGTCAGCACCGGTGTAGGCCGATTTCTGCCAGTCTGACTGGACGAAGGCGAAGTCGAGCTGGTCGTCCCGTAGCGCGGAAATGTTGTAGAGCGAGCCGGGCGTGGGCTCGGGGCTGCATCGCAGGACGCCGCGCTGGCTGCGGTTCACCAGGTCGCAGATGGCGTTGGCTGCGGCGAAGTAGCTGCCGCCGATCTCGCCGGAGCCGACGGTGAAGAGGCGAAGTCCGTCGGCCCCGGCGGGCGTGGCGACGGCGAGGGCTACGGCGATGACGAGAGCACGGAACATCGGAGCCTCCGGCACGGTGAAGGCAGCGCCGGAGTAGAGCATCGCCGGTCCCAGCGGCCAAGCTTTTTTCTTCTGTCCGAGCCCGGGTTCGCGGTATGGATTGGGACAGGTCCGCTTTCTGCAGCCGGACCCGGGGGGAAGCGAGGGGCGATGCCGGATTTCGTCTACGACATCCCGATGCGTCAGCTCGCGATCCTGTTCTCGCTGGTGGCGGTCCTGGCGATGGTCGTGGGGATGCTGATCGTCAAGCCGATCCTGCGCATCCTGATCGGCTCGCCGCCGGACCTCAATGAGTCGATCGGCTACGGCACCGCCGGGTTCAGCCTGTTCTATGGCCTGCTCCTGGGCCTGTTGACGGTCTCGGCGTACCAGAACAACGCCCAGGTGAAGCAGGCGATCCTGAACGAGGCCACGGCGCTCGGGGCGATCTATGCCGACATGTCGAGCTATCCCGAGCCGACGCGGTCGGACGTCAAGGCAATGCTCCGGGACTATCTGCTCTTCACCGTCTACCGGGACTGGCCGGCGCACCGCCAAGGCGAGTTCCTGAACGGCGGCGCTAATCGCACCAACGCCATGCGTCAGGCGCTGGCGAATTTCGAACCTGCGTCCAAGGGCCAGGAGATCATCCACGCCGAGACCATCGCCGCGTTCCAGAGCTTCACCGAGGCCCGGCAGCAGCGGCTGACCGGCGTCATCACCCAAATCCCCGACGTGCTCTGGTACGCGGTGCTGGTCGGGGCGGCGATCAACCTGGTGCTCTTCGTGATGCTGCGGATGCGGTTCTTCCAGCAGTTCATTTTGGGGACGATCACCGCGTTCTTCCTCGGGGTTATCCTGTTCGTGATCGTGGCGCTCGACGATCCGCTGCGTGGCGAGAGCGGGCTCGATCCCGATCCGCTGCAGGTGCTGTGGGACCGGACCATGGTCTGGGACGAGGCGCAGTCGTGAAGGAACGCTGATGGCCGAGTTCAACGTGCGCGAGGTCGAGGGGATGCGGCAGGTTCGCATCGACATCGCCGACGAGACGGTGCGAGCTTGCCGGGGGGCGATGTCGAACCTTCGCGGCGACATCACGCTGACGCCGCGCCTGCCGAGGGCGGCGGATATGGTGCGCTCGATTTTCACCAGCGAGGCGCGGATCCGACCGTTCTATACCGGCACGGGCTCGATCCTGCTGCAGCCGTCGCTCGGCGGCTATCACGTGCTCGACATCCACGAGGGTGACGCCTGGATCCTCGAGCCCGGCGTCTACTGGGCGTCGGAGGGCGGGGTCGAACTCGGGCTGCACCGGGAGCCGCTGTTCCCGAGCCTGTGGGCGGGGGACGGCCTCCTGGTCTGGAAGACGACGCTGGCGGGCCGCGGGAGGGTGGCGATCAACGCGCCGGGGCCAGTGGAGACGGTCGACATCCGGGAGGGGGACCTCCGCGTGCAGGGGCGGCTGGTGCTGGGGCGAACGGCCGGGCTGCGGTTCACCTCGCAGCGCTCGGCGCGGTTTCCGCGCAACCTCATATCCGGCCAGCGGCGGCTCAGGGTGTTCAGCGGCACCGGCCGGGCGCTGGTGTGCTGGACGCCCTACTGGAACGAGCATCTCTATCGGCGGATGACCGGGGAGAGCATCGAGGGGTCGCTTTTCGAGTAGCGGGCCCAGCCTTGACACCGTGGCGGGGGCGGGGTGTATCCGCGGCCAGAAACCGACGAGGGAGCCCGCGATGCATGCCTATCGAAGCCATACCTGCGCGGGGCTGAACCTCGGGCATGTCGGCGAGACCGTGCGGCTCTCGGGTTGGGTGCATCGGGTGCGCGATCATGGCGGGGTGCTGTTCATCGACCTGCGGGACCACTACGGGATCACCCAGGTGGTGGCGGATGGCGAGAGCCCGGCTTTTGCGGCGCTCGAAAAGGTGCGGGCGGAGTGGGTGATCCGGGTCGACGGGACGGTGAAGGCGCGGGACGTGGGGCTGGTGAACCCGAAGCTGCCGACCGGGGAAATCGAAGTCTACGTCCGGGACGTGGAGGTGCTGGGGGAGGCGGAGGAACTGCCGCTTCCGGTGTTTGGCGAGGCGGAATATCCCGAGGAAACAAGGCTTAAGTACCGGTTCCTCGACCTGCGGCGCGAGGGGCTGCACGCCAACATCATGCTGCGGGCGAAGGTGATCGCGAGCCTGCGGAAGCGGATGGAGGCGGAGGGGTTCACCGAGTTCCAGACGCCAATCCTGACGGCATCCTCGAGCCCGGAGGGGGCGCGGGATTTCCTGGTGCCCTCGAGGCTGCATCCGGGGAAGTTCTACGCGCTGCCGCAGGCGCCGCAGCAGTTCAAGCAGCTGATCATGGTGGCGGGGTTCGACCGGTATTTTCAGATCGCGCCGTGCTTCCGGGACGAGGATCCGCGGGCGGACCGGTCGCCGGGGGAGTTCTACCAGCTTGATGTCGAGATGAGCTTTGCCACGCAAGACGATGTTTTCGCAGCGATTGAGCCGGTGATGCGTGGGGTCTTCGAGGAGTTCGGGGGCGGGCGGCCGGTGACGCCGGAATTTCCACGGATCGCCTATCGGGACGCGATGCTCTGGTATGGGTCGGACAAGCCGGATTTGCGTAACCCATTGAAAATGCAGGTAGTATCGGAGCATTTCCGTGGGTCGGGCTTCAAGGTATTTGCCGGGCTGCTGGAGCAGGCCGGCACCGAGGTGCGGGCGATCCCGGCGCCGGGTGGCGGGAGCCGGGCGTTTTGTGACCGGATGAATGCCTATGCGCAGTCGGAGGGGCTGCCGGGGATGGGGTATATCTTCTGGCGCGAGGGTATGGAGGCGGCGGGGCCGGTGGCGAAGGCGCTGGGGCCGGAGCGGACGGAAGCTATCAGGCAACAGTTGGGATTGGGTGAAGGCGATGCGGCGTTCTTCCTGGCGGGCGCGCCGGCGAAGTTCGAGGCGGTGGCGGGGAAGGCGCGCAACGTCATCGGGACCGAGCTGAAGCTGACGGACGAGGACCGGTTCGACTTCTGCTGGATCGTCGATTTCCCGATGTACGAGAAGGATCCGGATACGGGGAAGCTCGATTTCAGCCACAACCCGTTCTCGATGCCGCAGGGGGGGCTGGAGGCGCTGCAGTCGCGGGACCCGCTGGAAGTGCTGGGATTTCAGTATGATATCGTTTGCAACGGAGTCGAGCTGTCGTCGGGGGCGGTGCGGAACCACAAGCCTGAGATCATGTACGAGGCCTTCCGGATCGTTGGCTACGACAGGGCCTATGTGGACGCGCATTTCGGCGGCATGCTCTCGGCGTTCCGCTATGGGGCGCCGCCGCATGCGGGGATCGCGCCCGGGGTGGACCGGATCGTGATGCTGCTGGCGGGGGCGGAGAACATCCGCGAGGTGATCATGTTCCCGATGAACCAGCGGGCAGAGGACCTGATGATGGGGGCGCCGTCGGAGGTGACGAACGAACAGCTGCGCGAGCTCGGAATTCGCTTGGCGCCCAAGGGTTAACGGCAGGAATCGGAACGTACATCTCATGTACATCGCATGTACATCGCATGTACCGGCCGTGCGGGTTCGGGCGAAAGGTTAACGGGGGCCGGCGTGCTGGAGGGGTTGCGGGCGGCGGGGTTCGACGTGCTGGCGCGGAACCATGCCGCGGCGATCCTGGCGGGGGATTTCCCGGAGGAACTGGCGGAGCTCGAGCGGGCGCTCCGGGGCTTCGCGATCCCGGCGGCGGAGCTGATCGGCAGCGGCGGCGGCGAGGCGCGCTCGACGCAGCGGCTGCGGCGGGGCCTGGCGGAGGCGGGGTGGCTGAAACACCGGTTCGAGATCGCGCTGACCGTCGACGGGCGGGTGAAGGAGGCGGTTACCCACGAGATTGATCATGTGCGGCGCGGGGCGGCGGGAACGCTGGCCCTCGAGATCGAGTGGAACAACAAGGACCCGTTCTTCGACCGGGACCTCGAGAACTTCCAGCGGCTGCACGCGCAGTCGGTGATCAGCCTGGGGATCATCGTGACCCGCGGCGCGGCGCTGCAGGCGGGGATGGCGGACCTGGTGGCGGGGTACCTGCGGGAGAATGGCATCGGCGATGCGGAGGGGCTGATGCCGCTTGGCATGAAGCGGCGGACGGACCGGCAGGTGCAGGCGGTCAAGCGGCTGGTGGCGGGGGGTGCGGAGTTTGCCGAGGCGTTCGCGCGGACCTTCGTCGCGGACAAGTTCGGGCAGGCGACGACGCATTGGCGCAAGCTCGCGGACCGGGTGAGCCGTGGGGTCGGCAATCCGTGCCCGCTCTTGCTGATCGGGCTGCCGCTGGCGGCGGTCGGCGGGGCGACGGCGGAGGTGGCGGAGCCGGATCTGCTGGGATGAGGCGGGGGCGGGGGAGGCCGCCTTTGCGGCCATTTCGAGCGCGCGGTGCGCGCACGGTTTCCTTGCTGGTTTTCCGCCTGTTGGCGGAAAACGACTGCTCTCCAGGTTAGCAAACCTATATGAAAGCCGGGGGCGCGCGCTATTCGGCGGCGAGGGAGCCGGAGTTGTAGGAATAGGTGTCCCAGTCGGGGCGGTAGTCGTCGGTGGCCTGGTTGCCCCAGACGGTCCAGTGCTTGCGGGTGCCGCGGCCGAAGAGCTCGAGGTGGGGGCCGGGGCTGCAGGCCTCGATCAGGTCGTATTGCTCGTCGGGCTTGCGGGAATGCTCGCGCTTGCGGGTGGCGAGCATGTTCACTTGGCGGCGGCCGGGCGGCAGGGTGCGGGCGTTGGGACCGCGGGTGCCGAAGAGGATGATCTCGGTGACGTTGCGGAAGTAGAAGCCGACGCCGCGGCCGTCGGAGCCGCCGTCCTTCCTGACCTTGTGCCAGATGAGGTTCGACTTGTACGCAAAGCCCCAGGCGGCGAGGACCTGGAGGCCTTCGGGCAGGAGCGCGTTCGGCACCCAGAGGTAGCAGTGGGCGGTGGCGGCGAGGTGGTCGGCGACCGGCAGCGCGCAGATCTCCTCGACGGTCAAGGTCGGGTAGCGGCTGAGGCGGCGGTGCTCGGGGGCGACCTTGCCGGTGCGGTTGACGAAGCGCCAAGGTGGGTCGGCGAGTACCGTCGCGAAGCGGCGGCCGGCAAGGTCCCGTCTCAGGTCTTGGGCTGGGTCAATCGTCATCATCAACATCTAGCGGTATAGTGCGGGCCGGTACAATCGGAACATTACAGGAACGCGAGGATTGTGCAACGGTCTTGCGCCGGACCTGTGGCTGTGCGAACCGGGGCCGGTTCGGGAAGGGAGCGTGATGTCGCCTGTGCGGCCGCCACTTTATCGTGCCTCGGTGCCGGTCTTCGGCGGCGTGCTCGATCGGCTTGAGGCGGAGCTGGCGGCGGCAGAGGCGCGCCTGGGAGACCGGTTCGCGGCGGCGCTGGCGCAGCGGCCGGCGGCGGGGATGCTGAGCGCTGAACGGCAGGTGGCGACGGCCGTGCAGTTCTGCCTGCGGATCGCCTTCGGGCTGGCCGGCGCCCGGGCCCCGGAGCTGCGCGGGCCGCTGGACGCGGCGGGTCTGAAGGCGCGGATCGCCGGAGCGCGGGCGCACCTGGCGGGGCTCGACCCGGCGGCGTTCGACGGAGCCGAGGGCCGGATCGTGCGCGAGCAGGCGGGGTTTGCGGTGCTGGATCTGCCGGGGGAGGCGTTCCTTAACGAGTTCGGGTTGCCGAACCTCTACTTTCACCAGGCGATGGCGCATGTGGCGCTGAAGCAGGCCGGGGTGCCGCTCGGCAAGCACGACTTCGACGGCAAGCACGATTACCCGGAGGGGTTCTCGCTGGGCTGAGAGCCGGCGTCGGCCTGGGCCTCGGCGCGCTTGCGGCGGAGCTCGTCGGCGATGATGAGGCGCGAGAGCGCGTGGTAGAGCGGCTCGGGCGACAGCAGCCGCGAGGTGCCGTAGCCGAGCATGGCGGCGGTCATCAGCGGGATGACGTTGTCGTGGTTGCCGGTCATCTCGAGGATGATGACGAAGGCGGTCATCGGCGCCTGCACCACGCCGGAGAAATAGGCGACCATGCCGAGGATGGCGGCGAGGCCGATGTTGGCGCCGAGGACGAGACCGATGGTGCTGCCGATGCCGGCGCCGACGGAGAGGGCCGGCGCGAAGAGGCCGCCGGGGATGCCGGAGACGGTGGAGGCGAGACTGGCGAGGAGCTTGCCGACGAAATAGGTGGCCGGCAGCGGCTCGCCTTCGATGGCGCCGCGGGCCTGCTCGTAGCCGGTGCCGAAGGTGAGCCCCCCCGAGGCGATGCCGATGACCGCGACGGCGAGGCCGGCGATAGCGGCGACGGCCACGACCCGGTGGATCGGCTGGCCGGCGCGCCAGCGGCGGAATCCGTCGGGTGAGGCGCAGAGTACCGGCGCTGAAGCCGGCACCTAGGGCGCCGCCGATCACCCCGCAGGCGATCACCAGCGGCATGTCGCGGGGGAAGGCGGCGGTGGCGTCGCTGACGCCGAAATAGGTGTAGTGGCCGAGGATCGCCAGCGAGGCGAGGCCGGCGATGATCACCGCCGAGAGCACGACGCCGTTGGTGCGGGCCTCGTAGCCGCGGCCCATCTCCTCGATGGCGAAGACGATGCCGGCGAGCGGCGCGTTGAACGCCGCGGCGATGCCAGCGGCGGAGCCGGCGAGGATCAGGCCGCGGGCGTGCGCCATGCCGCCGAGGCGGGCGGCCTGCAGCATCAGCGCGGCGCCGAGCTGCACCGTTGGGCCCTCGCGGCCTATCGAGGCGCCGCAGCCGAGGCCGACGACGGTGAGCACCAGCTTGCCGGCGACCATCGGCAGCGCGAGGAGCCGAGTGCGGTCCTCGTCCTCGCGCAGGTGGCGCGCGGCGATCGCTTGGGGGATGCCGCTGCCCTGGGAGCCCGGGAAGTGCCGGTGCGCCAGCCAGGCGCAAACAACGAAGCCCGCTGGCGTAAGGACGAGCGGTATGAAGCGGTTCCAACCGGGGCCGGCGGTGGCGCCGGCAAAGAGCGCCTGGGCCTCGTCGGCCATCCAGGCGAAGAGAACGCTGATCAGGCCGACCGCCAGCGCGCCGGCCCAGAACACCAGCCGGGGCCGCCAGAACCGCGCCATGCCCAGGGTGCGCGACCGGCGCAGCCACCGGAACTCCGTTACGCGTCGCATCCTGGCGGATTCCCCCTAGGACGGCGCCGCCGATGGCCGCCGGCACGAGCCGGGCCGGCGGCGTGGAGGGTCAGGCGGCGGCCTTGCCCTTTTTGTAGCGCTCGATCGAGGTCATCAGAATGGCTTGCGCGTCGGCCTTGTCGCCCCAGCCGGTGATCTTGGCCCACTTGCCCTGCTCGAGGGCCTTGTAGTGCTCGAAGAAGTGCCAGATGCGCTCGCGATGGCGGATCGGCAGGTCCTGGAGGTCCTGAATCTCGGCCTGGAAGGGGTCGACCTTCTCGATCGGCATGGCGATGAGCTTGTCGTCGATGCCGCCGTCGTCCTCCATGTGCAGGACGCCGATCAGCCGGCAGCGGATCACCGAGCCGGCGATCAGCGTGACCTCGGTGCGGACCATGACGTCAACCGGGTCACCGTCCTCGTGGAGCGTGTTCGGCACGAAGCCGTAGTTGTTGGGGTAGAACATCGGCACGTTGACGATGCGGTCGACGAAGAGCGCGCCCGAGTCCTTGTCGATCTCGTACTTGACCGGCGAGCCGCCGCCGGCGCCACCGGGGATCTCGATCACGACATTGATGTCGTAGGGCGGGTTTTCTCCGGGCGAGATTTTGTCGAGCTGCATTGCGGTTCCCCCAGCGTCTCGGTTCTTGCTTCGCCGGTCGCCTAGCATATTCGCAGGCGCAACAAAAGGCCGATGGTGGGGTAGGCCGGCCTTCCGGCGGGCCTGCCCCCGATGCTCAGGCCGCGGCCGCCACCAGGGTCGGTACGACGACGCGGCGCGGGGCCAGCGCCTCGGCGACGCTCTCGGCGACGATCCGGGCGGTGGCGGCCGAAAGGGTCCAGCCGAGGTGGCCGTGCCCGGTGTTGTAGAAGACGCCGGGGGCGCGGCCGCGGCCAACCCGCGGCAGCATCGACGGCATCATCGGCCGCAGCCCAGCCCAGGGTGTCGCATGCTCGGTCGAGATGCCGGGAAAGTGCTTCTCGGTCCACTCCACCAACGGCCGGATGCGGTCGGCGCGGATGTCCCGGTTGGCGCCGTTGAACTCGGCGGTGCCGGCAATGCGGAAACGGTCCCGGCCGAAGCGGCTGGCGACGATCTTCGCGCGGTCGTCGAGCAGGCTCACCCAGGGGGCGGCGGCCTGGCTCGCGGCATCATCGAGCTGCACGGTGATCGAGTAGCCCTTGACCGGATAGACGTTCACCCGGTCGCCCAGGGCCTTGCCCAGCTCGCGGCTGCGGACGCCGGCGGACACGACCACGCCCTCGAAACGCTCGTCGCGGCCGTTCGAGGTGATCCGCACCCCGCCGTCAGTTGCGGTCACGGCGGCCACCTCGGTGCCGAACCGCAGGTCGGCGCCGCGACGGGCGCAGGCGCGGGCCAGGCCCATGGTGAACTTGTGGATGTCGCCCGAGCTGTCGCTTTCGGTCAGGAAGCCGCCGACGAAGTCGCCGGTGAGCGCCGGCTCGACCTCGCGGATCTCGCCCGGCGACAGTTCGCGGCGAACGAGGCCGCCCTCCGCCAGCAGGCCGTTGACCATGCGGGCGTGGGCGAGGTCCTTCTGGCGGTCGTAGAAGTGCAGGATGCCGCGGCGCTCGAGGTCGAAGTCGATGCCCTCGCGCGCTGCCATCTCGAACAGCACCGCCCGGGCGGCGATAGCGAGGCGGACGGTCTCGACGGTGTTACGCTTGTAGTTCGGGATATTCGACAGGAACTCGGCCATCCAGCGCATCTTGTGCAGGGTCGGGGCGGGATTCACGAGGAGAGGGGCGTCGGCCTGGAGCATCCACTTGAGGCCCTTCAGCACGGTGCCCCACTGGGTCCAGACCTCGGCGTTGGAGGCGGAGAGCTGGCCGCCGTTGGCGAAGCTGGTCTCCATGGCGGCATAGCGGTTGCGGTCGAACACGGTCACGTCGAATCCGCGGTCGATGAGTTCGTAGGCGGTCGTCAGGCCGGTCACGCCGGCGCCAATCACGGCAATCTGGGTCATTTGGTCACACTCCGAGCACGGGCGGCTCTCGCCGCGCGCCCCCTCCGTGCCTTGGACCTGAGAGTTTCGCCCGGAATTCCGGGCTTTCTCCTTCGGTGGGCCTTTCGGGCCGCTTTCCGGAGTGTTGAGGCCGTGCCGGTCCTTGGACCTGAGAGTTTCCGGGGCGGTTGCTCCTTCGGCGGCGGGTCGCCCCGCCTTCTCCCGGCATAGCCTTGCTAGTGGCGTGGCCCATACGGGATCGCGCCGATTCGCGCAATCCTTTTCGGAAAGCACGGCTGTCGGGCGCGCGGGCGAGGCAGCGCGAGGCGCCTGTCGTTCGGAGCGCCGATATCGCTGGACCGAATTGCCCGCTCGCGGTAGTGACACCGATGTCATGACACCGATGTCATGAAGGGAATGGGGCCTATGCCGACGATCTACGATGTGGCGCGGGCGGTTGGCGTATCGCCGAAGACGGTCTCACGCGTGATTAATGGCGATGCGCCGGTGAACACGCGGACCCGCGAGGCGATCGAGGCGGCGATGGGCGATCTCGGCTACGTTCCATCGAGCGCGGCGCGGGCGATGCGGTCGCAGCGGACCGGGTTGGTCGGGCTCGTCACGGGGGCGATCAGCGGGCGGCAGGCGGGCGGCGGTACGACGGGTCTGCCGGACGTGCAGATCGTCCAGGGGATCCAGCGCATCCTCGCGGAACGGAGAATGACGCTCCTGATCTCGGATACCGGCGGGGACCTCGGCATGGTGCCGCAACTGTTCCGTACGCTGCGCGAGCATCGGGTCGAGGGCATCTTCTACGTTGCCGATCATCGCATGCAGATCGAGCTGCCACCGATGGGCGCGGCCGAGCGGTTGCTGCTGGTCAACGCTTTCGACGAGGCAGGGACGCCCTGTGTGCTGCCCGACGACGTGCATGGCGAGGAGACGCTGACGGCCGCGCTGATCGCGGACGGGCACCGACGGATAGGATTCCTGACGCTGCCGAGCGGTCTGGTGGCGTATCCGCTGCGCCTGGACGGGTACCGCAGGGCGCTGGCGGCGGCGGGGATCCGGTTCGATCCGGACCTGGTGATAGACGCCGACCGCGACGGGGGGCCGGGGGAGCGGGCGGCGCTCGGCGAGGCGATCGACAGGATGATGGCCACGGGGGCGCCGCCGACGGTGCTGCTCTGCGGCAACGACCGGCTGGCGGTGACGGTCTACGGGCTGCTGCGCGCGCGCGGGGTGGCGGTGCCGGAGGAAATGTCGGTGGCGGGCTACGACGACTACCGGGTGATTTCGGAGACGCTCTACCCCAAGCTCACGACGATGGAGCTGCCCTATCAGCGAATGGGCGAGGCAGCGGCGCGGCTGATGCTGGGCGCGCTGCGCGGCGAGGAACCGCTGGAGCGGGGAACAAGGATCGAGATCCGGGGCGACCTGCGCTGGCGGGACTCCGTCGTGTCGCGGCCGGATCCGAAGACGGCATAAGCAACCAGGAGGAGACACAAATGAGAAGACTGATGGGAGCCGGAGCGGCGCTGCTCGCCACCACCTGCCTTGCGGGCGCGGCTGCGGCGCAGACCGAGTTGAGCCTGTGGTACCACGGGGCCGGAAACGCCGTGGAGCGGGATATCCTGGCCGGGATCGTCGACGACTTCAACGCTTCGCAGGGCGACTGGAAGGTGGTGATCGAGCAGTTCCCGCAGGCGGCCTACAACGACTCGGTCACCGCGGCGGCGCTGTCGGGCGAGCTGCCGGACATTCTCGACGTCGACGGGCCGATCATGCCGAACTGGGCCTGGGCGGGGTATCTCGCACCGCTGCAGATCGACGAGAGCAAGC
The DNA here is from genome assembly GCA_963798385.1 of uncultured Alphaproteobacteria bacterium. Taxonomy (GTDB): domain Bacteria; phylum Pseudomonadota; class Alphaproteobacteria; order Rhodobacterales; family Rhodobacteraceae; genus Amaricoccus. The sequence goes on along the minus strand of CAWCTE010000014.1, from coordinate 284,666 downwards.
TCGAAGGTTTCCTGCCGGGGCCGATCGGGCGGTGGAACGACCAGCTCTATTCGGTGGGGCTGTGGGACGCGGCGATCGCGATCTTCGCGCGGAAGTCGATCCTGGAGAAGTACGACATCCGGATCCCGACGCTGGCGGAGCCCTGGACCAAGGACGAGTTTGACGCGGCGCTGGTGACGCTGAAGGAGTTGGGCGAGTTCGAGTATCCGCTGAACCTCGGCATGGCCGACAAGGGTGAGTGGTATCCTTACGCCTTCGGGCCGATGCTGGTGAGCTTCGGCGGCGACATCGTGGATCGCGACACCTACCAGAGCGCCGAGGGGGTGCTGAACGGCGACGCGGCGATCGAGTTCGGCGAGTGGTGGCAGAGCGTCTTCGAGCGCGGGTTGGCGCCGGGGACGTCGCAGGATCCGGCGGACTGGCAGAATGGCTTTGCGGACGGCAAGTACGCGATGAACTATACCGGCAACTGGATCGCGCTGCCGGCGCTGGAGAAGTTCGGGGACGACATGCTATTCCTGCCGGCGGTTGATTTCGGCAACGGGCCGAAGATCGGGGCGGCGAGCTGGCAGTTCGCGGTGACGGCGACGAGCGAGCACCAGGACGGGGCCAACGCCTTTATCGAGTTCGCGCTGCAGGACAAGTATTTCACCGCGTTCTCGGACGGCATCGGGCTGATCCCACCGACCAAGTCCGCGGCGGCGGAGAGCAAGTACTATTCTGAAGGCGCGCCGATGGAGGCCTTCTATGAGCTCTCGGCCGAGCAGGGCACGCTTCGGCCGGTGACGCCGGGTTATGTGGTGCAGAGCCGGGTGTTCCAGAAGGCGGTCTCCGACATCGCCGATGGGGCGGACGTAGCGACGGCGCTCGATGCTGCGGTCGACGAGATCGACGCCGACATCGAGGCCAACCAGGGCTACGGGCACATCGGGGGCTGATCTGCACACTGTGTGCAGGGGGGTCAAGCTATTGATCTGAAACAACAAGGCTGCCGGAATTAATCTTCGCTTAACCGGAGTGCACGCCGGCAGCCCAAGCATCTCTTTGCCATCGAGGGAGGGCGCCGTGGCGGCCAGGTCCAGCCTATTGTCATCGAACCGAGCCGGATGGGCGATGGCCGCGCCGGCCTTCGGCCTGATCCTCTTGTTCATCATCGTGCCGTTCGGGCTGGCGTTCTATTTCAGCTTCACCAACCAGCGGCTGTTCTCGCCGAACCCGACCGAGTGGGTCGGCACAGCCAACTTCGAGCGGCTGCTCGGGCTGTCGACGCTGACCCTCGAGCCGGAGCGCGACGATGCCGGGGCGGTCAAGCTCGACGACGACGGCGCGCCGGCCTATCCGCGGCTGCGCGGCTATACCCGCAACAACCCCGACTATCCCCACCTCCAGGGCAAGCAGGAATGGTTCAGCTTCACTTGGGGCGAGAACCGGACCTACGTGCTGGCGAGCGACGTCGTTTTCATGAAGGCGCTGCGCAACACGTTCCTCTTCGTGCTGGTGATCGCCCCAGTGCAGGGGGGGCTGGCGCTGCTGCTGGCGCTGATGATCAACCAGAAGCTCCGCGGCATCAATTTCTTCCGAACCGTCTATTTCATGCCGGTGGTGGTGTCGATCGTCGTGGTCTCGCTGCTCTGGCGCTTCATCTACGACGGCAACAACGGGCTTCTCAACACTATCCTTTCCTGGGTGAGCTTCGGGGCATTCCAGCCGGTGGACTGGCTCGGTAACCCGTCGACGGCGCTGCCGGCGATCATGGCGATGTCGATCTGGCAGGCGGTGGGCTTTCAAATGGTGATCTGGCTGGCCGGGCTGCAGACGATTTCGCCGACGCTCTACGAGGCTGCCAACATCGAAGGCGCGTCGCGGTGGCAGGCGTTCCGCTTCGTGACCTGGCCGGGGCTCAGGAATACCGCGGTGCTGGTGCTCATCGTCATCACCATGCAGGCCTTCGCGCTTTTCGCGCAGATCGACGTGATGACCCAGGGCGGGCCGCTCAACTCGACGCAGACTATGGTCTTCCAAGCCGTCGAGCGCGGCTATCGCAAGCAGGATATCGCCGCGGGCTCGGTGATCTCGGTGGTGTTGTTCCTGATCGTGCTGACGATCTCGCTCGTCCAGCGCTACTTGACGCGGGAGAAGAACTGATGGCGACGGTCGAAGGCAGGAATGTCGGCTGGGACAAGACCTGGCGTTATGGTCTGCTGATCCTGGGGGCGGCGATCTTCATCGGGCCGCTGCTCTTCATGGTGATGTCATCACTGAAGCCCGACCCGCAGCTTCTCAGCGACACCTCGAGCCTACGCGCGTTCCTTCCGGTGGGGGAAATTTCGCTCGACAACTACATCTCGGCGTTCCGGCGGGCGCCGGTCGCCACCTTCATCTTCAATTCGGTGCTGGTGACCGGACTGACGGTGCTGCTGGCGCTCTTCCTCTGCTCGCTCGCCGCCTTCTCGTTCGTGTTCCTGAAGTGGCGGGGGCGCGAGGTCGTACTGGCGATCGTCATCGCGACCTTCATCGTGCCGTTCGAGACGATCGCGATCCCGATGCTGATCGTGGTCAACAATCTTCCGTGGGTGTCGACCCAAGGCATCACGGTGGGCTGGCTGAACAGCTACCAGGTGCAGATCGTACCGTTCATCGCCGACGGGCTGACGATCTTCCTGTTCGTGCAGTTCTTCAAGGACTTGCCGCGGGAGCTGATCGAGGCGTGCCGGGTGGAGGGCGCAAGCTGGTTCCAGATCTACTGGCGGGTGGTGATGCCGCTGTCCGGGCCGGTGATCGCCACGGCGGCGATCCTGAAGTTCCTCTACATGTACAACATGTATCTCTGGCCGCTGATGGTGACCCAGGCCGAGAGCTACCGGCCGGTGATGGTGGGGCTGCAGTATTTCTTCCAGCTCAACCCGGTCTGGGGCGAGCTCATGGCGTACCTCTCGGTCATTACCGTGCCGGTTCTGCTCTTCTACCTGGTGCTGCAGCGGGCGTTCATCTCGTCGATCGCCTCGACCGGCGTGAAAGGGTAGGGGCCGTGACCATAGCACTGTCGAAGAAGTGGGTCTGGGACAGCTGGTATGTCCGCGACGGCGACCTCTGGCACGGGTTCTTCCTGCAGGCGGACAAGTCACTCGGCGACCCGGATCGGCGCCACTTCAACGTTTCGGTCGGCCATGCGACGAGCCGGGACCTGAAGGCCTGGGTGCTCCAGGGCACCACCTTCGCGCCGGCGGCGTCGCCGGCGTGGGACGACTGCACCACCTGGACCGGTTCGGTGGTGAAGGGCGACGACGGGCTCTGGCACCTCTTCTACACCGGCACGAGCCGGGCGGAGGAGGGGATGAAGCAGCGCATCGGCCACGCGACGAGCACCGATCTCCACCACTGGAGCCGCGTTGGCGACGGGCTCGTCCTCGACATCGACGAACGCTACGAGGAGTTCGCGCCCGGCCACTGGCACGACCGGGCGATGCGCGATCCCTGGGTGATGCGCGATCCCAAGGGCGACGGCTGGCTGATGTTCTTCACCGCGCGGGTGCCGGGGGTGGCGGAGCCGAACGCGGCCGGGGCGATTGGGTTTGCGACCTCGCCCGACCTTCGGGACTGGCGGCTCGGGGATCCGGTCTACGCCGGAGGCACGTTCGGGCAGATGGAGGTGCCGCAGGTCTTTGCCGTGGGAGCGCGCTGGTACTGCCTGTTCTGCACCGCCCCGGAGCACTACGCCGCCGGCTATGCGGCACGCTATCCTGGACCGCCGGTGCGGGGCACCCACTACCTGGTGGCCGACGACCCGCGCGGGCCGTGGACGCTGGCGCCGGGACCCTTCCTCGATGGCGATCCGGCTCTCGACCGCTATGCGGCACGGATCGTGGAGACCGGTGCGGGCCTGGTGCTCCTCGGCTTCCTGCACAATCCCGGCGGCGGGCCGTTCGTCGGCGAGATCACCGACCCGGCGCCGGTCAAGATCGACGAAGACGGTTGGCTGCATCTGGGCTGAGACATCGGATTTCGGAGGAAACGGAACATGGCGGACGTTAAGCTCGTCGATCTGAAGAAAAGCTTCGGCAGCGTCGACATCATCAAGGGCGTGAGCCTCGACATCCGGCACGGCGAGTTCGTGGTCTTCGTCGGGCCGTCGGGCTGCGGCAAGTCGACGCTGCTGCGGATGATCTCGGGGCTCGAGGAGATCAGCGACGGCGATCTCTACATCGACGGAACCCGGGTCAACGACATGCAGCCGCGGGAGCGCGAGATCGCGATGGTGTTCCAGAGCTACGCGATCTTCCCGCACATGACGGTGCGCGAGAACATCGGCTTCGGGCTGACGCTGGCCGGGACACCGAAGGCGGAGAAGAAGCGCATCGTCGACGAGGCGGCGCGGATCCTGCAGATGGAGCCGCTGCTCGAGCGCAAGCCGAGCCAGCTCTCCGGCGGGCAGCGGCAGCGGGTTGCGATCGGGCGGTCGATCGTGAGGAAGCCCAAGGTGTTCCTCTTCGACGAGCCGCTCTCCAACCTCGACGCGGCGCTGCGCGTCGACATGCGGATGGAGATCGGCAAGCTCCACAAGGATCTCGGCGCGACGATGATCTACGTGACCCACGACCAGGTCGAGGCGATGACGCTGGCCGACAAGATCGTGGTGCTGCGCGCCGGCGAGGTGATGCAGGTGGGCTCGCCGCTAGAGCTTTACCACAACCCGGCGAACCAGTTCGTGGCAGGCTTTCTCGGCTCGCCGAAGATGAACTTCCTCGACGTCGAGGTGAAGGAGGTGGCGAACGGCGGCGTGACCGTGGCCTCGCCGGCGCTGGAGCCGGTGACGATCCCGCGCGCCATCGGCCGCTTCGCGCCGGGCGCTTCGGCGGTTCTCGGGGTGCGCCCGCAGTTCCTGCATCCCGGCGAGGTCGCCGAGCGCGGGCACCTGCACGGGCGGGTGTCGCTGGTGGAGCGGCTCGGGACCGAGACGGTGGTGAACCTCGAGCTCACCACCGGGGGGCGGGTGGTGGTGGCGCTCGACGGCGACCGGCCGTTCGACCTCGGGGCGGAGCTCCTGTTCGGGTTCGAGCCGGAGAAGGCGCTGGTGTTCGAGGCGGCGTGAGGTGCAACTGGCGAGGGCGCCGTCATCCGTAGAGCTAGGTCGGCGGCAACCCCGGCGAGGAAGTCCGCGACCACGGCCACCGGTTCCTAGTCGTTCAGCGACATGAGCTTCGAGACGCTGGCGACGATCGCAACCGCGGCGTTCGTCTCGGCGCACTGGCAGATCCACGCCACCCATTCCGGGCCGTTCCAGCGCATCGCGCCCGATGGAGCCCGCGTCGTCTTCGACGGCGTCGCACTCTACCGGATGGAGGAGGGGCTGATCGCCGAAACGTGGCTGCGGATCAACGAGCCGCTGCTTGTCTCGCAGCTCGGCCGCAGCGCCGGCCGCGCCTCCTGACGGAGGGGACGATGTGCACGCGGAGACGCCGGAAGACCTGGGCCTCGACGAATCGACAGGCGAGGGAACCAGCCTCTACCTCTTCCACGACCCGGAGGCGGCCGCCGCTGGGCGGCGGCAGGCAGCGCGACGGTGAAGACCGCGCCGGGCCCGTCGGCGCGGTTTGCCGGCGACGATGGTTCCGCCCATGGCCTCGACGAAGCCGCGGCAGATCGCGAGGCCGAGGCCGGTGCCGGCACGCACGCTGTCGCCCTCCTGCGCGCGGTCGAGCAGGTTGAACAGCACCTGCTCCATCAGCACCGGGTCGACCTCGACCATCGGGAGGTCGGGCGCCAGGTCGACGTCGGTGCGGCGGCCGGAGAGCACCGGGCCGGCGCGCTGCAGGGCGCTGCAGACGATCTCGCCGAGATCGTGCGGGGCGTGGTTCGGCGCGACGGCCCCGGATTCAAGGCGCGTCATGTCGAGGAGGTTGGCGATGAAGCGGTTGAGCCGTTCGGATTCGTCGAGGATCGTTGCGGCGAGTTCGGCGCGGCTCGCCTCGGTCAGGTCGGCGGCGAAGTCGCGCAGCGTCCCTGCCGATCCGACGATGGCGGCGAGCGGCGTGCGCAGGTCGTGGGAGATCGAGGTGAGCAACGCCTGGCGCAGGCGGTCGGCCTCGGCGGCGCGGAGGGCGGTCTCGACGTCGGCGACGAGGTTGACGCGTTCGATGGCGACCGCAGCCTGGTCGGACAGGGCGTCGAACAGGCGGCGCTGCTCGGGGGTGAGCAACGGCCCCGGACGCTCGGTATCGAGGCCGACGACGCCGATGGCGCCGCCGGCGGTGCGCAGCGGCATGAACAGGCGGCGGGCGCCGGGCAGGGTGTCGGCGCCACGGCCGGTTGGGCGGTTGTTCTCGTAGCTCCAGCGGGCGGCGGCGATGTCGGCGGGCTCGAGCGTGTCCTCGGGCGGGTAGCCGGCGCGGACCGAGATGGCGCCGTTGGCGTCGGGCAGCAGCAGGACCACCTGCACGCCGAGTTGGGAGGCCATCTGGTAGGCGGTGGCCCAGAGCACGTCGTCGAGTTCGGTGGCGCCTGCGAGCTTGCGGCTGAAGGCGTAGAGGTCCTCGGTGGTGCGGGCGCGGCGCTGGGCCGTCATTGCCTGGAGACGGACCTGTGCGGCGAGGTTGGAGACGAGCACGGCGACGACGGTGAAGAAGATGAAGGCCGCGAGGTTCGTCGGGCTGGCGATCGTCAGCGTGTGGACCGGGTGCAGAAGAAGTTGTAGCTCAGCGATCCGCCGACCACCGCGAAGAGCGAGGGCCCGAGGCCGAAGCGCACCGCAATCGCCACCACGGCGGTCAGGAAGGCAAGGTCGAGCGACTCGACGCCAACGAGCGGCTCGATGAGCTTGGCGGTGGCGAGCGCAGCAAGGACCGCGAGCAACGCTACGGTGTAAGGAATCCAGTCGAGCCGCCGCGAAGCGTCGCGCGTCCGAACCGTCTTTCTCGGGATCGGCTCGGCGGCTTCGTCTCCCGCGATGACCTGGACGCTGATGCCTCCGGAAAGACGCAGGAGATCGTGGACGACCGAGCCGTGCAGCATCTCGAACCAGCGCGAGCGGCTGGACTTGCCGATGACGATCTGGGTGGCGTTCTGCGTGCGCGCGTAGGCGAGCAGGTCCTCGGCGACGGTGTGCCCGCCGCCCGGCAGGGTGGCGGCCTCGCCGCCGAGGCGTTCGGCGAGGCGCAAAGTGTCGGCGATGCGGTCGCGCTCTTCCTCGGTGAGCTCGGCGCTGCGGGGAGTCTCGATGGTAACGGCGGTCCAGGGCGCATGAAGCTGGTCGGCGAGGCGGACGAGACCCGCCGCGCGAGGATCCTCGCTGATGCAGACGATGACGCGCTCGCCGGCGGCCCAGGGGCCGGCGATGGCGTTCGCCTGCATGTGGGTGAGGAGCTGGGCATCGACGCGCTGGGCGGCGGCGCGGAGGGCGAGCTCGCGCAGCGCGGTGAGGTTGCCGGGGGAGAAGTAGTGGGCGAGCGCGCGGTCGGCGGTGCGCGGGACGTAGACCTTGCCATCCTTGAGGCGGCGGATCAGGTCGTCCGGGGTGATGTCGATCACCTCGATGTCGTCGGCGCGCTCGAGGATCGAGTCGGGCACGGTCTCGCGCACCCGGATCCGGGTGATGCGGGCAACCACGTCGTTGAGGCTTTCGATGTGCTGGATGTTCATCGTCGTGTAGACGTCGAGTCCGGCGGCGAGCAGTTCCTCGACGTCCTGGTAGCGCTTCGGGTGGCGGCTTCCCGGCGCGTTGGTGTGGGCGAGTTCGTCGACCAGCGCCAGCGCCGGGTGGCGGGCGAGGATTGCGTCGAGGTCCATCTCTTCGAGGGTCTGGTCGCGGTAGGCGATCCGGCGGCGGGGGATGACCTCGAAGCCGCGGACGAGGGCGGCGGTCTCGGCGCGGCCGTGGGTCTCGACGACGCCGATTACCACGTCGACGCCGTCGCGGCGCAGCGCCTGGCCGGAGGTCAGCATCTCCCAGGTCTTGCCGACGCCGGGGGCGGCGCCGAGGAAGATCTTCAGCCGCCCGCGGGTTTCGCGGACGGCTTCGTCGAGCAGGGCGTCGGGCGAGGGGCGTGCCTCGGGGTCTCGGCGGTCGTCGGCAATGCTGTCATCCCTCGACCATGCTGTTCAGGGGGCTGTCGCGGCGTCAAGTGCGAGGTTGAGGGCCAGCACGTTGACGCGGGGTTCACCGAAGAGGCCGAGCGTCCGGCCCTCGGTGTGGGCCGCCACGAGGGCGGCGACCTCGTCGGCGGGCACGCCGCGGGCGGCGGCGACGCGCGGCGCCTGGAACGCGGCGGCTTGCGGCGAGATGTGCGGGTCGAGACCAGAGGCGGAGGTGGTGACGAGGTCGATCGGCACCGGGGTGGACGGGTTCTCGGCCTTCAGCGCGGCGGCCCCGGCCGCCACCCGCTCGATCAGCGCGGCGTTGGTCGGGCCGAGGTTCGAGCCGGACGAGGCGGCGGCGTTGTAGGGCTCGGGCGCGGTGGCCGAGGGGCGGCCGTGGAAGTAGCGATCGGTTGTGAAGCTCTGGCCGATCAGGGCCGAGCCGACGACCCGGCCGTCGCGCTCGATCAGGCTGCCGTTGGCCTGGGCGGGGAAGAAGGCCTGGGCGAGGCCGGTGATGGCGAGCGGATAGAGAAGGCCGGTGACGGTGGTCATGAGAAGGATCATGACGAGGGCGGGACGGATGTGCTTCAGCATGGGGACCCCTTCGACGAGCACGAAGATCAGCATGCCGTAGAGCCCGGCGCCGACGCCGCCGGCGATGAACTCGCCGAGATGCATGTTGACGAGCGGGATCATGCCCCCGAGCGCGGTGAAGCTGTCGTGCATGGCGTTAACCGCGCCGCATGAGGCCGCCGTGGTGATGACGGCGAAGAGCGTCGACATTGCGAGGCCGAAGCGGACCTCCTTGCCCTCCATGTTGCCGCCGTCGATGCCGAGGGCGTGGACAAGCGGGTTGCCGGCCGCCTCTGCCCAGTAGGCGACGGTGACGCCGGCAAGGAAGAGCACGCCCATTGCCGCGAGGATCGCCCAGCCCTGGCGCTCGTTGCCGGCCATGCGGCCGAAGACGTTGGTGAGCGCCGCGCCGAGGGTGAAGATCGAGATCATCTGCAGGAAGTTCGCGATCGCCGTCGGGTTCTCGAACGGGTGCGCGGCATTGACGTTGAAGAAGCCGCCGCCGTCGGTGCCGAGCATCTTGATCGCCACCTGGCTGGCGACCGGGCCGATGGCGATGGTCTGCCGCGCCCCCTCGAGCGTGGTCGCGTCGATCGCGCCGGCGACGGTCTGCGGCATGCCCGTCGCCACCAGGACGAGCGCGAACACCGCAGCGATCGGCAGGAGGACGAAGAGGGTGATCCGGGTGAGGTCGACCCAGAAGTTGCCGACGCTGCGCGCCGAGGCGCGGGCGAAGCCGCGGATCACCGCGACGGCGACGGCGATGCCGGTCGCGGCGGAGACGAAATTCTGCACCGTCAGGCCGGCCATCTGGGTCAGGTGGCTCATCGTGGTTTCGGCGCCTTAGTTCTGCCAGTTAGTGTTGGTCACGAACGAGACGGCGGTGTTGAAGGCGAGCGCCGGCGGGCCGGCGGGCATGCCGGCGGGGTTGAGCGGCAACGCGCCCTGCAGCCGCTGCAGCGCGTAGAGCGCGAGGAAGCCTGCGAGGTTGAAGGCGAGCAGCGCGAGCGCGTAGCCGAGCCAGGACTGTTCCTCGTCCGGGTCGGTTCCGGTGAGGCGCCACACCGGCCGCTCGATGGCGGCAAGGGCGCGGACGTCGCCGTCGAGCACGCGGGTCATCCAGCCGCCGAGCGGCCGTGCGCGAGGGCGGCGACGAGCGTGCAGAAGATCAGAATCTGGGTCCAGCCGACGAAGGTCATGTCCAGGCCCTCAGAACCGCTCAGGGCGCACGAGCGCGTAGCCGAGGTAGCCGAGCAGGCCGACCATCACGGCCGCGGCGAGCAGGTAGTCGAAGGTCATTTCCGACGTTCCGTCAGAACCGGGCGCAGAGCGTGGCATAGGCGCCGAGCAGCGCGAAGCTGCCGACGCCGAGGGCGACCATCACGAGGTCCGTCATGTCTCTCTCCTCTTCCGGCATGAGCCGGTGTGCCGCTGGATTTGGCAGGAGGGGCATAAGGAAGCGAGGGAGGAAGGCCGCCGTCGGTATAAGGATGTCATAAGAAGACCAAGCGGAACCTGAGGTCACGCTTGGACGGCTAAGGGGAGGCAACCGGCACGCCGATCCACATCAGTGGCTCTCTGCGGGACGGCTGTCAGTCGATGATGTTGTAGCCGCCGTCGATGTGGAGGACCTGGCCGGTCATCAGGCGGGCGGCGTCGTGGGCGAGGAAGGCGCAGGCGGCGCCGACGTCGTCGATGTCGACCAGTGCCCGGGCCGGGGACTTCACCTTGGCCTTCGCGAGCAGATCGTCGAATTCGGGGATGCCGGAGGCGGCGCGGGTGGCCAGCGGCCCGGGGGAGATGGCGTGGACGCGGATGCCCTTGGGGCCGAGCTCGGCGGCGAGGTAGCGGACGGCGGATTCGAGGGCGGCCTTGGCGACGCCCATGATGTTGTAGTTCTCCACCACCTTCTCGGAGCCGTAGTAGGTCATGGTGAAGAGGGTGCCGCCGTCCTTCATCAGCGGCTCGGCGAGGTGGGCCATGCGCAGGAAGGACCAGACCGAGACGTCCATCGTGGTGGCGAAGCCGGCGCGGGGGACGTCGGTGACGCGGCCGCCGAGGGCCTCCTTGGTCGAGAAGGCGATCGAGTGGACGAAGAAGTCGAGCTTGCCCCAGTCCTGGGCGATGCGGTCGAAGACGGCTTCGAGCTCGCCGTCGGCCATGACGTCCATCGGGAGGAAGATCGGGGCCTCGACCTCGCGGGCGAGGGGCTCGACGTGGGGCCTGGCCTTTTCGTTGAGGTAGGTGATCGCGAGGTCGGCGCCGAGGGCGCGGAAGGCGCGGGCGCAGCCCCAGGCGATCGAGCGGTCGTTGGCGATGCCGACGACGAGGCCCTTCTTGCCGTCGAGGAGCTTGGCTTTCACGGCGGGCAGGGTCATGGCGCGCGTCCTATCAGGGCGAGGGTGTGGCGGGCGATCATCAGCTCCTCGTCGGTGGGGATGACGAGGAGCGCGACGCGGCTCGCGGCGGTGGAGATGCGGGGGGCGCCGGCTTCGTTGGCGGCGGGGTCGAGGGCGGCGCCGAGCCAGGCGAGGCGCTCGGCGATGCGGGCGCGGACCCGCGGCGCGTGCTCGCCGATGCCGGCGGTGAAGACGAAGGCGTCGAGGCCGCCGAGGGCGGCGGCGAGCGCGCCGGCGCTGAGGGCGGAGCGGTGGATGAAGTGGTCGATGGCGAAGGCGGCGGCGGGGTCGGGGCTGGCGAGCAGGTCGCGCATGTCGTTGGAGATGCCGGAGAGGCCCTTGAGGCCGGAGGCGTTGTAGAGGAGGCGGGTGACCTCGGGGGTGGTCATGCCGCGTTCCTCGATCAGGTGGAGGACGACGCCGGGATCGAGCTGGCCTGGGCGGGTGCCCATCGGCAGGCCGTCGAGGGCGGTGAAGCCCATGGTGGTTTCGATGCTGCGGCCGTCGAGGAGCGCGCACATCGAGGCGCCGCTGCCGAGATGGGCGACGATGACGCGGCCATCGGCGATCCCGGGCGCGACGTCCGGCAGACGCTGGGCGATGTATTCGTAGCTCAGGCCGTGGAAGCCGTAGCGGCGGATGCCCTCGTCGTAGAGGGCGCGGGGCAGGGCGTAGCAGTCGGTATGCGCGGCATGGCCGCGGTGGAAGGCGGTGTCGAAGCAGGCGACCTGCGGAACCTCCGGGTTGATCTCCATCGCGAGGCGGATCGGCGCGAGGTTGTTCGGCTGGTGCAGCGGCGCCAGCGACTGGTAGCGGGCGAGCCGGCCGAGGATGGCCTCGTCGATCAGCACCGGGCGGTCGAAGTCCGGGCCGCCATGGACGACGCGGTGGCCGATGGCGCGGAGTGCGAAGCCCTCGAGGGTGGCGAGCCAGGCGCGGGTCGCGGCGATGGCCGAGGGCAGGTCGGACACCTCGGCGGGCGCGAAGCCCCGGTCGACGAGCGCGGCGCCGGCGCCGTCGACGGCGCGCAGCCTCGGGCGGACGCCGATGCCGTCGACCTGGCCGCGGACCCGTCGCTCGAGACCGCCGCCGGCAATCGCGAAGATCTGGAACTTCAGGCTCGACGAGCCGGCGTTGACGACGAGGATTGCGTCCATCAACCCGGCACGGGGACGAGCAGGCGGCGGGCGTTGGCGTAGATCGCCGCCACGGCGCAGGAGGCGAGGCGGGTGCGGACACTGTCGGCCCGCGAGGTCAGGACGATCGGCACCCGGGCGCCGAGCACGATGCCGGCGGCGTCGGCGTGGGCGAGGAAGGTCAGGTTCTTCGCCAGCATGTTGCCGGCCTCGAGGTCGGGGACGACAAGGATCTGGGCGTGCCCGGCGACCGGGCCGCCGATGCCCTTGATCCGCGCCGCCTCAGGGTCGATGGCGTTGTCGAAGGCCAGCGGCCCCTCGAGCAGGCCGCCGGTGATCTGGCCGCGCTCGGCCATCTTGCAGAGTGCGGCGGCCTCGATCGTCGAGGGGATCTTGGTGGTCACGGTCTCGACGGCGGAGAGGATCGCCACCCTGGGCGTGCCCATGCCGATGCCGGACCAGAGGTCGATGGCGTTCTGGACGATATCGCGCTTGGTGTCGAGATCGGGGAAGATGTTGATCGCGGCGTCGGTGATGAACAGCGTCTCCGGGTGGCCGGGCACGTCCATGATGAAGACATGGCTGATCCGGCGCTCGGTGCGCAGGCCGGTGGCCGAGGAGGTGACCTCGCGCATCAGCTCGTCGGTGTGAAGGCTACCCTTCATCAAGAGCTCGCCCTTGCCTTCGCGGATCAGCGCGACGGCCTGAGCGGCGGCGGCGTGGCTGTGCGGGGCATCGACGATCTGGCGTCCGGCGAGGTCGATGCCGTGCTCGGCCGCGACGCCCCGGATCCTCAGCTCCGGCCCGACCAGGACCGGCTCGATCAGATGCTCGGCCGCGGCCTCCGTCGCGCCGCGCAGCGAGGTCTCGTCGCAGGGATGCGCGACGATGGTCACGGCCGGCGTGCCGTCGCGCGCGGCGGCGATCAGGCGCTCGTACTTCTCGCGGGTCTCCGCCACCGACGCCTCCATCAGGATGCCTTGCGGCTCGTCACCAGCTCCGGCCCGAGGCCGAAGAGCGCGGCGACCCGGCGCAGGCGCTCGGCGAGTGGCTCACCGGGGGCGCCGCTCGCCTCGATCACGCTCCGGAGCGCCGCAAGGGCCTCCCGGCGCGCCTCGACCGCTTCGGGCAAGAGGCCCGGGATCGCGCCGAGCGCCGCTTCCTCGTCTAGGACGAGCATCAGGTACTGCTCGCGCACCAGGGCCTTGAAGTCGGCGAGCGCCATCTGCCGGCTGGCGGGGTGGGCATCGCGCAGCCGGGTGATCGCCGCGAAGCCGCGCTCGTCCACGGCGTGGCGGGCCATGCCGACCCAGAGGAGTGCCCGCACCAGCGCCTCGCGGAGGCCGCCGTGCGCCATCCCCGCGCGGAGCTCCTCGATGCGGCGAGCGACCAGCGCCTCGTGGAGCTTGCTCTTCGCCGCCTTTCGCGGCGGCTGCCGCGACGAGGTGTCGATCCCGAGCGCAGCCTGCAGGGCCGGGGTGCCGTAGATGGCATGGAACGCCTCCTCGGACATTTGCTCGGCGGCCTTGCGCCACGCGTCGAGGCCCTGGACAATCGCCTCCGAGGCAAGCGCCTGTGCCACGACCAAGGGGTTGCCGGGTTCTGCGGGGCTGCGACGGGCCCGGACCCGCTCGGCCTCGGTCCCGACCCAGGCCATCCAGGGGTTCTTCGGCCCGAACATCTCGTAGGAGAGCCGGAGCGGGTGCATCCGACGCATCGCCTCGGCGAGCGGCGGCGAAACCATGGCGCGCACCGCGGGCCGGGCGAAGGTGCGGTAAAGGGCGAGGTTGATCTCCGAGAGCCGGGCGGCGGTCTCGAACTTGCGCTCGTCGGCGAGGTCGTTGCCGCCGAAGGCACGGATGTCGTCGAGGCTGCGCGCCTCGCAGCGCATCACCCATTCGCCGGTGACGAGGTCGGGGTCGCGCTGGGCCATGATCATCCCTTCGATACAGGGCAAGCAGGCGGACTGGGCAGCCTCCGTGTGCTGGTGCGAAGGGCGGCCGTCAAGCGAGATTCCGGGGTACGCTACTGTATGTAACGTTCCCTTCCGCCGCTCCTCTGGTAGAATGGTGTCAGGGGTCCCGAGGGGCTGGGGAGACTGACATGAGCGAGAAGATCGATACGAGCACGGTGCCACAGTCGGCCGAGGCGCTGAGGATGTCCATTCTCCAGAAGGAAATGGAGAAGATGGACGTCGAGCGAAAGGCGCGGGAGGTCGAGGAGAAGAAGCTCGCCGCCTTCACCTCCGATTTCCTGCACAAGCACGTCAGTGAGGACGAGATCGCCATGGTCCGGCGCCTGGTGCAGAACGCGGTGAAGGACGGCAAGATGGAGGCGATGGTCTACAGCTTTCCCTCGGATCTCTGCACCGACAGCGGCCGGGCGATCAATAGCTACGATCCGAACTGGCCGGAAACGTTGCAGGGCAAGGCCAAGGAGTTCTTCGAGCGCTACGAGAAGCTCGCCAAGCCGCAGGGCTACAAGCTGAAGGCGATGGTGATAAACTTCCCAGGCGGGGTGCCGGGAGACATCGGCCTCTTTCTCAACTGGGCGCCGCCGGCGGTCTGACGGCGCATGGCTCGACCGCGTCGGAGCATGCGCCGTGAGCGCGTGACCCTGAAGCACTTACACTCAGAGGAATCTGGAAGCGCTTGCTTGCAACCCTCGCCATCGCGATTCCGCTCACTGTCGGACGGCCGGCCCTTGCGTAGGTCCAGCTCGATCGGGCACCGCGCAGAAGCTCACCGACCTCGGATCGACATGTCCCAGGTCACCGAGCAGGACGACATCGGCTACAGCAATCAGATCCTGGCTTCGAACGCCGATGCGGCCACCAAGAAAGCCAAGATCGAGAAGCTGCACGCAGACAGGTAGTCGCTGGGTGACCACCCGCGCCAGCAGTGCCGGAAGGCCGCGAAGTTTCCGAAAGGAGACGACTTGCGCGACGCGGACGTCGCCGGCGCCAACACGGGTCTGCTGGCTGCGACCTCATACAGCAGCCATACAGCAGCCAACAACGGCTTGACCTAACGAATTAAGTCGGTATCCAGCCCGGTTCACGGTTGGGTGCCCATACGGGTTGCTCGATGGCGCCGATCCATGGGCCCATCCAACACGACAGGAAAGTGAGCTTAAGTGACGGAATTAATGGAGCATCGCCTAAGCGTGGCGCCGATGATGGATTGGACGGACCGTCATTGCCGGTTCTTCCATCGGCGGTTCACGCGGCGGACGCTGCTCTATACCGAGATGGTCACGACCGGGGCGGTGTTGCGGGGGGACCGGGAGCGGCTGCTCGCCCATGATCCGGCGGAGCACCCGGTGGCGCTGCAACTCGGCGGAGCGGACCCGGAGGCCCTGGCGCGGGCGGCGGCGGTCGGGTGCGTGGCGGGGTTCGACGAGATCAACCTCAACGTCGGTTGCCCGTCGGACCGGGTGCTGTCGGGGTGCTTCGGGGCGGCGCTGATGCGGACGCCGGAGCTGGTGGCCGAGTGCGCGGTGGCGATGATCGCGGCGGCAGGCCCGGTGCCGGTGACGGTGAAGTGCCGCATCGGGGTGGACGAGCAGGACCCGGAGGTAGTGCTGCCGGCGTTTCTGCAGACGCTGGCGCGGGCAGGGGTGCGGCGGGTGGCCATCCACGCCCGCAAGGCCTGGCTCCAGGGGCTGAGCCCCAAGGAGAACCGCGAGATCCCGCCGCTCGACTATCCGCTGGTTTTGCGGATGCGGGCGGCGTTTCCGGATCTGGCGCTGACCGTCAACGGCGGCATCACCGGGCTGGAGCAGGCGGCGGGCTTTCTCTCGGCCGGGCTCGACGGGGTGATGATCGGGCGGGCGGCCTATCACGCGCCGGCGCTGCTCGGGGCGGCGGACCGGGTGATCTTCGGCGAATCCGGGCCGGACGTCACGGCAGAGGCGGCGGTGGCGGCGATGCTGCCCTACATCGAGGCCGAGCGGTCGCGGGGGACGGGGCTGCACCAGATCACCCGCCACATGCTCGGTGCCTTCCAGGGCCGGCCCGGGGCGCGGGCGTGGCGGCGGGTGCTGTCGGAGAACGCGCACCGGGCCGGGGCGGGGCCGGAGCTGGTGCGGCGGGCGCTGGCCGAGGTGGCGCCGGAGCCCGCGGCGGCGGAATCCCTTTGAACGGCCGCGCCGGGCGCGCTAGGGCAGGGGGCCCGCGCCGCCGATCCCGAGGACCCCGATGCCGCCGACCGATCTCGCGCATCTGCTGACGCTCCTCGCGGTGCTCGTGGTCATCGGCGCCTTTGCCGGGGTGATCGCGGGGCTGCTCGGGGTGGGCGGCGGCATCGTGCTGGTGCCGGCGTTCCTGCATACCTTCACCGGGCTCGGCTACGACGGGCCGCAGATCATGCAGGTCTGCATCGCCACCTCGCTCGCCACCATCGTCTTCACCTCGCTGCGCTCGGTCCGCGGGCACGCGGCCAAGGGGGCGGTGGATTTCGACATCCTGCGCGGCTGGGGGCCGGGGATCGCCATCGGCGCGGTGCTCGGCGTGGTGGCCGCGGGAGGGATGAAGTCTGACGCGCTTGATGCTGATCTTCGGGGTGCTGGGCACGCTGGTCGGGCTCTACATCGGCTTCGGGCATGACGACTGGCGGCTCGGGGACGCGATGCCCAAGGGGATCGGACGGGCGATCACCTCGCCGATCCTGGGGTTTCTCTCGGTGCTGATGGGGATCGGTGGCGGCAGCTTCGGGGTGCCGCTGATGCGGCTCTACGGCATGCCGATCCACCGGGCGGTCGGCACCGCCTCGGGGTTCGGGCTGGTGATCGCGCTGCCCTCGGTGATCGGCTTCATGCTGAGCGGCTGGGGGCTCGAGGACAAGCCGCCCTACACCGTCGGGCTGGTCAACGTGCCGGCCTTCCTGGTGGTGATCGGGGTGACGCTCTGGACCACGCCCTGGGGGGTGCGGCTCGCCCACGCGATGAACCCGAGGCCGCTCAAGCGCGCCTTCGCCGTCTTCATCATGCTGACCGCCCTGAACATGCTCCGCAAGGCGGTGATCGGCTGAAGAGCACCCGTGTGCACACTGTGTGCAGAGGGGTCAAGTGACTGATTTAACGAGGGAACCGTTGCGGAATTTACTTTGCCTTTACCGTTGCGCGTGGCCGGCGAGGAAGGTGGCGACCGCGGCTTCGGCGTAGGCCTGGACCCGGTCGGCGTCGGGGGCGGGCTGGCCGGCCAGCACCATGTGGACGGTGACCGGATAGGTAACCATGCTCAGGAACTGCCAGGCGGCGATGTCGGAATCGCCGATCGTCAGCCGGCCGCGGCGGTGCTGCTCCTCGAGATAGGCGGTCACCATGCGCCGGCCGTGGTTGGGCCCGGCCTCGTAAAAGATCAGGGCGAGGTGGGGGAACTTCTCCGCCACGCCGATCACCATCCGCACCAGGGCGATGTGCCTCGGATCCATGAGCTTGCCGATCAGGCGGACCGCGAAATCGGTCAGCGTTGCCTGCACGTCGGCGTCCGGGTCGAGGGTCATGCGGTTCTCGGCAGTGTCGGCCTTGGCCTCCTCGATCAGCGCGGTGAACAGCGCCTCCTTGCTGTCGAAATAGACGTAGAGCGTGCCCTTGGAGACCTTCGCCTCGCGGGCGATCTCGCCCATGCTGGCGGCCTCGAAGCCGGAGTTGAGGAAAACCCGCCGCGCGCCGTCGAGGATCTGCTTGCGCTTGCCGCTCTCGGGAACGTCCGTCGTCGCAGCCGGATCAAGGCTCTCATCCACGGACATCGCGTGTTCCTCCGCTATGCCGCGGTCCGGCGGCCTCGGGTCCGGAAAAAATATGACCGAACGGTTCAGTCACCTTGATTTGGCCGTTGGGCTGAGCTATGTCAAGACCCTGACCGAACGGTTCAGTCAATGAGCGCGCAGCGGGGAGCGAACCCATGCCGAAGGATTTGGAAGCCCGGGAAGCCCGCGCCCCGCGCGGCGCGCCGGTGGCCGAGCGCGAGCAGATGCCGCCGGAGACGACGCCCGTTGCCGCGGAGTCGGAGGGCGAGACGAAGCGAGGTGGGGGCCGCAGGCGGGTGATCCTGGCGGTGCTGGCGCTGGTGGTGATCGGGGCGGCAAGCTGGTTCGGCTATCGCTACTGGACGGTCGGCCGGTACATGGTCGAGACCGACGACGCCTACGTTCAGGCCGACTTCGCAGTCATCGCACCCAAGGTGAGCGGCTACGTCGCCGCGATTCCGGTGCGGGAGAACGCTTCGGTGAAGGCCGGCGACCCCCTGGTGGTGCTGGAGGACGGCGACTACCGCGACGCGCTCGCCTCAGCCGAGGCGCAGCTCGCGGCGCAGACCGCCGCGGTCCGGCGCATCGACGCCCAGGCGGCCGCCGCCGACGCCGGCACCACCCAGGCCCGGGCCCGGGTTGATGCGGCAGAGGCCTCGCGCACCCAGGCCACCGCCGATCTTGCCCGTTACCAGCGCCTTGCCAGCAACGACGTGGCCAGCGCCCAGCGACTCGAGGCGGTAGAAGCCGCCTCCGCCGCCGCCGACGCCGCAGTAAAGGAGGCCGAGGCCGGCGTCGCCACCGCCGAGGCCAACCGCGCGGTGATCGACGCGCAGAAGGTCGAGGCGCAGGCGACGATCGCCGGGCTCCAGGCGGCGCGGGACAAGGCGCAGCGGGACCTCGACGCGACGACCCTGCGCGCGCCCTTCGACGGCACGATCGGCAATCTCTCTGCCGCGGTCGGCGACCTGGTGACGCCCGGCAAGCGCCTGCTCGCGGTGGTGCCGCTCGACGCGGTCTATGTCGAGGCGAACTTCAAGGAGACCCAGATCGCCGAGCTTCGGCCCGGGACCGAGGTCGAACTGCACTTCGACGCCTTTCCGGATCGCGACGTGACCGGACATATCGAGGGCATCGCGCCGGCCTCCGGCGCGCAGTTCAGCCTGCTGCCGCCGGAGAACGCCACCGGCAACTTCACCAAGGTGGTGCAGCGCCTGCCGGTCCGGATCGCCATCCCCGCGGAGGCGGCCGCCGAGGGCTGGCTGCGGCCGGGCCTCTCGGTGACCGCCTCTGCCGACATCCGCACCGGCGGCGACGCCGCGACGGCCGCGTCGCGCTAGGGGACGACGGCCATGGACGGAACCGCCGAACCGCAGGTCACGCTGCGCCGCCTGGTGGCGTTCTTCGCGCTGGTCTTCGGCATGTTCATGGCGATCCTCGACATCCAGATCGTCTCCTCGTCGCTCTCCGAGATCCAGGCCGGCCTCTCGGCGGCGCCCGAAGAGATCTCCTGGGTGCAGACCAGCTACCTGATCGCCGAGGTGATCATGATCCCGCTGTCGGGGTTCCTGGCGCGGGCGCTGTCGACGCGGGTGCTCTTCACCATCTCGGCGGCGGGCTTCACCTTCGCGAGCCTGCTCTGCGCCACCGCGACCTCGATCAACGAGATGATCGTCTACCGGGCCTTCCAGGGCTTCATCGGCGGCGGGATGATTCCGACGGCGTTCGCGGCCGCCTACACGATCTTTCCGAAGAAGGCGCAGCCGCCGGTGATGGCGCTGGTCGGCCTGACCGTGACGCTGGCGCCGACGGTGGGGCCGACGGTCGGCGGCTATCTCACCGAGCTCTTCTCCTGGCACTGGCTGTTCCTGGTCAACATCATCCCCGGCATCGTGGCGAGCGTGCTGGCCTGGACGCTGGTGGACTTCGACAAGCCGGACTACGGACTGCTCCGCCGCTTCGATTTCATCGGGCTGGCCGCGATGGCGATCTTCCTCGGCAGCCTCGAATACGTGCTGGAGGAGGGCCAGAAGAACGACTGGTTCCAGGACGCCACCATCGCACTCCTTGCCGCCGCGGCGGTGGTGGCCGGGGTCGCGTTCTTCTGGCGGGTGCTGACGGCGCGGACGCCGATCGTGGACCTGCGGGCATTCCTCGACCGCAACTTCGCCGTCGGCTCGCTCCTGACCTTCGTGCTCGGGATCGGGCTCTATGGGCTCACCTATCTCTATCCGCTCTTCCTGGCGCGGGTCCGCGGCTATACCTCGCTGCAGGTGGGCGAGACGGTGTTCGTCACCGGGGCCTTCATGTTCATGGCGGCGCCGGTGGTGGGGATGCTGGCGCGCAAGGTCGACCCGCGGCTGCTGATCTTCCTCGGGCTCTCCGGGTTCGCCATCTCGAGCTTCGATCTCACCTCGATCACCGGCGACTGGGCCTTCGGCGAGCTGTTCCTGCCGCAGGCCCTGCGCGGGGTGGCGCTGATGTTCTGCATGATCCCGATCAACGTCATCGCCCTGGGCACGCTGCCACCCGACCGGATCAAGAACGCCTCCGGCCTCTTCAACCTCACCCGCAACCTCGGCGGTGCCTTCGGCCTCGCCGGGATCAACACCATCCTGCAGAGCCGGTCGGACCTGCACTACCAGCGCCTGAGCGAGCACGTCGCCTGGGGCTCGCAGGTTGCCGAGGAGCGGCTGGCAGGGATGACCGCGTCGCTGCAGCCGGCGCTCGGCGGTGACGCCGGCGCCGGCGCGCTGCAGCGCCTCTCGGGCATGGTCCACGGGCAGGCGCTGGTGCTGGCCTTCGCCGACGTCTTCCTGCTGATCGGGATGCTCTTCGCGGCGATGATCGCGCTGGTGATCCTCGTCCAGCGCCCGGCGTCGACCGCGGCCCAGCCGGCGCACTGAGCGGTGCGCGTGGGGTTAAGGCCGGGTTAACGCGCGTTGGTTTCGTTTCGCTATAGCAATAGCATAGCGAAGTGGGCACGCGTGCCCACTCACCCTCGCTCGGCCAGCTTCGCCCGGTCCCAGAGCGCGTCCATCTCCTCGAGGGTGGAGTCCGTCGGGCTGCGTCCCTCGGCGGCGAGTGCCGCCTCGATCGCCTCGAACCGGCGGGTGAACTTGGCGTTGGCCTGGCGCAGCGCGCTCTCGGGATCGATGCCGAGATGCCGTGCGAGGTTCGCCATCACGAACATCAGGTCGCCATATTCCTCGCCGACCAGCGCCGCATCGCCGGCGTCCCGCGCCTCGACGAGCTCGGCCGTCTCCTCGGCGATCTTGTCGAGCACCGCGCCCGCGTCCGGCCAGTCGAACCCGACCCGCGCCGCCCGGTTCTGCAGCTTCACCGCCCGGGTCAGCGCCGGCAACCCCGCCGCCACCCCGGCCAGCGCGCTCACCGGTGCCGCCGCCGCCCGCTCCCCGGCCTTGATCCGCTCCCAGTCCTCGGTCTGCTGGTCCGCCGACTTCTCCCGGCTCTCGTCGCCGAAGACATGCGGGTGCCGCCGCACCATCTTGTCGGCGATCCCGCGCACCACGTCGTCGAAGCCGAAGTACCCGGCCTCCTCGGCCATCTGCGCGTGATAGACCACCTGCAGGAGCAGGTCGCCCAACTCCCCCGCGAGCTCGGCCTGGTCCCGTCGCGCGATCGCGTCGGCCACCTCGTAGGCCTCCTCGATGGTGTAGGGCGCGATGCTGTCGAAGTCCTGCTCGAGGTCCCAGGGGCAGCCGCGCACCGGATCCCGCAGCCGCGCCATGATCGCCCGGAGCCGCGGCACCCCGCCCTCGGGATCGTCGATGAGGGCGGCCTCCGGGCCCGGCTTCTGATCGTCGCGCATGCGCCGCACCCTATCCCCGGCCCCGCGCCGGGCCAACCGCCAATCGCCCGCGCCCTCGCACCCTTGACGCCTCCCGCGGCCCTGCGTAAAGACCGCCGCGTTGGCGGAGTAGCTCAGCTGGTTAGAGCAGCGGAATCATAATCCGCGTGTCGGGGGTTCAAGTCCCTCCTCCGCTACCACTTATTCAGCATAGATAAAATTCATGCGCGCAGCGGGTCGCCGGGGGCGAGAATTCCTCGACGTGGTGCGGCGGTCGATGACCCCGATCCGCCGTGCGCTCGGCGCAGGTACCGTGAACCCGGAGCTGCTGACCGCGGCCGAGCGGCTGCAGCACGAAGGCTTCCTGCGCCGCGAGGAGATCAACGCAGCCGTCCGGGCCTTGGCGAAGGACGCCGTGCCGATCAAGGAGATCGTCCGCCGGACCGGCTGCAGCCGGCAGACGGTCCGGCGCATCCTCCGCGGCGAGCGCGACGACGTCTTCCGCGTCCGCGCCAGTTCGCTCGAGCCCTGGCTGGTCCAACTCGACGAAGCCTGGTCCGGCGGATGCCGCAACGGCGCCGAGCTCTGGCGTCGTCTCCGCCTCGCCGGCTTCCGGGGCAGCCTGCGTGTCGTAACCGAGTGGGCCACGCGCCGCCGGCGCACGGAGGCGGCGCAGGTTTCCGGTCCCAGGAAGTGCCCCTCCGCCCGGAAGATCGCGATGATGCTGACGAGCAAGCGCGACTCTCTCACCCGGGAGGACGCGGTGACCGTGGCGATGGTCGAGGCCGACGTCCCCGTTCTCGCCGCCGCCCGGTGCCTCCTCGAGCGGTTCCAGGCGATGATCCGGAAGCAGGACCCCTCCGCGCTCGATGCCTGGCTCGACGAGGCGCTGACCGGACCCTTGGCCTCGTTCGCCCGTGGCCTTCGCGACGACAAGTCCGCCGTCATGGCAGCCCTCTCGCTCCCGTGGTCCAACGGCCAGACCGAGGGCCAGATCACCAAGCTCAAGCTCGTCAAGCGCCAGATGTACGGCCGAGCAAAGCTCGATCTCCTCAGGGCTCGGCTCCTCGGTGCCGCGTGATGACCACAGGTTGCACCGAGATTGAGTCAGAGCCAATATTCCACGCCGATCCGCACGCGAGGGCCGAGCAGGGCGACACCACCGCGGACTAGGCGCGGGACGCGCTCACTCAACTCGACCCGCTGTGGGATGAGCTCTTCCCGGCCGAGCAGGCGCGGATCGTGCAGTTGCTGATCGAGCGGGTCGACGTGCGGATTGCCGGCGTCGAGGTGCGGCTGCGGCCGAACGGGCTAGCCGAGCTGGTGCGCGCGGTGGCGGTCGGCAGGAGGGCCGCAGCGTGACGCGGGCGACGGTCTCGGCGGACGGCGAGGCAATCACCGTCCACATCCCGCTCACGTTCAGGAAGCGCAGCGGGCGGAAGCTGGTTGTGACGTTAGAAGGTGCCGAGTTGGCGCCCGCAGCCGCGCGTGGACAACGCGATGGTCAAGGCGCTCGCGCGGGCGTTCCGGTGGCGGAAGATGCTGGACGAGGGCGTGCATACGACGCTCGAAGATCTGGCGAGGAAAAAAGACGTCAATGCGACCTATGTCAGCCGAGTCCTTCGGCTGACGCTGCTTGCCCCAGAGACTGTGGAGGCGATTCTGGACGGGCGGCAGCCGG
The DNA here is from genome assembly GCA_963798385.1 of uncultured Alphaproteobacteria bacterium. Lineage (GTDB taxonomy): Bacteria > Pseudomonadota > Alphaproteobacteria > Rhodobacterales > Rhodobacteraceae > Amaricoccus. The sequence continues at coordinate 261,243 of CAWCTE010000014.1, read as the reverse complement.
CAGAACTGCAGCTGAATGATCTGTTGGCGGGGTTTCCGTCAGAGTGGGTTAGACAGCGCGAGAAGTGGAGAAGCGGAAGTGAAAGCTCATCGCCGATTGCGCTCGCTCGATTCTCGTAATCTGCCCTTTCGGCTACCGCCAGCCCCGGGTCAGCCTCAAACCAGAAAATCCGGCACCGCCAGTATCTCGACGCCGTTGATTAGCGGGTTCTCCACCACGTGGGCGAAGTCGATGTCGACCCTGCCGTCGGTGACCTGTCCTTGCCACTCCAGCATGCCGCCGCGCTTGTGGCCGAAACGCGCCACGAGGTCGACGTCGTTGAACGCCAGCGTGTCCTCGATCCTCACGTCGAACACCCGGGTCCCAACCGTCTTGGTCCCCTCGTAGCCGTTCCCCATGAACAGCCGCACGATGTACTCCCCAGCAGCCAGCCCGCTCCCAAAGTCGAGACCCATCTCCGCGCCGGTCCCCGCATCGTAGCGCTCGTTGGCGAAGAGTCCGACCGGCGTCCCCGCCGCCGATGCGTGCAGGGCAGTGATCCCGCTGGTAAAAAGCGAGCTCGGCCCGCCCTTTACCACCGAGGCGTCCGCGGTCCAGACCGGCCCGCCATCCGTCGCCGCCACCGTCGTCGCCCCCGCAGCCCAGCGGTAGAGCACCTGTGGTGTCGGCCCGACGTCATTGTCCGTGATCGCCACGCTCGCCGTCCTGGTCGCGCCGAGCGCAAGCCCCGACGACGGATTCGCGATGGTGAAGACCGCCGTCTCCGGCGCCTCCACAAGAGCATCGTCCGCTACCCGCAGCGTAACGCTCGCCGACGTGGCGCCGTTCGCAATGGTCAACGTCGATGGAACCGTCCCGACGAAGTCGCTCGCTGTCCCCGTGCCGCCCATCAACAGCGCCACTGTCTGAGCCCCGGTCACCGCAGCGGAGGCCGTCGCCGTCAACGTGATGGTTGTCCCGGCCGCCTCCGACCCCGCCGTCGGCGTCACCGCCAGCGTCACCGTCGGAAGCGCCGGCCCGGCGCGCAGGATCTCGACGCCGTTGATCAGCGGATTTTGCACCATATGGACGAAGTCGATGTCGACCCGCCCGTCCGTGACCTGCCCGGTCCACTCCAGCATGCCGCCGGTCTTGTGCCCGAAGCGCGCCACGAGGTCGACGTTGTCGAACGCCAGCCCGTTCTCGATCTTCACATCAAAGATACGGCTCCCCACGGTCTTGGTGCCGTCGTAGGCGTTCCCCATGAAGAGCCGCACGGTGTAGGTCCCCGCCGCGAGTGCGGTCCCGAAGTCAAGCCCCATCTCCGCCCCGGTCTCGGCGTCGTAGCGCTCGTTGGCGAAAAGCCCGACCGGCGTCCCCGCCGCCGATGCGTGCAGGCCGGTGATCCCGCCGGCAAAGAGGGCGGTCGGCCCGCCCTTGACCACCGAGGCGTCCGCCGTCCAGGCCGGCCCGCCATCCGTCGCCGCCACCGTCGTCGTCCCCGCCGCCCAGCGGTAGACCACATCAGGATCTCCACCATCGACGGTCGAGTTGATCCGGTAGCTGTCGATCAACCTGCCGCCGCCGGCCACCGACCAGAACTCAAAGTCGATCTGGGAGTCGCTGGCGTCGATGATCATCGTGCCGTAGTCGGCGCTGTACCGCACGGCGCTTCCGGCGACTGGAGTGCCGAAGGAATAGCGAGAGTGGCCACCGAGGCCAGTGGTGAAATAGGGCAGCAGGATGCCGTCGCCATTGTCGTCTCGCATCACGCGTTCATAAGCATGATCGTGTCCGCTGAAGACTGCAGTGGCGCCCCATTCCTCAAACGGCCACCGCATGCCCAGTTCAGATCCGTGCACAGTGCTCGAACTGTAGGGCGGGTGGTGGAAGTAGACGATCTTGTAGGGAGCATCCGAATTGGCCAGGCCTTCACGAAGCCACCTCGCTTGGGCCGAAGTGCTGCTGGTGCCATCGGGCTCTTGGGAATTGCTGTTTATCGCAAAGAGATGGACGGGGCCGGCCGTAAAGTCATAGTAGCGCTCGTTACCAGGCACGGTAAAATATTGCTGAAACGCGGCGAGCCCGTGTTCTGAGTAGTCGTGATTTCCAAGTGACGGAAAGAACCTGTTAGTCTCGCTCCCGGGGCCGTAGGCCCCCGAATAGTTTCCTATATAGTCACTGTAAATTCGACCGACTTGGGAGTCGATTGATTCCACTGGATCATAGATGTTGTCCCCTGCTGTGACGATGAAATCGACGCCCGTCATGTCGATCAGGTTGGCAACGGCCTGGGTGCCGGGGCCGTCGCTCCAGTCCCCAAGCGCGGCAAAGCGCACCCCTGCCCGCTCGTCCGGAAGGGCGTATTCCACGTGCAGGAGAGGCGCACCGGCCGCGTCGCCTTCGAAGGACTCGGCGGTGCGTCGGCCGGACCCAGTGATCGTGAAGGACATGTCGTTGAGCGCCTGCCAGCCTGGACGATCGACAATCTCCTGCACGACGCCGGATAGATCAGGTGTGCGCTGCGCGGCACCAGCGGCCCCGGCAACAGTCCAGTCGGCCGGTGACCATGTCGCGAACGCGCTGGTCTGCGCTCGCGAGGACACGCCGTACGCTCCGCTGAACCCCGCGGAGTCGTCGGCGTCCTCCCCGCGGATCGACAGAGTTGCAGCTCCGGTACTCACCTCATCCGTCTTGAACTGCAAGTAAGCCCGAGTGACCTCGGCATCCTTCGGGATGTTGACGCCGCTGAAGCGGATGCCGACGGTCTGCACGCTGGCGCCGTCGGTCACCAGTTCGAGGTCGGTGCTGTCGACGTAAAGCGCCCCGGTGGGGTTCTGCTCCACGTCGTCCGCGCCCGATGCGACACGCTTCTCGACAATCATCGATGTCACCCCGACTGCAGGATTCGCTCGGGTTCAAGCGTACCATAACGCGGAGCGGGCAGCGTATTCTCATAATACGCCGGATGGTGTTTGGAGCTCTGAACCATCTGCTATTCGGGCCGAGATGTGCCGGCGCCCACCCGCAAGGGCAACCGGCTCTACCGCTACTATGTGAGCCAGGACGTTCTGAAACGCGGGCCTGAGGCATGCCCGGTCGGGCGAGTGCCGGCGGGCGAGATCGAGGCGGCGGTCATCGACCAGCTGCGCGGCATCTTCCGATAGCCGGAGATCATCGTCGGCACGTGGCACACGGCGCGGTCCGAGCAGGACGACGTCAGCGAGGACGAGGCGCGGGAGGCGCTCACCGAGCTCGACCCGCTGTGGGACGAGCTGTTTCCGGCTGAGCAGGCGCGGATCGTGCAGCTGCTGGTCGAACGGGTCGACGTGCGGATGCGCGGTGTCGAGGTCCGGTTGCGGCCGAACGGGCTCGCCGGGCTGGTGCGCGAAGTGGCGGGCAGCAGGAGGGCAGCAGCGTGACGCGGGCGACGGTATCGGCGGACGGGGAGACGATCACTGTCCACATCCCGCTGACGTTCCGGAAGCGTGGGGGAAGGAAGCTGGTGATGTCGCCGGACGGTGCGGCGTGGGCGCCGCGGCCGCGGGTTGACAATGCGATGGTGAAGGCGCTGGCGCGTGCGTTCCGGTGGCGGAGGATGCTGGACACGGGCGTGTACGGGACGCTGGAGGACCTGGCGCGAGCGAAGGGTGTGCATGCGACCTACGTCAGCCGAGTTCTGCGGCTGACGCTGCTCGCGCCGGAGATCGTCGAGGCGATCCTCGACGGGCGGCAGCCGGCGGAGCTGCAGCTGGATGATCTGTTGGCGGGGTTTCCGTTGGAGTGGAAAGGGCAGTGCTTGGTCTCAACTCATGGCCCTTCAGTTGCCGGGAAACGGCGTCCGGTCCTGAGTGCAGGTCGCGCCGAGGGGCGGCATCACTCCGGAGATTAGGTAGTCGGCGATATAGTCCTGTGCGCAGGTGCTCGGGTTGATCAGCACGGTGTGGCCGAAGCCGTTGACGACCAGAAGCCGCGCGTCGCCGAGCTCCTGGGCTAGCCGGGCCGATCCCGAAAACGGCGTCGCCGGATCGTAGGTGTTGCCGATGACGAGCACCGGAACAGGCGTCGGATTGTCCCACGGACCGAGGTAGGGGGCCGCCGCGCGCGCCGTCCAGCCCTCGCAGGAGGCGACAAGAGGCCATGGTGAAAGGCCGGCGCGCGCGTAGCTTGCCTCGATCTGCGCCGACACGATTTCGGCCGTCTCGGGATTGGGGCTTTCGCCGCAGATGACAGAGAGCTGGCGACCGGCGCTGGTCGTGTAGGGGCCGGCGCTCTCCGCCGGCGCGGAAGCTGAACCGCCAGAGGCCGTGGGTGGCGACGCCGCGGAGCCCTGCCACAGTTCCTCGAGGAACTGCGCAACCTCGATCCATCCCGGAAAGCGGCCGAAGCCCGGTACCGGCTCCACCGTGTAGATCGAGCTGCTGACGTAGGTGAGCACGTCACCCCTGTCGACCGTCTCCCCGTCGACTGACAGCCCGGCGTCGGCGCGCTTCAGGAGCGCGTTCCATTTCTCGCGGGTGACGGCGGGAGAGCCGGCCGAGAAGGCGCAGGCCGTCGTGTCCACGGCGCCGCACTGGTCCATGAAAGCGCGGATCGTCGATGCCGAACCGAAATCGGAGCCGACGCGAATGAAGGTGCTGAGGCTGATGTCCTCACCTGGCCCTCCGGCCCATGCCGCCGGCGAGATGGCGCCGTCCAGAACCGCGGCGCGCACCCGCTCGGGGAACATGTTGACGTAGGTCGCGCCGAGGAAGGTGCCGTACGACGTGCCATAGTAGCTCAGCGTCTCCTCACCCACCGCCTGGCGCAGGAGGTCGAGATCGCGGGCATTGTCGGCCGTCGAGACATGCGCCAGCAGATCACCGTTTTTCGCGACGCAGGCGCCGCTGAAGGCGGTGCGCCCCGCGGCGTTCGCCGCGAGTTCCTCCTGCGTCACGGGCAGTCCGTCCGGCAGGTTCGCTTCGAGGAATGCCGCCTCGGCTTCGGCGCTGTCGAAGCACTGCACCACCGGCGTCGTCCGGCCGCCCATGCCGCGCGGGTCCCAGCTGACGATGTCGAACCGGTCCCGCACCCGCTCCGGAAAGCCGCCGATCGCCGCCGGCAGATAGGCGGTGCCCGAATCGCTCGGGCCGCCCGGGTTCCAGAACAGTGTGCCGATGCGATCAATCGCGCTGCGCGCGGGAGCCTTGATCAGCGCCAGTGCGAAGGTCGGACCCGCCGGATTGCTGTAGTCCATCGGAACGGCGGCCGAGGCGCAGAGCATGCCGTCCGCGCTCGCCATCCCCTCGGCGGCCGTCGGGCAGGCCTTCCATTCCAAGACCGGCACCCGGACCTCGTCGGCCGTCACGATCGTGGCTGACAGTGCTAACGGAAACGCAATGGCGGTGAACGAACGATACTGCACGGACACTCCCCCGAGTTATTCGTGTTCAGGAACAGTCGCCTCCGAGCATACGATGCGGTCGCAGGCCGGGGAAGCGCGAGCACAGCCGTCACGGGTTCCCCGTGCTTTGGATGCTGAGAGGCACCACGATCAGGACCATGCGGCGCCAGCCGGGTTTCAACGAGCGAGCCGCGCGTCGAGGAACGCCGCGATTTCGGCGAATGCCTCGGCCGTTTCGGGCACAAACGGTCAGGTCCGCCCAGGACGTGCCGGGGGCGATCGCTGCCGGAATCGGCCCCGCCTTGGCTTTCAGCTTCAGCATCAAGGCCAGAGTCAGCCCGCCCCCGGCCGAAGCGCCGAACACCGCCATAGCCTTCGGATCATGCTCGGCCGCAAGCGCCCGCCATACCGCGCCCGCATCCTCCAGCGCCGCCGGGAACGGATGGTCCGGAGCCATGCGGTAGTCGACCGACACTACCTCGACCCCGACGAGCCCGGCCATCAGCATGCTCTCGCCGGCTCCCGCCTCGCCCGGAAACAGCACGTAGCCGCCACCGTGCAGATGCATAAGCCGCCGCCCGTTCCAGCCGGGTGCGACCTCGCGCGGACGTATCCGGAACACAGGCACTCCGGCGATCCGCTCGGCCGTCACGTTCAGTCCGTACGTGGCCCTGATGCGGGCCACGTCAGGCGCGGCCACCGCGGCGCTCGCCGCTGCCATCTCCCGCCAGGCCGCCGCATCCGCCGGAACGGCGTCCCAGCCCGGTGCGAGCGGTCGCGCGATCACCGCCTGCAGCTCGGCGCTGACGTGGGGCGGAACGGGTAGATCGCGCGCCGGCACCTCCCGCGCGGCCTCTGACGGCGCGGCGTTCTGGCCCAATGCCGGCGTCCCCACGGCCATGATCGCCCCCGCAATTGCCGCCCTCCGCGTGACGCCATCTACCGCTGCCGTTCCTTCCTGCATGATCCGTCCCCGCCTGATTTTCGGGACCACGTTAGTTGTGGTTCCGCAGCGCTGTCAGCCGTTCCGATGGTCGGCTTGAGCAGCATGGCGTCCGGGAAGGGACATCGAAGCACTGGATCGCGCGACCAGGCGATATCCACTGCCGGCTTCGTTTCCTCGGATGCACTATTCCAGGGCCGCGTCAATTACTTCCAGGGCCACCTTTCCGGCGTGGTCGGCTTCGTCCTCCGCTCCGCTGTTGAAGGCGAGCGTCACGACGAAGTCTCGCTCGGGCAGATAGACGTAGAGCACGCGGTAGCCCATAGTCTCGCCCTCGTACTGCCACCCCGTCCCCAGCGCGTTCATGAAGCCTGACACGCCGAGGCCGAAGCCGGTCGGCTCGTCAGCGCTGAGCGCCTCGAGCGGCGCGCCGGTCCGCATAGAGACCAGCTTGCGTCAGCTCGGCGCGCGCCGACGGGTCGAGCAGTGCCTCGGAGGTGAAGAGCCTGCGGACCCAAACGTTCACCTCTTCGGGGCGGGACACGATCCCGCCGGCAGGGCCGGCCCAGGACATGTCCTCGGCTTTCACGTCCGCGCCGTCCAGGTCCTTCATCTGGGGGTAGTTGTCGGCCACAAAGTAGCCTGAGGCCATGCGGTCGAGGATTTCGGGAGGATAGACGTCCTCGCGGTAGTAGGTGGCGGCGAGCCCGTGGCGCTCGCCGAGGTAGCGGGACTCGAAGATGTCGCGCACGCTCCGACCGCTCGCCCGCTCGATGACCATGCCCGCGAGCGCGTAATTCGTGTTCGAGTAGCTGTAGCCCTTCGTCGGCTCCGGCGAGCCGGGATAGGCGGGATCGACGAAGCCCGCGAGAACCTGCGGCGTGAAGCGGCGGGAGAGACCCACCGAGGCGATGCTTTCCAGCGTCGCATCGACGTTGTCGTAGCTCGGGATACCGCTCGTCATGTTGAGCAGGCGGCGCAGTGTAACTTCCCTCCACGCCGGATATTCGGGCAGCCAGACGCCGAGCGTGTCGTCGAGGTCGAGCTTGCCTTCGGCCTGGAGCTGGAGCAGCGCCACGGCGGTGAAGGACTTGGTGATGCTGCCGATCTGGAAGAGGGTCTCCGGCGTCATCGGGCCAGCGTCGGTCGCCGAGCCGACCCGGCCGGACGCGACGTTTACGGAATCTGCGTCGCCGGAGAGGCTGACGCTGATAGAAATGCCGGTCGCCTGCTCGGACGACGCTGTGTCGCTCACGTAGGCGTTGGCGATTGCCTGCACCTTCTCAAGAAGCGCGGCGGGATCCATGTCGGCCAGCGCACCCTGCGCCGTCGACAGCACAATCGCGGCCGCCGCGACGCCTCGTCCTGTCCACCCCAGTCTCACGCCCGCTGTCCTTCCCACCGGCTGTCGGAAAAATGAAGCCGCGCGTCTGACAAGCTGTCAATTGCGGATTGCAGGAGCGCAGCATCAGGATTTGACCGCACCCAGCCACACCCGGATATTGCACCTTGACCGCCAGTTCGCGCCTGGATTTCAGCGTGGCGCGGTGCACCTGTCCGATCGAGGCTGCCCCGATCGGACGCACGTCGAACCGTGCGAATCTCTGACGCCAGTCGCGGCCCCACGCCCCCACCAGCACCTGGTCGAGTTGCCTGGGCGGCATGACATGCGCCTGCTCCCGCAGGCGCGACAGGATCGCGGTCAATTCCGCTGGCAGCACTTCGCCCGCGTCGAGCGAGATCATCTGACCCAGCTTCATCGCCGCCCCACGCATCCGCGATAGCTGATCGGTGACCCTGAGCGCGTTGCCGGGCGTCAGCAGAAGGTCCGTCATCCGGGGCCGCTCGCCCCGCGCAAGCTGGCGCATCCCTTCGCCAAGCGCACCGGCTGCGACGCCGCTGGCCATCTGGCCGAGCGCCACCAGCCGCGACAGCCGCGCCTCTGGCACTTTTCTGTATCGCTCGGTCACGCGGGCGCCCCATGCTCGCCGGCCCCCGGTTCTGGGGACCTGCGTAGTGCAGTACGCTGCTCGGGCGGCAGCGGATCAATGCTCGCCGCGAGCGGGGACCTGCCGACCACTGCGTCGCGGCTGCGCCGTGGAACCAGGCCAGGGTCGAGCCGAAGCGGGCGACCCCGGTCAGCCGGTCAGGCGACGAAGCTCTGCTCCTTCACCGAGGCCGCGAAGCCGTCCAGCGCCTCGCTGACCTCGTTCCAGTGCGGCAGAGCCTTCACCTGAGCGAGCCAGACCGCCACGCCCGGCGTCTTGCCGAAATCCCAGCGGATGACGTCGCCGAGCGCCACCAGCCCGCCGACGAAGTAGTCGGCAACCGTGATCGTGTCGCCGGTAATCCAGGTCCGTCCGTCTCCGAACCAGTGGTCGTCGAGCACCTGCAGCCAGAACGCGCTCTTGTGGCGCCCCCACTCTACGGCGACGCGGTGGCCCTCCTCGGTCGGCCGCTTGTGGTGCTGGAATAGCTGCGGGTACGCGAGGTTGTAGCCCCAGTCGCGGTAGAAGTTGAAGCTCGCCCAGTGCATGGCCTCGTGCACCCGGGCGCGAGCCTGCAAGTCTTTCGGGTATTCCGGCAGATCAAGCTTCTCGGCAAGGTAGATCAGGATCGCCGCGCTCTCGGTCAGCCGGAAGTCGCCGTCCTCGAGCACCGGCACCAGCCGGTTTGGATTGATCGAGACGAACGGTTCCTGGTGATGCGCACCGGAGAACAGGTCGACCACTACCTCGTCGAGCTCGATGCCCTTCTCGGCGGCGTAGAGCCGGACGATGCGGCTGGTGATGGAGGCGGGGTGCATGTAGAGCTTCATGGGTCTCTCCAGGTTCAGGAAGTTTATGGATTCCTGGGACTCCTGTCCCCGGACAGCTCATTACGGCGTCTCGCAGTGCGCGCCTCGATGGCGTCGGCGGCGAGGCACCACGAAGAGTTAACATATCTTCGGAAGGGCACAACATAAGCACGTGTCCGAAATGGGACCCCTTATCGGCTTCCAAGAGGGACCCGTCGTTGGGCGAGGAGCGTTACCCGGCCCGGCGCAGCGGTGCGGGTGGCGGAGACGGGCCGGGTCCCGCTCCGGTGAGGCGCTGGGTCAGGCGCGGTTCCCGTTTCCCCCAACCATCGGGAGGGGGACAGGGGGTCCCGTTTCAGTGTTGGTTGACAAACGGCGAAATTGGGATCGTCGTTGGACAGACAAAGTTCGGCAAGGCGTGGGACGGCAAGACCCCCGAAAGGCTTGACGTCGAGTTCCGCACCCAACCTGGCAACACGTTCGTCTATTGGCCCAGCGACTTCGGCGACGACGGCACCGTACTGCTAGAGCTCGCCTATGCGCTCACCGTGCATAAGAGCCAAGGGAGCCAATTTGAGCAGGTCTTCGTCGTCATCCCGCAGCCCTGCTTCATCTTGGGGCGGGAGCTCATCTACACGGCGCTCGCGCGTCAGGTCGACCGGGTTGTGCTATTTGTACAGGGACAACCGTCCTATTTGCGAGCATACACTTCATCAAAGTATTCGGAGGTAGCGCGCCGCTACACGAATCTCTTCGCCGCTCCCAATATGCTATCCGATCCGAGCGGCGCCTTCCTCGAACGTGGTCTGATTCACCGGACGGCGAGAGGCGAGCTAGTTCGTTTGATCTCGGAGGTTGTCGTGGCCGACGCGCTCAACGCCGAGGGCATTGATTATGAATACGAAAAGGCGCTACGCGGTGCCGATGGTGTCGAGCGCTATCCCGACTTCACCGCGGAAGACCCGGATACAGGTATGATGGTCTACTGGGAGCACCTCGGCATGCTTTCGGACCCGACCTATGCAAACAGGTGGGAGAAGAAGCTCAAGTGGTACAAGGATGCCATGAGCCTTGAACCGAATGGTCCCGAGAACGACAAAGGTGAACGTCTCGTGACTTCAGAAAACCGCCTGGACGGAGCGATAGACTCCGCAAATATCCGGCAGCAGGTACGCGACGTGTTCGAACTTTGATTTCAACCAGATTATGCGCGCAGAAGCAGGCAGTATTCGCGGGAGGCACTGTTCGCCTAGACTCGCAGAACTTCGCTCCCTCTTGCTTCCACAGTGCTTCCTCGGGTGTCACAAACGCGAACGCCGCCCCGGAGGGCGGCGCTTAAGCGTTTGATCTTGCGTGCTTATTTGGTTGCGGGGGGGTAGGATTTAAACCTACGACCTTCAGGTTATGGGCCTGACGGTCCACTTAACAAACATGCTGGATTTGCGATCATCGCGAGGCATGGACGTGGTGCATACTGTGGTGCAAGTGTTATAGATCATACGCTTGCGGTATAAAATCGGTCCCTCCTCCGCTACCAAATTCGCCAGCACCGTCCGGGACCCTGCCTGCATGGCGGAGATGTGTGGCACGGCGGCGACCCCTTGGGACCGCCGCCGCCCGCCCTGCTCGAAAGGCGTCTACCGCTCGTCGGCGTCCCCGGGCTGCACCAGCGGCGCGGAGAGGAGCATTGGCGTCTCGCCGTCCACCACCGCGATCATCGCCACCGGCAGATAGGCGCTGCCCGGCACCCCGGCGATCGGCGCGTAGCCGAGGCTCGCGGTCACCTGCGCCTTCTCGCTCACCCCGGAATCGACCAGCGCGTCCGCGGCCTCCTCCAGCACCGTGCCGCGCTCGAGCAGCTTGTCGCTCCGGTCCATCCGGAACGCCGGCCACTGCGCCTTGGCCCGCTGCACCTCGGCGCGGTCGGTGACCGCGACGATGGCGTTCGACCCGAAGACCGGCAGGCCGTTCACCACCCGCTCCATCACGAACAGACGGTAGACCTCGTTCACCCGTTCCGGCTCCTTCGCCTCGACGCTGCCGCCGGCGGCCATCTGGGTCTCCACCTGCGGCCGGGCGAACTCCTGCGCCGGCAGTCCCAGCCGCGCCAGCAGCCCCATGCCGATCTGGAACGCCTTCTCCTGGTCGGGCAGCGGCCCGACGTCGTTGGCGAGATCGACCGTCGCCCTGCGGTTCACGAAGCGCACATAGCCCCGCTCAGGCACGACCTTGAGCGCGGCGCCGTCGGTCTCCACCGCCTCGGACCCGTTCGGCGCCCGTTGCAGCCCGCGGGCCAGCTCCTCGGCGCCCAGCGCGCGGGCGGCGTTCTGCAGGTCGAGCTTCTCGGTCCAGTCCGAGGTGTCGGGTTGCACCAGGATGGCCTCGTCCCAGCGCGGGATCGCCTGGTCGAGCATCTTGACCAGCACCTCCCGCGGCGCCGGCTCCAGCCGCTCCTGCCCGGTGTCCTGCTGGTCCTGAGCGAAGGCGGCGCCTGCAGCAAGCGCCAGCGCCAGGCCGGCGATCGTGGGTCTGAGTTTCATCGCCACCTCCCTCACAGCGCGGTTTCGTTCGCCGGGTCGCAGCCGGCGATGTAGGTCACCTGCCACCATCCGATCGAGCTCGGGTCGGAGAAAACGTTGTCGTAGCGCTCGTTGAACAGCCGGTTGACCGCGTCCCCCTGGTTGGCGCCGACGGCATAGGCCACCGGGCACTGGTCGTCCGAGCCGGAGACATTCGGGACGTAGTGGTTGTCGAGCCAGGAATCCGAGATCGACCCGCCGAAGGCGTCGTCGGCGAAGTTCGCGTAGTTGGAGATCAGCCCGGTGCCGATCCACATCAACCCGTGGAAGCCATCTACCTGGTGCGCCCGCCCGAACGCTCGCCACCAGTTCGACCACTGGTTGCGGTCCATGGAGTTGCAGGATGACAGATGCAGGAACTCGAGGTCGCTGTCGCCGATCTGCATCTCGTCGCGCCGGATCGAACAATCCCCGGCGCCGGCCTCGTCGACGCGTACGCTGCCGCTCCAGACGCCGCTCGAATCCGCGCCGTGAAGGCCGATCATCACCGCGTCGCCGTCGTCGAGATGCGGCGTGTCGTTGCCGAAGCTTACCACGCTCGAATCTGCGAACCAGCTGTTGACGATCGAGCCGTTGACCGCCGAGCCGTCCCGGGAGAACGCGTCGCCGCAATGGCCGCTGACGCACCAGCCGAAGATCGAGAATCCGGTGTTGGTGATCTCGTCGTACCAGGCGTCGACCATATCGTCCCAGGTGTTGCGAGTACCGCCGACGCAACCGGCATTCCAGACGGTGATCGCGTACATCTTGGCCTCGTATCGGGCCGAGGCCATCTGCGGCAGAGCCATGGCCGCAACTGCCGTCGCCGCCAGAAGGGCGGTTTTCCTGCTATGGGATACCATTATTACTCCTCGCTCTGAAAAAGGGTCTGGTCAGTCCAGAAATTCAGTCGGTGTTCAGGTCTTGGGGGCGACGAAAAATGCATGTCGCCTTGTCTCAATGGGATGCTTGTACCGCAGAATCACCGAAAAGTCGACGGGATTGCGCGCAGGGCGATTAGACGTCGAGGCGAAGCGCCGCCTTCACAATCGGCTCGCTCGCCCGGATGAGAAAACCGTGCTGGCGTCCGGCGGGGATCGCCGGCACCTCGGCCTCGAGGACAGAGCCGCTCGGCAGCGTCAACACCAGCCGACCGCCGGCATCGGCGTCGCCCGTGTTCCGGATCATGATCCCCAGCCACTCCGGCCGGACTCGCACGCAGTAGATCCCGGCAACCTCGAGGCCGTCGCTCCGAATGTCCGGAACCCGCCCGAGCCCGAGGACATCGCCCATAACGCTGATCGGCTCCGGAACGTTCGGTCCATCCCCGGCTCGACCGGCGGGCAATGCCATCAGTCCGTCCAGACTCACTTCCGCGTCCGGTCCGCCGGGCCAGGGCATCGGATCGTCGCAAAGGCCTGCAAGGGCAGGGAGCGGAAGGCAGAACGAGACCGCGAGGAACAAAAAGGACCGCATATCTCAAGCTACCACGCTGGCCGGGTCCGCTGGTTCACCATCCGGCGACTGCCGCCGCTTTCTGTCGGATCTGTAACCCCGCGAACAGGCCGATGACAGCGTGGCGGCGCATATCTGAGGGTGCAGCACAGTAAGCCTGCACATGAGAAGGGGAATTGATCATGAACGTCTTCACGAAGGGTTCGATCGCCGCGATGAGTGTCGCCTCGCTGCTCACCGTCGCCGCCCCGGCCAGCTTCGCCATGAACGCCATGGCTGGCCAGCCAGCGGCCGAGATGAACAGCCTCACCGACATTCCGGGCGACGAGCAATTGGAGGCCGCCGTGACACACGACCTCACGCAGATCGGGATTACCTACGCTCATCCCGAGACCCTGACGCTCTCCCAGATCTCCGAGCTCAAGGCGATCGTCGAGAGCAACGCGTCGAATGATTCCAAGCAACTGGAGGCGAAGAAGGTCCTCGGCATGTAGCGTCGCCTCGCATGGCGCGCCGAAGGGCGGCGGTCCGGTGGGCCGCCGCCTTCTTCTTGCCCTCAGAGTGCGGCGAGGGTGTCCCAGAGCAGCTTGAAGTTCAGCGCCAGGATCAGTCCGGCCACCAGCCAGGCCAACACCTTGACTGCCGTCGGGATCGCGAAGGTGCCCATCACCCGCTTGTCGGAAACGAAATGCACCAGCGGCACCACCGCGAAGGGTAGCTGCATCGACAGCACCACTTGGCTGAACACCAGGAGCTCCGCCGTCCCCCGCTCCCCATAGATCGCCGTCACCACGATCACCGGCACGATGGCGATGGCCCGCGTCACCAGCCGCCGCGCCCAGTGCGGCAGCCGCAGCCGCAGGAACCCCTCCATCACGATCTGCCCCGCCAGGGTCGCCGTCACCGTCGAGTTCAGCCCCGACGCCAAGAGCGCCACCGCGAACAGCGTCGAGGCGATCCCGAGCCCAAGCAGCGGCGACAGCAGCTCGAACGCCTCGCCGATCTCCGCCACCCCCTCGTGGCCGGTATCGTGGAACGCCACCGCGGCCACGATCAGGATCGCCGAGTTCACGAACAGCGCCAGCATCAGCGCGATGGTCGAATCCGTGGTGGCCCACTTGATCGCATCGCGCTTTCCGGGATCGGTCCGCGGATATGCACGAGTCTGCACGATGGAGGAATGCAGGTAGAGATTGTGCGGCATCACCGTGGCGCCGATGATGCCGATTGCGATGTAGAGCATTGCCGGATTGGTCACGATCTCCCGCGACGGCAGCAGAAAGCCCTCCAGCACCGCCGCGACCGGCGGCGCCGCCGCGACGATCTGCACCGCGAAGCAGCCGAAGATGATGATGAGCAGCGCCACGATGAACGCCTCCAGCCAGCGGAAGCCGCGGTTCATCAGGAAGAGCACGAGGAACGCGTCGAGCGCTGCGATCAGTGCGCCGCCGACCAATGGGATTCCGAAGAGCAGGTTGAGCGCGATTGCCGTGCCGATCACCTCGGCGAGGTCGCAGGCAATGATCGCGAGCTCGCAGGCCACCCAGAGCCCGTAGTTCACCCAGCGCGGGTAATACGCCCGGCAGGCCTGCGCCAGGTCCCGGCCGCTGACGATCCCGAGCCGCGCGGCCAGCGCCTGCAGCAGGATCGCCATCAGGTTGGAGAGCAGGATGACGCTGAGGAGCGTGTAGCCGAAGGCCGAGCCGCCGGCGATGTCGGTCGCCCAGTTGCCCGGGTCCATGTAACCGACCGAGATCATGTAACCCGGCCCCATGAACGCGAAGAGCCGCCGCATCCAGCTCCCGACCTGAGGCACCGCCACCGTGGCGTTGACCTCGGGCAGGCTCAGCCGGTCCTCGTCGTCGAGGCGCGTGAGGTAGGATCGACGCGGAAGCGCGCCCTGAGCGTCAGCCATGTGGAACCTGTCCGAGAATCCGGTCGGGAAAAGTGTCGGCTTGCAATGTGGCGCAGCGCTCGACATTATTCAAGAGGCTATATTACATGGTCCGGGCTGATGGGCAATGCGGAGAAAAAGGCTCGTGAAGATGTTGAGCAGGTGCTATGATTGTGCAGTGCCGGCGCCACGCGCCCGGCCGGTCAAGACAGGGTGATCCCCGTGCCCCGTGCCCGCCGCCCCTTCCTGCGGGAAGAGCCGCTTCCCGACGCCCAGGTGCATTCCGAGGGCTTCCGGCAGACGCGCGAGGCCCAGCGCAGCGCCCTGGTCGAGGACTATGTCGAGCTCATCGCCGACCTGATCGAGGACGGCAACGAGGCTCGCCAGGTCGACATTGCCGCCCGCATGGGGGTCGCCCAGCCCACGGTCGCCAAGATGCTCTCCCGCCTCGCCGCCGATGGCCTCGTCACCCGCAAGCCCTACCGCGGCGTCTTCCTCACCGAGGCCGGCCGGGCGGTGGCCGAGGAGAGCCGGGCGCGCCACCAGACGGTCGAGGCCTTCCTGCGCGCCCTCGGGGTCAGCCCGGAGACCGCCCGCATCGACGCCGAAGGCATCGAGCACCATGTCAGCTCCGAGACCCTCGCCGCCTTTCGCCGGGCCATGGCTGACCTTTGACGCCGCGGATGACGCGCGGCCGCTCGACCCGGCCGGACTCTCCTTGATACCCGTTAAGGATTAAGCCGCGGTCAAAATCGCATGGGCGCTTTCCAGCCACTTTCCAGTCGCATTCCAGCCACACCAAATCCCCGTAAACCTTTGACGCGCTGCGGGGTTTCCGTCGATCCGCGCCTCTCAGCTGAGGGCGGTGTCAGAGCGCCGCCAGCGCCGTTTTGAGATCGCCGTAGCCAGTGAACCGCCGCTCATAGGCGAGCCCGAGGCGGTCGGCTGCGTTGGCGGCCTCGGCGTCGAGGCCGGGATCCTCGGTCTGGGCGAGGTAGATCAGCCGCCGATAGTTCCCGAAGATCATGTCCCGGAGCTCGGGATGCCGGTCGAGGCCCATCGGGCGCCAGACGAAGGCGTCGAACTGGCGAACGAGGAAATCGGTCAGGTAGAACGCCGTCATCTCGTCGTCGCCCCGCGCCGCGAAGGTGTCGTTGCCGTCGAAGAAGCTGTAGCAATGCGGCCCGGCGATCATCTCCACCCCGAGTGCTGTGCAGCGCGCCTGCAGCAGCCCGCCGGTACCGCAATCGGCATAGGCCACGAAGATCCGCCCGTAGCGCGTCCGCGCCGCCGCCACCGCCGCCTCGATCGCATCGGGGATGCGGTCCGGCCAGAGGTGGAGCTTCGCCGGCAGGCAGTGGAGATCCAAGTGCTCCCAGCGGTTCAGCGCCTTCAGCGCCAGGATCTCCCGCGCCAACGCGCCACAGGCGATGACGAGCACCCGGCCCCCCGGAGTGTCGGGCGCCGCCAGTCCCCGTTCAGTCAGGGTCCGGTCGGCAGGAAGCGTCATGCACGCGCCAACTGGTTGTGCTTGCGGGCCATGAATTCCTTGGCCGTCTCCACCGCCACCGCCGCGTCGCGACAGTAGGCGTCCGCGCCGATTGCCTTCGAGAACTCCTCGTTGAGCGGTGCGCCACCGACCATGATGACGAACTGGTCGCGCAGGCCCTTGTCCTTCAGGGTATCGATGACAACCTTCATGTAGGGCATTGTTGTAGTTAGCAAAGCCGACATCCCGAGGATGTCGGCATCCTCGGCCTCCAGCGCCGAGATGTAGTTCTCAGCCGGGTTGTTGATGCCGAGATCGACCACCTCGAAGCCCGCGCCCTCCATCATCATCGACACCAGGTTCTTGCCGATGTCGTGGATGTCGCCCTTGACCGTGCCGATCACCATCTTGCCGAGCCGCGGCGCCCCGGTCTCGATGAGGAGCGGCTTCAGGATCGCCATACCGGCCTTCATCGAATTGGCCGCGAGCAGCACCTCCGGCACGAACAGGATGCCGTCGCGGAAGTCGATGCCGACGATGCGCATGCCCTCGACCAGCGCCTTGGTCAGCACGTCGTAGGGCTGCCAGCCGCGCGCGAGGAGGAGATTGACCCCTTCCACGACCTCGTCCCGGAGGCCGTCATAGAGGTCGTCGTGCATCTGCGGGACCAGTTCCTCGTCCGGCAGCTCGCTCAGGATGATATCGTCGTCTTCGTCGGCCATCGCGCACTCCACCCCCGGCGGTCACCGGTTCATCTAGTTCGCCTAGAACCAAACGGCAAAGGAGCCGTTGTTGGAAGCGACTTGCCGACGACCGGCAACGACAACCGCACCCGTTGCCGCCGACCGCGAACCGGAAGAAGG
Organism: uncultured Alphaproteobacteria bacterium; assembly: GCA_963798385.1. GTDB lineage: Bacteria > Pseudomonadota > Alphaproteobacteria > Rhodobacterales > Rhodobacteraceae > Amaricoccus. Next base: position 243,882 of record CAWCTE010000014.1, on the reverse strand, counting down.
TGCGGCGAGCCTTGTCACCGCGAAGGAAGCGCCGCCATGTCCCCACTTCCCCGCCTGCTGCAACGCCGCCTCGACGCCGCCGGCCCGATCCGCGTCGGCGTGATCGGCGCCGGCAAGTTCGCGTCGATGTTCCTCAACCAGGTACCGTTCTCGCCGCACCTGCGCGTCGTGTCTGTCGCCGACCTCGACCCGGAGCGCGCCCGCGCCGCCTGCCGCAACGTCGGCTGGCCGGAGGACCTCATCGCCGCCACCCGATTTTTCGGCAGCGGCTCCGACGTGATCACCGATCCGGAGGTCGAGGTGGTCATCGAGGTCACCGGATCCCCGGCCGCCGGTTGCGCCCATGCGCTCGCGGCCGCCGAGGCGGGCAAGCACATCGTGATGGTGAACGTCGAGGCCGACGTCCTGGCCGGGCCGGTTCTGGCCGCGGCACACCGGCGCGCCGGGACGGTCTATTCGATGGCCTACGGCGACCAGCCGGCCCTGGTCTGCGAGCTCGTCGACTGGGCCCGCACCTGCGGATTCGAGGTGGTCGCCGCCGGCAAAGGCACCCGCTACCAGCCCGAATACCACGATGTGACCCCGGCCGGGGTCTGGCAGCACTACGGCCTGTCGGCACAGGAAGCCGAAGCGGCCGGCATGAACCCGCAGATGTTCAATTCCTTCCTCGACGGTACCAAGTCGGCCATCGAGATGGCGGCGATCGCCAACGCGACCGGTCTCGCGGTTCCGGAGGACGGATTGAAGTTTCCCGCCGTCGGTGCCGGGGCCCTGCAGGAGGTGCTGGTCCCGGCAGCGGATGGCGGCGTCCTCGACGGCGTCGGCATGGTGGAGGTGGTGGCCTCGGCGGACCGCGGCGCCGCGCAGGAGCTTCCCGACAACCTTCGCTGGGGCGTCTACGCCGTCTTCCGCGCCCCCAATGCCTACGCCCGCGACTGTTTCCGGCAATACGGCCTGAGGACAGACGCCTCCGGCAGCTACGCGGCACTCTATCGCCCGTACCACCTGATCGGGCTCGAACTCGGGGTCTCGGTGGTGAACGCCGTACTCCGTGGTGAGCCGACCGGCGAGACCGCCACCTGGGCCGGCGACGTGGTGGCGGTCGCCAAGCGCGATCTCGCCGCCGGCGACCTCCTCGACGGCGAAGGCGGCTACTCGGCCTGGGGCAAGCTCGTCCCTGCCGCCCGCTCCCGCGCGCTCCGCGCGGTACCCATCGGCCTCGCCCACGGCGTCCGCCTCACCCGGCCGGTCTCCACACGGGTCGATCGTCACCCTCGACGACATCGGCCCCATGCCCGACAGCGCCGCGGTTCGGGCGCGGCGGGACCTCGAAGCCATGACCTGACCCCCACTCTCTCTGGCGGGTGTTCTCTCTACGTTCTAGTCTTCCCCCATGATCGGCGACGAATCGGATCAGGTGCCGCGCGACGCGCGGCCGGGGCGGGGGACGGCGAGCAACCGGGCCGGGCGGTTCGAGCCCTATGCGCGGGTTGCCGTGGACGACGGCTGGGAGGTCGGCGAGGCCGCAGGCGTGCTGCGCACCGAGGTGGCGGTGGAGCGGCCCCGCAGCGTCATCACCCGGAACACCTCGCCTGACGTGCCGTTTGACCGCTCGGTCAACCCCTACCGGGGCTGCGAGCACGGCTGCGTCTACTGCTTCGCGCGCCCGAGTCACGCCTACCTCGGCCTCTCGCCGGGACTCGATTTCGAGACACGCCTGGTGGCCCGGCCGACCGCGCCTCAGGTGCTGGCGGCGGAGCTCTCCCGCAAAAGCTACAGCCCGCAACCCATTGCGATCGGAACCAACACCGATCCCTACCAGCCCATCGAGAAGCGCTTCCGGATCATGCGCGGCATCCTCGAGGTACTGCGCGATTTCGGCCATCCGGTGACCATCGTCACCAAGGGCGCGCTGATCGAACGGGACGCGGATCTCCTCGGCGAGCTCGCCACGCGCGGACTGGTGCGGGTGGGGATCTCGGTCACCTCGCTCGACCGGAACCTCGCGCGTAGGATGGAGCCGCGGGCGGCGGCGCCGGAGCGGCGGCTCGCGGTGATCCGGACGCTCTCTGGGGCAGGGGTCCCGGTCCGGGTGATGATGGCGCCGGTGATCCCGGGGCTGAACGATCACGAGATCGAGCGGCTGCTCGAAGCCGCGCGCGACGCCGGCGCGGTGGCGGCCGCCTACGTGGCGCTCCGTCTGCCGCGAGAGGTGGCACAGCTCTTCCGCGACTGGCTGCAGGAGCACTGGCCGGAGCGGGCCGCCAAGGTGATGAACCAGGTGCGCGAGATGCACGGCGGCCGCGACTACGACCCGGCCTGGGGCAAGCGCATGAAGGGCGAGGGCGTGCGCGCCGAGCTGATCGGCCGCCGCTTCGCCGCCGCCCGCGCCCGCCTCGGGCTCGACAAGGCGCTGCCGAAGCTCCGCTGCGACCTATTCACGCCGCCGGCGCCCGAGCGCTCCCAGCTCGAACTCTTCTAAGGTCCTCGCGCTCAGAGATAGTCCTGCCGGCTCAACCCGTACTTCGCCATCTTCTCATTGAGCGTCCGGCGGGGCAGGGCGAGCTCCACCATCACCGCGCTGACGTTGCCTTGGTTGCGGCGCAGCGCGTGGTCGATCAGCATCCTCTCGAAAGCGTCCACGTGCTCCTTCAGCGGTTTCTCCGCGTCGAGCGGAAAGGCCGGCGCCTGGAAGCCGTCGTCAATCAGGAGCGCGGAGATGTTGTTGTCGCCGCGCCGCGCCTGCAGCACCGCCCGCTCGGCGAGGTTGATCAGCTGGCGGATGTTGCCGGGCCAGGGCGCCTGCACAAGGTTCGCGGCGTCTCCGGCACTGAGGCCCGGCGATTCACAGCCGTATTCCTCGGCGAACTGCACGCTGAAATGCGAGAACAGCGTCAGGATGTCCTCGCCGCGGGCCCGGAGCGGCGGCGCCTCGATGATGAGCCCGGCCAGCCGGAAGTAGAGATCGTCGCGCAGCACCTCGACCGGTGGCGTGCCGGAGCCGAGGCGGCTCGAGATGGCGACGATGCGGATGTTGTAGCGCGCACTGCCGTCGGTCGGATCGTTGGCGTTGATGACGTCGAGGAGCCGCGCCTGCGCCGACAGCGACAGCGCCTCGAAGTCCTCGAGGCAGAGCATGCCACCCTCGGCCTGGTCGACCAGGGGCTTTTCCGGCCAGTCCGGACCGCCGAAGAGCATCGGCTCGACCTGCTCGGGCGGTACCGAGGCGCAGTTCATGATGATGAGCGGCTTGCTCGCCCGCGGGCCTCCGGCATGAAGCGCCTTGGCGATCAGGCTCTTGCCGGTGCCGGTCTCGCCCAGGATCAGCACGTGGCCGTCTGCCTGGGCAACGTCGAGGATCTGCTCGCGCAGCTTCTCGATCGCCGGGCTCGTCCCCATTAGCCGGCGCATCACCACGCTGGTGTCCGAGAGTTCTCGGCGCAGTGCCCGGGTCTCCAGCGTGCGCAGGCGTGTATCGCCCGCCCTCTGACAGATCTCGGCCAGCCGGTCGGGCTCGAACGGCTTCTCGACGAAGTCGAAGGCGCCGATCCGCATCGCCTCGACCGCCATCCGCACGTCGCCGTGGCCGGTCATCAGGATCACCGGCAGCCCCGGATCGATCGCCTGCAGCCGGCGCAGCAGCGCCATGCCGTCCATGCCGGGCATGCGGATGTCGCTGACGACCACTCCGGCGAAGTCGGGGTTGAGCACCTTCAGCGCCGGCTCCGCCGCCTCGAAGCTCAGCGGCTCGAAGCCGGAGAGCTGGAGCCACTGCGACACGCTCTCGCGCATGTCGGCCTCGTCGTCGATGATGGCGACCTTGGATTTTCCGTTCATGAAGTCACTCTGCAGCCTGTGGGTGTGCCCGTCCGCGCGGCAGCTCCAGCTCGAAGACCGCGCCGCCGTCGGGGGCGTTGCGGGCCACGAGGCGGCCGCCGAGCTCGGCGGCGAAGCCGGCGGAGATCGCCAGCCCCAGCCCCAGCCCTTCGCCGGGCTTCTTGGTGGTATAGAAGGGTTCGAAGAGCTTGTCCGGGTCCTTGAGGCCCGCGCCGTTGTCCTCGATGGAAAGCAGGATGTCGTCGCCCTGCACCAGCAGGATCTTGATTTCCTTGTCGTCCCGGTTGCGGACCGCGTCCAGCGCATTGCGCAGCAGGTTCACGATGATCTGCTCGATGCGCAGCGGATCGGCCTCCACCACCGCGGGCTCGGAGGGCAGGGTGGTGACGATGTTCACCGACATCTTGCCGAGTTGCGGCGCCATCATCGCCAGGGCGGCCCGGACGCTGTCGCGCAAGTCCACCGGCTCGCTGTCGACGTCGCCCTTGCGGGCATAGGACTTGAGCTGTCGGGTGATGCCCCCCATGCGGTCGATGAGGTCGTCGATGCGCTGGAAGGAGGAGAGCGCCTCCTCCGGCCGCCGGCGGGTGAGCAGCAGTCGCGCGCCGGCGAGGTAGGTCTTCATCGCGGCGAGCGGCTGGTTGAGCTCGTGGCTGACCGCGGCCGACATCTGCCCGAGGGCGGCGAGTTTTGACGCCTGCTCGAGGCTCTGCTCGGCTTCCTTGAGGTTCTTCTCCACCCGCTTTCGGGCGCCGATCTCGGCGCTGAGGCGGCGATTCAGGACGCGAAGCTCCTCGGATTCCCGCTGGAACAGCCGGCTTTCCGCCCGCGTCCGCCGCGACAGCAAGTAGAACGCCAGCGCCGTCAGCAGCGCCAGCACCATGATTATCAGCGATAGCACCGCGTTGACCCGGACCCGCACGTCTTCGAGCGTGGCGAAGATAGGTGAGGCGCCAGTTGCGGAATCCGACCGGGACCTCGGCGCGCAAGTGCGGGGTTCCGGCGATGTAGACGTAGCTCGGGCCCGGCACGAGGCTCCGGGCCTCGCGCAGCGCCTCGCGCAGCCGCGAGCGGCTGTCGGCGGGAGCGAGCAGATTCGACAGGGTCTTCTCCCGCCAGTTCGGCTCGGAGGCGAGCAGGACTTGCTCGTCGGAGTCCGTGACCACCACCTTGACCCCCGCTCGGCGCCAGCCTTCCTCGTGCGCGCCGAGATCGACGGTCACCACCACCACGCCGAGGAGCGTGTCGTCCTGCACGATGCGGCGGGCATAATGGAAACTGTAGCCGCCGTCGTCATTCTCGATCATCGAGAAGACGGTGCCGGGGTCGGCCTCGGCCAGGGTGAAATACGCCTTGTCGCCGTCATACTGCTCGCGCGGCCGCTCATCGCTGGCGGCGACGATGCGTCCCTCGTCGTCGAGCAGAAAGATCGAGCCGGCACCGATCTCCTTCTTGAAGCTCTTCAACCGCTCCTCGGCGCCGACGTAGCTTCCGGACTTCAACGCCAGGATCAGGATCGGGTCGCGCGACAGCAGCAGCGGGACCACCGAATGCCGTTGCATCGACGACTGGATCGACGCGGCGTAGAGCGTCGCGCGCACCGTCGCGTCGGAGTTCTGCTCCTCGCTGAAGGCGCGGGTGAGGTAGACGTGGCTGGCCCAGATCACCAGGCCCATGACCAGGATCGACGCGAGGGCGATGCCGCGCATCCAGAGACGGCCCGGGCGCCCGTTCGGGCGCGGCGCTTCGGCTCCTTGGCTCATGGGGCGATCTTATGACATTGCGCGCGAAACGGCTCAAGCGCCCTGCAGGGCGCCCGAGCCGAGCACGGCGCGCAGCCCGTCGAACATCCGTGCGCCGTCGGTGCCGCCGTGCGCCGGGTCGACGGCCCGCTCCGGATGCGGCATCAGCCCCAGCACCCGCCGGTTCGGCGACAGGATCCCGGCGATGTCGTGCGCCGAGCCGTTGGGGTTGGCGACATAGCGAAACGCCACCCGATCCTCGCCTTCGAGCCGAGCCAGGGTCTCGGCATCGGCGAAGTAGTTGCCGTCGTGATGGGCGATCGGCAGCCGGATGCTCTCGCCGTGGGCATAGGCGCCGGTGAAGGCACTCTCCGCCGTCGCCACGGTCAGCGGCGTGGTGGTGCAGACGAACTTCAGCCCGGCATTGCGCATCAACGCCCCGGGCAGCAGCCCGGTCTCGATCAGCACCTGAAAGCCGTTGCAGACCCCGAGAACGTGCCCGCCACCGCGCGCGAACTCCACCACCGCCCGCACGATCGGCGAGCGTGCCGCAATCGCCCCGCAGCGCAGATAGTCGCCGAACGAGAACCCGCCCGGTATCGCCACGAGGTCGAGCCCCGCCGGCAGCCCGGTCTCCTTGTGCCAGACCATCGCGACCTCGGCCCCGGCCCGCTCGAGCGCCACTGCGATGTCGCGGTCGCAGTTCGAGCCCGGAAACACCAGCACCCCGGCGCGGAGGCTCATTGGATCTCCACGTCGTAGTTCTCGATCACGGTGTTGGCGAGGAGCTTGCGGCACATCTCGTCCACCTCCGCCCGCGCCGCTTCGGGATCGGTGGCCGCGATATCCACCTCGATCACCTTGCCGATGCGGACCTCGCCGACACCGTCGAACCCGAGCGAGTTGAGCGCGTGACGCACCGCCTCCCCCTGTGGGTCAAGCACCCCGTCCTTGAGCGTCACATGAACCCGTGCCTTCATGCTCGCCCGCTCAGTTCACCAGTTTGGGGCCGACATGGGTGCGCCCGTTCGTCCGCGGCATTACCCCGAGGCGCTTGGCGACCTCGGTATAGGCGTCCGAGAGCGAGCCGAGATCCTGCCGGAACACGTCCTTGTCGAGCTTGCGGCCGGTCTCGATGTCCCAGAGTCGGCAGCTGTCGGGCGAAATCTCGTCCGCCACGATCAGCCGCTGGAAGTCGCCGTCATAGACCCGCCCGACCTCGATCTTGAAGTCGACGAGCCGGATCCCGACCCCGAGGAACATCCCGCTCAGGAAATCGTTCACCCGCAGAGCCAGCGCGATCATGTCGTCGATGTCCTGCTGGCTCGCCCAGTTGAACGCGACAATATGCTCCTCGCTGACGAGCGGATCCCCGAGCGCATCGTCCTTATAGTAGAATTCGATGATCGGCCGCGGCAGCTGCTGGCCTTCTGGGATCCCCAGCCGCTTGGAAAGCGACCCGGCGGCGTAGTTGCGCACCACCACCTCGAGCGGGATCATCTCCACCATGCGGATCAGCTGCTCGCGCATGTTGAGCCGGCGGATGAAATGCGTCGGCACCCCGACGGTGTTCAGCCCGGTCATGAAATGCTCGCTCAACCGATTGTTGAGCACGCCCTTGCCTTCGATGGTGGCCTTCTTCTGGGCATTGAACGCGGTCGCGTCGTCCTTGAAATACTGGATCAGCGTTTCCGGTTCGGGGCCTTCGTACAGAATCTTTGCCTTGCCCTCGTAAACCAGCCTGCGTCGGGCCATGCCTGTCTCCGAAAATACGCAAGGAGGACCGGGCGGCATGCCCGTCCTTCCCGGTTCCCCGCTCTCTATACCCCGGCCGGAAAAGGAGCAAGCACCACGCGCGGTCCTTGTTTGGACCGGGCCGATTGGTTATCTCCTCTCTCGAGCCGCCACGCTAGGAGAACGCGATGACGACCTTCAACGACCGGGAAAAAGCCTTCGAGAACAAGTTCGCCCACGACGAAGAGATGCAGTTCAAGGCGCATGCCCGGAGCAACAAGCTCCTCGGCCTCTGGGCCGCCTCGCTCCTCGGCAAGACCGGCGCCGACGCCGACGCCTACGCCATGGAGGTCGTGCGCGCCGACTTTGCGGAAATCGGCCAGGAGGACGTCTATCGCAAGCTCGCCTCCGACCTCGATTACCGCGCCGACGAGCCTACGATCCGGGCGAAGATGCAGGAGTTTCTCGGCGTCGCCAAAAGCCAGATCCTGACCGAAGTGAAGGACACCTGAACGCCGGTCACGCCGCCCCGAAGACCCGGGCAAAGATCGTGTCGACGTGCTTGGTGTGGTACCCGAGGTCGAACAGCGCCGCGATCTCCGCCGGGCTCAGCGCCGCCCGCACCTCCGGGTCGGCCTCGAGCTCGGCCATGAAGTCCGCCCCCGCCTCCCAGACCTTCATCGCGTTCCGCTGCACCATCGCATAGGCCGCCTCCCGGCTCACCCCCTTCTGGGTCAGCGCCAGCAGCACCCGCTGCGAGTGGATCAGTCCGCGGAACTTGTTCATGTTCCGCATCATGGTCTCGGGATAAACCACCAGCCGGTCGACCACATTCGTCAGCCGCGCCAGCGCGAAGTCCAGTGTCACCGTGGTGTCCGGCGCGATCGCCCGCTCCACCGACGAGTGCGAGATGTCGCGCTCGTGCCAGAGCGCCACGTTCTCCATCGCCGGCACCACCGCCATCCGCACCAGCCGCGCCAGCCCGGTGAGGTTCTCGGTCAAGACCGGATTCCGCTTGTGCGGCATCGCGCTCGACCCCTTCTGCCCGGGCGCGAAATACTCCTCCGCCTCCAGCACCTCGGTCCGCTGCAGGTGCCGGATCTCCACCGCCAGCCGCTCCATCGAGCTCGCGATCACCCCGAGCGTCGCGAAGAACATCGCGTGCCGGTCGCGGGGGATCACCTGCGTCGACACCGGCTCCGGCACCAGCCCCATCGCTTTGGCGACGTGCGCTTCCACCGCCGGGTCGATGTTGGCGAAGGTCCCGACCGCCCCGGAGATCGCGCAGGTCGCCACCTCCGCCCGCGCCGCCACCAGCCGCTCCCGCCCGCGCGCGAACTCCGCGTAGGCCTGCGCCAGCTTCACCCCGAACGTCGTCGGCTCGGCATGGATGCCGTGGCTCCGCCCGATCGTCACCGTGTCCTTGTGCTCGAACGCCCGTCGCTTCAGCGCCGCCAGCAAGCCGTCGAGATCGGCGAGCAGGATGTCCGCCGCCCGCACCAGCTGCACGCTCAGGCAGGTATCGAGCACGTCCGAGCTCGTCATCCCCTGATGCACGAACCGCGCCTCGTCGCCGACATGTTCGGCGAGATGCGTCAGGAAGGCGATGACGTCGTGCTTGGTCACCGCCTCGATCTCGTCGATCCGGGCAACGTCGAACTCGGCATCCTTCGCCTTCCACACCGCCGCCGCCGCTTCCTTCGGGATCACCCCGAGCTCCGCCTGGGCGTCCGCCGCATGCGCCTCGATTTCGAACCAGATGCGGAACTTCGTCTCCGGCGACCAGATCGCGACCATCTCGGGGCGGGAATAGCGCGGGATCATCGCGGGCACCTTTCGAGCTTCACGGGGGATCGGCCCGTCTGATAGACCCAAAGGCCTCAAAGGCACAAGCGAGGCCAGGATGCGCCTTCAGTCCTTCGTCGGCCGCTGGCGGATCGCGCGCAGGATCGAGGATGTCCGCGACGGCCGCACCGGCCGCCTCGAGGGCACCGCCCGCTTCGAGCCGGCGCCGGACGGCCTCGCCTACCGCGAGGACGGCACCCTCGCCTTCGCCGGCGGCGCACCGATGCAGGCGACGCGGCGCTATTTCTGGCGGGACGGCGGATCCGGCACCGTCGACGTCTTCTTCGAGGACGGTCGCTTCTTCCACCGCTTCGACGGCGAGGAGCCGGCGCCGGCCAGCTCCCACGACTGCCCGCCCGACCTCTACCGCGTCCGCTACGACTTCCGCCCGTGGCCGCGCTGGCAGGCGGAATGGCGCGTCACCGGCCCGCGCAAGGACTATTCGACGATCACCACCTACACCCCGGAGCCCGAGCCATGAGGATCCTCCCGCTCGTCCTTGTTCTCGCCGCCTGCGCCACGGTGCCGCCGCCGGCATCCCGCGGACACGATCCGAACGGGCTTCTCCACGCGATGCAGGCCTGCCTCGCCGACCCGGCGACCAGCGACTGCACCGAGGTCGACCGCACCCGCGGCTTCGTGATCATCAAGGACGACAGCCCAGAAAAGCCCGAGGCCTGGCTGATCGTGCCCGACCACGAGGTCACCGGCATCGAGAGCCCAGCGGTGTTCCGGCCGCCGGTGGAGGATTTCTGGCGCTACGGCTGGGACGCCGGCGCTCGCCTGCTGCCAGACCGGGCCACCGCCGACCGCGGCCTCGCGATCAACTCCGAGGCCGGGCGCAGCCAGAACCTCCTGCACATCCACATCTCCTGCGTGCTGCCGAAGGTTCGGGACGCACTCGCCAGGACCGCGATCGGCCCGGAATGGGCGCCCCGGCCATTCCTCCGCGTTGGGAACGACCTCTACAACGTCCGCAAGGTCGCCGCGCTTCAGCCCAGCCCGTTCCTGCGCCTCGCCGAGCTCCCCGGCGCCCGCGCCGACATGGCCGCGCAGTCGCTCGCCGTGATCGGCAGTGCGGACGGCGGCTTCTACCTCGTCACCGACTCCACCGAGCCCGGCGTCGTCGCCGAGACCGAGGCGCTGCTGGACGAGACATGCCGCTAGGTCCCGTGACTGCCCTCCTGCGGCACCCGCCGGCGAACAGTTCGGCGGTCCGACCAGCCGAGAAGCGGCCGTCCTGTTGTGGACGACCGCTTACCGCTGGCGGCTCTCCTGCCGGTATCAGGTGCAAGTGTCTGAGAAACATGACGCGCCCAAGAGGGCCGGCGCGAAATCGTGAAAGTCAGAAGATCAGGGCCAACAGCCCGATCACCACGAGAAGGCCGATCAGGAAGATCACCCCAACTGTGCCGCCGATAAACTTAAGCATTGCGTTATCTTACCCCTTGCCTCGCGCTGCATCCTTGGCTTTGCCGACGCCTTGCTGGACCTTTCCCTCGGCCTGATCGGCCTTGCCGCTGCGCTCCGTCGACTTGTCGCCGGTCGCTTTCCCAACCTTTTCCTTGGCCGAACCGGCCACGTCCTTGGCTTTGCCCTTGATGCGGTCTTCATCCATGGTGTTCTCTCCTGAGGTGCTTCGGAAACAAGACAACGTCAGGCTCAGAACGTCGTTCCAAAGCCCGCATGCCGCGGTGCTCACCCCTCGAACCGTCGAGCGCGCAACCACGGTCTGAAACCCCGGGGCCGGGCGCGCTGGACAGCGGCTCGCAACTGCGGCATGAAAAACGACGTGACAGGATCCAGCCCCGGAGCGACCATGGCCGACACAGCGACCCGACACGTCCTGACCGAAGCGATCTGGCCCGCCGAAGGCGCAGCGCTCTGGGCGAAGCGCGCCGTCCTCGTGGTGCTCGGCATCGCCGCGCTCACGGTGTCGGCGCAGATCAAGGTTCCGGTCTGGCCATCGCCGGTGCTGATGAACCTCGGCACCTTCGCCGTGCTGACGATCGCCGCCGCCTACGGGCCGCGGCTCGGGCTGGTCACCATGGCCGGCTGGCTCCTGATCGGCGCCCTCGGCTTCGACGTCTTCCAGAGCTCCACCGCCGACAACGCCGGCCTCGCCTACATGGCCGGCCCGACCGGCGGCTATCTCGTCGGCTACCTGCTGGCGACGCTGGCGCTCGGCTACGCCGCGCGCCGCGGCTGGGACCGCAAAGTCGGTGGCATGGCTGCGGCGCTCTTCGCCGGCAACGTGCTGATCTATGTCCCCGGCCTGCTCTGGCTCGGCTACCTGATCGCGAACGGCCTCTTCGACGCCTCTGCCTACGCCTCCGTCTGGGACCAGACACTTGCCTGGGGCCTGACGCCGTTCCTGGTCGGCGACGCGCTCAAGCTGGCCCTGGCCGCCCTCCTGGTTCCCGGCCTCTGGAAGCTCGTCGGCAGCGCTCGCGCCTGAGTGTTAACCTCTTTGCCCGGCCCGAAATCGTGTACATGCGATGTACATGGAGTGTACATGAGATGTACATTCAATTTCGGGCGTTAACGGTCTGACACGAAACGGACCTTGCCGATATGCGGCAGGTTCCGGTTCCGCTGCGCATAGTCGATCCCATACCCCACCACGAACTCGTCCGGGATCTCGAAACCGACCCACCGCGCCTTCACCTCCACCTCCCGCCGCGACGGCTTGTCGAGCAGCGCGCAAGCCTCCAGCCGCGCCGGCTGCCGCGTCCGCAGGAACTCCAGCACGCGAGCCAGGGTGTGCCCGGTATCGACGATGTCCTCGACCACCAGCACGTCCCGCCCCTCGATCTCGCCCCGCAAGTCCTTGAGAATCCTCACCTCCCGGCTCGACTGCATCGCGTCGCCGTAGGAGGACACCTCGAGGAAATCCACCTCGACCGGCAAGTCCAGCTCCCGCACCAGGTCCGCGATGAAAACGAACGACCCGCGCAGCAGCCCGATCACAACGAGCTTGTCCGTGCCCTTGAAATGGTTCGAGATTTCCCGGGCAAGCCCCTCGACCCGCGCGGCAATCGACTTCGCCGAGATCATCTCGTCGATGACATAGTCCTGCATCGCCATCGCCCCGTTCTCCCGGCCTTCGGCCTTGTAACCACCCGCATCCTATTGGCATTGTCACCCCCCGACAATCCGCAACTCCCGACGCCGAGGCGCCATGCCCACCCACTCCGAAAAGCGCGTCGTCCACTACACCGCCGACGAGATGTACGCGCTCATCGCCGACGTGGGCCGCTATCCGGAGTTCCTGCCTTGGTGCGCCGCCGCCCGCGTCCGCAGCACCCGGCCACTGCCCGAGGGCGACGGCGAGCTCATGGACGCCGACCTCGTCATATCCTTCAAGGTCTACCGGGAACGCTTCGGCAGCCGCGTCACCCTCCGCCCGGAGGCCCGCACAATCGACGTCGAGTACCTCGAGGGCCCCTTCCGCTACCTCCAGAACCACTGGCGCTTCACGCCAAGGCTCGGAAACTCCTGCGAAATCGACTTCTTCGTGGATTTCGAGTTCCGCTCCGCGATCCTCCAACGCCTCATCGGCCTCGTCTTCCACGAGGCAATGACCCGCATCGTCCGCGCCTTCGAAAAGCGTGCCGCCGCCCTCTACGGCGCCCGCAGCAACGTCTGAAGCGCCAACTCCAGCGCCGTCTCGACGCTCGCCGCCCGCACCCGGCCGCGCCCGATCGCCCCGAATTCCCGCCGATCCGCCCGGGTTCCCTCGGCCGTGGCCGTCGCGAACCAGACCAGCCCTTCGGGCTTGGACTCCGACGCGCCCGGCCCCGCCACCCCGGTAACCGCAACCGCAATCTCGGCATCCGAGGCGGCCAGCGCCCCTTCGGCCATTGCTCGCGCCACCGCTTCGGAGACAGCACCGTGGGAGGTCAGCAGCGCCTGAGGAACCCCAAGCATCGCCACCTTAGCCGGGTAGGAGTAGGTGATGAACCCGCGGTCGAAGACATCCGAGGACCCGGGGATGTCGGTGATCGCCGCGCTCACCAGTCCGCCGGTGCAGCTCTCTGCCGTGGCGATCTTCCAGCCACGGGCACGGGCGGCGTCGATAAGGGCGCGGGCGCGGGTCTCCGAGATCACATCAGCCACCCGTGGGCAATGCCCGCCATCAGCGTGACGAGGACGGCCGCGAGAAAGCCCGCGAAGACGTCGTCGAGCATCACGCCGGTCGGACCCTTGCGGCGATCGGCCCAGCCGACCGGCCCGGGTTTCCAGATGTCGAAGAACCGGAAGAACAGAAACCCGAAAACCCAGCCCGGCCACGGAAATACATTCGGTGGCGCCCCCGCCACCCATAGCCCGAGCGACAACGGCATCAGCGCGATCCACTGGCCCACGACCTCGTCGATGACGATGTGCGACGGGTCGAGATCGTGCTGCTCGAACGTCTCGACCCGGGTGGCCCAGATCCCGAGCCCGTAGGCGAGCAGCGTCGTCAGCGCCAGCAGCGGGAAGCCGCCCGCAACATGCAGGAGGTACCCGGTCGGCAGCGCCGCGAGCGATCCCCATGTGCCCGCGGCGAACGGCATCATGCCGACATACCCGAAGGTGGCGATGAACCGCGTCACCGCCCGACCAACGTGGCGGTGGCCAGCGCCGCGATCCCCTCGCCGCGCCCGGTGAAGCCGAGCCGCTCGGAGGTCGTGGCTTTGACGCTGATCCGGTCCGCACCGATCCCCGCGATGGCCGCGAGCCGGTCGCGCATCGCGGGGCGTGGGGACCGATCTTCGGCGCCTCGCAGACCAGGGTGCAGTCGAGGTGGGTGATCGCGAAGCCGCGGTCCGCGGCGCGGCCGATGGCTTTCCTCAGGAAGACCTCCGAGGCGGCACCTTTCCAGGCGGCGTCTGACGGCGGAAACCACTGGCCGATATCGCCATCGGCGAGGGCGCCGAAGATCGCGTCGGTCAAGGCATGCATCCCCACATCGGCATCGGAATGCCCGACGAGACCGCGGTCGAATGGAATGGCGACACCGCAGAGCGTCACGGCGGCGCCGGGCCCGAAGGCGTGGACGTCGAAGCCGTTGCCGGTGCGGATGTCCATGGCGTCTCCGATGCGGGCCCGGGCGCGGTCGAGATCCGCGGCCGTGGTGATCTTGAAGTTATCCTCGTCGCCCGGGACGATCCTGACCTCGAGCCCGGCCTCGCGGGCAACCGCCGCGTCGTCGAGCGCCTCGCCGGCGTGGCTCCGGTGCGCGGCGAAAATATCGGCAAACCGGAATCCCTGCGGTGTCTGGGCCCGCCAGAGCCCGTCCCTCCGGGCCGGGGCGATGGCCCGGCCGTCCTCATCGGCACGCCAGAGAGCGTCGACGACCCGCAGGGCGGGCAGGGCGGCCGGAGCGCCGTCGAGGGCCTCGAGAACGGCGGAGATCAGCGCCGCACGGACGAAAGGCCGGGCGGCATCATGGATGAGAACCCGGTCTGGCGTAAGAGCCGCAAGCGCCTCGAGGCCGGCGCCGACCGAGGCAGCCCGGCTGGCGCCGCCCGCGACCGGCGGCAGCAGTCGCTGGTCAGTCAGCCCATCAAGACTCCGATCGTGGAGCGCCCGGTCGTCGGGATGGATGACCACCTGGAGCACGTCGACGGCCGGATGAGCCAGAAACGCGTCGATCGTCCGGCGAAGCACCGAACGGCGCCCGAGGGACAAGTACTGCTTCGGCGTTCCCGCGCCGAGCCGCTCACCTCGCCCGGCGGCCACGATCAATCCTGCCGTTCGCACCGCGTCCTTCCGAAACCCTTGCGGCGCCGGTTATAAGGCGCAACCTTGCCAGCCCACAATGGTTAGAGTCGGCGGCGTTGTGTTCACCAGCGGGTGAGGCGCGGCACCTTGCCACTGCGTGGATGCTGCGCTAGACAGTTCCAGCCCTGATTACGGTTTATACACATGTCTGTTGATTTGGGGCGCATGTCGCTCGCTTCGCCTGTTTTTCTTGCACCGATGGCGGGCGTCACCGACGTTCCTGCGCGGTCGGTGGCGCTCGCTTTCAGTCCGGGGCTCGTCGTGTCCGAGATGGTGGCAAGCGGCGAAGTCCTGAACGCCAAACCGTCTGCGCGGGCGCGGGCCGAACTCGGCCTCGGCGAGGCACGCACCGCGGTTCAGATCGCAGGGCGCGAGGCGCGGCCAATGGCCGAGGCGGCCCGGTTTTGCGTCGGGCAGGGGGCCCGCATCATCGACATCAATTTCGGCTGCCCGGCAAAGAAGGTGACGAACGGCCTGTCCGGTTCGGCGCTGATGCGCGATCCGGACCATGCCCTGCGCCTCGTCGAGGCGGTTGTCGACGCCGTGGACGTTCCGGTAACGCTCAAGATGCGGCTCGGCTGGGACGAGGGCCAGATGAACGCGCACGAGATCGCCCGGCGCGCTGAGGCCGCCGGCGTGCGGATGATCACCGTGCATGGGCGGACGCGCTGCCAGTTCTACAGGGGAAGCGCGGACTGGGCGGCCATCGCACCGGTAAAGCAGTCGGTCCGCATCCCGGTGATCGCCAACGGTGACATCGTAGATGCGGCCAGTGCCCGGCGCGCACTGGCGCAGTCCGGTGCCGACGGCGTGATGATCGGGCGCGGGGCCAGGGGGCGCCCTTGGCTGCTCGGACAGGTGGCCGCCGCGCTGGCCGGTCTCCCCGAACCGGCGATGCCGGAAGGGGCCGGCCTCGCGGACCTCGTTTGCGGCCACTACGAGGCCATCCTCGACTTCTATGGCCGCGACCTCGGGCTGCGGGTGGCCCGCAAGCATCTCGGCTGGTATCTCGACGGCATCGCGGGAGCGGCGGCGTTGCGCGGTAAGGTGATGCGCTCGACCCAGCCCGGGGAGGTGCTCGACCTGCTGCGGCGCGGCATCGGCGACGCGGGCGCGCCGCTGGCGGCAGCCGCATGAACCCGAACGCATTCGAGGCCCTCTGGGGCGCCATCCCTTATCCGGCGCTGGTCGTCGATGGGAGCGACGCGATCGCCACGGCGAACCCAGCGACCGAAAGCTTCGGCGCCACGTCGATCCGGCAGATGACCGGACGGCCGCTGGCGAAGTTCCTCGGCCCCGACAGCACCGTGCTCGACGTGATCGGTCAGGCGCGGCGGAACGGTGTCTCGGTGGCTCAGTACAATGTCATGGTCGGCTGGGCAGACCTGGCGCCGCAGCTGCAGAACGTCCATGCGACGCCGCTTCAGGACAGCGAGGGTGACATCCTGATCCTGATGCATCCCCAGGGAATGGCCGAGAAAATGGACCGAAGTCTCGGTCACCGGTCGGCGGCGCGCTCGGTGACCGGCATGGCCGCGATGCTCGCCCACGAGATCCGCAACCCGCTGGCGGGGATCTCCGGTGCGGCCCAGCTGCTCGAGATGAGCCTCGGTGATGGCGCGCGGGAGCTGACCGGGCTCATCCAGGCGGAGGCGGCGCGGATCGGCACGCTGGTGGACCGGGTGGAACAGTTCGGCGACCTCCGGCCGGCCCAGCGTCAGCCCCTCAACATCCACGACGTGCTCGACAGGGCGCGGCGCTCGGCGCAGGCGGGCTTCGCGTCGCACGCGCGGTTCGCCGAGGAATTCGACCCGTCGCTGCCACCGACCGCAGGCGATCCCGACCAACTGCTGCAGGTGTTTCAGAACCTGCTGAAGAACGCCGCGGAGGCGGTGCCCCGGGTGGGCGGGGCGATTTCGATCTCGACCGCCTACCGCCCCGGGGTGAAGCTGTCGCGGCCCGGAAGGAAAAGCGAGAGCCTGCCGCTGCTGGTGACGATCGCCGACAATGGGCCGGGGATCCCCGAGAACCTGATCCGGGACGTCTTCGATCCCTTCGTGAGCTCGAAGGTCAACGGGACCGGGCTCGGCCTCTCGCTGGTGTCGAAGTTCATTTCCGACCACGGCGGCGTGGTCGAATGCGACAGCCGACCGGGGCGCACGCGCTTCCGGGTGCGGCTCCCGGTCTGGCAGGGCGAGATCGCGGATGCGGAGGGGGAAGTCTAGGTCATGGAAGGCACCATCCTCGTCGCCGACGACGATCGCACGATCCGCACGGTCCTCGCCCAGGCGCTGACCCGAGCCGGTTGCCGGGTGCGCGCCACGGGTACCGCGACGACCCTCTGGCGCTGGATCGAGGAGGGCGAGGGCGACGTCGTCGTCACCGACGTCATGATGCCCGACGGCGACGCGCTCGACCTCCTCCCCGCCATCCGCAAGCGCCGGCCCGAGCTGCCGGTGATCGTGATGAGCGCGCAGAACACGGTAATGACCGCGATCCGCGCCGCCGAGGTCGGCGCCTACGAATACCTGCCGAAGCCCTTCGACCTGAAGGAGGTGCTCGCACAGGTCTCCAAGGCCCTGAACCACAAGTCCCGCCGCCTGCCGGCACCGGACGACGAGCCTGGCCGCGAAGACAACCTGCCGCTGATCGGCCGCTCGCCGGCGATGCAGGAAGTCTACCGCATCCTCGCGCGGCTGATGAACACCGACCTCGGGGTGATGATCACCGGCGAGAGCGGAACCGGCAAGGAACTTGTCGCGCGGGCGCTCCACAACTTCGGCCTCCGCAAGAAGGGGCCGTTCGTGGCGATCAACATGGCCGCGATCCCCCGCGAGCTGATCGAAAGCGAGCTCTTCGGCCACGAGAAAGGCGCCTTTACCGGCGCCGACCGGGCGATGCATGGCAAGTTCGACCAGGCTCGCACCGGCACCCTCTTCCTCGACGAGGTCGGCGACATGCCGCTCGATGCCCAGACGCGGCTGCTCCGGGTGCTGCAGGAGGGCGAATTCACCCGGGTGGGCGGCCGCGAGGTGCAGACCGCGGACGTCCGGATCGTCGCGGCGACGCACCAGGACCTGCGGAGCCTCATCCACGAGGGACGCTTCCGTGAGGACCTCTTCTACCGTCTCAACGTCGTCCCGATCCGGCTGCCTCCCCTGCGCGAGCGGCTCGAGGACGTGCCGGACCTCGCCCGGGCGTTCCTGCGCAAGGCCGAGAGCGAGGGGCTGCCCCGCAAGACGGTTTCGAAGGAAGGCCTCGACATCCTCAAGAAGCAGGAATGGTCGGGCAACGTCCGCGAGCTCGAGAACCTGATGCGCCGGCTCTGCGTCCTCTGTCCCGACGACATCATCTCCGGAGCGGTGGTGACCCAGGAAATCTCGGCGCGCCCGAGTTCGGCCGCGAGCCCGCAGGCAGCCCAGCCCCAGCGCCTCAGCCACGCGATCGAGGCGCACCTCCGGCGCTACTTCGACCTCCACGGCGACAGCCTGCCGCCCGATGGCCTCTACGACCGGATCCTCAAGGAAATGGAGCTGCCGCTGATCGCCCTCAGCCTGGCGGCGACCCGCGGAAACCAGGTGCGCACCGCGGAACTGCTCGGGATCAACCGGAACACGCTGCGCAAAAAGATCAAGGATCTCGACATTCGGGTTACACGTGGCAAAAGAATGATGTAAGACGGCAACAGTCGAGCCGGAAACAAGCGTCACGGAAGAATGCGCAGCCATGAACTGACCCACGCCGGGCTTCGCCTGGCGCGCTGGCGTAGCCGGCACAATCTCCAGCAGGCGACGTTCTGGACCCTGGTCGTGCTCGGGGCGTTGCTGGCTTTCGCCACCTTCGCGGTCCTGACCGAGATGCAGTGGCTCGGCGGCGGCAACATGCTTCGGCCGGTGCTGCTCGCCGATTTCGTCTACGCGCTGGTGGTCGCCGCCTTCGTGGCGCGACGCGTCGGCATGATGATCGCCGCCCGGCGGCGGCGCTCCGCCGGCTCCAAGCTACACATGAGGCTGGTGCGGTTCTTCACCCTCATCGCCCTGGTGCCGACGGTGCTGGTGGCCGTCTTCGCCACCATCACGCTCAACTTCGGGCTCGAGGGCTGGTTCTCCGACCGGGTCCGCAACGTGGTGGCGAACTCGCTGGCCGCTGCCGAGGCCTACGAGGAAGAGCACCGGGTCACGCTCCAGACCGACGCCCGGGCGCTCGGGGATTTCCTGAACGATCAGAAGGAGCGCAATCCGCTGCTGTCCGGCGGCGAGTTGCGGGACCTGCTCACCCGCGGACAGCTCCAGATGCAGCGCGCCCTGCCCAAGGCCTATATCATCGACGGCGACGGCAAGCTGCGGGCCCGGGGCGAGCGCAGCTATCTCTTCTGGTACACGCCGCCCTCACCGGAGGACATCGCCCGCGCCCGGACCGGCGACGTGGTGATCATCCAGGACTGGGAGAACAACGAATTCTGGGCATTGCTGCAGCTCGATGCCTTCGCAGACCACTTTCTCTACGTGAGCCGCGAGGTGGACGGGAAGATCCTCGGCCTCCTCGACGAGACCCAGGCGACGGTGCGGCTCTACCAGCAACTGGAATCGGACCGCGGCCGGCTCCTCTTCGAGTTCGCGCTCGTCTATCTCGGGTTCGCGCTGGTGGTCATTCTCGCCGCGATGTGGATGGGGCTCTGGTTCGCCGAGCGCCTGGCCCGGCCGGTGGGGCGGCTCGCCGGCGCGGCGGAGCGCGTCGGCCAGGGCGATCTCGACGTCAGGGTGCGCGAGGAGAAGGGCGACGACGAGATCGCGCTCCTCGGCCGCACCTTCAACGAGATGACACGGCAGGTGAAGGGACAGCGCGATGCCTTGATCGCAGCGAACCAGGAAACCGAACGGCGGCGGCGGCTATTCGATTCGGTGCTCTCGGGCGTCACGGCAGGGGTGATCGGACTCGACGGAGCCGGACGCATCGAGATGATGAATGCGGCCGCGGCGACGCTTCTCGATCTCGAAGATGAAGCTGCGACCGGCCGGAAGCTTGTCGAAGCGGTCCCGGAGTTCACCGAGATCCTGCACCGCCTCGACGAACGCAAGAGCGGCGTCGCGCAGGCCGAGGTGCGCCTGCGGCGGCGAAGCCGCGAACGCGACCTTCTGGTGCGGGTCGCCGCACGGCACGCGGACGACGGGCCCCTGGAAGGCTACGTGGTGTCCTTCGACGACGTCACCGATCTCGTTGTGGCGCAGCGCATGGCCGCCTGGGGCGATGTCGCCCGGCGTATCGCCCACGAGGTCAAGAATCCGCTGACGCCGATCCAGCTCTCTGCCGAGCGCCTGCGGCGCAAGTTCGGACCGATGGTCGGCGAGGAGCGCGCCTCCCTGGAACAATACGCCGACGTGATCGTTCGTCAGACCAATGACTTGCGCCGGATTGTCGACGAGTTCTCGAAATTCGCCCGGATGCCGGCTCCCGAGCGCCGGCCGCTCGACCTCGGCAAGCTCGTCACCGAGGCGGTGGTTCTGCAGGAATCCGCGCGGCCCGACATCCGCTACGTCGTCGCCTTGCCGGAGCCGGCCGTTCTGGCGCTCCTCGACGGCACGATGATCAACCAGGCCTTCACCAACCTGCTGAAGAACGCCGCCGAGGCCATCGACGAGCGGCTTGCCACAGAGCCGCAGTCTGCGACCGGCGAGATCCGCGTGACGCTGGAGACCGGCGGCAGCCAGCTCGAGATCGACATCCAGGACAACGGCATCGGCCTGCCCGACCAGCCTTCGCGGCTGTTCGAGCCCTACGTCACCCATCGCGCTAAGGGCACCGGCCTCGGGTTGCCCATCGTGAAGAAGATCATCGAGGAGCACGACGGCACGCTGGAACTGATACCGGCGCCGGTCTTCGAGGGCAGCACCGGCCCCGGCGCCTGGGCTCGCATCCTGCTGCCCCAGGCGCTGCCGGAGCAGCACTGGGAAGGCGACGAAAAGAGCAAGATCACCGAGAAGTTGAGGGAGAGCATGCGATGACCGACATTCTGGTGGTGGACGACGAGCCCGATATCCGCGCCGTGATCGCCGATATCCTGACCGACGAGGGCCACGGCGTTCGCGTGGCCTGGGACAGCGATACCGCCCTTGGCGAGATCGACAAGGCGGCGCCGGACCTCGTCATCCTCGACATCTGGCTGAAGGACAGTCGGCTCGACGGCATCGATATCCTCAAGCGGGTCAAGCGCGACAACCCGGCGATCCCGATCGTCATAATCTCCGGGCACGGCAACATCGAGATCGCGGTGGCAGCGATCAAGCAGGGCGCCTACGACTTCATCGAGAAGCCGTTCAACATCGATCAGTTGATGGTGGTGATCGGCCGGGCGCTCGAAACCTCGCGGCTCCGGCGCGAAAACGCCGCCCTAAAGGGGCGCGATGGCGTCAACCACGCAATGATCGGATCCAGTCAGGCCTTCAGGCACATGAAGAGCCAGCTCGACAAGGTGGCGCGCACCAATAGCCGGGTCATGCTGAACGGCCCCGCCGGCGCCGGCAAGGAGGTGGCGGCGCGCTACCTCCACCGCAATTCCGAGCGCGCCAAGGGTCCCTTCGTCACCGTCAATTCCGCCTCGGTAGCACCCGAGCAGATGGAGGAGGTGCTGTTTGGCCGCGAAAGCCCCGAGCGCGGCATCGAGCCCGGACTCTTCGAGCGCGCGCACACCGGCGTCCTGTTCTTCGACGAAGTTGCGGACATGCCGCCGGGCACCCAGTCGAAGATCCTCCGGGTGCTGGTCGACCAGGCCTTCCAGCGGGTCGGCGGCAGTGGGACAGTTCGGGTCGATGTGCGGGTGATCTCCGCCACCACCCGCGATCTCGCCCGCGAGGTGCAGGCCGGCCGGTTCCGCACGGAGCTTTTCCATCGCCTGAACGTGGTGCCGGTCAGCGTTCCCGGGCTCGAAGCCCGGCGCGAGGACATCCCCGAGCTCGCGAAGCACTTCCTGGAGGACCTGAACGTCGGACAGGGCCTGCCGCTGCGCGAGCTGGCGCCGGAAACCGAGGCGCAGCTACAGACCATGCGCTGGCCGGGCAACGTCCGGCAGCTGCGCAACACCCTGGAACGGGCACTGATCCTTGGACCCGACCATGGCCCGGTCGAGCCGGAGGAGCTCATGATCGAGGCTGCGCCGAATGGCAATGCCACCAGCGGGATGCTGGGTGCCGCCTTCGCCGGCCTCGCACTCCGCGACGCGCGCGAGATGTTCGAGCGAGAATACCTCGTCGCCCAGATCAACCGCTTTGGCGGCAACATTTCTCGGACCGCCAATTTCGTCGGCATGGAACGCTCGGCCCTCCATCGCAAGCTGAAGTCGCTGAACGTCATCTCGGCGGGCAGGAGCGATCGAAACGAGGACGCCGACGCCCACGCCTGAGAGCGCGCGGCCTCGTTTACGAAACTTTCCAGCGGGTTAATCCTGCGGGACTTTTTGTTTACAATCAGATGCTTAATCGATTGCGCACGCGTGCGCGCACGCCGTTATTGCCCCGCGATTGTGCCGCCCCGCGCCGAACGATATAGGTAACGCTGGGCAGCGGACCTGACGGGACGGCATGAAGATCATCATCTGCGGGGCAGGGCAGGTGGGCGGCCAGATCGCCCGGCATCTGGCGCGCGAGGCCGGCGCCAATCAGGTGACGGTGATCGACCGGGATCCGGCGCTGATCCGCCGCATCACCGACTCCTACGACGTGAATGGCGTCGCCGGTTTTGCCTCGCACCCCGATATCCTCGAGCGGGCGGGCGCCCGCGACGCCGACATGGTGATCGCCGCCACCCAGTCGGACGAGGTCAACATGGTCGTCTGCCAGGTGGCCCACTCGATCTTCTCGGTCCCCCGCAAGATCGCCCGCCTCCGCGCCCCGGCCTACCTCAACGCCATCTACTCTGACCTCTACCGCCGCGAGCACCTTCCGATCGATGTGGTGATCTCGCCCGAATACTCGGTCGCCGATGCGGTGATGCAGCGCCTAGCGGCGCCGGCCGCCTTCGACATCGAGGGGTTTCTCGACAACAAGGCCCAGCTCGTCGGGATCACCCTCGACAGCGCCTGTGCGGTCCTGAACACTCCGCTCCGCCAGCTCTCCGAGCTGTTCTCCACACTGCGGGTCGTGGTGGTCGGCGTGCGCCGGGGGGAGCGTCTCTTCGTGCCGGAGCCGAGCGACCAACTCTACGGCGAGGATCAGATCTACCTCGTCACCGCCACCGAAGACCTGCCCCGGGTCATGGAGGTCTTCGGCAAGCAGCACCTCAGGGTGGAACGTCTTTTGATCGTCGGCGCCGGCAACATCGGCCTGCACGTCGCCCAGACCCTCGAGGCGGACGGGCGGCGCAACCGGCTCAAGATCATCGAGAAGAGCCGGGCCCGGGCCGAACTGGCGGCCGACGCGCTGAAACGGACGGTCGTGCTGAACGGCGACGGACTGGACGTCGACCTGCTCGAGGAAGCCAACATCACCTCGATGGACGCGGTGCTGGCGCTGACCGACGACGACAAGACCAACATCCTCACCTGCGTCCGCGCCAAGACCGAAGGGGCGAACCTCGTGGTGGCGTTGATCAACGATCCTTCGCTGATCGGTCTGGTCGCACCCATGGGCATCGACGCCTACGTCAATCCGCGGGCGACCACCGTCAGCTCGATCCTCCGCTATGTCCGTCACGGCCGGATCCGGGCGGTCTATTCAATCGGTGACGGCGAGGCCGAGTTGATCGAGGCCCAGGTGCTCGGCACGTCGGCCATGGCCGGCAAGGCCGTGCGAGACGCGGACCTGCCCGAGGCGTCGCTCATCGGGCTCATCCAGAAGGGCAACGAGGTCGTGGTGCCCCGCGGCGACACCCGGCTGGCGGAAGGCGACGTCCTGACCATCTTCGCCATGCGGGAGTCGGTGGCCGCGGTGGAGCGGTTGTTCCAGGTGGGCCTGGATTTCTTCTGACCCATGGCCGCACTGCGCCAGTTTCCGGCTTTCGCCATCCTGCTCCTGGTCGGATCGGTCCTAATGCTGGTGCCGGCGCTGCATGCCGCTCGTCTGGAAAACTGGCCTATCGCCCGCGGATTTGCCGATCACGCGCTGTTCTTTGCACTCGTAGCGACCATCCTCGGCCTCGCGACGATGAATCGCCAGCCGAGGGTTCCGGCGCGGTATCAGCTCCTGACGCTGCTGCTGGCCTACCTCCTCCTGCCGCTGATGCTGGCGGCACCGTTCGTGGCGCTGGTCCCGGGGATCGGGTTGGGCGGCGGCTATTTCGAGATGTTGTCGTGCCTGACCACCACCGGCGCGACACTGTTCGATCGGCCACAACTCATTGCAGAACCCCTGCATTTGTGGAGGTCGCTGGTCGGGTGGATGGGCGGATTGCTTATCCTGACGACGGCGTTCGCGGTGCTCGCACCGCTCAATCTCGGAGGCTTCGAGATCGGCCGTAGCCTGGCACGGCATGAGCGCGGGCGCAGCGGCACCGTCGAAGAGGCGAACCGACGGGTCCTGCGGTCGCTGAAGACGATTGCGCCGGTTTATGCCGGCATGACCGGGGTGCTCGCCCTTGTCCTCATCTTCGCGGGAGACCGGCCGTTCATCGCCGTCAGCCATGCCATGGCGGCGCTTTCAACGAGCGGGATCTCGCCGGTTGGCGGGGTTTCCGGTACGGCGTCCGGGCGGATCGGCGAAGTTGCTATTGCGGTGTTCCTGCTCCCGGCGGTGTCGAACCGGGGGATGAGTTTCGGATCGCGGCGGCGGGGGCCGCGGCTGTCGGATCCGCAGATCCAGCTGATGCTGATTTCGGTGGTTGGGATCACTTTCGTTCTGTTTTTACGGAGTTTTCTCGGGGCGGTAGAAATCGATCGGCAGGACAATCTGGTGGCGGCATCGCAGGCGATCTGGGGGAGCCTGTTCACCGTGCTGTCGTATCTGACGACGACGGGGTTCGAGAGCCACGACTGGCGGACGATGCAGATGTGGTCGGACCTGCCGGACCCGGGGACAATCCTGCTCGGGGTTGCGGTCATGGGGGGCGGGATCGCGACCACCGCCGGAGGGGTCAAGCTGCTGCGTCTCTATGCGCTCTATCGGCACGGGCTGCGGGAAATGGACAGGCTGATCCATCCGTCGAGCCTCGGGCGCCGGGGGCAGGGGGATCACCTGATCTCGGAAAACGGCGCTCGTATCGCCTTCATTTTCCTCATGCTTTTCCTGATTGCGCTGGCGCTTGTGATGATCGCTCTGTCCGCGACCGGGCTCAGCTTCGAGCGCAGCCTGGCGCTGGCGGTGGCGGGGCTGACCACTACCGGGCCGGCGATCCGGACGCTCGGAGGTGGCTTGGGATATGGAGAGCTTTCGGGGACGGCGCAGGCGATTTTTTGCGTGGCGATGATCGTCGGTCGCGTGGAGGCGCTAGTGATCATTGCGCTGTTCAATCCGACGTACTGGCGGCAGTAGTGGAAGCCCGGATCAATGTGCATTGCATGTAAATGATCTGCGGGCGGCCCCCCAAGGTAACGAGCGCGGGCCGATTGACCGGAGAGGGCCTCGCAGACTCGAATATTGCTGCAGCGCAACAACGGCCACAAAAATCGTGGGTCCACTGGAAATGCGCCGGGTCGCCGCCCATACTCAGCGCTCAAGCAAAAACAAAGGCCGCCGAGTCGGCGGTCTCATACAACTTAAGGCTGAAAACAATGGCTGCCGACAAACAGAACCTTCAGGACGCGTTTCTCAACAACGTCCGCAAGTCCAAGGTCCCGGTGACGATCTTCCTTATGAACGGCGTTAAGTTGCAGGGCGTCATCACCTGGTTCGACAATTTCTGCGTGCTTCTGCGCCGCGACGGGCAGTCGCAGCTGGTTTACAAGCACGCAATCTCGACGGTGATGCCGTCGCAACCGATCACGCTTTACGAGGCACCCGAAGATCACTGAGGACGCTCCGCGGATGCGGACGCTGGTGCTGCATCCCGTCAGATCCAGGACGGACGACCGCGACCCGAAGGACGCGCTCGGCGAGGTCGTGAGCCTTGCCGGGGCGCTCGACCTCGAGGTGGTGGGCGCCCAGACCGTGCCGCTGCCGCGGGCGCGGGCCGGGACGCTGTTCGGGTCGGGCAAGGTCGAAGAGATCGGGGCGCTGATTGCCGCGGACGAGGTCGGGCTGGTGGTGATCGACGGGGCGCTGTCGCCGGTGCAGCAACGCAACCTCGAGAAGGCCTGGAAGGCCAAGGTTCTGGACCGGACGGCGCTGATCCTGGAGATTTTCGGCGACCGGGCGCATACCCGCGAGGGCGTGCTGCAGGTCGAGCTGGCGCACCTGAGCTACCAGAAGTCGCGGCTGGTGCGGAGCTGGACCCACCTCGAGCGGCAGCGGGGTGGCTTCGGGTTCCTGGGCGGGCCTGGCGAGACCCAGATCGAGGCGGACCGGCGGGCGCTGGACGAGCGAATTCAGCGGATCAAGCAGGCGCTCGGCAAGGTGGTGAAGACCCGCGGCCAGCACCGGGCGGCGCGGCAGCGGGCGGAGAGTCCGGTGGTGGCGCTGGTCGGGTATACCAATGCCGGCAAGTCGACCCTGTTCAACCGGCTGACCGGGTCAGCGGTGATGGCGAAGGACATGCTGTTCGCCACGCTGGATCCCACGATGCGGGCGATCGTGCTGCCGGACGGGCGGCGGGCGATCCTGTCGGACACGGTAGGGTTCATCTCGGATCTGCCGCACCAGCTGGTGGCGGCGTTCCGGGCGACGCTGGAAGAGGTGCTGGAGGCGGACCTGATCCTGCATGTCCGTGATATTGCGCACCCCGAGAGCGAGGGGCAGGCGGAGGACGTACGGGCGATCCTGGGGGAGATGGGGATCGACGCGGACGGGCAGGGGCGGATGATCGAGGTCTGGAACAAGGTCGACGCGCTGCCCCCCGAGCCGGCGGAGACCTTGCGGCTGATCGCGGCCAGGACGCCGCGGGTGGCGGTGATCTCGGCGCTGACCGGCGACGGGGTGCCGGAGTTGATGGCGGCGATCGCGGCCGAGCTGGCCGAGCCGACCCAGGACGAGACGCTGCGGATCGGCTTCGACCAGGGCCGCCAGCGGGCCTGGCTGTTCGACCGTCACCTGGTGCGCTCGGAGGTGCAGACCGAGGGCGGCTACGAGGTCGGGGTGCGGTGGACGGACCGGGACCGGAGCCAGTTCCAGGCCCTGCGATAGGGCCGGTGCGCACAGTGCGCAGAGGGGTCATGTCATTGGAATCCCACGTGATATGTTACGGGCTTCATGTCTCGTTAACCGGCCGGAAACGGGGCTTGTCCTAGTCCGACGGTATCGCCGCGAGCGGGTCCTGCACCTCTGGATCGACGCGGGGCCAGTCGGGCATGCGGTTGCGGAACCAGGTGCGCTGGCGCTTGGCGAACTGGCGGGTGGCGGTGACGGCGAGGTCGGCGGCCGACTCGAGCGACATCGCCCCGGCGAGATGCGCCCTCAGCGGCGGCGCGCCGAGGACGCGGCCGGCCGGGCTCTCCGGATCGTGGCCGGCGGCGAGGAAGCGGCGGCATTCGTCGAGCGCACCGCGTTCGATCATGGTGTGAAATCTCGCCGCTATAGTGTTGTTAAGGTGCGCAATATCCGGCTGGACGATCAGGCGGACGGCGTCCTGCGGCGCGACGACAGGCTTGCCGGGGGCGCGCTGCCAGGCCGAGAGCGGCCGGCCGGTGGCCATCGAGACTTCCCAGGCGCGCTGGACGCGGCGTGGGTTGCTGCGGTCGATGCGGGCGAAGCTGTCAGGATCGAGGTGCGCGAGGTCCTCGAGGAGCGCGTCGACGCAGCCGGCAGCGATGAGGGCCTGGGATCGGGCGCGCAACTCCGGCGGGGTCTCGGGGATCTCGGCGAGGCCTTCGGTGAGCGCGCTGAAGTAGAGGCCGGTGCCGCCGACGATGATCGGCCGCAGGCGTCGCCGGCGGACCTCGGCGAGGACCGGCACGATGTCGCGCAACCAGGCACCGACGGAATGGCGGTTGTCGCAGGCGACGTGGCCGTAGAGACGATGTGGCGCGCGCGCGAGGTCGGCTTCGTCGGGCCGAGCCGTCAGGACGCGCCAGCAGGCGTAGACCTGCGCCGCGTCGGCGTTGATCACGCATCCGCCGTCGCGTTCGGCGAGGCGCAGCGCCAGCGCCGATTTGCCGCTGGCGGTTGGGCCGGCGATGAGCACGGGGCGGGGTTCGGTCACGGGACCAAGCAGCAAATCTGGGTGGGAGTGTTTATAACATAATCTCCATTATCCGCATTTCAGGCAGGTGCGCGGCGCTCGCCCTCCTTCCGAAAACCATCTGAATTCCATACGCCTTCGGCGTTGGTGCCCGATGGCCCCGGCCAGATCAACTGTTGACGTCCGCCGGAATTCGCACTGCAATGGCCGCAGGGTCCGGAACAGCGACCGAGGGGAGATTTTCCATGAGCGATACGATCAACGGCAAGCCGATGCACCCGCGCGTCGCCGGGCTCGCGCGCGAGGCGCGTGACGGCAAGCTCGCCCGTCGCGAGTTCCTAGCACTCGCCACCGCACTTGGGGTCACCGGACCGGCCGCCTATAGCTTGATCGGTCTGACCATGCCGAGCCGTGCGATGGCCCAGGAAGGCAAGCCCGGCGGCGTGATCAAGATCGCAGCAGCCGGTGCAGCGCATGGACGACCCGCGCATTTTCGACTGGTCCTACAAGGCCAACCAGGCGCGGCTCTTCATCGAGCCGCTGGTCCGCTATACTGCCGACTTCACCTTCGTTCCGTGGCTGCTCGAGAGCTGGGAAATCAATGACGACGCTACCGAGTACGTCCTGAACCTGCGCCAAGGTGTGAAGTGGAACAACGGCGACGACTTCAACGCCGACGACGTGGTCTTCAACCTGACTCGGTGGTGCGAGGGCCACGTGCCCAACAACACGATGGCCACCCGAATGGCGACGATCGTCGAGAAGAAGGGCGAAGAGACCTTCACGGGCGACGTGACCAAGGAGGACGGTACCGTCGTCCAGGAAGAACAGACCCGCGAGGTCTTCGGTGCCATCGACGGGGCGATCGAGAAGGTCGACGAGCACACGGTGAAGCTCCACCTGCCCAAGCCCGACATCACCATCGTCCCCGGTTTCGTCGACTACCCGGCGCTGATCGTGAACCGCAACTTCGAGGCGGACGGCGGCGATCTCACCGCCAATCCGGTGGGTACCGGCCCCTGGGAGTTCGTGTCGGTCGAGGTGGGGGTTCGCGCGGTCGCCCAGCGTCGAACCAACGGTACCTGGTGGGGCGACACCGTGGACGGAATGGGACCCGTCTATCTCGATGGGGTGGAGTACATCGACTACGGCACCGATCCTTCGGCAACGATCGCCGCCTTCGAGGCCGGCGAAATCCACACGAACTACGAGACGCCGCCGAGCTACGTGGAAATCTTCGACGGCCTCGAGCTGCAGAAATCGGAGTCGGTTACCGCCAATACCCTTTGCATGCGGATGAACGTCACCCAGCCGCCGTTCGACAACCAGAAGGTGCGCAACGCCGTGCAATTGGCGGTCGACAATGCCGTCGTGCTCGACCTCGGCTATCAGGGTTTGGGCCGGGTCGCCGAGAACCACCACGTCGGTCCGATGCATCCGGAATACGCCGAGTTGCCGCCGATCTCCCGTGACCCGGAGGCGGCGATGGCCCTCCTGACCGAGGCTGGCCATAAGGACACGGAGCTGGAGCTGATCTCGCTGGACGACGACTTCAACCGCAACACCTGCGATGCGGTAGCGGCGCAGATGCGGGACGCCGGGATGAACGTGAAGCGCACCGTGCTGCCGGGCAACACGTTCTGGAACAACTGGCTGGGCTATCCCTTCTCGTCGACGGAATGGAACATGCGCCCGCTCGGGGTGCAGACTTACGCCCTGGCCTACCGGACCGGCGAGCCGTGGAACGAGACCGGCTTCAGCAACCCGGAGTTCGATGACCTGTTGGAGCAATCCTTCGCGATCGCCGATGCCGACAAGCGGCGGGAACTGATGGCGAAGATGGAGAAGATCATCCAGGACTCGGGCATCCTGGTGCAGTCCTACTGGCGTTCTACCTTCCGCCACATGACGGACGACGTGCAGGGGCTGGTGATGCACCCCACCTTCGAAATCCATCTCGAGACTACCTGGCTCTCGACCTAAGGCCGGCCGCAACCCGGTCCGGTAGACCAGTTCCTCCGGACCGGCTGAAGAACGGAGGCCGGGATGCTGCTGTTCCTACTCAGGCGGATCGGGGTGATGGCGTTGACGGCGCTATGCCTGACGCTGATCGTGTTTTCAGCCTCGTCAACCTCAAGCCCAACCTGGTGAAGCTCGCCAAGGAGCAGACCGGCAGCCGGATCACCGAGCAGCAGGTGGAGGTCTGGCTCGACCAGAATGGCTTCAACCGCCCCCTGCCCGTCCGCTACGCCGAATGGCTGGGCGGGGTGGTGCGTGGCGACTTCGGGCATTCCAGCCGGTTCAATGCGCCGGTGGCGGAGGTGCTGTGGCCGCGGCTGTGGCTGACGGCGAAGCTGATGTTCTGGGTGATGGTGGTGATGGTGCCCGGCGCGCTCCTCCTCGGAATCCTCGCGGGGATGCGCGAGGGGTCGTTCCAGGACCGGGCGCTGTCGACGGTGGCGATCGCCACGACCTCGACGCCGGAGTATGTCTCGGGCGTGGTGCTGACGGTGATCTTCGCCAGCAAGATGGTGGGGCTGCAGTGGTTCTCGGGGTCGGCGACCAGTGCCGCGGATGACGGGATCACCTTCTACAACTTCACCCTGCCGGTGCTCACCATCGCCATCTACGGTATGGGCTATATCGCGCGGATGACCCGGGCCTCGATGGCGGAGGTGATGACCCAGCAGTATATCCGGACGGCGCGGCTGAAGGGGGTGAGCTTTCGCAACATCGTGCTGAAGCACGCGCTCCGGAACGCGCTGATCGCGCCGTTCACGGTGATCATGCTGCAGTTTCCGTGGCTCTTGACCGGCGTCGTCATCGTCGAGACGCTGTTCAACTATCGCGGCTTCGGGTGGCTGTTGATCGAGGGGGCGGCGAACAACGACATCAACCTGCTGCTCGCGTGCTCGATCGTCGCGGTGGTGATCGTGCTGCTGACGCAGCTCATCTCGGATATCGGCTACGTCTATCTCAATCCGCGGATCCGGGTGGCGTGATGGTCGAGTACCTGTCGACCGGGAGCATCGTCTGGCGCACGCTGCTGCAGTTCCTGCCGGTCTGGATCGGGATGGCGGTGATCATGGTGCCGAGCTTCATCTTGCGGCGG
This sequence comes from uncultured Alphaproteobacteria bacterium, assembly GCA_963798385.1. GTDB lineage: Bacteria > Pseudomonadota > Alphaproteobacteria > Rhodobacterales > Rhodobacteraceae > Amaricoccus. The sequence goes on along the minus strand of CAWCTE010000014.1, from coordinate 212,646 downwards.
AAGCTCGGGACCTACGGGCGGATCTACGGATCCGGGATCGGGATGATCGGGCTGGGGCTGGTGCTGTTCTGGCTCTTGACGGCGATCATGGCGCATTGGGTGGCGCTGTTCGATCCGTACCAGCAGTTCCGGGCGCTGCAGAACAAGCCGCCGGGGGGGATCGAGCCGGAGACCGGGCTGCCGTTCCTGTTCGGCGGGGATTCGCTCGGGCGGGACGTCTTCAGCCGGATGGTTTACGGCAGCCGGACGGTGATGGCGATCGCCCCCCTGGCGACGCTCTTTGCCTATATGATCGGGATCACCCTGGGGCTGCCGGCGGGGTATTTCAGCGGGTGGCTCGACACCACCCTGAGCTTCCTGGCGAACCTGGTGCTGGCGTTCCCGGTGATCCTGCTCTTCTACCTCCTGGTGACGCCGGAGATCCGGCAGACGGCGATCCCCGGGACGATGGCGGCGGTGTTCTTCATCTTTCCGGTGCTGTTCGTGACGGTGTTCCTGTGGAGCCGGTTCCGGGAGCGGCCGGAGGTGCTGTGGATGTATCTTCTGCCGGTGCTGGTGATCGGCGGGTTCGGGTATGTAGGGCTGACCGGGCTGTGGGATCCGACGGGGCTGCTGCAGATGACCCCGAACACGCTCAACATCTTCCTGGCGGTGGTGTTCATCACCTCGCCGACGGTGTTCCGGATCGTGCGGGGGCTGACGCTCGACATCAAGACGCGGGACTACGTGGCGGCGGCGCAGACGCGCGGCGAGCGGCCGTGGTACATCATGATGTGGGAAATCCTGCCGAATGCTCGGGGGCCTCTGATCGTCGATGCGTGCCTCAGGATCGGGTACACCACGATCCTGCTCGGGACGCTGGGGTTCTTCGGGCTGGGGGTGAGTCCGGAGAGCCCGGACTGGGGATCGACGATTAACGAGGGGCGCAAGCTCCTCCGGATCTACGTCCACCCTGCCCTGCCGCCGGCGCTGGCCATCATGAGCCTGGTGCTGGGGCTGAACCTGCTCGCGGATGCGCTGCGAGAGGAGTTGATGAAGGATTGAGGGGTGTTTGCACAAGTTGTGCAGAGGGGTCAAGGGATTGAAAAGACTGGATTCAGACTCCGAAATTCATGTTCCGTTAATCGCCTGCGAAGGCCGGCGGTGAGAGCGGGATGACGGGAGCCGAACGCGCCATGGGCAGCGACGAACCGATCCTCGAGATCAGCGACCTTTCGATCAGCTTCTTCACCCGCGGCGGCGAGATTCCGGCGGTGATGGACTTCTCGGCGAAGGTGATGCCGGGCCAGGCGCTGGGGCTGGTGGGCGAGTCCGGCTGCGGCAAGTCGACGGTGGCGCTGGGGGTGATGCGCGATCTTGGAAAGAACGGCCGGATCGTCGGCGGCTCGATGCGATTCAAGGGCCGCGAGCTCGTCACCATGTCGGAAGCGGAGCTGCGCAAGATCCGCGGCTCGGAGATCGCCATGGTCTACCAGGAGCCGATGGCGAGCCTGAACCCGGCTATGAAGGTCGGCCGCCAGCTCATGGAGGTGCCGCTGATCCACGAGGAGGCGAGCGAGGCCGACGCCCGGGCGCAGGCGCTTCGGGTGGTGGAGGCGGTGCGGCTGCCCGACCCGCAGCGGATACTCGGGAGCTATCCGCACCAGCTCTCGGGCGGCCAGCAGCAGCGCATCGTCATCGCCATGGCGCTGATGTCGAAGCCGGCGCTCCTCATCCTCGACGAGCCGACCACGGCGCTCGACGTGACGGTGGAGGCCGGCATCGTCGACCTGGTCAAGGACCTCGGCCGCGACTTCGGCACCTCGATGCTGTTCATCAGCCACAACCTCGGGCTGGTGCTGGAGACCTGCGACCGGATCTGCGTGATGTATTCCGGCGAGGCGGTGGAGACCGGGCCGATCGGCGAAGTCTTCGACGAGATGCGGCATCCCTATACCCAGGGCCTCTTCCGCTCGATCCCGCTGCCCGGCGCCAACAAGACCAGCCGGCCGCTGATCTCGATTCCGGGCAACTTCCCCCTGCCCCACGAACGCCCGCCCGGCTGCAACTTCGGCCCGCGCTGCAACTACTTCGTCGCCGGCCGCTGCGACGCCAGGGACATTCCGATGCTGCCGGCGAGCCCGAGCCATGCCACCCGCTGCATCCGCTTCGAGGAAATCGACTGGGCGGCCCAGCCTGTCGGCCGCGAGACCGGCGAGGCGGCGGCCTTCGGCGACGTGGTGATCAGCGTCGACAACATGAAGAAATACTACGAGGTCGGCTCGAACGCGCTCTTCGGCGGCGATACCCGGGTGGTGAAGGCCAACGAGGCGGTGAGCTTCGAGGCCAGGGAAGCGGAGACGCTGGCGATCGTCGGGGAGAGCGGGTGCGGCAAGTCGACGCTCGCCAAGGTGCTGCTCGGGCTAGAGACCGCCACCGAGGGCACGGTCACGCTCGGCAACGTCGAGATCGGCCAGAAGGACATCGAGCAGCGCACGACCCGGACGGTGGCGAGCATCCAGATGGTGTTCCAGAATCCGTTCGACACCCTCAACCCCAGCCACAGCATCGGCGGCCAGATCATCCGGGTGCTGGAGAAGTTCCGCTTCGGCACCTCGAACGGCGAGCGCGAGACCCGGATGCTGGAGCTCCTCGACCTCGTCAAGCTGCCGCGTGCCTTCGCCGGGCGGATGCCGCGCCAGCTCTCCGGCGGCCAGAAGCAGCGGATCGGCATCGCCCGCGCCTTCGCGGGCGCGCCGCAGGTGGTGGTGGCCGACGAGCCGGTCTCGGCCCTCGACGTCTCGGTGCAGGCGGCGGTGACCGAGCTCCTGATGGACATCCAGCGGGTGAGCCGGACGACCATGCTCTTCATCAGCCACGATCTCGGCATCGTGCGCTATCTCGCCGACCGGGTGATGGTGATGTACCTCGGGCACGTGGTTGAGATCGGCACCACCGACCAGGTGTTCCAGCCGCCCTACCACCCCTACACCGAGGCGCTGCTCTCCGCGGTGCCGATCGCCGACACCAGCGTCCACAAGGAGCACATCGTGCTCGAAGGCGACATTCCCTCGGCGGTGAATCCGCCGCCAGGCTGCCCGTTCCAGACCAGATGCCCGCGCAAGCACCTGGTGCCGGGGGACCTCTGCGAGACGGTGGTGCCGCCGATGGTCGAGCTCGGGCCCGGACACAAGGTGAAGTGTCACCTGTCGCGGGAGGTGTTCGATTCGATGCAGCCGGTAATCCGGATGGCGGAAGCGCCTGCCGCCTGAACGTCCGCCTTGCGGCGCGATTGAACCGCGGCCACGTTAATCACGACACACATTGGATTGAACGAGCGGGATATTGCCGAGGCGGTTTTTGTGATAGTAATGATGGATTTAGGAGAGTGTGGACGGGCTACACGCAAAGCGAGTGGGCTTCCGCAATCGGTTTAGTCTGCTAAAGGCGCGCCAGAACACACCGAGCGCCGCGGCGCCAGGAGGGACTACGTGAAGAAACTATCGGGGCCCGAGGCGGGTTTTTCGGGCCTTTCCGGCCTTTTCTGGACGATCGCGGCCTTCAGTACGGTGGTGAACCTGCTGATGCTGACCTCACCGCTCTACATGCTGCAGATCTATGACCGGGTGATCCCGAGCCGTTCCGAGGAGACGCTGCTGGCGCTGACCATCCTGGTGGCGTCGCTGTTCGCGATCATGGGCGTGCTCGACTACGTGCGCGGCCGGGTGGCGGCGCGGATCGGCGCGACGGTGCAGAGCCGGCTGGACAGCCGGGTGTTCACCGCGACGCTGCGCCGCTCGGTGCTGTCGACCGAGCGCTCGCGGCCGGCGTCGGGGCTGAAGGATCTGGAGGCGGTGCAGCGGCTCGCCGGCTCGCCAGTGCTGTTCGCGGTCTTCGACATGCCGTGGGCGCCGTTCTTTCTCTTCGCGATCTTCTCGTTCCATCCCTACCTCGGGTATCTCGCACTTGCGGGCATGCTCATCCTCGTCGGCGCGACGATCCTCAACCAGATGCTGACCCGGCGGCCGGAGGCGACGGCGAACCAGGCGGCGATGCAGGGCGACGCCTTTGCCGAGACCATCCGCCAGCAGGGCGAGATGGTGCAGGCGCTGGGCATGCAGGGGGCCGTCCTCGGGCGCTGGGAGAAGATGCGGGCCCGCGCCGTCGACGCGCAGCTCGCGTCGAGCGACCGGGTGAGCCAGTTCTCGACGATGACCAAGACCTTCCGATACTTCCTGCAGTCGGCGATGCTCGGCCTCGGCGCCTACGTGGTGCTGAAGGGCGAGATGAGCGCCGGTGCGATGATCGCCGGCTCGATCCTGCTCGGCCGGGCGCTGGCGCCGGTGGAGCAGGCGATCGGCGGCTGGCCGCTGGTGCTGCGCGCCCGGCAGGGCTGGACGAACCTGAAGAAGCTGCTCGAGACGACGCCGGAGTCGGAAGTGCCGACCGCCCTGCCCCGCCCGCGGGCCTATGTCGACGTGCAGCAGCTGACGGTGATCCCGCCGGAGCAGCAGAAGCCGAGCCTGCGGCTGGTGGATTTCCGCATCGAGCCCGGGCAGGCGCTCGGGGTGATCGGGCCGTCGGCGTCGGGCAAGTCGACGCTGGCCCGCGCCATCACCGGCATCTGGCGGCCGGCGGCGGGGGCGGTGCGGCTCGACGGGGCGGCGTTGCATCACTACGACCGGGACGTGCTCGGGAGCTATATCGGCTACCTGCCGCAGGACGTGGTGCTTTTCGATGGCACCATCGCCGAGAACATCGGCCGGATGCAGGCCGAGCCCGATCCCGCGCAGGTGGTCGCCGCGGCGAAGAAGGCCGGGGCGCACGAGATGATCCTCGACCTGCCGCAGGGCTACGACACTCCGGTCTCGGCCGGGGGCGCCCGGCTCTCGGGCGGGCAGAAGCAGCGGGTGGGCCTGGCGCGGGCGTTCTACGGCAACCCGGTGCTGCTGGTGCTCGACGAGCCGAACTCCAACCTCGATTCCGCCGGGCAGGACGCGCTCAACATGGCGATCCGGCAGGCGAAGTCCGAGGGGATGGCGGTGGTGATCATGGCGCACCGCCCTGCCGGCATCGCCGAGTGCGACACCATTCTTATCATCGACGGTGGAACCGCCAAGGCCTTCGGGCCGCGCGACGAGGTGCTTGAAGGCGCATGTGCGCAACTATGCCCAGGTCGCCGGCGGAACCGCCCAGGGAGCCACGGCATGAACGCGTCATCGAAGGACCGCTGGCACCTCCGGCCGCTGCTGGTGCTGGGCTATGTCACGCTTTTCGTCTTCGTCTTCGGGATCGGCGCCTGGGGGGCGGTGACGCGGATCGCCGGTGCGGTGGTGAGCTCGGGGCAACTCGAGGTCGAGGGCAACCGCCAGGTGGTGCAGCACCCGACCGGTGGGGTGATCAAGGCGATCTACGCCCGGGACGGTGACGAGGTCGCGGCCGGGGACGTGCTGATCGAGCTCGACGGCGAGGACCTGCGGCCGGAGCTCGACACCGTCGAGGGCCAGTGGTTCGAGATGCTGGCGACCAAGAGCCGGCTGTCGGCGGAGCGCGACGGGCTGGGCGCGATCGAGTTCGATCCCGAGCTCGTGTCGCGGGCGGTGACGTCCGAGGAGATCAAGAAGCTGATGACCTCCCAGGAGGTGCAGTTCACCGCCCGGCGCAAGACCCAAGGCGAGGAGGAGAAGCAGCTCGAGGAGCAGAAGACCCAGATCGCCAAGCAGAACGAGGGTCTCGAGGCGCTGCAGGCGGCGACGCAGTCGCAGATCGAGCTCCTGAGCCAGGAGATCGAGGGCCAGCAGGCGCTGCTGACCCAGGGCCTGACCCAGCTCACCCGGGTGCTGACGCCGCAGCGCGAGCTGGCACGGCTGCGCGGCACCGAGGGGCAGGTGGAGGCGTCGATCGCCGAGAACCGCGGCAAGATCGCCGAGATCGAGATCGAGATCGTGCGGCTGACGTCGAAGGTCCGGGAGGATGCGATCTCCGAGCTGCGGGATCTGGAGTTCCGGGAGATCGAGACGCGGGAGAAGCGGCGCTCGCTCATCGACCGGATCGCGCGGCTGGACCTGCGGGCGCCGGTGGCGGGGACGGTCTATGGCAGCACGGCGGACACCCTGCGCGGGGTGATCCGCTCGGCCGAGCCGGTGATGTACATCGTCCCGAAGGACACGCCGCTGATCGTGCAGACCAAGATCGAGACCCACAACATCGACCAGGTCCATGTGGGCCAGGATGCGGTGCTGCGGTTCTCCGCCTTCGACCAGCGCACGACGCCGGAGCTGAAGGGGCACGTCACCGCGGTCTCGGCCGACGCCTATGTCGACGAGCGGATCGGGCACCGGTACTACAAGGCCGACATCGAGCTCGACGACGGCGAGCTCGACAAGCTCGACCATGTCACGCTGATGCCGGGGATGCCGGTGGAGTCGTTCATCCGCACCGGCGACCGGAGCGCGCTGAGCTACTTCGTGAAGCCGATGGAGGATTACTTCACCCGCGCGTTCCGCGACGGGTGAAGGTTATCCTGCGGTGTGAACACGAGGGTGTTCACGCGTGAACGCATTGAATTCAAAGGGATTAATCTTCAATAAAATTCGGTTAAGATCGGCCGAGCCGCTGCCGGCACTACTTCGGCGCGGCCCCTGCCCTGCCACGGCCGGCGCGGCCGATGAGGCGGGTGGCGTCGAGGAGGACGAGCGCGGGGCTGGCGCCGCCGGTGACGGCGAGGTAGCGCGGGCGCCAGGACGGTTGCAGCTTGCTCTTGAAGCCGCGCAGGCCCTTGAAGTTGTAGGACGGCACCCCCTCCTCGTAGATCGCCCGGCCGAGCCGGTGCCAGAACGGCGCGGCTTCGCTGGCTGAGAGGCCGGAGAGCGGCGCCATGCCGAGGTCGAACCAGCGGCAGCCCTCCTCCTTGAGGATCACGCAAAGCCGCAGGAACAGGAACTCCATGCCCACGTTCGGGATTGACCCGACATGGCGCATCAGGTCGATCGCGGTTTCCTCGCGCAGTGCGGTTTCCATCAGCGTGGCGAAGGCGACGACGACGCCGTCCTGGCGCATGACCGCCACCCGCTGGGCGGCGACGTAGGCGGGATCGAAGGCGCCGAGCGAGAACGCCTTCTCGCCGCCGCCGCGCTCCTCGAGCCAGACGGCCGAGATCTCCGCCAGCCGGTCCATCACCTCCGCGGCCGCACCAACGTCGAGGATCTCCACCTCGAGCCCCTCGCGGGCGCCGCGGCTGAGGACGTTGCGCTGGCCGGCACGGTGGCCGCCGACGAGGTCGAAGGCGGCGAGATCCACCCGCGCCTGCTCGCCGAGCTTGAAGAAGCGCAGGCCGGCATCGGCATAGAGCGCGAGGTTCTCCGGCGCGGCCTGGTAGAAGGCGGCGCGGCCGCCGGCGCGGCGAGCGGTCTCGACGAAGCGCCAGATGAGCTCCGGCCAGAGCTCGAGCGGCCCGACCGGATCGAAGAGCGCGATCCACGACCGGCCCTGGCGGGCGTACATGACGAAGGCGCGGCGATCCTCGGAGAGGAGAAGCTGCTTGTCGCCCATCCGCACCAAGTTGGCCGCCGCCACCGGCTGGCTCTCGACGATTTCGACGGCGCGGGCGAGGTCGTCCGCATCCGTGGCCTGAACCGGCATCCGGGCCGGGCGAAGCAGCGACCAGATCGCCACAAGCGCGGCGACGAGGCTGGCGCCGAAGAGCGCCCGCAGGCCGCGTGGCGCCTGGGCGGAGATCTCGAAGCGCAGCCAGCTCTCGGTGCCGAACTCGACGTGGCGGAAGACGAAGCGCAGGATCACGAAGGCGCTGATCATCACCACCGCCACGGCGGCGATCCACGGCGGGCTGAGCCGGGCGTCGATGAGCGTCGAGCGCCGATGGAACTCGTGGCGCGCGGCGTAGAGCGCCAGGGCGAAGGCGGCGAGCGTCGCCGCCTCGTAGATCGCCACCGCCTTCACCAGCGACAGCACCAGCGCGGCGCAGGCCGCGACCATCGCCGTCCACCAGGCGCCGTCGAGACGGAACGCCAGCCCGCGGGCGGAGATGAGCATGAGCGCACCGAGGATGGTGGCGAGGAAATGCGCGGTCTCGATCACCGGCAGCGGGATGTGGCGGGCGAGCCAGACGAGGTCGAGGCCGCGGGCCGGGGTGACGGCGGAGAAGACCAGCATCGCGCCGAGGACCAGCGCCAGCGCCGCCAGCACCTGCGGGGCGAGGCCGGCCCCTGCGCGCAGCGCCGCGGCCGCGGGACCGCGCTGGGCGAGCCGCCTGCCCTCGGCGAGCGCCAGCCCGGTGGCGGCGAGCCCGAGCGGCAGCACCTGGTAGATCAGCCGGTAGAGCGCGAAGGCCGCGAGGATCTCGGCGGTCGGCGCGACGCCGCCGAGGGCGGCGAGCAGCACCGCCTCGAAGACCCCGAGCCCGGCGGGCACGTGGCTGAGGATGCCGAGGACCAGCGCCACGGCGAAGAGCGGCAGGAAGGCGAGATAGCCGATGCTGCCGGCCGGCAAGAGCACCCAGAGCGTGCCCGCCGCCGCGGCGGTGTCGAGGGCGGTGACCGCGAGCTGCCGGAGCATCAGGCCGCGCGCCGGCAGGTCGAGGCCGCGGCCGCCGGTCCCGGGCAGGACCAGACGCCGGCCGCCGGCGGCGACCAGCAGCCCGCCGGCAAGAAGCGTCAGCGCGGCGACGGCGACCACGGCGGCGACCGGGGCGCGGATGACGCCGGCAAGTGCCGGGGCGGCCACCAGCGCGCCGAGGGCGGCGGTAACCGCGAGCCCGGCCCCGAACGCGACGGTGACGAAGATCACCACGCGGGCGATGTCCGCCGGGGTGAGGCCGAGCGGCGTGTAGTAGCGCAGGCGGACGGCGCCGCCGCTCAGCGGCCCGAATCCGGTGGTCTGGGCCACGGCGTAGGCGGCGACCGCCGCCGGGGCGATCCGCGGCCAGGGCTGCGGCTTGCCGATGGCGACGAAGGCGTTGAGGTCGTAGAGCGTCAGCAGGGCGAAGCTCGCGGCGGTAAGGCCGAGGGCGACGCCGAGCCGCCAGGCCTCGGTGGCCGCGAGGGCGGCGAGGATCTCGCGGTAGCTGGTCTCGGCGGCGAGATGCACCAGGGCGACGGCGGCAAGGCCGAGCATCGCCAGGGTGAAGAGCGCCACCAGCGGCGAGCGATGCGCCGCCGCCCAGGCGGCGATGCGGCGCCAGCGACTACCGGCGGCCGGCGCGTCGTCGCAGGGGTCGTTTCTCTCGTCGCTGGTGTCGTTCGGCATGGGCCGGACCGTCCGATCTTCGCCTCGAGCGAATTGTGACCGGATTCCCGGCAGATGGAAGCCGCAACCCGCTTGCGCTCTGGCGAAATCCGCGCCATTTGCCCGCCGGTCCGGCTGGAAATGGCGCGATTCGAGGCGCGGGCGCCGCGTCGAGGATTCAATGCCTTGCAGGCGCAGAACGCATATACTGTTATCGGGCGGTCGCATACGGGGGCTTCGGGTGACAGAATCGGCAACGCTCCGCAGCTGCTCATCGGCGCCGCTGGCGGCGGCCGGCGGGGCCGTGGCGTGATGCGCCGGCGGCAGTTCCTGACCGGGGCGGCGGTGCTGTCGGTGGCGGCACGGCCAGGGGTGCGCGTGGCGATGGCCCAGGAGGGCGAATTCAGCCGCTCGGTGGTGTTCGAGCGGGCGCGCGAGCTCGCCGCCCTGCCCTTCGCGCCGCCGGAGACCGTGGCGCCGGGGCTGACCGACCTTTCGGCGGGGCAATATGCCGGCATCCAGTACCGGCCCGAGCGCCGGCTCTTCGCCGACCCACCGGGCGGCATCGAAGTCGAGCTGATGCATCCGGGGTTCATCTACAACATCCCGGTGGAGATCTGGGTGGTGCAGGACGGTGCGGCGCAGCGGGTCGGCTACGATCCCGGCCTCTACAGCTTCGGGGACGTGCCGCCACCGGCGGAGGGCTCCGGGCTCGATTTCGCCGGGTTCCGGGCGCTGACGGCGCTCAACGAGCCGGACGTGCTGTCGCCGTTCGCGATCTTCGCCGGGGCGAGCTATTTCCGGGCGCGCTCGAAGGGCCAGATCTTCGGGCTGAGCGCCCGGGCGCTCGCGATCGGCACCGGCGAGGCCGAGGGCGAGGAGTTCCCGTTCTTCCGCGCCCACTGGATCGAGACGCCGGATGCGGACCGGATGGTGGTGCATTCGCTGCTCGACGGGCCGAGCGCCACCGGCGCCTACCGCTTCACCATCCGGCCCGGCGAGCCCACCCGGATGGACGTGGAGGCGACGATCTTCGCCCGCGCCGACATCGCGCATATCGGCCTCGCGCCCCTCACGTCGATGTTCCTCTTCGACGCCAAGGACCGGGGCGAGCATGACGACTTCCGCCTCGGGGTGCACGATTCGGACGGGCTCGCCATGTGGAACGGCCTCGACGAGCGGCTGTGGCGGCCGCTGCACTCGCCGCGGCTGCTGCAGATCAGCGCCTTCGCCGATTCCGGGCCGCGGGGCTTCGGGCTGATCCAGCGCGAGCGCGACTTCGGCGAGTACGAGGATCTCGGCGCCAACTATCACAAGCGGCCGAGCCTCTGGGTCGAGCCGATCGGCGACTGGGGCAAGGGCCACGTGGTGCTGGTGGAGATCCCGAGCAACGACGAGGTCCACGACAACGTCGTCGCCTACTGGCGCCCGGACGGCGACATCGCCGCGGGCAGCGAGATCGCGCTCACCTACCGCTTGAGCTGGGGCTGGGAGGTGCCGGACCTGAGCGGGCTTTTGAAGGTCGAGCGGACGCTGATGGGGGCGGGATCGAACGGCCGGCGGCGGTTCGTGGTGGATTTCGCCGGCGATGCGCCGTCGCCGATCCGGGCCTCGGCGGTGCAGCTGATGGCGCAGGCGACGCCGGGGAGCCTCCATGACGCGCTGATCACCGAGAACCCGGAGGTGAACGGGCTGCGGCTGCAGTTCGATCTCGATCCCGAGGGGGCCGATCTCGTCGAGATGCGGGTCGAGCTGCGCTCGGGCGACCGGCGGATCGCGGAAACCTGGGTCTACCGATGGAGCAGCTGACCCTCGTCAGGCCGCCGGCGGACGCTGTGCCGCCGCTGCCGCCGGAAGCGCCGCTGGCGATGCCGGTGCAGTCGCTGCGGCAATACGACAGCGAACGGCGGTTCCGCCTGCAGGGCGAGACCCGGGTGCGGCTGGCGCGGGTCGGGCTCTACGTCTCGACGCTGCTGCTGACCATCGTGCTGGCGCGGCAGATGCACCTGGTGCTGGCGGTGGGCGAGCTCACCGGGGTCGAGAAGGTGATGCTGGTGCTCTTCGTCATCAACATCGCCTGGATCTCCTTCGGGGCGATCTCGCCGCTGATGGGCTTCATGCTCGGCCGCGGCGGGCCGCCGATGTCGTCCGAGCCGCCCAAGGCGCGGACGGCGTTGCTGATGCCCACCTACAACGAGGATCCGGCGCGGATCCTCGGGGCCGCGGTGGCGATGATGCGCGCGATCGATGCGAAAGGCGCCGGCGAGGCGTTCGACCTCTTCCTGCTCAGCGACACCACCCGCGCCGACATCTGGTTGGCCGAGCAGGCGATGGTCGATGCGGCGCGCCGGGACCCCGAGATCGGCGCGCGGATCTTCTACCGCCACCGGGCGCGGAACACGCGGCGCAAGGCCGGCAACATCGCCGACTGGGTGGAGCGCTGGGGCGGCGCCTATCCGTTCATGCTGGTGCTCGACGCCGACAGCCTGATGGAGGCCGACTGCATCATCGAGCTCGCCCGGCGGATGGAGGCCGACGAGACCCTCGGCATCCTGCAGACGTCGCCGCAGCTCATCGGCGGCGCGACGCCGCTCGCGCGCGTCCAGCAGTTCGCCAGCCGGGTCTACGGGCCGGTGCTGACCCGGGGCCTGCGCGGCTGGTTCGGCAACGCCGGCAACTACTGGGGCCACAACGCCATCATCCGCACCGAGGCCTTCGCCGGCTGCGGCGGCCTGCCGGAGCTTCCCGGCAAGCCGCCCTTCGGCGGGCTCATCCTCAGCCACGACTTCGTCGAGGCGGCGTTCATCCGCCGCGGCGGCTATGCGGTGCGGATGGCCGACGACCTCTACGGCAGCTTCGAGCACGCACCGCCCAACCTCATCGAGCTCGCCGCCCGGGACCGGCGCTGGTGCCAGGGCAACCTCCAGCACACCCGGCTCCTCACCACCCGCGGGCTGCACCCCCTGAGCCGGCTCCACCTGTTCATGGGGGTGATGTCCTATCTCGCCTCGCCGCTCTGGCTCCTCTTCCTGCTCTCGGGCATGGCGCTGGCGCTGCATGCGGCGCTGGTGCCGCCGGATTACTTCCTCGACCGCTGGTCGCTCTTTCCCGACTGGCCGCGGATCGACCCGGAGCGGGCGATGGCGCTCTTCGGCATCTGCATGCTGGTGCTCTACGCGCCGAAGCTCCTCGGCACCGCGGCCTTCCTGCGCGGCCCCGAGTCGCGCGGCCTGCGGCTGCGTACGATCCTCGGGTTCCTGACCGAGCTGATCCTCTCAGCCCTGGTCGCGCCGATCATGATGTTCGTGCAGACGAGCTCGGTCATCCAGATCCTCACCGGTCGCGACAGCGGCTGGAACCCGCAGGCGCGGGATTCCGACCGTGTCGCCTGGCCGCTGCTCTGGCGCTACCACTACCGCCATGTTTTGGCGGGGGTTCTGCTCGCGGTCGCCGCCGGGGCGATCTCCTGGCGGCTCCTCGCCTGGATGAGTCCCGCCCTCCTCGGCCTGGTGCTGGCGGTTCCGCTGGCCGCGTTCATGGGCAGCGCCGCCGCCGGCCGGGCGCTGGCCCGCTGGGGCTGCCTCGTCACCCCGGAGGAGCGCCAGCCGCCGGCCATCGCCGGCGCCGCCGAGCGCGAGGCGCGCGCACTCCGGATGTCGGGCCGGGTCCCGGGCGGCATCTCCGAGCTCCTCTCCGACCCCCCTGCCCTCACCCGCCACCTCGCCTGGCTCGACCCCGCCACCGCCCGCCGGAGCGGCGAGGCCGACGCGCCGCTGGCCAACGCGCTCCTGAAGCTCTCCGACGGCCTCGGGCCGGAATCCCTCGACGCCAAGGAGACCTTCGCGGTCCTCGCCTCGCAGAAGACCCTCACCGGCCTCAACCCGCGGCGCGACGAGCGCCGGCGCAGATGAACGATTTGTAATCTTCCGGCGAAGCGCCCTTCAGACAGCCGACCGATCTTCTCCTGTGACGCTCTTTGAGAAGCGTGGACTTGAGAATTGAGAGGTTTCGAACCCATGACGCGCATAGCGACTTTCATCCGGCCGGTGCCGATCGCCACGACGGCGATCGCGGCGGCCACGGGCGCCTGGCTGGCCTGGACGCCGTTGGCCGGCGCCGACACCCAGGCTCCCGGCGCCGTCGCAGACCTCGTCGCCCGGGTGAGCCCGGCGGTGGTGACCGTCCTCGCCACCCAGGAGGAGCAGCAGGCGGACGCATCATCCGACCAGATGGATCCGTTCGGCCCCAACTCACCGTTCGGCGAGTTCTTCCGGCGCTTCGGCATGCCGGAGGGCGGCATGCCGGCCCCGCAGCCCCATGGCGAGCATCCGCAGGGCATGGCCCTCGGCTCCGGCTTCGTGATCGACCATGACGGCTACATCGTCACCAACAACCATGTCGTCGACCACGCCGACTCGCTGAAGGTGCGGATGTCGGACGACCGCGAGTTCGATGCCACGGTGGTCGGCACCGACGAGCAAACCGACCTCGCGCTGATCAAGATCGACGCCGGCAACCTGCCGCAACTCGCGCTCGGCGACAGCGACGCCATGCGGGTCGGCGAGGACGTGATCGCCGTCGGCAACCCCTTCGGCCTCGGCGGCACCGTCACCCGCGGCATCGTCTCGGCCAAGGCGCGCGACATCAACGCCGGACCTTATGTCGACTTCATCCAGACCGACGCCGCCATCAACCGCGGCAACTCCGGCGGCCCGCTCCTCAACATGGAGGGTGACGTCATCGGCGTGAACTCGGCGATCTACTCGCCGAACGGCGGCTCGGTGGGCGTCGGCTTCGCCATCCCGTCGAACACGGTGAAGACCGTGGTGGCGCAGCTCCGGTCCTCCGGCTCGGTCGAGCGCGGCTGGCTCGGCGTCTCGATCCAGAACGTCACCCCGGAGATCGCCGCTGCGATCGGCCTCGAGGATCCGCACGGCGCGCTGGTCGCCGACGTGGTCGCCGACGGCCCCTCGGCCGGCAAGCTCGAGACCGGCGACGTCATCCTGAGCTTCGACGGCAAGCGGGTCGAGTTCGAGCCATGAGCTGCCGAAGCTCGTCGCCGCCGCCGCTCCGGACGCCCGGGTCGCCATCGACGTGATGCGCCAGGGCAAGGAGCAGAAGATCGACTTCAAGCTCGGCCGCTTCGACGAGACCAAGACCGCCTCGCTCGAGCCGGATAACCAGAGCGAGGACGGCCACGCCTCCGACCGCCTCGGCGCCACCCTGGCGCCGGTCACCCCGGCGGCGCGGGCGCAGCTCGGGCTGGACGACTCCCTCGACGGTGTCGTAATCACCTCGCTCGACGGCAAGGGCGTGGCGGCCGACGCCGGGCTCGAGGTCGGCGACGTGATCCTGCAGGTGGGCGACACCACCGTCCGCACGCCGAGCGACGTCGACCACGCGCTGCACGCCAGCAAGACCGACGCGGTGCTGATGCAGATCGAGCGCAACGGCTCGAAGATCTTCGTCGGCGTCCGCCTGGCCTGACGCCGCCTCACCGGCCCCTCGGGGCCGGCCCGAACCCCGGAAGGCCGGCCGACGCCGGCCTTCCTCGCATCCGGAGGCCCCAGATGTCGCGGCGCATCCTCGTCGTCGAGGACGACACCGAAACCCAGGACTACCTCGCCAAGGCGCTGCGGGAGTTGGGGTACACCGTGGAGGCCACCGCCTCGGGCCGCGAGGGCCTGATGCACGCGCTCGGCGGCGGCTTCGACGCGCTGATCCTCGACCGGATGCTCCCCGACCTCGACGGCCTGTCGCTTCTGAAGAGCGTCCGCGCCGCCGGCGTGCAGATACCCGCGATCCTCCTCACCGCGATGAGCGCCATCGACGAGCGGGTGTCGGGCCTGCGCGGCGGTGCCGACGACTACATGGTGAAGCCCTTCTCCTTCGCCGAGCTCTCGGCGCGCCTCGAGGCGGTGCTGCGCCGGCCGGCGGAGACCCGCGGCGAGCAGACCCGGCTCGCCTGCAGCGACCTCGAGCTCGACCTCATCGCCCGCACCGCCCGCCGCGGCGGGCGCACGATCGAGCTCTTGCCCCGGGAATTCCAGATGCTCGAGTACCTGATGCGCCGCCAGGGCCGCGTCGTCACCCGCACCATGCTGCTCGAAGGCGTCTGGGACTACCGCTTCGACCCGCGCACCAACGTCATCGACGTCCACATCAGCCGGCTGCGGCGCAAGATCGACGCCGAGGGCGAGCCCGCGCTCATCCACACCGTCCGCGGCAGCGGCTACAAGCTCGCCGCGGCGGGCTGACCGCAGGATGTTCCGCAACACCACCATGCGCCTCGTCGCGGCGCATCTGGTGCTGGTCGCGGCCTCGACCGCGCTGGTGCTGGGGTTCCTCTACTGGCGGATCGGTGGCGTCATCGACACCGAGCAGCAGGCGGTGGTGGAGGCCGAGATGCGCGGCCTCGGCGACGACTATGCCCGCGGCGCGACCCCCGCACTCGCCGCGGCGATCCAGACCCGGCTCGAAGGACCGCAGGACCGGGACGCGATCTACCTCCTCGCCACCGAGGACGGCCGGCGGATCGCCGGCAACCTCGCCTCGTGGCCGCCGACGGTGGCGCCGGATGCCGGCTGGACGACGCTGCAGCTCTACCGCACCGATCGCTCGGGACCGACGGAGATCTCGGCGCTGGCGCTGCGGCTTCCCCGCGGCGAGCTCCTGCTCGTCGGGCGCGACGTGGCGGCGCGGGCGGCGTTCGACCGCACCCTCGGCCGGGCGCTCCTCTGGGCGATGGCCGCGCTCCTGGTGCTGGCGCTGGCCACCGGCTGGTTGCTGTCGCGGCTGGTGCGCGGGCGCATCGCCGAGATCGACGGAGCGGCGCGGGCGATCATGGCCGGGGCGCTCGACCGGCGGGTGGCGGTCCGCGGCACCGACGACGAGTTCGACCGGCTGGCGGCGACGCTCAACGCGATGCTCGACCGGATCGAGCGGCTGGTCAGCGACCTGCGCACGGTGACCGACAGCCTGTCCCACGACCTGCGCAGCCCGCTGGGGCGGCTGGTGCGGCATCTCGAGGGCGCGGCGGGCGAGGAGGAGCCGGGGGAGCGGCGGAGCCAGATCGAGCGGGCGCAGCGCGAGGCGGAGAGCGTGCTCGCCACCGCCACGGCGCTCCTCGACATCAGCCGGATCGACGCCGGGATCGGCGCCGAGCAGTTCGCCGACGTCGATCTCGCCCGGCTCGCCGCCGACGTCACCGAGCTCTACGAGGCGGCCGCCGAGGAGCGCGGGCTCATCCTCGCCTGCGACGCCGAGCCGGGACTGACGGTGACCGGCCATGACCAGCTCCTGGCGCTGGCGCTGTCGAACCTCGTCGACAACGCCCTGAAATATGCGCCGGCGCGCACCGCGGTGACGGTCGGCGCCACCACCGTCGACGGGCGGCCCGAGCTCACCGTCGCCGACCGCGGCCCGGGCATCCCCGAGGCCGACCGCGCCCGCGCCCTCGGCCGGTTCGTGCGCCTCGACCCGAGCCGCGGCGGCGCCGGCGCCGGGCTGGGCCTGGCGCTGGTGGCGGCGGTGGCGCGGATGCACGGCGCCGAGGTGGGGCTCGCGGACAACGCGCCGGGACTGCGGGCGACGATCCGGTTCGGGGCGGCGTGATGCGGCGGACTCCGCAGCATACCCGTTAAGACGTGCACTTCCGTGAAGATCGTATGGGCGCTTTCCAGCCACTTTCCAGCTGCATTCCAGCTCCACCAAATCCCCGTAAACCTTTGACGACAGGCCCCTCAGGCGGGGACCCCGCTCGACCCGCCGTCAGCCGCCGAGCGGCACGGTATAGGTCGTGGCGTTGCCTTCGAGGCACACCTCGCCCGCCGCATCGACGATGCTCGTCGCCAGGGTGCAGATCGGCTTGTCGGCCCGCACCGTCAGCACCTCGGCGCGGGCGGTGAGGCGCTCGCCGACGCCGACGGCCTTGCGGAACTTCCACTCCACCGCCAGGAACACCGTGCCGGGTCCGGGCAGGTCCTCGGCGACCAAGGCATTGAGAAGGCCCGAGGTTACGCCGCCCTGCACGATGATCCGGCCGAAGACCGAGCCCTCCGCCAGCGCCGCGTCATAGTGCAGCGGGTTGCGGTCGCCGGTGATCGCGGTGAAGGCGGCGATGTCGCCTTCCGCCGTCACCCGGCTCCGCTCCGCCACCTGCCCAACCTCCGGCCGCCCGTTGATCGTCCCGGCCCAGCCGTCCGATGCCTCTGCCATGGTTCCCTCCCAGACCCGTCACGCGGCGATCGCCGGCGCGAGGCGAACCACCCGGTCGGCGGCGAGAAGATGCGCCCGGATCATCGGATCGACCAGGTGCGGATCGGTGAGCGGCGCCATGTGCCCGGCGTCGGGGACGAGCCGCAGCACGGCGCGGGGCAGCGCCTCGGCGACGATCTCGGTGACCCGCAGGCTCGGCGCCGGCGAGTCGAGCCCCATCACCGCCAGCGACGGGCAGTCGATCCGCGAAAGGTCGCCGAGGCCGCCGGCCTCCGCCGCGATCGCGGCGAAATCGGCGCGCACCTGCTCGAAGCAGCCCAGGAAGAACGCCTGCAGCCGCGGGCTCGTCCGCGCCCAGGCGCCCTCGCCGTTCCAGTAGTCGATGAAGAGCGCCATCGCCGCCGCCCGCGACCGCGGGCCGGCGGCGGCGTTCAGCGCCGCGCCGATGCCCATGACCTCGGCGTAGAGCGGCCGGTCGCGCTCCGCCCGCAGGAGGTGGAACGCCGTCGGCTCGATCACCGTCAGGCTGCGCAGGTCGCCCGGCCGCTGGCCGGCGAGCCTGAGCGCCACCGCCCCGCCCCAGGAATGGCCGACGAGATGCACCGGGCCGCCGATGCGGTCGATCAGCGAGCCGACCGCGGCCGCCGTGGCGGCAAGACCATCGACGGGAGTGGTGAGGCCGTAGCCCGGCAGATCGGGGGTGTAGACCCGGAAGCGACCGGCGAGGCAGCCGCTGAGGCTCCGCCACTGGGCACCGGTGCTGGCGGAGCCGTGAAGCACGATCACCGGCGCACCGGTGCCGACAACGCCGGTGTGCAGTCTCGACCCGAGGGAGTGCCGCTCAACCATCTTCGCCTCCGCGCAAACGCCTTTGCCTAATCGCTTGTGTGCGAATGAGTGTCGGTTAACGACCGGGGGTTTCAGCTTCGTGCCCGGGTGCCGGGGTGTTGTTTCAATTGTGGCAAGGAGGCCCACGGCGCCTCGGTCGTTCGCGCCGCCCGTGCTATCCTTGGCAGGACAGATGACGGAGGACGTGATGGCACTCGACCGATCGGAAGACACCGAGTTCGTGAAGTTCTGGAACACGGTCCTCGAGCCGAAGTTCACCAAGTATCGCCATATCCTGCAAGGAGGCCTGTCGCGGCACTCGGCGGCGGTGCTGCCGACCCTGCCGATCGAGCCGGGGATGGCCGTGCTCGATGTCGGCTGCGGCTGGGGAGACATGTCGCTGCAGGTGGCGGAGATGGTCGGGCCCTCGGGCCGCGTCGTCGGCATCGACTGCGTCGACGCGTTCCTGAAGGAGGCCCGCAAGGACGCAGCGACCAAGGGTCTCTCCAACGTCGAGTTCCGCCGCGGCGATGCCGAGGTGGCGCTGCCGGAGAACGAGTTCGACTATGTGATCGCCCGGTTCGGCACCATGTTCTTCACCAACCCGGTGCCGGCGCTGCGGCGGATGCGGCTGGCGCTTCGGCCCGGCGGCCGGATGACCCACATCGTCTGGCGGCGGCGCGAGGACAATCCGGCATTTCAGGCCGCTAAGGACATCGTCCTCAACCACCTGCCGCCGCCGGGCGAGGATGCCGATACCTGTGGGCCCGGTCCGTTCTCGATGGGCAACCAGGAAATGGTGGCGATGATGATGAAGGGCGCCGGCTACGAGGACGTCCGTTTTGCCCGGGTCGACGAAAAGCTGATGGTGGGCACGACGCCGGAGGAGTGCATCGCCTTCGCGCTGGCGATCGGTCCGGCCGGCGAAGTGTTCCGCGAGGCGGGAGAAGACCTCGCCGAGGCCAAGCGCCAGGAAATCGAGCGCGAGATGCGGGCGTTCTTCGAGAGCCAGGAGCGCGACGAGAAGGGCATCTGGGCCGATACCTCGTCCTGGGTGATCTCGGCCCGCAACCCGGGGCTGAGGGGGGCCTAGCCTAGCTGCCCGAGCTCCGGGCCTCGGGGGTCGGCGGCGGCATCCAGGCGCGCTCGGTGCTGGCATCCGGGTCGACGCGGTCGCCCATCATCGCCGCCTCGAGCTCGGCGTTGCGTTCGGTGGCGATGCGGATGTAGTCCTCGTTCTCGAAGACGCTCACCTCGGGCTTCCAGACCTCCGCCAGCATCCGCATGCTCTCGCGGTCGAATTTCAGGTGCGCCTCCACCAGCTTCTGGGCACGGAACGGATGCACGCCGAGACCCTCGAGGGCGCAGCGGCCGGCGCGCAGCGAGCTGTCGAAGACCTCGCGGATGATGTCGTTGGCGCCGGCCTGGAACAGCGCATAGACCGCGACCCGGTCGTAGGCGCGCACCACGATGTGCAGGTCCGGCCGGGCGCGCCGGGCGTACTTGACCAGCGCCAGCGCCCGCTCCGGATCGTCGATCGCCACCACCAGCACCCGCGCCTCGGCGAGGCCCGCCGCCTGCAGCAGGTCGGGGCGGGTGGCGTCGCCGTAGAAGCCGCGCACCCCGAAGCGGCGCATGTCGTCGACGTGCTCGGCCTGGTGGTCGAGCACCACGGTCGTGTAGCCGTTGGAGAGCAGCAGCCGGTTCACCACCTGGCCGAAGCGGCCGAGGCCGGCGATGATCACCGTGCCGCGGTCGGTTATGTCGTCGGGGTCGCGCTGGATCCGTCCGGTCGGCTGCCGCCGGGCCAGCCTCTCCTGGAAGAGGAAGAGGAGCGGCGTCGCCAGCATGGTCAGCGTCACCACCAGCGACAGGGTTCCGGCGAGCTCCGCCCCGAGGGCCCTGGCCTGGACGCTGAAGCTGATGAGCACGAAGCCGAACTCGCCGGCCTGCGCGAGCCCGAGCGCGAAGAGGCTGCGGTCCGGGCCGCGCAGGCCGAAGGCGGTGCCGAGCCCCCAGAGCACCGCCGCCTTGACCGCGAGGAGCCCGACCGCGAGGCCGACAACCCGCGCCGGCGCCGCCGCCAGCGCGCCGAAGTCGATGCCGGCGCCGACGGTGACGAAGAAGAGCCCGAGGAGCAGGCCCTTGAACGGCTCGATGTCGCTCTCGAGCTCGTGGCGGAACTCGCTGTTGGCCAGCACCACGCCGGCGAGGAAGGCCCCGAGCGCCGGCGACAGGCCGACGAGCGTCATCAAGAAGCGCGTTGCCGATGACGATGGCGAGGGCGGCGGCGGTGAAGACCTCGCGCAGACCCGCGCGGGCGATGAACCGGAAGAGCGGCCGCGACAGGTAATGACCGCCGAGCACCAGCACCGCGATCGCGGCGAGCGTCGCCAGCGCCGCCTGCCACCCCGGCAGCCCGGCGACGAGGCTGCCGTCGTGTGCCCCAGCCTCCGTCGACCGCCCCGGCGCCGGCGAGGACCGGGATGAGCGCCAGGATCGGGATGACGGCGATGTCCTGGAAGAGCAGCACCGCGAAGCCCGCCTGGCCGCCGCCGGTGCGCAGGACGCCCTTCTCCTTCATGGTCTGCAGCGCGATGGCGGTCGAGGACATGGCGAGCACCATGCCGACGATCAGCGCCGTCTCCCAGCCGAGGCCGACGACGCGCCCGAGCCCGGCCAGCGCCAGGATCGTCAGCGTCACCTGCAGCCCGCCGAGCCCGAGGAGCTGGCCGCGCATCCGCCAGAGCAGCCGCGGCTCGAGCTCGAGGCCGACGAGAAACAGCATCATCACCACGCCGAGCTCGGCGATGCCCTGCAGCGACTGGGTCTCGGCGCCGGCGAAGCCCAGCACCGGGCCGATGAGAACGCCGGCGCCGAGATATCCCAGCACCGAGCCGAGCCCGGCCCGGCGCGCCAGCGGCACCGCGACCAGCGCGGCGCAGAGATAGACGAAGGCCGGGAGGAGGACGCCTTCCACGCGCGTCAGCCGGCGAAGTCGAGGAGCGGTGCCGCGCGGTGGAGCGCCGGGTCGAGCCGGCCGTCGCGCAGCGCCTCGAGCAGCCGCCGGTAGCGCGCCGCGTGCAGCGCCAGCGCCGCGCCCTCGGCGGCCCGGCGGGCGGCGAAGAGCACGAAGGGCGGCAGGTAGACCATGCCGCAGAGATTGGCGGTCTGCTCGAGCGGCGAGAGCAGCACCCGGAGCGGGAAGCGGTTGTAGCCGCTGGCGGCGTAGGCCTCCTCCGGGCCGCCGGCCGTCACCGCGCAGAGAAAGAGCTTGCCCCGGAGCGCCGTGCCGCCGGTGCCGTAGGCCCAGCCGTATTCGAGCACCAGATCCTGCCATTCCTTCAGCAGCGCCGGGGTCGAGTACCAGTAGACCGGGTGCTGGAACACCACGACGTCGTGGGCGGCGAGGCGGGCCTGCTCGCGGTCGATGTCGATGTCGAAGCGCGGGTACTCGGCGTAGAGGTCGGCAAAGGTCACCCCCGGCACGCCGCGGGCGATGCGCGCGAGCAGCGTCTGCGCCTCGGAGCGGTGCTGGGCCGGATGGGCGAAGAGGACGAGGATCGATCGTGGCACGGGGGAGCCTCCAGACGGCAAGGAAAGCCCGCAAAGCACCGGCCCCGCAACCGCTATTTCCCGCCGGGCCTTCGGGGGATTTCGCCCTATACTTCCCCCTGTCGGTCTGCCTAGACTGGCGCTGCAAAGAACGAGCGAAATGCCGCAAGCCGGTGCAAACAGGGAGCATTACATGAACGCCATCCTCCGCAGAACCAGCCTCGCCGCCGCCGTGGCCGCCGCAGCACTGGCGCCGGTCGCCGCCTCGGCGACCGAGTTCATCAACATCCTGACCGGGGGCACCTCCGGGGTCTACTACCCGATCGGGGTCGGGCTGTCGCAGATCTACGGCGAGAACATCGCCGACTCCAAGGTGCAGGTGCAGGCGACCAAGGCCTCGGTGGAGAACCTCAACCTGCTGCAGCAGGGCAAGGGCGAGCTGGCGCTTGCGCTCGGCGACTCGGTCAAGCTCGCCTGGGAGGGCGATGCCGATGCGGGCTTCGCCAAGCCGCTCGACAAGCTGCGGGGCGTCGCGGCGATCTATCCCAACTACATCCAGATCGTCGCCTCGCAGGAGAGCGGCATCACCTCGCTCGCCGACCTGAAGGGCAAGAGCCTGTCGGTGGGCGCCCCGAAGTCGGGGACCGAGCTCAACGCGCGGGCGATCTTCGCCGCCGCGGGCATGAGCTACGACGACCTTGGCAAGGTCGAGTACCTGCCGTTCGCGGAATCGGTCGAGCTCATCAAGAACCGCCAGCTCGACGCGACGCTGCAGTCCGCCGGCCTCGGCGTCGCCTCGATCAAGGACCTCTCCACCTCGCTGCCGATCACCGTGGTGTCGGTCCCGGCGGATGTCGTCGAGAAGCTCGGCGCGCCCTACATCGCCGCGACGATCCCGGCGGGCACCTACGACGGCCAGGACGCCGACGTCGCCACCACCGCCGTCGTCAACTTCCTGGTCACCCACGAGGGCGTCTCGGAGGAGACGGTCTACCAGATGACCAAGCTCCTCTTCGAGAACCTGCCGGCGCTCGAGGCGGCCCACGCCGCGGCCAAGCAGATCAAGCTCGAGAACGCGCTGACCGGCATGCCGCTGCCGCTGCATCCGGGTGCGGAGCGCTACTACAAGGAAAAAGGCCTGATGTGACGGGCCGCCGCCATGGCTGAAACCTCCGGCGCCATCCCGGCGCCGGACCATGCCGAAGGCTTTCCGCCCGGCGGCACCGGCCGCCTGCTCTACTGGATCGCCGTCGCCTTCTCGACCTTCCAGGTCGCCACCGCCGCCCATCTCATCGACCTGCCGAGCCAGATCGTCCGCTCGACGCACGTCGGCTTCCTGATGCTGCTCGGCTTCCCGCTCGCCGCCGCCACCCGGCGGGCCGGGCCTGCCGGCCGCGCCGTCGCCTGGCTCCTCGCCGCCCTCGGCGTCGCCGTCGCCCTCTACCAGTGGCAGGAGTACCATGCGCTGATCCTGCGCGCCGGCGAGCCGCTGCCCCGCGACATCGCCATGGGGATCGTCGCGCTGATCTGCGTCTTCGCCGCGGCCTGGATGGTCATGGGGCCGGCGCTGCCGATCATCGCCGGCTTCTTCCTCGCCTACTGCCTCTGGGGGGAATACTTCCCGGCGCCGTTCGAGACCCGCGGCTACGACGTCGGCCAGGTCATCGATCACATGGCCTACGGCACCGAGGGGATCTACGGCATCCCGATCTACGTCTCCTCGTCCTACATCTTCCTCTTCATCCTGTTCGGCAGCTTCCTGGAGCGCGCCGGCATGATCGGCCTCTTCTCCGACGTCTCGCTCGGCCTCGTCGGCCACCGCACCGGCGGCGCCGCCAAGGTCTCGGTGATCTCCTCGGGCCTGATGGGGACGATTTCCGGCTCCGGCGTCGCCAACGTGGTGACCACCGGCCAGTTCACCATCCCGCTGATGAAGCGCTTCGGCTACCGCGCCGCCTTCGCCGGCGGCGTCGAGGCGACCGCGTCGATGGGCGGGCAGATCATGCCGCCGGTGATGGGAGCGGTGGCCTTCATCATGGCCGAGACCCTCGGCGTCGAGTACCACGAGGTGGTGAAGGCGGCGCTGATCCCGGCGCTCCTCTACTTCGCCTCGGCCTTCTGGATGGTGCATCTCGAGGCCGGGCGCCGCCAGCTCCGCGGCCTGCCGCGCGACGAGCTGCCCTCGGCGATGGCGGCGATCCGGGCGAAGTGGCCGCTGATCCTGCCGCTGGCGGTGCTCGTCTACCTGCTCTTCACCGGCTTCACCCCGCTCTTCGCCGGCACCATCGGCCTCGCGCTCACCGCCCTCATCGTGCTCGGCGGGCCGGCGGCGCTGGCGCTGCCACCCGGGGCGATGCGCTACGTCTTCTGGATCGGGCTCGGGCTCGTCTCCGCGGCGTTCTTCCGCTACGGCATCCTGCCGATCCTCGCCGCGATGGCGGCGCTGATCGCCTGGAACGCCGTCACCGCCGGCGGCCGGGCCACCCTCCTCCTCTGCCGCGACAGCCTCGCGGAGGGCGCGCGCACCGCCCTGCCCGTCGGCATCGCCTGCGCGGTGGTCGGGATCATCGTCGGGACGATGACGCTCACCGGTGCCGCCAATACTTTCGGCCAGTTCATCGTCTCGGTCGGCGAGCAGAACCTGTTCCTGAGCCTGCTCTTGACCATGCTCACCTGCATCTTCCTCGGGATGGGGATTCCGACCATCCCGAACTACATCATCACCTCGTCGATCGCCGGGCCGGCGCTGCTCGAGCTCGGCGTACCGCTGATCGTCAGCCACATGTTCGTCTTCTACTTCGGCATCCTCGCGGACCTCACCCCGCCGGTGGCGCTCGCCTGCTTCGCCGCGGCGCCGATCGCCAAGGAAAGCGGCCTGAAGATCTCGTTCGAGGCGATCAAGATCGCCGCCGCCGGTTTCGTGGTGCCGTTCATGGCGGTCTACACGCCAGCGCTGATGCTTCAGGACGGCGGGCCGCTCGCCGCCGAGATCTCCTACCCGCTGGCGGTCCTCTACATCGTCTTCAAGGCGGCGCTGGCCATCGGGCTCTGGGGCGCTGCGGTCATCGGCTATCTCGCCGGACCGCTGCCGCTGCTGCTGCGGCTCCTCGCCGCCGCCGCGGCCTTCACCCTCGTCGCCGCGCTGCCGCTCACCGACGAGATCGGCTTCGCGCTCGCGGCCCTCGTCGGCGTACTGGTCTGGCGGCGCCGACGGCCCGCGCTGTCGTGAGCCTCTGCGTCTTCGCCGCGGGCCAGACCACCGCGCTCGCGATCACCGCCTTTACCCTCAGCTGGCAGCACTCGGTCGAGCACACCGCCTGGTCCGAGAGCTGGACGGTCGGCCCCGACGCCCTCACCCTGGTGGAGGCGCGGGTAAAGGGCTCCGGCGCGGGAATGGATCCCGGCCCCGGCGCCCGGCTCGAAGCCGGCTGGTGGGTCTGGGCTCCTGCCCTGCCGCCGGTGCCCGAGCTCGAGCTCGCCGCCTCCGGCGCCACCGGCGGCGGCTGGCGGCTCTGCCACGCCGGCGGCTGCCTGACGCTGGGCGCCGAGGCCGGCGCGCCGGTGCGGCTGGCACCCTGCCCTTTTGTCGAGGGACACTACCGCCCCTCTACCACCCACACTTACCACCTCCAACGTTAGATCCCCGCGCCTTCGGGCTGTGGTTCCGGCCCGGTCGTTTCTCCATGGTCGCTCCTCGTTTCTCGACAACCTTCTTGCCGACCTTGAGCCGCCCAGCACTCAGCGCCCCCGTCCAGATTTCCCGAGCTGCCCCTTACGACGTGGCAGGTTCTGCCCCGCCGGTAGCCCGTGTAAGGATAAGCTGGCGACGTTGTGGCGTGCAGAGCAGAGGAGGAGGCGATGATCGCGGGCGCGAGGTATGGACATACGAACCTGATCGCAAACGACTGGAAGTCTCTATCCCGCTTCTACCAAGAGCAATTCGGCTGCACACCGGTCGCGCCAGAGCGCGACTTCAAGGGTCGCGATCTCGAGCGCGGGACCGGACTTCCGGGGGCCGAGTTGCGCGGTGAACACCTGCGGCTGCCGGGCCACGGCGCGGAGGGGCCAACGCTGGAGATCTTCAACTATAACTTTCTGGAGGAAAGGCCGCAGGTCGCGGTAAACAGGCCGGGCTTCGGACACATCGCGTTCGTGGTGGACGACGTTCTCGCCGCGCGAGAGGCGGTCCTTGCTGCCGGCGGCCAGCCGGTCGGCGAAGTCGTGACCCTGACGAACGCGGCCGGAGCCCGGCTGACCTGGGTTTATGTGACCGATCCGGAGGGAAATGTCCTCGAACTTCAGTCGCGGCCGAAGTAGACCGGCCGCCAGCGCGCTCGGTGTCAGCGAGACTTCCGGGTGAATGATCCATAGATTTTACCAGATTTACCGAATTTTATTGAAGATTAATCCAAATGTTATCAATGGCTTGAAAATTGTTCACGCGTGAACACCCCTTTCACAGGAAGCTCGCGATCTCGGCCAGCGGCTTCTTTTCGGTGGCGTGCAGCGGGATCGTCGCCCCGGGCTTGGGATGGCCGGTGACCAGCAGGATATACGGCTTCTCCTCCGCCGGCCGCCCGCAGATCTCGTTGAGAAACCCCATCGGCGCAGGCGTGTGGGTCAGCGTCGCCAGCCCCGCCCGGTGCAGCCCCAGGATCAGGAACCCGGTGGCGATCGAGACCGATTCCGGCACGTAGTAGTTCTTGCGCATCACCCCGTCCGCCGACCGCGACCGCCGCGCGCCGAAGACCGCGATCAGCCACGGCGCCTCCTCCAGGAACGGCTTGTCCGCGTCGGTCCCGAGCGGCGCCAGCGCCGCCAGCCACTCCGCGCCCGCCTTGCCGCCGTAGAACGCCCGCTCCTCCGCCTCCGCCGCCGCCCGGATCCGCCGCTTGCGCGCCGGGTCGCCGATGACCGCGAAATGCCAGGGCTGGTGGTTCGCCCCGTTCGGCGCCGTCCCCGCCGCCAGAACGCAGGTTTCGATGATCTCCCGCGGCACCGGCCGGGTGTCGAAGTCCCGCACCGTGTGCCGCCGCCGCACCTCGGCAAGAAATCCCGCCGCTGCCGCCTGCATCGCGTCGGACGTCATCTCCTGCCAGTCCGGCAACGGGATCGTGGCGTGGGACATCGGGCATCTCCTTCGCTTTCTTTTCGAGCGCAATTCGAGTATTGTCTGGCTCATTGAGTGACGAACGCCCAGAATTTTCTGGAGACCCGAATGCGGAGCGAGAGACCGACCGGCCGGGCGCGACCCACGCGGCGCCCGCGGGTCCCCAATGCTGCCCCGGAGGACGTCCATGCCTGACGGTAGCCCCCGCATCGGCGCCGCGCAGCCGCGCGACCTGCACGAAGCCGCCGCGGTCGGCGGGATCGTCCGCGATCCGATCGACGTCCGCGACCGCGCCTACGAGCCGACGCTGGCGCCGCTCGCGCCCTCCCGGATGCCTGCCGACGAGTTGCTGGCGGTCCTTCGCAACCCCAACGATCCCTGGGGCCTGCCGCGGTCGCAGGGCGAGGAGGGCACCTGCGGCGGGCAGGCTCTCGCGACCCTGATCGATCTCGAGCGAATCCGCGCCGGTGTCGGCGACCCCTGCCCGGTCAGCGCCCGGATGATCTACGAATGCGCGCGTCTCCGCGCCGGCGGCGCCCTTGCCGACGACGGCGTCTCGCTCCGCGACGTGATCAAATCCTTCTACAACTACGGGGTCTGCCGCGACGCGCTCTGGCCCTACGTCGCGGGTGGCGAGCCTGGCCAGCTCAGCATCGAGCGCGCCCGCGACGCGAGGAACCTCTCGCTCGGCGCCTACTACCGGCTGCGGCCGAACCTCAACACCTACCACGCGGCCTTGCACGAGACCGGCGCGATCCTCGTCTCCGCCGAGCTTCACGACGGCTGGCGCCACGACCGGGTCCGCGACGCCAAGGGCGAGATCGTGCCGCCGCGGCCGGGTGCCTCCCGCGGCGCCCTCGGTCTCGAGCGTCACGCCTTCCTCGTCGTCGGCTACACCCCACGGGGATTTCTGGTGCTGAACTCCTGGGCTGAGGACTGGGGCGGCTGGGCGCCCGATGGGGCGCCGCCGGTGCCCGGCCTCGCGCTCTGGCGCTACGACGATTGGGCCGACACCATCATGGACGGTTGGGTGCTGCGCCTCGGCGTGGGTGCGGCGGAGGCGTTCGACTACTCGATCGGCGACCAGGGCCTCGGCTTCGGCGCCGAGGCCGCGGTGCGCGCCACCCCGGTGCATGCCATCCTCGGCAACTTCCTGCACCTCGACGACGGCGAGTTCGTGCGCGCCGGTGCCTATGTCTCCACCCGACGGACGCTCGAGGAAACCCACCGCCTGCTGGCCGAGGACGCCGACGGCGAGGCAAAGTACCGCGGCGTGCTCCTCACCTTCGCCGGTGGGTTGCAGGGCCTGCGGGAGGCCACCGACCACGTGGCCCGGTGGAAGCGCACGGTGCGGGACGCGGGCTGGTATCCCTTCACGGTGCTCTGGTGCGTCGACTATGTCGACCAGGTGCGCGGCATTCTCGACGGGGTGTTCCGGGAGGCAGAGACCCAGACGGGTGGCCCGGGCGAGCGGCTCGACCGGCTTGTCGAGGAGCGGGCGCACGGCGTCGGGCGCGCCCTCTGGCGCGACATCGGCTTCGCCGCCGAGCGGGCGGCCCGCGCCGGCGGCCCGCTCCACGACCTCGCCCGCGCCGGTGCGGCGCTCGCCCGGACCCGGCCCGGCTTTGGGCTGCGTATTGTGGCGGAATCCGAAGGCGCCTTTGCCGCAGCGGCGCTGTTGCGCGCGATGCAAACCGAGGCGTTCGCCGCCGAGGCGGGGCCGTTCTTCGAGATGCTGCACTCGGTCGACCTGGTGGCGCCGCCGCTCAGTGCCGCGGAATACGCGGCGCTCGCCATGTATCTCAACGCCGGGTGGGGCACGACGCATCCCGAGCGACGGATCCGGCTGCACCTGCCGAGCGAACGCGACGAGGGGCGGCTGGCAGTGCCGCCCTACTCGCGCTCGTATTTCGACCTGGTGCGGCGGGCGTTCCACCGCCGCGACGAGGACGCGGCGCTGGCCGGCGAGAGTGCGCCGGAGGCGGCGCCCTCGCGGCGGAAGGCGGCGATCTCCACGGGATGGGATCCCTGGATGAGCGCCCCGCGCACCGACCTCGTGCCGATCGAATGGCCGGACAAGGCAGCGCCGGGCGCGCAGGGGGCAATCAGCCAGCTGCAACTCGTCTACCGGTCGGACGTGGGCGGGCGCCTGAAGTCCGTCCTCTCCCGACGTACCCCGCCGCGCCGACGGGCCACCGCGATCACCTGACGGAAGGAGCGTCCCCATGCCGAAAGCCGCCGCGCCCAAGATCACGATCGACGAACTCAGCCGCAAGGTCGCCGACCTGAGTGTGCCGGAGACGGAACTGGCGAAGTATTTCGACGTGGACGAGGCGGCATCCGGCCCCACTCGCCCCGTGCTCAAGCTCAATCCCGACACTGTGAAGGTCCCGCCCGCGAGCGATGCCGAGGGGCGCGCCCGCTCCGCACAGATCCTCAACAGCGCCAACTTCATCTGCAAGCTGCGGCGCGAGGCGCGCTTCCAGCAGATGGTGACGCGCGGCACCTACACCGGCCCGCTGATCGCCGCCGAGGGCGACAGCTGGTTCGAGTACCCCTTCGTCCTCGAGGACGTGATCGACTGGGTGTTCAAGGACTACGCGGTCTTCTGCCGCTCCGAGGCCGGCGACACCCTCGACAACATGGTGCGCCAGGCAGAGTACCTCGACGCGCTGGAGCGGACGGGGGGGCGGGTCCTGCTGCTGTCGGGGGGCGGCAACGACCTGGTGGCCGGGGGACACATCGCCAAGCATCTCATGCCCTTCGACAAGTCCCTGGCGCCGGCGCAATACCTCCGCCCGTCGTTCGGGGCGGTCCTCGACGGTGCCATAGCCAACATCGAGAAGATCGTCCGCTCGGTCGGCCGCGCCTTTCCCAACGCCGCGGTGATCTGCCACGGCTACGACTATACGGTGCCGAACGACGGCAAGTGGCTCGGCAAGCCGATGGCGAGCCTCGGGATCACAGACAAGGCGCTGCAGAAGGCGATCGCCCGCGAAATGGTGGACCGCCTCAACACCCGGCTCATGGACCTCGCCAGCCAGTCGCCGCGAGTGACCTACGTCAATTGCCGCGGAGTGGTCGGGGACAAGCGATGGCATGATGAGCTTCATCCGACCAATGCGGGTTACGGTGACGTCGCCAAGCTCTTCGAGAAGGAGATTCGGCGGGTGACCGGCGCCCGTTCGGCCCCGTCTGGCCGCGGCATGCCCAGCGCGGCCGACCGGCTGCGGGCGCGGCGACGGGCCAAACTGCCAACCCGTCCGGAAGCGGCCGTGGCCAAGGGGGTTTCGCTGCATGTCGGGCTCAACAACGTCGACCCTGCCGCCTACGAGGGTTGGGATGGGCCGTTGACTGCCTGCGAGTTCGATGCCGAGGATATGGCGGCGCTCGCCAAGGCCGTGGGCTACGAGCCCAAGATGCTGCTCACCACGGCCGCGACCCGCAAGGCGGTGATCGGCGCGATCCAGGCCGCCGCCAAGGGGATGAAGGCGGGGGACATCTTTCTAATGACCTATTCGGGGCATGGCGGGCAGGTGCCGGACTTCAACGGCGACGAGGCGCTGGAGCGGGCCGACGACTTCCAGGACGAGACCTTGTGTCTCTTCGACGGGCAACTGGTCGATGACGAGCTTTACGCGCTCTGGGCCGGGTTTCCCGCCGGCAGCCGGGTACTGGTAATCTCCGATTGCTGCCATTCGGGGTCCAACATCAAAGCGCGGATGATCTCGGACCTGGTGGCGACGGCCGAGACGCCGGACCAGTTGCCGCGGGTGATGCCGCTGGCGGTGGCGGCGCGGGTGGCGCGGCGGCGGCGGGCGTTTTACAAGGATATTTCCGACAAGGTGACGGAGGCTTGGGCGGGGCCGGTGACCAGAGAGATGGCGTTGCCGGTGGCGGCGAGCGTGCGGCTGATCTCGGCGTGCCAGGACAATCAGGTCGCGATGGACGGGCTAACCAACGGGCTCTTTACCGGGCGGCTGCTGGAGACCTGGGGCGAAGGCGCCTTCCAAGGGGACTACGCGGCTTTTCACCGGGCCATCGTCGACCGGATGCCGCCGGCGCAGACGCCGAACCTCTACGGCACCGGCCAGCCGAGCCCCGCCTACGACGCCCAGCGGCCGTTCGACATCTGACCGTTGGGCGGAGGCCCTTGCGGGGGCCGGGCTTCGTCGCCATTCTGCCATCCGCCGCGGATTTGGAGGTGGAAAGGGGCGGAATGCCGATTGTTTTCTATGTTGGGCTGGCGACTGCGCTCGGGATTACCGTGGCGTTTCAACCGCTAATGAACGCGGTTCTCGCCCGTGCCATCGGCAGCCCGTTTGGCGCGGCGGCGATCTCGATTTCGGTGGCGGTGCTGGGGGCGGTGGCGATGGTGGCGGTCACCGGACGCGGCGAGATGACCCGCGCCAACCTCGCGATGGTGCCGTGGTGGGTCTATCTCGCGGGGTTCATTGGCACGCTTTTCGTGGCGGGAGGAGTGGTCATCGCGCCGATCACCGGGGCGCAGTTGTTCTTCATATCGGTGATTGCGGGGCAGCTGATCGGGGCAACGGTGGCGGACCATTTCGGTCTTTTCGGGCTCGACGTGCGAACGGTTTCGCTGGAGCGGCTGATCGGTCTGGTGCTGGTGATGGGAGGCGCGCTGCTGGTGCAGCGCGGCTGAGGGGCGAAAAATCGAAGGGCGCAATGATTAACGGCGATTTCCTAGACGTACAACTCATGTACATTGCATGTACATCTCATGTACCAGATTGGCACCCGGCGCCAAAAGGTTGACGGCCGGGGCCGGCGGATCAGCCCTTGCCGGACCCCGGGTCGTTCAGGGCCAGCACGATGTCGCTCATCTCGGGGACGTATCGTTCGCCCATGCCCATGGCCATGCCGAGCTTGAGGGTCTGCAGCGCGCCGTCCGACATTAGGGTTGCCGCCTTGTGACGGGTGGCGAGGCGGCTGTAATAGCCAAGATCCTTGAAGGCGTTCGCGATCGTGAACTTGTGGCCGTTGGGATCGCCGTCCACCGGGTACTTGGCGAAGTTTTGGAAGTTGCCGCAGTTCATTCCGGAGTTCGACAGCACCTCGCGGAACACCGCCGGTTCGGCGCCGACCTTGCGGACCATGGCGAAGCACTCCGACCAGATCGCCGCATAGCCGAGCGCCACCAGGTTGTTGATGAGCTTGATGGCATGCGCGGCGCCGACCGGACCGCCGACCGGGATTACCGCGCTGGCCCAGGTGTCGAGAAGCGGGCGCCATTTCTCCACGAGATCGGCGGGGCCGCCGACGAAGGTGGTGAGCTCGCCCTCCCAGGCGTGGGACGGCGTACGCGACAGCGGCGCGTCAAGGAAGGTGATGCCGCGCTCCACAAGCTCCGCCGCCAGCCGCTCGGTGACCTCGGGATCGGAGGTGGAAGTGTCGATGATGGTGAGCCCCGGCTTCGCGCTCGGGACGATGGCGGCGATCGTCGCCTCGACCTCGGGCGAGCCGGTGACGCAGAGAACGATGACGTCAGCCTCTGCGGCCATGTCGCCGAGGCTCGTCACCTCGATGGCGCCGCGGCCGACGAGGTCCTCGACGGCCTCGCGCTTGCGGTGGGCGATGACCCGCAGCGGGTACCCCTTCTCCACGGCGTTCTTCGCCATGCCCCATCCCATGAGCCCGACGCCTACGAACCCGACCACCGGCTTGCCCGTCATTTCGCCCTCCCTCGATGCGTTTCCCCGGACTTAGCGCAGCGCGCCGTGCCGCGCCACCCGCTCAGGCCAGAACGTCGAACTGGCGCAGGATCCACCAGACCTCGATGGCGAGGACAGCGATCACGAAGACGGCGTGGAACCGGCGGTCGCGGATGAAGATCGCGGTGACCGCGATGGCGGCGAGGAGCACAGTCATCACCGGGTAGAGAGTTCCGAAGGAGCGGAGGTGCGCGGTGCCCTTGAGCGCGGTGTCGGCGAGGTCGGCGAGGAAGATCGCCGCGAGCAGGCCGTAGAACCACGGCCGGCGCGCGTGGAAGTAATCGGCGAAGCCGTCGTAGTCGCTCATGGTGTCGGGAAACAGCAGGGTGCTGGTGAAAAAGAACAGCGAGGCATAGGCGACGACGAAGGCGTAGCGCTGGAAGGTCCAGACCGTGACGCCCCCGAGGGCGAACTCGAACCACCAGAAGAGCATGACCGCGATCAGCAGGAACGCGACCCAGCCGAGATGCACGAGGTAAATCCGGTCGCGCGAGGGGTGCTGCACCAGCCGCGCGAGGCCGCTGAGCAGGCGCGTCAGCGCGAGACCCGTCACCATGCCGATGACGATCCGGATGTGGATATAGGCGTCGTGCGGCGATGTCGGATCCAACCTGGCCCCGCTTTCGATTGGCGACAAGCATTGTGCCTCGGCGACGGGCGGTCAATAACCGGGCCGACCGAGCAGCCACCGGGGGAACCATGAAACCAGAGATCCTGCAGATCGGCCCGCAATCGGCCCGCGTCAACTCGGCGCTCGCCGAGGCCTATGTCGTGCACCGCTACTGGGAGGTCGACGATCCGAAGGCGCTCCTGGATGAGATCGGCGGCCGGATCCGGGCGGTGGCCACGGACGGGCATTTCGGCATCGCGCCCGAGATTATGGCGGCGCTGCCGGCACTGGAGATCGTGGCAAGCAATGGCGTCGGCTACGACGCCATCGACACCGCCGCCTGCAAGGCGCGCGGAGTGCGGGTGACCAACACTCCGGGCGTTCTGAACGACGCGGTGGCGGAGACGGCGCTGGCGCTGATGCTGGCGCTCTGCCGCCGGATCCCGCAGGCCGACGCCTTCGTACGGGACGGCAAGTGGCTGAAGGGCGGCTTCGGCCTGACCGGCGAGCTTACCGGGGCCCATGCCGGGATCGTCGGGCTGGGCCGGATCGGTAAGGAGATCGCGCGGCGGCTCCAGGTCATGAAGATGCGGGTCAGCTACCACGGCCGCCACGAGCAGGCCTACCAGCCCTACGCGTTCTATCCCGACCTCGAGGCGATGGCGCGGGACGTCGACTGGCTTGTGGTGATCGCCCCGGGCTCGGCCGCGACCCGGGGGCTGGTGTCCCGGGCGGTGCTGGAGGCGCTGGGGCCGGAGGGCGCCATCGTCAACGTGGCGCGGGGCTCGCTGGTGGACGAACCTGCGATGGTG
This sequence comes from uncultured Alphaproteobacteria bacterium, assembly GCA_963798385.1. Lineage (GTDB taxonomy): Bacteria > Pseudomonadota > Alphaproteobacteria > Rhodobacterales > Rhodobacteraceae > Amaricoccus. The sequence goes on along the minus strand of CAWCTE010000014.1, from coordinate 178,557 downwards.
GATCTCCTTACCACGGGCAGGCTCGGAGGCGCTGCCCTCGACGTCTTCGCGGACGAGCCGCGGGTGCCGGCGCCGCTTATGGACCTGCCGAACGTCGTGCTCTCGCCGCACCAGGGGTCGGCGACCGAGAAGACCCGCGCGGCGATGGGCGATCTCGTGATCCGCAACCTCGCGGCGCATTTCGCCGGCGATCCGCTCCTGACACCGGTGGTCTGAAAGCGCCCAGTCGACCGGGGCGGGGCGCGGCTTTTGCGCGTGAAATCATCGCAATGGAGGGGATTTCACGCGCGAAACTCGCACGAGCGAGACTTAACCACGGGCGGAAAAACGCCGCCATTTCGGCAGCTTCCCGAAAGTTTTCCCTATATTTGCCGCGCCGGGAGGACTATGGATTGAACCAATGTCGCCGGCCCGTGCCGGCACGCCGGAGTTGGATCGAAGCGATGTATCTACCCGAGTCGCACAAGCAGATGTTCGACATCCTGAGTGACCTCCGGATTTACGCGGCGATGAACGACATGCCGCATCTCGCCGAGAAGCTCGATGACGCGATGATGCTGCTTCTCGCCGAGGGCCGCGATCCGTCGCTGCCGCGGCGTGCCGGGCGCGTCACCCAGGACACCGTCTGAAGCGGCTTGCCGCCACGGCGGGATTGCCGATGATGCCGTGAAGCCGGCGCGGTCCGGCGCACGGCGGGCGGCATGACGGTCTTTTGCGTTCGGCACATCACCAGCTATCGCTATCGCCGGCCGGTGCGCTTCGGTCCGCATCATCTGCTGTTCCGCCCGCGGGACAGCTTCGACCAGCATTTGCGCGCCGCCGATCTCAAGGTGTCGCCCGCAGCGAGCGCCGTGCGCTGGAGCCTCGACGTCTTCGGCAACTGCGTAGCGCTCGTCGACATCGAGGCGGCCGCCGAAGAGCTGCGCTTCGAGACCCGCATCCGGCTCGAGCACACGTCGCAGGACGAGCCGCACCTGCAGATCGATGCCGCCGCCCTCGCCTATCCGTTCGAGTACCATCCGGAGGAAGCCGCCGACCTCGCCCCCACCATCCGCCCGCACTATCCGGACCTTGAGGTGGACCGCTGGGCCCGGCGCTTCGTGCGGGTCGGGCGCCCGACCGAGACCGGGCACCTGCTGATGACGCTCTGCTTCGCGATCCACGAGAGCTTCGTCTATTCCCGACGTCACGAGCGCGGCACCCAGGCGCCGGGCGATACGCTGCGGCTGCGGCGCGGCACCTGCCGGGACTTCGCGCTGCTGATGATGGAGGCGGTGCGCAGCCTCGGGCTGGCGGCGCGGTTCGTCACCGGCTACGTCTACGTCCCCGACCGGGACGGCTCGGAGAAGCGTGGTGGTGGCTCGACACATGCCTGGTGCCAGATCTATCTGCCGGGCGCAGGTTGGGTGGAGTTCGACCCGACCAACGGCATCGTCGGCAGCCGCGATCTCATCCGGGTGGCGGTGACCCGCGACCCGAGCCAGGCGGTGCCGGTCAGCGGCAGCTACCGCGGGAGCGCCAAGGACTTCCAGGCGATGACGGTGCAGGTGAATGTCACCACCGAGCCGGGCGGCGGGGTCGTGCCGACTTCGTGAGCCGGCCGGGGGTGCCGGAACCCGCCGCACGGGCCCACGTTAGCTGGGCATTCCCCGACCTCGGGGTGCGCCAGCGAAAGGAAATCCGAGCGATGCGCATACGTGCCGGATACGAGCTCGTCTACGAGTGCCCGCAGCCGACGGCGATGCTGCTCGCCCTCAACATCCATCCCACCCGCCGCGCCGACCTCCTGACCGACCAGGTCTTGCGGTTCACCCCGGCGGTCGAGGCGCGGGACTATCTCGACGGGTTCGGGAACGTCTGCACGCGGATCGTGGCGCCTTCGGGGCGGACCACCATCGCGACGGCGTTCGAGATCTTCGACAGCGGCAAGCCGGATGCGGTTGCCTGGGAGGCGGAGCAGCATGACATCCGGGATCTGCCGGACGAGGTGCTGGTCTATCTCTTGGGCAGCCGGTACTGCGATACCGATCGGCTGAGCGATTTTGCCTGGGCGCAGTTCGGCGGCACGGCGCCAGGGTGGGCGCGGGTGCAGGCGATCGTCGACTTCGTGCATGGGCACATCGCCTTCGACTACCAGCAGGCCAACCCGATGCGGACCGCGCATGGCGGGTACATGGAGCGGGTCGGCGTGTGTCGGGATTTCGCGCATCTGGCGATCACGCTCTGCCGCTGCATGAACATTCCGGCACGGTACTGCACCGGCTATCTCGGCGACATCGGCGTCCCGGCGGTGCCCGATCCGATGGATTTCAGCGCCTGGTTCGAGGTGTTCCTCGGCGGCCACTGGTACACCTTCGACGCGCGGCACAACCGGCCGCGGATCGGGCGCATCCTCATGGCCACGGGGCGGGATGCGACCGACGTGGCGCTCTCCACTAGTTTCGGGCCGTCGCGGCTCGTGGGGTTTTCGGTGGTGACGGACGAGATCCCACATGCTCCCGGTGGGCCGGCGTCGTGGGACGGCGCGGCGCGGAACGGAACGAGGCACGACGTCAGTTGCGACATGCCCCATGCGGCGCGGATGGCGGTGATGGTGGAAGCGCGGGCGGACGGAGTATAGATTAAAGCCAGCCGCAACTCTTGAAGAAACCGAAGGAGACGACGGCGGAAAGGACCATCAGGCCAAGTGCGAAGGGATACCCCCAGAGCCACTCCAGTTCCGGCATCCGGGTGAAATTCATGCCGTAGATCGAGGCGATCAGAGTCGGCGGCAGGAACACCACTGCCGCGACCGAGAAAATCTTGATGATGGCGTTCTGCTCGATCGAGATCATGCCCAGGGTGGCGTCGAGGAGGAAGGTGAGCTTCTGCGACAGCGAGCTCGCGTGATCGTCGAGGAAGCGGGTGTCGCGGGTCATGGTCTTGAGGCGGACGCGGATGTCCTTGTTCCCGGTCTTCAGGCTGGCGGTTAGGAAGGCCACGAGCCGTTCAACCGTCACCAGGCTGTCGACGACGTTGGCAAGAAGGTCGCCGTGGCGGCCGAGGCTCTGCAGGACGGCGAGGTAGTCGGGACCCTTGCCGCCAGTATTCGGGCGCCGCTTGAACACGGCGCGCGAAATCTGCTCCACGTCCCGGCCGATCTTCTCGAGTATGTCGGCCAGTCGGTCGACGGTCACTTCGAGGAGCGCCACCAGCACCGTTGGCCCGTCGCTGCAGCCCATGTCGACACGCATGGCCCGGGTGGAGAAGGTGCGAAATGCCCGCGGCTCGTGGTAGCGCAGGGTAATGAGCCGAGAGCCGGTGAGAATGAAGGTGACGGGCGCCAGCACCGGCTCCTCGGTGTCGACGTTCGATGGCAGGTTGGCGGTCATGAAGGCAGCGCCGTTCTCGGCGTAGAGACGGCTCGAGTCCTCGATCTCCTCCATGTCTTCCCGGGTTGGGAGCTCGATCCCGACGGCGGCGGCAACCTCGCGCGCCTCCTCGGGTGTCGGGCGGTCGACGTCGAGCCAGATCACCTGATCCGGGGCCTCGAGTGGCGCCTCGACCGCTCGTAGGCGTCCGGTCTCGACCGCGTATCCGTGGATCATCCCGCATCTCCCGCTCGACTCGCCGACGCCCGAAGCCTATTCCGGGCGTTCCATCCGTCCAAGCCCGCGCGACTCAGAGCGAAGGTGTGGTGCGAACCCTCGAAATGCCTAGCATTGTCGGAAATTTTTCGTTGTGCGGTTGCAACGACTTGTATGAATACTGCCTTAGGTTGAGTCGCGAGCACTTTACCGAGCGTGCCGCACAGGAATATAAGGTCGTCGCGGCCGCGCGCGAAGGACCGAACAACGAGAAGACCGGCCGGGTTGAAGGGCAAGAGGCGATGTTTGGCGCATTGAGTGGGCTGTTCTCATCCGACATGGCGATCGATCTTGGGACCGCCAACACGTTGATCTACATCAAGGGCAAGGGTATCGTCCTGAACGAGCCTTCGGTCGTCGCCTACCATTTCAAGGATGGCAAGAAACGGGTGCTTGCGGTCGGCGAGGACGCCAAGATGATGCTGGGCCGCACTCCGGAATCGATCCAGGCGATCCGCCCGCTCCGCGACGGGGTCATCGCCGACTTCGACGTCGCCGAGGAGATGATCAAGCACTTCATGCGCAAGGTTCAGCGCCGCGCCGGCTGGTCCAAGCCCAAGGTGCTGGTCTGTGTACCCTACGGCGCGACGCCGGTCGAGAAGCGGGCGATCCGCGAAAGCGTCCTGGCGGCGGGCGCGCGCAAGGCCGGGCTGATCTCCGAGCCCATCGCAGCAGCGATCGGGTCCGGCATGCCGATCGCCGATCCCACCGGCAACATGATCGTCGATATCGGCGGTGGGACCACCGAGGTCGCGGTGCTCTCGCTCGGCGACGTGGTCTATGCGCGCAGCGTGCGCGTCGGTGGCGACCGCATGGACGAGGCGATCATCAACTACCTGCGCCGGCAGCACAATTTGCTTATCGGCGAGTCGACAGCCGAGAAGATCAAGACCGAGATCGGCACGGCACGGATGCCCGACGACGGTCGCGGCGCGCGGATAGAGGTGCGGGGCCGCGATCTCCTCAATGGCGTGCCAAAGGAGATGGAAATCAGCCAGGCGCAGATCGCCGAGGCGCTGAACGAGACGGTGCAGACCATCACCGAGGCGGTGATGACGGCGCTGGAGCAGACCCCGCCGGATCTCGCTGCCGACATCGTCGACCGCGGGGTGATGCTCACTGGTGGCGGGGCGCTTCTCGGCGACCTCGACTTGGCGCTCCGCGAGCAGACCGGGCTTGCGATCACCGTGGCGGAGGACTCGCTCAACTGCGTGGCGCTCGGGACCGGCAAGTCCCTCGAGTTTGAAACGCAGTTGGCACATGTGATAGACTTCGGCACCTGAGACGGGCGCGAGATCCGTCCGGGCCGACGGTCGCAACCGGCGGCCGCCCAGAGGCATAGTCAGTGGCGTTCCGCAGCGATTCTCCTCCCCAGTACCTCCGCGGCGTCCGGCGCGTGCTGATCGGCGCGGTCTGCGGGGTGTTGCTGGTGATCTTCCTTCTCTGGCGGGTGGACAACGCCCGTGTCGAGCAGCTTCGCGTCAGCCTGGTCGACCAGTTCGTGCCGAGCTTCGCCTGGACGGTAAAGCCGATCGCCGCCACCGCACGGATGCTGGCCGACCTGCGCGCCTACAGCCGGGTCTACGAGCAGAACACCGAGCTCCGCCGAGAGCTACAGCGCATGCAGGGCTGGCGTGAGGCGGCACTCCAGCTCGAGCAAAAGAACGCCCGGCTGCTGGCGCTCAACAACGTCCGATTGAGCCCGAGGATGACCTTTGTCACCGGCGAGATCATGGCGGACGCCGGCAGCCCCTTCCGGCGCTCGGCGACCGTGAACGTCGGGCGGATCGACGGCGTGACCGACGGATCCGCCGCTGTAGACGGTCTCGGTCTCGTCGGCCGGATCGCCGGGGTCGGCGACCAGTCGGCGCGAATCATCTTCCTCAACGACAGCTCGAGCCGGGTGCCGGCGGTGGTGCGGCCCTCCGGCCAGCGGGCCATCGTCGCCGGCGACAACGGTCCGGCGCCGACGCTCGAGTTCATCGACCAGACCGACGAGCTACGGCCCGGCGACCGGGTGGTGAGCTCCGGCGACGGCGGACTCTATCCGCCGGACATCCTCATCGGCCAGGTGGTGGTGACCCCCGACGGCCGCCAGCGGGTCCGGCTCGCCGCCGACTACCGGCGGCTGGATTTCGTGCGGGTGGTGCGCGCGCAGATGCAGGCGCCGATCGACGGGCCCGGCGGCATGATCGGTCCGGTGGTGGCGGCGCAGCCGGACGCGCCGCCGGCGGAGCCGGTCGAATGACGCGCGGCAAGCCCGGCCTGCCCGCCGTCGTCGAGACCGGGCTTTTTCTCGTCCTCGGGTTCGTCGCCGTGCAGGCGGCGTTGATTCCGCTGGAGCTCGCCGGCGGGCTGGTGGCGTCTGACCTGCTCTATGGCCTTGTGGTCGCCTGGGTGATCCGGCGGCCGGCCGCGACGCCGCTCTGGGCGATCGTCCTTCTCGGCCTCTTCGCCGACCTCATGCTGTCACGGCCCGCGGGTCTCGGGGCGCTCGGGCTGGTGCTCGCGGCCGAGGCCTTCCGCGGACGCGCGGGGCGGTTCGCTGACGTGCCCTTCGCCTTCGAGTGGCTGGCCGCGACGCTGGGGTTCGTGGCGATGCTGGCAGGGATGCAGCTTGCGCTCGAGCTCGTCTTCGCCGATCCCCCGGCGCTTTCGTCGCTGATCGAATATGCGGTGGCCACCGCCATCGCCTATCCGCTCATCGTCTTCGGACTGACCTGGTGTCTCGGCCTGAAGGCGTCGCGCGGAGGGCAGCGGTTCGGCGAGCCGATGGAGCGGCTGCGGTGAGGCGCGACGTCAAGGCGGCGGCGCCGCGGATCACCCGTCGCGGCCTGTGCCTGCTCGGGCTGCAGGCCGGGGTGATCGGGGCGCTGGGCTGGCGGATGCGCGACCTGCAAATCGTGCAGAACGAGCGCTACCGCCTGCTGGCCGAGGAGAACCGCATCAACATGCGACTGATCCCGCCGGCGCGCGGCATGATCTACGACCGGGAGGGGCGGCTCCTCGCCGGCAACCGGCAGAACTACCGCATCGTCATGGTCCGCGAGCAGGCCCGTGACCCGGAGATGATTCTGGCTCGGCTGGCGACGATCGTTCCCCTCGACGCGCCGACCCGGGAGCGGGCGCTGAAGGAGATGGCGGCGCGCAGCGCCTTCGTGCCGGTGGTGGTGGCCGAGCACCTCACCTGGGACGACGTAGTGCGGGTCTCTGCGAACGCGCCGGTCCTGCCGGGCGTCATTCCGGAGGTGGGGCTGAGCCGGTTCTATCCAGACGGGCCGAGTACCTCGCATGTGATCGGATACGTCGGCCCGGTTTCGGAGAGCGACCTTGCCGACCTGGAGGACCCTGACCCGCTGCTGCAGATCCCGCGATTCCAGATCGGCAAGACCGGGATCGAGGCGCGGCTGGAGCCGGAACTGCGGGGCGAGGCGGGAAACTTGAAGATCGAAGTCAGCGCCGCCGGCCGGGTGATGCGGGAGCTCGGTCGGGTCGAGGGGACCGCGGGGACGGACCTGCAGCTCACCCTCGATCTCCATCTGCAGGCCTACGCGATGCAGCGCATGGGCGATCTCAGCGCCGCGGTGGCGGTGGTCGACGTGGCGAACGGCGACATCGTCGCCCTCGCCTCGGCGCCGGGCTTCGATCCGAACAGCTTCGTGTTCGGGATCTCGTCCAAGGACTGGGGCGGCCTTCTCAACGACGACCACCGGCCGCTGTCCAACAAGACCGTAACCGGCACCTACCCTCCGGGATCGACCTTCAAAATCTGCATGGCCCTGGCCGCCCTCGAGGCCGGGGTGGTGCGTTCGGGCGAAGGGGTGTACTGCCCGGGCTTCACCCAGCTCGGCAACCGCCGCTTTCATTGCTGGAAGCACGGCGGCCACGGCCATGTAGACCTGCGCCGGGGGCTGGCGCAGTCCTGCGATTGCTATTTCTACGAGATGGGGCGGCGGCTCGGACCCGACCGGATCAGCGACATGGCCCACCGGCTCGGCCTCGGCGTGCGTCATGATTTGCCGATGCCGGCGGTCTCGGAAGGCAACATGCCCGACGCCGAGTGGAAAAAGGTGAACCGGGGCGAGAGCTGGACCACCGGCGACAGCTTCAATTACGGGATCGGCCAGGGATTCACTCTGGCGTCGCCCCTGCAGCTGGCGGTGATGGTCGCGCGGGTGGCGAGCGGCACCGGCGTGAGCCCGCGGATCCTGCGTGCCCGCGGCGGGGTGCCCGAGCCGCTGGCGACGGAGGCGGCCCTGGACGTCGACCCGCAGCACCTGAAGGCGGTGCGCGAGGGCATGTTCGCGGTGTCGAACGAAGGCACCGGCTATCGCTCGCGCATCGTCGACCCGGCGATGCTGATGGCGGGCAAATCCGGGACCAGCCAGGTCCGTATCATCACCGCGGCCGAGCGCGCCGCCGGCGTGACCTCGAACGAGCAACTGCCCTGGAAGCGACGGGATCACGCGCTCTTCGTTTGCTACGCGCCCTATGACAAGCCGCGCTACGCCGTGGCCACGATCGTCGAGCATGGCGGCGGCGGGTCGGCGGTGGCGGCGCCGATCGCGAGGGATGTGCTGCTCTTCGCGCTCTGCGGCGGGTTGCCGCCGCTCAGCGCCTATCCGCCGGAGCAGCGCGGTGCGATCGAGGAGCAGCAGCGTGCCTACCAGCCGGAGGCGGCGGCTCCCGCCGCGGTCCCGGCGCGGGATCGGGCGTGAGCTACGCGGATACCTCCGGGCGCGGGACGCCGCGCGGGATCGCCAAGATCCTGTCGCTGAACTGGGCGCTCATCCTTCTCCTCTCGGCGGTGGCCGCGGCCGGCTTCCTGATGCTCTACTCGGTCGCCGGCGGCTCGGTCGAGCCGTGGGCGGAGCCCCAGATGATCCGCTTCGGGGTCGGCATCGTGGTGATGATGGGCATCGCCATGGTGGACATAAGGTTCTGGCGGCTCATTTCGCCGCTCGCCTATGCCGGCTCGTTCGCGCTCCTCGTCCTCGTGGAAATCATGGGAGAGATCGGCATGGGCGCGCAGCGCTGGATCGACCTCGGGTTCTTCCAACTACAGCCGTCGGAGCTAATGAAGATCGCTCTCGTGATGGCGTTGGCCGCCTACTACGACTGGCTTGACCCGGTGAAGGTGTCGCGCCCGTTCTGGGTGGCGCTGCCTCTGATCCTCACGCTTCTGCCGGTGGCGCTGGTACTGAAGCAGCCGGACCTCGGCACGGCGATCCTGCTGCTGGCGGGCGCCGGGGCGGTGATGTTTTTAGCGGGTGTGAGCGTCTGGTACTTTTTCGCGGCGATCGCTGCCGGCGTCGGGCTGGTGGCAGCGGTGCTCAAGAGCAAGGGCACTGATTGGCAGCTGATCGAGGACTACCAGTTCCGCCGAATCTTCACGTTCCTCGATCCAGACGCCGATCCGCTGGGTGCCGGCTACCACATCACCCAGGCAAAGATCGCAATGGGATCGGGCGGGTTGGGCGGACGCGGTTTCATGCAGGGCACCCAGGCGCGGCTCAACTTCCTGCCGGAAAAGCACACCGACTTCATCTTCACCACGCTTGCCGAGGAGTTCGGCTTTTTCGGGACCACAACACTGCTCGGGCTCTATGCGCTCATCGTGATCTTCTGCATCGCGTCGGCGATATCGAACCGGGACCGGTTCGGCGCGTTGATGACCGGGGGAATTGCGACGACGTTCTTCCTGTTCTTCGCGGTGAACATGGGGATGGTCATGGGACTGATGCCGGTGGTGGGCGTGCCGTTGCCGCTCGTCTCCTATGGTGGGTCGGCGATGCTGGTGCTGCTCGCGGCCTTCGGCTTGGTTCAGAGCGCGCACGTTCATCGGCCACGGAACCGCGACTGATGGCGGCACGGATTCTGTTCTCGGCCCCGGAGGAGCACTGGCCACTGTGGCGACCGCACCTGCTTGCCGCCTTCGCGGCAGAGGATCTCGACGTCGACCTGACCGACGATCCCGCGGGACCCTGGACGTTCGACTACGTGGTCTATCGTCCCGGCGGGCCGGTCCGGGACTTCACGCCATTCAGCCGGCTCAAGGCTGTGCTAAGCCTCTGGGCGGGCGTGGAAAAGATAGCGGACGACCCGACGTTGTCGGTACCGCTGTGCCGGATGGTGGACGAGGGTCTGACACGCGGAATGGCGGAATGGGTGACCGCCCACGTGCTGCGCTATCACGTCGACACGGATGCGTACGTGATCGGGCAGGACGGCGTCTGGCGGAACGGGGTGATCCCGCCGCTGGCGTCCGAGCGCAGCGTCGGGATTCTCGGGCTGGGGGAGCTCGGACGCGCGGTGGCGGCGATGCTGCACGGCATCGATTTCGATCTGCGGGGGTGGAGCCGGAGGGAACAGTCGGTGCCGGGCCTTGCGGCGTTCTCCGGCGAGGAAGGGCTCGAGGCCGTGCTTCGTGGCTCGGAGATCCTGGTGACGCTGCTGCCGGCGACGCCGGCGACGGACAATCTGCTCGATGCGCGGCGGTTGTCCTTGCTGCCCCGGGGCGCCCGGTTGATCAATCCCGGACGGGGGAGCCTTGTCGACGACAACGCGCTGATTGCGGCGCTGGATTCGGGGCGGCTGGGGCACGCGACGCTCGACGTCTTCCGGGAGGAACCGTTGCCGCCGGAGCATCCGTTCTGGGCGCATCCGCGGGTGACGGTGACGCCGCATGTGGCCTCCGAGACCCGGCCGGAAACGGCCTCGGAGGCGATCGCGCGGAACGTGCGGCGGGGCGAAGACGGGCAGGCGTTCCTGAATGTGGTGGACCGGGTCGCCGGGTATTAGCGGCGTCGGTCATTGGCGGATCCGCGAAGTATCAAAGGTTTACGGGGCTTTTTGGTGGCTGGAAAACGGCTGGAAAGTGGCTGGAAAGTGCCCATACGTTTTTGACCGAAGCTTAAGTGTTAACGCGTATCCTGCAAAGTTCGCTGGGTCCGAGTTGACTCCCGTTCAGGCCGGAACCAGCCGCTCCAGCACCGGTGGTAACTCGTCGAAGTGGGCGATCTGGGCCTCGGGGCCGAGGCGGGAGATGCCCGCGCCTTCCGGGCCGAAGCCCACCAGCACGCAGGGCACGCCCGCCGCACGGGCCGCGTCGCGATCGGTGACGGTGTCGCCGACCAGCACGGCGCGGTCCGGCACGCCGCCGGCGCGGGAGATGGTTTCGAGCAGGTGCCGCGGGTCGGGCTTGCGGAAGGCGAGGCTGTCGGCGCCAAGCATCACCTTGAAGCGGCGGTCGATCATCAGGGCCTCGAGCAGGAGTGCCGCGAGCCGCTCGGGCTTGTTGGTGCAGACCCCGAGGGTCCAGCCCTCCGCCGTCAGGCGGTCGAGCGCCGCCTCGGCGCCGTCGTAGAGCCGGGTGTGGACGGCGAGACCGAGCCCGTAAAGCTCGAGAAGCCGCGGATAGAGCCGGTCGACCTCCGCCTCGTCGACCGCGCCGAGCCGTGAAAGTCCGGCCCTGAGCATCGCCCGACCACCCGCGAAGGCGAAAGAGGCGTCGGCCAGCGGATCGAGCCGGGCGCCGATTCCGGCCTCGGCCAGCGCGCCGTTGGCCGCGGCGATAAGATCGGCGGAGGTGTCCGCCAGCGTCCCGTCGAGATCGAAGACCGCAACCCGCATCGCCCGTCCGTGCATTCACGCCCCCTGCCCTCTCTCCCAGAGATCTGCGCGAATTTGAAACAGAATCTGATCTCCCGCGGCCTTTCCGCGCCGCACAACGGCTGGTAGAACCCTTCGAGACGCTCACTGCAAGCGAGGCCCCGCCGCATGCCGACCGCCGTCATCGTTCTCGCCGCCGGTCAGGGCACGCGAATGAACTCGGACCTCCCCAAGGTCCTCCACCCGCTAGCAGGAGCACCGCTCATCGCCCATGCGCTGGCCTCGGCCCGCGGTGTCGCACCGGAGCGGACGGTCCTCGTCACCGGGCATGGCGGCGCAGCTGTGGCGGCCGCGGGACGGGCGATCGACCCGGATCTGCGTGTGGTGGAGCAGGCGGAGCAGCTCGGCACCGGCCACGCGGTGCTTGCAGGCGGCGCCGGAACTGGCCGGCTTCTCCGGGGACGCCATCGTCCTTTACGGCGACACCCCGTTCATTCGCCCGGAGACCCTGCAGGCGATGCTGGAGGCGCGGGCGGCGGGCGCGGGCGTGGTGGTGCTCGGGTTCGAGGCGGCGGAGCCCGGCGGCTACGGGCGGTTGGTGCTCGACGAGACGGGCGGCCTTGCGGCGATCGTCGAGGCCAAGGATGCCTCGCCCGAGCAGCGGGCAATCCGGATCTGCAACTCCGGGCTGATGGCGGCGGACGCCGCGACCCTCCTCGAGCTCCTGAACGAGGTCGGCAACGACAACGCCAAGGGCGAGTATTACCTCACCGACGTCGTGGCGCTGGCGCGCGCCCGCGGGCTGAGCGCGGCGGCGATCACCTGTCCGGAAGCCGAGACCCTGGGGGTCAACTCGCGTGCCGATCTCGCCGGCGCCGAGGCGGCCTTCCAGGCCCGCGCCCGCGCCGAGGCGATGGCGAACGGCGCGACGCTGACCGACCCGGGCACGGTCTGGTTCGCGCTCGACACCGTCATCGGCCGCGACGTGGTGATCGGGCCGAGCGTGGTGTTCGGGCCGGAGGTGACGGTGGAGTCCGGCGCCACCATCCACGCATTCTGCCACCTCGAAGGCTGCCACGTCAGCGGCGGCGCCCGGATCGGGCCGTTCGCGCGGCTGCGGCCGGGGGCGGAGATCGCCGAGGACGCCCATATCGGCAATTTCGTCGAGATCAAGAACGCCATCGTCGAGGAAGGCGCCAAGGCGAACCACCTCACCTATATCGGCGACGCCCGCATCGGGGCAGGCGCCAATATCGGCGCCGGCACCATCACCTGCAACTACGACGGCGTCTTCAAGCACCGCACGGAGATCGGGGCCGGCGCTTTCATCGGATCGAACAGCGCGCTGGTGGCACCGGTGTCGGTCGGGGCGCGGGCGCTGGTGGCCGCGGGGTCGGTGGTCACAGACGACGTGCCGGAGGGCGGGCTCGCCATCGCGCGGGCGCGGCAGGTGGTGAAGCCCTCGCTCGGGCAACGGATGATGGAGCGGCTGCGGGCGCTCAAGGCCGAAAGGACCCACTGACATGTGCGGCATTGTCGCGATCCTCGGCCGCCACGAGGTGGCGCCGCTGATCCTCGAGGCGCTGAAGCGCCTGGAATACCGAGGCTACGACAGCGCCGGGATCGCCACGGTCCATGACGGCCGCCTGGGGCGGCGGCGCGCCGTCGGAAAACTGATCGCGCTGTCCGACCTGCTGGTGCGGGACCCGATCCGTGGGCATGCCGGCATCGGTCACACCCGCTGGGCCACCCACGGCCAGCCCTCGGAGCGGAACGCCCACCCCCACCAGGCCGGCGGGGTCGCGGTGGTGCACAATGGCATCATCGAGAATTTCCGGACGCTGCGGGCCGAGCTCGAGGCGGAGGGCGTGGTGTTCGAGACCGAGACCGACACCGAGACCATCGTCCAGATCTGCAACCGGGAGCTCGGCGCCGGCCGGACGCCGGTCGAGGCGGCGCGGGCGACGCTGGCGCGGCTGGAGGGAGCGTTCGCGCTCTGCTTTCTTTTCGACGGCGAGGACGACCTGCTGGTGGCCGCCCGGCGCGGCTCGCCGCTGGCGATCGGGTACGGCGACGGGGAGACCTTCGTGGGCTCCGACGCGCTGGCGCTGGCGCCGATGACGAGCGAGGTGGCCTATCTGGAGGAAGGCGATCACGCGATCCTCACCCGCAGCTCTGTCGAGATCTTCGATGCCGCCGGCCAGCCTGCGGTCCGCGAGACCCACCACGTGCCGGTGGAGAACTATCTGGCCGAGAAGGGCCCCTACAAGCACTTCATGGCCAAGGAGATGCACGAGCAGCCGACGGTGATCGCCGACGCGCTCGGCCGCTACGTCACCCCGGACCGCAAGGCGGTGGCGGCGCCGGACGGGGTGGATTTCACCGGCTGCGACCGGGTGGTGCTCGTCGCCTGCGGAACGGCGCATTACGCCTGCCACGTGGCGAAGTACTGGTTCGAGTCCCTCGCCCGCCTGCCCGTCGAGATCGAGGTGGCGTCGGAATTCCGCTACCGCGAGCCGCCGCTCGACGCCCGCTCGCTCGGCATCTTCGTCAGCCAGTCCGGCGAGACCGCCGACACGCTGGCGGCGCTGCGCTACGTGCGCGGGTGCGGCGGGCGGGTGGTCTCGGTGGTCAACGTCGAGACCTCGACCATCGCCCGGGAGAGCGACGTGGCACTGCCGATCCTGGCCGGTCCGGAGATCGGTGTGGCGTCGACGAAGGCCTTCACCTGCCAACTCACCGTGCTCGCCACCCTGGCGATTGCCGCGGGTCGGCAGCGCGGCCATCTCGATGCGGCCGAGGAGGCGCGGCTGGTCGAGGCGCTTTGCTCGACGCCGGGTCTGCTGGCGCGGGCGCTGGCGCTGGAGCCGCAGGTGGCGGAGATCGCCCGGGAGCTGTCGCGCGCGCAGGACGTGCTGTTTCTTGGGCGTGGGCCGATGTATCCGCTGGCGCTCGAGGGCGCGCTTAAGCTGAAGGAAATCAGCTATATACATGCCGAAGGTTACGCTTCAGGCGAGCTCAAGCACGGGCCGATCGCGCTGGTGGACGAGGATGTGCCGGTGATCGTGCTGGCGCCGAGCGACGGGCTGTTCGACAAGACGGTGTCGAACATGCAGGAGGTGATGGCCCGCGACGGCAAGGTGCTGCTCCTGAGCGATGCCGCCGGGATTGCCCACGCCGGCCATGGGGCGTGGCGGACGCTGGCGATGCCGGCGGCGGACCCGTTCGTGGCGCCGATCCTCTATGCGGCGCCGGCGCAGCTTCTCGCCTATCACACGGCGATCCAGAAGGGCACCGACGTCGATCAGCCGAGAAACCTGGCGAAATCGGTGACTGTGGAATAGCCGATTCGCGCAGATAAAGGGCCGGTTTATGACGAGAAGATTCCTCCACCGGCTCAAGCGGTTGTTACGCAAGCCCTTTCGCGCCGTGTCGCCGCAGATGGAAGAGAGCTACCTGACCCTCCTGGCAGAGCTTTCGACGGCGCGGGTCCACAGAGCTGGCGCCAAGAAGGCTCGTGCGCTGGGCCCCGAGGGCAAGTCGAAACTGAATATCGGCTGCGGCACGTTCCTGAAGCCGGGCTTCCTGAACGTCGATTATCGCCCGGAGGCGGACCTGCGTCTCGATCTCCGTCAGCCGCTTCCGTTCCCGAACGGCGTCTTCGAGCTGGTGTTTTCCGAGCATTTCCTGGAGCACCTCAAGTATCCCGAGGAGGCGTCGCGCTTCGTCGGCGACTGTCAGCGGATCCTCCGGCCGGGCGGGGTGATCTCCATATCCGTGCCGGGAACCGAATGGCCGCTGCAGGAGTACGCCGCTGGACAGTCCGGGTATCTGGATGCGTGCAACGCGCATCAGTGGCACCCCCCGGAGTGCACGACGTTCATGGAACACATCAACTATCACTTCCGGCAGCGATGGAGCGGCAAGACCGACACCGATTTCGACAATCACCGGTTTGCGTACGATTTCGAGACGATGAAGAAGCTGCTGGAGAACGGCGGTTTCGCCGACGTTGAGGAGCGGCCCTACGATCCGGCGCTCGACAGCGAGCACCGCAGGATTGGCAGCCTATTCGTCACCGCGAGAAAGCCGTCGCGCGAGGCGGGATCGGCGTCGCCTGGGCTGGCGACGGCGCTCGGGCCGGGGCGCTAACCCATGGTCGGGGGGGTGAAGAACCGGACGATCCCGGCGAACTGGCCGGCGAGCCAGCCGATGCGCCAGCGGAGCTTCGCCTCCACTTCCGGGCCGCGCGGCTTCAGGCGCTGCTTGGCGTAGCCGCGCGCCACGTCGTAGACCTCGCGGCCGATGATTCGCCACGGGCGGGCCGGCCGGGGGCCGAGCGGTCGGTAGCGCTTGGCGTTCTGGACGTGGGTCCGGCTGTACTGGAAGGCCTGGGCGAAGATCGATCTCAGGTCGGTGCGCATCCGGTAATGCACGACCGCCTCGGGCACGGTGACCAACCGGTAGCCCGCGAGGTGCGCCCGGATGCAGAAGTCGTCGTCCTCCGGCTGAACCTCCTCCGAGAAGCCGCCGAGGGCGTCGAAAACTCCACGGTTGAAGCCCATGGTGGCTCCGGCGGTGCAGAGCGCGTAGGGCGCGAAGCCGAGCACCCAGGTGCTCTCGGCGACCGGCCGGTAGATGCCGTAGGGGCTGGCGTTGAGCCGCCGGAGCTCGACCCGCGCCGAGACGAAGTCGTGCACCTCGAGCGCCGTGCCCATGGCGGCGAGCCAGCCGGGCGCGGGGACGTCGTCGGCGTCGCAGACCAGGATCGACCGCCCTTCCGCTGCGGCGACGCCACGGTTCAGCGCGAAGGACTTGCCCGGACGGGCGCTGGCGTCGACGCTGCGCATCGGCACCCCCGGCGTCCGCGCCGCCACCGCCCGGAAGATCGCCAGCGAGTTGTCCGTTGAACCGTTGTCGGCGAGGACGATCTCCCAAGGCTCACTCCAGTCTTGCGACGCCACCGCCTCCAGAGTTTCGGGCAGGAGCGCCGCGGCGTTCCGGCAGGCAATGATCACACTGACGCGCGCCGTCATGGTTGTCCCCCCTTGCCGACGGCCCGCACTTTACTCCTGGGCGAAACGCGACCTCAAGCCGCCTTTTTTGCCGCATCGATCGCCGCCGGCATGGGCTTGGCTTTCTACGCGAAAAGGCGATCATCCGGTCCGTCGGGCCGTCCCGTCGCCGGGGCGACTCGGCGAGGAAAAACACCCCGGGAGGAGAAACCCCACGTACAAACTCGGTCATGACGCCAAGCCGATGACAGGCGCTCGACGGGTCTGCGGGTACAGGGGCACAGCATGGGCACCGTGACCACGACCGCCGCCGCACTGGCGGCGCTGCGGACCGGCGCCGACCCCCGCCGCGACGCCAACTCGGCCGCGTACTATAAGGCGCCGCGCGAATATCTCGGCCTGCCGGTTCGGGCCATCGCAGCCCTAATCGCCGACTGGCGGCCGCTGCCCGTCGTTGAGCGGGTGGGCCTTGCCCGCGGTCTCTGGGACAACGACGTCCATGAGGCCCGGATCGCCGCTGCAAAGCTGCTCACCCACGCCCGGATCCCGGAGGACGAGCCGCTGGTCTGGGCGAATTCCTTCGCTGGGTGCCGACCTTCGATGCCTGGGCGATCGCCGACCAGGCTTGCAAGGCCGGGGCGCGCGGTTGGTCGCGGTGCCGTCGCGGCTCGACATCGTCGAGACATGGACGGGCGATGCCACTATGTGGGTGCGGCGGTCCGCGCTCGTCGACACCATTCCCTGGGCGCAGCAGCGCCATCCGGATGCGGAGGCGCGAGCGGCGCGGGAGCGTATCCTCGGCTGGGCGGCGGGGTATGTGACGGACCGGGACTGGTTCATCCGGAAGACCGTCGGCTGGTGGCTGCGGACGCTGTCGCTGCACGATCCGGACCGGGTGCGGGGGTTTCTCGACGGGCCGGGACGCGGCCTCAAGGCCTTTGCGCGGCGGGAGGCGGAGCGACGGATGTGAGGCGAGAAGCGAAGGTCAGCTGCCGGTGTGGATCAGGCCGACGCCGATGCCGCGCACCGCCGCGCTCAGCCGGTCGAAGACTCCGAGCTTGAGGTAGATCCGGCGCAGGTGGGCGTCGACGGTGTTGGGGGAGATGGCGAGTATCTCGCCGATCATCCCGTTGCTCTTGCCGCGGGCGACCCAGGCCAGCACCTCGGTCTCGCGCTCCGACAGCGCCGGAAGCGGCCCGAGCGTCGGGCGGATCAGCGCGCAGTAGCGCATGTGCCCGACCTGGCAGGCCAGCCTGTGGTCGTTGAGCACTTCGGGAGCAAGTCGCCGCACCCCGTCGACGAAACCGAGACCGTACTGGCCCTGGCGCCCGTCCGGACCGAAGACGGGGATGCCGACCCCGTAGCGAAGGCCGACCTTGTGGAGATCGGCGATGAAGGCGGCCTCGCGGGGCGTCAGCGCGATGCTTTCCACCTCGTCCCAGTAGACGGGTTCGGCACGACGGTGGGCGAGCGCGAGGATCGGATTGTCCCGGTAGAGTCGGTCCGAGATGTAGCGCTCGATAAGGTTGGTGGGGAAGCCGGCGGATTCGGCCTCTATCCTGCGGTCATCGGGCGCGCCGAGCGGTGGCAGATGGATGTAGCTCAGCCGCCGCACCTCGGAGTCCCGGAAGTAGTCGCGGAGCAGGACCCAGAGCGTCTCCGACGTTTCGGCAGCGTCGACCGCCGCCCGGTAGTCCTCCAGCCGCATCGGTCCCGTCCCCCTTTTCGGGGAACGATACCATCGCGGCCTGCGCGCCGATAGCGGCAGAGCGGGCCGCCCCTAGCCGCGGCCGTCGCGGTGGAGCCGCGCCAGGTCCTCGTCGATCGACAGGATCAGGCGGTTGCGCACGTTGTCGAGGTCGCCGTCCTCGAGGTCGGTGCCGAGCGCCCGCCAGATCGCGAGCTTGCCGCGCACGCCATCAAGGCTGGTGGCCTGCACGGCGATCGCGCGTTCCGCCACGGTCAGTTCCAGCTTCAGCAGGGTCTCGATCTCGGCCGCGGCGGCGCAGCTCAGGTCCCAGGCCGGTTCGACCTCGGAGGCCTTCTCCGCGAGGAGCACCTCGATCATCCGCAGATAGCTGCGGAGCTGGGCGATGTCGCCCGGCAACACGTCCGGCCCCTGGCGCATCGCTCGCACGAGCCGGTAATCCAGTTTCGGTTCGGTATCTGTCATCGGTCCCATCGATCATTCCCATCCCGTTTTCTGCCGCGCTTCTACCGTCGCATGGCGAGTGGCGGCAATCCGCGGCCCTGACTAACGCGATCACGGGACAGCGGGTCAGGGGTCGATGGTGATGAGGCCGAAGCCGAGGCCGCGGAGCGCCGCCGAGATCCGATCGACGACGCCGAGCTTGAGGAAGATCCGCCGCAGGTGCGCGTCGACGGTATGGGCGGAGATGCCGAGAATGTCGGCGATCGAGGCGTTGCTCTTGCCGCGCGCCACCCAGCTCAGCACCTCCGCCTCGCGGAGGGAAAGGTGCGGCAGGGTGCCGAGTTGCGGCTGAAGCAGGGTGCAGTAGCGCAGATGCATCGCCTGGCAGGCCCAGCGCAGCCGCCCCAGCGCCTCCGGTGCCAGGCGCGCCCGCTCGGCCAGGTCGGCGGCGAATATCCCGTTGCGGCCGTGGGGGCCGAAAACCTGCAGGCCAAGGCCGTTCCTGACCCCGCCGGCGCGATAGGCCGCAAGGTGCGCGCGTTCGGCGGCGGACAGCGCGACGAGACCCTCGAGCTCGTCGAGATAGACCGGACGGGTGCTGTTCTGAATCAGCGTGGCCAGCACCGCGATCCCGCTGGTCCGCGCCGCGAGGTATTGGGCAAGGAGGCTCTCGGCGAACCCGTCGTTCTCGATGCGCAGGAGATGGACATCCGGCGCCGCCGGCGGCGGCAGATGGTGATAGCCGAGCCGGGCCACGCCGCAGCCGCGGCCGAACCCCACCATCGCCTGCCAGACGTCCTCGAGCCGGATGAGCCTCTCGATGTTGGCTTCGAAGGTGGTAGGTTCCACGAGGTGCCCCCCGCCAGACCGCTACCGGCGATCCCTTACTCCCATTGCGAGCACATCGCCACGCAAAGTCAAGCCCGGCCGGCCTTTTCCTCGATGCCGGAGCGGCCTTCGCGGCTTTCGAGCTCGGCCAGCACCACCGCCCAGCCGACATCTGCCGCTTTTAGCATCACCTGAAGGTGGTAGAGCACGTCGGCGGCCTCACGGGCGAGGCCGGCCCGGTCGCCGGAGGCGGCGGCGACGATGGCCTCGACCGCCTCCTCGCCGAACTTCTCGGCGCACTTGGCCGTCCCCCGGGCGAGGAGCGACGCGGTGTGCGAGGCGGCGGGATCGGCACTGGCCCGGGACTCGATGGTGGCGAAGAGACGGGCGAGGGTATCGGTCATCAGGGCCTCACGGGGATGCCGGCGGCGGCCATCGCCGACTTGGCGGCGGCGATGGAGTGGTTGCCGAAGTGGAAGATCGAGGCGGCGAGCACCGCCGAGGCGTGGCCTTCGGTGACACCTTCGACGAGATGGACGAGCGTGCCGACCCCGCCCGAGGCGATCACCGGGATGCCTACCGCATCCGCCACCGCCCGGGTGAGGGCGAGGTTGTAGCCCGCCCGGGTGCCGTCGCGGTCCATGGAGGTGAGCAGGATCTCCCCTGCCCCGCGCCGCTCCATCTCGCGGGCGTAGCCGACCGCGTCGATGCCGGTGGCGCGCGTGCCGCCGTGGGTGAAGAGCTCCCAGCGGCCGGGCGCCACGGTGCGGGCGTCGAGGGCGACGGTGATGCACTGGCTGCCGAACTTCTCCGCACTCCGGGCGATGACTTCCGGGGTGGCGATGGCGGCGGTGTTGAAGCTCACCTTGTCCGCCCCGGCGAGAAGCAGGGCACGGACGTCCTCGGGCGTCCGCACGCCCCCGCCGACGGTCAGCGGCATGAAGCACTGCTCGGCGGTCCGCGAGGCGAGATCGAGAAGCGTGCCGCGGTTCTGCTGGCTGGCGGCGATGTCGAGGAAACAGAGCTCGTCTGCCCCGGCGGCGTCGTAGGCACGGGCGGCCTCGACCGGGTCGCCGGCGTCGCGCAGATCGACGAAGTTCACGCCCTTGACGACGCGGCCGTCCTTGACGTCGAGGCAGGGGATGACGCGGATCTTGAGCATCACGCGGCGAGGTAGGCGACGGCGTCGGTGAGGTCGAGACGGCCCTCGTAGAGGGCCCGGCCGGAGATGGCGCCGTCGAGCGGCGCGCCGCTCTCCTTCAGGGCGCGCAGATCCGCCATCGAGGCGACGCCGCCGGAGGCGATCACCGGGATCGTCACCGCCCGAGCCAGCGCCGCCGTGGCGGTGACGTTCGGGCCGGCCATGGCACCGTCGCGGTCGATGTCGGTGTAGATCAGTGCGGTGACGCCGGCGTCCTCGAAGCGCCGGGCGACGTCGCTCGCCTCGGTCTGCGAGGTCTCCGCCCAGCCCTCGACGGCGACACGGCCGTCGCGGGCGTCGATGCCCACGGCGACGCGGCCGGGATGGGCGGCGGCGGCGGCCTTCACCAGGTCGGGGTCGCGTAGCGCGGCAGTGCCGAGGATGACTCGGGCCACGCCCTTCTCGAGCCAGGCGTCGATCGTGGCGCGGTCGCGGATGCCGCCGCCGAGTTGCACCGGCACGGTCACCGCGGCAAGGATCGCCTCGACGGCACTGGCGTTCACCGGCCGCCCGGCGAAGGCGCCGTCGAGGTCGACGAGGTGCAGCCACCGGCAGCCGGCCGCGACGAAGGCCCGGGCCTGCGCCGCCGGGTCGTCGCCGAAGACCGTGGCCGCGTCCATCGCGCCGCGCAGCAGCCGCACGCACTGACCGCCTTTGAGGTCGATGGCGGGATAGAGGATCATGAGGCGGAACTCCGGCCGGTCGCGGCGCCTCATAGCGCGGCCGCACGGCGAATGCAAAAGCCGGGCAAGGCAATATCCCGCCACGGGTCGCCGGGGCCTCTTGTCACCGCCGCCGGCGCCGGACAATCTCTGCCGGCCATGGCCCAACTCCTCGATATTCAGGCATTTCTGACCACGGCCCGCCTCGGGAGCTTCTCCGCCGCCGGGCGCGAGATCGGGATCGCGGCCTCGGTCGTCACCAAGCGGGTCGACCGGCTGGAGGCGGACATCGGCGCCGCGCTCTTCGCCCGGACGACCCGGCGGCTCACCCTAACCCGCGAGGGCGAGCGGCTGCGGCCGAAGTTTCAGGTGCTGCTCGCCGACCTCGACGAGGCGATCCGCGGGGCGCAGACCGGACACGGGGTGACCGGCGAGATCCGGATCAAGTGCCCGACCACCGTCGGCGTCCAGCACGTCGGGGGCTCGCTGGCGCGGTTCCAGGCCGAGAACCCCGCCGTCACCGCCGACCTGGTGCTGATGGACCGAGCGGTCAATCCGCTCGAGGAAGGCTTCGACCTGGCGCTCGGGGCGCTGCCGGTGTCCTTCGCCGGGGTCATCGACATCCCGCTCTGCCCCTACGATCGGGTGCTGGCGGCGGCGCCCGCCTACCTCGCCGCGCGGCCCGAGCTGCGCACGCCCAACGACCTCGTGCAGCACGACGCCCTGGTATTTCCGCCGGTGGGGCTCGGCTGGTCCTTCGAGAGCGCGCGGGGCCCGGTGATGGTCGAGGTGCATGCCCGCTTGACCGTCAACGACAGCCAGCTCCTCTTCGACGCCGCCGTCCTCGGCCTCGGCGTCGCCGTCCTGCCGACGTACCTCGCCCGCGACGCCGTCGCCGCGGGTCGGCTCAGCGTGCTCCTGCCGGAGTTTCCGGTCACCCCGCTCTGGTTCAAGGCGATGGTGCCGCGCAACCGGGTCCACAAGCCGGAACTCGCAGCGTTGGTCGACCACCTGAAGGCCGACTTCGCGCCGGTGCCGCTCTGGGACCGCGGCGCGGCGTTGACCGCCGCCAGCCCCTCCGGTAACCGAAGCCATGGTGATCAGGAATACGCGTCGGGCGCGGCCCGCTAGGCTGCTGGGCGGGAGCCGCGGGTGAGCGGATCGACCGTGCCGCTGATGAGCGAGCGGCGGGTCAGCCTGATCGGGGCGCTGCTGACGGCCATCGGCCCGATCTCGATGGCGCTCTACACCCCGGCGATGACCCAGATCGTCGAGGCCTTCGACACCACCCCGCCGCTAGTCAAGCTGACGCTGACCCTCTATTTCGGCGGCTTCGCCTGCGCCCAGCTCGTCGCCGGACCGCTTTCGGACGCCCTCGGCCGACGGCCGGTCACCTTCACGTTCATTGCGATCTACTGCGCCGCCAGCGTCGCCGCCCTCTTCGCGCCGAACGTCGAGGTACTGATGCTGGCGCGCTTCGTCCAGGGGGTCGGCGCCTCCGCCGGCGTTGCGATCTCGCGGGCGATCGTGCGCGACCTCTTTCACGGCGAGCGCTCGTCGCGGATCATGAACCTCATCGGCATCATCCTCGCCGTCGGTCCCGCCCTGGCCCCGACGATCGGCGGACTGGTGCTCTCCGTCGCCGGCTGGCGGGCGATCTTCCTCGTCATGGTGGCACTTGGCGCCAGCGTCGCGCTGGTCACTGCCTTCGGCCTGCGCGAGACCGTGGTGCCGGACCGGTCGCGGCTGCGGTTCGGGGCGCTGGCCTCGGCCTATGGCGAGGTGCTCGGGAACCGCCACTTCCTCACCGCCGCCGGGGTCATCGCCACCGCCGTCGGCGCGCTCTACGCCCAGGCGACCTTCCTGCCCTTCATCCTCATGGGCCAGGTCGGGCTCACCCCGGCCCAGTTCGGTGTCGGCATGCTGTTCCAGTCCGGCAGCTACCTCATCGGCTCGCTGGCGATGCGCGCCCTGATCGGTCGCGTCAGCGCCTATGCGCTGATCGGCCCCGGCCTCGGCTTCGTCGCGGCCGGCAGCCTCGGCAGCACGCTCCTCCATGTCTGGGAGCCGAGCTTCCTGAGGGTGATGGTGCCGGTGGCGATCTATGCCTTCGGTCTCGCCTTCCTGATGCCGGCGCTGACCACGGCGGCGCTCGCCCCCTTCACCCGCATCGCCGGCGCGGCCGCGGCGATGATGGGGTTTATGCAGATGGGCTCGGGCCTCTTGGTCGGCAGCCTGGGCGCCCTCTTCGGCAACCCCGCCTGGGCCATGGGCACCCTCATCCCGCTCATGGGCGCCGCTGCCTGCCTGCTCTACCTGAGCTACCGCCGCCTTCCCAGCCTTGCCGAACCGGAACCGCGCCGGGCGATCGCCGGCCTGCCGGTCGGCCGCACGATGATGCCGGATGCCGGGGACGGCTGAGGCCCGACCGCCGCCGCGTCTCAGTGCGCGCGGCATGTGATGACTAGTTCCTCGAGTGGCATTACCATCGGGTCGCTTCCAAACCGCGATCGGTAGCCCGCGAGAATTGCCGCCTCTACCTCGGCAGGACTGGCACCGCCGCGCTCGTGGATCTCGGCAATGAGCGGATTGCCGTAAACGACGCCATGGGCAAAGCCGGCCGGATCGGCGATGGTCTTGCTAAAGCGCACCGTCTCGATCGCAACATCCGTCCACCCCGCCGCAGCGAGATCCCGGCGCACGACATCGGGATCGGGATACGAGAACGGGACGCGATAGAAGCCCGGCGTGTCCTGCGGGAAGAAGTGGCCGAGCACCTCCTGATTGATCTCGGCGAACGGATTGACCGCCATCGAAGACCAGACATTGAAAAGGTAGTGGCCGCCGGGGCGAAGCACCCTGGCCGCCTCGCGGAAGGACGCGACCTTGTCGGGAAAAAACATCACCCCGAACTGGCAAACCAGAAAATCGAACTCCGCCTGCCCGAACGGCAGGGCCATCGCGTCGGCCTCGGAGAACTCGACACGCTCGCCCTCCGAGAATTTGCGTCGCGCCACGGCGAGCATCGGCGGGTTCAGGTCGCTGACCACCAGCCGCGCCTCGGGTGCCATGGCGTCGCGCAGGCGGCGGCTTACGATGCCGCTTCCCGCCGCAATTTCAAGGACACTGGAAGGCGAAAGCGCGGCCACGCGCCGCGCGAGATCGTCGGCGGCGTCGGCGAAGATGACCGGACCGAGCCCTGCATCGTAATGTTCCGGAATCTCTCCGACGAACCTGGCAGACGGTTCCACGATCGATCCCCACCGGACTGATACCGCGTCGTGCGCGGCTCCGCCGAACGATACGTCATTCAGCGGCTTTTTGCCACGAGCCCGCTCAAGGCGTCCGGTACGGGTCCTTGGGACCCCGGTCGTCGGAAAGGCTCTCCCGGTTCCGCGCCGTCAGCCGCTCGATGGCGTCGGCGAGGTGGATCTCGGCGATGTTGTAGTCCCCCCGCTCGACCCGGACCCGGTGCGCCTCCATCAGGACCTGCCCGTGGGTCCAGCCCCAGGGCGGCTCGAAGCGGTAGGCGGCGAGTTCGATCAGGAGCCCCAGGGGGTCCTTGAAATAGATCGAGTCCATGAAGCCCCGGTCCTTTACCCCGGAATGCCCGATCCCGCGCTCGTCGAGCCGCTCCACCGCTTGCCGGAACGTCGCCTGGCTGACAGCGAAGGCGAGGTGATGCACGCAACCGACATCGGTCGGCGTGCGGGCCGGGTCGGGCTGCCGGCTCTCGTCGGTGAAGACGGTGATGAGCCGCCCGTCCCCGGGGTCGAAGTAGAGATGGCTCTCGCTCGCCCGGTCGAGATTGGGCTGCTCGAAGACGAAGGGCATGCCGAGCACCCCCTCCCAAAAATCGATCGAGGTCTGCCGGTCGGCGCCCACCAGCGTGATGTGGTGGACCCCCTGCGTCTGCAGCTTGCGCATGTCGCTCCCCTCCAGTTGCCAACAGGAGTGGCGGACTCCGGCGTGGCTTGCAAGCGGGCGTCGCGCGCCCGTCGGCCTGCCGTCCCGGGATCAGCCGCGGCGGCGGCGGCGCTCTCTGGACGGGCCGGGGTCGCCGAGGCCGTCGGAGGCGGACGAGAAGCCGCCGAGGCGCTCGGCGATGGTGCCGAGGTCGGGCGGCGGGCCGGGGGGCGTGGTTTCGAGCGCCGCGCGCATGGCGACGAGGTGCTCCGGCGCTGTGCCGCAGCACCCGCCGATGATAGTCGCGCCGCAGTTCCGCGCAAGGACCGCGTAGTCGGCCATCAGCGCCGGCGTGCCGTCGTAGTGGATGTGGCCGTCGTGGAACTTCGGGATGCCGGCATTGCCCTTGGCAATCAGCGGCAGGCTCGGATAGGCGGCGCTGAAGCCGAGAACCGTGCGGAGCAGGTCCGAGGCCCCTACCCCGCAATTGGCGCCGAAGGCGAGCGGCGGATGCTCGAGAGAGGCGACCAGCGCCACCATCTCGGCGGAGGTCAGCCCCATCATCGTGCGGCCGGCGGTGTCGAAACTCATGGTGCCGCACCAGGGCGCGCCGGCGCGGGCGATGCCGAGGGCGGCAGCGCGGAATTCGTCCGGCGCCGACAGGGTC
The DNA here is from genome assembly GCA_963798385.1 of uncultured Alphaproteobacteria bacterium. Classification (GTDB taxonomy): domain Bacteria; phylum Pseudomonadota; class Alphaproteobacteria; order Rhodobacterales; family Rhodobacteraceae; genus Amaricoccus. The sequence goes on along the minus strand of CAWCTE010000014.1, from coordinate 152,889 downwards.
TCGACCCAAAGCACGTCGGCGCCGCCGGCAAGCAGGCCACGGGCCTGCTCCTCGAACATCTGGGCCGCGTCCTCGATGGTGAGCGGCCCGTGCGGCGCCATGATCTCGCCGGTCGGCCCCATGGATCCCGCCACCACCACCGGCCGCCCGGCCGCGTCGGCGGCATCGCGGGCGATTTCCGCGGCGATGCGGTTGAGCGCGAAGGCGCGATCCTCGGCGTCGTGGAGCCTGAGCCGGCTGGCGTTGCCGCCGAAGCTGTTGGTGAGGAAGAGGTCGCTGCCGGCGCCGATCGACCCGTCGTAGAGGGCGCGGACCTTGGCCGGCTCGGTCTCGTTCCAGAGCTCGGGCGCCTCGCCGGCCTCGAGCCCCATGTTGAAGAGGTTGGTGCCGGTGGCGCCGTCGGCGAGGAGCCAGTCGCGGCCGGCGAGAAGCGATTCGAGCGAGGTGGCCATGGCGGTCAGGTCTGCGCCAAGGCAGACTGGGCGATAGCCCGGATCCGCCCGACCATGGCGCGCAGCCCGTTCGAGCGCTGCGACGACAGGTGCTGATCGAGGCCGAGGCGGCCGAGTTCGGCCGGCGCATCGACCGCCAGAACCGCCTCCGGGTTCAGGCCGGAATAAAGCGCGTGGAGGACGGCGATCAGCCCGCGGACGATCATCGCGTCCGACTCGCCCTGAAAGTCGAACCGCGCCGCCGGCCCCTCGCCGTCGAGGCGCGGCACGATCCAGACCTGGCTGGCGCAGCCCTCGACCTTGGTGGCCGGCACTCGGAGCGCGTCGTCGAGCGGCGGCATCGCCTTGCCGAGGTCGATGACATAGCGATACCGGTCTTCCCAGTCGTCCAGGAAGGCGAAGTCGGCGGCGATGTCCTCGAAGCGCTGGCTGGCCATGGTGCGTCCGATACGGCAGGTGATGAGGGATCTAAGCCGTCCCGAGGCATTGGTCCAGTACCCCGAAGGCGCGGCATGGCCGCAGCGCGTTTTGCCCTTCCCAAGTGCGGCGCGACGGACTATCCGGGGGAGCATGATCGGCGGCGGTTCCCATGCGTAACGGCTTGTTGTTGCTTGCGGGCGTCGGCCTGATCGCCGGCTGCTCCGTGGAGCTTCCCGGTTTCGTCGGCCGCGAGGGCCAGCCGGAGGGCACCTACAGCTTTCGCCGCGAAGCGCCGCCCGAGCCGCGCCCGGTCTCGCTGCGCGAAGCCGCCGCCGAGCGGGCGCTGCACGGCGTCATCCTGCGGGTGGCAGGCGAGGCACCGACCCAAGGCTATTACGCCGCGATCCTGCGGCCGATCGGCACCGGGCCGGATGCCGCCGGCGTCCTGAGCTTCGAGCTCGTCGCCGTGCCGCCGAGCACGCCCGAGGCAGTCGGGCCGGCGCGCTCGCGGACGCTGACCGCGGCGATCTTCGTGCCAAACCTGGCGCTCAAGAACCTGCGCGGCTTCCGGGTCGCCGGCAACGGGTCGGTGCAGACCCTGCCGCTGCGCTGAATGACGGTGCTGCGGAGCCTCGCGGTGCGCCGCGCCGCCGGCACCGCCGGGGCCGCCGACAGGGTGGTGCTCGACTACCGCGACCGGTTCCTGCGCCGCAAGCGGCTTACCACCGCCGGCGGGGCTGCACTGATGGCCGACCTTCCCGAGACCGTCTCGCTCGACGACGGCGACGGGCTGGTGCTCGAGGACGGCCGGTACGTCGTGGTCGAGGCCGCGGCCGAGCCGTTGCTCGAGGTCACCGCCGCTCCTGCGGATCTGGCCCGCCTCGCCTGGCACATCGGCAACCGCCACACCCCGGCCGAGATCGGCGACGGCCGGATCCTGGTGCAGCGCGACCACGTGATCGAGGACATGCTGTCTCGGCTCGGCGCCGCGACCCGGTCCGTGGACGCGCCGTTCCGCCCCGAGGGCGGCGCCTACGGCCACGGACGCACCCACGGCCACCATCACGGCGGCGCCACCGATGACCCCGATCATCCGCACCCCCACGACCATCACCACGGGCACGGCTGAAGCGGTGGACGGCACACCCGAGGCCGCACCGGAGGCGGACCTGCGGACCCTGCAAATTCTAAACGCCTGGTTCTCGCCGGGCTTTCCGGTGGGCGCCTACAGCTATTCGCACGGGCTCGAATGGGCGGTGGAGGCCGGGCAGGTCGCCGACCGAAACGGCCTCGCGGCCTGGGTCGCGGATGTACTGGAATTCGGATCCGGCCACGGCGATGCGATGCTGCTCGCCGCGGCCTGGCGCGCCGACGACCCAGCGGAAGCCGCCGCCCTCGCCGAGGCGCTGGCGCCCTCGGCCGAGCGGCATCTCGAGACGATGGCACAGGGTGCGGCCTTCGCCCGTACCGTGGCGGCGGCCTGGGACGTGCCGGTGCCGGCGGCGGCCTACCCGGTGGCGGTGGGTGTGGCGGCGCGCCGGCTCGACCTGCCGCTCCTGCCCACGGCGACGCTCTACCTGCAGGCATTCGGCGCCAACATCGTCTCGGCCGGCGTGCGGCTCGTGCCGCTCGGCCAGACCGACGGCCAGCGGATCGCCGCCGGCCTGCTGCCGGTCGCCGCCCGGGTGGCCGCGGCGGCAGTGGCCGCGCCACCGGAGGCGATCGGCGGGATAAGTCTCGGCGCGGACCTCGCGGCGATGCTGCACGAGACGCAGTACACCCGGCTCTATCGTTCCTGACCGCAGGAGTCTGCTGCGCTGCAGCATAGACATGCCGGGTATGCGGGTTTGGACCTTGCCGTTCGGCGGCCCGTGAACAAGTCATGGCGCGAGTTCGAAACGCACGCATGCCCAAGGAGACTTCCGATGACCATGAACCTGACTTTGGCCCCGGCCGCACCGCACCGCCCGCTTCTTGCCGGGCTCGGCGACACCCTCCGCAACGCCGTCCTGGCGCTCGTTAATGCCAGCGCCGGCGCGCGCTGCATGCGGGAGGTCGAGCGGCTGTCGGCACTCTCCGACGAAGATCTGGCCCGCCGTGGCCTCATCCGTGACGGGATCGTCCGTCACGCCTTCGCGCCGTTCTTCTACAACTGAGATCGCGGGCAAGCGCCATCGCCCCAAGCGCCAAGGTTAACGCGCGGTTGATGCTGCACTGCAGCGCAGTCATGGCAGCCATGCGATTTTGTGCCCTGCCGGTCAGGCGCCTGCGTCCCATTCTTGTCACAGGGAGGAAATCAACCTGTCTCTCAGGAGGTTTCCTATGACAACGACACAGACCGATACTACCCAGACCGGCCGCGGGTTTTTCGCGAGCCTCGGGGAATCGCTTCTCGCCCTGATCGAGGCGGTGGGAAGCGCAAGCCATGCCGGCCGCTGCGCGCGGGAGGCCGAGCGGCTGTTCGCGCTTTCCGACGCGGAGCTCGCCAGGCGCGGCCTGACCCGTGACCGGGTGATCCCGCACGCCTTCGGGCCCTATTTCCACCTCTGACCGATTGTTCAACCGCCGCTGCGCTCTCCGGTGGGGACGGGGGCGCCAGCCCCCGTCCCTTCGGGGTGGTGGTTGGCGCGGCCCCGTATTCCTCCTTCGCCGGTTGTTGCTATGGTGACCCGGGCGTACGGAGCGAATCTGCGGGAAGGACGAGCGGCCGATGATCGAGGATCCCGAGGCCGCCGAGCCACTGAAATCTCCCAACGGCCCGCTCCGGGTCGGGATCGGCGGGCCGGTCGGGGCCGGCAAGACCGCGCTGATGGATCAGCTCTGCAAGCGGATGCGCGAACGCTGGTCGATCGCGGCGATCACCAACGACATCTACACCCGCGAGGACGCGGAATTCCTGATGCGCTCTCAGGCGCTGCCGCTCGAGCGGATCATCGGGGTGGAGACCGGCGGCTGCCCGCATACGGCGATCCGGGAGGACGCCTCGATCAACCTTGCGGCCGTCGACGAGATGGTGAAGCGATTTCCGGACCTCGACCTGGTGCTGATCGAGTCGGGCGGCGACAACCTCTCGGCGACGTTCTCGCCGGAGCTCGCGGATTCTGACGCTCTACGTCATCGACGTCTGCGCCGGCGACAAGATTCCGCGCAAGGGCGGGCCCGGGGTCACGCGCTCCGATCTCCTCATCATCAACAAGATCGACCTCGCCGGGTACGTCGGCGCCTCCCTTGACGTGATGGACCGGGACTCCCGGCGGATGCGCGGCGAGCGGCCGTTCCAGTTCGCCTCGATCCGCGACGGGGTGGGGGTGCCGGAGGTGGTGAGCTTCATCGAGCGCGCGGGCGGGCTCGTCACCCCGGACTGACCTCTCCCGGGGCGCCGCCTCATCCGCTATACTCGTCGCTGGCAAGGGCGGGGGATGGGGCGATGGGCGAGGCCGAAACCAGCGACGACCGCTACATACTGGCGCGAACGGAGGAGGAGTACACCCGGCTGCGGCTGCAGGCGCGCGCCTGGGAGGAGGTCACGCGGCGGGTTCTGACCGGCGCCGGGCTGAAGACGGGGATGCGCTGCCTCGACGCCGGCTGCGGGCCGGGCGAGGCGATGCGGCTGATGGGCCGGGTCGTCGGCGCCGGCGGCCGGGTGGTCGGGATCGATACGGATGCGCGGCTCGGCGCGTATGCGCTGAAGGAACTTCACCGGCAGGAAGGTCCGCAGTTCGATTTCGTCGCCGGCGACGTCACCCGGGGCGAGCCGGTGCCGGGCGGACCCTTCGACCTGGTCTTCGCGCGGTTCCTGATCTGCCACATGACCGAGCCGGTGGCGGCGGTCGGGCGGCTCGCGGCGCAGGTGCGGCCGGGCGGGCGGCTGGTGCTGATGGACTACGACATGACGCGGATGGCGGTGCGGCCCGCGGAGCCGGTGGTCGAGCGGGCCTTCGAGGTAATCTGCGGGTGCTTCGAGGCCTCCGGGCGGCCATCGGACGCGGGCCTCAGGCTGGGGGAGTTCCTGCTGGCGGCGGGGCTGCCGATGCCCGAGGGCGGGGACGTCGGCGGGATCTACGCGCCCATCCGCGGCGCCGGCATGATGATGCGCGCGGTTCTCGGCGGCCTGAAGCAGTCGGCCGCGGCGCTCGGGGTGGCCAGCGAGGAGGAGGTGGGCGAAATCCAGGCCCATATCCAGACGCTCGAGGCCGAGAACCGGCACTTCGCGCTCGTGCCGCTGGTGATCGGGGTGTGGACGACGGTGCCCGGCCCGCTCAGCTCCGCATCCTGACGCCCTCGGGATCGAAGGGCGGCTCCACGGCGATCCGCGCCGGACGGCGGACGCCGAGGATCTCGACCTCGAAGAGACCGGCCTCGTCGCGCTCGGCCAGGGCTGCCGGCAGGTAGCCCTGCGCCAGCGACAGCGACACGGAGTGGCCGTAGCCGCCCGAGGTGACCCAGCCGACCACCTGCCAGTCGCCGTCGCGCCGGGCGTCGCCTTTCGGCACCTCGGCCCCTTCGGCATCGAAGCGCGGGGCGCCGACGCCGTGGCCGGCGGAGACCGCGCCGAAATCCTGCGCCGTCCGCGCCCAGATCGGCTCGTCGCCCATCACGTCGGCGTCCTCGGCGGCTATCGCGAGGCTGACCCGGCGGAGCCGCGGCCCGGCCTCCGCCTCGCGCGCGGCGGCGTCGCGGCCGATGAAGGCCTTGTCGAGCTTGACGAAGCGTTCCATTGCCGCCCTCGAAGGCGCCGTAGATCGGCCGCAGTTCGGCGAACCACGTCGGCCAGTTCTTCTCCAGCCGCATCGACAGCAGCGCCCGCATCCCGAAGTCGACCAGCCCCTCGTCCGCGCCCGCCGCCTGGATCGCCCGATAGAGCGTCCGCAGGTAGCAGGGCTCCACCCAAATCTCGTAGCCGAGATCGCCGGTATAGCTGAGCCGGTTGACCAGCGCCGGGCAGCCGGCCACGTCCATTGGCCGGTGGTCCATGAAGCGCAGCGCCGCGTTCGAGACGTCGTGGTCGGTAAGCGCCGCCAGCACCGCCCGCGATTTCGGCCCGGCGAGCGCGAGGCCCATCAGCCGCATTCCCAGCCGCTCCACCCGGACCGAGCCGTCGGCGGGCAGATGCGCCTCGAACCAGCGCATGTGGTAGACCTGCGCCGCGGACGAGCCCCAGACGAAGAAGCGGTCCTCGCCGGCCTTGGCGACGGTGAAATCGCCGATCAGCTTGCCCGCGTCGTTGAGCATCGGCGAGAGCACGATGCGGCCGGTCCGAGGCATCGCGTTGGTCAGCAGCCGGTCGAGCCACCGCTCCGCCCCGGGACCGGTCACCGCGTACTTGGCGAAATTGGCGATCTCGGTCACGCCGACGCCGTCGCGGACGCCCCGGACCTCGGCGGCGACGTGCGGGAAATCGTTCGACCTGTGGAAGGACAGGTCGTCCCGCGCCGGCGTCCCTTGCGGCGCGAACCAGAGCGGCACCTCGACGCCCCAGGTGACGCCCATGACGGCGTTCCTCTCGGACACCATGATGTCGTAGAGCGGTGTGGCCTGCTGCGGCCGGGCGGCGGCGAGTTCCTCGTTGGGGAAGCGGACCGAGAAGCGGCGGGAGTAGTTCTCCCGCACCTTGGCGTTGGTGTAGCGCAGCGTCGCCCATTCGCCGAACCGCGCCACGTCCATGCCGAAGACGTCGTGGCCGGGATCGCCCTCGGTCATCCAGTTGGCGAGCACCAGCCCGACGCCGCCGCCCTGGCTGAAGCCCGCCATCACCGCGCAGGCGCACCAGAAGTTGGTCAGACCCTGCACCGGGCCGACCAGCGGGTTGCCGTCCGGGGCGAAGGTGAAGGGGCCGTTGATCACCTGCTTGATGCCGGCGGCCTCGAGCGCCGGGAAGTGCCGGAAGCCGACTTCGAGCGACGGGGCGATGCGGTCGAGGTCGGGGACCAGCAGCTCGTTGCCGAAGTCCCAGGGCGTGACCTTCGGCGACCATGGTCGGCAATCCTGCTCGTAGGTGCCGAGCAGCACCCCGCCCCGCTCCTGCCGCGTGTAGATCTCGCCGGGCAGGTCGAGGACGCCGACCATCTCGCGGCCCGTCGCGGCGTTGAACTCGGCGATCTCCGGCATCGGCTCGGTCAGCAGGTACATGTGCTCCATGGCGAGCACCGGCAGCTCCAGGCCGACCATGCGCCCGACCTCGCGCGCCCAGAGCCCGCCGGCGTTGACCACGTGCTCGGCCCGCACCGTGCCGTGCTCGGTGACGACGTTCCAGGCGCCGTCCGGCTCCTGGGTGAGCTCGACCACCCGGTTGCGCAGCACGATGGTGGCGCCGAACGTCTGCGCGGCCTTGGCATAGGCGTGGGTGGTGCCGGAGGGATCGAGATGCCCCTCGACCGGATCCCACAGGGCTCCGACGAAGTGGCTCGGGTCCATCAGCGGGTACATCGCCGCCGCCTCGGAGGGCGTGATGATCTCGGTGTCCATGCCGAGGCAGCGGCCCTTGGCATGGGCGAGGCGCAGGTAGTCCATGCGCACCGGATCGCCGGCCATCATCACTCCGCCGGTCAGGTGCAGGCCGCAGGACTGACCGGACAGCGCCTCGAGCTCCCTGTAGAGCGAGACGGTGTAGGCTTGGAGCTTCGCAACGTTGGGGTCGCCGTTCAGGGTGTGGAAGCCGCCGGCCGCATGCCAGGACGAGCCGGAGGTAAGCTCGGCGCGCTCGATCAGCATCACGTCGGTCCAGCCGGCCCGGGCCAGGTGATAGAGCACCGAGCAGCCGACCACGCCGCCGCCGATCACCACCACCCGCGCCTGCGAATTCATCGGCCTATCTCCCGATCAGCGCCGCGACCAGGTCGGAGCCCGGATCGGTCAGGTCCTCGATCACGTCGAAATGGTGCCGCTCCGGGACGATGGTCTGCGCCATGTCGGCGCCGAGCCCGGTCCAGATATTGGCGAGGAGCGTCGTCTGCCGGACGAATTCCGGCCGCTCGAGGTCACCGACCCAGGCATGGACCCGCGCCCCGGGCGACGGCTCGCGCAGCGCCGGGCTCTCGGCAGCGGCCTCGGCGGCGTCGAGGCGCAGGATGTCGTTCATAGCGGTGCGCAGGAACGGCCGCAGGTCGTGCAGGCCGCTGATCGACACCACGGTGCCGATGCGCGCCCGGACCCGCTCCGGCAGGCCGCTGTCGGCGCAGACGAGCCGAGTCACCAGGTGCCCGCCGGCGGAATGGCCGGCGAGGTGGATCGGCCCCGGCACCGTTGCGGCGGCCTCCGTCACCGCTGCGGTGACCGAGCGGGTGATGGCGGCGATCCGCACCTCGGGGGCCAGCGGATAGCCGGGCAGAGCCACCGCCCACCCCCGGGCCAGCGGACCGGCGGCGACATGGCTCCATTCGCCGCGATCGAAGGCCTTCCAGTAGCCGCCGTGGACGTAGACGACGAGCCCCTTCGGCCGCGCCGGCGGCAGGAAGAGATCGACCCGCTCCCGGGGATGCCGGCCATAGGGCAGGCTCTCGCGGAAGGCGTCCGCCGCCAGGCTGGCCCGGAACGTCGCCGCCGGGGTCTGCCAGCGCTCCGGGTATTGATCGCCGCCGGGGATGTAGGCAGCGTTGACGTAGGCGTCGTCCCAGTCGGCGATCATCAGAACGCCTTGAAGGTCAGGGTCGTCAGCGTGCGGTCGATATGCGGGATGTCGCGAATCCTGCCGTTGATGAAGTGGCCGATGTCCTCCTCCTCCGGGATGTAGACCTTCATCAGCAGGTCGTAGTCGCCGGAGGTCGAATAGAGCTCGGAGGCGAACTCGAGATCGTAGATCGCATCGGCGACCTCGTAGGTGCGGCCGGGCCGGCAGCGGAGCTGTACAAAGACGCAGTGCATTGGTTCCTCCCCTTGGCGCCCAACACTGCCGAGGCCCCGGACGCGATGCAATCGGGATTTGTGTCGCCCTTGACGTGCATCAATGTGCGAACCGCGTCAGGAGCCACAAGGGTCCGACCGCGTTCCTCGCACGCTCCCGCAACCCTCCAGGGAACAAGAGATGAGCAAATCCTACCCCGAGATCACCGCCCGGATCTCCGTCGGGATGAAGGTCCTGCGCAAGGACATCCCCGATACCATGGCCGGCTTCTCGACACTGGCGAAGGCCGCTTCCCGCCCCGGCGCGCTCGATACCAAGACCAAGGAGCTGATCGCGCTCGCGATCGGCGTCGCCACCCGCTGCGATGGCTGCATCGGGTTCCACATGGACGCACTGGTCAGGCTCGGCGCGACCCGCGAGGAGGTGCAGGAGACCCTTGGCATGGCCGTCTACATGGGCGGCGGCCCGTCAGTGATGTACGCCGCCGACGCGATACTCGCCTTCGAACAGTTCCACGACAAGTGGGTCGCCATCGCCTAGCTCGTCAGGATCAGCAGGACGATACCCCCGGCGACGAGGACGATCCCCAGCGTCTCCCGCAGGGACGGCCGTTCGCCGAAGGCGAAGCGCGACGTGAGCCAGCTGAAGACCAGCTCCACCTGCCCCACCGCCTTGACCTGCGCCACCGGCACCAGCATGAATGCGGTGAACCAGCCGAGGGAGGCCAGCATCCCCGAGGCGCCGACTGGCGCGGCGATGCGCCATTGGCGCAGCACGCCGCCGAGGGTCTCGGGCTCGCGCGCCGCGAGGTAGACGGACATGAGCACGGTCTGCACCAGGGTCACGCAGGCGAGTGTGTACGCCGGCCGCATCATCACCCCGCCGCCTTCCGCAAGATCGAGGGCGGCGGCGCGATAGGCGATGCCCGACAGCGCGAAGGCGGTGCCGCTGGCGACGCCGAGCGCCGCCGCGCGGTTGAAGATGCCCCCGCGCAGGCCGCGTGTGGCCGAGAGCAGCACCACGCCGGCGAGGCTCACCAGGATGCCGGCCAGCGGCGGGAGCCCGATCCGGTCACCGAGGAGCAAGAGGCCGAGGAGCGCCGCCTGCACCGTCTCGGTCTTGGCGAATGTGTTGCCGACGGCGAAGTTGCGCAGCGAGAAGACGTGGAGGAGGAGCAGCGTCGCCCCGATCTGCGAGACCGCGCCGACGAGGCCCCAGAGCGCGAACCCCGCGTTCGGGCGCGGCGGCGCCACCCCGCTGGCGGCCGCCAGCACCGCGACCAGAAGGACCGCCCAGGGTGCGGCGAAAAGGAAGCGCGCATAGGCGGCTCCGAGAACCCCCACCCGCGGCGTCAGGGTCTTCTGCAGCGCCGAGCGCAGGTTCTGCAGGAAGGCCGAGGCCAGCGAAATGAGGACCCAGAGCGGCACGGGCGTTCAGAGCCGGTCGCGCAGCGCGTACCAGCTCATCGCCAGCACCAGGAGCGGCCAGCGCAGCTGCGCGCCGCCGGGGAAGCGTGGCTGCGGGAGACTGGCGAGCACGTCGAACCGCTCGGCCGTGCCCTGAACCGCCTCGGCCATCAGCTTGCCGGCCAGCGTTGCCAGCGCCACCCCGTGGCCCGAGTAGCCGCCGGCGGAGAAGACGTTGGGCGCGAGGCGCTGGAACGCCGGCATCCGGTCGACCGTGATCGCGAGGGTTCCGCCCCAGGCGTAGTCGACCGGCGTCTCGGAAAGACGCGGGTAGACCTGGAGCATGCGCCGGCGCACCAGTCCGGCGATGTCGGCGGGAAACCGATAGCCGTAGCTCTCGCCGCCGCCGAAGAGCAGCCGGTGGTCGCCCGAGAGCCGGAAGTAGTTGACGACGAAGCGGGAATCCGCCACGGCGACGTCGTTGCGGATCAGCTCTTGCGCGACCTCGGGCCCGAGTGGCGCCGTCGCCAGAATGAAATTGTTGATCGGCATGACCCGGGATGCCACCGTCGGCACGAGGTTGCCGAGGTAGCCGTTGCCGGCAACGATGACGTGGCTCGCCCGCACCAGGCCGAAGGAGGTCCGGACCTCCGGATGCGCCCCGCTGCCGATAGCTTCGACGCGACTTTCTTCGAAGATGCGGACACCCGCCGCATCGGCCGCCTTCGCAAGTCCGAGGGCAAAGTTCAGTGGATGGAGGTGACCTGCGCCCCAGTCGAGGACCCCACCGTGGTACGCGTCGGTTCCGAGTTCGCGGCGGATGCCATCGCGGTCCAGCGGCACGATCTCGCGGTAGCCGTAGTCGCGGGCCAGTGCTTCGGCCTCCGCGTGGAACTCGCCCACTTCGCCCTTCCGGCAGGCGGCGTGGATGACGCCGGGCTTCAGGTCGCAGGGGATCTCGTGGCGCGACACGAGCCGCTTCACCAGCGCCTTCGCTTCCTCCGCCATGTCCCAGAGTGCCCGGGCCGTCGCCTGTCCGAAGCGTTGCGCGATCCACGCCTGCTCGCGCCGCTGACCGGACCCCACCTGCCCCCCGTTTCGGCCCGATGCGCCCCAGCCGACCCGTTGCGCCTCGAGAAGCACGACGTCGAACCCGGCCTCCGCCAGGTGCAGCGCCGCCGAGAGGCCCGTGTAGCCGCCCCCGATCACGCAGACATCCGCCGACGCCTCTCCGTCCAGCATCGGAAAGCGCGGCAGCGGCGTGGCGGTCGCGGCGTACCAGCTTTTCGGGTACGCGCCGGCCCGATCGTTCACGGTGAGGAGATCGAGGTGTGTCATGTCGCAGAACCGCTGTAGCGATTTCGCGATCAGGCCGCCAGATCCCGGACGCGGGCAAGATCCTCATGAAACGCCCGCCAGGCGGCCCGCTTCTCGCCCGGATCGGTGAGGCGAAGCAGGTAGGACGGGTGGACGGTGAGAAACCCGGGACGCCCCTCGAAACTCAGTTCACCGCGGTTCTTCGTCACTGGAACCGGCCGGCCGGCCAGCGCCAGCGCCGCGGTCGCTCCGAGCGCCACCACGAGCCGCGGGGCGACGAGCTCGATCTCGGTCTTCAGCCACCAGCGGTAGTGCTTGACCTCGCCGGCCGTCGGTCCCTGGTGCAGCCGCCGCTTGCCGCGCTGCACGTACTTGAAGTGTTTGACCGCGTTGGTGACATAAGCCTTCTCCCGTTCGATGCCGACATCGGCGAGCGCACGGTCGAGAAGCTGTCCCGCCGGACCGACGAACGGACGACCCTGCAGGTCCTCCTGGTCGCCCGGCTGCTCGCCTACGAAGACGATGCGCGCCCCGATCGGGCCCTCGCCGAGCACGGCACGGGTGCCGCCTCGAACCATGGGCTCTGCGGCAGCGATCAGCGCATTCAGCTCCTCCAGCGTTCGCGGCCCCTGCCCCGCCATCGCCGCGACGGCCTTCTCCGGCATTCGGCGCGCCGGCTCGACCGGACCCGCGGCGATCATCTCGCGAACCCGCGCCGGAGCATTGTGGATGAGACCGGGGATGGCCGCGGTCTCGGGCATGTTCTTCCAGTACTTCTTCGGCATCTCCGCGCGGGTCGCCGCCATGTTGAGGCGCGCCGGATTGAACGCGCTCTCGTAGTAGCCCCGCCATCCGGCCTCGAACGGATCGGCCTCCGGCGCATCCGCGCGGCACGCGGGCGGACCGCGGCGCAGCTCCTTGCCGTTCCAGTCGAGCGCACCGAGCGGCGTCAGGATCGTCCAGTTCTGGTTCCGGAAGCGATCGACGAAGAAATCCGAGACGGCCTCGAGGATGTGGTGCTCCGGCTCGAACCAGGCGACGAAGCGCTCGCCCGTGGCGTCCTCGGTCCGGCGGAAGCGCACGAAGGCGTGCATCTTGTGGATGTCCCGGCGCACCGATTTTTCCATCCGCCGAAGACGATGGACCAGCGGGTCGCTGGCGATCTCGAGAAGCGCACGCTCGCCGCGGACCAGTCGCCAGACGAGTTCGTAGAGGAGCGCGTATCGCTGAGGATCGCGGTGGCAGACGACCGTCGAGATCAGCGGGCCCGCCGCTGCCGGCAGGCGGAGCGGTGGCGCGTCGGCAAGGTCGCTCGAAGGCAGCAGCTCCAGCGCCTCGCTCCACAGCACGTCGGGAGGCGCGACGCCTGCGGCGGCGAGATGGCGGGCGGCGGCGCGAAATCCCTCGATGTCGGCCCCGGGCGCCAGCGAGATCCGCTGCATCAGAAGAGCTCGAGCTGTTCGGCCCGCGGCAAGAGCCGGTTTCGGAGGTCCAGGCGATCGAGGCCCTTCGGGCGATGGTCGGCGGCGACGAGGAATGGCAGCGCCCGCCGCAGGCTGCCGGTCAGGCGGCCGATGTCGGCGAGGCGCAGGCTGGCGTGGCGGCGCGCGGCGACGATGCGGTCGACGGCGCGGGTCCCGAGTCCCGGCACGCGCAGGAGAAGGTCACGCTCCGCATGGTTCACGTCGACCGGGAAGCGGTCCCGGTGCTTCAGCGCCCAGGCCAGCTTCGGGTCGGCGTCCAGATCCAGCATGCCGCCCTCGCCGCCGGCGGCGACTTCATCGACGGTGAACCCGTAGTAGCGAAGGAGCCAGTCGGCCTGGTAGAGCCGGTTCTCGCGGCGGAGCGGCGGCGGCTTCAGCGGCAGCAGTCCGCTCGCTTCCGGGATCGGACTGAACGCGGAGTAGTAGACCCGCGCGAGGCCGTAGCGGTCGTAGAGCCGGGCGCTCGCCGCGAGCACCCCTTCGTCGGTGGTGTCGTCGGCGCCGACGATCATTTGCGTGCTCTGGCCGGCCGGTGCGAAGTGGCGCTTCTCCGCGCGGGCCTCGGCGATGCGCTCGTGGGTCTGGCCGAGCGCGCCGTCGATCGAGCCGCGGCGTTTCTCCGGAGCCAGCCGCGCGAGGCTTGCGTCCGTCGGCAGCTCGACGTTGATCGAGAGGCGATCCGCCCACAGCCCCGCCTGCTCGACGAGCCACGGGCTCGCGTCGGGGATTGCCTTGAGGTGGATGTATCCGGCGAAGCCGTGGTCGCGGCGGAGCGTCCGCGCCACCCGCACCAGGTCCTCCATGGTGTGGTCGGGCGACTTGGCGATGCCGGAGGAGAGAAACAGCCCCTCGATGTAGTTGCGGCGGTAGAACTCGAGCGTCAGCGTCACGACCTCCTCGACGCTGAACCGGGCGCGGGGCGTGTTGGACGACCGACGGTTGACGCAATAGGCGCAATCGTAGAGGCACCAGTTGGTCAGCAGGATCTTCAGCAGCGAGACGCAGCGTCCGTCGGGCGTGTAGGCGTGGCAGATGCCGCTGCCGGTGGTGGACCCAAGCCCGCCGGCGGCGGCCACCCGCTTCGGCGCCCCTGACGACGCGCACGACGCATCGTATTTTGCGGCGTCGGCGAGGATCCGGAGCTTGGCGGCGAGACGGGCGTCCATGCCTCCATGTTCACGCTCCGTTCGCGGTTTGCAAGCCCGGTTGTGTTGCCTTCGATCACACGTTCAGGAGCAGGTGGTCGCGCTCCCAAGGCGAGATCACCCGCAGGAAGGTCTCGACCTCGTTGCGCTTGATCGCCTTGTAGAGGTTGCAGAACGCGTCGCCGAGAACCTCGATGATCTCGGGGCACTCGTCGAAGAGATCGAGCGCGGCGAGGAGGTCGCGCGGCAGCGCCCTCGGCCGATGATAGGCCTCCCCTGCCACCGCCTCGCGCGGCTTCAGCTTCGCCTTCATTCCGAGGTAGCCGCAGGCGAGCGACGCGGCGAGTGCGAGGTAGGGATTGCAGTCCATCCCGACCACACGGTTCTCGATCCGCCTGGCGGCCGGCGAGGAGATCGGAATCCGGAGGCCGGTGGTGCGATTGTCCGGACCCCATTCGAGGTTGATCGGTGCCGCGCCGCCGACGACGAAGCGGCGATAACTGTTCACGTACGGGGCGAACATGCAGACGACCGACGGGATATGCTGCTGCTGTCCGGCGAGGTAGCCGTAGAACGCGTCCGTGGGCTGGTCGTTCTCGTCGTTGAAGATGTTCTCGCCGGTCCGGACATCCACCACCGACTGATGGATGTGCATTGCACTGCCCGGCTCCTCCTGCATCGGCTTGGCCATGAAGGTCGCGAAGCAGTTATTCCGGAGCGCTGCCTCGCGGATGGTGCGCTTGAAGAAGAAGACCTGGTCGGCGAGCGTGATCGGATCGCCGTGGAGGAAGTTGATCTCGACCTGGCCGGCGCCGCCCTCCTGGATGATCGTGTCGAGTTCGAACCCCTGCGCCTCGGCGAAATCGTAGATGTCGTCGATGACCTTGCCGTATTCGTCGACGGCGGACATCGAGTAGGCTTGGCGCGAGACCATCTGCCGGCCGGTGCGACCGAGCGGCGGCTCGATCGGCTCGTTGGGATTGAGGTTCGGCTTGATCAGGTAGAACTCCATCTCCGGCGCCACGACCGGCTGCCAGCCTTCGGCCTCGAAGAGCTTGAGGACGCGCTTGAGCACGTTGCGCGGGGCGACCTCCACCGGGCGTCCCGAGAGATCCTCGACGTTGTGGATCACCTGCAGCGTGACGTCGTCCGCCCAGGGACTCGCGGTGCCGGTGGTGTAGTCCGGCTTCAGCACCATGTCGGACTCGGTCCACTGGTTGGCGATGTCCATGTCCACGTAGTCGCCGGCGATCGTCTGGTGGAAGATCGAGGTCGGCAGGAACATCCGGTCCTCGCGCATGAACTTCGCGAACGGCATCGCCTTGCCGCGCGAGACGCCGGCGATGTCGGCGATGATGCACTCGACCTCCTCGATCCGACGCCCGCCCAGCCACTCGCGGAAGGGCTCCGGAAGGCGGTCGACAAACTCGGCTGGCGATGGCGGCACGATGAGGCTCCGGTGTGGCTGCTCCGCCGAGCATCCGACGAACGTCCGGCGCCCGTCAAAGGAAAAGCTAGAGGCGGCCCACCGGACAGGGGGTTGCGCCCGACTTCTCCGCCAGGACGCAGAGCCAGTCATGGGCGAGGTGCGCGGCGGCCAGGGCGGTGATTTCGGCATGGTCGAACGGCGGCGAGACCTCGACGATGTCCATGCCGACGAGATCGAGGCCGCCCAGGCCGCGGACGAGCTCGAGCGCCTGCCAACTGGCCAGGCCGCCGGGGACGGGCGTTCCGGTGCCTGGGGCGAAGGCCGGGTCGAGGCCGTCGATGTCGAACGAGAGGTAGACCGGTGCCTCGCCGGCTCGGTCGCGGATGATCTCGAGCGCCGCCGGGATGCCCGCGCGGTGGAGCCAGGGAGCGGTCAGGACTTCGAGGCCTTCGGTGGTGTCGTGGAAGGTGCGGATGCCGACCTGGGTCGAGCGGGCCGGGTCGACGAGGCCCTCGCGGATGGCGCGACCCATCATGGTGCCGTGGTCGAGGCGCCCCGGGTCGTCGGGCCACAGGTCGCCATGGGCGTCGACCTGGACGAGCGCCAGCGGCCCGTACCTCGCCGCATGGGCGCGCAGGAGCGGCCAGGCGATGAAGTGGTCGCCGCCGAGGGCGAGGAGCCTGGCACCGGAGGCGATGACTTCGGCGGCGGCGGCTTCGATGGCCGGGGCGACGCTGTCTGGGTGGTGCGGGTCGAGCATGGCGTCGCCGCGGTCGACCACGGCGAGGGACTCGAGGAGATCGAAGCCCCAGGGGAAGGCCCGGAGCTCGGCGAGCTGGACCGAGGCGGCGCGGATGGCGCGGGGGCCGAGGCGGCAGCCGGGGCGGTAGGTCACCGAGGCGTCGTACGGAAATCCCATGACCGCGACGTCGACGCCGGCGAGGTCGCGGGTGTAGCGGCGCCGCAGAAAGGAGAGCGCGCCGCCGTAGGTCATCTCCGGCCAATGGTCGCGGAGACCCGGGGCGCGGAAGGCCGCGTCCCCTGCCCTATCCACGCCTGCGCGCTCCGGCGCAGCTGCCAGGAGGCGATGACGACGCCGAGCGCGACGATCCCGATGATGATCGTGGCGAGGGCGTTTATGTCGGGGCTGACGCCGAGACGGACCTTGGAGAAGATCACCATCGGCAGCGTCGAGGCGCCGGGGCCGGTGACGAAGCTGGCGATGACGAGATCGTCGAGGGACAGGGTGAAGGCGAGGAGCCAGCCGGCGATCAGCGCCGGCGCGATCACCGGGATGGTGATGTCGAAGAACACCCGCACCGGGCGGGCGCCGAGATCCATCGCCGCTTCGCCGAGGCTCTCGTCCATGTCGGCGAGGCGAGACTGCACCACCACGGCGACGTAGGCCATGCAGAAGGTCACGTGGGAGATGATGATGGTGGTCATCCCGCGGCCGGCGGGCCAGCCGATGAGCTGCTCCATCGAGACGAAGAGCAGGAGCAGCGACAGGCCGGTGATGACGTCGGGCATCACCAGCGGCGCGGTCACCATGCCGGTCAGGAGCGCGCGGCTGCGGAAGCGGCCGAAGCGGGTGAGGACGTAGGCGGCCAGCGTCCCGAGGACGACCGAGAGCGTGGCGGTGACCACGGCGACTTTGAGGCTGATCCAGGCGGCGCCGAGGATCTGGGGGTCGCGCAGCAGCTCGCCGTACCACTTGGTCGAGAAGCCGCCCCAGACGGTGACGAGCTTGCTCTCGTTGAAGCTGAAGATGATCAGCGACAGGATCGGGGCATAGAGAAAAATGAACCCGAGGATGCAGAAGATCAGCAGGAGCGTGGAGGCGCGCATCAGGCAATCCCTCGGGATGCGCGGTCGCTGCGGAGGACGACCTCCCGGGGGCCTCGACCGTCGGGTCCGGGTACGAGAAGAGAATGCGGCGCCGTGGCGTTCGGGGCCGGTGTAACACGCGTGTTACACCAAGTAAGCTGATGATATGAAAAGGATTTATGAAGATTAAAATTTCCGGCGCCCAGATTCAGGCCCCACTGGGCATCCGCACGGGCGCCGAGGGATCGTCCCAAGACGAAGGCGGGCGGTCGCATCACCCCTCCTCGGTCTTCGACTGGGCGTTGCGCAGGAGCATGATCGGGATCACCAGCGCCACCAGCATGGCGATCGCCACCGCCGAGGCCACCGGCCAGTCGCGGTTGGAGAAGAACTCGTTCCAGAGCACTTTGCCGATCATGAGCGTGTCCGGCCCGCCGAGGAGCTCCGGAATCACGAACTCGCCGATGGCGGGGACGAAGACCAGCATGAATCCGGCGATGATCCCGGGCATGGAGAGCGGCAGGGTGACGTGGAAGAAGGTGGCGAGCGGCCGGCCGCCGAGGTCGGCCGAGGCCTCAAGCAGGCTCTCGTCGAGCTTCACCAGGTTGGCGTAGAGCGGCAGGATCATGAACGGCAGGTAGGTGTAGACGATGCCGACATAGACGGCGAAGGTCGTCTGTAGCATCACCAGCGGCGTGTCGATGATCCCGGTCCAGAGCAGGAAATTGTTGATGACCCCGTTCGAGCGCAGGAAGCCCTGCCAAGCGTAGACGCGCAGCAGGAACGAGGTCCAGAACGGCAGAACCACCAGGGTCAGGAGGATCGCGCGCCGCGAGTCCGGGCTGCGGGCGATGTAGTAGGCGATGGGATAGCCGACGAAGAGGGTGATCACCGCCGAGATGAAGGCGATCTTCAGCGACGAGAGATAGGCATTGAGATAGAGCGGGTCGTCGAGGAGAAAGGCGAAGTTGCCGAAGTTGAGGGTGAAGATCGCCCGCCCGTCGTCCCACTCCACGAGTGGAACGTAGGGCGGCATGGCGATCGCCGCCTCGCTGAGGCTGATCTTGGCCACCACCAGGAACGGGATCAGGAAGAACACCAGCAGCCAGAGCAGCGGGACGGCGATTACCAGCGCCCGGCCGCCGAGCCCCAGCCGCGCCAGCAGCGCGGCCGTCCAGCGCAGCGGCGGCACCCGCTCGAGGACGCCGCTCATTGGGTCAGCACCGCGCCTGCGGTGTCGTCCCAGGTGACCCAGACCTTCTCGTCCCAGGAGATCGCGTCGCTGTCGTAGCGCGACAGGTTGGCCCTGGTCGCCTGCACGACCTTGCCGCTCTCGAGTCTCATCCGGTAGATCGACAGGTTGCCGAGATAGGCCACCTCCTCGACCACAGCCGGAAAGACGTTGTGCGCGCCTTCCGGCCGCTCGCGGGTCACCCGCAACTTCTCCGGCCGGATGGCGAACCACAGCGTCTGGTCGAGCACGCAGGAGACCCCGTGACCGACATGGATCTCGCCGCCGGCGGCCGGGCTCATCATCCGGATGAAGTCAGGTTCGTCCTCCGTCACCCGGCCCTCGAAGAGGTTCACGGTGCCGATAAAGTCGGCGACGAAGCGGCTGTTGGGATACTCGTAGATCTGGGCGGGCTCGCCGACCTGGACGATCTTGCCCTCGTTCATCACCCCGATGCGGGTGGAGAGCGTCATCGCCTCCTCCTGGTCGTGGGTGACGACTATGAAGGTGACGCCGAGGGTCTCCTGGATCTTGATGAGCTCGAACTGCGTCTCTTCGCGCAGCTTCTTGTCGAGCGCGCCCAGTGGCTCGTCGAGGAGCAGCAGCTTAGGCCGCTTGACCAGGCTCCGCGCCAGCGCCACCCGCTGGCGCTGGCCGCCGGAGAGTTGGTGCGGCTTGCGGCCCGCGAGGTGGCCGAGCTGCACGAGCTTCAGGATCTCGGCGACCCGCGCCGCCCGCTCCTCGCGCGGCATGCCGTCGCGCGCCAGCCCGTAGGCGACGTTTCTTTCCACCGTCATGTGCGGGAAGAGCGCGTAGGACTGGAACATCATGTTGGTCGGCCGCTCGTAGGGCGGGATGCCGGTCATGTCCTGGCCGTCGATGAACACCCGCCCCGAGGACGGGGTCTCGAACCCGGCGAGCATCCGCAGCAGCGTCGACTTGCCGCAGCCGGAGCCGCCGAGCAGGCAGAAGAGCTCGCCCTTCCAGATGTCGAGGCTGACGTCGTCGACGGCGTAGAAGTCGCCGAACTTCTTGGTGATCCGCTCGACCCTGACGAACGGCGCGTCCGTCGCAGCGACCCAGGGCTTATCCGAGGCGACGGTCACGGTGTCGGTCATGCAGGCTCCGCGGGCGTGGCTCGGGTCACGGCGCAAAGCTTATTGTCCGTTCCCTCCCGCTGTCCAGAGCCTCGCGCCGCTAGCCACCCGCCGCCGATTGCCGCCGGTCGGGCTCGCTCGCGGCGCCGTCGCTCTCGCGGGCGCGAAAGAGCGCGGCGTGCAATGCCGCCACGTCCACCGGCTTCGCCAGGTAGTCGGTCATCCCCGCGTCGAAGCAGCTCCGCCGGTCCTCGGGCATGGCGTTGGCGGTCAGCGCGATGATCGGCACCCGGGCGGCCGGCCCGTCCAGTGCCCGGATCGCCCGGGTCGCGGCCAGCCCGTCGAACTCCGGCATCTGCACGTCCATCAGGATCGCGTCGAAGCCGCCGCGCACGGCAGCGGCGACCGCCTCGCGGCCGTTCTCCACCACCTCGACCGTATGCCCGGCGGTGCGCAGATAGGCGTTGACGAGGTACTGGTTGGTGGCGTGGTCCTCGGCGAGGAGGATGTGCATCGGCGCCGGCGCACCGGCGTTCCGCGGGCAGGCCCGGCGTACCGTCGCCGGCGCGGCGGCGGCCGGGCGGGTAAGGACGTAAAAGCGAAAGGTGCTGCCCATGCCGGGGACGCTGCGCACCGAGATCTCGCCGCCCATCAACCCGACGAGCTGCCGGCAGATAGCGAGCCCGAGGCCGGTGCCGCCGGCGCGGCGGTTGAGCGCGTCGTCGGCCTGGACGAAATGCTGGAAGATCTGCTCGTGCTGCGCCTCGGCGATGCCGATGCCGGTATCCTCGACCTCGACCTCGAGGCGGTCGCCCTCTGGGTCCGGGCGATAATCCACCCGCACCGTCACCTGGCCGCGGTCGGTGAACTTGGTGGCGTTGCTGACGAGGTTGGTGAGCACCTGGCGCAGGCGCATCGGGTCGGTCGCCACCCGGGCCGGCACGGCCTCGGTCACCGCGCTGCCGAGCGTGAGGCCCTTCTGCTCGGCCCCTGCCGCCATCAGCGCGACGACCTCGTCGACGAGCGCGCGCACGTCGACCGGCTCCTCGGTTATGCGGATCTGCTCGGCCTCGAGCTTGGAGAAATCCAGAATGTCGTTGAGGATCTCGAGCAGGCTCTCGGCGGATGCCAGCGCGATGCCGGCGCGCTCGCGCTGCTTGCCGGGCAGCGGCTCGTCGAGCATCAGCCGCAGGAGGCCGAGGACCCCGCTCATCGGCGTGCGGATCTCGTGGCTCATCGCCGCGAGGAACCGCGACTTCGCCACCGTCGCCGCCTCGGCCTCGAGCCGGCGCAGGTTCAGCTCCTCCTGGCGCTCCACCTCCGCGGTCACGTCCCAGACCAGGCCCACCAGGCGCCGGGTCCCGTCCTCGCCCTCGTAGAGCGCCGCGATGTCGCGGATGTGGCGGATGCGGCCGTCCGGCCCGACGATGCGGTAGCCGGTCTCGAAGTTGCCCTCGCCGGTCGCGGCGTTCATCGCCTCTGCCTCGACCCGATCGCGGTCGTCGGGATGCACCGCGCCGAGCCAGTCCTTCTCGCCGAAGAAGCCGGTGCGGTCGGAAAAGCCGAAGATCTCCTTGGCCCGTTCGTCCCAGAGCAGCTCGTCGGTGGCGAGGTCGGCGTCCCAGACCCCGACGCGGGAGCTCTTCAGGGCGTATTCCAGCCGCCAGGAGAGCCGGGAGAGCTCGGCCTCGCGGTCGCGGATGACCGCGAGCTTGGTCTGGCGCGAGGCGGCAAGCTCGGCGGCGCCGAAGACCGGCGCCATCAGCAGCAGGCCCGCCATCGCAAAGAGCAGCCGCGAGCGCCAGAACCCCTCCGGGTCGGCCCAGCCGCCCTTCGGCACTGCGGCGATCTCCCAGCCGCCGTGCGGCAGCGTCACCGCGGTCTTGACCGGATCTTCGCCGAGGATCTCGGGATCGCCGAAGAACACCTCCGACGCGTCGAGCCGACCGTCCCGACCCCGCAGCGCGATCTTGAGCGGCAGGTCCGGGTCGTCGAGGCCGACCGCGCGATAGAACGCGTCGACGTCCATGACCGTCGAGACGATGCCCCAGAACCGGCCCGGCGCGTCCTCCTCCGGGTCGGTGAAGACCGGCGTGCGGGCGATGAAGCCGCGGCCACCCTGGACGAGATCCACCGGGCCGGCCAGGATCGTGGTGCCGAGATCGCGCGCCATCAGCGCCGCGCCGAGCTGGTCCGGCTGCTCGAAGTAGCTGAGGCCGAGCGCCGCTTCGTTGCCCGCGACCGGATAGACCATGGTAACGACGAGGTCGGGGGCGACGGCGATCGAGCGGATCGTGGGCGAGGCGCGGATCACCCGGGCCGCGACGCCGGCGAATTGGGCCTCGTCGAGATCGGGCCGGTAGCCGACGACGGCCACGAGACCGCGGACGAGCTGGACATTGGCGTCGATCTCGCCCTGGATCTGGGCGCGGAGCAGGTTCACCCGGTCCTGGACGCGGGCGCGCTCGTTCTGGTGGAAGGCGGCGCGCTTCTGGGTTTCGTAGAATCCGCCGAGCAGCCCCACGCCCAGGACCACCACGACCGCCGAGACAATCGACAATCGCAGAACCGAACGCCCCGCCGCTTCCAACCGTGATCTCACGCCTGAGTTGTCTCCACTTGCTGCTGTGGAGAGTACGGCAGCGAGGTTTATCAACCAGAAATAGCACGCTCCAGAGGTGATGTCTTGGGCAATGCGCAGGGAACGCGGGTTTTTCCCGGTTTTGCCCCTCGCGGCAGCAATGATCGTTTAACGATAGCCGAGGGTCCGGCGGCGCCGTTGCGTCCGGCGCCGCCGTTGTTCTATTGGCCCGTCTGCACCCGCGTCCACAGCCGGGTCATCACCCGGTCGGTGCGTGCGTCATAGACCACCGTCGGGAACAGTTTCGCCATCACCTCGGGGGGCGGGAAGATCGAGGGGTCGTTCTTGATCGCGTCGTCCACCATCGGCATCGAGGCGGCGTTGGCGTTGGCATAGGAGACGTAGTTGGTGATGTCGGCGGTGATCTGCGGATCCATGATGAAGTTGATCCACTGGTGCGCCGCATCCGGGTTCGGGGCGTCCGCCGGGATCGCCATCATGTCGAACCAGAGCTGCGCGCCCTCCTTCGGCAGGCTGTAGGCAATCTCGATGCCGTTGCCCACCTCCTCCGCGCGCGCCGCGGCGATGTAGACGTCGCCGGAAAAGCCGACCGCCACGCAAATCTCGCCGTTCGCCAGATCGGAGATGTACTGCGACGAATGGAAGTAGCGGACAAAGGGCCGGACCTTGGTGATCAGGTCCGCCGCCTTCTCCATGTCGGCGGCGTCGGTGCTGGCCGGGTCGAGCCCGAGATAGGCGAGCGCCGTCTGCAGCATGTCCGTCGGCGAATTGAGCATAGAGATCCCGCAATCCGCCAGCTTTTCGGCGTACTTGGGATCGAAAACCAGCGACCAGCTGTCGACCGGCGCGTCCTCGCCCAGCCGCTCCTTCACCGCCGCGACGTTGTAGCCGATGCCGACGGTCCCCCACATGTAGATCACCGAATGATCGTTGCCGGGATCGTAGGCCTGGGCCTTCTCCATCAGCCCGGGGTCCATGTTCTTCAGGTTGGGCAGCTTCGACTTGTCGAGCGGCTGGTACACCCCCGCCGCCACCTGCCGCTGCAGGAAGCTCGAGGTCGGCACCACCACGTCGTAGCCGGAATTGCCGGCAAGGAGCTTCGCCTCCAGCACCTCGTTCGAATCGTAGACGTCGTAGACGACCTTGATCCCGGTCGCTTCCTCGAACTTCGCCACCGTGTCCTCGGCGATGTAGTCCGACCAGTTGTAAACGTGCAGCACGTTGTCCTGCGCCCATGCCGGCAGCGCCAGAAGGCTCGACATCACCGTCAGAAGCAGTCGTTTATTCATCGATTCATCCCTGTTGAGGCCTCTCAGACGCCGAGGCGGTCCCGCAACCCATACCACCACGAGCCCAGCATGGAATAGGGCACCGCGAACCGCCGTCCGCCCGGAAACGGGATCCAGGGCACCTTCTCGAACACATCGAAGCGAGCCCGGTCCCCATGCACCGCCTCGCCGAGGATCCGCCCGAAAAGATGGCTCCCCACCACCCCGTGGCCGCTGTAGCCCTGCGCGAAATAGGTGTTCGCCCCCAGCCGCCCGAGCTGCGGCACCCGGCTGAACGAGATCGCGCAGTTGCCCGACCAGGCATAGTCGACCCGCACGCCCCGGAGCTGCGGGAAGACCTTGCCGAGATTGGGCACCAGCTTCGCCCGGATGTCCGCCGGATCGGTGCCCCCATAGACCGTGCCACCGCCGAAGAGCAGCCGCCCGTCCGCCGACAACCGGTAGTAGTCGAGAACGTAGCGCACATCCTCCACGCACATGTCCGTCGGCAGAACCTCCTCCGCCCGCGCGCCAAGGGGCTCGGTGGCGATGATCTGCGTCGAGAACGGCATCACCCGGTTCTCGAGCTCGGGCACCGCGGCCCCGAGATAGGCGTTGCCCGCGAGGATCAGCGCCTTCGGCCGGATCGTCGCCGCGGCCGTCCGCACCACCGGCCGCCCGCCGGCATCCTCCACCGCCACCACCGGGCTCGCCTCGTGGATGACCCCGCCGAGGCTCTCGAGCGCCGCCGCCTCCCCCAGCGCCAGGTTCAGCGGGTGCATATGCCCGCCCGACCGGTCGAGCATCCCCCCGAGGTAGAGGTCGCTCGCGACATGCCGCCGGACGCCGGCCTCGGTCCAGCATCTCGAAGTTGTCGAGCCCGTGCCCGCGCCAGAGCGCCTGCTTGCCCTCGAGCTCCCGCATCTGCCGCGCCGTGAATGCGGTGAAGATGTTGCCATCCTTGAGGTCGCAGTCGATCCCGTACCGCGCCACCCGCGCCCGGATGAGTTCGCCCCCCTCCTGAACCACGGTGGCGACGAAGTCCGCCACCCCGCGGCCATACCGCGCTTGGATGGTCCCGAGGCTCGCGTTCAGTCCGTTGACGATCTGCCCGCCGTTGCGCCCCGATGCACCCCAGCCGACCTTCGCCGCCTCGACGACCACCACCTCGTGCCCGCGCTCGGCCAGCTCGATCCCGGCTGAGAGCCCGGTGAATCCCGCGCCGACGATCAGCACTTCTGGCGCGCTTTCGCCCGCCACCGGCGGCCGTTCGGGCGCCGGGTGGGCGGAGGCCGCGTAGTAGCTCGCCGGGTAGGCGGCGCCGACAGTACTGGCCACCTACACGATCTCCAGGTAGGTTTCGTGCTCGAACGCGCTGATCTGCTGAGAGAAAACCTGAAGCTCCTGCTTCTTCATCCCCAGGAAGGTCTCGCGCAGGATCGGCGCGAAGACCCGCGACATGCTCTCGCTGTGCTCGAAGCTGTCGATCGCCTCCTTCCAGTCGAAGGGCAGCGCGTCCCGGGCGCGCTCCATCGGCTCCGGCGGCGCGATCCGGTTCTCCATGCCCTCGAGCGCGGCCCCGAGGATCGCCGCCAGCACCAGGTAGGGATTGGCGTCCGCCCCCGCCACCCGGTGCTCGACCCGCCGCGCCGCGTTGGCGCCGCCGGGGATCCGGACCGCCGCCGCCCGGGTCTCGTAGCCCCAGCATACCTCGGAGGCCACGTGAGCGTTCGGCGTCAGCCGCCGGTAGGAGTTGCGGTGCGGCGCGAAGATCAGGCTCGACGCCCGCATCAGCGACAGCACCCCGCCGACCGCGTGATGCATCATCTCCGACCCGTCGGCGGTGCCGTTGTCGAAGACGTTCCTCCCCTCGCGGTCGATCAGGCTGAAATGCACGTGAAAGCCGTTGCCCGCCCTGTCGAGGAATGGCTTGGCCATGAAGCTCGCCGCGAGATCGTACTTCCGCGCAATACCCTTCACGAACCGCTTGAAATACAAGGCATCGTCCGCCGCCTTCAGCGGATCGGCCTCGTGCAGGAGGTTGATCTCGAACTGCCCGCCGCCGTTCTCGGAAATGGCACTATCAACCGGCACCCCATGGGCGTCGCAGGCGGCGTAGACGTCGGTGAAGAACGCCTCGAAGTGGTCGAGGTCGTCGATGGAGAGCGCCCCGTCGCCGTCGAGAAACTTGTGAGTGACCGGCGATTTCGGCGGCGTCGGCACCTCGCCCGACGTATCGACCAAGTAGAACTCGAGCTCGGTCGCCACCACCGGCGTCAACCCGAGCGCCGCGTAGCGGTCGCAGACCGCCGCCAGCGCCCGGCGCGGGTCCCCGAGGTAGGGCGCGCCCTCCTCGGTCACCATCCAGAGTGGCAGCAGCGCCGTCGGGCTCCCGAGCCAGTTCACCGGCAGAAAACCGCGCCCGGTCGGCTCGCATTTGCCGTCGATGTCGCCCTGCTGGAAGACCAGCGGGTTGCCCTTCACGTCCTCGCCCCAGATGTCGAGGCAGGTGATCGAGTAGGGCATCCGCATCGCCCCTTCCAGCACCTTGCCCGCCTGTGCCACCGGCACCCGCTTGCCGCGCAGGATGCCGTTGAGGTCGCAGACCGCGGCGCGGAGGCTGGTGATGTCCGGCCGGCCTTCCAGCCATCGCAGCGCGTCGTGGGAATTCACCGTCTCTCTCCGGTCAGGCTCGCCCCCTGTCTACAGAGGTGCGTGGCCGCCCCGCAAGCCATCGCCTTTACCACCGCCGTTCCCGTCGGCTATCCTCTCCCCCCGGACTTGAGGCTTTCGGAACAGCGGCCATGACTCCCGACGCACCCGTGCGGCTCCTCTCCGGCGGCAACCCCCAGATCCCGAAGGGCCACGGCGACGGCCCGGTGCAGGCCTACATCGCCGCCATGCCGGGGTGGAAGCAGGACGTAGGGCGGCGGCTCGACGCGCTGATCGTGCGCACCGTCCCCGGGGTGCGGAAGGCGGTCAAGTGGAACTCGCCCTTCTACGGCCTCGACGACCGGAGTTGGTTCCTCAGCTTCCACTGCTTCAAGCACTACGTGAAGGTGGCGTTCTTTCGCGGCGCCTCGCTGCGACCCCCACCCCCGGGCGCCTCCAAGCAGCCGGAGGTGCGCTACCTCGACATCCGCGAGGACGACCTCTTCGACGAGCCCCAGTTCGCCGCCTGGGTGAAGCAGGCAAGCGAACTCCCCGGCGAGCGCCTGTGAGCGGCCGGTTCAATCCCAGGAGACGACAGCGATGCAGGAAGACACCCGGCCGAAGGGCAAGGACGCAGGCTCGCCCGCCGAGATGATCGACGCGCGGATCGCGGCGCTCGGCGACTGGCGCGGCGCGACCCTCGCCCGGGTCCGCGAGATCGTCCACGACGCCGACCCCGACGTGGTCGAGACCTGGAAGTGGCGCGGCGTGCCGGTCTGGGAACACGCCGGCATCCTCTGCACCGGCGAGACCTACAAGGCCGTGGTCAAGCTCACCTTCGCCAAGGGCGCCGCCCTCGACGACCCCGCCGGCCTGTTCAACGCCAGCCTCGAGGGCAACACCCGCCGCGCCATCGACATCCGCGAGGGCGAGACCATCGACGCCGAGGCCCTCAAGGCCCTCATCCGCGCGGCCATCGCCCTGAACCAGTCCAAGGCCCGGCGCTGAGGGTCCAACGGTCGGTTCCCTTCAGAACTCGTACCCCATCATCACCAGCACCACGCCCGCGGCCAGCGCCAGAAGCAGCACGCCCACCGACAGGCCGCCGGCGACTGCGAACCACCGCCCGAGCCCCCAACTCCGGATCGAGCCGGACGTCGCCTCGGCGCGGCAGCGCTCCGCCTCTGCGGGCTCGCCCGCGAGGTGGAAGAGTTCGGCCGCCTGCTGGAACGCGGCGTGCCGGCGCAAATTGTCTCTCGCCCGCCGGTGCCGCCGCGCGAGATTGCGGCTCAGGGTGGCCGCCGAGTGCCAGTCATGGATGGTTCGGAACAGCTCGATCGCGCGCTCCGTCGCCGCCACGGCATCCGCGTCACGCCCGAGGCCGGAATAGACCCGCTCGAGGTTGCCGAGTGCCGCCGCTTCGCCGCTGAGGTCGCCGGCCTCCCGGGCGATGGCGAGGGCGTGCTCCAGGCTTTCTCGGGCCGGCTCCCATTCGGCCCGCTCGGCATGCAGAGCCCCGATGTTGTTGTAGACCTGCATAGGCCGGAACCGCTCCCCGGCGCGTTCGAGCGCCTGGAGTGCCCGCTCGTAGGCCTCGAGCGCCCGCCGCGGCCGTCCCAGCCGCCTGTGCACCGAGCCCATGGTATTCCAGGTCCGCGCCTGCAGCGGCAGGTCCGTGGCGAGCTCGGGGGCCTCGAGAAGCTCTCTCAGCATCGCATCGGCCTTCCGGGTCTCTCGCATCTCGAGCAGCAGGGCCGCCATGCTCCGGGTCGCCTCGAGCTTCCGGTGCCGCTGATCAGGCCGCGCGCCGAGGGAATCGAGGACCTCGCCGATGGCCGCCAGCGCATAGGGAAAATTGCGCTGGCCCCGATAGGCGTCGTGGAGCCCGAACAGGATCGCGGCCGTCAGGTCCGGATCGTCGGCCGCGGTCCGGTCGCGCCGCTGGCCGTTCAGCGCCTCGACCGCTTCCTCGTAGCGGCGCTGGTCCACCAGCAGGCGGCCGCGGTAGTAGCCGAGCCACGCCCGTTCGCCGGCATCCAGCAGCGGCTCGAGTTCGGCCACGACCCGGATCAGCGCCTCGCAAGCCTCGAGCCGAAAGTTGAGCCGCTCGTTGTCCAACCGCTCCCGGAACTGGCCGAACGCCGCGGGATCGCCCGCGGCAAGGCAGTGATAAATCTCGCTGCGCTCGGCGGCGTCTTCGGCCTGACCGGCAAGTTCGCGCCGGCATGCCGCATAGTGGCCGGCCAGCCGCGCATTCGTCTCGCGGAACCGCTGCCACGCCACAGGGTCGGACTCGCGGCTGGCGAACCACTGGCCGAGCAGGTAGCGCCGTGCCTCGTCGTGAAGGGTGCCGACGGTTCCGTCGGACGTCACGAACGACAGCCGAAGGAGCTCGGCCACCGCACGGTCGATGGCCTCGGCGGCGCTGTCGGGCAGCAGCACGGCGGCGACATCCCGGTCGACGGCGTGCGGAATCGCCCCGAGCCGAAGCAGTTCGGCAGCCTCCGCCGGAAGCTGCGATATGACGAGTTCAATACCGCCGCCGGGACCGGAGGGAAGGGCGCCGAGCAGCCGGCGAAACGCCTCGAGCGTGTCGTCCGGGTCCTCGCTCATCCGGCCGGCCCGTGACGGCCGATCACGCGGCCGCCCCGGCGCGGTTCTCGCGCATCTTGAGGTAGCCGTCGACGTGCGTGGCCAGCTGGTAGAGGTTGCCGCCGGTCACCACCAGGAGCATGTCGGCCAGCGGACCGCATTCTGCCTCCGCGACCCCGCGGCGCGTCAGGTAGGCACAGACATAGTCCCGGGTCAGCGGCTTCAGCTGCCGCATTTCGATCGCAGCGGCGAGCATCCGGTCGACCTGCGGTTCGGTACGTCCGCAGAGCACGAACTTCGCGTGACCCATCCGCCCATCACAGGCGGCCGGCAGCAGGTCGCCCCAGACCCACTTTTCGGTTTCGGCGGTCATCTTCTCGGTCGCGTCGAAGAAGATCACCGCCGTGCGGTCGGCCAGTGCCGCGGCCGCGCCCTCAAGGAAGGCGTCGGTCAGCCTCGCCCGCCGTTCGCTTTCCGACGTCTGCATGTCACGCCACGGCTCCTGGATCATCACGTCCTTCACCATGATCCCGGCGATGTCCCCGGTGCGGCTGTCCGCAATGGACGCGCGATCGGCCACGGAAATCGTCGGCTGGCCCTCGACGGTGACCTTGAGTTCGTGGCGGGGCACGGTGAAGAAGTTGACGACCTCGGTGAACGCGCCGAAGGCGAGTGGCCCGACGTCATCGCGGATCTTGCGGGTGATCGCCATCAGGTCGTGATTGCGGGTCTCGCTCCAGATCACCTCCGACTTGACCAGCCCGCGCGTCGCCACCTCATGCACCATCTTTGCCTGCAGCGAGGACTTGCCGACGCCGCCCGGTCCCCAGACGACGAAGACGTGCGCCTCTTCGTCGTCCAGCATCTGGCAGAACCGCTCCATCTCGGACTCGCGGTTGACGAATTCCGCCAACAGGCGCCGGGCAAAGAAACTCATGGCTCAGGCACCGCTCCCCGGCTTGCCCGGTTCCCGGCGCACACCCGAAATGTCGCCGACGGTGCTCCCGGTAATCTTTGCCCCCTTCGCCACGTCCACCCTGGTCTGCCGCGCGGGCGGCGACGCCTCCGCCAGCCCGGTCACGTCGCCGACCGCGGACTCCTCGATCCTGGCCGCGTCGAGCACCGAGACATCGGTGCCTTCGGGCTCCTTGCGCGCCTCGAACTTCAGGCTGGTCGGCCCGACCCCGGCCTGCACGTTGCCGCCCCGGCGGAGCGCGAACAACACCACCGCGCCAACGACCACGATGGCGAGAAGCCAGATCCAGGGATTGTCAGGCATGGTTCCCCCTCACGACATCAGTTCCAGCGTCAACGCGTTGCTGTCGTAATTCTCCTTGCGTACCCTGAGGTCATAGTAGAGCAGCACGAACCCGATCAGCAGCACCGGGGTGCCGAGGATGGTGAGAATCCGACCGACGAGGTCGACGACCAAGTCGAAGTGGCCCTCGTCCGCAAGCACGCCGACCAGAAATCCAAAGACCATCGCCGCGCTCAGGAGCACCAGGTACACCAGGAAAAGCAATGCGAGGGAAAGACCGACGGTCCGCCAGAACATCCCCCTGATCAGGTGACGGGAGCGCCGGAGCGACTGGATCGGTCCCCTGCGTTCGATCATGCAGACCTGGCAGGCGAACATGTAGCGGAAGGTCAGGCTCAGCGCCGCCACGAACACGACGAGGCCGGCGAATACGCCCAGGAGCGGATGTACCGACTGGAGCGCCCAGCCCGCACCCAGAGACAGGGTCACCCCGCCCACGAAGATTGCGATCGAAAGAAGGTATGTCCCGATATAGCGCCAGAAGTTCTGGTAGATCGCCCCGTAACTGCTGCGCACCGTCGGGCTGTTGCCGATGCAGATGTCGGCGACCGCGATCGTTACGGCACCGTAGGGAAAGGCCGACACCAGCAGGTCCAGCACGCCGACGCCCTGGGCGGCGACCGGACCCAGCGACAGGTTGACATAGGCCGAGATCAGCAGGACCGGCAGGACCGGCAGAGCGTAGATCAGCACGATCGGACCGAAGTAATCCCGGTAGATGCGCAAGCTGTCGCGGACGATCTCGCCACCGGTGCGCTCGACCAGATAATCCATGCTTGGCGGCATGGAGACAGATACATCGACCATTTCCCGACCCCCACCGCCGGCCCGGAACCGTCGCGGACTTAAATGCGCTCCCGACGGTCGTACTTAACAATACCCTAATATTAACACGAGTAGGCTGACTTCAGTAGCGGAAAAGCTGTCCGCAACTCTGCTCGAGCGTCCCCCGCGGTCGCCAGCCTGGCCTGCTGCCCCGAAGCGATCCAAACGCCGGCGCCGCCCTCCCCCGGTCTCCGATGGGGCGATTCTGACCCTCCGGTCAGCCTCTGGAGCGAACGTTGGCGGCTCGAACCATGCCGGTTCCAGGCAGCGTTTCCCCTGCGTTTTCCGACGGATACGCGCGGACCACCTCCTTGGACCTAAACCGTCCCGCCCGGGTTCCATCCCCTCCCGCGCTCGCCGAAGAGCTCGTAACCCTCCGCCGTCACCGCCACCGTATCCTCGAGCTTGATGTAGCCCCGGCGCGGATGCTGCATCGTGGTCTCGACCGAGATCACCATTCCCGCCTCCAGCGGCCGGTCGCCGTCCACCGGCTCGTACATCCGGTTCTGCATCAGGAACGGCGCCTCGTGGCTGATCAGCCCCATCCCGTGGGCAAAGAAGTCACTTACCGCGGCGTTCGGCCCCGCCGCCATCTCCGCCGTCGCCCGCTCGCCGATCTCGCGCCCCATCGCCCCGGCCCGCACCTTCGAGAATGCCGCCTGCTGCACCGCCTCGACCTCGGCCAGCAGGTCCTCGAGCTCCGCATCGGGCGCACCGAGGATGCCCATCCGCGCGAGGTCGCCGATGTAACCGTCGAGATTGCCGCCGGAATCGATCGACAGCACCTCGCCCTCCGCCCAGGCCTGGTCCGACGGCGCCCGGTTGTGGCTCGCCCCGAGCGTCAGCAGGCAGTAGTCGAAATGCAGCCCGCGCCCCACCTCCTCGCGGCGCAACCGCTCGATGATCTCGGCTTTGGTCGTGCCCGCCCGCGCCCAGCCGATCGTCGCCAGCATCGCGTCGGTGATCCGCTCCGAGCCTTCCCGCAGCTTGGCGAGTTCGTCCGGCGTCTTCACCGCCCTGAGCCGCTCCAGCACGCCGGTTGCGTCGACGAACCGCGCGCCCTCCAGCCGCTCGGCCAGCACCGCCTGCGCATCCGAGGGCAGGAACCCCGGCTCGACGCCGATCCGTCCGCCGGCCAGCCCGATCCGCTCGAGATGCTCGGCCGCCAGCCCGGCGGACTCGACGCTGCTCGAGGCCGACGGATAGAACCCCGGCGTCCAGAACGGCCGCACCGCGTTGTCGTAGCGCTCCATTCCGTGCCCCACATAGGCAGCGCGGTCCGGGCGCCCCTTCACGTAGACCAGCACCGGCAGGTAGCGGCTGTGCCCGATCGCCTCCATCGCCGAGAAGAACAGAAAGCTGTAGCCGCCCATGAGATAGCGGGTGTTGTGCTTGGAGGTCGCGAGCAGCGCGTCGAGCCCCGCCGCCTCCATCAGCGCGTCCAGCCGGGCGGTGTCGAACGGCGCCTCGGTGCGGTCCAGGGTCTCGGATGTCTCGCTCACGGTCGGCCTCCCCTGCCATCCGTCGGGCCGTGCCAATGCGGCCGCGTACCGCGGCAGGGTGCCGCAATGCCCGGCGCCGGTCCAGTGGATCCGGTGACGTGTTCCCGCCCCCGCCCTATTGTCCCGCCGATGACCCGCCGCATCCCACCCTCACGCTCATGGGCGCCCACGACGAGGTGCTCCGCCCGAAGCGCGTCGAGCCCATCCACGACCGCATCCCCGCTGCCGCGGGGTTCCTGCTCTACCCGGACGGCTGGCACTGGCTCTTTCGCGACCTCCAGGCGCCGCGGGTCTGGCAGGACGTCGGCGAATTCGTGCTTTCGGGTGCCGGCGCGGGGTGACGCCGAGATCGTCTCCGCCCTTGCTACCCGGCGGAGCCTCCTGCAGCATCTGCCGCGCACCTCAGCGAAAGGCCCGTCCTTGACCCCTCCCGACCGCCGGGTCGCCAAGACCACCTGCTACATGTGCGCCTGCCGCTGCGGCATCGACGTCCATCTCACCGAGGGCCGCGTCACTCACATCGACGGCAACCGCGACCACCCGATCAACCGCGGCGTCCTCTGCGCCAAGGGCGCCGCCGGGATCATGAACCACCTCTCCCCCGCCCGCCTCCGCGGCCCCCTCCGCCGCACCGGTCCCCGCGGCTCCGGCGAGTTCAAGGAAATCCCCTGGAACGAGGCCCTCGGCATCGCCGCCAACTGGCTCGCCCCGGTCCGCGAGAAGCGCCCCGAGCGCTTCGCCTTCTTCACCGGCCGCGACCAGTCGCAGTCCTTCACCGGCTGGTGGGCGCAGCAATACGGCACCCCGAACTACGCCGCCCACGGCGGCTTCTGCTCGGTCAACATGGCCGCCGCCGGCATCTACACGCTGGGCGGCGCCTTCTGGGAGTTCGGCGCCCCCGACTGGGACCGCACCAAGCTCCTCGTCCTCTTCGGCGTCGCCGAGGACCACGACAGCAACCCGATCAAGATCGGCCTCGGCAAGCTCAAGTCCCGCGGCGCCCGCGTCGTCTCGGTCAACCCGGTCCGCACCGGCTACTCCGCCATCGCCGACCAGTGGATCGGCATCACCCCCGGCACCGACGGCCTCCTCGTCCTCAGCCTCATCCACGTGCTCCTGACCGCCGGCAAGATCGACCTCGACTACCTCGTCCGCTGGACCAACGCCCCCCACCTCGTCGACCAGGACCCGCGCTCCCCCACCTTCGGCGCGTTCCTCCGCGACCGCGACGGCACCGAGCTCGTCTGGGACCCCGCCCGCAAGCGCGCCGTCCCCGCCGGCACCCCGGACGTCAAGATCACCCTCACCGGCACCTTCAACGTCGGCCCGACCCACGCCAAGCCGGTCTTCCAGCTCCTCACCGAAGCCTACCTCGACCCCGCCCTCGCCCCGGAGGCCATCGCGCCCGCCTGCGGCGTCGAGCCCGCCACCATCCGCCGCCTCGCCGCCGACCTCGCCCGCACCGCCTTCGACGAGGCGATCACCCTCGACCGCCCCTGGACCGACTTCCGCGGCCAGCGCCACGAGACGATGGTCGGCCGCCCGGTCTCCTTCCACGCCATGCGGGGCATCTCCGCCCATTCCAACGGCTTCCAGACCGCCCGCGCGCTGCACCTCCTGCAGATCCTGCTCGGCACCGTCGAGACCCCCGGCGGCTTCCGCTTCAAGCCCCCCTACCCCAAGCCCGTCGCCGCGCACCCCAAGCCCCACCACAAGGTCACCCCCGGCAAGCCGCTCGACGGCCCGCACCTCGGCTATCCCCGTGGCCCCGAGGATCTGGCCATCCACCCCGACGGCACCCCGAAGCGCATCGACAAGGCCTTCTCCTGGGAAGCCCCGCTCTCCGCCCACGGCCTCATGCACATGGTGATCGCCAACGCCGCCGCCGCCGACCCCTACCCGATCGACGTCCTGCTCCTCTACATGGCCAACATGGCCTGGAACTCGTCGATGAACACCGCGGCGACGATGGAGATGCTCACCGCCACCGACGCCTCCGGCGAGTACCTGATCCCGAAGATCATCGTCGCCGACAGCTACTCTTCCGAGATGGTCGCCTACGCCGACCTCGTCCTGCCCGACACCACCTACCTCGAGCGCTTCGACTGCATCAGCCTCCTCGACCGGCCGATCTCCGAGCCCGACGCCGCCGCCGACGCCCTGCGCTGGCCCGTCGTCGAACCCGAGCGGCCCGGCCACGAGGGCGTCCGCGGCTTCCAGTCCGTGCTCCTCGACCTCGGCGCCCGCCTCGGCCTCCCCGGCATGGTCGAGCCCGACGGCACCCCGACCTACCGCGACTACGCCGACTACATGACCCGCCACCTCCGCCGCCCCGGCATCGGCCCCCTCGCCGGCTGGCGCGGCGACGGCACCGCCCAGGGCCGCGGCGACCCCAATCCCGACCAGATCGCCCGCTACATCGAGAACGGCGGCTTCTGGCAGGCCCACGTCCCCGAGGAGGCCGCCTACTTCAAGCCCTGGAACGCCGCCTACCAGGACTGGGCCGTGAAAACCGGCTTCTACGACAGCCCCCAGCCCTACCTCTTCCAGCTCTGGTCGGAGCCCCTGGCGAAGTTCCAGGCCGCCGCCCTCGGCAAGGGCCCGCAGCAGCCCCCCGAGGCCATGCGCGACCGCCTCGCCCGCGCCATGGCGCCGCTGCCGGTCTGGTACCCGCCCCTCTCCGACGCGACCACCGACCCGGCCGAGTTCCCGCTCCACGCCATCACCCAGCGCCCGGCGGCGATGTACCACTCCTGGCACTCCCAGAACGCCTGGCTCCGCCAGATCCACGGCGAGAACCCGCTCTACGTCCCCGGCGCCGTCTGGGAGGCCCTTGGCTTCGCCGAAGGCGACTGGACCGACGTCGTCTCCCCCCACGGCCGCATCACCGTGCCCGTCGCCCGCATGGATGCCCTGAACCCGCACACCGTCTGGACCTGGAACGCCATCGGCAAGCGCCCCGGCGCCTGGGCTCTTTCGCCGGACGCCCCGGAAGCCACCCGCGGCTTCCTCCTCAACCACCTCATCCCCGAGACCCTGCCCGGCGGCCGCTCGAACTCCGACCCCGTCACCGGCCAGGCCGCCTGGTACGACCTCCGCGTCCGCCTCGAACCCGTCCCCGCCCGCACGCGCAGCGCCCCGGCTTCCCGCCGCAGACCTCGCCCGTCGGCCGCGGCCCAGCCGTCTCGGCCGCTGACGGTCAGACGTTCAGGTCGCACCGCCGCCACACCTCCGGGTCCGCCCCGTTGACGATGACCTGCACCTCCTCCTCGCTCAGGAGCCGCATGTCGATCCGGTCGCCCGCCCCCGGATCGCCCTCCGGCACCACGTAGGAAAACGCGTGGCGCGAATAATCCCCGGTCGTCGCCGTCCCCGCCGGCGTGACGATCTTCGGCCCGTCGATGCTCATGTGCCGCACCTCCGGCGCCGCACACCAGTCGCCGTCGATCGCGTCGGCGAAGACCGGCCCGGCCACGACAAGCGCCGGCAGCGCTACGATGATGCGGCAAAGCGCGCCCATATCTTCCCCTCCGACCGCGTCCAAGCCGATTATGCGCGCCGCTCGGCCCGCTGAAAAGACCCTCCCTCCGCAACGGATTCTCGTTCACCGTGCAAGGCGACGCAGAACAATCGCAAAAGACAAGCGGCCTGACAGTCGCACGCTTGTGCTGTACAGTCAGGCGTATTCATCGCGTGAGGGGGAACATTCGAGATGGTGAAGATCGTTGGCACCGGTGGCAATGACAATGTTTCTACGATCTACTCGTCCGTTGGTCGGCGGTCGGGCAATGGCCCGGATCGGATGTTCGGCAAAGGCGGAGTCGACTATTTGGCCGGAGGCCGCGGCAACGACCTGATCGACGGCGGCACGGGCAATGACCAGCTCAACGGGGAGGAAGGCAATGACACCCTGAAGGGCGGCTCCGGCGACGACGGCCTGGGCGGCGGCACCGGCAACGACCGGCTGATCGGCGGCGCCGGCCGCGACGACCTCGGTGGCGGCGACGGCAACGATTTCCTCAACGCCGGCGGCGGCGACGACAAGCTCTACGGGGGACGCGGCGACGACGTCATGAACGGCGGCGGCGGAAACGACTACATCTACGGAGGCGACTTCAACCTCCTCCCGGGTGAGGACGACGGCGACGACAAGATCAACGCCGGTGCCGGCAACGACAACGTCTACGCCGGCACCGGCAAGGACGAGATCTACGCCGGAAAGGGCGACGACATCGCCTACGGCCACGAGGGCAACGACCGGATCTTCGGCGACGCAGGGTTCGACCGTATCTACGGCGGAGAGGGCAGAGACTACATCGACGGCGGCGACGATCCCGACACGATCAACGGCAACGAAGGCAACGACAAGATCTACGGCGGTGCCGCCCTCGACCGCATCTACGGCGACGAGGGCAACGACAAGATCTGGGGCGGCGACGACCTCGACTACCTCTACGGCGGCGACGGCAAGGACCGCATCTGGGGCGACGCCGGCAACGACAAGATCTACGGCGACGCCGGCAACGACAACCTCAAGGGTGGCGACGGCGACGACTTCCTCTCCGGCGGCGACGACAACGACAAGATCTGGGGCAACGACGGCGTCGACAGCCTGCAGGGCAACGACGGCAACGACAAGCTGATCGGCGGCGACGGCAACGACGGGCTCCGCGCCGGCGACGGAAAGGACGTGGTCCGCG
The DNA here is from genome assembly GCA_963798385.1 of uncultured Alphaproteobacteria bacterium. GTDB lineage: Bacteria > Pseudomonadota > Alphaproteobacteria > Rhodobacterales > Rhodobacteraceae > Amaricoccus. The sequence continues at coordinate 115,782 of CAWCTE010000014.1, read as the reverse complement.
GCGGCGACGGCGACGACCTTATCTACGGGGAGGGCGATGCCGACCGGATGATCGGCGGCAAAGGCGAGGACGTCTTCTACTTCAACGAGCGCGCCGATTCACAGAACGGCAAATACGACACCATCGCCGGGGGGGACGGCGCGGCCGCGTTCGAGGGCGCGGGCGTCTTCGGCGGCGACAAGCTCTTTCTCACCTACGTCGACGCCGACGACACTCTCGCCGGCAACCAGGGATTTATCGCCGACGGGACCAAGGGCAAGGCGCATCTCTGGTTCGAGGACAAGGCCGGCGACACCTGGATTTTCGGCAATACCGACGACGACGGCTACGCCGAGTTCCGCATCCGCATCATCGACGGAACCGTCGCGGCCTCGGACTACGCCGAGGTCGATTTCTCCGGCGTCGACTTCGTCTAGACCGCAGGGCGCGCCGCGGGTTGGTCTTGTGCCGCCCGCGGCCATCGCCCATTGATGGCGCCATGACTGCCCTGCCCGCCAGCACCGAGCGCGCCCTCGGCCTCGTCATCGACCTCGACATCTGCGTCGGCTGCCATGCCTGCGTCGTCGCCTGCAAGGAGTGGAACGCCGGCCCCGGCGCCTACGCGCCCCTCTCCGACACCGACCCCTACGGCGCCCACCCGGAAGGCACCTTCCTCAACCGTGTCCACAGCTTCGAGGCCGTCCCCGAGACCGGCACCGCCAAGGTCGTCCACTTCCCGAAGTCCTGCCTCCACTGCGCCGACGCCCCCTGCGTCACCGTTTGCCCCACCGGCGCCAGCTACAAGCGCCAGGCCGACGGCATCGTCCTCGTCAACGAGGCCGACTGCATCGGCTGCGGCCTCTGCGCCTGGGCCTGCCCCTACGGCGCCCGCGAGATGGACGCCGTCGAGGGCGTCATGAAGAAATGCACCCTCTGCGTCGACCGCATCGAGAGCGACACCCTGCCCGAGATCGACCGCATCCCCGCCTGCGTCCGCACCTGCCCCACCAGCGCCCGCCACTTCGGCGACCTCGCCGACCCCTCGAGCGCCGTCTCGAAACTCGTCGCCGACCGCGGCGGCTTCGACCTCATGCCCGAGCAGGGCACCCGCCCGGTCAACAAGTACCTGCCCCCGCGCGACCGCGACGTCGACATCCTCGCCCCCCTCCTCGACCCGCTCCCCGAGGCCGAGGGCGGCTTTCTCGGCTGGCTCGACCGGACCCTCGCCCGCCTCTGATGCACCCTGCCCCGTCGATCATCGCCTTCACCACCCTCTCGGGCCTCGGCTTCGGCCTGATCGCCTGGCTCGGCATCGGCACCGGCGACTTGCCCACGCTCGACGCCTTCCTCCTATCCGCCCTCGCCGTCGCCCTCGTCGCCGCCGGCCTCCTCGCCAGCCTTCTCCACCTCGGCCAGCCGACGCGCTTTCTCAAGGCCTTCAGCCAGTGGCGCACCTCCTGGCTCAGCCGCGAGGCCGTCCTCGCCGTCGCCACCCTCGCCGTCTTCGCCCTCTTCGCCGCCCTCTGGGTCCTCGCCGGCCTCCGCACCCGCTGGCTCGGCGTCCCCGCCGCGGCCCTGGCACTCGCCACCGTCCTCGCCACCGCGATGATCTACGCACAGATGAAGAGCGTCCCGCGCTGGCGCTCGCCCCTCACCCCCGTTCTCTTCCTCCTCTTCGCGCTGGCCGGCGGCGCCCTCCTCTCCGGCGCCGCCCGCCCCGCCCCCTGGCTCCTCGCCGGCCTCGGCCTCGCCCAGCTTGCCGCCTGGATCCACGGCGACCGCCGGCTCGCCGGCTCCGGCACCACGCTCGCCAGCGCCACCGGCCTCGGCGCCCTGGGCCGCCTGCGCCTCCTCGAGCCGCCGCATACCGGCCGGAACTACCTCCTGCGCGAGATGGTCTTCGTCGTCGGCCGCCGCCATGCCGCCAGGCTCCGCCTCGCCGGCCTCCTCCTCGCGGTCCTCGTCCCCCTCGCCCTCGTCCTCCTCTCCGCCGCGCCGCTCGCCCTCGGCCTCGCCGCCGCCGCCCACGCCCTCGGCGCCCTGGCGCTGCGCTGGCTCTTCTTCGCGGAGGCGGAACACGTGGTTGGCCTCTACTACGGAAAACGCTAGCCTCCCGCGGCGATGTCGAAACCCAGCACGCCCAAGCGCCGCATGCCCGTCCCGGCGCCAGGCCAGCCGCCCCGCCTGCAGGTGGCAGCCCTCTGCTGGCGCCGCTCCGGCAAGGGGCTGAGGATCCTGCTCATCACCAGCCGCGACACCGGCCGCTGGGTGATCCCCAAGGGCTGGCCGATGCGCAACCGCACCGAGGCCGAGGCTGCCGCCCGCGAGGCCTGGGAGGAGGCAGGCCTGCGCGGCGAGATCTCGACCCGGAGCATCGGCATCTACACCTACCGCAAGATCCTCGACCCCGGCCGCTACGTGCCCTGCGTGGTCCGGGTCTACCCGCTCGAGGCCCGCGAGGTGCTGCGCAAGTTCCCCGAGATCGGCCAGCGCCGCTCGAAGTGGTTCAGCCCGGAAAAGGCCGCCCGCAAGGTCGCCGAGCACGACCTCGCCGTGATGATCCGAAACTTCCAGCCGGACGTCGCATAGCGCGCCGCACCGCGTCCGCTTCGACGACGACCGCGCCACGCAGGAAGCCTGCCAGGCCACCCTCCAGAACCGGCTTTAACCGAAAATTATTGAAGATGAATCCCTGCAATATCAGTGCGTTCACGCGTGAACACCCCCGCGTTCACACGTCAGCGCACCCGCGCCGGCGGTCCGGCTTTCTCGGCCCTACTCTCCGAACGCCGGCGTCATCTCCGCGACGATCACCGCGTTCTCCGCAAGCGCCCGCGCCATCAGCGCCAGCTCCTCCTCGCCGATCTCGTCCGCCTCCGCTTCCCGCTCGGCCTGCGTGCCGTAGCCGGTCACGTCGAGAGGCGCGAGGCCCGCATCCTTCAGCACCCGCACCGTCTCCCGTACCGCCTCGGCCTCGTCCTCGGCGGCGGCATAGCAGAGCAGCGTCGCCCCGGTCGCGCCCTTGGGCAGGCCGTCGCCCGCCTTGCGGCCGACGTCCACCACCAGCGTGAAGACCTCGGCCAAGCGCCGTCAGTCCCGGAGGAGCTCGTTGATCCCGGTCTTCGAGCGGGTCCGCTCGTCCACCCGCTTGACGATGACCGCGCAATAGAGGCTCGGCCCCGGCTCGTTGTTGGGAAAGCTCTTGCCCGGCATGCTGCCCGCCACCACCACCGAATAGGGCGGCACCTCGCCGTAGCTGACCGTGCCGGTCGTCCGGTCGACGATCTTCGTCGACTGCCCGAGGAAGACCCCCATGCCGAGCACCGACCCTTCGCGGACGATCACCCCCTCGACCACCTCCGAGCGCGCCCCGATGAAGCAGTTGTCCTCGATGATCGTCGGCCCCGCCTGCATCGGCTCGAGCACCCCGCCGATCCCGACCCCGCCCGAGAGATGCACATGCTTGCCGATCTGCGCGCAGGATCCCACCGTCGCCCAGGTATCCACCATCGTCCCCTCGCCGACATAGGCGCCGAGATTGACGAAGGACGGCATCAGCACCACCCCCGGGGCGATATAGGCCGAGCGCCGCACCACCGCCGTCGCCACCGCCCGGAAGCCGCCCGCCCGCCAGTCGTGCTCGGTCCAGCCGCGGAACTTCGAGTCCACCTTGTCCCACCAGCCGCCGCCTTGCGGCCCGCCCGACTGTTGCCCCATCTCCTGCAGCCGGAAGCCGAGCAGCACCGCCTTCTTCGCCCACTGGTTCACCGTCCAGGCCCCGTCCGCCTGCCGCTCGGCGACCCTGAGCGCCCCCTTGTCCAGCGCCTCGAGCGTCGTCTCGATCGCCGCGCGCGCCGCGCCCCCGGTCTGCGGCGTGATCTCGTCGCGGACGTCCCAGGCCGCCTCGACGGCGCGCTCGAGCTCGGCGTGGTCGAAGTCGGACATCGGGACGTCTCCGGTTCGGGGCTGGCAAGGATCGGGCGCAACCTATAAGTCGGCACGACCCCGGTGGCAATCTGCCGGGGCCGCTGACGAGGCCTGCCCATGAGCCGACAGAAACCACCCCGCCGCTTCCCCGACGCCCGCGAGGATCTCGCCAACTGGGACCGGGTGCCCGAGACCCCGCAGACCCGATCGCCGAGCTACCGGCTCGCCTTCAGCGACCCCGACTTTCTCACCCGCGACGAGCTGCGCCCCCTCCGCCTGCAGCTCGAGCTCCTCAAGCCCGAGATGGCCCTGGCCGAGCGCGGCATCGTCTCCACCGTGGTGATGTTCGGCAGCGCCCGCATCCCCGAGCCAGGAGGCACGGCCCGCAGCCCCGGCCTCGCCGCGCTCTCGCCCTACTACGAGCAGGCCCGCACCTTCGCCCGCCTCTGCACCGAGCGCGCCATCGCCACCGGCAACCGCGAGGACGTGATCTGCACCGGCGGCGGCCCCGGCATCATGGAGGCGGGCAACCGCGGCGCCCTCGACGCCGGCGGCATCTCGATCAGCCTCAACATCGTGCTGCCGCACGAGCAGCGCCCGAACCTCTACGGCACCCCCGAGCTCAGCTTCAACTTCCACTACTTCGCCATCCGCAAGATGCACTTCCTGATGCGCGCCCGGGCGCTCGCGGTCTTCCCCGGCGGCTTCGGCACCCTCGACGAGCTCTTCGAGGTCCTGACCCTCATCCAATCCGGCCGCATGGCCCGGATCCCGCTCCTGCTCTTCGGCGGCGACTTCTGGCACCGGGTGGTGAACTGGGACATGCTGGTCGAGGCCGGCACCATCGCCGCCGCCGATCTCGACCTCCTCACCCACGTCGCCACTCCCGAGGAAGGCTGGGAACGCATCGACGCCTTCCGCAGCTCAGCCGCCTTCGGCCTCCGCGAGGACTGACCCGATGGGCGGGCACACCTCGCGTGCGCCCTGGTTTACGAGAAATGAATCCCGTAACATATCACGTGTCAATTCAACCGCTTGACCCCTCTGCGCACTGTGCGCAGAGCGCCGGTTTCAGAGCTCCTCGCTCCCCGACTTCGCCCGCCGCCGCCGCTCCGCCCGGTCGAGGTCTTCCTCGAGATACTCCTCGAGCCCCACCAGGTCCTCCGGCAGCGGCAGCCCCATCGCCTGCATTTCGTTCAGCTTCTCGCGCAGGCTTTCCTGCAGCTCGTGGGCATCGGAGGGGTTCTTGGCGATCTCGTCCAGCAGCGACGCGATCTGCACCCTGAATAGTTCGAACGCCATGCCATCCTCCCGGTTACGCGCCGCCGTTCCTCGTGCAATATGGCGGAACAACCGGCTGCCGTCCCGATCTAGCCCAGGGCGGGTCAGGGAATCGAGAGGAAAATCGTCATGTCCTTCAAGACCGTGTTCGTGGCTGTCGGCGCCACGCAGGACGACACGGAACTCGACCGCGCCATTGCCATCGCCGAGGGCCTCGGCGCCCACCTCACCGTGCTGGTGCTCGGCATCGCCCCGCCACCACCGGCCTCGCCCTACGGGGTCGTCTCCAACGACATCTGGGCCGGCGAGATCCGCGAGGGCCAGTCCGAGGCGCAGACCCGCGCCGACGCCATCGAGGCAAAACTCGCGGAATCCGAGCTGTCGGTGACCGTGGAGGCCCAGTACATCGACCGCGGCACCGTGGCGACGCTCGCCGCCCGCTTCGCCCGCTACGCCGACCTCACCCTCATTTCCCCGCAGACGCCGGGCTTCGAGTCCATGCAGACCTGGGTGATGAACGGCGCGCTGTTCGAATCCGGCCGCCCGATGCTGCTTCTGCCCGCCGGCCCCACGCCCTTTCCGGCCCCTCGCAAGGTCATGATCGCCTGGGACGCGAGCGTCGAGGCCTCTAAGGCGGTCCGCGACGCCATCGGACTGATGAAGGCCGCCGACGAGGTCCACGCCGTCCTCATCGACCCGGTGCCCTCCTTCGACGGCCACGGCCCCGAGCCGGGCGCCGATCTCGCCACCTATCTCGGCCGCCACGGCATCGAGGCCACCGTCCACCGCCTGCCCCGCGAGGGCAAGGAGACCGGTGAGGTCCTGCGCCGAGCCGCCTCCGACCTCGGCGCCGACCTCATTGTCATGGGCGGCTTCGGCCACTCTCGCCTGCGCCAGCGCATCTTCGGCGGCACCACCACGGAGATGCTCAAGCACGCGACGATCCCGGTGCTGATGGCCCACTGAAGGCCCCGCGCCGAATTCCGCGCTGGCATCGGCGAAGTGTGATAAGAGGGTGATGCAGCCCGCGTTCCGGCTGCGTTGCCGCCCTTTGAGCGGCGCTCGGGTCCGGCGAACCTCGGACTAACGGAACGCATCTGCGAGGAGCGGCCGAGCCCGATGGGAGCGGGGAACGCCCATGCCACACTACCTCTATCAGATGTCCTATTCGCGGGACGCCATCAAGGCAATGATCGCCAGTCCCTCCGACCGCGAGGCGGCCGCCCGACAGATAACCGAGGCCGCCGGAGGCAAACTGAAAGGCTTCTATTTCTCCTTCGGCAGCAATGACGTGCTGGTCATCGCCGAAGCACCCAACGACCAGACAATGGCCGCAGTCTCGCTGGCCGTGGCCGCCTCCGGCGCTGCATCTCACGGGTCCATCACCAAGCTCCTGACCGCCCAGGAGGGGATGGAAGCGATGAAGACCGCCGGCAGGGTCACCGGCAGCTACAAGCCGCCGATGTCTTGAAGCGAGGGCGGCGGCCGATTCAGGCCGCCGCCTTTTCGGTCACGCCGCCCGGGCGACGTCCCGAGCCAGGTCGCGGAGTTCAGCGGTCGCCGACCCGATCGCCTCGGCCCGCGCTTCCGGACCGAAGCCGATCTTCTCGGCGTGGACGAAGGTCACGTCCGTCAGCCCCATGAAGCCGAGCAGGTGGCGCAGGTACGGCTCCTGGAAGTCGTAGACCTGCGCCGGCCCGTCGCTGTACAGGCCGCCGCGGCTCTCCACCACGATCACCCGCTTGCCGCCGAGGAGCCCCTTGGGCCCGGCCTCCGAATAGGCGAACGTCTCGCCGGCGCGCAGCACGTGGTCGAACCACGACCGCAGCGCCGTCGGAATGCTGAAGTTGTACATCGGCGCGCCGATCACGATCGTGTCCGATGCGCGGAGCTCGGCGATCAGCTCATCCGAAAGCGCTCGCGTCTCGAGCTCGCTTTCGGTCTCCGGCTTGCCGCGGACGCCGGCGAGGGTGCCTTCGGTGAGATGCGGCACCGGCGCCTGGCCGAGATCGCGGTAGATCACCCGGGCCGGCGCCCCGGCGGTGAGCGCGTCGACCGCCTCGCGGACCAGGGTCTTCGAGACCGAGGCCTCGCCGCTGACCGCGCTGTCGATGACGAGAATGGTGTTCATGATCTGACTTCCTTGCGGGTTCGTGAAACTGACTGGTCGAATATGCGGTTGCCAGAACCGCGACGCCAGAGCCACAGTCCGCCGAAGACTTTTGCAGAATCAGGAACGATCGGCATGCCAGACCTTGAGGACATCCGCGCCTTCATCGAGGTTGTGGACAGCGGCAGCCTCAGCCGCGCCGGCCTCCGCCTCGGCATGTCGAAGTCGATGGTCAGCCGCCGCCTGACGCGGCTCGAGGCGGACCTGGGCTCGCCGCTCCTTGCGCGCACCACCCGCGGCCTGTCGCTGACCGAGGCGGGCCGCGACTTCCGCCCCTACGCCGAGCGCATGGTCGGGGAACTCGATTCCGCCCGCGACGCGATCACCCGGCGAGGCGAGGTCACCGGGCGGCTGCGGCTTGCAGCCCCGCTCTCCTTCGGCAACTCGCATCTCGGGCCGGTCATCGCCGAGCTCGCGCTCCGCCACCCGCGGCTGCAGATCAGCACCGCCTACAGCGACGGCGTCGTCGATCTCGTCGGCGACGGTTTCGACGCGGCGATCCGTATGGGCAGCCTCGCCAACTCGACCTTGGTCGCGCGGCGGATTGCGCCGTTGCGCGCCGTTCTGGTGGCGAGCCCGGCCTACCTAGCCCGTGCCGGAACCCCGCACACCCCCGCCGATCTCGCCGGCCATGAGGCGATCCCCCACAAGGACCTGCCGTGGCACTTCGTCAAGGACGGCAAGCGCATCTCCCACCGCCCGCGCGGACGGTTCATCGCCGACAGCGGCCCGGCGGAACTCGCGGGCGTCGTCGCCGGGCTCGGCATCGCCTTGATGCCGGCGTTCCTCGCCGGGCCGGCGCTCCATCGTGGCGAGATCGTGCAGCTCCTGCCGGACTACGAGGTCCCGGAGGGCGGGCTCTATATCGTCCGCCCGCCCCCCGCCGAGCCGATGCCGAACAAGATCAAGGCGCTCACCGACATCATGCTCGAAAAATTCGGCAACCCGCACTGGGACGGCTGAACCGAGGCCGCCTGAACCACCGCCTATGCCGCAAGAGTTCCGTGGGCGGCGTCCCAGGCGGCCACGCAAGCACGCGCAGTCTCGGCCACCCGTTCGACGCCCCAGCCAGGCTTGAAGAGCGCGCTGCCGAGGCCGAAGCCGTCGATACCCGCTGCGCACCAGTCAGCGAAATCCGCAGGTCCAACGCCGCCGACCGCATAGAGGCGCGTCCCCGCCGGCAGCACGGCGCGAATCGCCGTCACTCCGTCGCGGCCGAGGACGCTGGCCGGAAAGATCTTCAACGCGTCGGCCCCGGCAGCCAATGCCGCGAAGCACTCAGTGGCGGTAAAAACTCCGGGGAACGAGCCGAGCCCCAACGACTTGGTCCGCGCGATCACGATCGGGTCGCAGTTCGGCGACACAACGAACCGCGCTCCTGCCCCGGCGACGGCGCGTACGTCCTCGGGGCTAAGCACCGTCCCTGCACCGATCTCTGCCCGATCCCCCAGGGACGCCTGCATGGCAGCGATGCTCAGGAGCGGCCGCGGCGAATTCAGCGGCACCTCGATCCAGGTGATCCCGGCCTCGACGATCGCCGTGGCGATCTCGACGGCTTGTGCGGGCTCGACGCCCCGCAGGATGGCGATGAGGTTGCGGCTCATACCTGCCCTCTTTCTGACTGGAGCGCGGCGCGAGCCGCAGCAAGGCCCGCTCGGGTCATGTCGGTCGCATCGACGACGCGCGCGGTAAGGCCGCCGAAGCCGAGCGCGGTGCGATAGGCCTCCGCCAACGCCGTGGCGCCGATCAGCACCACCTCGCGGCCGAGCCAGTAGGGTCGCGCCCCGGCGAGTTCCGCCCCGATCAGCAGCCCCGACAGCCGCGCTCGGGCGCGGTGCGGCGCCAATCCGTGCAGCAGCGTCTCGGCGCGCAGTCCGAAGAGGCGCGAGGCCACCCGTTCCGGTCGTGCAAGACCGTCTTCCACCGCCTCGGCGAAGTCCGCCTCCGACCAGCCCTCCGCTCCCACGGTCTTGCGCAGCACCGACTGGCCGGCGAGGAGCGCGAAGATCTCGCCGGTCATATAGCTCGTGAAGCTCACCACCTCGCCGGCACTCAGGTGGCACCACTTGGTGTGGGTCCCCGGCAGGCAGGCGACGCCGTCGAACCTCGGCTCGCCCGCCAGCAGCCCCGCGATCTGCGTTTCCTCGCCGCGCATCACGTCCGCGGGCGAGTCCTGGCGCAAACCGGGCAGGATCCGCACCGCCATTCGCGGATCGGCGGTCGGTGCGCGCGCGAACGCCACCGGCCCCGGCGCGCAGGGAACCGCCGCATAGGCCGCCTCCACCCAGCCGCCCCGCGCCCCTGCCATCCCGCAAATCAGTACGTCGGTACGCCTCGCCCCCAGCCACCCGCCGACGAGGGCCAGCAGCGCCGGCTCGAAGCCCTCGGGGCCCAGCCCCACGGCGCCGGTCGCGGCCTCGGCCTCGGCGTCGACGCTGCCGTCCGCCGCCATCGCCCAGGCGCGCAGGTTGGAACTCCCCCAGTCGACGGCAATCCAGTCGGCGGTCACATCGGGCACGGCGGCTCTCCGATCGGCGGGAACGCCGCGAAGGAACGACGGATCGCAGCAGAGGTCAAGAAAGCCGCGACGAGATGATACCTGTGTTGAATCCGCCCATCCGCAACTCGCCGTGAAGGCGCTGGTACTCGATCTTCGGACAGCGGTTCATGATCACCGTCACGCCCGCCGCCTCCGCCCGCGCCGCCGCGGCCTCGTTGACAACGCCGATCTGCATCCAGATCGTCCTGAGCTCGCGGTCGAGCAGATGCGCCAGCGCCTCGTCCACCACCGTCCCCGCCTGCTCCGAGCGCCGGAAGATGTCCACCATGTCGATGCCGCCCACCTCAGCCGGGATGCTGGCGAGATCCGGCCAGACGGTCTCCCCGAGAAGCGTCTCGCCGGCGATGCCGGGATTGACCGGAATCACCCGGAACCCCTTGAGCCTCAGGTAGCGCGCCACATAGAACGACGGACGCACCTCGTTCTTCGAGACCCCGACGCAGGCGATGGTGCGAGTGCGCGCCAGCACCTCGCGCAGGAAGTTGTCGGCGTAGGCTCGCGTCACCTTGAAGCCTTCGGCCGGAAGGCATGAAAAAGACGCCCGGATCGTACCCGGGCGCCCAGTTGGAACGAGGGACAGTGAGATGAAGCAGGGCGGTTCCGCGCCAGCTGCTTCACCACACATATGGGTCCCGAGCCCCTTGCCTTAAAGGGAAATAAGGAAAATGTGATCGTCATGCTAGCGCCCCCGTCCGGCCGCGGCATAGAGCGCCACCGCCGCCGCGTTCGAAACGTTGAGCGACCCGAAGCCGCCCGCAGACGGGATCCGTGCCACCCGGTCGCAGAGCTTGCCGGTAAGCTCCCGCATTCCCGGCCCTTCCGCCCCGAGCGCCAGCGCAAGCGGAACTCCCACGAGATCGCCGAGCACCGGCCCGAGCTCCGCCTCCGCCCCTCCGTCCAGACCGACCACGGCATAACCCATCTCGTGCAGGCTCCCCATCGCCGAGGCGAGATTAGGGACCCGCAGGTACGGCTGCCGCTCCAGCGCCCCGGAGGCGGCCTTGGCCAGCGCCCCGGTCTCGGGCGCCGCGTGCCGCCGCGGCGCGATCACCGCCCGCGCACCGAACACCTCCGCCGAGCGCAGCACCGCCCCGACATTGTGCGGATCGGTCACCCGATCGAGGAGGAGCACCAGCGGCGCACCGTCGCGCGGCGCGCAGATCTCCGAGACCGACCCCCAGTCCAGCGGCTCCACCTCCAGCGCCGCCCCCTGATGCACCGACTGCGGGTCGAGCGGCACCTCGAAGCGCCGCGGATCGGCGATCTCCGGCACCATCCCCGACGCGGCCACGGCCTCGGCCAGGCGATCGGCGGCGTTCCTCGTCACCACCAGCCGCCGGCGCACCCGTTTGGGGTTGGTCAGCGCGTCGCGCACCGCATGCAGGCCGAAGAGCCAGACGGTCCCGGCCTCGCGCCGCGCCCGCTCGCGATCGATCGCCCATGCCGGCTTCCTGCCCACGCGTCCCCGCCCTCTTCCCGGCGCGACATGGCACGCGCCCGGAGGCATTTCAAGCCGGGCGGGTCCGCGGCACCCGCTTGACGCAAGCCCGGCCGCCCCGCACACTCGGCGCGGACCATCGGCGGGGGGAACGATGACACGCGTCGCGAGCGCCGGAACCGTGTTGCTGGCCCTCGGCCTCGCCGGCCCCGCGGCGGCCCTCGGCATCTGCGTCGAGGGCGACTACCCGCCCTTCTCCGAGGTGAAGGACGACGGCACCATCGTCGGCTTCGACATCGACATCGCGGGCGCCCTCTGCGCCGCCATGGACGAGACCTGCGATCTCGTCCGCACCCGCTGGGAGCAGATGATCCCGACGCTGACATCGGGCCGCTGCGACGCGATCGTCGCCTCGATGTCGGACACGACCGAACGGCGCCAGCAGATCGACTTCAGCGACGTCTACTACAAGACCCCGGTGCGCTTCGTCGCGGCCGAGGGCGCGGACCTCCAGGATACCCCCGAGACCCTCGCCGGCAAGGTGGTGGGTGTCCAACGCGGCACCACCAACGAGACCTTCATGGACGCGCACTACCCGCAGACCACGCTGCGCCTCTACGGCAACCAGGAACACGTGCTCCTCGACCTCACCCTCGGCCGGCTCGATGCCGTCCTCGGCGAGCAGCGGCAACTCGACACCGGCTTCCTCGAAACCCCGGCCGGCACCGGCTTCGCCTTCTTCGGCGAGGGGCATTTCGACCCGGCGATCCAGGGCGAAGGCGCCGCCATCGGCGTGCGCAAGGAGGACACCGCGCTCCGCGACCGCTTCTCGGCGGCCATCGCCGAGATCCGCGCCGACGGCACCTATGCCGGCATCTCCGCGCGCTGGTTCGGCGAGGACATCTACGGCGGCTGACCCGACGGGCTTGACGCGCCCGCCCGGACGCCTACGCTGCCGTCACAAAACAAGACAGGGAGCCTTTCCGATGAACCGCATGCTCAGCGCAGTTGCAGCGGCGGCGACACTTGCCGTGGCCAGTCCGGCACTCGCCCTCAACATCTGCGTGGAGGGCGCCTACCCGCCCTTCTCCGAGACCTCCGCCGACGGCACCATCGTCGGCTTCGACATCGACGTCGCCAACGCCCTCTGCGGCGAGATCGGCGAGACCTGCACCATGGTCAAGGTCGACTGGGACGGCATCATCCCGGCGCTGCTCGAGAAGAAGTGCGACGCTATCGTCGCCTCGATGTCGATCACCGAGGAGCGCAAGCAGGTCATCGACTTCACCAAGAAGTACTACCAGACCCCGGCCCGCTTCGTCGCCGCCAAGGACACCGATCTGGTGGCGACCCCCGAGGGCATGGCCGGCAAGCTCGTCGGCGTCCAGCGCGGCACCATCCACCAGGCCTTCATGGAGGCGCACTACCCCGACACCGAGCTGCGTACCTACGGCACCCAGGACGAGATGGACCTCGACCTCACCGCCGGCCGGCTCGACGCGGTGATGGCCGACAGCATCGCCCTCGACGACGGCTTCCTCAAGACCGACGCCGGCAAGGACTACGCCTTCCTCGGCGATCCGCAGTACGATCCGGCGATCCACGGCGAGGGGGCCGGCATCGGCGTCCGCAAGGAGGACACCGAGCTTCGCGACAAGCTCTCCGCCGCCATCGACGCGATCCGGGCCAACGGCCAGTACGACGAGATCGTGGCGAAGTACTTCGACTTCGACATCTACGGCGCCACGAGCTGACGCCGCCGGGCGCGGGCCCCGATGGATAACCTGATCCGCTACGCGCCCCTCCTCGCCGGAGGGGCGCTGGTCACCATCGCCCTGGCACTCCTCTCCCTCGCCCTCGCCACCTTCCTCGGCGCCCTCGGCGCCGCCGGGCGGCTCGGCGGCGGCCCGATCGCCCGCTCCGCGGTCCTCACCTACACCACCATCGTCCGCGGCGTCCCCGACCTCGTCCTCATCCTCCTCGTCTACTTCGGCGGCCAGCGGCTGGTGAACAACCTCGTGTCGGCCCTCGGCCTCGGGCCGGTCGACGTATCGCCCTTCGCCGCCGGCGTCATCGCCATCGGCTTCATCTACGGCGCCTACCTCACCGAGACTTTCCGCGGCGCCTTCCTGGCGATTCCCCGCGGCCAGCTCGACGCCGGCCGGGCGCTCGGTCTCCACGAACTCGCCATCCTCTGGACCGTCACCATCCCGCAGCTCATCCGCTACGCGCTGCCGGGCTATTCCAACGTCTGGCAGGTGCTGGTGAAATCCACCGCGGTGGTCTCGGTGATCGGCCTGCAGGATCTCGTCGGCCTCGCCAACGACGCCGGCAAGTCGGTGCGCCAGCCCTTCGTCTTCTTCGCCGCCGTGCTTCTGGTCTACCTCTTCATCACCTGGGCCTCGACCGCGATCCTCGCCCGGGTCGAGAAGCGCAGCGCCCGGGGCTTCGTCCATGCGCGTTGACCTCGTCCTCGCCAACTGGCCGCTCTTCGCCCGCGGCGTCTGGATCACCCTCGAGCTGACCGCCGTAGCCCTGGCCGTCGGATTCCTGATCGCGCTGCCGACCGCCATGGCCCGCTACCGCCGGGTGCCGTGGGTCTCGCCGCTGATCGGCGCCTACATCTACCTCTTCCGCGGCACGCCGCTCCTCGTGCAGACCTTCATCATCTACTACGGCCTCTCGCAGTTCGACTGGGTCCGCGACAGCTGGGCCTGGACCTTCCTGCGCGAGCCCTGGTGGTGCGCGGTCATCGCCTTCTCGCTCAACTCCGGCGCCTATACCTCCGAGATCATCCGCGGCGCCCTCGAGGCCGCGCCCCGGGGCGAGCAGGAGGCGGCGGAGGCCCTCGGCCTCTCGCCCCGCCAGGTCGATTTCCTCGTCCTCGTCCCGGCCGCGCTGCGCCGGGCGCTGCCGCAATGGGGCAACGAGGTGGTGTTCATGCTCCACGGCTCGGCGGTGGCGAGCGTCATCACCATTCAGGACATCCTCGGCGCCGGCCGTACCCTCAACGCCAAGTTCTACCTTGCCTACGAAGGCTTCCTCACCGCGGCCGTTCTCTACATGGCGATCACCTTCCTCATCGTCGCCATCTTCCGCGCCCTTGAGCGCCGCTACCTCGGGCATCTGCTGGTGGCGCGCTGATCCCAGCGCCGACCCCGGCCACGTGCCAACCGGCCGCCTCGCCGGCGCGTCAGCGTCGCGGAACCTCGGCGCGCTCGCCGGCAAGGAGCAGCAGGTCGGCGCGCAGCCAGAGCAGGAAGCAGCCGAACATCACCACCGGCATCACCATCTCCCCCGCCCCGGCGCCGCCACCGGCCAGCCGCACGATCTGCAGCGCCAGCGTCGCCAGCGCCGGTAGCCGGCTCAGGAGCGGCAGCAGCCGCCAGGCGTCCCGCGACGCCCTGCTCCCCGGAACCAGCGCGCTGCCGAACTTGCCCGCAGCGAGCATGACGCCGGAGAGGAGCGCCAGCACCGCGTCGCCGAAGGCCACCAGCGCCGCGGTCAGCACCACCGCCGCGACGCCCGACAGCACGTCGCCCCACCAGTTCGCCCGTTCGTCCGGCGGCGCGCCGCGCGCCCAGGCGCGATGGTACATCTCCCCGGACACGAAGAAGATCAGGATCGAGACGGTCAGCGACGTCGCTCCCGGACTGCCGAAGAGATAGGCCCGCGCCGCCCGGACCACCGCCTCCATACCCTCTCCGCCCGCGTCAAGCGAAGCGGCGACCTGCACCGCCAGCCCCGCGGTCAGCGCCACCGCATTGCCGACGTTGTAGTAGCCCCCGGGGCCACCCAGCCGCGCCAGGACCGGATTGCGTCGCGGCTCCGCCCGGCCCGCCATGCCGCCGGCCCAGGTGTCGCGCATCTGCATCGAAGACGTTCGTCGCATGGCTCTCCCCCTGCCAACCCCCCGCGCGGACACCATCATGGCGCCCGCGCGCACCTCAAAGGTGCGCGCCGCTCACAAATCACTGCGTGATGACAATGAGTTGACTCTCGATCTTACGCTCGCATTGCGATCCGATTCGTGATAGGGCCAATTGATCGCGACCCGATAGGGCCGGCGCTCAGAATAGATCGCTGACCACCTCGTGGAAACGTGCCACCGCCGGCGCGATGCTCCGCTCCGGCACCGCGGCAAATCCGAGCTGCAGCGCGTTCGGCGCCTCGGAGTGGACGTGCCAGTTCGACAGGACGATCTTCCGGACGCTCGAGCGCCGCTACCTCGCCATCTGCTGGTGACGCGCTGACGCCGGTTAACGCGTTAACCCTTTGCGCCCCGACGCCCGTTCATACCGACAAGAGTCCATACGGTTTCCATATCAATTCCAGCTCGGAGAAAATCTCCGTAAACCTCTATTACCACCGGCGAAAACTCCGCCGATGGCCCTCCATCGTCCCGCCCAATCCTTAACCCGTCGCCTTCGCCAACGCCTGGTCGAGGTCCCTGATGATATCGTCCGCATCCTCGATCCCGATCGACAGCCGCACCATGTTCGGCGTCGCCCCCGCCGCCTCCAACTGCTCCGGCGTGAGCTGCCGGTGGGTCGTCGAGGCCGAATGGATGATCAGCGACCGCGCGTCGCCGAGGTTCGCCACATGGCTGAACAGCTCGACCGAGTTCACCAGGTTCACGCAGGCGTCGTAGCCTCCCTTGAGTGCGAAGGTGAAGAGCGCCCCCGCCCCCTTGGGATAGAGCCGCCGCGCCCGCTCGTTGTAGGGCGACGACGCAAGCCCGGCATAGGAGACCGACTCCACCCGCGAATCTCTCTCCAGCCAGGCCGAAACCTTTTCCGCATTCTCCACGTGCTTCTTCATCCGCAGGCTCAGCGTCTCGGTGCCGAGCAACGTCAGGAACGCGTTCTGCGGCGCCATGCTCATCCCGAGATCGCGCAGCCCGATGGCGATACCGAAGAAGGTGTAGGCCATCGGCCCGAAGGTCTCGTGGAACTTGAGCCCGTGATAGGCCGGCTCCGGGTCCGTCATGCTGGGAAACTTGCCCGAGGCCGACCAGTCGAAGGTGCCCGAGTTGATGACGCAGCCGCCGACCACCGTTCCATTTCCTGTCAGGTACTTCGTGGTCGAATGCACCACGATGTCCGCCCCCATTTCGATCGGCTTGCAGAGGTAGGGCGTCGCCGAGGTATTGTCGACGATCAGCGGCACCCCGAGCCGCTTGGCCACCTCCGCCAGCGCCGGAATATCGGTCACATAACCGCCGGGATTCGCGATGGATTCACAGAAGATCGCCTTGGTGTTGTCGTCGGCAAGATCCTCGATCGCGGTCAGGTCGTCGGTATCCACGAACTCCGCCGACCAGCCGAAGCGCTTGATTGTATGAGTAAATTGCGTGACCGTACCGCCATAGAGCCGGTTCGACGCGATGATGTTGTCCCCAGGCCGCATCAGCGGGAACAGCGCCATGATCTGCGCCGCATGCCCCGAGGAGGTGCAGACCGCCCCGGCGCCGCCCTCGAGCGCCGCCAGCCGCTCGGCCAGCGTCATCACCGTCGGATTGGTCAGCCGCGAATAGATGTAGCCCACCTCCTGCAGATTGAAGAGCGCCGCCGCATGGTCGGCATCCCGGAACACGTAGGCGGTGTTCTGGTAGATCGGCGTCTGCCGCGCCCCCGTCGCTGGATCGGGCCGGGCACCGGCGTGAATCTGCAAGGTGTCGAACCCATAAGGCGTATCGGCCATCATGTCCTCCCGTTGGCTCTTGCCGGCGGAGGCTATGCGAGGCGGCCGCCCCTGACAACATGCAGGCCGTTGTCCCGCGGCGTGTCCCGGCATATCTCTGGGCGTCAGGCACCGCGACGCGAGGGGGGCGCCTCTGATGAACGACGTCACACCAGAGATTCGGCCCGATGCGGCCGACCGGGTCATCCTCTATCCGCGCCACGACGAGACCTTTCCTTATCTCACCACCGAGGAGATCGAGCGTCTGCGCCGCTTCGGCACCGAGCGCCACTACCGCCTTGGCGAGGCGCTCTTCATCGCCGGCGAGCCGGCGCCCGGCATGTTCATCGTGCTCGAGGGCATGGTCACCATCAGCCAGCGCGATGGCTTCGGCAGCCGCCAGCCGGTGGTCGAGCAGGGCCCCGGCCAGTTCCTCGCCGAGGCCGGCACCCTCTCCGGCCGCCCCGCCCTCGTCGACGGCTACGCCGAAGGCGACGTCACCGCCATCCTCATCCCGCCCGCCGGCTTGCGCGCCCTCCTCGTCGCAGAGGCCACCCTCGGCGAACGCATCACCCGCGCCCTGATCCTGCGCCGGGTCCAGCTCATCCAGTCCGCCCACGGCGGCCCGCTGATCATCGGCGATCCCGACGACGCCGACGTCATCCGCATCGCAACCTTCCTGCGCCGCAGTGCCCTGCCCCACAAGATCGCCGACCCGGCGACCGACCCGGCCGCCGCCGGCCTCCTCGGCCACTGCAAGGCCGGCGGCACCGTCCTTCCCGTCGTCATCACCCCCACCGGCGAGACCCTTCTCAACCCGTCGATCGGCGACCTCGGCCGCGCCCTCGGCATGACCGGCAACGCCCCGAGCCGCGCGCTCTTCGACGTCGCCGTGGTCGGCGCCGGCCCCGCCGGACTCTCCGCCGCAGTATATGCCGCCTCCGAGGGTCTCTCGGTCGCCGTCCTCGATTCCCAGGGTTACGGCGGCCAGGCCGGCGCCAGTGCCCGCATCGAGAACTACCTTGGCTTCCCCACCGGCATCACTGGCCAGGCCCTGACCGGCCGCGCCTTCGTCCAGGCCGAGAAGTTCGGCGCCGAGATCATCTTCCCGGCCAGGGTGGGCGAACTCGTCTGCCTCGGCCCGGAGGGCCCTTACCGGCTCGAACTCGGCGACGGCGGGGCGGTAACCGCCCGCACCGTGGTCATCGCCAGCGGCGCCCGCTACCGGCGCCCGGCGCTCAACGACATCGAGCGCTTCGAGGGCCGCGGCGTCTGGTACTGGGCCTCCCCCATCGAGGCCCGCCTCTGCGCCGGCGCCGAGGTCGCACTGGTCGGCGGCGGCAACTCCGCCGGCCAAGCCGCGGTCTATCTCTCCGCCCACGCCGCCCGGGTCAGCCTCATCATCCGCGGCCCCGACCTCAACAAGAACATGTCGCGCTACCTCGTGGACCGGATCGCGGCGACTCCCAACATCCGGCTCCTCACCGAGACCGAGATTGTCGCCCTCGGCGGCGACCCGGAACGGCATCTCGAAAGCCTCACCTGGATTTGCCGCCGCACCGGCGACACCGAGACCCAGCCGATCCGCAACCTCTTCCTGTTCGTCGGCGCGGATCCCGAAACGAGCTGGGTCCGCCCCTGCAAGCTCCGCCTCGACCGCTCCGGCTTCGTGCTCACCGGCGCGGCGGTCCCCGGCGCGGCCCCCGGCAAGCCGCCGCTCGAGGCGAGCCTCCCCGGCGTCTTCGCCATCGGCGACGTCCGCGCCGGCTCGGTCAAGCGCGTCGGAGGCGCCATCGGCGAGGGCGCGGCGGTGGTCGCGGCGATCCACGGCGCGCTGGCCGCAGCCGACGCCGCCTGAGCCCGGCTTGAGCCATCGCAGCCCCCTTTCCGGCGTCCTTCGCCTCCTCGCCCGCCCGGTCCGCACCGCCCGCGGTCGCCGCGGCGTGGTGCTCCAGGCCTACCGCGGCTATGGCTCGCGCACCCGCATCTTCGTCATCGGCCGCGCCTTCTTCCAGCACACCGGCGGCGCACACGCCGGCGACGAACTTCGCGACATCGTCCGCCGCATCCGCCGCCGCGCGGTCCGTGGCGCCCGCATCCGCGCCCGCTTCTATGGCGCCGAGGTCGAGGTCGAGTCCGACCACGACGGCTACTTCCGCATCGAGATGGCCCCCGGCGCCCCACCGCCCACCGACCGGCTGTGGCACAGCCTCGACATCGAGATGCTCAGCCCCGAACGCATCGAAACGGTGGCCGACGTCTACATCCCCGTGCGCGCTCAGGTGGTGGTGGTTTCCGACATCGACGACACCGTGATGCACACCGGCGTCGCCAACAAGGCGGCGATGCTCTGGCGGCTCTTCGTCCAGGACGCCGAGAGCCGCACCGTTTTCCCCGGCGTCTCCGTCCTCTACCGGGCGCTCCACGCCGGCCCCTCGGGCGACGAGGGCAACCCGATGCTCTACGTCTCCCGCGCGCCCTGGGGCATCTATGACATCCTCGAAGCCTTCTTCCAGCGGCACGCCATCCCCGAGGGTCCGATCCTCTTTCTCCGCGAATGGGGCGTGAGCCTGAAGTCGCCCCTGCCCCGCCGCGCCGTCGACCACAAGCGCCACCTCATCGAGGCGATGATGGCGCTCTACGACGAGATGCCCTTTGTGCTCATCGGCGACAGCGGCCAGCACGATCCCGAAATCTACAGCCGACTCGTCGAGCGCCACGGCGCGCGTATCCGCGCGGTCTACATCCGCGACATCACCGCCCGCGGGCCGGACCGCGCCGCCGAGGTCGCCCGCCTGTCCGAAACCCTGCACGCCACTGGTGCCCATCTCGTCCTCGCCCCCGACAGCCTCGCTATCGCGGAAGACGCCGCTCGCCTCGGTCTGATCGCACCGGACGCAGTGGCGGCCGTCCGCGAGCGCGTGGAGCAACGCCGCCGCGACGAGAGCTGAGCCAGTTTTCCGTTTCCCCGTATCGGCCTTTGGGCTAAGCACCGGATATTGGGGCACGCAGCCGAACGGGGGACTTTTCCGATGTCAGTCATCATCGATGTCGTGGGCCGCGAGATCCTCGACAGCCGCGGCAACCCCACCGTCGAGGTCGACGTGCTGCTCGAGGACGGCTCCATGGGCCGGGCCGCGGTCCCTTCCGGCGCCTCCACCGGCGCCCACGAGGCGGTGGAGCTCCGCGACAGCGACCCGGGGCGCTACGGCGGCAAGGGCGTCCGGCGTGCCGTCGAGGCTGTGAACGGCCCGATCTGCGATGCGCTCACCGGCCTTAGCGCCACCGACCAGGCTGGCATCGACCGCTTCCTCATCAACCTCGACGGCACCGCCAATAAGGGCCGCCTCGGCGCCAACGCCATCCTCGGCGCCAGCCTCGCCTCCGCCAAGGCGGCCGCCCAGAGCCTCGGCGTCCCGCTCTACCGCTACGTCGGCGGGGTCTCGGCCCATGTCCTGCCGGTGCCGATGATGAACATCATCAATGGCGGCGCCCACGCGGACAACCCGATCGACATCCAGGAATTCATGATCATGCCCGTGGGTGCGGACAGCTTGCACCAGGCCGTGCGCATGGGGTCCGAGATCTTTCACGCGCTGAAGAAGGGCCTCGCCAAGGCCGGCCACAACACCAACGTCGGCGACGAAGGCGGCTTCGCACCGGGCCTCAGCTCCACGACCGAAGCGCTTGATTTCATAATGAAGAGCATCGAGGCAGCCGGCTTCACCCCCGGCGAGGACGTTTACCTCGCGCTGGATTGCGCCGCGACCGAATACTTCGTCAAGGGCGTCTACGACATGAAGGGCGAAGGCCGAAAGCTCCGGCCGGCCGAGAACGCCGACTACATTGCCGGTCTCGTCGACGATTATCCGATCATCTCGGTCGAGGACGCGATGTCCGAGGACGACTGGAAGGGCTGGGAGATCCTCACCGACAAGATCGGCAACCGCTGCCAGCTCGTTGGCGACGATCTCTTCGTCACCAACACCGCCCGGCTCTCGGACGGAATCGCGAAAGGCGTCGCCAACTCGATCCTGGTCAAGGTCAACCAGATCGGCTCGCTCACCGAGACGCTGGCCGCCGTCGAGATGGCGCACCGCGCCGGCTACACCGCGGTGATGTCGCACCGCTCCGGCGAAACCGAGGACTCCACCATCGCCGATCTCGCCGTCGCCACCAACTGCGGCCAGATCAAGACCGGCTCGCTGTCGCGCTCCGACCGCTTGGCCAAGTATAACCAGCTCATCCGCATCGAGGAGGATCTGGGCGACAATGCGGTCTACGCCGGACGCTCGATCTTGCGCCGCTGAGCGGACCAGCCGAATGACCGACGCCGCCACCACGCGGCTCTACCTCGTCACGCCGCCGGTCTTCGACGCGGAGCTTTCGGATCGGTTGGCGGCGCTCCTCGACTCCACCGACATCGCCTGCGTCCGCCTCGCGCTCGCCGCCGCTTCCGAGGACGACGTCGCCCGTGCCGCCGACGCCTTGCGGCCGGTCGCCCACGCCCGGGACGTGCCGCTGGTGGTGGCCGATCATCACCGCCTGGTGCCGCGGCTCGGTCTCGACGGCGTTCACCTAACCGACGGCGCCCGCCAGGTCCGTGCCGTCCGCAAGGCGCTTGGGGCCGACGCCATCGTCGGCGCCTTCGCCCGCGCCTCCCGTCACGACGGGCTCACCGCAGGCGAGATCGGCGCCGACTATGTCGCCTTCGGCCCCGTCGCGGCCACCGGCCTCGGCGACGGGACCATGGCCCCGCTCGACCTCTTCCAGTGGTGGGCCGAGATGATCGAGGTTCCTGTCGTCGCCGAGGGGGGCTTGACGCCGGAGCTCGCGCGCAGCCTCGCCGGCGCCGCGGATTTCCTCGCCGTCGGTCCCGAGATCTGGACCGCGCCGGCCGGTGCCGGAGCCGCGCTGGCCGCCTTCGCCGCAGCGGCGGCCGGTTGATTCCTGTCCGTTCCGCCCCACCATCTCGGGGCAATACCTGACCGGAGGCCGCCCATGTGCCGCAACATCAAGCCGCTCTTCAACTTCGAACCGCCCGCGACCGACGACGAGATCCGCGCCGCCTCGATCCAGTTCGTCCGCAAGATCAGCGGATACACCCACCCATCCAAGGCCAACGAGGCCGCCTTCGAGCGCGCCGTCGACGACGTCGCCAGGGCCGCCCGCCTCCTTCTCGCCTCGATGGTCACCTCCGCCGAGCCGCGCGACCGCGAAATCGAGGCCGCCAAGGCCCGCGAACGCTCCCGTCTCCGCTTCGCCACGACACCCTGATTCGGAGCCGTTACTCGAAAGTAAATTTAGCTACCATACTACAATATATTCAGATACTTAAGGTGCCTGCACACAGTGTGCAAACCGTGTGTTTTCCCTCTCAGGGCGTGCAGTTCACCACCCAAACGTCGTAGCGCGGATGATCGAGCGCCGAGAGCGCCGGCGAGGACGCGAACATCCATCCCGAGAACCGATCCACTTCTTCCCGGACGTCGCGGATCTTCAGGAACGCAAAGGCGTCGCCGGCCGGATCGTCCTGCGGCACCCGGCAGGCCTCGGCGGTGATCTCGAGACGTCCGAACCGAACCGTCTCCCCCGCCCGCATGTCGATGTCCTGCGCCGTCCCGTTCAGCGTGTCGAGCCCGCGAAGGTGCAGGTGATCCGCGTCCACCATCGCCTGCCCCCCGGACATCTGCACCGACTGCGCCGCCACCGCCTGCCCCGCCGCCAGCACCAGCAACGCCCCCAGAAGCCGGCCCATCACTGCCCGGTCCCGAACCGCATGAGGAGATTGAGCAGGCTCACCGAGCCCTGGGTATTCACGATCTCGTCCCCCGCCGCCAGCACGTCCTCCGACGCTCCCGGGGTGATCTCCACGAAATTGCCGCCGAGCAGGCTCTCAGACGAAATCTTCACATCCGAGTCCGTGGGGATCTGCAGCTTGTCATCCACCGAGAACGTGGCCTTGGCCCGATAGGTCGCCGGATCCAGATCGAGCCCCGTCACCGAACCGACGTTGATCCCCGCGACCCGCACATCCGTACCCACCGAAATCCCGTCGGCGCTGCGAAAGCTCGCGGTGAGCGGATAACTGTCGCCGCCGATCTGCAGGCCACGGCTCTGCCCGGCATAGACCACGAATCCCGCCGCCGCCGCCAAGACCACGGCGCCGATCACCGTTTCCGCAATACTGTTGGCCATGGCCTGCCCTACTCCGGTGCCCAGGCCTCGTAGTCCGCCCGCGCCTGAGGGCTGGGCGAAAGGATGCTGCCCGGCGGCCGGTATGCCAGCGCACTGCCGGTCATGTTCGGCACATGCGGCTTCTCCCACGCCCGGCGCGGCAGCGGCGCGATCGTCGGCGGATCCTGCCAGGTGTGATGCAACCAGCCGTGCCACTCCGCCGACACCCGGCTGGCCTCGGCTTCGCCGTTGTAGATCACCCAGCGCCGCGACCCGTCGGCGTTCTGATAATAGACGTTACCCTGCGCGTCCTCGCCGACGCGCTTCCCCTTGCGCCAGGTATAGAACTGCGTCCCGAGCGTCTGGCCGTTCCACCAAGTGAAAGCCTTCAAGAGGAAGCTCATTCCGACCTCATCCTTCTCTCGCGCGCCTCGCCCTTTTGGCGCACCCCGCGCTGGTTCAGGAGGCCGAGGCCGAGGCGGAGCCGTCCTTCCGGTCGGCATATATGAGCAATGGCTCGCCCTTGCGGAGGATGCACTCCTCGTTCACCACCACCTCTTCGACGCCCTGCATCGACGGCAACTCGAACATGGTGTCGAGCAGCACTTCCTCTAGGATCGAGCGCAACCCGCGCGCACCGGTCTTCCGGTCGATCGCCCGCTTTGCCACGGCCTTCAGCGCGTCGTCGGTAAAGGACAGCTGCACGTCCTCCATCTCGAAGAGCCGCTGATATTGCTTGATCAGCGCGTTCTTCGGTTCGGTCAGGATGGTGATCAGCGCGTCCTCGTCGAGGTCCGTCAGCGTGGCCAGCACTGGCAGGCGCCCGACGAATTCCGGGATGAGCCCGAACTTCAGAAGATCCTCCGGCTCCAGTTCCTGAAAGAGCTCGCCCACCCGACGGTCATCGGTGTCCTTGACGTCCGCCCCGAAGCCCATCGCCGAGCCGCGGCCGCGCTGCGCGATGATCTTGTCGAGGCCAGCGAAAGCGCCACCGCAGATAAAGAGGATGTTTGTGGTGTCGACCTGCAGGAACTCCTGCTGCGGATGCTTGCGCCCGCCCTGCGGCGGCACGGAGGCCACGGTTCCCTCCATGATCTTCAGGAGCGCCTGCTGCACGCCCTCGCCCGAGACGTCCCGCGTGATCGACGGGTTGTCCGACTTGCGGCTGATCTTGTCGACCTCGTCGATGTAGACGATGCCGCGCTGCGCGCGCTCGACGTTGTATTCCGCCGACTGCAGCAGCTTCAGGATGATATTCTCCACGTCCTCTCCGACGTAGCCGGCCTCCGTCAGGGTGGTGGCGTCGGCCATGGTGAAGGGCACGTCGAGGATGCGCGCCAGCGTCTGGGCCAACAGCGTCTTGCCGCAGCCCGTGGGGCCGATCAGCATGATGTTGGACTTCTGCAGCTCCACGTCGGTGTTCTTGCTGGCGTGGTTCAGCCGCTTGTAGTGGTTGTGGACGGCAACCGAGAGCACGCGCTTGGCGACCTGCTGGCCGATGACGTAGTCATCCAGCACCTTGCAGATCTCGTGCGGCGTGGGCACCCCGTCCGAGGATTTGACCAGATTGCTCTTGGTCTCCTCGCGAATGATGTCCATGCACAGCTCGACGCACTCGTCGCAGATGAACACAGTCGGCCCCGCGATCAGCTTGCGGACCTCGTGCTGGCTCTTGCCGCAGAACGAGCAGTAAAGGGTATTCTTGGCATCGCCGCTGCCCGTCTTGCTCATCTCAGCCTCCGGCTTTCGCCAACTTTTCCTGCGCCATCAACGTCGTCTGCCCGCATCAGGGCCGTCACCGTTCCCATAGGAACATGCTTGTGCCAGCAAATACAAGCGCAAAGGCGCCGGAATCTGACCCGGCGCCAGGCCCCTTCACGAGGGCGTCACCTCGACGTCTCGCTGCGTGACGATCTCGTCGATCAGGCCCCATTCCTTGGCGTCCTGCGCCGTCATAAACCGGTCGCGCTCCAGGGCAAATTCGATCGCTTCCACCGACTGGCCGGTGTGGTGATGGTAAATCTGGTTAAGCCGGTCCTTCAGCGCCTGGGTCTCGCGGGCGTGGATCATGATGTCCGTCGCCTGCCCCTGGAAGCCGCCCGAGGGCTGGTGCACCATGATCCGGCTGTTGGGCAGGCTGTAGCGCATCCCGGTGGTCCCGGCAGTCAGCAACAGCGAGCCCATGCTCGCAGCCTGGCCGACGCAGAGGGTGGAGACCGGCGGCCGGATGTACTGCATGGTATCGTAGATCGACAATCCGGACGTCACCACCCCGCCGGGGCTGTTGATATACATGGAGATTTCCTTCTTCGGGTTCTCCGCCTCGAGAAAGAGCAGCTGGGCGACGACCAGCGTCGACATGCTGTCCTCCACCGGTCCGGCCACGAAGATGATCCGCTCCTTGAGCAGCCGTGAGAAGATGTCGTAGGCGCGCTCACCGCGGGCCGTCTGCTCGACGACCATAGGCACGAGGTTCATGTAGGTTGTCACCGGGTCTTTCATTGGAATTCCTGCCTTTACAATGCCCGGGACGTCCTCGGATGCGCGCCCTGGTTGAACAGAGGAATAATCACCCCGGAGGCCCTCCGCAAGGGCCCCACCGTCAGGCGACAAATCCGCGCCGGCGGTGCCGGCCGTAAACCCTCCGTTCGCCTTTTGACGTGAAGCTGGACACCGGGCCTCCGGATCAGCCGGAAGCCGGCTTCATCAACCTGAAAGCGCCCGGACGTGGCTGACGTGAACCCGCTCTCGCACCGCTACTACCTTGCCGACATCGAACGGTCTCTCCGCGTACGGCCGGCCTCCCGCAAGGCCCTGCGGCGATGGCGGGCGACCGTGCTCCTCGGCCGGGTCCTCGCGGGTTTGCGCGGCTTTCACCCGGCCCGCGAAACCGCCTAGGCGGGCGAAGTCTCTGCCGCGGCCGGCATCGTCGCCGCCTCGCCGTCCGCGTCCAGCGCCTCGATCGCCTTCTGGAGCTCGTCCTTGCTCACCGTCTTCTCGGTGACGGTGGCAAGTTCCAGGATGAAGTCCACCACCTTGTCCTCGAAGAGCGGCGCGCGGATCTGCTGCAGCGCCTGCGGATTCTTCTGAACGAACTCCAGGAACTGCCGCTCCTGCCCCGGATACTGCCGCGCCTGCGAAAAGAGCGCCCGCTGCAGCTCCTGTTCGGCCACGGTGATCTCGTGCTTGTTGCCGATCTCGGCCAAGAGCAGCCCCAAGCGCACCCGCCGCTCCGCGAGCTTCATGTGCTCCTCGGTCGGCGCGATCTCGGGATGGTCGTGGCCGTGGTGGTCGTGATGCTCCTCGTGCCAGAGCTGGTGAGCGATCTGCTTGGCTTCCACGCCGACCAGCGTCGGCGGCAGCTCGAAGCTCACCATCCCGTCCAGCGCATCCATCAACCGCCGCTTCAGAATCGCACGACCCGCCTGCGCATACTCATCGCCGAGCCGGGTCCGGATCTGCTCCTTGAGCTTGTCGAGAACTCCACCCCAAAACGGGTGGCCAGCGCGTCGTCGATCTCCGCCGGCTTCGGCGCCTTGACCGCCTTCACCGTCACCGAAAACGTCGCCTCCTTGCCCGCCAGGTTCTTGGCGCCGTATTCTTCGGGGAACGTGACGACCACGTCCTTCTCCTCACCGGCCTTGACGCCGGTGAGCTGCTCCTCGAACCCACGGATGAACCCCTTGGACCCCAGGACCAGCGGATAGTCCTCTGCGGCGCCGCCCTCGAAGGCCTCGCCGTCGATCATGCCCTTGAAGTCGATGACCACCTGGTCGCCGTTCTTGGCCTTCGTTCCCTTCTTGCGGTCCTCGTAGTCGTTGGCCGAGGACGCAAGATTGACCAGCGCCTCCTCCACTGCGGCCTCGTCGATCTCCGCCACGAGCTTTTCCAGCTTCACCTCGCCAAGCGCCAACTCGGGCACCTGCGGCAGCGCCTCGTAGGCCATCGAGACCTCGACGTCCTGGCCTTCCTGCCAGTCTTCGTTGGTCATCTTGACCTCGGGCTGCAGCGCGGGCCGGTCGCCGCTCGACTCGAAATGCTCGCGCATCGCCTGGTCGATCGTCTCCTGCATCGCCTCGCCCAGAACCGACTTGCCAAACATCTTCTTCATCAGCGCCGCCGGCGCCTTGCCCTTGCGGAAGCCCTTCATCTGGAAGTCCTTGCGGGCCTCCTCAAGCTTCTCGGTGACCTTGCTGTCGAGCTCGCCGGCGGGAACCCGGATGGAGTACTCCCGCTTCAGGCCTTCGTTCAGGGTCTCGGTGACCTGCATCTGACTTCCTCGTCCTTCAATCTCTGGTGCGGGCGAAGGGACTCGAACCCCCACGCCTTTCGGCGCCAGAACCTAAATCTGGTGCGTCTGCCAGTTCCGCCACGCCCGCGGTCCTCGGCCCTTTTCGCGCCCGGGGACCGGATCCGGCGCTTCCTAACAGACGCGTCCCGTGGGCGCGAGCGAAAAATCGAGCCTGAATTGCACCTCCAATGGGGCACTCCGGCCAACGGGGAACGCTCGATTTCTGCCTATAATTTGCGCATCTTGCATATTTCTCGGGCATTGGGACCGGATTCCCCCACCGGCTCCAGCTGGCCCCGGCCCCCTCCATTGAATCCCTCCGGGCAACCTGTTTTCACGAGCCGCTAGCTGGCGACAGGATCGCCGATAGATACGGTCGGGGAGCCCGGGCACATGAAGAAAATCGAAGCCATCATCAAGCCGTTCAAGCTCGATGAAGTGAAGGAAGCCCTCCAGGAGGTCGGGATCCAGGGCCTCAGCGTGATCGAGGCCAAGGGTTTCGGTCGGCAGAAGGGACATACCGAGCTCTACCGCGGCGCCGAATACGTCGTCGACTTCCTGCCGAAGGTGAAGATTGAGGTTGTGCTGGCCGACGAGCAGGTGGACCAGGCGATCGAGGCGATCGTGAACGCCGCCAAGACCGGCAAGATTGGCGACGGCAAGATCTTCGTCCTTCCCGTCGAACAGGCGATCCGCATCCGGACCGGCGAAGAGGGTAACGACGCGCTCTGACGCGACGATCCGAGTGGCGCCTGCCCTCCTTCTGAATTGTCAACAAGGACACGAGATGAGCGACAAGAAATCGGTTCTGAAGTCCCTCAAGGACGACGAGATTCCCTATGTGGACCTGCGCTTCTGCGACCCAAAGGGCAAGCTCCAGCACGTCACGGTGATGTCCGACGAGGTCAACGAGGACTTCCTCGACGAGGGCTTCATGTTCGACGGCTCCTCAATCGCCGGCTGGAAGTCGATCGAGAAGTCCGACATGAAGCTGATGCCGGACTCAGCCTCGGCCTATATCGACCCGTTCTTCGCCGAGAAAACCCTCTGCCTGCACTGCTCGGTACTCGAGCCCGACACCAACGAGCCCTACGAACGCGACCCGCGCGGGACGGCGCTCAAGGCCGAGGCCTTCCTCAAGCAGACCGGCATCGGCGACGTCTCCTACTTCGGTCCCGAGGCGGAGTTCTTCCTCTTTGACGACGTCCGGTTCTCGAACTCCCCGAACAAGGTCGGCTTCCACATCGACGCGGTCGATGCCGCCTGGAACACCGACACCGCCTACGAGATGGGCAACATGGGCCACCGCGCCGGCACCAAGGGCGGCTACTTCCCGCTACCGCCGGTCGACGCTGCCCAGGACATCCGATCCGAAATGCTCTCGACCATGAAGCGCATGGGCATGAAGGTCGACAAGCACCACCACGAGGTGGCGTCGCCGCAGCACGAGCTCGGCCTCGTCTTCGGATCCCTGACCCAACAGGCCGACAACATCCTGAAATACAAGTACGTGATCCAGCAGGTCGCCGCGGCCTATGGCAAGACCGCGACATTCATGCCGAAACCCTATTACGGCGACAACGGCTCGGGCATGCACGTCAACATGTCGATCTTTAAGGGAAACAAGCCGGTCTTTGCCGGCGACAAGTACGCCGATCTCTCGTCCGAGGCCCTCTGGTTCATCGGCGGCATCCTCAAGCACGCCAAGACCATCAACGCCTTCACCAACCCGACCACCAACAGCTACAAGCGGCTGATCCCCGGCTTCGAGGCGCCGGTGCTGCTGGCCTACTCCGCCCGCAACCGTTCCGCCTCGATCCGCATCCCGTGGTCGGAGAACCCCAAGGCCAAGCGGGTCGAGGCCCGCTTCCCCGACCCCTGCGCCAACCCCTACCTTGGCTTCGCGGCGCTCTTGATGGCCGGCATCGACGGCATTCGCAACAAGGTCGACCCGGGCTCGGCCGCCGATAAGGATCTCTACGACCTGCCGCCGGAAGAACTCGCCGAGATCCCGACGGTCTGCGGCTCCCTCCGCGAGGCCCTGCAGACGCTCGAGGCCGACCACGAGTTCCTGCTCCACGGCGACGTCTTCACCAAGGACCAGATCGCCGGCTACATCGCCCTGAAGTGGCCCGAGGTCTACATGATGGAACACACGCCGCATCCGGTCGAATACCAGATGTACTACTCGCTCTGATACCAACCGAGGCAGGGGGGGCGAGATGCCCCCCCGATTTTCCTGACCTGGCAAGGATTAATGGCGACTTCCTAGACGTGCATCTTATGTACATCGCATGTACGATGCATTGTACCTGCCTTGCATGATACCCGAAAGGCTAACGCCCCCGGGACAGCAAGCCCCAGGTTCAAGCCTCGTCGGCGTCGAGCTTGGTGTTGACCTCGCCCAGTTGCGCCTCGATGCGATCGTAGTGGCCGTGGGCCGCCGCGTGGTCGTTCTTCTCGAGATTGGTAATGTCGTTGAGCTCGTGCGACAGTGCGTCGAGGAGATTGCCGACCTCAGCCCAGTCCATGCTCTCACGCTCCGCCAGCCGCGCCCGCGCCGCCTCGATCCCACCGCTCAGGCGCTCGTGCCGCACGGCCGGATGTTCCGGTTCTGCCATTGCCCTCTCCTCAGCTCTCGCCTTTGACCCGGACCTTCGCCATCCAGTCAGGATCCGAAACCTCGCCGTTGCCGCCCGCCCCGCGCCGGATCTGGTCCACGATGTCCTGGCCGGAGACGACTTGGCCCACGACGGTGTACTGGCCGTTCAGGTGCGACGTCGGTGCGAACATGATGAAGAACTGGCTGTTGGCCGAGTTCGGATCGGAGGATCGGGCCATGCCGACCGTCCCCTTCTCGAAGGGCACGTCGGAGAACTCGGCCGGCAAGTCCGGCAGGTCCGAACCGCCGGACCCGGCCCGGCCCGAGGCGAACGCGTCGCGGGTGCCGAACTCGACGTCGCCGGTCTGGGCCATGAAGCCGTCTATCACCCGGTGGAAGACTACTCCGTCATAGGCGCCCGAGCGTGCCAGCGCCTCGATGCGATCCACGTGCTGGGGTGCGTGAGCGCGGTCCAGGGCGATCTCGACGGTTCCGTTGACCGACCCGGCCACGTCGATGACCAAGACGTCCTGATCGCTCTGGGCAGCCGCCGCCGAGGCAATCCCGGCCGCGGCGACGATCGCGAGGAAGCTGCGGCGGATCATGCGTCGGCCGCCACGCGCACGGAGATCATCCGGTCCGGCGCCGAGGGCGGCTCGCCGCGGGTGATGGCGTCCACGTGCTCCATGCCCTTCGCCACCCGGCCCCAGACCGTGTACTGCCCGTTCAGGAAGTGACCGTCTGCGAACATGATGAAGAACTGCGAGTTCCCCGAGTTCGGGTTCTGCGACCGCGCCATGCCGACGACGCCGCGATCGAACGGCAGCTTGGAGAACTCCGCCGGCAGGTCGGGCTGCGAGGAGGCGCCGGTGCCGGCCCGGCGGATGTTGAAGCCGTCCTCCATGTCGCCGTTCGCCACGTCGCCGGTCTGCGCCATGAAGCCGTCGATCACCCGGTGGAAGGCGACGTTGTCGTACTCCCCCGCCCGGGCCAAAGCCTTGATCCGCTCCACGTGCTTCGGCGCCACGTCGGGCAGCATCTCGATGACGACCTCGCCGCCTTCCTTGAGCGCGATCACCAGCGTGTTCTCGGGATCCCTGATTTCGGCCATGGCCGTTCCTCCTAAGCGGTGTCCGGCCGGACCCTAAGAGCCCCGGTCGCCGGCGGAAACCCTCAAACCCGCTCGGCCTGGAACTTTTCCGCGAGCGCACGGGCCACCAGCGGCGGAACGAAGCCCGAGATGTCGCCGCCGAGCCGGGCGATCTCCTTGACCAGCCGCGAGGCGATCGCCTGGTAATGGGCATCCGCCATCAGGAACACCGTCTCGATATCGTCGTTCATTGCCCGGTTCATGCCGACCATCTGGAACTCGTACTCGAAGTCCGAGACGGCGCGCAGGCCGCGGATGATCACGCTGGCGTCCACCGCCTCGGCGCAGTGGATGAGCAGGTTCTCGAACGGATGCGCCACGATCTCGATCCCCGCGGCCGCGGCGATCGGGGCGCATTCGGCCTCGACGATCGCCACCCGGGTCTCGAGATCGAAGAGCGGCCCCTTGTCGCGATTGATGGCGATCCCGATGACAAGGCGGTCGACCAGGCTGCAGGCTCTTCGGATGATGTCGAGATGCCCGAGCGTCAGCGGGTCGAACGTGCCAGGATAGAGCCCGATGCGCATCGCTGCTCCCCGCAGTGCTTCGTCCGCGGAGGCAACAGGATTGCGCGCCCCCGGTCAAGGCCCGGTCGGGCCGGAAATCACCAGCTGTTCGAGATCATGTCGGTGAGAGCGGCATTCTCGGACTGGACCTCGGTGATCCGCGCCTTGACCACGTCGCCGATCGAGATCACCCCGATCATGCGGTTATCCTCGATCACCGGCATGTGGCGGAAGCGGCCGTCGGTCATCTTCTCGAGGACGGAAATTGCCGTGTCCTGCGGATGGCAGCCGATCACCGTCGAGGTCATCAGAATCTTGCGCCTGGGCCTCGAGGGTCGAGACCCCGCGGGTGCCGAGCGAGCGCACGATGTCGCGTTCCGACAGGATCCCGTCGACCATGGCGCCGTCC
This sequence comes from uncultured Alphaproteobacteria bacterium, assembly GCA_963798385.1. Taxonomy (GTDB): domain Bacteria; phylum Pseudomonadota; class Alphaproteobacteria; order Rhodobacterales; family Rhodobacteraceae; genus Amaricoccus. The sequence goes on along the minus strand of CAWCTE010000014.1, from coordinate 83,610 downwards.
CGGCTGACGATCACCGCGCCGATGCGATGCTTGGCCAGCACCTCGACGGCGCTGGCCACCGTGTCGGTCGGCTTCATGGTGATGATCTGCGTACTCGGCTTGGAGTTGATGATGTTGCGAACGATCATGCCGGCCCCCTTGACGTCTCGAACGGTTCCACCGGCAAGTGAACGCTGCAGCGCCGGACCTGTCAAGCCGTGGTGGTCCGCCTTGACCGGGACGTGCGCCATCTGCTCTGTCCGACTGGGCTTGGCTGGAGGACGGATGATGCGAAGGCGAACGGCGTTGATCGGAGCGGCCCTCGTCGGCGTCGCCGTCCTCGGCACCACGCTGTTCTTCGTGTTCTATCACCCGCCTATGCGACTGATGCCGGCGCCGCTGATCTTCCAGGACGCCGGGGCGGCGCATCTCGGACCGGCGCTGGCCGTGGGGAGCGAGATCGAGCTTTTCTACGCCAGCAACCGTCTGCCGTTCGGGCCGGAGGGGCACCGGATCTACACGGTGGCGCCCGACCGGCGGCTCCACGTCGGAGAGGCGCACATGCGGATCGGCGACGAGGGCTCGACCCTCGACCAGCTCCTGGAGTGGACCACTGGCGCGGACGCGTCGGACCGGCCGTTCATCCATCTGACCGCAATGCAGGAGATGGCGACCGTGCCGGCGGACGGCGCACCGGACGCGGCGACCAGTGCCTGGCTCGCCAAGATCCAGGCGGCGCTCGACGCCAGCGCCGACAGGGACATCCTGATCTATGTCCACGGCGCCAACACCACCGTGGAGCGGGCCGCGGGCCAGGCCTCGCAAATCCGGCACTTCTCCGGCCGCCATGCGGTGGTGGTGCTCTTCGCCTGGCCGACGGCCGAGAACTTCCTCCGCTATTCCCGAGACGTCGAGAACGCCTTTGCCGCCGCACCGCACATGGTCGAGCTGATCAAGCTGCTGGCTGCCCATACCTCCGCCCGCAACATCGACGTCTTTACCTACAGCGCCGGCGCCACCGTGGGCAGCCACGCGCTGGCGCTCCTCGCCCGGGACGATCCGGAGGCGACGGCCCGTCTTGGCGAGGTCTACCACGCCGCCCCGGACGCCGATTTGCGCGACTTCGTTGATGATCTCGAGGCCTATGCCGGCCGGGCGCAGCGGGTGACCACGGCGGTCAACCTCGGCGACAGCGCCCTGCGGCTCGCCGCCGCCGTCAACCGCGCCTCGCGCGCGGGACGGCCGGACTTGCGCGAATTGCGGCCGGAGGCGGCGGGCTGGCTCCTCGGCGCTGCCGCCGCGGGCGAGATCGAGATCGTGCAGGTGCATCCCGATACCATGCCGAATCTCGCCGCCAGCTCGCACACCTTCTGGTACGACGATCCATGGGTGAGCAGCGATCTCCTGGTCACTCTGCTCTTCGGCCTGCCGCCAGCCGACCGCGGGCTCGCCGCCGCCACCTCGCCGTCCGGGGCACAGTACTGGACGTTTCCCGAAGATTATCCGGCAGAGATTCCAGCCGTGCGAGACCGGCTGCAGGCGCGCTTCTGAAAGATCAGCGGTTCAATCCGGCCTGCGAGAATGAAGGGTCAGTTTCCGACCAGGCGCCGCATCATTTCACGATAGGTCAATTCGTGGTCGAACCGGCCAGTCTCGAGGAAACTCACCACCTGGGCAATCACCAGTGGGTTGTTCATGATGAACGTATGCGTGGCCGGCACCACGATGTGATCCGCCATCCCCTCGACCCGCGTGCTCTCCACCGAAACCGTCCCGTCGTCCGGCCCATCGATCAGCCCCGAGAAGAGCGGGTTGATTGACCGGTCGCCGGCGATTACCCCGAGATCGAAATCCACCGGTCCCAGCCGCTCTCCGATGCCCCCCGGCCCGGTACCCAGCTCCGCCCCCGCCGGGCCGGTAAGCGATCGAAAGATCGAAAGCTCCCCGAAGGCGTCGACGACTTCTGAGCCGTGGTTCGGCGGCGCCAGCATCACCACCCGTCCGAGGTTCTCCGGACGATGCAGCCTAAGCCAGCCGCGCACGAGGATGCCCCCCATGGAATGGGTCACGAAATTCACCCGATTCGTGCCGCATTCGCCAACGGCCTCGGACACATAGTCGAGCAGCCCCTCGACGGTCGCGTCCTTGGAGGGATAGCCGCTGTTGACGACCTGAAAGCCCGAGGTCTGCAGCACCTCCTCCATTACCAGGAACGACGTCTCGCTTCGCCCCAGCCCGTGCAGCAGCACGACGCACGCCCCGTCGCCCGGCGCGGCGCCCTCCTGCGCCACCGCGGGCGCGGCAAGCGAAAGCAGGACGGCGAAGGTGGCGGCAAGTCGACCCATGGCGGCGAAACTATGTGCAAAGCCCCCGGAGCGCCAGACTCGGGCAATCACGAACCGGCAGGCTCCGCCAACGACTGGCGCATCCAGTCGACGACGACATCGGCCATTCGGTTGATCCGCGCTACCCTGGCATCATCCTGGTGGCGCACCATATAGAACGCCCGGGTGAGCCGCACGTCCTCGGGCAAGAGAACGACGAGGTCGGGATGCTCCCGGGCGACGAATTCCGGCAGGATGCAGACTCCGCAGCCGCGCAGGCACCAGCGGACCTGCATGATCAGGCTGTTGGAGGTGAGCGCCGGGTCGTTCTCCCGACCGAGGAGCGCATAGTAGTCGAGCTCCTTGTCGAATATCATGTCGGAAATGTAGCCGATGCCACGGGTTTCGCGCAGATCCGCCATGCTGCGAATGGAACCGAGGGACGCCGCCAGATCAGCCCTGGCGTAGAGCCGGAGCCGGTACTCCGCGATCTTGCGGACGGTCAGGCGCCCTGCCGACGGCGGTGACACGGTGATTGCCAGGTCCGCCTCGCGTTTGGAGAGCGAGAACAACCTTGGCAACGCCACCACCTGCACCTGGAGTTCCGGATTGTCGCGGGAGAGCACGTCGCAGGCGTCGAGCAGGAGATAGTTCGACACCCCGTCCGGCGCCCCGATCCGCACCATCCCCCGCAGCCGCTCGGACTGCCCGCCCACCTCCTCCGCCGCCGCGCTCGCCTGGCTCTCCATCGCCTGCGCGTGCAGGAGCAGGCTCCGCCCCGCCTCCGTCATCGCATAGCCTTCGGGGGACCGGTCGAAGAGCCGGGTCCCGAGCGCCTCCTCCAACGCTCCGATCCGCCGGCCCGCCGTCGTCGGATCCAACGCCAGCGCCCGCCCGGCCGCATGCAGCCGCCCGTGGCGGGCGACCGCCAGGAACACCCGCAGGTCATCCCATTTCAGCGTGCCTTTTTGCATGGTCGGCTTCATCGTAAACCAGACGCCGTGCAATTTTGCAAACCGCTCGAAGGACATCGGCCATTCCGAGGCGAAAAAGGCGGCAACCAACCCCTGCGGGCCTTCCCGCGCGATGTTGCGTTAACCTCCGAACCGGCGAACCAATCGTATGGGCGCTTTCCAGCCGCTTTCCATACACATTCCAGCCAGCCCAATCCGTTGTTAACGCTAGCGGAATTGACCCCCATCGCCGTACCCGGTCACAATCGCTGCAAACGCTGAATCCATCCCCGCGCAACACCTCCGAAAAACAGGCCACCTGCAATATTGCAAGATGGATCGGGAGATCAGAGACTGTCTGAGACCGGCTCGGGCGGCTATGGTCCGGAACGAAAACCGAGTTGGGGGAAGAAACGATGCAGGACCTCAGCCATTTCATCGGCGGCAAGCGCGTGCCCGGCACCTCGGGCCGCTTCGCCGACGTCTACAACCCCGCCACCGGCGAGGTGCAGTCCCGCGTTCCGCTCGCCTCCGCCGCCGAGCTCGCCGCCGCCGTCGACGGCGCCAGGGCCGCCCAGCCGAAATGGGCCGCGACCAACCCGCAGCGCCGCGCCCGGGTGATGATGAAGTTCGTCGACCTCCTCAACCGCGACATGGACAAGCTCGCCGAGGCTCTTTCCCGCGAGCACGGCAAGACCCTGCCCGACGCCAAGGGCGACGTCGTCCGCGGCCTCGAGGTCGCCGAGTTCTGCATCGGCGCCCCGCATCTCCTGAAGGGCGAGTACACCGACGGCGCCGGCCCCGGCATCGACATGTACTCCATGCGCCAGCCGCTCGGCGTCGTCGCCGGCATCACCCCGTTCAACTTCCCCGCGATGATCCCGATGTGGAAGATGTGCCCCGCGCTCGCCTGCGGCAACGCCTTCATCCTCAAGCCCTCCGAGCGCGACCCCTCCGTGCCGCTGATGCTGGCCGAATTGATGCAGGAAGCCGGCCTGCCCGACGGCGTCCTGCAGGTGGTCAACGGCGACAAGGAGGCGGTCGACGCCATTCTCGACCACCCCGACATCGCCGCGGTCGGCTTCGTCGGCTCCACGCCGATCGCCGAGTACATCTATTCCCGCGCCACCGCCCACGGCAAACGCGCCCAGTGCTTCGGCGGCGCCAAGAACCACATGATCGTCATGCCCGACGCCGACCTCGACCAGGCCGTCGACGCCCTCGTCGGCGCCGGCTACGGCGCCGCCGGCGAGCGCTGCATGGCGATCTCGGTCGCCGTGCCGGTCGGCGAGGCCACCGCCGACGCCCTGATCGAGCGCCTGATCCCCCGCGTCGAGAGCCTCAAGATCGGCCCCTACACCGCCGGCAACGACGTCGACTTCGGCCCGGTCGTCACCAAGGCCGCCCAGCAACGCATCCTCGGCCTCGTCGACAAGGGCGTCGCCCAGGGCGCCGAGCTCAAGGTCGACGGCCGCGGCTTCCGCATGCAGGGCTACGAGGACGGCTTCTTCGTCGGCGCCTGCCTGTTCGACAAGGTCACGCCGGAGATGGACATCTACCGCGAGGAAATCTTCGGCCCCGTCCTCTCCACCGTCCGCGCCAAGTCCTACGACGACGCCATCGACCTGACGATGACCAACCCCTACGGCAACGGCACCGCCATTTTCACCCGCGACGGCGACACCGCCCGCGACTTCGCCAGCCGGATCAACGTCGGCATGGTCGGCGTCAACGTGCCGATCCCGGTGCCCCTCGCCTACCATACCTTCGGCGGCTGGAAGAAGTCCGGCTTCGGCGACCTCAACCAGCACGGCCCCGACGCCTTCCGCTTCTACACCCGCACCAAGACCGTCACCGCCCGCTGGCCCTCCGGCATCAAGGAGGGCGCGGCCTTCTCGATCCCGACCATGGAGTGACCGGGAGCCCGGACATGCCCGCCTGGCCCGACGTCCGCCTGACCGAGCTCCTCGGCATCGCCCACCCGATCGTCCAGGCGCCGATGAAGGGCACCTCGACGCCGGCACTCGCCGCCGCGGTCAGCAACGCCGGCGGGCTCGGCTCGCTCGGCTGCGCCGGGCTGGATCCTGACGGCATCCGCGAGATCACCGCGGACATGCGCCGGCGCACCAACCGCGCCTTCAACCTCAACTTCTTCGCCCACGGCGCCGTCACCCCCGACCCCGACGCCCTCGCCCGCGCCCGGGCCCGTCTCTCCCCCTTCTACGCCGAGAAGCGCCTCGGCGCCCCGCCGGACCGTCTCGATCCCGCCCCGGCAGCCTTCGGCGCAGACCACCTCGACGCCCTCCTCGCCGACCCGCCCACCGTCGTGAGCTTCCATTTCGGGCTGCCCGAAGGCGACGCCGTCGCCCGCCTCCGCGCCGCCGGCGCCCGCGTCCTCTGCACCGCCACCACCGTCGCCGAGGCCCGCGCCCTCGACCGCGCCGGCGTCGACGCGATCATCGCCCAGGGCTGGGAGGCCGGCGGCCACCGCGGCGCCTTCGCCGTCGAGGACACCGACGCCGGCGTCGGCACCCTCGCCCTCGTCCCGCAGGTCGTCGACGCCGTCGCGGTCCCGGTGATCGCCGCCGGCGGCATCGCCGATGGCCGCGGCATCGCCGCCGCCTTCGCGCTCGGCGCCGCCGGCGTCCAGCTCGGCACCGCCTTCATCCGCTGCCCGGAGACCGCCGCGGGCGAAGCGCACCGCGCCGCCGTCGCCGCCGGCAGCGACGCCTCCACCCGCCTCAGCCGCGCCGTCTCCGGCCGCCCGGCCCGGGCCCATCGCAACCGCTACATCGACGCCATGGCGGCCGACCCCGCGCCGCTGCCGGAATACCCGCTGATGTACGGACTGGCCGAACCGCTGCTGAAGACCGGCGACCCGGACTTCCAGTTCCTGCTCTACGGCCAGGCCGCCGCCCTCTCCCGGGAGGAACCGGCCGCAGAGGTCGTCGCGCGCCTCGTGGCCGAGGCCGGCGTCGTCCTGGAACACCTGGGGGCCTGACCGCATGGACTTCGCCCTCACCGACGAGCAGACCGCGATCCGCGACATGGCCCGCACCTTCGGCCAGGACCGCATCGCCCCCTTCGCCCGGACCTGGGAGGCCGAGGGCAGCATCCCCCGCGACGCCCTCGCCGAGGCGGGCGCCCTCGGCCTCGCCGCGATGTACGTCCCCGAGGAGATGGGCGGCACCGGCCTCGGCCGCCTCGACGCCGCGCTGGTCTTCGAGGCCCTGGCCGAGGCCTGCCCCACGGTCTCGAGCTTCATCTCCATCCACAACATGTGCGCCTGGATGATCGCCACCTGGGGCACCGAGGCGACCCGCGCGCGCTACCTGCCCGGGCTCGCCACGCTCGAACACTACTGCGCCTACTGCCTGACCGAGCCCGGCTCCGGCTCCGACGCCGCCGCGCTCCGGACTCGCGCGGTCCGAACGAACGCCGGCTGGCGCCTCGACGGGACCAAGGCCTTCATCTCCGGCGGCGGCTTCGCCGACCTCTACCTGGTCATGGCCCGCACCGGCGGCGACGGGCCGAAGGGCGTCTCCGCGCTCCTCGTCGAGGACGGCACCCCGGGCCTCTCCTTCGGCGCGCAGGAGACCAAGATGGGCTGGCGGGCGCAGCCGACCGCGCAGGTGCAGTTCGACGCCTGCGAGGTCCCGGCGGAGAACCTCCTCGGCACCGAGGGCGACGGCTTCCGCTACGCCATGGCCGGCCTCGACGGCGGCCGGCTCAACATCGCCGCCGCAGCCCTCGGCGGCGCCCAGGCGGCGCTCGACACCGCACTAGCCTACACCGCCGAGCGCAAGGCCTTTGGCCGGCCGCTCCACGACTTCCAGGCGCTGCAGTTCCGCCTCGCCGACATGGAGACCGAGCTGCAGGCCGCCCGAATCTTCCTCTACCAGGCCGCATGGAAACTCGACCGCCGCGATCCCGACGCCACCAAGCACTGCGCCATGGCCAAGCGCCTCGTCACCGACACCGCCTTCAAGGTCGCCAACGACGCCCTGCAGCTCCTCGGCGGCTACGGCTACCTCGCCGACTACGGCGTCGAGAAGATCGTCCGCGACCTCCGCGTCCACCAGATCCTCGAAGGCACCAACGAGATCATGCGCGTCATCGTCGCCCGCGCCCTGCTCGCGGAGAAGCCATGACCGACATCCGCGTCCGCACCGAAGGCCGCGCCGGCCGCATCACCCTCACTCGCCCGCAGGCGCTGAACGCGCTCACCCACGAGATGGTGCTGGCCATCGACGCGGCGCTGATCGCCTGGGCCGACGATCCTGCCGTCGCCCTCGTCGTCATCGATGGCGAGGGCCCGCGGGCATTCTGCGCCGGCGGCGACATCGCCTCGGTCTACCGCTCCGGTCGGCGCGGCGACTTCGAGGCCGGCCAGCGGTTCTGGGCCGAGGAATACCGGATGAACGCCCGGATCGCCCGCTACGGCAAGCCCTACGTGGCGCTGCTCCACGGCTTCGTCATGGGCGGCGGCGTCGGCATCGCCGGCCACGGCAGCCACCGGGTCGTGGGCGAGAGCGTCCAGGTCGCCATGCCGGAATGCGGCATCGGCCTGATCCCGGACGTGGGCGGCAGCCAGCTTCTCGCCGATGCGCCCGGCCATCTCGGCGAGTACCTCGGCCTCACCGGCACGCGCATGGGACCGGGCGACGCGCTTTTCGCGGGCTTCGCCGACGCCTTCGTTCCGGAAGCCGACTGGCCCGACCTCGTCGCCGAGCTCGTCGCCACCGGCGATCCGACGGCGATCGACGCCCGCGTCCGCCCGGCACCCGAGGCGCCGCTCGCCGGCGTCCGTGAACTCGTCGACGACGCCTTCGCCGCGCCGGATCTCGCCGCGATCGTCGCGCGGCTCGAGGCCAGCGACTGGGGGCACGGGGTCCGGAAGGTCCTCGACCGCCAGTCGCCGCTGTCCATGGCTTGCACGCTCGAACTGGTCCGCGCCGCACGCCGCGACCCCGGCATCGAGAAGGCGCTCCGCCGCGAGTACCGCTTCACCTGGCGCAGCCAGGCCGACGGCGACCTGCTCGAGGGCATCCGTGCGGCGGTGATCGACAAGGACCGACAGCCGGTCTGGCGGGACACCCAGGACAGCCTGCGCGGCGAGGACGTCGCGGCGATGCTGGCGCCGCTCGGGGCCCACGACCTCGACCTGCCGGTGCCGGAAGACGGAGGGAAATGATGGAGATCGGGTTCATCGGGCTCGGCAACATGGGTGCGCCGATGGCGCGCAATCTCGCGGCCGCCGGGCATAGGGTGACCGGGTTCGACGTGACCGGCGCGACCGTCGAGGGCGTGGCCGCAGCGGGCTCGGCGGCCGAGGCGGCGCGGGGCCGCGAGGCCGTCATCACCATGCTGCCAAGCGGGGCGATCGTGCGCGAGGTCTATGCCGGCATCGTGCCGGCGGGCTCCAAAGGTGCGGCGTTCATCGACTGCTCGACCATCGACGTCGAGAGCGCCCGCGCCGTCGCGGGCGAGGCCGAGGCCGCGGGACTTCTGGCCGTCGACGCGCCGGTCTCGGGCGGCACCGGCGGTGCCGCGGCCGGCACCCTCACCTTCATGGCCGGCGGCAGCGCCGAGGCGTTCGAGAAGGCGCGGCCGCTCTTCGACGTCATGGGGTCGCGCGCGGTGCATTGCGGCGGGGCGGGGTCCGGGCAGGCGGCGAAGATCTGCAACAACATGATCCTCGGGATCTCGATGATCGGGGTCTGCGAGGCCTTCGCGCTGGCCCAGAAGCTGGGGCTCGATCCGCATTCGCTCTACGACGTGGTCTCGACCTCGTCGGGGTCGTGCTGGTCGGTGACGAGCTACTGCCCGGTGCCGGGGGTCGGGCCGACCTCGCCGGCCGACAGCGACTATCGCCCGGGTTTCGCGGCGGAGCTGATGCTGAAGGATCTGGGCCTGAGCCAGCAGGCGGCGGCGGCGGTCGATGCCGCGACTCCGCTGGGGGCGCAGGCGGCGTCGCTCTACGAGGACTTCGTTGCCGGGGGCGGCCGGGGACGGGATTTCTCAGCGGTCCTGCCGTGGCTCGCGAAACGACACCACGGGGCCTGAGACGCCGCCCTGCGGCGTGTTCCCGGCCGTGCGTTCACGCTCGCCGCTGGTGTGAACGGGAGGTGTTCACGCGTGAACGCATTGAAAATAAAGGTCTTAATCTTCAATAAAATTCTGCTAATTTCCGGCCCTGGGCTGACCTCGTCACCGCAGTTTCGGTGGACGGCCCGGGTCCAGACCGGGACCGGAGCGTGACGGTCGAGGCGCTGCCGGCACGTCCATACGGAGGCCGGTGCGCTCCAGGGCGTCGCGCCCGGGCGCAGCGGGATCGAGGAAGGTGACGTCGAGGGTGAGACCGTCGAGGCCGGTGAAGCGGACCGCCTCGTTGACGGCGGCGGCGACGGCCGGGCGGGCCTGGTCGGGGACGCCGGCGAGGGCGAGCAGGAGGCGGGTCGCATCCGGGTATCGGGCCTCGACCAGGTGGGCGGTGGCGATCACGTCGGCCATGGCGGCCAGCTTGGCGCCGAGCGCGGCGAGGAGCGCGGGCGGGGCATCGGGCCGGCTGTAGCCGATTGGGCGGGCGGCGGCCTCCTCGGGGCCCTGTCCTGCCATTCCCGCCAGCCAGCCGACGGCGTCGGGGGGCAGGAGCGTCGCCGAAGCGGCGCCGAGGTTGAGGGCGAGGCCGATCCCCTGCCCCGCCAGCAGCGCGGCCAGGCGGCGGCCGGACAGGGCGGCGAAATGCGCCGGCGCACCGAGGAACGCTTCGAGCCGGTCGTCGCGGTCGAAGGCGAGAACGAAGCGGCCGTCGGCCAGATCGAAGATGCGGGGTTCGAGGCGGTCGCCGGCCTCGGCCTCGAGCAGCAGGAGAAGCTCGGCGTCAAGGATGCGCTCGTGGAAGCGCAGGTGGAGGCTCGCGTCGTCCGGGTCGGCTTCCCGGGCGCGAAAGGCGATGTCGAGCGGGGTCTCGGTCATGCAGCGGCCAGGACGAGGAGGCGGGCGACGCGGGCGCGGAGCTCGGGGACCAGGTCGGCCTCGAACCAGGGGTTGCGCTTCAGCCAACCGGTGTTGCGCCAGGACGGGTGCGGCAGCGGCAGCATGGCCGGGCCGCGGTCGCGCCAAGCCCGGACGGTCTCGGTGACCGAGCCCGTGCCGCGGCCGAGGTGCCAGCGCTGGGCGTGGCCGCCGATGAGCAGGGTCAGGCGGACGGCGGGCATCGCGGCGAGGGCCTGCGCCCGCCAGGTGGCGGCGCAGAGCGGCGGCGGCGGCAGATCGGCGCCCCTGGCGTCGTAGCCGGGAAAGCAGAAGGCCATGGGCAGGACCGCAAAGCGGCGGCGGTCGTAGAAGGCGGCGCGGTCGACGCCGAGCCAGTCGCGCAGGCGATCGCCGGAGGGATCGTCGAACGGGCGCCCGAGAGCGTGGACCCGGGCGCCTGGGGCCTGTCCGCAGAGCAGGATCGGCGCGGTGGCGGAAAGCCAGGGCACCGGCCGCGGGGCGTGGGCGGTCCGGGTGGCCGCGAAGCGCGGAGCGCAGAGACGACAGGCCCGGATATCCTCGGCAAGGTTGTCGGCCGGGTTGTCAGCAAGGTCGTCGCCGGTATCAGCGGCGGACAGGCGCAGCGCAGGGTCCATGACGGATCCCTGCGCGGCCGGAGGGCCGGACGCAAGAGGGGAGTGTGGCTCAGGTCAGGGTTTCGACGTAAGCCTGCCCGGTGTCTTCCGCGCTGCCGATCGCATCTTCCGGACCGACGTTGCGCATCCGGAAGAGCCGGCGCATCGAAGCCGCGTTGGGATTGGCGGTGACGCGATTGGCCGGCATCCGCACCGATCCTACCATGATGTCGGCCTTGGTGATCGGCGAGTTGGTGAGAAGGCCCACCCTCGCCGCGACAACGGCCGCCTGGGCGATGGTCTTGGTGCGGAAGAGATTGCAGATCGACCGCTCCAAGGTGACGAAAGAGCCGTAGAGATACTTGCCGGCGCGCAGGTCCTCCTCGCCGGCCCCCATGGCGACGGCCCTGAGGATGGCGAGCTGGTCGTCGGTGGGCGTGAAGACGGAGGGGCGGTCGTCGGAGGCGAGGCGCGAGAACGCCTCGGTGATGCAGAAGCCGACGGTGAGCAGGTCCTGCTCGATGTGATGGATCCGCTCGCGGAAGGCCTCGCGGTCCTCCGGGGAGCTGACCGAGATCGCGATCTTATCGCCGCGCTCGGTGATGATCGGCAGGGTGTAGCCGGAGGGGCCGACGCCGTGGGCCTTGGCATCGTGATAGAAGGCGCGCACCGCCGGGGTGGTGACCTCGAGCGTGTCCCAGAAGAACCCGGAATCGGCGGTTTCGCTGGCGCGCGACACCGGATCGATCGCGAAATAACGCCGGTTGACGAAACGCGTGACCCACTCCTCGGGATAGGTGGTGAGGGCGCGGGTGGTGAAGTTGCTCGACGGCACCTCGTTGACCACGTGCAGGGTGCAGTGGGAGACGCCGATCGCCTCGGAGAACTGCCGCAGGAGGTCGACGAGGTCCGGGAAGGTCGAGACTTCGAGCATCGCGTCGGCGATCGCCTCGGAGATCGGGTTCCGGAAGACGTCGAGCTCGTCGAAATCGATGGCGGCGAGCATGCGGTTCAGGTCCGACGCGAGATCGTTCCTGCCGGATCGAGCCAAGCACTCGATCGCCTCGAAGAGAGAGGCTTCAACCCAACCAATCATGGTAGTCCTCGTTACTCAGGCACCCGGTGAATCTTTCAACGCCCGGTAAACAAGTGGTGAAGAATCGGGAAGGCAAGGTTATGTAAATATTACAGAAATGGTTAAGATGGCCCTGACGTCGGCCCCGCCGGTCTCCGTAGCTGCGGCGTGGCAGGCCGGACTTTTTTCTACAGGCGATAGACCCTTGTGGCTGTGCCGGCGAGCATGGCGGTTTGGGCGTCGGCCGGAAATGTCGCGGTTGCCTGGCGGAAAGCGGTGACGAGGTCGGCGTAGCTGGTCCAGAGCTTCTCGATCGGGAAGTTGCTGCCGAAGAGGCAGCGGTCGGGCCCGAAGAGGGCGACGGACTCGCCGACGATGTCGGCGACGTGGGCCGGGTCGTTGCGGTGGATGAAGGTGCCGAGGCCGGAGAGCTTGTTGACGACGTTGGGCTGGTCGGCGAGGCGCTGCATGCCGTCGCGCCAGGCGGCGCGGCCTGGGGGGGTGAGGTCCTCGGGCATGCCGCAGTGCTGCAGGACGAAGGTGATGTCGGGGTTGTCGGCCGCCAGCCGCGCGGCGTCGGCCATCTGCGCGGCGAAGACCTGCAGGTCGAAGGACCAGCCGTAGTCGGCGAGGCGGCGGAGGTTGCGGCGGAAGGCGGCGTCGTTCATCAGGTCGGGCCGGGCCGCGAAGCGGTACATCTCGTTCTCGTGCCAGTGGAGCTGCATCCGCACGCCGCGCATCAGCGGGAAGGCGGACTGGCGCTCCAGGACCTCGCCGACGGCGTCGTCGAGGAGGTCGGCGTAGCCGACGATGGCGTGCGGCCAGCCGTGGGCGTCGGCGGTGGCCTGGACCCAGGCGACCTCGTCGACGGCGCCGGTCTTGGGCCAGTTGGTCTGGACGTAGACGGATTTCTCGACGCCGGTGCCGGCGATGTCGGAAAGGTATTCCCCGATCGGGTAGTCGCGGCGGATCGGCTCGTAGGGGCCGAAGATGCGGGGCACCATCGGGCCCTGCAGCCAGGGCAGATCCGCCTGGCGCCAGATGTGGTGGTGTCCGTCGACGATCCCGATCATGCCGCAACCTCCCTGAATGCGCGTCGTGCCTCGCCGCGCGGCCGGCGTTCGGCCTCGGCGATCCGCGCCGGCAGCCGGGCCAGCGCGTCGAGGCTGCCGCCGTCGACCAGCGCGTCGAGGTCCGGCAGGACGGCGGCCATGGCGCGGGTGACCGGGCGGTAGCGCGGATCGGCGGCGAGCGGGCTGACCCAGACCAGCCGGTGGGCGAGGCGGGCGAGGCGATGGACGGCGGCGGCCATCGGTGCGGGGTCGCCGCGCTCGAGGCCGTCGGAGAAGACGAGGACGACGGCGCCGCGCGCGAGGCCGGCGTTGGTGAGGGTGGCGAGAAAGGTCTCCAGCGACTCGCCGATGCGGGTGCCGCCGTCGAAGTCGCTGACCTCGGCGGCGAGGCGGGCGAGTGCGGTCTCGCCGTCGCGGCGGCGCAGGGCGGCGGTGACGCGGGTGAGGCGGGTGCCGAAGGTGAAGGTCTCGACCTGGCCGCGGGCGCGGGTCAGCGCCTGGGCGAAGCGCAGGGTGGTCTCGGACTGCGCCTTCATCGAGCCGGAGACGTCGACGAGGAGGAGGAGCCGCCGGGGGCGGACCTCGCGGGCCTGGTGGAGGAGCCGCAGGGTCTCGCCGAAGGTGCGGCGGGCGGCGCGGCCGGTGCGGGCGAGGTCGAGGCGGCGGCCGGAGGCGGCGGGCACCCACCGGCGGCGCTGGACGTCGGGGAGGGCGGCGAAGGCGCGGCGGAGGCGGTCGAGGGTGCGGCGGGCGTCCGCGTCGGCGGGGCGGAAGGCCTTGGCGCCGGCGACCTCGTCGGGGGAGGCGGCGTGGCCGGCGGCGGCGCCGCCTGCGACCTGCATCAGGCCGTCGCGGCTGGGGCGGTCGCGGGGCGGGGCCTCGGCTTCCTCCTCGGGGGTGGCGGTGGCGACGCCGGGGCCGCCGCCGAACCAGGCGGAGAAGACGCGGTCGTAGATCGGGAACTCCTCGCGCGAGCCGGTGAGGGTCACGCGGCCGATGCGGGCGAGGTCGGCGGCGTCGCGGAGGCGGGCGCGGCGGACGGCGCGGAGGAAGTCGGCGGCGCGGGCGGGGTCGACGGGGAGGCCGGCGGCGCGGAGGGCGGCGGGGAAGCCGGCCAAGAGATCCTCGGCCGGGGTCATACCAGCTCGGCCCGGGCGAGGAGGTCGCGGTCCTCCGGGTCCTTGACCAGGAGGCCGAGGGAGCGGCGGAGCGCGTCGGGCCAGGCGGCGCCGTCGCGCTCGAGGACCATGGCGCCGCGGGCCCAGTCGATGGACTCGGCGATGCCGGGGCGCTTGACCAGGGGGAGGTTGCGGGCGGCGGCGACGGCCGCGACCAGGCGGTCGGCGGCCTCGGCGGCGATGCCGGGGGCGTGGCGCTCGACGATGGCGCGCTCGCGGGCGGGGCCGGGGTAGTCGATCCAGTGGTAGAGGCAGCGGCGGCGGAGGGCGTCGTGGAGCTCGCGGGTGCGGTTGGAGGTGAGGATGGTGACCACCGGCTCGGCGGCGCGGACGGTGCCGATCTCGGGGATGGAGATCTGGAAGTCGGAGAGGAACTCGAGGAGGAAGGCCTCGAAGGCGTCGTCGGCGCGGTCGATCTCGTCGATGAGGAGGACGGTGGTGGAGGCGTTGCGGAGCGCCTTGAGGAGCGGCATCTCGACGAGGAATTCCGGCGCGTAGAGGTCGGCGGTGGCGACGGGGCCGGCCTTCTCGGCGACGCGGACGTGGAGGAGCTGGCGGACGTGGTCCCAGTCGTAGAGGGCGCGGCCGGCGTCGATGCCCTCGTAGCATTGCAGGCGGATGCAGTCGCGGCCGAGGAGGCGGGCGAGGACGTTGCCGACCTCGGTCTTGCCGACGCCGGGCATGCCTTCGAGGAGCAGCGGCTTGCCGAGCTCGAGCGCGAGGTAGAGGGCGGTGACGAGGCCTTCGTCGGCGAAGTAGCCGGCCTCGGCGAGGGCGGCGTCGAGGGCGTCCTGGTCGAGGGGAGATGTCACCGGCGCACCGCACACACCCCTCTGCACACAGTGTGCAGAGGGGTCAAGTGCATGAAAGATATGGATTTTGCCCTTGCCATTAATCTTTCCGCAATGGCTGCGCACACGGGGGTCTGCGCAGGTGCCCGGACGCGGGTTCAGAACTGCAGCTTCTCCTCGCAGACCATGCGGAAGCGGTTCGAGCAGTGGGAGGCGGCGTCGCCGCCGGCGGCCTTGCCGGCATCGGTGCCGAAGGCCTCGGCCATCGCCGCCTCGCTGTCGAAGAAGAGCTCGGTGATGCCGTCGTAAGGGGCGTCCGGATTCTCGGAGACGAGGGCGTTGGCGGTGTACTTCCGGAGGCCCGGGAGGTTCTTGGCGAAGGCCACGTGCTCGTCGAGGAGCCAGGTCTTGAACTCGTCGAAGGGCATGCCCTCCTTGCGCTTCATCAGCGACATCACCTTGATCATTCCTTGTCCCTCTCGGTTGGCTATTCGGCGGCGGCGCGCAGGGCGTCGAGCCCGCGCAGCACCTTTTCCGGCGTGATCGGCAGCGTCGTCACCCGCACGCCGCAGGCGTCGAAGATCGCGTTGGCGATTGCCGGGATCGGCGAGTTCGCGGTCATCTCGCCGATGCCCTTGGCACCGTAGGGGCCGCTGGCAGCCGGGCGCTCGATGATGACGCTCTCCATCTCGGCGATGTCGCCGGGGCCGGGCATCAGGTACTGGGAGAAGTCGGTGGGGCCGCACTTGCGGTCGGGGTAGTAGGGCTCCGTGGTCTCGTAGAGCGCGTGGCTGATCCCCATCCAGGCGCCGCCGACGATCTGCTGGTGGGCGAGCGCCGGATTGATGGCGCGGCCGATCTCGTAGGCGTTGGTGAGCTTCAGCACGCGGACCTCGCCGGTCTCGTCGTCGACGGCGACCTCGGCGACGGTGCAGGCGTGGGCCTGGCAGCTGTCGGGGTCCATCTCGCCGGTCTCGGGCACGACCTCGCTCTTCGGCTTCATGTACATGCCGCGGCCGGAGATGGTGCGGCCGTGCTTGAAGTGGGCGGCCAGCGCCACGTCGATGACGCCGATGCCGCGGTCGGGGGCGCCGTTCACGTGGATGCGGCCCTTGCCGTCGGTGACGAGGTCGCCGGCGTCGACCTCGAGCTCGGTGGCGGCGACCTCGAGCATCACCTCGCGGGCCTCGCGGGCGGCCATGATGATGGCGTTGCCGATGCGGTGGGTGCCGCGGCTGGCGAAGGTGCCCATGCAGTGCGGGCCGGTGTCGGTATCGGCGGTGTCGATCATCACGCTGTCGTAGGGCACGCCGAGGGTCTCGGCGGCGATCTGGGCGCCGACGGTCTTGATGCCCTGGCCGAGGTCGACCGAGGAGAGGGTGATGACGAAGCTGCCGGTGGTGGTGGCGTGGATCAGCGCCTGGCTCGGGTCGCCGCCGAGGTTCATGCCGGTCGGGTAGTTGACCGCGGCGATGCCGCGTCCCTTGAGCCACGCCATCGGTCAGGCCTCCCGCTGCATCGAGGACATCGCCTTGAAACGCATCGGGGAGGTCGTGGCCGATCTCCTTAGCGGCGGCCTGGATGACCTCGACGAGGGCGGCGCCCTCGACTTTCTTGCGGTGGGCCTTGGTGTCGCCGTCGCGGTAGGCGTTGAGGAGGCGGAGCTCCATCGGGTCCATGCCGAGGTGGCGGGCGACCATGTCCATCTGCGATTCCAGCGCGAAGTCGCCGATGGTGACGCCGAATCCGCGCATCGCCGAGGACGGGGTGCGGTTGGTGTAGACGCACCAGGCGTCGACGTGGACGTTGGGGATCGAGTAGGGCCCCGGCATGTGGGCGGCGGCCTTGGTGGTGCCGTAGGTGGAGTGGCGGCAATAGGCGCCGGCGTCGACGTAGAGGGTGATCTTGCGGGCGACGATGCGGCCGTCGTTCATCACCCCGTCCTTGATGTAGAGCCGTTCGGCGGCGCGGGGCGAGCTCACCTGCATCTCCTCGGGGCGGGAGTAGACGTACTTGACTGGGCGGTTGGTGAGCATGGCGCCGAGGGCGGCGATGGGCTCGACGATGACGTCGACCTTGCCGCCGAAGCCGCCGCCGACGGTGCCGCCGACCAGCCGCAGCTTGTTGAACGGCACGTCGAGGATCAGCGCCATGTTGTCGAGGGTGAAGTAGAGGGCCTGGGTGTCGGAGTAGACGGTGATGCGGCCGTTGCCCTCGGGCTTCGCCGTGCAGCCGGTGGTCTCGACCGGGGCGTGCTCGATGGGCGAGGATTCGTAGCGGTGCTCGAGGATGTGGTCGGCCTGGGCGAAGCCGGCTTCGACGTCGCCGAAGCGAATGCGACGGCACTCGTGGCCTTCGTAGACGTAGTAGTTCGGCCCGTCCTTCTTGAACGAAGGCGCCTTGATCGCCTCCTCGACGTCGAAGACCGCCGGCAGATCCTCGTAGTCGACGCGGACGCGGCGGGCACCCTCCTGGGCGGCGGCGCGGGTTTCGGCGAGGACGGCGCAGATCTGCTCGCCCATGAACAGCACGTGGCCCTCGGGCAGCACCGGCTCGTCGTTCGGCCCGACGCCGATCAGCCGCAGGATGGTGTACCAGTTCTGCGGCACGTCCTTGTGGGTGAGCACCCGGACGACGCCCGGCACGGCCAGCGCCGGCGCGACGTCGAGGGTGAACTTCGCGTGGTGCCGCGTCGAGCGGACCATCACGAGGTGCAGGGTGTCGGGGAAGTTCACGTCCTCGTGGAACTGGGTGCGGCCGGTGACGTGCCCGCGCGCATCCGCCCGCGGCACGGTGGCGCCGACGACCGAGAGGTTGGCCGCACGTTCCTTCGCGAAGAAGTCCGGGTCGATGCGTTCCATCAGGCCACCTTCGCTTTTGCCGGACGCTCGGCCGCCCGGACGCGCTCCGCCGCGTCGAGCACCGCGTCGATGATCGCCGCATAGCCGGTGCAGCGGCAGATGTTGCCCGAGATCGCCCGCACCGCGTCCTCGCGCGTCGGCGCCGGGTTCTCGGCGAGCAGGCCCGCCGTCGCCATGATCATGCCGGAGGTGCAGAAGCCGCATTGGGTGGCGAAGCCTTCCAGGAAGGCGTCCTGGATCGGATGCAGCCCCTCCGCCGGGGTCAGCCCCTCGATGGTCCGGATGCTTGCGCCCTCGATGGTCTCGACCGGTAGCAGGCAGGCCATCATCGGCCGGCCGTCGACGAGCACGGTGCAGGCGCCACATGCGCCCTGGTCGCAGCCGCGGCGGGTGCCGGTCAGGCCCTGCTCGCGCAGGGTGTCGAGGAGGGTGGCGCCCGGCAGGACCAGCATCTGCCGCTCCGATCCGTTCACCGTGAGGTCCACGACCTGCTTTTTCATGCGCTCACTCCCCGATCAGCGCGCGGCGGACATGGACCGGCGTTACCCGGCGCCGGTACCAGGCGCTTGCATAGGAATTGTCGAACGGGTCGATGTCCTCGACCGCGCGGCGGCCGGCCTCCTCCGCCGAGGTCCTTTCGAGCGGTCGGCCGGTGAGCGCGGTTTCCGCCGATGTCGCGCGCACCACGCGAGCGGCGACGCCGCCGAGGGCGATCCGGCAGGCGGCCACCCTGCCCTCCTCCTCGCGCACCACCGCGGCGACCGTCACGATCGCGGCGGCGTTCAGCGCCTTGCGCCCGGCCTTCAGGAAGCGAAACGATCCCGGCACCGGCAGGTCGAAGTCCAGCGCAGTGACGATCTCGCCCGGCACCAGGCCGTCGGTCGCCAGCGTTTCGATCGCGACCTGGCGGGTATTGGCCCCGGCCGAGACGGTGGCCGTGGCCCCGAGCGCTATCAGGCAGGCGGCGAGGTCGCCGTAGGGCTGCTTCGCGAAGAGGTTGCCGCCCACCGTCGCCATGTTGCGGATCGTCGGCGAAGCGATCGCCCGCAGGGCCGGCGCGAGGAAGGCGAGGTCGGGCGCTGCCTCGAGGTCGGAGAGCGTGGCGGCGGCGCCGATGTGCGCCCGCCCTGCCTCGATCCGCACCCCGGTCAGCCCGGCGTGGCGTAGGCTGACCAGTCGGCGGATGGCGTCGGTGCCTTGGGCTAGCTCCGGCATGACCACGGTGCCGCCGGCGACGATCCGGGCGCCGTCGCCGAGGGCGGCGTGGGCTTCGGCAAGCGAGCGGGGGACGATGACGGCTTGCAGCATGGCTTTCTCCCCGTTCGGGTGGTCTCGAGGCCGCCCTTGATCGCGGATTATCGATAATCTTAAATGCGGCTGTCAACAGCGCGGTGAGGGTCTGTGTCCGAATTGGCCGTTGAGACGGGGGAGCGCCGGCCGCCGCTGCGCCTGCGGCTGAAGGAGGCGCTGCTGCGGCGGATCCTCGGCGGGCATTACCGGCCGGGGGAGCGGCTGGTGGAGCTGCGGATCGCGGCGGAATTCGCTACAAGCCAGGGGCCGGTGCGCGAGGCGCTGCGGGAGCTCGAGGCGACCGGGCTCGTCACCAACGTGCCGCGACGGGGGACCTATGTCTCGGAGGTCGTGGCGGACGGGCTGCGGGAGATCTACGCGGTCCGCGGGGCGCTGGAGGAACAGGCGACGCGGCAGGCGACAGCGCGAAACAGTTGCGATCTCAGGGTGCTGCAGGACTCGGTCGATGCGATGCGGGAGGCGGCGCAGGCGGGAGACGTGCCGGGGGTCATTGAGCATTCCGTCGCGTTCCACACGGCGATCATGGCGGCGGCGGGCAACCGGCTCCTGCTCAACATCTGGCTGTCGCTGCGGATCGAGACCCGGACGACCATCACCATGTTGGTTGAGGGACTCGACCTGGTGGAGATCGCCGAGAGCCACCAGCCGATCGTCGATGCGATCGCCAGCGGCGATCCGGAACGTGCGGCGCGGGTGGCGCGCGAGCACCAGGACTATTTCGAGCGGTTGCCGACGCCTGGGCGTTAGGCGGCGGAGTTGTAGAGGGGCCGTCAGAAGATGGACGGCAGGGTAAGGACGAGGGCGGGGAAGACGATGACGAGGGCGGTGACCACGAGGTCGGCGACGAAGAACGGGGCGACGCCGAGGAAGACCTGAAGGGTGGTGACGTGATCGTGGGCGACGTTGCGGATCACGAAGACGTTCATGCCGACCGGCGGGGTGATCATGCCGATCTCGAGGAGCTTGACGACGAGGACGCCGAACCAGACGAGGCTGATGCCCTCGGCGTTGAGGATGGGCACGAAGACCGGCAGCGTCACCAGGAGCGCGCCGAAGGGCTCCATCACCATACCGAGCAGGAGGTAGACGACGACGATGATCAGCATCAGCCGGTAGTAGCCGAGATCGGCGGCGCCGACCTGGGCGGAGATGAAGCGACGACAGGCCGGTCAGCCCGAGAAAGCGGGTGAACATCGCGGCGCCGATGCCGATGATCAGCAGCGAGGCGGTGGTCATCAGGGTCTCGAGCAGCGCCGCCTTCATCACGGTGCGGTTCAGGCGGCCGACACCCCAGGCGCAGGCGATGGCGCCGGCGGCGCCGATGGCCCCCGCCTCGGTGGCGGTGAAGAGGCCGGAGAACAATCCGCCGAAGACCAGCGCGATCAGGAGGAGCACGGGCCAGACCCGGCGCAGTGCCTCCAGCGGCGAGACCCGCTCCTCCTCGATGGGGGCGCGGGGCACGAGGTCGGGGCGCAGGGCGGTGAGCAGGAGGACGACCACGGCGTAGCTCAACGCGGTCAGGAGGCCGATGCCGATGCCGCCGAGGAAGACCTGGGTGATCGAGGTCTCGGCGAAGACGCCGTAGAGGATCATCAGGATCGACGGCGGGATCAGGGCGCCGATGGTGCCGCCGGCGGCGATGGCCCCGGCGGCGATGGCCGGGGAATAGCCGGCCTTCACCATCTCGGGGATGGCGATGCGCCCCATCGACGCGGCGGTGGCGAGCGAGGAGCCGCAGACGGCGGCGAACCCGGAGCAGGCCAGGATCGAGGAGATGGCGAGCGCCCCCGGCACCCGGCGGAGAAGCGCCTTGGCGGCGACGAAGAGCCCGCCGGTGAGCTCGGCATGATAGGCGAGGAAGCCCATCAGCAGGAACATCGGCACGGCGCTCATCGTCCAGCTCGCCACGAAGCTGTAGGGCGTGTTCGAGAGGATTCCGAGGGCCGGGGTGATCCCGAGAAGCCAGCTGATGCCGCCGAAGGACACCGCGATGAGGCCGAGCGCCACCGGGACCCGGAGAATCAGCAGGACGAAGAGAACCGCGATCCCCCAGAAGCCGGTGGCGATGCTCATGGGGTCGGGGTTCCGCGGGCGGTCCGAACGGCGCGGAGAAGCGTGACCGCGGCGGCGAGGAGGAGCCCGGCCGGCGGCAGGAAGTAGGTCGGCCAGACCGGGACCTGGCGGCCGAGCACGTCGACGAAGGAGCCGATGCGCCAGTTCTTCATGGCGTCGCCCCAGGTGACCCAGGCGATCGCGGCGTAGATTGCGGTGGCGAGGAGCGCGATCGCAACGTCCGAGACCCGGCGGACGGCGGGCGACATCACCGTGTCGAGGAGTTCGACCGAGATCATCGCGCGCTCACGTTCCACCCAAGCCAATGGCAGGAAGGCGATCAGCACCATGTAGTAGCGCGAGACGATCTCGTTCGTGGCCGGGATCGGCCGGTCGAAGACACCGCGCATGACGACGTCGCTCGTCACGTGGACGAGGAGCGCCACGAGGCCGAGGGCGCCGACGAGCGCCACCCCCTGTGCGACGCGATCGGCGGCGCGTTCCATGAAGTACATCCGCGAGGCGCCCCTGGGCAGGGGCCGGCGCGCCTGCCGCGCGCCGGCCATCTTGTTACTGGCCGTAGGTGGAGAGGTCGACCTTGCTCCAGACCTCGTCCCAGACCCGCTGCGCCATGGCGTCGCGGTCGTGGTTCACCTCGTCGGAGATCTTCTCCCACTTTTCGACGAGGGCGACGAACTCCGCCACGCGGTCGGCGGCGTCGGTCATCCCGAAGCGCTCGGCCGCGATCTTGGCGGCGGTATCGCGGTCGCCGACGGCGAACTCCGTCGACGCTTCGACGAAGGCGGCGTCGGCCTCGCCGAACTCGATGCCGGCGTCACGGGCGGCCTGGGCCGCTATGCCGGGGAACTCGTAGCCCCAGCGCTCGGTGAAGTTGGCGTTCGCCCGGTTCGCCGCCCGCAGCAGCGCCGTGCGCTCGTCGACGCTCATGTCGGCCCAGGATGCCTTGGCGGTGGCGAAGTTCGAGGTGGCGAAGTAGGTGCCGAGCGGCACGGCGGTCACGTTCTTGACCAGGTCGACGAGGCGGAACGAGAGCAGGTCGCCGATCGAGGCCATCGAGCCGTCGATGGTGCCCTGGCTCATCGCCTCGAAGGTCTCGCCGACGCCGATGGAGACCGGCACGGCGCCGAAGTTCTCGGCCCAGCGGGAGAACGGCGCGCCGCCCGAGCGCAGGCGCAGGCCGCTCATGTCCCCGGCCGAGGCGACGGGCTTCGTCGTCAGCAGCACGTAGGGGTCGGACGAGCCCGAGCCGAGGAAGACGATGCCGAAGTTCGACATCTCCGTCTGGCAGGACGCGCAGTTCACCGTGTACTCGGTCAGGGCCGCGCCCATGGCGTGCGGGTCGCGCCCGGAGAGCGACAGCTCGCCCGCGAGCGCGAAGTTGGGGAGCTCGGCCGGGAAGTAGAGCGGCAGCAGGTTGCCGACGTCGACGAGGCCGGTCTGCAGCGCGTCCTTCATCTGGCCGAGGCCGACCACCTCCGGCCCGAGGAGGGTCGCGGTCATGGTGCCGCCCGACTCCTCGGGCAGGTACTCGGCGAGCGCACTGTAAAGGTGGCTGGTCGCGGGATGCGCGGGGGGCGCGCCGGAGGCGACGCGCAGGTCGCGGGCCGCGCCCGGCGTGGTCCGCGAGGGCGATCGCGCAGGCCAGGGCCAGGGCGGGTCTGAAATACGTCATGGTGGTTCCTCCCTTTGTTGTTTGCAGGTGTCAGGATCCGGGCAGGTGGGTGGTGGTCTCCTCATGGGCTATTGCCGCGTCCGCTCCGGTCCCTGCCGGGTGGCCGAGATACTTCCGGAGCAGGCGCTTCAGCGCGGCTTCCTCGCGGCGGGTCAGGCCTCGGCCGGCGTTGGCCTCGTGGGCGAGGAAGGACCCCGACAGTTCCGCCAGGCGTGCGGTGCCGGCCGGCGACAGTGACAGTTCGACGGAGCGGCGGTCGTTGGCGGGCACGGTGCGGCGCACCAGTCCCGCCTCCTCCATGGCGCGCATCATCTTGGTCATGTGCGCCCGCTTGATCATCAGGTGCCGGGCGAGCTCGCCCTGGCGGATGCCGGGATTGGCGCCGATGAGCATCAGCACCGTCGCCTCGCCCGGCCGCATCCCAAGGTGGCCGAGGCCCTGGAAGAAGTCCCTGAAGGAGACGAGCTGGGCGAGCCGGAGGAGGAGCCCGAGCGAGCCTTCGAGCGCGCCAAAGCGGACCCCCTGCCCTGCCCCGCCCTCGTCGGCCACGTCACGCATCGCCGGGGGCTACCACCTTGGCCGCGCGCTTCTCGAGGAAGGCGCGGAGCCGGGCCTCCGCCTCGGGGGTGGCCGAGGTCAGCGCCGACATGATCGACTCGAGGAACAGCCCGTCCTCCGACGACATGTCGCGGATGCGCGGCAGGGCGTTCAGGATGGCGTAGGTCGAGAGCGGGGCGTTGGCAGCGGCGGCCTCGGCGAGGGCGAAGGCCTTGTCGAAGGCACCGCCCTCGGGCGTCACGTAGCTCACGCCGCCCCAGCGCTCCATCTCGGCAGCGCCGAGGACCCGGCCGGTGAGCATCATGTCGGCCATCCGCGCCGCGCCGATCAGCCGGGCGATCCGCACCGAGCCGCCGCCGCCGACGAAGATGCCGCGGGTGCCTTCCGGCAGGGCGAAGAACGCGCCGGCCTCGGCGACGCGGACGTGGGCGGCGGCCGCGAGCTCGAAGCCGCCGCCGACCACCGCGCCCTGCAGCGCCGCGACGAACGGGATGGTGCCGCGCTCGATAAGGTCGAAGGCCCGGTGCCAGCGGCGCGAGCCCTTGACCGCGTCGAAGAGCGGCTTCTCGACGTGCTCGCCGAGGTCGAGGCCGGCGCAGAAATGCCGGCCGGCGCCGTGGAGGACCGCGGCCTGCGCCTCGTCGGCGGCGCGCTCGACCGCCGCGGCCAGGGCTTCGACCACTTGGTCGCTGATGGCGTTGCGCTTGTCCGGCCGGTCGAGGCCGATCACCGCCACCGGGCCGCGCAGCTCGTAGGTCACGTACATGCGCGTCCTCCCGGGTAGCGCGCCGCGGAGCGCCGAAGATTGTTTCCCAGTAGACAAAAATCCCGATTCGAGTCAACGTTCGGCCCGGTC
Source organism: uncultured Alphaproteobacteria bacterium (assembly GCA_963798385.1). Classification (GTDB taxonomy): domain Bacteria; phylum Pseudomonadota; class Alphaproteobacteria; order Rhodobacterales; family Rhodobacteraceae; genus Amaricoccus. Next base: position 59,293 of record CAWCTE010000014.1, on the reverse strand, counting down.
GAGCATGCGGGAGGAGAGATGGCCGGTCGCCGTCCCGAGGTTGCGCTTTGGACCCCCTCGGTCCGCAGCGAGACGCGGCCGGACGGATCGATCCTCGTCTGGCAGGAGGAGCCGCTCGGCCCCTATCCGCGCTCGATCACCGCACGGTTCATGGAGTGGGCCGCGCGGGTGCCCCACCGGGTATGGATGGCCGAGCGCGGGCCCGACGGCGGCTGGATCGAGACGACCTATGGCGATGCTGCCGGCGTGATCCGGTCGATCGGCGCGGGGCTGCTCGGGCGCGGGCTCTCGGCCGAGCGGCCGCTGATGATCCTGTCGGGCAACTCGGTGGCGCACGCGCTGATGGCGCTCGGGGCGCAGCACGTAGGGGTGCCTTCGGCGGCGCTCGCCCCGGCCTATGCGCTGGCGGGCGGGGATCTGCTCAAGCTGCGCGAGGTGGCGCAGCAGCTGACGCCGGGGATGATCTTCGCGGAGGACCCGGAGCGCTTCGCCCCGGCGATCGCGGCGGTGTTTCCGCCTGACGTGCCGGTGGTCACCTGCACCGGCGCGGTCGCAGGGCGCGAGCGGATCGGCTTCGCCACGCTGGCAGCCACGCCGCCGACGCCCGAGGCCGACGCGGCGCACGCCGCGACCGGGCCCGACACCGTCGCCAAGTTCCTGTTCACCTCGGGCACCACCGGCGCGCCGAAGGCGGTGATCCAGACCCAGCGGATGCTTTGCTCGAACCAGCAGATGGTGCTGCAGTGCTACGCCTTCATGGCGGAGACGCCGCCGGTGGTCGTCGACTGGGCGCCGTGGAACCATACAGCAAGCGGCAACAAGGTGTTCAACCTCGTCATCTACAACGGCGGCACCTACTACATCGACGACGGCCGCCCGACGCCGGACCGGATCGGGCGCACCATCGCCAACCTCCGGGAGGTCTCGCCGACGTGGTACTTCAATGTTCCCCTCGGCTACCAGATGCTTCTCGACGCGATGGAGACCGACCGCGGCTTGCGCGAGGTGTTCTTCCGGCAAGTGCAGATGCTGATGTATGCCGGTGCCGGCATGAGCCAGCCGGTCTGGGACCGGATCCGGAGGGTGGCCGAGGCGACGGTACCGGGCGGGGTGCTTCTCTGCACTGGGTTCGGGTCGACCGAGACCGGCCCGTTCGCGCTCATGTGCACCGAGCGGCAGCAAGCGGCGGGCAACCTCGGCATCCCGGCCCACGGCGTCACCTTCAAGCTCGCGCCGGAAGGCGACAGGCTGGAGGGTCGGGTGAAGGGCCCCGCCGTCACGCCGGGCTACTGGCGCGATCCCGCGCTCACCGCGGCCGCCTTCGACGCGGAAGGCTTCTACCGCTTCGGCGACGCCTTCCGGTTCGCGGTCGAGGGTGACGCGGCGGCGGGGTTCGTCTTCGACGGGCGCCTCGCCGAGAACTTCAAGCTCGCCTCCGGCACCTGGGTAGCGGTCGGGCCGCTGCGCGCACAGCTTACCAACGACCTGGGCGGGCTCGCCAGCGACGTGGTGATCGCCGGCGAAGGGCGCCGCGAGCTCGCGGCGCTGGTGGTGCCGAACTGGTCGGCACTGCGCGCGCTGGCCGGGGACCCGACCCTTCGGGACGCCGCGCTCCTCGACCACCGGGCCGTGCGCCGCGAGACGGCCGCGCGCCTCGCCGCCCACGCCGCGAAGGCGACCGGGTCGGCCTCCCGCGTCGTCCGGCTCATCTACATGGCGGTGCCGCTCGACTTCGATCGGGGCGAGGTGACCGACAAGGGATCGGTCAACCAGCGCGCCGTCCTTCGCCACCGGGCCGATCTCGTCGCGAGCCTCTGGTCGGACGACCCCAGAGTGATTGCGCTCGCGTCCGACCGGGAAGGCGCGCAGGACATGCAGGACAGCCAGCAAGGGAGGGCATGACATGGCACAGGGCAATCTCGAGGACATCGTGCGGGGCGAGGACATCGTCGACAGGCTGCGCAACTCGCAGGTCGGGATGTACGTCTACCCGGTCGTCGCCTCGGAGTTCTCGAACTGGCGGGACGAGCAGCTGGCCTGGCGCCACAGCGCCGTGCTGTTCGACCAGTCCCATCACATGGACGAGCTGATCGTCGAGGGCAGCGACGCGGCGCGTTTCCTCGAAGGCCTGGCGATCAACAGCTTCGCCGGCTTCGGCACCGATCGCGCCAAGCACTTCGTGCCGGTCGGCCCGGAAGGCTACGTCATCGGCGACATGATCTGCTTTCGCGAGGAGGAAGACCGCTTCGTGCTGGTCGGCCGCGCCCCGACCGCCAATTGGGTGGAGTTCAACGCGACCCTGGGCGGGCACGACGTCGGGACCACCCGCGACCCGCGCTCGCCGTCGCGGCCGGACGGCAACCCGGTGACCCGCGTCCACTACCGTTTCCAGATCCAGGGCCCCGAGGCGAACGCCGTCCTCGAGCGCCTCAACCGCGGGCCGGTGCCCGAGATCCGGTTCTTCCATACCGGCTGGATCGACGTCGCCGGCCAGAGGGTGCGCGCCTTCCGCCACGGCATGGCCGGCGCTCCGGGCCTCGAGCTCTGGGGACCCTATGCCGAGAAGGACGCCGTGCGCGCCGCCATCCTCGCGGCAGCCGCCGAGGCCGGCGTCGATCTGCGGCAGGTCGGCTCGCGGGCCTACTCGACCAATACCCTGGAATCCGGCTGGATCCCGTCGCCGCTGCCGGCGATCTACACGGCTCCGGAGCTGGCGCCCTACCGTGCCTGGTTGAAGGCCGACAGCTACGAGGCGAACGCCGCGATCGGCGGCAGCTACGTCTCGGACGACATCCGCGACTACTACACCTCCCCCTTTGAGCTCGGCTACGGCATCTACGTGAAGTTCGACCACGACTTCGTCGGGCGCCCGGCGTTGGAACGCATGCAGTCGCGGCCGCACCGCCGGAAGGTTACCTTCGAGTGGAACGCCGAGGACGTAGTCGAGGTCATCGCCTCGGCCCTGCGCCCCGGCGAGGCGCCGTTCAAGTGGATCGACTTTCCCCAGCCGAACTACGCCTCGGCGAGCTTCGACCGGGTGATGCTGGGCGACCGGATTGTCGGCCTCTCCATGTTCAACGGTTTCAGTTACAACGAGCGCTGCATGCTGTCGCTGGGCGTCGTCGAGCCCGAGATCAGGGTCGGCGACGTCCTCACCCTCATCTGGGGCGAGCCAGACGGCGGCACCGCCAAGACCTCCACCGAGCGCCACCGCCAGGCCGAGATCCGCGTCCGCGTCGCGCCGACCCCCTACGCCCGCGAGGCCCGGGAGAACTACGCGGAGAGCTGGCGCACGCGAGCGGCGGAGCCGTCGGCCGTCTGACCCGGGCGCTTGCGTCAAGGTTCCGGGAGGCCGGGCCTTCGACGGTCGGCACCCTGAGAAAGAAGGGCCGCACGCTTCTCAGGCGCCGAGCGACCGGCATTGCGCCAAGAGGCTGGAAGAGCGGGTCGCCGCTCTCGGGCCGCTCTCGCGCGCGATCGTCGAGGTGAAGAAGCGCGCCCTCGCCGGCTGAGGCGCGGCTTGACCTGGGTCAAGGCGCTGCTCCCGGAGCAGCCGCTAGTGTGGCCGCCACAAGCCCCTCGGGGAGGGTGCGCCCATACGAAAGGCATGGACATGGCACACGTGGTCGTTCTCGGGGCCGGACTAGGCGGCACCATCCTGGCCTATGAGCTGCGCGAGAAGCTCGGCAAGGCGCACGACATCTCGGTCGTCAACAACGGCGGCAGCTTCGCGTTCGTGCCGTCGAACCCCTGGGTGGCGGTCGGCTGGCGCGACCGCAAGGCCGTGGAGGTCGAGCTCGCGCCGGCGCTCGCCGCCCAAGGCATCGCGCTGCATCCCCAGGGCGCAAGGCGCCTCGACCCGGCGGCGCGGCGTATCGAGCTCAACGACGGCAAGACCCTCGATTACGACTACCTCGCCATCGCCACCGGCCCCGAGCTCGCCTTCGACGAGATCGAGGGGCTGGGGCCGGAGGCCAACACCCAGTCGGTCTGCCAGGTCGACCACGCGCTGCAGGCCAAGGCCGCGGTCGACGCGCTGATCGCCAACCCCGGCCCGGTGGTGATCGGCGCGGTGCAGGGCGCGTCGTGCTTCGGCCCGGCCTACGAGTTCGCCTTCATCCTCGACAAGGCGCTGCGCGACGCGAAGGTCCGCGACCGTGTGCCGATGACCTTCGTCACCTCGGAGCCCTATATCGGTCATCTCGGCCTCGACGGCGTCGGCGACACCAAGGGCCTGCTCGAGAGCGAGCTGCGCCAGCACCACATCAAGTGGATCACCAACGCCCGCGTCGACAAGGTCGAGCCCGAGCACATCTTCGTCTCCGAGATCGGCGAGGACGGCTCCGTCACCCACGCCCACGCGCTGCCCAAGGTCTTCGCGATGCTGCTGCCGGCGTTTCGGGGCGTCGCGGCGGTGCGCGACATCGAGGGGCTGACCAACCCGCGCGGCTTCGTCCTGATCGACAAGTACCAGCGCAACCCCGCCTTCCCGGAGATCTTCGCGGTCGGCGTCTGCGTCGCCATTCCGCCGATGGGAAAGACCGCGGTGCCGGTCGGCGTGCCGAAGACCGGCTTCATGATCGAGTCGATGGTGACCGCCACCGTGCGCAACATCGAGCGACTGATCGCCGGTCAGCGGCCGGACGCGCAGGCGACCTGGAACGCCGTCTGCCTCGCCGACTTCGGCGACAGCGGCATCGCCTTCGTGGCGCAGCCGCAAATCCCGCCGCGCAACGTCAACTGGTCGTCGTCGGGCCGGTGGGTGCATACCGCGAAGATCGGCTTCGAGAAGTATTTCATGCACAAGGTCCGCTCCGGGAAGTCGGAACCCTTCTACGAGCGGCTGGCGCTGCAGGCCCTCGGCATCGACAAGCTGAAGGCCGCCAAGATCGACGAACCTACCGTATAGGAGAAAACCGATGACACTCGACCGTTCCGTTCTCGCCTTCGCCGGCTTCATGGTGCTGCTCTCGGTCGCCCTGACCGTCTGGGTGTCGCCGCACTTCGCCTGGCTCACCGTTTTCGTCGGGCTGAACCTCATCCAGTCCGCCTTCACCGGCTTCTGTCCGGCAGCGGCGTTTTTCCGCAAGCTCGGTGTCAAGCCGGGCACCGCGTTCTGAGGCATCCCTTGCGCGTGCTTCTCCTCATTGCGGGCCTATTGGCGGCCGGTGCCGCATCGGCCGGGACCCTCGTGCTCGCCCCCGAGGCGATCACCGAGTGGAAGCCGATCTACGGCACCGTCGAGCCGCGCAACGAGGTGCCGGCCCGGGCACGCATCGGCGGGGTGATCGAAGAGCTTCTGGTCACCGAGGGCGACAGCGTATCCGCCGGCCAGCGCATCGCCACCGTCCACGACGAGAAGCTCGGCTTCCAGGTTTCCGCCTACGACGCGCAGATCGACGCGCTGAAGGCGCAACTCGCCACCGCCGAGACCGAGCTCGGCCGAGGGCAGGCCCTGGTGCAGCGCGGCGTGGCGACCGCGCAGCAGCTCGACCAGCTGCGCACCACCGTCGACGTAACCCGCAGCCAGCTCGCCGCCGCGGAGGCCGGCCGCGCCGTGGTGGTCCAGCAGGCCGCCGAGGGTGACGTGCTCGCGCCGGAAGACGGGCGGGTGCTGACCGTCCCGGTCACCCGCGGCGCGGTGATCCTCGCCGGCGAGCCTGTGGCGACGATCGGCAGCGGCGGGCTCTTCCTGCGGCTCGCGGTGCCCGAGCGGCACGCCGCGGTCCTGAAGGAGGGCGGCGCGATCCGCATCGGCGCCGAGGGCGTGGCGACCGAGGGCCGTCTCGCTAAGGTCTACCCCGAGATTCAGGGCGGCCGCGTCACGGCGGACGTCGAGGTCGCGGACCTGCCCGGCGCCTTCATCAACGCCCGCCTGCCCGTCGCTCTGCCGGTCGGCGAGCGGCAGGTGCTCATGGTGCCGTCCGCCGCCGTCGCCACCCGCTCCGGCATCGACTTCGTCACGGTCGTCGAAGGCGGCGCCGAGGTGGCGCGCGCCGTCGTGCTGGGCGAGCCGCTCGGCGACCGCGTCGAAGTTCTGACCGGGCTGCGCGCCGGGGACGAGGTGGTCGTGCCGTGAGCGACGATCCCCGCCTCGGCATCGCCGGGCGGCTGACGCGGGCGACGATCACCTCCCCGCTGACGCCGCTGTTCCTGATCGCGGCTTTCGTCTTCGGCCTGCTGGCGCTCGTCTCGCTGCCGCGCGAGGAGGAGCCGCAGATTCTCGGTGCCGATGGTCGACATCATCGTCCGGGCCGACGGCCTCAAGGCCGAGGACGCGGTCAAGCTCGTGACCGAGCCGCTCGAGACGATCGTCAAGGGCATTCCCGGGGTCGAGCACGTCTACTCGCAGACCGCGGACGACCGGGCGATGGTCACCGCCCGCTTCGAAGTCGGCACCTCGTCCGATGCCGCGATCCTGCGCGTCCACGAGAAGGTGCGCGCCAACATCGACCGCATCCCGGTCGGCGTCCCCGAGCCGTTGATAGTCGGCCGCGGCATCGACGACGTGGCGATCCTGGCGCTCACCCTCTCGCCGGCCCCCGCCGCCGCCGGCCGGGTCAGCGCCAACGACCTCACCCGCATCGCCCGCGAGCTGCGCTCGGAGGTGGCGAAGGTCGAGGACGTCGGCCTCACCTACCTCGTCGGCGAGACCGGCGAGATGCTGCGGATCGCCCCCGATCCCGACCGGCTCGCGCTCTACGGGGTTACGCTGCAGCAGCTCGCCGGCAAGGTCGAGGGCGCCAACCGCGCCTTCCCGGCAGGCCAGGTCCGCGATGGCGGCGAGCAGGTGACCGTCCTCGCCGGCGAGACGCTGCAGACCCCCGAGGCGATCGGCAACCTGCTCGTCACCACCCGCGACGGCCGTCCGGTCTACGTGCGCGACGTCGCCGACATCGGCTTCTCGGTCGAGCGCGGCACACTTCTGGTCTCGACGGTCGCCCCCGGCGCCGATCGGGCACCCGCGGTCACCCTCGCCGTCGCCAAGCGCGCCGGATCGAACGCGGTGACCGTGGCCGAGGCCATCCTGCACCGCGTCGACGAGCTCAAGGGCCCGCTTATTCCAGCCGACGTCACCGTCGAGGTCACCCGCAACTACGGCGAGACCGCGAACGAAAAGGCGAACGAGCTGCTCTACCATCTCGGCCTCGCCACGATCTCGATCATCGGCCTTGTGGTGATCGCGATCGGCTGGCGCGAGGGCATCGTCGTCGCGGTGGTGATCCCGGTGACGATCCTGCTCACGCTCCTCGCCTCCTGGCTGATGGGCTACACGCTGAACCGCGTCTCGCTCTTCGCGCTGATCTTCTCGATCGGCATCCTCGTCGACGACGCGATCGTGGTGATCGAGAACATCGCCCGCCACTGGGCGATGCCCGGTGCTCGCGACCGCCGCCAGTCCGCGATCGAGGCGGTGGCCGAGGTCGGTAACCCGACGATCGTCGCCACCCTCACCGTGGTCGCCGCCCTGCTGCCAATGCTCTTCGTCTCCGGCATGATGGGCCCCTACATGAGCCCGATCCCGGCGAACGCCTCCGCAGCGATGATCTTCTCGTTCTTCGTCGCGGTGACGGTCACACCCTGGCTGATGCTGAAGGTCGCGGGCCGGGCAGCGTCGACATCCCACGCGAAAGGGCACGCCGGCGGCGGCGCCCTCGGCCGCGCTTACGCCGCGGTCGCCCGTCCGCTCCTCGCCAGCAAGGCGCGGAGCTGGATTTTCCTCCTCGCGGTCGGCGTCCTCACGCTGGGCTCGCTGTCGCTGTTCTACACCAAGCACGTGACGGTGAAGCTGCTGCCCTTCGACAACAAGTCAGAACTCCAGATCGTCATCGACCTGCCCGAGGGCGCGTCGGTCGAGGCGACCGACGCCGTCGCCCAGGCGGCGGCGCGGACCGTGCTCTCGCTGCCGGAGGTCCATTCCGCCCAGGTCCACGCCGGGACCGCCGCGCCGTTCAACTTCAACGGCCTCGTGCGCCACGCCTATCTGCGCGCGCTGCCGGAGCAGGGGGACGTGGCGATCAACCTCGTTCCCAAGGACGAGCGCGACCGCGCGAGCCACGCCATCGCGCTCGATATCCGCGACCGGCTGAAGGCGCTCGACGTGCCGCCGGGCACCGTGCTCAAGGTGGTCGAGCCGCCGCCCGGTCCGCCGGTCCTGGCCACCCTGCTGGCCGAGATCTACGGCCCCGATCCGGAGACCCGCCGAGCCGTCGCGGAACGGGTCGAGGCGGCGTTTCGCTCGGTTCCCTCGGTGGTCGACGTCGACAACTCCTACGGCCAGCCGGCCCGCCAGCTGCGCGCGACGATCTCGACCGACGACGCCGACTTCTACCGCGTGCAGGAGTCCGACGTCTTCGACACCCTGGCGATCCTCGGCGGCGGCCGGACCGTCGGATACTCGCACCGTGGCGGCGGACGCCAGCCGATCCCGATCCGCATCGAGCGCCCCGCCGGCGAGATGACGCTCGACGAGCGAGCGCTGACCACGCCGATCCCGGCCAATGCCCTGCCCGGCGACCGCGGGGTGGTCGAGCTCGGCGACGTGTTGCAGGTCGGCGAGGAGCGCGCTTCCTTCCCGGTCTTCCGCCACAACGGCCGCGCCGCCGAGATGGTGACCGCCGAGCTCGCCGGCGCGTTCGAGGCGCCGCTCTACGGCATGCTCGCCGTGCAGGAGGCGCTCGATGCCCAGGACTGGACCGACCTGCCGAAGCCGGTCATCAGGCTCCACGGCCAGCCCGAGGACGAGAGCCGCCCGACGCTGCTCTGGGACGGCGAGTGGGAGGTGACCTGGGTGACGTTCCGCGACATGGGCGCGGCGTTCATGGTCGCGCTCCTCGGCATCTACATCCTCGTCGTCGCGCAGTTCGGCTCGTTCCGGGTGCCGCTGGTGATCCTGACCCCGATCCCGCTCACCTTCATCGGCATCCTCGGCGGCCACTGGCTGTTCGGCGCCCCCTTCACCGCGACCTCGATGATCGGCTTCATCGCGCTTGCCGGCATCATCGTCCGCAACTCGATCCTGCTCGTCGACTTCATCCGCCACGGCGGCGAACCCGGCCGTCCGCTCACCGAAACCCTGATCGAGGCCGGCTCGATTCGCTTCAAGCCGATCCTGCTGACCGCGCTCGCCGCGATGATCGGCGCCGCAGTGATCCTGACCGACCCGATCTTCCAGGGGCTCGCGATCTCGCTGCTCTTCGGCCTCGCCTCCTCGACCCTGCTGACGGTGCTCGTCATCCCGGCGATCTACCGGGTGCTGCGGACCTGACGACCGCCGACCTGCTCGACAGGTGAGCCTTGGCCGTGGACGCTCGCCGGTGCTTTGCATAAGAAGCGAAGCGTGCAGAGGCGTTCGCGGGAGCTCTATGTCCGGTCGGACCGATGAAACGGGCGAGGACCCGGAGGCCAACCGCCTTCTGCTGTTCGATGCCGGCGACCTGCGAATCCACATGGCCAGTCCCGCTGCCCGTGCCGCCCTCGGCTACGGCGAGGCCGAAATTGCCGGCCTGAGCTTCTTCGATCTCGGCCCGGAGATCACCCCGGCCGCCTGGGCACGACTGGTCCGCCGCATCGCCAGCCGCCGCGCCGCGACCTCCAGCTTCCGCACGCACCTCCGCTGTCGAAACGGCGAGACCTTCGCCGCAGAGATCCGACTGCACACCCTCGGCGATCCATCACGTCCGATCTTCTGCGCCACCATCGCCGGCGCGGACACCGGTCACGCACGGCGGCTCGATGCGGCCCTGCTGCGCTCGGTGATCGATACCGCGCCCGACGCGATCGTCACCATCACGCCCTCGGGCATCATCGATGGCTTCAGCCCCGCCGCCGAGCGCATGTTCGGCTACGCCGCGGACATGGTCATCGGCCGCAACGTCAACCTGCTGATGCCCGAACCCTACCACGCGGAGCACGACCGCTACCTCTCCCGCTACCTCGCCACTGGCGAGAAGCGCATCATCGGCATCGGCCGCACCGTCATCGCCCGCCACAGCGATGGCAGCACCTTTCCCATCGAGCTCGCCGTCGGCGAGGTGAGGAGCGGCGACAGCCATGTGTTCACCGGCTTCATCCGCGACATTTCCGAGCGGGTGGCGGCCCAGGCCCGCGCCGCCACCCTGCAGCAGGAACTGACCCACGTCGGGCGCCTCTCGGCCATGGGCGAAATCACCTCGATGATCGTCCACGAACTCAACCAGCCGCTCACGGCGATCGCCAACTTTGGCGAGGCTGCGCGCCGTCTCGTCGAAGCCGGCCCCGACCAAGTCCAGCGGGCCGCCGACTACATGGAGAAGGCCGTCGCCCAGGCCCACCGGGCCAGCGACATGATCCGCCGCCTTCGCAGCTTCGTCTCCCGCGGCGCCGGCGAGCGGGAGCCAATCGTCGTCAACGACGTCGTCCGCGACGCGGCGCGGCTGGCGCTGATCGGCGCCGCCGATCGCCAAATCCACACGCGCTTCGACCTCGCCGAGGGCTTGCCCGAGGTCGTCGCCGACCGCATCCAGGTGCAGCAGGTCGTTGTGAACCTGATCCGAAACGGCATCGAGGCCATGCTCGAATCCCGCAGCGGGGATGCTCTCCTCGTGGTCGCCACGACCCCCGGCGATGGCGCGGTCGAGATCTCCGTCGTCGATTCCGGACCGGGCGTGGCGCCCGGCACGGAGCTCTTCACGCCCTTCGTCACCACCAAGCCGGGGGGTATGGGGATCGGCCTGTCAGTCAGCCGCTCGATCGTCCAGGCCCACGGAGGCAGGATTTGGGTCGAGCCGGCTGCTGGACGCGGTAGCCGCTTCGCTTTCACCCTGCCGGCCGGAGCGGCGCGATGACCGGCGGGCGGGTCTACCTCGTCGACGACGACGCCGCGGTGCGCGAATCGCTCGAGGCGCTGCTCCTCGCGGCTGGCTTCGATCCGGTCGCCTTCGGTTCCGCGGCCGACTTTCTCGCCACCTTCGACGCGACCGACGCCGGGTGCATCCTCCTCGACGTGAGGATGCCCGGAATGGATGGCCTGACGCTCCTCGAGACGCTCGGCCCGGCGCGCAAGGGTGTGCCGGTGGTGATGATGACCGCCCATGGCGACGTGCCGATGGCAGCGCGCGCGATGCGCGCCGGCGCCGCCGACTTCGTGGAAAAGCCGTTCCGGCAGCAGGAACTGCTCGGCAGCCTCGCCGCAGCCGTCGCCCGCCCGGCGACCCAGCAGCCGGCCGCCGATGCGGCGCAACGCGAGCGGTTCGCGACCCTCACTCCGCGCGAGACCGAGGTGATGCGGCAGATGGTCGCCGGGCTTCCGAACAAGCTGATCGCGTACGCGCTCGGCATGAGCCCGCGCACGGTCGAGATCCACCGTGGCCGGGTGATGCAGAAGACCGGCGCCGGCAGTCTCGCCCAACTCGTTCGCATGGCAATCCGCGCCGGCTGCGCCCCCGACGACCCCGAGTAGGGGAGATTGCGGACTCGCCGGGCGCTCGATTCGCGCTCAGTACTGAAGGCGACTCCGGCGGCGACCCGCCGGGCGGCTGGGACCGGCCAATGACGGATCAGAGGGCCTTTACGGTTCATGTCGTTGACGACGATGCGGCGGTGCGCGAGTCACTCGAGGCGCTGCTGCTCGTTGCCGGCTACCCGGTGGAAGCCTACGCGTCCGCCGAGGCCTATCTCCAGGCGCCGGACGTCGCCGATGGCTGCCTGCTCCTCGACATCCACATGCCCGGGATCGGCGGCTTCGGGTTGATGCAGGCGCTCGCCGACCGGCACCCGCCGGTTCCGGTGCTGGTGCTGACCGCGAGCCGGGACGAGCACCTGCATCGACGGGCGCTGGAGCTCGGTGCCCATGCACTCCTGACCAAGCCGGTGCCGCAGGCGGCCCTGCTTGCCGCCCTCCAGGCTATGAGGGATACCCCCTACCCCAGCCGCGCTCACACGTAGGCACTATTCCGGACTTTCGGCACCCCGCCTTTCGACATCTTATCGGTGGCGCTCACAGGGTGGCCCGGTCTTCCCGGGGTGCCCTCCCGCGGGGGACCGAAATGTACACTATTGTCAACGAGCCTCCAACCCGCCAGCCGGCGCCGTACGATCGGACCCGCGTCCGTGACTCCAGAGATCCTGCGAGGGAGATCAGGCTCTCGCGCGGCCAGACCCTGTTTTTCGAGAGCGACGAGGCCACTACCTTTTTCGAGATCGTCAGCGGTACCGTCCGCTGCAGCAGGCTGACTTCCGACGGACGACGCCAGATTCATCGCTTCGCCCGGGCGGAGACGATGCTCGGGGTCGGATGCATCGGTACCTACGGCTACACCGCCGAGGCGGTCACCGACGTGGTCGCGCGCCGCCACCGCCTGAGCGGCCTCGAGACCGCAATGGCCGACGCACCCCTGCGTCACCGGGTTCTGCAGGCGCTCCGCGAGGAGCTCGCTGCCACCCGCACCCATATGATGCTGCTCGGCCGGATGAGCGCGTCGGAACGCCTGGCGACCTTCCTGCTCGCCCTTCCCGCCCGCTCCGACGGCGCCATCGAACTGCCGATGACCCGCAGCGACATCGCCGACCACCTCGGGCTCACCATCGAGACCGTCAGCCGCAAGCTGCACGAACTCGATGCCCTCGGGGTAATTCATCTGGAGACGGCCAACCGCATCCGGATCACCGATCCGCACCGCATCGAGGCGATCGCCGAAGCCGCGTGATTCGGTCCCCGCTCGGTCGCTCAAGCTGCCACGCCTCGCGTTAACAATTACGCCCGCGTTAAGATCGTATAGGCACTTTCCAGCCACTTTCCAGCCGAATTCCAGCCACAACAAATTCACGTAAACCTCTGACGTCCGACACGTTCCCACTCAATCTGATCCCTTGCGCCGAATTTCCGTGTGGCAGAACACGCGCCAAACCGATCATTCTTCCCGCGGCCAGACCGCCGGCCCGACGAGGTCAGGGGGCTCGGACCGACGAAACAGCCGGCCGCATGCTGGACAGGCCCTCACCTGGCCCGCCTCAAGCACGATGACCACCACCGGGTGCGGCGCCGCGGCGTGGCCCAGGCACGTGATCGTGCCGGACACCACGTTCGCGATCTTGCCGTCGTCGCCCATACGTCTGTCATGCCGGTGCGTTCACTGCCGAGCCTTGACTTGGCGCAAGTCCGTGCGGATTCGCGCCTACGCCGATCCGCCTCCGAGGGCCCTCAGCGCGTTCAGGATGACCGTCACGTCGATCGCCTCCTGCAGCAGCGCCCCCTGCACCGGCGTGATCAGCCCCCAGGCCGCCGCCAGCATGCCCACCACCGAAAGGCCGATCCCCACCACGACGCTCTCCAGCGCGATCCGCCGCGACCGCCGTGCGATCCCGAGGCCGGGCAGGATGCGGTCGAGTTGGTCGACCAGCAGCACCACGTCCGCGGCCTCCGACGCCGCCGCCGCACCGCGCGCGCCCATGGCGACCCCGACGTCCGCCGCGGCCAGCGCCGGCGCGTCGTTGACCCCATCACCGACCATCATCACCGGCCCGAACTTGCGCTCGGCTAGCACCAGCAGCACCTTGGCTTCCGGCGTCAGTTCGGCGCGGACCGCGTCGAACCCCAGACCCTCGGTGATTGCCGTTGCGACGTCGCTCCGGTCACCCGTCGCCAGCACCAGCCGCTCGACCCCGGCGCTCCGCAACGCCGCCAGCAGCCCCGCCGTGCCCGTGCGCAGGGCATCGGTCAGGACCAAATCGCCGGCCAACGAACCGTCCACGCCGACCGCCACGATGATTGCTCCGGAGTCTGCCGGCGCCGCCTCCGCCTCGATCCCGAGCCGACCCGCCACGAACCTCCGGCCCCCGACCGTCACGGCCCGGCCTTCTACGCGACCCTCGACCCCTTCGCCGGCGCTCTCCACCACCGACTCCGGGACCGCCAGCACCAGCCCCGCGGCGCGCGCCGCCCCGACCACGGTGCGGGCGACCGTATGCTTGGAGGCCTGATCCAGCGACGCCGCCAGCCGCAACACCTCCGCCTCGGCGAAGCCCGGCGTCACCCGCGTCGCCGCCAGCCGTGGACGCCCGTCCGTCAACGTGCCAGTCTTGTCGAGCACCAGCACCGCCACCCGCGCCATTGCCTCTAGCGGCCGTGCCCCCTTGATCAGAATACCCTGCCGTGCCGCCCGCGACAGTCCGGCGACGAAGGCGACCGGCACCGCCAGGATTAGTGGGCAGGGCGTCGCCACCACCAGCACCGCGACCATTCGCACCGTATCGCCCGTCAGCGCCCAGGCCGTCCCGGCGATCACCAGCGTAAGCCAGAGGAACCAGATCGCAAAGCGGTCCGCCAGCCGCACCATCGGGGCCTTCGACCGCCCCGCCCGCTCGACCAACCGCACGATCCCAGCGAAGGTACTCTCCGCGGCCGGCCTGAGGGCGGTCATGTCGAAGGCGTCGCCGACGTTCACCGGGCCGCTCATCACCGCCGCGCCAGGCGGATGCCGCACCGGCAGCGCCTCTCCCGTCAGCGCCAACTCGTCCAGCGTCGCCACCGCTTCCACGGTGCCGTCCACCGGCACCGCGTCCCCATGGCGGATCAGCAGCCGGTCACCGGGGGCAATGGCATCGAGATTGACCTCCTCCAAGCCTCCGTCGCGATGCCGCATTGCGGTCCGCGGCGCCCGCGCAAGCAGCGCTGTCATCTCCCGCCGCGCCCGCCGTTCGGCGAAGAGCTCCAGATACTGCCCTCCGGTGTACATCAGCGCCACCACCGCCGCCGCCAGCGTCTCACCGAATACCAGGGCCGCGGTCATCGACAGCGCCGCTACGATGTCGAGGCCGAGATCGCCGCGCCTGAGGCTGGTGACGATCTCCACCACCAGCGCTGCCAGTGCCGGCAGCGTCGCCGCGGCCCAGAGCCCCTCGGCCCAATCTGGCGCCCCCAACGCCCGTGCGACGATACCCGCCCCCAGTCCCAGCACCGCGAGGGCGACGATGTAGGGCCGGACCGCGCGCTGCAGACGATCAACGTTCACGCGGGCGCCCTCCCAGCCGACCGGCCATGTGAAACGAGATGCAGCAGGAGCGCGACGGCGATCACGCCAGCCGCAAGGAACCACGTAAGATCGCCAAGCAACTCCGCCAAAGCCACGACACTGCGGCTGAATGCGGCGCCGAGGCCGACGTAGACCGCCACCCAAACCACTTCGCCGAGCGCCCCCGGGATGCTGAAGCGCAGCCAGGGCATACCAATCGTGCCGCTGACCAGATTTATCGCCGGCCCGAGCGGCGCCACCAGCCAGCGGCTCAGGAATACCGCCAGGACACCACGTCGCTCCGAGAACGCCGCCGCGGAGTCGAGCGCCGCTCGCATGGCCCGACGCCCCGAGAGGGCGTCGATCGCTCGGCGGCCCAGCCCCGCTCCCAGCCAGTAGCCGGCCTGATCGCCGACGACGGCGCCCGCGAACCCGGCCACGAGTGCGGTTGATAATGCCATGTCGCCGCCGGCCACGAAGGCTCCAGACGCAAGCAGCGCGATCGATCCCGGAATCGGCAGACCGAAGCAGCTAAGCCCCGCCACCAGGAACAGCGCCGGCCCTCCGTAAGCCGGGATGAGCGCGAGCGCCATTTCGATCAAGGTCGGGTCTCCGGACGCGCCCGTGCTTCGGCGATAGCGGAGCGGAGGGCGTCCTCCACCTCTTGCTCCGATCGTCCGGTAGCGCGAGCGATCTCGGCCAACGTCAGCCTTCTGGCTGTGCCAGGCGCGACGTCCAGCGCCTGGGCAAGCTCTTCGCGTCCGACACCCCAGGACTGCGCCACGTAGCCAAGGGTCATCCACTCGGCGAAAGCATCCTCATGGTGCCCGCTCCAGTAGTACGCACGAATGCCCAAGCGCACACCGAGGGCCACCGTCAGCAATGCCGCCAGCACAAAGCCCAGCGCCAAGCCCCGATGAACGCGCCAAACGTGTCGCAACTCCAATTCTTTGCCTCCGTTCGGTCCGCGTCACCGATAAGGCTAGCAGCCTGAAGTCATCCTTGTCTGTGGTCGCACCATTGGCTCTCGCTGCCGACCCCGCCTTGATCTCGCGCAAGCGAGTTCCGCCTAAAGATCAGGCTTTCTCGGTGCGGCTATCGCGAGCTTGCCGGCAGCTGTTCGGCGGCCCTGCTCACCCCTGGCGCTCTGCTGACGTCGCGTTCGCAAGCGTAGCCGTGGCGCACGCGATCTCAATCCGGATGTCCACTGCGAGAACTCGTGACGATCAGGTTCCGGCGCTTGGATCGTCGAGCCCCGCCGCACGTAGGACCTCCCTCCGATTCTCGGCCTCACGTCACACTGCAGTTGCGGCCCCGCGTGGCGCCGAGGCCGGGCAAAGCGCGCCGAGGCCGCTCTGAGGACTAGTTCGGCCCGACATCGGCTGCTCGCCGGACGGCGGCGAGCAGTTCGGCATTGGAAAATGGCTTTGTGAGATACAGGTCGGCGCCGCCCTCGAGCGCAGCGTCGCGGTCGGCGGCACGTCCCTTCGCGGTCAGCACGATCACCGGCACGTGTCTGCCCCGCTCGTCGGCGCGCAGCCGTCGCAGCACCTCGAGCCCGCTGAGCACCGGCAGCGCGACGTCGAGGATCATGACCGCCGGGGGGTCGGCCAGCGCCGCGGCCAGCGCTGCCTCGCCATCGGTCTTGGTGGAAACCTCAAATCCCGCACGCTCGAGAAGATAGGTGAGCGTCACGATGATGTTCGGTTCGTCCTCGACCAGTTGTACGCGCAGCCCCATCGCGACGCACTCCTCCCCAACCGTCCGCTGGGCGCGGATCTCGGTCAAAGCCTAAGCGACCGGCACGCGGTTGTCTGCATGCGATGCGCGTTCAACTGGACATCAGGTCGTCGACCCGCTGGGGACAGGACGAGCGGGGACAGATGCGGCAGGCCGGTCCGACCTCCTCCACCGGCACCCCGGCCGGCGGGGCGTAGACCGTCAGGCGCTGCGTCGGCTTCGGTCATCACCAGCATGTCCGTCAGGTAGTGGCGGGGTTGCCCGAAGCCGGTGGGTCCGGTGTTGTGGGCCCGGGCGATGAACACGAAGCGATCGCCGTTCGGGAAGAGCGCGCGCTGGCGGATCACCGCCTCCGGCGACTGCTGGGCGCGGTAGAGCACCCAGAGCGGGCAGGCCGGGGCATAGCGCGGCGCCACGAGGCGCGGCAGGCCCCGCCGCTCCACGATCGTGCCCGCCGCGTTGGCGCGGAAATAGCCGAAGCGCGGCGCGCCCGGTGCCGCGAGCGCCACCAGCCGCTGACACACCGTATCTCCCTCCAGCACGAAGGTCGCGGCCAGCGCCTCGATGTCGTAGCCGAGTTCCGCCGCCCGCGGGCGAAACGCCGACATCGGCGCGAGGATCGCGCCGGCCGCGTAGTCCAGAAGCGCCGCCCGGGCACGATCGCGTGCACGCGTCGTCCGGATCTCGGGCCGGCCGGCGAGCAACTCGTCGATCAGGCCCGCCAGCCGCTCCGCCGCGAGGGCGCGCGCAGTCGCATAGCGCGGCGCCGGGCCTCCTTCCTCGAGCAGGTCCGTCATGTCGGCAGCGGCCGCCTCGATCGTGTCGAAGTGGTTGTCGCAGGCCTCGAGCATCGCCTCCACCTCGTCGAGCGGGGTGAGGGCGCGCGCGCTGTCCCTGGCCTTGTCGAAATAGGCGGCGAGCGCCTCGCAGATATCGGTCAGGACCCGGCTCTCGTCGTTGACGATGCCGAGGAACTGTTCGCGCCGGTCCGCGGGCGCGTCGGGATATTCGGTCAGAATCTCGGCGGCCGAGCGGATCGCCGCGACCCGGGTCAGCATGCGGTGCACCGACTCGCCCAGGAAGCTGTCGTGGGTCATCCGGTCCGAAAGCGCCTGCACCTCCGCCGTCGCCGCGCGCTCGGATCGCGCCAGCGCCGCCAGCGCGCGCGCCCAGCCCGGGTAACGGCCGATCAGTTCGCCCGCGTTTGCCGCCTCGACCCCGAGCGCCGCGATGTCCGGCATGACCGCGACCTCGTTCAGTGTCTCCAGCAGCCGTCGCTCCGAGGCATCGTCGAGTTCCTCGAGCCGCAGCCCGAGCTCGGCGGCGGTCCGGCGCAGCAGGGGGCCGGCGATGCCCCGCTTGTTGCGTTCGATTAGGTTGAGGTACGAGGCGGAAATCCCTATTCGCCGTGACATTTCCGCCTGGGTGACGCCCATCGCCCGGCGGCGCTCGCGGATTCGGGTCCCCAGGATGCTCTTGGGCACGGCGGGTCTTCCTCAGGGTTGTCTCGGGGACGAATGTAAATGATTGACAACTTGTCATGTCAAGACATGAAATGATTGACTAGTTTATCGTTCAAAATCAATATGATATTGCACAGCTGACACAGTACGGCCATATTCAAGCCACGGAAGGTTCCCGTTCGCGGCACCGGAAGGCCCGGTGCCGGAACTTGTGGAACCTTGGGGAGGACGCAGAATGCTCGCAGAGACTGACCTCAGGACCCTGGGACACGGCGCAGTGCCGGTCCCGGAGGGGGCCGCGGCCCGCGCGCATGTCGGCGCGGAGAAATACCGCGAGATGTACGCGGCTTCAGTCGCGGACCCGGAGACGTTCTGGGCCGAACAGGGCAAGAGGCTGGACTGGATCACGCCTTACAGCCGGGCGAAGGACACGTCCTTCGCCTGGCCGGACATCTCGATCCGCTGGTTCGAGGACGGGACCCTCAACGCGTCGGCCAACTGCGTCGACCGCCACCTCGCCGAGCGGGGCGATCAGACCGCGATCCTCTGGGAGCCGGACGACCCGGCCGAGTCGGCCCGGCACATCAGCTACCGCGAGCTCCACGCCGAGGTCGGCCGCATGGCCAACGTGCTCAAGGGCCTCGGCGTCGGCAAGGGAGACCGGGTGGTGATCTACCTGCCGATGATCCCCGAGGCGGCCTACGCCATGCTCGCCTGCGCCCGCATCGGCGCCATCCACTCCATCGTCTTCGCCGGCTTCTCGCCCGACGCGCTGGCCAACCGCATCAACGACTGCGACGCCCGGCTGGTGATCACCGCCGACGAGGCGCCCCGCGGCGGCAAGGTCACGGCGCTCAAGACCAACGTCAACAAGGCGCTCCTGCACTGCCCGCACGAGGTGAGCTGCCTGGTGGTCCGCCGCACCGGCGGCGAGGTCGCCTGGGAGGCGGGTCGCGACCACTGGCTGCACGAGCTGGCGGCGGACGTCTCGCCCGACTGCCCGCCCGAGCCGATGGGGGCCGAGGATCCGCTCTTCATCCTCTACACCAGCGGCAGCACCGGCAAGCCGAAGGGCGTGGTGCACACCACCGGCGGCTATCTCGTCTATGCCTCGATGACCCACGAGCTGGTCTTCGACCATCACCCCGGTGACGTCTACTGGTGCACCGCCGATGTCGGCTGGGTCACCGGCCACAGCTACATCGTCTACGGGCCG
Organism: uncultured Alphaproteobacteria bacterium; assembly: GCA_963798385.1. Classification (GTDB taxonomy): domain Bacteria; phylum Pseudomonadota; class Alphaproteobacteria; order Rhodobacterales; family Rhodobacteraceae; genus Amaricoccus. The sequence continues at coordinate 39,884 of CAWCTE010000014.1, read as the reverse complement.
CTCGCCAACGGCGCCACCACGCTGATGTTCGAGGGGGTGCCGACCTGGCCCGACGCCGGCCGCTTCTGGCAGGTCTGCGAGAAGCACAAGGTGACGATCTTCTACACCGCCCCCACCGCCATCCGGGCCCTGATGGGCCAGGGCCGGGAGCCGGTCGACAAGGCCGACCTCTCCTCCCTGCGCATCCTCGGCTCGGTGGGCGAGCCGATCAACCCGGAGGCCTGGAAGTGGTACGACGAGGTGGTCGGCCACGGCCGCTGCCCGATCGTCGACACCTGGTGGCAGACCGAGACCGGCGGCGCGCTGATCACCCCGCTTCCTGGCGCGATCCCGACCAAGCCCGGCTCGGCGACGCTGCCGTTCTTCGGCGTCCAGCCGGTGGTGCTCGACCCGCAGACCGGCGTCGAGATCACCAGCACCGAGGCCGAGGGCGTGCTGGCGCTCAAGGACAGCTGGCCGGGGCAGATGCGCACGATCTGGGGCGACCACGCCCGCTTCGCCGAGACCTACTTCAGCCAGTACAAGGGCACCTACTTCACCGGCGACGGCTGCCGCCGCGACGCCGACGGCTACTACTGGATCACCGGCCGGGTCGACGACGTCATCAACGTCTCCGGCCACCGCCTGGGCACCGCCGAGGTAGAGAGCGCGCTGGTGGCGCACGAGAAGGTCTCCGAGGCGGCGGTCGTCGGCTATCCGCACCCGGTCAAGGGACAGGGCATCTACTGCTACGTGACGCTCATGCAGGGCGAGACCCCGTCCGACGCGCTAAGGGCCGAACTGCGCAACTGGGTGCGCACGGAGATCGGCCCGATCGCCAGCCCCGACCTCATCCAGTGGGCGCCGGGCCTGCCCAAGACCCGCTCCGGCAAGATCATGCGCCGCATCCTGCGCAAGATCGCCGAGAACGACTTCGGCGCGCTCGGCGACACCTCGACCCTCGCCGATCCCGCGGTGGTCGACGAGCTCATCGCCAATCGGATGAACCGGGGCTGAACCCGGCAGCACCGGGCGGCACCGCCCGGAAGAGAGACCTCCAGTCACGTCAGAGCCCGGGCATCGCCGCCCGGGCGGCAAGGGAAGGAAGATCGCATTGAACACCACACTCGAAGACCACATAGAAGCCGACCCCAACTACCAGCTGCTGAAGACGCGGCGCACCCGGCTCGGCTGGCAACTCACCGCGGCGATGATGGTCGTCTACTACGGCTTCATCCTGCTGGTCGCGTTCCGCAAGGACCTGCTGGCGGCGCCGATCGGCGACGGGGTGATGACCTGGGGCATCCCGATCGGCTTCGGGGTGATCCTCTTTACCATCGCAATCACGGCCTACTACGTCCGGCGCGCCAACGGCGAGTTCGACGAACTGTCCGAAAAGATCAAACGGGAGGCGCTGAAGTGATGTCTGTTCGCAAAAAGCTCGGGACGGCCGCGTGCTTCGCAGCACTCGTCGCCCTGCCTAAGACGGTGCTCGCCGCCGGCGAGAGCCTCGGGGCCACCGAGAAGCAGGCCACCAACTGGACGGCGATCGCGATCTTCGGGATCTTCGTCGTACTGACCCTCTTCATCACCAAGTGGGCGGCGTCGCGGACCAAGTCCGCGGCGGACTTCTACACCGCCGGCGGCGGCATCACCGGCTTCCAGAACGGCCTCGCCATCGCCGGCGACTACATGTCGGCCGCGTCGTTCCTCGGCATCTCGGCGGCGGTGATGGTCTCGGGCTATGACGGGCTGATCTACTCGATCGGCTTTCTCGTCGGCTGGCCGGTCATCACCTTCCTCATGGCCGAGCGCCTGCGCAACCTCGGCAAGTTCACCTTCGCCGACGTCGCGGCCTTTCGCTTCGCGCAGACGCCGGTGCGGGTCTTCGCCGCCTCCGGCACGCTCGTCGTGGTGGCCTTCTACCTGATCGCGCAGATGGTCGGCGCAGGCCAGCTGATCAAGCTCCTTTTCGGGCTCGACTACTGGATCGCCGTCGTCATCGTCGGCGGGCTGATGATGGTCTACGTGCTCTTCGGCGGCATGACCGCCACCACCTGGGTGCAGATCATCAAGGCTTGCCTGCTGCTGGCGGGCGCGTCGTTCATGGCCTTCATGGTGATGTGGCACTACGGGTTCAGCCCCGAGGCCCTCTTCCGCAGCGCGGTCGATGTGAAGACCAAGCTCGCGGAAACCGCCGGCGCGACACCGGAGGAAGCGCTGCAGAAGGGCCTGTCCATCATGGGACCCGGCACCTTCATCAAGGACCCGATCTCGGCCATCTCCTTCGGCATGGCGCTGATGTTCGGGACCGCCGGCCTGCCGCACATCCTGATGCGCTTCTTCACCGTGCCGAGCGCCAAGGAAGCGCGCAAGTCGGTGATGTGGGCGACCGGCTGGATCGGCTACTTCTACCTGCTGACCTTCATCATCGGCTTCGGAGCCATCACCTTCGTGCTGACCAACCCGTCCTTCCTCGACGCCAGCGGCGCGCTGATCGGCGGCAACAACATGGCGGCCGTTCACCTGGCCGGCGCGGTCGGCGGCAACGTCTTCCTCGGCTTCATCTCGGCGGTGGCGTTCGCGACCATCCTCGCGGTGGTGGCCGGGCTGACGCTCTCCGGCGCCACGGCGGTCTCGCACGACCTCTACGCGACGGTCGTCAAGCGCGGGAAGGCGGACAGCAAGACTGAGCTCAAGGTCTCGCGGATGGCTACCATCGGCCTCGGCGTGCTGGCGGTGCTGCTCGGCATCGTCTTCGAGAAGCAGAACATCGCCTTCATGGTGTCGCTGGCCTTCGCGGTGGCGGCCTCGGCGAACTTCCCGGTGCTGTTCATGTCGGTGCTGTGGAAGGGCTGCACCACCCGCGGCGCCGTCATCGGCGGTTCGCTCGGGCTGGTGTCGTCGGTGGTGCTGACGATCCTGTCGCCGTCGGTCTGGGAAGCGACGCTCGGAAACCCGGCCGGCTCGGCCCCGTTCCCGTACACCTCGCCGGCGCTCTTCTCGATGACGCTCGCCTTCGTCGGCATCTGGCTCTTCTCGGTGCTCGACCGCGGCGCGCGGGCGCGGCTGGATCTGGCCGGCTTCGCCGCCCAGCTGGTACGCTCCGAGACCGGCATCGGCGCGGCGCAGGCCTCCGGGCACTGAGCCGAAGGCAAGGAAAACGAGCGTGACCGTATCACGCGCCCCTGAAGACCAGGCCGGCCCGCCCCCAAAGGGGCGGGCCGATCCCACGACCGGGCGCGAGTTCGCGTCCCTGATGGCGTCTCGCGTGGGCGACGCCTTTCTGCGCAAGCCGTTCTTCGTCGACGGCGGCACCGATATCGTCACCGTCTGCCGCGAGCTCGCGCGGCGCGGCCTCGGCGACGCGCTGGTCCGCGACGGCGCGCGCATCGGCGTCTTCACCACCACCGACCTCCGCGACGCGTTGCTGCGACCGGAGCCACCGGCCAGGCTCGCCGTGCGCGAGGTCGCCAGCTTCGAACCCTGGTCGGTGTCGGTCGACGACGAGATCTCCGAGGCGATGCTGATGATGCTGCGCCACCGCGTCCACCGGCTTGTGGTGCGCGAGGGCGACGCGGTGATCGGCGTCCTCGGCCAGCTCGAGCTCATGGCCTTCGTCGCCAGCCACTCGCACCTGATCGCGCTCGAGGTAGCCGAGGCCGCCGACCTGCCCGCGCTCGCGGCGGCGGCGCGACAGATCGACGGCCTCATCCGGGTGCTCCACCAGGACGGGGTGCGCGTCGAGCTCATCGCCGGCCTCGTCGGGGCGCTGAACCGGCAGGTCTTCGCGCGCCTCTGGGACCTGGTCGCGCCGCGAAGATCTGCGTTCGAACAGCTGCCTGATCGTCATGGGCAGCGAAGGCCGCAACGAGCAGGTCATCAAGACCGACCAGGACAACGCGCTCTTGCTGCGCGACGGCTTCGCATTCGACCGCCTCGCGCCCGTCGCCGAGGCCTTCACGGCGGCGCTGATCGATTTCGGCTACCCGCCGTGCCCGGGCGGGATCATGCTGAGCCGCCCGCTCTGGCGCCAGCCGGTGGCCGGGTTCCGCGAGACGCTGCGCGGCTGGGTCCACGGCGCCGATCCGGAGGGACCGATGAACCTCGCGATCTTCCTCGATGCCGCGGTGGTCGCCGGCGACGCGACGCTCTTCGAGGACGTGCGCGCCCATGTCGACGACCTCGTCTCCGGCAGCGACGCCTTCTACGCCCGCTTCGCCAGCGCCGTCGACCAGTTCGGCGCCGCATGGTGGACGCGCCTGCCGGGCCTCAGCGGCCGCGCCGCCGCCGAGATCGACCTCAAGAAGCTCGGCATCTTCCCGCTGGTTCACGGCGTGCGCACCCTGGCGCTGCAGTACCGCGTGCGCGAGCTCGGCACCGCCGACCGCCTGCGCGCCCTCGTCGACGCGGGCCGCATCGACCGGCCGCTCGCACGGGATCTCACCGACGCGCTCCACCTTCTCATGGGCCTTAAGCTCGCGACCAACCTCCGCCAGCTCGCCGCAGGCCGCGCGCCGGGCAACGGCATCCGCCTGAGCGAACTCGGCACGCTGGAGCGTCACGCGCTGAAGGATTCGCTGGCGATCGTGCGTGCCTTCAAGCAATGGCTGGGCCGCCACTACCGGCTGGACGCGCTGTGAGGCGCCGGCGTTCACCCGGCGGCCCCGGTCCGCAGCTGCTGCTCGCGCTTTGGGCCGCCGGGATGATCCTGCTCAACTTCCCGATGCTGATTGTCTTCGGCGGCGACGCGACGGTGCTTGGCCTGCCGCTCCTGCCCGTGGCCATCTTCGCGATCTGGGCGGCGCTGATCGGCGCGCTTGCCTGGGCCGTCGAACATCGGCCCGCGCAGGCTCCGGAGGATCGTGAAAAGCCGCAGGCGGCGGCGCGGTCGGGTGAGCGATGATTTCGGCGGAGCTGGTCATCGGGGTATCCGTCGGCTACCTCCTGCTGCTCTTCGCCATCGCCGCCTTCGGCGACCGGCGCGCCGCGCTCGGCCGGTCGGTGATTGGCAGCAGCTGGATCTATTCGCTCTCCCTGGCGGTCTACTGCACGGCCTGGACCTATTTCGGCAGCATCGGCCGGGCGGCGGCCTCCGGCATCTGGTTCCTGCCCATATACCTCGGCCCGACCCTGGCGATGCTTCTCGCCTGGATAGTGGTGCGCAAGATGATCCGCATCGCCCAGACCTACCGGATCACCTCGATCGCCGACTTCGTCGCCAGCCGCTACGGCAAGAGTCCGGCGCTGGCGGCGCTGGTCACCGTGATCACCGTGATCGGCATCGTTCCCTACATCGCGCTGCAACTGAAGGCGGTCTCGTCCGGCTATCACCTGCTCACCGCTGGCCCCGAAACGACCACGGCCCCGGCGCTCGGCTGGTGGCGGGACGGCACGCTGTTCGTGACGCTGGCGCTCGCTGCCTTCACGATGATGTTCGGCACGCGTCACCTCGACAGCGCTGAGCGGCACGAGGGCATGGTCGCGGCGGTGGCCTTCGAGTCGGTGGTCAAGCTCGTCGCTTTCATCGCCGTCGGCGCCTTCGTAACCTGGGGCCTCTTCGACGGCATGGGCGACATCTGGGCGCGGGCACAGGCCTTCCCGGAGCTGCGCGGGCTGCTGCGCCTCGGCGGCGAGGGCGGCAGCGGGAGCTTCGATTTCGCGCAGTGGTTCGCGCTGACACTGCTCGCGATGCTGTCGGTGCTGCTGCTGCCGCGCCAGTTCCAGATGATGGTCGTCGAGTGCGTCGACGAGCGCCACCTGCGGCGCGCCGCCTGGGTCTTCCCGGCCTATCTCCTGCTGATCAACATCTTCGTCCTGCCGATCGCCATCGGCGGTCTGGTGTTCTTCGGCCCCGGCGCCATGGACGCCGAAACCTTCGTGCTGTCGCTGCCGCTCGGCAACGGCGCGCCGGGGCTGGCGCTGCTCGCCTATGTCGGCGGCCTTTCGGCAGCCACGGGAATGCTGATCGTCGAGACGGTCGCCATCGCCACCATGGTCTGCAACGACCTGGTGATGCCGGCGCTGCTGCGGCTGCCGGGTTTCGGCGGCGGCGCCGGCCGCGACCTGACCCGGCTGCTCCTGAACATCCGCCGCGCCGCCATTCTCGCGGTGCTGATGCTCGGCTACCTCTATTTCCGCGTCGCCGGCGAAGCCTACGCGCTGGTCAGCATCGGGCTCATCAGCTTCGCGGCCGTCGCCCAGTTCGCCCCGGCGCTGCTCGTCGGCATGTACTGGCGGGGCGGGACGCGGGTCGGCGCGCTCGGCGGCCTCGTCGGCGGCTTCGCGCTCTGGGCCTATACGCTGATGCTGCCGTCGGTGGCGAAATCCGGCTGGATGCCCGACGGCTTCGTCGAGCACGGCCCCTTCGCGATCGAGCTCCTGGCGCCGGAGCGGCTGTTCGGCCTGGTCGGGCTCGACAACGTCAGCCACGCGCTGTTCTGGAGCCTGCTGGTGAACGTCGCACTCTACGTCGGCCTGTCGCTCTGGCGCCGGCCGGATGCGCGCGAGGCGAGCCAGGCCCTGCTCTTCGTCGATGTCTTCGAACGCGGGCAACCCGCCGGCGGCCTTGCCCCGGTGTTCTGGCGCGGCCGCGCCCGGCTCGAGGATCTGACGGCGCTCGCGAGCCGCCTGCTCGGCGCGGGCCGGGCGAAGGCGCTGTTCGAGGAGCACGCGCGCGAGACCGGCGTGGCGGACGTCGAGAAACTCGTTCCCGACGCCCGGCTCGTTGACCGCGTCGAGCGGCAGATCGCGGGCGCCGTCGGCAGCGCCTCGGCGCGCGTGATGATCGCATCGGTGGCGCAGGAGGAGGCCCTGGACGTGGAGGACGTTGTGGAGATCGTCGAGGAGGCATCGCAGCTCCGCGGGTACGCCCGAGCCCTCGAGGAGAAGTCGCTGTCGCTGGAGCGGGCGACGACCGAGCTCACCGCCGCCAACGAACAGCTGAAGAGCCTCGACCACCTCAAGGACGACTTCGTGTCGTCGGTGACCCACGAGCTGCGCACGCCGCTCACCTCGATCCGCGCGATCTCCGAGCTGATGCTGGATGCCCCGGAAATGGATGCCGCCCAGCGCGCGAGCTTCCTCAAAATCGTCGTGGCCGAAAGCGAGCGGCTGAGCCGGCTGGTCAACCAGGTGCTCGACATGGCCAAGTTCGAATCCGGGCTGGCCGAGTGGCACAGCATCGACGTCGACATGCGGGCGCTGATCGAGAATGCAATCGCGACCACCTCCGGCCTCTTCCGCGAGAGCGGGACCCGCGTCGAGCTTTCGGTCGCCGGCGCGATCCCGCTGATCCGCGCCGATCCGGACCGGCTCACCCAGGTCATGGTGAACCTCCTGTCGAACGCGGCGAAGTTCGTGCCCGCCAGGGGCGGCAAGGTCGACGTGGCGCTCCGCCGCGAGCGCGACAGCCTGGTGGTCGAGGTGCGCGACAACGGGCCCGGGGTGCCCGAGGACGAACGGGCGAAGGTCTTCGAGAAGTTCCGCCAGGGCGGGGACAGCCTGGCGCGGCCCGCGGGGACGGGGCTCGGGCTTCCGATCAGCCGGCAGATCGTCGAACATTTCGGCGGGAGCATCTGGCTGGAACCGAATCCGGGAGGCGGCGCGTGCTTCGCCTTCCGATTGCCGTTCCGGACGGCGGCGAGGAAAACGGCATGAGCGCGAAGATCCTGATTGCCGACGACGAGCCGAACATCGTGGTTTCGCTCGAGTACATGATGAAGCGCGAAGGCTACGAGGTCCTCGTGGCCCGCGACGGCCGCTCGGCGCTCGAGGCGATCCGCCGCGAGCGCCCGCGGCTGGTGCTGCTCGACGCGATGATGCCGGGCATGTCCGGCTTCGAGGTCTGCGAGGCGGTGCGTGCCGACGCCGAGGTCCGCGATACCCGCATCCTGATGCTCACCGCCAAGGGGCGCGACACCGACATCGCCCGCGGGGTGGGCGTCGGCGTCGACGCCTACATCACCAAGCCGTTCTCGACGCGGGATCTGTTGCAGAAGGCGCGCGAGATGCTGTCGTGAGCTTCGACCGCCGGCTGGCGCTGGCCATGCTGGCGCCGGGCGTGGCGCTCGGCCTGTGGCTGGCGCTGGGCGGCGCGCTGCTGCGGATGACGCTCGACCCCGCGCAGCGGACCGGGGTCGACGCCGCGCTCGGTCCGCTGTTGGCCTCCCACGGCATGCTGGTGGTGGTCTGGTGGCTGGTTGCGGCAGCGCTGGCGGCCTGGGCGGTTCGCCGCCTCTACGAGGCGCATGTCGCCGCGCCGGCCCGTCTGGCGGATGCGACCCGGGTGCTGGCCGGCGACGCGGCGGCGCCCGACCTCGTGGCATCCGGCGGGGCGTCGGCGCGCGCGCTGACCGAGGCGATCAACGCGCTCGCCGGCAAGCGGCGGTCGCTTGCAGGCGGACATGGCGCGGCTCGTGGCGGAGGCGAGCCGGGACGTGGCGCAGCAGCGCGACCAGCTCGGCGCGCTGATGGCCGAGCTGAACCAGAGCGTGGTGGTCTGCAACCTCGACGGACGCATCCTGCTCTACAACGAGCGCGCGCGGCAGCTGTTTCGCCGGCTGTCCCGCGCGCCGGTGGGGGCGGCGGGCGCGGAACTGATCGGTCTCGGACGCTCGATCCATGCCGTCATCGACCCGGCGTTGATCGCGCACGCGCTCGAGACGGTCGAGGCGCGCAGCATCCGCGGCGGCGAAGGCGCCGGTGCCTCGGGGCGGTTCGTCACCGGCACGCCCGCCGGGCATCTCCTGAGCGTGAACCTGGCACCGGTGCGCCCCGCCGCTTCGCAGGCGACGCCGCTGTCCGGGTTCGTGGTCCTCCTCGATGACATCACCGATGCATACGAAGCCGACACCCGGCACGACCGGCGGTTGCTCGAGTTCACCGAAGCGAGCCGGGCATCGCTTGCCAGCATCCAGGCCGCGCTCGACATGCTCGACTACCCGGACCTCGACGCCGAGGGCCGCGAGCGCTTCCAGGCGGTGGTGCGCGAGGAGGTGGCGGCGATGGGCTCGGGTGTCGCCGCGTTCGCGGCGAGCACGTCCCAGGACCTGATCACCCGCTGGCCGCTGCAGGAGATGCACGGCGCCGACCTTCTGGCCGTGGCCGGGCGGCGGATCGAGGCCGACCGGGGACGGCCGGTGACGCTGGAGGCGGCCGACCCGGACCTCTGGCTCAGCGTCGACAGCTTCGCGCTGATCCAGGCCCTGTCCTTTCTCGCCGGCCGGCTCATCGCCGCGCTCGGCGCGCCCGAGCTGCGGCTGCGGCTCGCCCGGACCGCCAATCGCGCCCGGCTGGACCTGGCCTGGTCCGGTCCTGACCTGCGCCCCGAGGGCGTGCGGGACTGGCAGAACGAGCCGATGGATACCGCCGGCGGGCGCTCGCCGCTGACCGTCCGCGACGTGGCGGAGCGGCACGGCGGCGAGGTCTGGATCGAGCACGAGCGATCCGGGGCAGGGTCGTTCTTCCGTTTCCTGCTGCCGGTAGCGGCGTCCGAGCCGGCAACCCAGCCGACGGTCGCGCCGGCACCCGCCGGCGCCCGGCCCGAGTACTATGATTTCGACCTTTTCGCCGGTGGCAGGAGCAGCCGAGCGCTCGACGAGCGCTTGCTCTCGGACATCTCCTACACGGTCTTCGACACCGAGACGACGGGACTGGACCCGGCCGGCGGCGACGAGATCGTCCAGATCGGCGCCGTGCGCATCGTCAACGGCAAGCTGCTGCGCGGCGAGTGCTTCGACCAACTGGTCGACCCGCACCGCAGCATCCCCGAGGCCTCCACCCGGATCCACGGCATCGGGCCGGAACAGGTCCGCGGCAAGCCGTCGATCGCCGACGTGCTGCCCGCCTTCCACGCCTTCATCGGCGACACGGTGCTGGTCGGGCACAACGTCGCCTTCGACCTGCGCTTCCTCAAGCTCAAGGAGGCCGCCAGCGGCCTGCCGTTCGATCAACCCGTCCTCGACACCCTGCTCCTGTCGAGCGTCGTGCACCCGAACGAGCCGTCGCACGGCCTCGAAACCATCGCCGCACGGCTCGGCGTGACGACCTCCAGCCGCCACACCGCGCTCGGGGACGCCCTGGTGACCGGGGAGCTGTTCCTCAGGCTCCTCCCGCTCCTCGCCCAGCGGGGCATCCTGACGCTCGCGCAGGCACGCGAAGCGGCGCGGACCTCCTACTACGCAAGGCTGCGCTACTGAATGTTCTTGAAACTGAAGGTTGGTGGAGGGGGCTGGATTCGAACCAGCGTAGGGTTACCCCGACGGATTTACAGTCCGTTGCATTTGACCGCTCTGCCACCCCTCCGAGGTGCGGCACCGGGTCAATATGCTGTCGGAGCAGGTGCGTCAACACGGCAACGGCTCCAAACCGGCGCGTCAGCGGTCGCGGTCCGACCGCCCTGCCCGGCCGCCTCGCCGCACCGGCTTCACCCGGTGCGCCCGGCCAGTCAGGTCCGCCATCACCGCGCGCCGCGCCTCCGGGGTCATTGCCGACCAGCCGGCGATCTCGTCGATCGTCCGGTAGCACCCCATGCAGATCCGCGCCTCCGGGTGGATGACGCAGAGCCGGATGCACGGGCTCTCCACCTCGTCCCGGCGCCAGACCTCATCACTCACGGCTGCCGCTCCAGGTGACCCAGCCGGTCCAGCAGTCCCTGCAGGATATAGCCGGCGGCCACGTGGTCTATGACCTCGGCCCGCCGGCGCCGCGAGGTATCGGCCTCGAGCAGCGCCCGTTCGGCGGCCACCGTCGACAACCGCTCGTCCCAGAAGGTGATCGGCAGGTCGGACAGGCCGGCGAGGTTGCGGGCGAAGGCCCGGGTCGACTGCGCCCGCGGACCCTCGCTGCCGTCCATGTTGCGGGGCAAGCCGAGCACGACGCCGCCGATCCACCGCTCGGCGGCGAGCGCGAGAAGTGCGGCGGCATCGGTCCCGAAGCGGTCCCGGCGCAGGGTGCGGAGCGGCGTCGCTACCCGCCTGGCGGTGTCCGAGACCGCCACCCCGATCGTCCGGGTCCCGAGGTCGAGCCCCATCAGCGCCCGCCCCGCCGGAAGGGCTTGCAGAAAGGCGCCGGCCTCGTCGAGCACGCTCACGGGGCGATCCCCGCTGCGGCCGCCGCCGCGTCGAGCGCGGCCTGGGCCGCGGCATCGCCGGCGTGCGCCTGCCGCGCCTCGGCCAGGATCGTCGCCGCCTCGTCGCGGCGCCCGAGCACGCCCAACGACCGGACGAGCTTGGCCCAGTCGTCCGGCGGCCCCCCGGCCGTCGCCAGCCGCGCCGCGAGCTGGTCGACCATGCCCGTAATCATCGCCTGCCGGTCGGCCTCGGGCATCGCCGAGGCCGCAGCCGCGTCGGCCGTGCTTGGCCCGGGCTCCGGAGGCTGCGCCGCCGCCCGCGCCGCCGCCTCCATCCCGGCCCGCGCCGGCGCCATCCAGGGCGCATCCGGCGGGCCGTCCGCCACCAGCGCCGCCCAGGTCGCGAAGGCGAGATCCGGGCGCCCGCCCTGAAACTGCCCCAGCGCGAGATAGTAGCGCCCGGCCGGATCGGCCGGATCGAGGGCCAGCGCGCGCCCGATCTCGGCCTGCGCCTCGGGACCCACCACGCCGCCGGCCGCGATGATCCGCGCCTCGGCGAGATCGACGAGATCCCCCGGCGCGACCGCGTCGCCGAGGATCGCCACCACGCGCTCCTGCGCCGCCAGGGCCTCGGGCCACCGGCCGAGCGTGGCGAGCTGGCGGGCGAGGAGCCGGTGGCCCTCGAGATCGTTTGGGCGGTCGGCCAGCGCCGCCTGCAGCTTCGCCAGCAGCCGCTCTTCCTGCGCCGCCTGCGCCTGGCGGGCCGCCAGCGGCTGGTCCGGCACCCCCGGGGCCCCGAGCCAGTCGTAGAGCCCGAGGCCGCCGGCCGCGAGCGCCGCGATCAGCACCGGCGCCACCCAGCGCAGCCGCGCCGGTGCCGCGAAGGCGTCGCGCTCGGCGGCCTCGGCGTCGGCGGCGGCGAGCAGGCGGCGCGAGACCTCGAGCCGGGTGGCCGCCGCCTCCGCCTGGCTGAGCACGCCGCGGGCGACGTCGGCGTCGATCTCGCGGAGCTGGTCGCGGTGAACCTGCAGGTCGTAGCTCGCCCGCCGGGCAGCCCGCACCGAGCGGAACAGCACCGGCGCGAAGACCACGCCGAGGCATACCGCCGCGGCGGCGGCGGCGATCACCCAGAACAGCCCGTCAGCCGCCATGCATCCTCGCAGAATTCTGCGGCCGGACCCTAGCTTCCCACCGGCCCGGACACAATCAGCGCGCAGCGGCCTTGCGCGGACGTGAACGACCGCACCCGAGCGGATGCGGTCTTGGCGGCGGAGGGGGAATCCGGCTAGAGGCTGACAGACCCACCCTGCCCTCCGGGCCCGTGACGCTCACGACGCCGTGCTTCCCGACCGCCATCCGGATCCGGGCGAGAACCAGCGAGACTAGAATGACGCGAATTGCCTACCTCACCGCCATCGACTTCGGACCCGGCGAGATCGCCACCCTGCCCGCGGCGGTCGCGGAGCTGGGCCTCCTAAGGCCGCTGGTGATCTCCGACCGCGGCCTCGAGGCGAGCGGGCTTCTCGACCGGGTCGCGGCCAGGCTCCCCGACGGCACCCCGCGCTTCCTCGACACCCCGCCGAACCCCACCGAGGCCGCGGTGGCCGCCGCCCTCACACTTTACCGCGCCGAGGGCTGCGACGGCGTCGTGGCGCTCGGCGGCGGCTCGCCCATCGACCTCGCCAAGGGCGTTGCCCTCCTCGCCACCCACGACGGCACGCTGGAGCGCTACGCGGCGATCTACGGCGGCATCGAGCGGATCGGCGCCGCAGTCGCGCCGGTGATCGCGATCCCGACCACGGCGGGCACCGGGGCCGAGGTGGGGCGGGCCGCGCTCCTGACGCTTGCCGACGGCCGCAAGCTCGGGATCATCAGCCCGCACCTCATCCCCAGGCGGGCGATCTGCGATCCCGAGCTCACCCTCGGCCTGCCGCCGGGACTGACTGCGGCGACCGGCCTCGACGCGCTCTCCCACTGCATCGAGACCTTCCTGTCGCCACGGGACAACCCGCCGGCCGAAGCGATCGCCCTCGACGGCGCCGGCCGTGTCTGGCGCAACCTCGAGCGGGTCTGCAACGAGGGCCGTGACCTTTCGGCGCGGCGCGAGGTGATGATGGGCGCTCTCGAGGGCGGGCTTTCATTCCAGAAGGGCCTCGGCGCGGTCCACTCGCTCAGCCACGCGCTCGGCGGGTTGCAGGACCTCCGCCTCCACCACGGCACCCTCAACGCCATCCTGATGCCGCTTGTGGTCCGCTTCAACGCCCCGGAGGTCGGCGAAAAGCTGGCGCGGCTGAAATCGGCCATGGGTCTGCCGGCCCAGGCCGACCTCGCCGAGGAGCTCGTCGCCCTCAACCGCCGGCTCGGCATCCCCGAGAGCCTTGGGTCCCTCGGCGTCACGCCCGGACATTTCGACTGGATCGTCGAGCGCGCGCTCGCCGATCACAGCCACGCCACCAACCCGCGCGCGGCAACGGCCGACGACTACCGTGCGCTGCTTCAGGAAGCCGTCGGCTGAGGGACCGCCAAGATGCCTGCCACCTACCCCGATCTCGCCGACAAGGCGGTCCTCGTAACCGGCGGTGCCTCGGGCATCGGCGCGACGCTGGTCGCCGCCTTCGCCGCCCAGGGTGCCCGCGTCGGCTTCCTCGACATCGACGCCGACGCGGGCCGAGCGCTCGCCGAGCAGGTGCGCGGGACCGGCGCCGATGTCCGCTTCGAGGCCTGCGACCTGCGCGACGTCCCCGCGCTCGGGGCCGCCGTCGGCCGGATCCGCGAGGCCCTCGGCCCCATCACCGGCCTCGTCAACAACGCTGCCCACGACGAACGCCATGCCACACTCGAGGTGACGGAGGCGTATTTCGACGAACGCATCGCTACCAACTTCCGCCACCAGTTCTTCGTCTCGCAGGCGGTACTGCCGGACATGCAGGCCGCCGGCGGCGGGGCGATCGTCTGCATGACCTCCATCGTGCCGCTCGTCGGCATCGGCGGCATGCCGGTCTACGCGGCGTCGAAGTCCGCCGTCATCGGCCTCACCCGCTCGCTCGCCCGCGATTTCGGACCCGACAACATCCGCGTCAACGCCATAGCACCCGGCTGGATCATGACGGAACGCCAGCTCAAGCTCTGGCTGACGCCCGAAGCCGATGCCATGCGGGAGGAGCGCCAGGCGCTGAAGCGCCGCCTCGTGCCCGATGACATCGCCCGGGTCGCCCTATTCCTGATCTCGGAAGAGGCCTCCGCAATCACCGGCCAAACCCACGTGGTGGACGGCGGCTGGCTCTAAGCGGGATGGTTCCTCGCGCCGCGGGCTGGTCTCCAGGGGATCGTAACCTATACTGATGCGGATTGATCGCCTCGAGGCTCCAGCCGTCCATGTCCCAGACAACGCCCGCCGCCCTCGCGCGGTCCATGCCGCGCTTTGCGGAATTCGTCGCGATGATGGCGGCTCTGATGGCGCTGACCGCGTTGTCGATCGACGTCATGCTGCCGGCCCTGCCGGAGATGCGCGCCGATTTCGGGCTCGAGGATCCGAACCTGCAGCAGTTGGTGATCACCGTCTATGTGCTCGGCTTCGCGCTGGGGCAGCTGTTCCACGGACCGCTGAGCGACGGCTTCGGCCGCAAGTCGGTGCTGCTGGTCGGCCTCGGCGTCTACGCTATCGCGTCCTTCGCGTGCCTTGCGGCCGGCAGTTTCTCGGTTCTCCTGGTGGCGCGGTTCCTGCAGGGAGTGGCCAATGCCGCCCCCCGGGTCGTGGCCATCGCGGTGATCCGCGACGTCTACGGCGGGCGGCGGATGGCGGAAGTCATGTCCTTCGTGATGATGGTCTTCATCATCGTGCCGGTGCTGGCGCCGACCGCCGGCGGTGCGGTCCTGCTGTTCGGGAGCTGGCATCTGATCTTCGGGTTTCTCTTCGTGATCTCGCTGGCCTTTCTGATCTGGATGGCGGTACGGCTGCCGGAGACCCGCTTGCCGGAGACGCGCGACCCGCTGTCGGTGGCCTGGCTCTTGACGGCGTTTCGTGAGGCCGCGACCAACCGCCAGACCCTGGGCTATACCCTGGCGACCGGGGTGATCTTCGGATCGCTGATGGGGTACATCAACTCCGCCCAGCAGATCTTCGTCGAGGTCTACGACACCGGCCCCTGGTTCCCGGTGCTCTTCGGCTGTGTCGCCGCGGCACTGGCATTGGCGTCCTTCTTCAACAGCCGGTTCGTTGGGCGGATCGGGATGCGGCGGGTGTCGCACGGAGCTCTGATCGGCTTCGTCGCGATCGCCTGCCTGCACATCGGCATCGACTTGGCCGCGGCGCCTCCGCCCCTGCCGGTTTTCGTCTTGCTGTTGGCGCTTGATCTGTTTTGCTTCGGGCTGATGATGCCGAATTTCAATGCCATCGCCATGGAGCCCATGGGTCGCATCGCCGGTACCGCCTCGTCCTTCGTGGGGGCGGTGACCACCGGGCTCGCCGCCGGCCTCGGGCTCGTCGTCGGCCAGAGCTACGACGGGACCGTGACGCCGCTCTTGCTGGGGTTCGCCGTCTTCGGCTCGATCAGCCTCGGGATCGTGCTCCTGACCGAACGCGGGCGGCTCTTCGGGACCGGGCAGTGACCGGGAGGGATCGCGGATGACACCCATGCGCGACGTCGAGCACACCGATGCGGGTTTCGTCGTCGATGCACGGCTCCTCGCCGAAGCCTTCGGCCTGCCCGTCGCCACGGTCCGCGCGCTGATGCGCGACGGACAGATCACCTCCCGCTGCGAGACCGGCCGCGGCGAGGATTTGGGGCGCTGGCGCCTGACCTTCTACCACGGCGGACGCGCCTGCCGGATCACCGTCGATGCCGACGGCGGCGTCCTCGGCCGAGCGACGTTCCCCTCCACTGCACGCGGCACCCCGGTCGCCGCCCGGAACCCGGGATGACCTCCGACCCCGAACGCCCGGCGGGATATGCCTCGCCCCCCTGCTTCGCCCACGAACTTCAGCCTGGCGCGGCCGGCTTCATGGCCGTGGACCGCCAACAAGCCGTCGACGTCGCGCGCTGGCGCAAGGCCGAGCGCGCTTGCCTGATCGCCGCCCGCCTCGCGGTCCCGCCCGAGGCACGCCGCCAGGCCGCGGACGCAGTCGCGGCGACCCTCGACGTCCTCGTCGAACCCGGCCTCGGCCTCGTCGTCAGCCTCTACTGGCCGTTCCGGGGCGAGCTCGACCTGCGCGGCTGGATGGCCCGCGCCGCCGCCCGCGGCGCGCGCGTCGCCCTGCCCGTCGTCGTGGCAAAGGCCCGGCCGCTGATCTTCCGCGAATGGCGGCAGGGCTGCCGGATGGAACGCGGCGTCTGGAACATCCCCGCCCCCGCCGAGGGCGAAATCCTCGTCCCCGACGTGGTGGTCGCGCCGCTGGTGGGCTTCGACCCCGACGGCTACAGGCTCGGATACGGCGGGGGGTTCTTCGACCGCACCCTGGCGGCCCTCCCGACCCGGCCCCGCGCCATCGGTGTCGGCCTTGCGTCGTCGGAGATCGCCAGCATCTACCCGCAGCCCCACGACATCCCGATGGACGCAATCGTTACGGAAGCCGGCCAAGTCCGGTTGCGCGTCGGCGACCGACAAGATCGGGCTCGGGAGTGATGGTGGGCGATGCAGGAATTGAACCTGCGACATCTTCGATGTGAACGAAGCGCTCTACCGCTGAGCTAATCGCCCGGTGGCGCGGGTGATACCGGCATTCGCCGGAGGCCGCAAGATCCCCTAGGACGCCTCGTCCGCAGGTTTTGCCGCCGCCTTGCGCCCGGCCCTCTTGCCGCCCTTACCGGCCCCGCCCTTGCCGCCCCCGCCGGCCTTGGCGGTGGGATCGAAGCGGTAGACGGTCTTGGTCTCGCCGTCCTTGCCGGTGCGCTCGCGCACCCTGACCGCACCGAGGCTCGGATGGACCAGCCCCGACCCGGCCAGCGCACTCTCGCGCACGAAGGCGAAGGCGGCGTCGACGACCTTGCGCACGTCGGCCCTGGCAACGCCGGTGGCGGCGGTCACGTGCTCGATCAGTTCCTGTTGCGTCTTCATGGATGTCCTGCTCCGCGGGAACGCCCCGCACGCTGAACGCATAACGCCCCCGCCGCCAAGGCGGAAGGGGCGCGCAGCTTTCTCAGGTCGTCGCGAGACAAAAAAGGCAGACCGGCCCTGCGCCGGTCTGCCCGTTCCCTCAGTGCGCCGCCGGCGCCGACGGGCTGGCCGGCGGCGGGGCGGCCGCGGCGACCTTGGCCGCCTCCGCCGCCTCGTCCCACTCGATGGGCTCCGGCATCCGCACCAGCGCGGTCTTCAAGACCTCCATCACGTTCGAGACCGGGATAAGCTCGAGCCCGTTCTTCACGTTGTCCGGGATCTCGCGCAGGTCCTTCACGTTGTCGGCCGGGATCAGCACCCGGGTGATGCCGCCGCGCAGGGCGGCGAGCAGCTTCTCCTTCAGCCCGCCGATCGGAAGCACGTTGCCGCGCAGCGTCACCTCGCCGGTCATCGCCACGTCGCGGCGCACCGGGATCTTGGTGAGCACCGAGACGATCGACGTCACCATGGCGATACCCGCGCTCGGCCCGTCCTTCGGGGTCGCCCCCTCGGGCACGTGGACGTGGATGTCGGTGGTCTCGAACATCGGCGGCTTCAACCCGAGCTCGGGCGCCTTGGAGCGCACCCAGGACGAGGCCGCGTCGATCGACTCCTTCATCACGTCGCCAAGCGTGCCGGTGGTCTTCATCCGGCCCTTGCCCGGCAGCCGCAGCGCCTCGATCGACAGGAGGTCGCCCCCCACCTCGGTCCAGGCGAGCCCGGTCACCACGCCGACCTGATCGCTCGTCTCGGCCAGCCCGTACTTGAACCGCCGCACACCAAGGAACTCCTCGAGGTTCTCCGGCGTCACCGTCACCTTCGCCGAGTTGCCCTTGACGATCTCCGTCACCGCCTTGCGGCAGAGCTTGGCGATCTCGCGCTCGAGGTTCCGCACCCCGGCCTCCCGCGTGTAGTAACGGACGATGTCGCGCAGGCCATCGTCAGTGAGCTCGAATTCTGTGCGCTTCAGGCCGTGGCCCTTCTCCTGCTTCTCGATCAGGTGCTGCTTGGCGATCTCGACCTTCTCGTCCTCGGTGTAGCCCGAGATCGAGATGATCTCCATCCGGTCCAGAAGCGGCCGCGGCATGTTGTACGAGTTCGCCGTGGTGATGAACATCACGTTGGAAAGATCGTACTCCACCTCGAGATAGTGGTCCGAGAACGTCGCGTTCTGCTCCGGATCCAGCACCTCCAGCATCGCCGACGCCGGATCCCCGCGGAAGTCCTGGCCCATCTTGTCGATCTCGTCGAGCAGGATCAGCGGGTTGGTGGTCTTGGCCTTCTTCATCGACTGGATGATCTTGCCGGGCATCGAGCCGATATAGGTCCGCCGGTGCCCGCGGATCTCCGCCTCGTCCCGGACGCCGCCGAGCGAGATACGGATGAACTCGCGACCCGTAGCCTTGGCCACCGACTTGCCCAAGCTGGTCTTGCCGACGCCCGGAGGCCCGACGAGGCAGAGGATCGGCCCCTTCAGCTTCTGGCTGCGCGACTGCACCGCCAGGAACTCGACGATCCGGTCCTTGACCTTCTCGAGTCCATAGTGGTCGTCGTCCAGCACCTTCTGCGCGAGGTGAAGATCCTTCTTGATCTTCGACTTCTTGCCCCACGGGATCGACAGCATCCAGTCGAGGTAGTTCCGGACCACCGTCGCCTCGGCCGACATCGGCGACATCGAACGCAGCTTCTTCAGCTCGGCCAGCGCCTTCTCGCGCGCCTCCTTGGAGAACTTGGTCTTGGCGATGCGCTCCTCGAACTCGGAGGCGTCGTCCTGGCCCTCGCCCTCGCCACCCAGCTCGCGCTGGATCGCCTTCATCTGCTCGTTCAGGTAGTATTCCCGCTGGGTCCGCTCCATCTGCGTCTTGACCCGGCTCTTGATCTTCTTCTCGACCTTGAGCACGGACATCTCGCCCTGCATCAGGCCGTAGATCGCCTCCAGCCGGTCGCCGACGTCGGGCTCCTCGAGCAGCTTCTGCTTGTCCTCGAGCTTCACGCCGAGATGCCCCGCCACGGTGTCGGCAAGCTTGGCCGCCGGCATGGAGTTGGAGACCGCTGTCACCGCTTCCTCAGGGATGTTGCGGTTGAGCTTGGCATAGCGCTCGAACTCTTCGGCCACGGCACGCGACAGCGCCTTGATCGCCGAGGCATCCTTGGCGGATTCGGAAATCTCGTCGGCACGCGCCTCGAAATACGCCTCGTTCTCGACGAACGCCGCGATCCGCACCCGCATCTTGCCTTCGACCAGCACCTTCACCGTGCCATCCGGCAGCTTCAGGAGCTGCAGGACATTGGCCAGCACGCCGACACGAAAGATGCCATCGGCCTGCGGCTCGTCCTCGGAGGCGTCCTTCTGGCTCGCAAGCAGGATCTGCTTGTCGTCCTTCATCACCGCTTCCAGCGCCCGCACCGATTTTTCACGGCCCACGAAGAGCGGCACGATCATGTGGGGAAAGACCACGATGTCGCGGAGAGGCAGGACGGGATACGAAGGACTGCTCAATTCGGTCATATTCTATGTCCTTTTTCTGGCGGAGCGCCCGGCCCCGACGTTCCGGCAGCGTGGGCGTTCCCTCGAAGAGCAGATGGCGCGCAAGGTGGTGGGTTTCAAGTCGCCGGCATCTTGCGTCGCCGTGCGTCGGGATGCAAGGCGCGAGTTCTCCTTATGCGTGTATTTGAAGGCCCAGACGATCCCGAAGGTGGTGCCTCTGGGGCGCGCTTGAACCTTCATCCCAACGCGATACCTTACGCCCCGCGTGAGGACGACCTCCCCCAATCGGGACGCGAAATTCGGGACGACCCGAGGAGACGGGGGACGCTTCATGCGCACCACCAGAGACCGCATCCGGCACGCCGTGTCGTTCGAGATCATCGGCTTGGCGCTCATCACCCCGCTCAGCGCCTGGGCCTTTGGCCAGCCGATGCACGAGATCGGCGTCGTCGCGGTCGTCAGCGCAGGCCTCGCGACGTTCTGGAACTACGCCTTCAACCTGGCTTTCGACCGATCGATGCTCCGGCTCTTCGGCCACGTCCGCAAGTCGCTCCGGACCCGCATCCTGCATGCGCTGCTCTTCGAGGCCGGCCTGCTGGTGGTGCTGATGCCCTTCATCGCCTGGTACCTCGGGATCTCGCTCGTCGAGGCCTTCCTCATGGACCTCTCCTTCGCCGCCTTCTACGTAGTCTACGCCTTCGTTTTCAACTGGGCCTACGACAGCATCTTTCCCGTGCCGCAGGTCCGCATCCCGGGACGTGGCGGCGGCAGGTCCGGCTAGGGCGCGTCCCCGTGAAATCCCTGCGGAACTGGATGTTCGTATTACGAATGATGACATAGAACGCGCTTTGGATATGGTGATCCGGTTGCCACCGGGAGGTCGTCTGCCCGTGCAGCAACTCCTGCAAGCTGCCAGCCATTCGAGGGACATCCGCCAATGGACGTGCTCAAGCCTCTCGGTCTTTCCGTCCTAGCCCTGGTCGCCCTCTCTTCCCCGGGCGGAGCGGTAACCTTCGATGTCGAAGTCAACGGCTGGTGTTCGACCAATTGCGCGGCCGTCGGTCTGAGACAGAACGAGGATTTCGCCGGCCTTGTCGGTATCGACAACGCCACCTTCGACGCCGGACAGTGGGACACCTCGGCGATCACCACATTCAGCTTCAATTTCGGCACCTTCGCGCTCAGCCAGGCGAGTTCCTCAAAGTCGAACAACGTAATCCGGTGGGGCAGCACCCCCGAGGCCGTCAGCGAAATCTACATCTTCTCTTTTGGCTCGGAAAATGCCGCGGCACCCGGTCCGTTCCTGTCGCTGACGGCAACGACATATGGCCTCGGCAACGCCCTCGCCGCGACCGATGCGTTCTTTGCCACCGACAAGGACGGCGGGTTCGCCGGATCGTTGGGCCACGACGCGAACCTCAATACCAACGTCCTCGGCTACGGATCCACGCCGCCGGCGCCGGTACCCCTGCCCGCGGCCGGTTGGTTGCTGTTAGGATCGCTCCTGGGCCTTGGCGCCCTGCGGCAGGCGCGGCTTCGGAGCGACTGAGCGCAAATACGCGGGCCTGCGAGTTCAGGAGTCCATGCCCCCTGGCGAAACGGTAGTGGGCCGGGCTCCGTTCGCGGCGAACGCCTCGATCAGCCGACCGTAGTCCTCCATCGCCGGGAACTTAGGAAAGCTGTGCCGCGCCCCGGTCTCGGCCCAGGAAAACTTCTCGGAGGTATAGGTTTCCACAAACGGCGCCACCCAGCCCGGCGCGTCGAGCACCGGCACGCGCAGATTGACGAAATCGTCCAATCCCTCCATCCGCGTGAACATCCAGGACTTGCACCAGTCGCAGAAGAAATGATGCGCGTCCCCGTGCAGTCCGCCGATCACCGGCTCGCCTTCGGTCACCGCAAATCCCCCGACGGGGATCGCCATGCTGAGCGAGAAGGCGCTGGCGCTCATCCGCTGGCAGCCGGTGCAGTGGCAGGCCATGGTCAGGAGCGGCGGCGCCGTCACCAGCTACTCGCACCTTGCCGCAACGACAGCCGCCCTCCCAGGGTAGGTTCCAGTCGCTCATGTCATCTCTAACCCACGCCGCCGCTGCCGCACGCGGTAAACGAAACATTAAAGTCCGGAGTTACAATCCTTTTATTTTCAACGCCTTGACCCCTCTGCGCAACTTGCGCACCGACGTCAAACCACCTCCAAATCCCCCGCCGCGCGCTCGGCCGCGAACCCCGCCGCGAAGCCCTCGAGCCGCCCCTCCCTGATCGCCGCCCGCAGCCCGGCCATCAGCTCCTGATAATAATGCAGGTTGTGCCAGGTCAGCAGCATCGCCGCGATGATCTCCCCCGCCTTCACCACGTGATGCAGATAGGCCCGCGAATACCCCCGGCACGCCGGGCACCCGCAGTCCGGATCGAGCGGCCGCGGGTCCTCCGCATGCCGGGCGTTCTTCAGGTTCACCGTCCCCCGCCGCGTGAACGCCTGCCCCGTTCGCCCCGACCGCGACGGCAGCACGCAGTCGAACATGTCGACCCCCCGCAACACCGCCCCGACGATGTCGTCCGGCTTACCCACCCCCATCAGGTACCGCGGCCGGTCCTCCGGCAGGAAGCCCGGCGCATAGTCCAGCACCCCGAACATCGCCGCCTGCCCTTCCCCCACCGCCAGCCCGCCGATCGCATACCCGTCGAACCCGATCGCCTTCAGCGCCTCCGCACTCTCCTCCCGCAGCTCCCGCGTCACCCCGCCCTGCACGATCCCGAACAGCGCATGCCCCGGCCGGTCCCCGAACGCCGCCTTCGACCGCTCCGCCCACCGCATCGAGAGCCGCATCGACGCCGCCACCGCCGCCTCGTCCGCCGGCAGCGCCGGGCACTCGTCGAAGCACATCACGATGTCGGACCCCAAGAGCCGCTGGATGTCCATGCTCCGCTCCGGCGACAGGTGATGCTTCGCCCCGTCCACGTGGCTCCGGAACGTCACCCCCTCCTCGGTCAGCTTGCGCAGCTCGGCGAGGCTCATCACCTGGAACCCGCCCGAATCCGTCAGGATCGGCTTCTCCCAGTTCATGAACCGGTGCAGCCCGCCGAGCCGCGCCACCCGCTCCGCCCCCGGCCGCAGCATCAGGTGGTAGGTATTGCCCAGCAGGATATCCGCCCCCGTCGCTGCCACGCTCCCCGGCAGCATCGCCTTCACCGTCCCCGCCGTGCCCACCGGCATGAACGCCGGCGTCCGGATGGTGCCTCGCGGCATAGCGAGGGTGCCGGCCCGCGCCCGCCCGTCGCGCGCCTCCACCCGAAACTCGACGCCGCTCACCATGCCCCTGCCCCGCCCTAGACGATCCGAGCGGGTTTCTTATATATTCAGTCGGGAATTCCAAGGGGAGCACGCGTAGGGGACATGCAGATCGACACCGACGCACCGATGGAAGGCACGCCGCTCATCCGGCCCTCCACCACCGATCATCCGCTCTACGACCAGGTTGTCGAGGCCTGCCGGACGGTGTTCGACCCGGAGATCCCGGTAAACATCTTCGACCTCGGGTTGGTCTACACCATCGAGATCACCGACGAGAGCGACGTCAACGTCGCCATGTCCCTGACCGCTCCCGGCTGCCCGGTCGCCGGCGAGATGCCGGGCTGGGTCGCCGACGCGATCGAGCCCCTTCCCGGCGTGCGCACCGTCAACGTCGAGCTGGTCTGGGAGCCGCAGTGGGGCATGGACATGATGTCCGACGAGGCCCGGCTCGAGCTCGGCTTCATGTAGTCCTTGCTCCGCGCGCGGCCGGGCGGCATGGTCCCGCGGAACCCTTCGGGATCGGGAAATGCCGCAATCTCAATCGCAGACCGCCCGGCAAGAGTTCCCGGAGATCGTCGTTTTCACCGGCGATATCGTCGGATCGTCCAAGCTCACAGCCGATGAGCTGGCGGAAGCCATCCGGGTGTTGGAACTGGCGTCCTACGATGTCGCCCGAATCTGGGGAACGGCAGGATCCAATGGCCGCGACTCGCCTCCCGACCGCATCTCTCGATTCTCCTCGTTCCGCGGCGACGGTTGGCAGTGCCTCGGCCCGGAGCCGGCCTTCGCACTGCGGGGAGCGCTGATCCTCCGGGCGCGGCTCGGCACCCTTGGCCGGTCCTTCGACACGCGGATTTCCATCGGGGTGGGCTCCGGGCGTCTGACCGAAGATCCCAATCTCAACCTCGCCGCGGGCCGCGCATTCGAGCTGTCCGGCCGCGGGCTTGACGACATCCGGC
This sequence comes from uncultured Alphaproteobacteria bacterium, assembly GCA_963798385.1. GTDB lineage: Bacteria > Pseudomonadota > Alphaproteobacteria > Rhodobacterales > Rhodobacteraceae > Amaricoccus. Next base: position 16,002 of record CAWCTE010000014.1, on the reverse strand, counting down.
ATTCCCGCCGCTTCGCCGTCGCCTGGGAAGACCCGCCCACAACCGCCCCGCTCCTTCGAGCGATCTTTTCGCTCGCTGACGAGATCTCCCGCAACTGGACCCCAGGCCAGGCGCGGGTCTTCGCCCAGCTTCTCCTCGAAAAGCAGCGCCCGAACCAGGAGGCTCTGGCGAGAACCCTCGACATTACCCAGCAGAGCGTCGGCGAGCACCTTGCCGGCGGCGGGGACTGGGCGCTCCAGGATGCTCTCGACGCGGTAGAGGGACAGCGGTGACCCGCGCTTACAGGCAAATTAGCCTGTTTTTGCAGTTACAGGCCATTCTGCCTGTCTTATCGCTTACAACCCGATACACCTGTAACTGGCAATACAACTCGGGGAGGCTGTGACGCTCGAGACTGCCGTCGCCCTGCTCCTCGGCCACCTGCTCGCCGACTTCGTGCTGCAGACCAACGCGATGGTGCAGACCAAGTCCCGGCCGACGACCCTTCTGCGCCATGTCGCCGTCGTTGTAGGCGTCACCTGGGCGGCGCTCGGCTTTGCGCTCGTCCCCTGGCTCCTCCTGCTGATCGCCGTCACCCACTATGCGATCGACCGGCTCAAGCAACGCTGGAACCAGCCGGGCTTTGCCCCCTTCGCAATCGACCAGGCCGCGCATCTCGCGGTGATCGCCCTTGGCGCCGCGCTCTTTCCCGCCGCCTATGCCGCCGGCCTCTGGGGCCTGCCGGCGCCGGCCTCCCTCGCCGAGGTCTTGCCGCGGCTGCCGCAGGCCATGGCGCTTGCGGCGGGGGCCATCGCTACGATCTGGGCCGGGGGCTATGCGGTCAAGGAGCTCATGCAAGGCCTCACGATCCCCGACCCGGCCAGCCTGCCGCAGGGCGGGCGCCTGATCGGACGGCTGGAGCGAGCGATGATCCTGATGCTCGTGGTGATGGATCAAACGGACGCCATCGGCTTCCTGATCGCGGCCAAGTCCCTGCTTCGGTTCGGGGAACTCGCCCGCGATGCCGATCGCCGGGTCAGCGAGTACGTCATCATCGGAACCCTGGCGAGTTTCGCCTGGGGCCTCGCGTGGGCCTTCGCCACCCAGGCCGCCCTCCGGGCCCTTGCCCCTTGAGGCGGTCCCGCATCCGCACTACCTAGGAGGACGTAGAGGACACGAGGACGCCCATGTTCGGCATTCCCGGCAAGCCGCCCGTCACCATGACCCCGGCCGCCGAAGCCCAGATCGCGAAGCTGATGGCCCGTGGCGACACCAAGGGCCTGCGCATCGGCGTCAAGAAGGGCGGCTGCGCCGGCATGGAATACACCATGGAATACGTCGAGGACATCGCTCCTCACGACGAGGTGGTCGAAAGCAATGGGGCCCGGGTGATGATCGCGCCGATGGCGCAGATGTTCCTCTTCGGCACCGAGATCGACTATGCCAGCGGCCTGCTCGAATCCGGCTTCAAGTTCAACAACCCCAACGTGACCGAAGCCTGCGGCTGCGGCGAGTCGATCAAGTTCGCCGAAAGCTGAGCGTGGCCGTCTCCGCGGCGACCCGTGCCTTCGTCCTCGAACTTTTCGACGATCTCGGTGGCGTCAGCGCCCGAGCGATGATGGGCGGCCTTGCGATCTATCGCGACGGCCAGATATTCGCCTTGGTCGCATCCGACGACCGCGTATTCCTCAAGGCCAGCGGCCCTCTCGCCGAGGCCCTAGCGGTCGAAGGCTCCGAGCAGTTCTGTTACGCCCGCGCCGGCCGCGCCACCACCCGCATGGGATACTGGAGCCTCCCCGAGGCCGCGCTCGACGACCCGGAGGCGGCCTGCGCCTGGGCCCGCCGCGTGCTCGCCTTCCACGATCCCGACTTTTCGTGACCGGGCGCCAGTGCTAGAGAGCCCTGTCTCGAAGAACTCGCCGGAACATCCCATGCCGCCCCGCAAGCTCGTCGCCGGAAACTGGAAGATGAACGGCCTCCGCGGCGCCGCCGCGATGCTGACCGACCTCGCGGCAGCCCATCCCGACCCCGCTTGCGACGTGCTGATCTGCCCGCCCGCGACCCTTATCGCCTCGCTCGCCGGCGGCGCCGTCCCGATCGGCGCCCAGGACTGCCACTGGGAGGCTTCCGGCGCCCATACCGGCGACATCGCCGCCGAGATGCTGGCAGACGCCGGCGCCGTCGCGGTGATCGTCGGCCATTCCGAGCGCCGCGCCGACCATGGCGAGACCGACGCAACCGTCGCGCGCAAGGCCGCCGCCGCTTGGCGCGCCGGCCTCCAGGCCATCGTCTGCGTCGGCGAGACCGAGGCGGAACGCGACGCCGGCATTACCCTCGACCGGATCGCAACGATGCTGGCAGCATCGGTCCCCGATGGCGCCACCCCCGACAGCCTCGTCGTCGCCTACGAACCGGTCTGGGCCATCGGCACCGGCCGCACCCCGTCTCTCAACGAGATCGCTGAGGTGCATGCTTTCATTCGCAAAAGCCTGGCAGCTCGCTTCGGCCCCGACACCGCCGCCGCGATCCGCCTCCTCTACGGCGGATCGGTAAAGCCCGGCAACGCCGCAGAAATCTTCGCCGTGGAGAATGTCGACGGCGCCCTCGTCGGTGGCGCATCGCTGGCCGCGGCGGACTTCGGCGCAATCATCGCCGCCGCCTGATCAGCCTACTCGGCGACACTCCGCCGTTCCGATTCCGTAATGCATTGCAAGGCGTTCCAGGGCTATCTTTAGAACGACCTTTCCCGACCGCGCCGACCAGCCCAGACGCTTTTCCGCGGTCTCGAGCCCCTCGAGAAAGCAGCAGATGCGGAAGACGATGTCCGAAAGCCCCGGCCCCAGCGCCTCCATCGCCTTGGCGACCCGCACCCGCGCGTCCTGCGGCCCCTCGGCCGGCCCACGTCCTGGCGTGGCGCCCCGATTGCTGCCGACGGTCAGGAACCGCTCCCAGTTCTGGGTGACCCGCGGACCCATCTGCGCCAGTTCGAAGTCCTCCCGGAGGCGTTCGCCGGCCTCGATGAGATCCGCGGCGAGGTAGGCGACACCGTCCCGGTCGCGCTTGCGCCCGAGCACCGAGAGTGGGCTCTCGGCAAGATTGAACCTCAGCCTGCGCTCGCCCGACCCGTCGTCGGCCATTACCGTGCGCTCGGCGAAGAAGCGGTGCTGCTCCTGGAATGGCGTCTGCGCCTCGGCGAAGCCGTCTCGCGGCGCCCGATCGTTGCGCTCCTCGGTCAGCAGGCGCTTCAACGCCGCCCGCCCGACCGCGGTGATCGCGTAGCAGGCAATCTTCCCGGACTTCTCGCAGGCGATCCACTCCTGCAGCGCGAAGGCATAGGCGACGTCGCGATCCACCACGGCGATGCGATTCTGCTTGCCCGGCACCACCTCGCGCAACACCACGGCCCGCTCCATATCGGGCGCCACCGCCAGGAAGGCGCCCTTCTCGCAGAGCCTGCGCAGGATTCGCCGTGCCTCGCGCTCGATTCGCGGATCGGAGCGGTCGGCGGGGATGGCGGCCGTGTTCGGCATCGGCAACTCCTTCGAGTCAACATTCTTGGCGAGTTCGGCGGCGTGGGTGCGGGCCATCTGCTCCAGCGCCTCGTCCACCAGTGGATCGTCACGCCAGGCTTCGATCCGGCGCACCTGCCGCATAACTGTGGAGGCGTGGCACCCTCGCGCCCGAGCCAGAACCCGCAGGGGCTGGCCCCCCGTGGTGTGGGCGAGGTAGGTGACGGCGGCGTCTGGCAGCCAATCCGGTATCATGGGAAAAGCCTCTCGAGAGACAGGCGCGGAGCGATCGTCGGCAGGCTCAGGATGCACAAGCGAGCGGCCCTTTACGGAAATTTTCGCCAAACTCGTCTTAAAGTTGATTCGTCAACATATCCTTACTTAGCGGAAATCGTTGGTGTTTCCGGTTTGTTGCCTCGACGTCGCACCGTTCGCTACTCGCAAAAGTTGCGCAACACCCCCAAAACCTGAGCGAGTATGTCCCCACAACAAGTGCCAATCAGGGACAGCACCATGACCGACCTCGCCACCGTTCTGAACGCCCTCCGCCGCCCGAAGATCCTGATCCGCGCCGCCCGCTGCGGCGTCGTCGACTACCGCCGCGAGCGCGACCTCAAGCGCCTCCTGCGCCAGTCCCGCAGCGCCGCGCCGGCGCAGGCCATCGGCAGCCTGCTCGACGAGGAGAAGCGCCTAGAAGCCACCCGCACTGCCGGCGAAGCCACCTACTCGATCCAGCGCCACGTGGCCGTCCTGACCGCGATCCTCGCCGAGGCCCGGCTCCTGCCCTCGTCCGCAACGCCCGCCTGATTCGCCCGCCGCTGCGACTCGGTCCGGAACCCGCGGGGGCGCATACGCGTTCCCACCTTGCCATTCAGCCAAGGCTAGGGTCTTTATGCCACCGTGACGGGACGCCTGATCATTGCCTCCAACCGCATCGCGAGCCCCGGCGCCCCCCGCGCAGGGGGGCTTGCCGTCGCGATCGAGGAGGCCCTCGCCGAACGCGGCGGCGTCTGGTTCGGCTGGTCGGGCGAGACCGTCGACCGCGAGACCCGCGGCGTCCGACTCTTCGCCGAGGGCAACGTCGAGTTCGCGCTCGCCGACCTCACTCAGGCGGAGTACGACGGCTACTACCTCGGCTATGCCAACCGCGCCCTCTGGCCGGTCTTCCACTACCGCGTCGACCTTGCCCACTTCGACGAGGCCGACTTCACCGCCTACGAAGCGGTGAATCGCCGCTTCGCCCGCCTCCTCGCCCAGTTCACCCGCGACGACGACACCGTCTGGGTGCATGACTACCACTTCCTGTTAATGGGCGCGGAGATGCGCCAGTCGGGATGGCAGGGAAAGCTCGGCTTCTTCCTGCACATCCCCTTCCCCGCCCCGGAGGTTTTCACTTCCCTGCCGCACCATCAGCGGCTGGCGCGCGGCCTCTGCGCCTTCGACCTCGTCGGCTTCCAGACCAAGCGGGATACCGCGAACTTTCGCCGCTATCTCACGGAGGTTGCTGGTGGAACTCTGCTGGACGACGGCCGCATCCAGGTCGACGACCGGACGCTCACCGCCGACACCTTCTCGATCGGCGTCGACCCCCACGACATCGAGACCCTGGCCGCGCGGCCCGGAGGGCAGCGCCGCCGCCGAACGCCTCGGCCGCATCATCGACAACCGCGCCCTCGTCATCGGCGTCGACCGCATGGACTATTCCAAGGGCCTGCCGCAGCGCATGGAAGCCTTTGGCCGCATGCTCGACGACCACGAGGAACTGCACGGCCAGGTGAGCTTCCTGCAGATCGCCCCGCCGTCCCGCGAGGCCGTGGACGCCTACCAGGTGCTGCGAGAGGAGCTCGACGGTCTCGCCGGGCGCATCAACGCCGACTATGCCGACCTCGACTGGATGCCGATTCGCTACCTGGCGCGCCGGTATTCCCGCGGCATGCTCTGCGGCCTCTACCGGCTGGCGCGCGTCGGCCTCGTCACCCCGCTCTACGACGGCATGAACCTCGTCGCCAAGGAGTTCGTCGCCGCGCAGTCCGCTGACGATCCCGGCGCACTGGTGCTCTCTGAGTTCGCCGGTGCGGCTGAACAGCTCGAAGCGGCGATTCTGGTGAACCCCCACGACATCGCCACGACCGCCGACGCGATCTTCCGCGCTCTCTCCATGTCCCTGGAGGAACGCCAGGAGCGCTGGCAGGACCTCATCGCCGCGGTGCGCGCGAACGACATCGCCTGGTGGCGGCAGAAATTCCTCGACGCATTGGACGCGACCCGGGTCGAGGCATGACCCTCGGCGATCTCGAAGACCTCCACGTCGCATCGGCGGACGCCCTCTTCCTCGACTTCGACGGCACCCTCGTCGAGATCGGCCCGGACCCCGACGCCATCGTCCTCGATCCCAAAACCGCCGAGTCGCTCTCACGCCTTTCCCTGCGACTCGCGGGCGCGGTTGCTCTTCTTAGCGGCCGCGACATCCGCGACCTCGCCCGCCGGACGCCCCCCAGCGTCTGGCGCGCCGGCGGCCACGGCCTGGAAATCGTCGCCCCCGACGCTGCGTTGCCCCCGTCGCCCAACCCGCCGGATGACGCCGTGCTTGCCCGGCTCCGAGAGGCCACCCGCACCCCCGGCGTTCGGATCGAGATCAAGGGCCCCGTCGCCGCGCTCCATTACCGCGCCGCCCCGGAAGCCGCTGAAGCCTGCATCGAGGCCGCGCGCGAGGCCGCCGGCCTCGGAACGGACCTCGTGCATCAGCCCGGCAAGATGGTCGTGGAGGTCAAGCCTGCCTCCGCCCACAAAGGCAAGGCGCTCCGCAACATTGCGTCCGCCCCGCCCTTCGCCGGGCGCCGCCCGCTGATGTTCGGCGACGACACCACCGACGAGGACGCAATCGCCGCAGCCCAGGACCTCGGCGGCCTCGGCATCAAGATCGGCGATGGCCCGACCGCCGCCCGCCTCCATGCCCCCAGCCCGGCCGCCCTGCGCGCCTGGCTGGCCCGCGAGGCGGAACGATAACCGCCGCCGCGACCCGCCAGTTACGCGCGACGGCCACTGCCGTTGGCACCACATCAGGAGGGATCTGAGCCGAGCTTTCTCAAAAGTTAAGAGCTTGGCTCAATGTCAGCGATTTCAATGCCTTGACTCCGCTGCGCACAGTGCGCACGCGGGCGCGCGCTCACCCGAACGCGTCCGGCTCCGACGCCTTCCGCCGGTCCACGAAGTCCTGCAGCGCATCCGCCACGCCCGCGTCGAGCGCCGGCGCCTCGTACTCCGCCAGCATCTTCTTCACCCGCGCGTTCGCCAGCCCGACCGAATCCGGGCTCCCCGACTCCGCCCAGGTCTCGAACGGCCGATAGTCCAGCACCTGCGTCCGCCAGAACGCCGTCTTGAAATTGTCCTGGGTGTGCTGGCACCCGAGGAAATGCCCCCCCGGCCCAACCTCGGCCAGCGCCCCCATCGCCTGCCCGTTCTCGCTGAGGTCGATGCCCTCAGCCAGCGAATGCAACACCCCTAGTTGGTCCGCATCCAGCACGAACTTCTCGAACGAGCTCACCAACCCGCCCTCCAGCCACCCGCAGGCATGAAGCATGAAGTTCACCCCGCCAAGCAGCGCCGCCTGCAAGGTGTTGGCACTCTCGTAGGCCGCCTGCGCATCCGGCAGCTTCGAGCCGCAGAGCGCACCCCCCGACCGGAACGGCAGGTTCAACCGCCGCGCCAGCTGCCCTGCCCCCCAGAGGATCTTCGAGGCCTCCGGCGTCCCGAAGGTCGGCGCCCCGGAATTCATGTCGATCGAGGTCACGAACGCCCCGAAGATCGCCGGGCTCCCCGGATTGATCAGTTGCCCATAGGCGATCCCCACCGTCGCCTCCGCCAGCACCTGCGTCAGCGTCCCGGCGACGGAGACCGGCGCCATCGCCCCTCCGACGATGAACGGCGAGACGATCACCGCCTGCCCGGCGCGGGCATAGACCTCGAGCGCCCCCATCATCGTCGAATCGAAGGTGAGCGGTGAGTTGATGTTGATCAGCGAAGTCATGAAGCACTCCGGCCCCACCCGCTCCGCCCCGAACAGGATCCGGCACATCTCCACCGAATCCTCCGCCCGCTCCGGCGCCGTCACCGACCCCATGAACGGCTTGTCGCTCAGCGTCATGTGCGCCAGCATCATGTCGAGATGCCGCTTGTTCACCGCCACGTCCGTCGGCTCGCAGACGGTACCGCCGGAGTGATGCACCCACTGCGACATGTACCCGAGCCGCACCAGGTTGCGGAAATCCGCGATCGTCGCATAGCGCCGGCCGCCCTCCATGTCGCGCACGAACGGCGGCCCGTAGACCGGCGCCAGCACCAGCCCCTTGCCGCCGATGGTAACGCTCCGCTCCGGGTTCCGAGCTTGCTGCACATACGACGCCGGCGCCGTGGCGCAGAGGCTCCGCGCCAGCCCCCTCGGCAGGTGCACCCGCTCGCCGCGCACGTCGGCGCCCGCCTCCTTCCAGAGCTCTAGCGCCGCGGGGTTGTCGACGAAATTGACCCCGATCTCCTCCAGCACCCGCTCGGCATTGGCCTCGATCAGCGCCAGCCCCTCCTCGTCAAGGATCTCGTAGTTCGGGATGCGCCGCTGGATGAACGGCGCCGTCCAGACGCTCGGCGCCGACCGCTCCGCCCGCCGCGCCGCCCCACCGCCGCCGCGACGATGCCGGCCACCGCCCTCCGCACTGATTTCGTTCATGCCAAAGACCTCCCGCGGACCCGCGCCGCCGACCCTTGCCCCTCCTTCTAGCCGACGCCGCCGCCGCTACCGGCAGGTTTCCGGCGCACGACCGCCCGTCCGCGACATCGATCGACGCGATCCCGCCGCGACCCCGCGCGTTGAGCGGACCCGTCGAATTCTGCTAGCCTGCCATCGCCAGCGTAGCCCGCCGGGAACATCTGTGGGTCGATCCCGGCAGGGCTAGCAAGCCAGGGGAGGAGTCGCATGGCCCGACTGACACTGAACGGCACCGAAACCGAACTCGACGGCGACGGAGCCATGCCGCTGCTCTGGGCGATCCGCGACCTCGCCGGCCTGCCGGGCACCAAGTTCGGTTGCGGTGCCGGCATCTGCGGCGCCTGCACCGTCCACGTCGATGGCGTCGCCGTCCGCAGCTGCATGACCACGCTTGGCGAGGTCGAGGGCGCGGAGGTCGTCACTATTGAGGGACTCGATCCTGCCGGCGACCACCCGATCCAGCGCGCCTGGCGGGAACTGTCGGTGCCGCAGTGCGGCTTCTGCCAGGCCGGCCAGATCATGAATGCCGCAGCCCTTCTCGCCGCGACCCCGAACCCCTCCGACGACGAGATCCTCGTCGGAATGCGCGACAACATTTGTCGGTGCGGTTGCTATGAGCGCATCGTCGCCGCCGTCCGTCTCGCCGCTACGGGGATCTGAGCCATGTTGCACGTCATCGAAAACCTGATCGGCGCCCGGCCGCTCGCCCGCGCCGCCACCATAGTCCGGGTCGACCGCCGGACCTTCCTCACTGGTTCCCTCGCCTCGGGCTTCGCCGCTCGCAGCGATGCCCGCCGGCGCCTTCGAGCCCTACCAGGTCGGTGGCACCGACATGCCCAGCGGCATCGTGACCGACCCGCTGGTCTTCGTCGCCATCGATCCCGACGGCACCGTGACGATCATGGCCCACCGCTCCGAGATGGGCACCGGCTCGCGCACCAGCCTGCCGATGGTGCTGGCCGACGAAATGGGCGCCGACTGGGCGCGAGTAAAGATCGTCCAGGCCTCCGGCGACGAACCGAAGTATGGCAACCAGGACACCGACGGCTCGCGCTCGATGCGCCACCACATCCAGTCGATGCGCCAGATGGGCGCCTCCGTGCGTACCATGCTGGCTCGCGCAGCCGCCGCCGAATGGCAGGTGGACCCCGACGAAGTGGTGGTCGGGGTTCACGAAGTGACCAGCCCCTCCGGCCAGTCGCTCGGCTTCGGCGAGCTCGCCGCCGCGGCGATGGAGCTTCCGGTGCCGCCGTTCGACGAGCTCGCCTTCAAGGACGAGGCCGATTTCCGCTACATTGGCAAGGGCAACGTCCCGATCACCGACCTGCACGACATCACCACCGGCAAGGCCGTCTACGGCGCGGACGTCTCGCTCCCCGGGATGAAATACGCCGTGATCGCCCGGCCGCCGGTCGTTGGCGGCAAGGCGTCCTCCTATGACGCCGAGGCCGCCCGCGCGGTGCCCGGGGTGGAGGCGGTTATCGAGCTCGCGGGACCGGGCTCGCCGGTGTTCTTCGCCCCGCTCGGCGGCGTCGCGGTGGTGGCGACCAACACCTGGGCCGCGATGCAGGGCCGCGACGCGCTAAACATCGAGTGGGTGGCCGGCCCAAACGGCAACTACGACAGCGCCGCCTTCCGCGCCGAGATGGAGGCGACGGCCCAGCAGCCGGGCAAGGTGCTGCGCGACCAGGGCGACTGGGACGCCGCGCTGGCGGGGGCGGCGAGGACGTTCAGCCGGAACTACTATCAGGCGCACATGCACCACGCGACCATGGAGCCCCCAGCGGCGCTCGCCAACGTCACCGCCGACGGTGCGGAGATCTGGGGCCCGCTCCAAAGCCCCTATGGCACGCGCTCGACCATCGCCCAGGTCCTTGGCCTCGACGAGGCCGCGGTCACCGTGCACACGACGCTGCTCGGCGGCGGCTTCGGACGCAAGTCCAAGTGCGACTACGCTATCGAGGCGGCGCTGCTCTCCCAGCAGGCAGGCGCGCCGGTGCGGGTGCAGTGGACCCGCGAGGATGACGTTCAGCACGGTTTCTATCACTCCGCCTCGGTGGACCGGATCGAGGTGGCGCTCGACGGCGACGGCAAGGTGACCGGCTGGAACCATCGGGTGGTTTCCACGCCCATTCTGTCGACCTTCGTGGCCGATGCCGAGTACCTCGACAGCTGGGAGGCCGGCATGGGCCTGACCGACCTTGCCTTCGACATCCCAGCGATCCGGGCCGAGAACGGTCCTGCCCCGGCGCATGCGCGGATCGGCTGGTGGCGGTCGGTCCACAACGTACCGCGGGCCTTTGCGGTGCAGTCCTTCGTGGCGGAGCTGGCCGAGGAGCAGGGCCGCGACCACCGGGAGGTGCTGCTCGAGCTGATTGGCGCGCCCAGGCAGCTGGACGGCAGCACCATGGGCCTGCCGGACGGCTTCTGGAACTACGGCGAGTCCGGTACCGAGTATCCGCTCGACACCGCGCGGCTGGCAAACGTGCTCAACCTCGCCGCCGACGCTGCGGGGTACGGCCAGAACCTGCCCGCCGGCGAGGGCATTGGCCTCGCCGTGCATCGCAGCTTCGTCACCTACGTGGCCGCCGCAGCGCATGTGAAGATCGACGACGACGGCACAGTTCGGGTACCGCAGATCGACATCGCCATCGACTGCGGCTTCCCGGCCAACCCCGAGCGGATCCGCAGCCAGATGGAGGGCGCGGCCGTGATGGGTATGACGCTAGCGCTCCACTCTGCGATAACCTTCGAGGACGGCGCCGTGGTCCAGAGCAACTTCCACGACTATGAGATGGTGCGCTCCGACAACTTCCCAGAGAAGGTCAGGGTCCATATCGTCGAGCACCCGTTCAGCGTCCATGCCTCGGGCGTCGGCGAACCCGGCGTCCCTCCGATCGCCCCGGCGATCACCAACGGCATCTTCCGCGCCACGGGCAAACGGTTGCGCGACCTGCCGATCGGCCCGACCGTGTGAGCTGACCAGCGTCTTCCAGTGGCGCATTCCGTCTGGCGCCACCGGACTGTGAACAAGGGCCTGTGTTCCGGGGCGTCTTTTCATGGCCTAAAAATCCGCTGCCGGCGCTCCTTGCGAGCCGCCGGCACGTCGCACGCGCACCCCTTGCGGAACGCTCTTCGGCGGCCTATGCGTCGCCGATGAATCAAGCCGAGACCATCGTCCCCGCTGCCCTCGAACACCAACGCCTCCTCATCGTCGACTTCGGCAGCCAGGTGACCCAGCTCATCGCCCGCCGCTTGCGCGAGGCGCGGATTGACTGCGAGATCCACCCCTACCAGAAGGTCGACGCGGCCTTCCTCGCCGACTTCCGCCCGCAGGCCGTCATTCTCTCCGGCGGCCCCGCCAGCGTCACCGAGACCGGAAGCCCGCGCGCCGCCCCGGGGATCTTCACCCTCGGGGTCCCGGTCCTCGGCATCTGCTACGGCCAGCAGGTGATGATGGCGCAGCTCGGCGGCCGCGTCGAAGCCGGCCACGCCGCCGAGTTCGGCCGGGCCTTCGTCAGCCCCACCGAGACCCACGACCCGCTGTTCACCGGCCTCTTCACCACCGGCCGTGAGGAAGTCTGGATGAGCCACGGCGACCGCGTCACCGCGCTCGCCCCGGGCTTCGCGGTGATCGGCGCCTCCCAGAATGCCCCCTACGCCATCACCACCGACCCCGCCCGGCACTTCTACGCCGTCCAGTTCCACCCGGAGGTCCACCACACCGTCAACGGCGCGCGGATCCTGAAGAACTTCACCGACCTCGCCGGCTTTACCGGTGACTGGACGATGGCGGCTTACAAGGAGCAGGCGATCGCCGCGATCCGCGCTCAGGTCGGCCGCGAGAAGGTCATCTGCGGCCTCTCCGGCGGCGTCGACAGCTCGGTTGCCGCCGTCCTCATCCACGAGGCCGTCGGCGACCAGCTCACCTGCGTCTTCGTCGACACCGGCCTCATGCGCCAGGGCGAGGCGGAGGAGGTCGTCACCCTCTTCCGCGACCACTACAACATTCCGCTCATCCACGCGGACGAGTCCGACCTCTTCCTCGACGCCCTCGACGGCGTCGACGATCCCGAAACCAAGCGCAAGATCATCGGCCGCCTCTTCATAGAGGTTTTCGACAAGCACGCCAAAGCGGTTGGCAATGCTGCGTTCCTTGCCCAGGGCACTCTCTACCCGGATGTCATCGAAAGCGTCAGCTTCTCCGGCGGTCCCTCGGTCACCATCAAAAGCCACCACAACGTCGGCGGCCTTCCGGAGCGCATGCACCTGAAACTCGTCGAGCCGCTGCGGGAGCTCTTCAAGGACGAGGTCCGTGCCCTGGGACGCGAGCTCGGCCTGCCGGACTCCTTCGTTGGCCGCCACCCTTTCCCCGGCCCCGGCCTCGCTATCCGCTGTCCCGGCGGCGTCACCCGCGACAAGCTCGCGATCCTGCGAAAGGCCGACGCGGTTTATCTCGACCAGATCCGCCGGCATGGCCTCTACGACCAGATCTGGCAGGCCTTCGCCGTCCTTCTGCCGGTCCGCACCGTCGGCGTCATGGGCGACGGTCGCACCTACGACTACGTCTGCGCGCTCCGCGCCGTCACCTCGGTCGACGGCATGACCGCCGACTACTACCCCTTCACCCACGACTTCCTCGGCGAGACCGCCACCCGCATCGTCGGCGAGGTGAAGGGCATCAATCGCGTCACCTACGACATCACTTCCAAGCCTCCCGGCACGATTGAATGGGAGTAACCTGTGGTTGCAACCCCCTGATCTGATGACGGATTAGTGAAGTCTGGCCCGGCTGGCGGCTTTTCTGTTGGATCAACGTTGGAACTTCGTCCATAAGGAAAACGCCGGCTCAGGCGCCCGGTCTACGCCTCATTCCCGAATAGGAAGAACGATGCGAAACAAGGTGATCGTTACCGGAGCAACCGGCTTCCTGGGCGGGTGGCTTATATCGAAATTGCTGGAAAAAGACTTCGACATCGTCGCCGTCATCAATCCGCACAGCAGCGCCAACCGCAGGGAATCCTCCGGATACGCCATCCTAGACCTGGAGCGGCGATGCACCGAGGAGCGCATCGACATCATCGACTACGGCGCGGTGGAGGATCTCGTCCTCCGGCACAAGCCGGACGTCGTCGTGCATATGGCTGCGGTCGGTGACGTTACCGTCGCAAACAGCTTGCCCAGAACGACTTTCGAGACCTCCGCCCGAAGCACGATCAACTTCCTCGAGGCGTTGCGGCTTCATTCGCCGGACACCCTATTCCTGTCCCACACCACCGATAAGGTCTACAGCGGCAATCCGACGCCGTTCCGCGAGGACATGCCGTTCGATCCGCTGCATATCTACGAGGTCGCCAAGGTCTCGCAGGAGCTGCTGACCCGCTCCTACGCCAAGCACTATGGCTCCAAGACGATCACAATTCGCTGCGGGAACTACTTCGGAGGCTTCGACTACAACTTCAACCGGATCGTTCCCTACACCATCCGGCAGGCGCTGCGCGGAGAGGACGTCGTCCTCAGATCCAATGGCATATTCACGCGCGATTTCCTTTATATAAAGGACGCCGTTCTGATAAACGAGATGTTCATCGACCGACATCTCGGGGCGTCAAACGGTCTCAACTATGGTGAGGCCTACAACTTCTCGCTGGAGATCGAGCTGAGCGTCATCGAGCTCGTCCGTCGGATCCTCGCCATCATGGACTCGGACGTCGCCGTCGAGATCGATGGTCGAGCCCAGCATGAAATCGCGAACATGCGCCTGTCGTGTGACAAGGCGCGAGAAGACCTAGGCTGGGCTCCGAAGTACACCCTCGACGATGGACTTGCCGAGACCATCGACGCCTACGCAGCCGAGCTGCCGCGGAAGGAACCGCCTCTTCCCTGGCACGCGATGCTCGGCTTCGTTATAGTGGATGCGGCCTACAACGGGATGGGATTCGCTCCGGCGTTTTGCCTCTAGCTAGCTTCTGGGTTCGGCCGGACGCTTTCGACCGAACTCTGCCCTACGAACTCCCTCAGAAATCGGCCCGATTCCAGCGACCACCCGCCGCGTCAGCCGATGCCCACGTTTTATTGCTATACTTGAAACCCGTTCGAACAGCCTGAGTAACTACGGCGCTCGTTAACGGTTTTAACTCGATTTTGACTTGAACGGCTAAAATGCGTTGACAGAAAATGAATTTCGCACACGATTTCCTTTAAAATCAAGCACATGACCCCTCTGCGCAACTTGCGCAGCCCTGCCCACCCTGTGCGCCTCACGTCTCCAGGTACGGCCCGTGCAGCACCAGATCGGCCGCCGACAGCCGGTCCGAAGCCGTCCAGTTCTGGTGCCAGTACGGATAGGGCAGCGCCGGCCGGCTGGCCGCCTCGAGCCGCCCCGCCTCCTCCGCCGTCAGCACCAAATCAGCCGCCTTCAGATTGTCCGCGAGCTGCGCATCCGTCCGCGCCCCGACGATCACCGAAGTCACCCCCGGCCGCCCCAGCAGCCAGGCCAGCGCCACCTGCGCCGCACTCACTCCTCGGGCCTCCGCGACCTCCACCAGCACCTCGACGACATCGTAGAGCGCCTCGACATCCCCGATCGGCGGCTCCCCCCACTCCGCCGCCTGCCGGGTATCCTCCGGCGCCGGCCTGCCCCGCCGGTACTTCCCCGACAGCCACCCGCCCGCCAGCGGCGACCAGACCACCACCCCCACGCCCTGATCGACCGCGATCGGCAGAAGCTCCCGCTCCGCCTCCCGCGCCTGCAGCGTATAGTGGATTTGCTGCCCCACCGGCCGCACCAGCCCCTGCCGCTCGGCCGCCGCCAGCGTCTTCATCACGTGCCAGCCCGAGAAGTTCGACACGCCCACGTAGCGGATCTTCCCCTCCCGGGTTAGGTCATCCAGCGCCCGCAGCGTCTCCTCGAGCGGCGTCAGCCCGTCCCACTCGTGCAGCCAGTAGAGGTCGATGTAGTCGGTCCGCAGCCGCTTCAGGCTCGCCTCGCAGGCCCGCACCAGGTGATGTCGCGACAACCCCCGGTCATTCGGCCCCTTGTCGCCCATCGGAAACCGCGCCTTCGTCGCGACGACCAGCCTCTCCCGCCGCCCCTCCAGAACCTCGCCGACAATTTCCTCGCAGGCCCCGCCCGAATAGGCATCCGCCGTATCCAGGCTGTTCACCCCGGCCTCGACGCACATGTCGATCTGCCGCCGCGCACCCGCCACGTCGGTGCTGCCGGTCTTGGCAAACGCGCCTCGGCCGCCGAACGTCATGGTCCCGAGCGTCAGCGCCGACAACTTCAGGCCCGAGCGCCCCAGATTGCGATACTCCATCCGTCCCTCCACTGAAACGCGGGCCTGGCCCGTCCCTGCCTCCCGCGCCTACACTGCTGCACACAATCCCCTCGACATCCGGAGTGCAAGACGATGCGTATCACGACCTCCACTACCCCAACTCGCCCGGCCGCTCCATGCCTCGGGAGGTGACGCTCACCGGCTTCATCGTGGTCCCTGCCGGCGACCGCGCCACGCTACTGCCGCTCCTCGACGAGCACATCCGCCTGACCCGCGCCGAACCCGGCTGCCTCGCCTTCAGCGTCACCGAAACCGCCCCCGGCTCCGGAACCTTCACCGTCGCCGAGCGCTTCCGCGACCGCGCCGCATTCGAGGCCCACCAGGCCCGCAGCACCTCTTCCAACTGGGGCGCCGCGACTCGCCACCTCCAGCGCAGCTACACCGTCGAAGATCCGACCGAGTGACGGACGCCCAT
>CAWCTE010000013.1:0-44335 GCA_963798385.1 uncultured Alphaproteobacteria bacterium | reverse complement strand
CTCATGGGACACGACCAACGCCGGCTCCACCGCTCCCGACCGCAGGTACTTGCGGATCGTGTTCCGCGACAGCCCCGTCCGCCGTGCAATCTCCCGAATCGAAAGCTGATCCCGCAATGCCCAACGTCGGATCACGCTCAACAGCGCCATGTCGATCACTCCGTTGCCACCGCTTCTCCAGCCAGGGGACGTTCGAACATGGGTCACATCTCGGTGGAAATCTCCCGGCCGCCCGGGTCAGTTCTCAGTGCAAATCAACAAGTCGGGCCTTTGATGACGGCGAACCCGGCAGGACGCCAATGGTTTACCGGGATCCGGGGTGGCTGGAAACCGGCTGGAAAGTTTCCGTGATGTTTGGCCCGTTAGTTCGTTGATGTCAGGCACGAGGTTGCCAGGTTCGGTCGTCGCGGACGAGGACGTTGGCGAGGATGACGAGCTGGCGCATCACCGCGACGAGCGCGAGCTTGGCGGGCTTGCCCTTGGCGCGGAGGCGGTCGTAGACGACCTTGAGGTCCGGGTTGCAGCGCGCCGCCGAATGGGCCGGCAGGTAGAGCGCCCGGCGGAGGTCGCGCCGGCCGCCGCCGATCTTCGCCCGACCCTTCCATGTCCCGGACTCGCGCGTGAACGGGGCGAGGCCGGTGAGGCTCGCGGCCGTGGCCGCTTCGAGGGTGAGCTCGGGTATTTCCGCGAGGACCGCCGCGGCGGTGACCAGGGAGACCCCGGAATGCTGCAGAGGATCTCGGCCTTGCGCGCCAGGCCCGCGTCCGAGGCGACGAGGTCGGCGATCGCCGCGTCGACCTCGTCGAGCGCGCGCTCGATCTGTCGCAGGCGGGTGGCATGCTGGCGCTTCAGGAGCGCGAGCGTGAGCCGGCCGGCGCGGTTCGTCGCCGCGGTGCGCTCGCGCACCAGCGCGCTGCGGGCGAGCCGGAGCTCGTGGAACTCGGCGAGGACCACCGACCTCGGCTCCTGCGGCGCCGGCTCCAGCATCGCGCCCATGCGGGCGATCAGCCGGGCGTCGCCCCGATCGGTCTTGGCGTGGGTGCCGATCGCCTCGGCGAAGCGCCGGACGCGGGCCGGGTTCAGCTTCGAACAGGGGACATCGGCGCGGTGCAGCGCCCGCTCGAAGGCGGCATGATAGGCGCCGGTCGCCTCGAAGGCGACGCGGGCGACGTCCGCGCCGATCCAGCGGATGAGCCGCCGGTGCCCGGCAGGGTCGTTGGCGACCCGGCAGGTCTCTCCGCCCGGCAAGCGGCAGGCGTCGAG
Organism: uncultured Alphaproteobacteria bacterium; assembly: GCA_963798385.1. Taxonomy (GTDB): domain Bacteria; phylum Pseudomonadota; class Alphaproteobacteria; order Rhodobacterales; family Rhodobacteraceae; genus Amaricoccus. Next base: position 43,072 of record CAWCTE010000013.1, on the reverse strand, counting down.
ATGGTCTTTGGAGATGCCCACGCCGATGGTAGACTTCGTCATCTTTTCCGGTGCCCCATGCTTGTCATGCGAGCCTCGCGCTCGATTTTCCGTTCGGGTCTCGGGAAGGGCGAGGGGCGACCCATCTTTCCATCGGCCCCTTCGGGCCTGCGGCCATGCGGTCCGATCCCTCGCGCCGCCGGAGGGTGGCCACCCTCCGGCAGCGCCCCACCTTGCCGGAAATCGCCCTCAAGGGAGCAGACAAGCGGCTGGAAAGTAACCATACGATTTTAATGCCGGCTCAATCATTAACGCGCGCCACGCGGAGCCCGATGGATTCGGGGGCAGCGGCAGATCAGCTTTCCGGCACGTCCAGTGTCTGCAACGGGCCGCCGGCCGTCCCGTCGATGGTACGCAGCACCGCTTCCGCCAAACCCATCCCGGCCCGCCGGAAATCCTCGTGGACCACCTCGATCTCGCCCCGGAACTTCCGCATCATATTGAAGGACTCCTTCACCGCCACGTCGAAGTCCCGCCCGATCACGAACCCCGCCGCCTCCGCGGCGCCGATCGCGGAGATCGCTGCCGAGGCGCTGCCGCAGACGATCCCGTCGGGACGGCGCCGCGACGTCATCAGCCGGCCGATCTCGGCCCGGATATCCTCGTGGCTGCTGTCGGTGGTCACCGCCCGGATCGGGACGTCGATCAGGTCGTGGCGCTCAATGGCCCGCTGGAAGCCCTCGGTCATGTGCCGCGAGTAGGTCAGCTCTCCCGGCGGCGCCAACAGCGCCAGCCGCCGCCGCCCCCTTCCGGCAAGCCGTCCCACCGCCACCTCGCCATAGCGGGCGTTGTCGAAATCGAAGAACGGATGCGCGATGCCCATGTCGGTCCGCCCATGGGTGGCGAAGGGAAATCCCCGCTGGCTCAGGTAGTGCACCCGCGCATCCTGCGGCTCGGTCCGCGAAAAGATCACTCCGTCCGCCGACCCCGTCTCGACGATGTAGCGCACCGGGTCGAGCGGATCGCTCCGGGCCCCGTACGGCGTGACGATCAGATGATACGGCGACCCGGCGAGGTATTCCGAGATCCCGTAGACCAGGTGCGACGTCGGCCCCAGCACCTCGGTCTCCACCGACAGGATCAGGCTGATCACATTGGTCTTGCCCGTCCGCAGCCGCACGCCGGCACGATTCGGCCGATAGCCGATCTGCTGCGCCACCAGCCGCACCCGCTCCTTGGTGGCCTGCCCGATATCCGGCGCGTCATGCAGCGCCCGCGACACCGTGGTTACCCCGAGGCCGGTCATGTAGGCGATCGTCTTCAGAGTCGGCCGCCCGCCGCCCTCCGTCGGATCGATCGCTTCGTCCCGCACCTTCACTTTTCGAGTATCCTCGGCAGACCTTGCCCCGATTCGCACGATATTCGGTCCGACGGGCCATTCAAGCTGAAACGTTACAGTAGCGGCCGGAATTTCCGGGACCGCCGCTTATTCCAGCATGACCGCTTGACCGATCTATCGCCCACACCACTGAAAATCTTGCGATATCAGCGCGAGATGACTTGGACGCCGCACTCAAGCTCGTAAGGGCGAATCCGGCTATTGCGTTATCGCCGCCGCTCCCTTAGCCTTTTCCTGCAACGATGTAGAACTGGGAGGTTCACAATGAAGACTCTTTCGCAGGTCGCGGCGCTTGCCGCGACCGTGGCATTGCCCGGCAGCATGGCGCATGCCACCGATCTCGAGGTCACGCACTGGTGGACCTCCGGCGGCGAGGCTGCTGCGGTGGCCGAGTTCGCCAAGGCCTTCGACGCCACCGGCAACCACTGGGTCGACGGCGCCATCGCCGGCTCCGGCGACACGGCGCGGCCGATCATGATCAGCCGTATCACCGGCGGCGACCCCATGGCGGCGACCCAGTTCAACCGTGGCCGCCAGGCCGAGGAGCTCGTCGAGGCCGGGCTGATGCGCAACCTCGACGACGTCGCCGCGGCAGAGAACTGGGCGGCGGTGGTCAATCCGCCGTCGCTGCTCGACGCCTGCATGCTCGATGGCCACGTCTACTGCGTCCCGGTCAACATCCACGCCTGGCAGTGGCTCTGGCTCTCCAACAAGGCGTTCGAAACCGCCGGCGTGCCGGTGCCAACCAACTGGGACGAGTTCGTCGCCGCGGGGCCGAAGCTGCGCGACGCCGGGATCCAGCCGCTGGCGGTCGGCCAGCAGGGCTGGCAGCAATCGGGCCTGTTCAACCTCTTGCTGCTCTCGATCGGGGGCAAGGATACCTGGCTCAAGGTCTACGACGAGAAGGACGCCGACGTGGCGGGCGGGCCGGAGGTGGCAAAGGCGTTCGCGGCCCTGGCCGACGCCCGTGATCTCGGCAAGGGCTCCAACGTCCAGGACTGGAACCAGGCCACCAATATGGTGATCACCGGCAAGGCCGGCGGCCAGATCATGGGCGACTGGGCGCAGGGCGAGTTCCAGGTCGCGGGCCAGGTTGCCGGCCAGGACTATACCTGCCTGCTCGACCTCGGAGTCTCCGATCCCTACATCACCACCGACGGCGACACCTTCTACTTCCCGAAGCTCGACGACCCGGAGAAGTCGAAGGCGCAGGAGGTCCTGGCCTCGGTGATGCTATCGCCCGAGACGCAGGTGGCCTTCAACCTCAAGAAGGGCTCTATGCCGGTGCGCGGCGATGTCGACCTCACCGCCGCCAACGACTGCATGAAAAAGGGGCTCGACGTGCTGAAGACGGGTAACGTCGTCAAGAGCACCAACGAGATGATCACCCAGGACACCAACTCGCAGCTCAACGACCTGATGACGCAGTTCTTCGCCACCGACATGTCGGTCGAGGACGCGCAGAAGAGCTTCGCGGACCTGATCGCCAGCGCCGACTGAACCGGCGCCCGCGAGACCGCCGGCCCCGCGCGGGGCCGGCGGATCAGTCCGAGACGTCCGTGGGGGGAAACCGTATGGCAGCGCAGCGTCCGAGCAAGCTCTTCCACAATCTCAGCGCCAAGATCGCCTCGATTCCGATGATCCTGACCGCGGTCGTCGTCTTCGTCGGTGGCACGATCTGGACGGTAGTCTTCTCCTTCACCAGTTCCAAGCTGCTGCCGCGGTTCGACTTTGTCGGCCTCGACCAGTACCGCCGGCTCTGGTCCAGCTCGCGCTGGCTGGTCTCGATCGAGAACTTGGCAATCTACGGCCTCCTCGCCCTGATCTTCTCCTTCCTGATCGGCTTCATCCTCGCCGCCCTCCTCGACCAGAAGATCCGCTTCGAGGACACCTTCCGCACCATCTTCCTCTACCCCTTCGCGCTCTCCTTCATCGTCACCGGCCTCGTCTGGCAGTGGATCCTGAACCCCGACTTCGGCGTGCAACATATCGTCCGCGGGCTCGGCTGGGAAAGCTTCACCTTCAACCCGATCTACGATGCCAACCTGGTGCTCTACGGCCTCGTGATCGCCGGTCTCTGGCAAGGCACGGGTCTCGTCATGTGCCTGATGCTCGCGGGGCTCCGCGGCATCGACGAGGATATCTGGAAGGCGACCCGCGTCGAGGGCATCCCGATGTGGAAGACCTACATCTTCGTGATCATTCCGATGATGCGGCCGGTCTTCATCACCACGCTGGTCATCGTGATGAGCGGCATCGTCAAGCTCTACGACCTCGTGGTCGCGATGACCGGCGGCGGTCCTGGAACGGCCTCCGAGGTGCCGGCGAAATACGTCTACCAGTACATGTTCGGCGCGCAGAACCTCGCTCAGGGCTTCGCCGCCTCGACGATGATGCTGGTCACCGTCGCCATCATCATTGTCCCGTGGGCCTATCTCGAGTTCGGAGGAAAGAAGCGTGTCTAACCCCGACTCCCTTGCCGGCGCCGTCGCCGCCGATACCGTCATCGAGACCCTCGACCGGTCCGAGCCGCGTGGGGCACGGCCGCGCCCGAGGCTGTCGCGGCGGAACATCATCCTCTACGGCACGCTGTTCGTGGTGGCGGTCTATTACCTGATCCCGCTCTACGTGATGGTGGTGACCTCGCTGAAGGGGATGCCGGAGATCCGGCTCGGCAACATCTTCTCGCCGCCGATGGAGATCACCTTCCAGCCCTGGGTGAAGGCCTGGGCCGAAGCCTGCACCGGCCTCAACTGCGACGGTCTCAGCCGGGGCTTCTGGAACTCGGTCCGCATCACCATCCCCTCGGTGATCATCTCGATCGCCATCGCCTCGGTGAACGGCTACGCGCTGGCGAACTGGCGCTTCAAGGGCGCCAACACCTTCTTCGCCATCCTGATCTTCGGCGCCTTCATCCCCTACCAGGTGATGCTCTACCCGATCGTCATCATCCTTCGCACCATCGGCCTCTACGGCTCGCTCACCGGGCTCGTCATCGTCCACTCGATCTTCGGCATGCCGATCCTGACGCTCCTGTTCCGCAACTACTTCACCTCGGTTCCGGAGGAGCTCTTCAAAGCCGCCCGCGTCGACGGCGCCGGCTTCTGGGGCATCTACTTCAAGATCATGATGCCGATGGCGCTGCCGATCTTCGTGGTTGCGATCATCCTGCAAGTCACCGGCATCTGGAACGACTTCCTGTTCGGCGTGGTTTACACCAAGCCCGACACCTACCCGATGACGGTCCAGCTCAACAACATCGTCAACTCGGTGCAGGGCGTGAAGGAATACAACGTCAACATGGCCGCGACGATCATCACCGGCCTCGTTCCCCTCGTTATATACTTCATCTCCGGCAAGCTCTTCGTGCGCGGCATCGCCGCGGGCGCGGTGAAGGGATAAGTCCATGTCCATGTCCACCCATGCCGAGACCAAGCACAGCGTTTCGGTCAAGGACCTTGACCTCGCCTTCGGCAACGTGAAGGTCCTCAACAACCTCAACATCGACATCGGGCAGGGCGAATTCCTGGTGCTGCTCGGCCCCTCGGGCTGCGGCAAGTCGACGCTGCTCAACTGCATCGCCGGTCTGCTCGACATCACCGACGGTCAGATCTCGGATCCAGGGCAAGAACGTCACCTGGGAAGAGCCCAAGGACCGTGGCATCGGCATGGTCTTCCAGTCCTACGCGCTCTACCCGCAGATGACCGTGCGCGGCAACCTGGCCTTCGGCCTGAAGAACGCCAAGCTCCCCAAGGACGAGATCAACAAGCGCATCAAGCGGGCCTCGGAGATCCTCCAAATAGAACCGCTCCTCGACCGCAAGCCCGCCGCCCTCTCCGGCGGCCAGCGCCAGCGCGTCGCCATCGGCCGGGCGCTGGTGCGCGACGTCGAGGTCTTCCTCTTCGACGAACCGCTCTCGAACCTCGACGCCAAGCTGCGGGCCGAGCTGCGCGTCGAACTCAAGCGCCTGCACAACAACCTCGAGAACACCATGATCTACGTCACCCATGACCAGATCGAGGCGCTGACCCTGGCCGACCGCATTGCCGTGATGCGCGGCGGCTTCATCCAGCAGCTCGCCGACCCCAAGACCATCTACAACAGGCCCTCGAACCTCTTCGTCGCCGGGTTCATCGGCTCGCCGGCGATGACCTTCATCGAGGGCGAAGTCACCGACGGCCCGGACGGCCCGGTGTTTCGCAAGGAAGGCGTCGAGGTCCCGCTCGCAGGCTACGACGGCGTCATACCCGCGGCAAGCCGTCTGCCGGTGATCCTCGGGGTGCGCCCGGAGCATACCGAGATCCGGCGCGACGGCACCGGCGGCGTCCCGGCGGTGGTGGACCTCGACGAACCGATGGGATCGGACAGTCTGGTCTGGCTGACCATGGTGGGCCAGCCGATCTCGGTCCGCGCCACCCCGGACCACGGCTTCCGTCGCGGGGAGAAGGTCACGCTTGCCCTCGATATGTCCAAGGCTTCCCTGTTCGACAAGAAGACCGAACAGCGGCTCTGATCGTCCAACGCCTGTTCCCGGGGGGAAATGCTCGATCTCGCAGGATCCTGGACGCTCGCCGACCCGGCGGGTGAGTTCACCGCGCCGATGCGTCTGCCCGGTGACGTTCACTCGGCGCTGCTCGCGGCCGGCCTGATCCCCGACCCCTACGGCGGCCGCAACGAATACGCCGTCCGCTGGGTCGCCGAGCGCGACTGGACGCTCACCCGCAGCTTCGAGGAAAGCGGCGGCCCCCGCCTCCTGGTCGTCGGCGGCCTCGACCCCGGCGCCGAGGTCCGGCTGAACGGCACCGCCGTCCTCACGTCGCCCTCCGCTTTCCGCGAGCAGACCGCCAACGTGGAGACGCGACCTGGCGAGAACCGCATCGACATCGTCCTTCGCTCCAACCCCCGCCTCGCCGACGCGCTCCAGGCCGCGCAGCCCTTCCCCATCCCCTACTCCGCCAGCAACTGCCCGATCCCCAACGGCAACATGCTCCGCCGCCCGCAATGCGACTTCGGCTGGGACTGGAACATCGCCCTCGCCCCTGCCGGCCTCGCCGGCGGCATCCACCTCGTCGGCCCCGAGGGCGAGATTGCCGCCCCCCTGATCCGCCAGACCCACGCCGACGGTTCGGTCCTGGTCGAGCTCGACGTCTGGCTCCGCGGCGTCCGCGCCACCGAGATCGACTGGCAACTCGCCCTCTGCGGCGTCGACACCAGCGGCCGCGCCACCGTCGCCGACGGCCAGGCGCGAATCCGCGCCACCCTCACCGTCGAGAACCCGGCCCTCTGGTGGCCGAACGGCCTCGGCGACCAGCCGCTCCACGACCTCACCCTCCGTGCCGGCCCGCTCTCCCGCACCTGGCCCGTCGCGCTCCGCGACATCCGACTCGTCTCCGAACCCGACGCCACCGGCCGCAGCTTCGGCTTCACCGTCAACGGCCGCCCGGTCTTCGCCCGCGGCGCCAACTGGATCCCCGCCGACGCGCTGCCCGGCCGCATCACCGCCGAGAAGACCGCCGCCCTTCTTCGCTCCGCCGCCGACGCCCACATGAACATGATCCGCGTCTGGGGCGGCGGCCGCTACGAGCCGGCGAGCTTCTACGAAGCCTGCGACGAACTCGGCCTCCTCGTCTGGCAGGACTTCATGTTCGCCTGCCACCTCTATCCCGCGTCGGACGAGTTCCTCGCCGAAACCACCCGCGAGGTCACTTACCAGTCGCGCCGCCTCGCCCACCACGTCGCCCTCTGGTGCGGCGACAACGAGCTTCTCGGCGCGCTCCTCTGGTTTGAGGAGAGCCGCAACAACCGCGACCGCTACCTCGTCGGCTACGACCGCCTCAACCGCACCATCGAAGCGGCGCTCAAAGCCGCCGTCCCCCCCGCCAACTGGTGGCCCTCCAGCCCCTCCCCCGGACCGCTCTCCTTCGGCGACACCTGGCACGACGACACCTCCGGCGACATGCACTTCTGGTCGGTCTGGCACGAGGGCCGCGACTTCGAGCACTACCGCGACGTCCGTCCGCGCTTCTGCTCCGAGTTCGGCTTCCAGTCCTACCCCTCCATGCCCGTCATCCGCAGCTTCGCCGACGAAGCCGACCTCAACATCGCCTCCCCCGTCATGGAGAGCCACCAGAAGAACGCCGGCGGCAACGCGCGCATCGCCGAGACGATGTTCCGCTACTTCCGCTTTCCCAAGGATTTCGAGAACTTCGTCTGGCTCTCCCAGGTCCAGCAGGGCACCGCGATCAAGACCGCCGTCGACTACTGGCGCTCGCTCAAGCCCCACTGCATGGGCGCCCTCTACTGGCAGCTCAACGATACCTGGCCCGTCGCCTCCTGGTCCTCCCTCGACTACGGCGGCAACTGGAAGCTCCTCCACCACATGGCCCGCCGCTTCTTCCAGCCGGTCAACGTCGTCGCCATCCCCGACGCCGGCACCCTCCGCCTCGTCGCCGTCAACGACACCGCCGCCGCGGTCGACGTCGAGGCCGAGGCCTTCGCCGTCAGCCTCGACGGCGCCTCCACCCGCCCCCTCGCCACCGGCAGCACCCGCGTCGGCACCGACGCCGCCCAACCGCTCGCCGAGCTCGGCACCGACCTCGTCCGCGACGGCGAAATCCTCGCCTTCCGCTGGCACGCGGCGAACGGCATGGCCGGCGGCGACGTCTTCGCCCCGGTCCGCTGGAAGCATCTCGACTTGCGCCCGGCCCGCATCCGCGTCACCACCGAGCCCACCGGCGACTCGCTCCGCGTCACCCTCGCCGCCGAGGCCGTCGCCCTCTTCGTCACCCTGGAAGCCGACCGTCCCGGCCGCTTCTCGACCAACGCCATCCCGCTCTTTCCCGGCCACGACGCCGAGATCACCTTCACCCCGACCGCCGGCGATCCCGCCGACACCACCCTGACCGTCCGCGATCTCCACTCGAGCTTCAGCACGGCCTGACAACCGGAGCCCCCGATGTCCGACTTCGACTTCTCCTACCAGCTCTACTGCTCGCGCAACTTCCCGCCGCTCACCAGGACCCTGAAGATGGTCGCCGACGCCGGCTACCGGAACGTCGAGGGCTACGGCGCCCTCTACGCCGACAAGGCCAAGGTCGACGAGCTGATCGCCAACCTCAGCGACGCCGGCCTCAAGATGCCCACCGGCCACTTCGGCCTCGACCAGCTCGAGAAGGAACCCGACCGCGTGCTCGAGATCGCCAAGGCGGTCGGCATCGAGACCATCTACTGCCCGCACCTCGCCGCCGACCAGCGCCCCGACACCGGCAAGGGCTGGTTCGCCTTCGGCCAGCGCCTGCAGGAGGCCGGCGCCCCCTTCCGCGACGCCGGCCTCGGCTTCGGCTGGCACAACCACGACTTCGAGTTCAAGCGCGCCGCCGACGGCACCCTGCCGATCTCGGCGATCTTCGAGGGCGGCCCGGATCTCGAATGGGAGGCCGACATCGCCTGGGTGATCCGCGGCGGCGCCGACCCGATCGAGTGGATCCGCACCATGGGCAAGCGCATCACCGCCGTCCACGTCAAGGATATCGCACCCCAGGGCGAGAACGCCGACGAGGACGGCTGGGCCGACGTCGGCCACGGCACCGTCGACTGGACGAAGCTGATGGCGACGCTCAAGGAGCGGACCAAGGCCAAGTACTACGTCATGGAGCACGACAACCCCAAGGACGACAAGCGCTTCGCCGAACGCTCGCTCGCCGCCGCGCAGAAGCTCTGAAGGAGACCCCCATGACCGGCACCCTCGGCATCGGCATCATCGGCTGCGGCAACATTTCCGCCGCCTACTTCCGCCTCGCGCCGCTCTTCAAGGGGCTCGAGGTCCGCGCCTGCACCGACATCAACATGGCCGCGGCCGAGGCCCGCGCCAAGGAGTTCGGCGCCAAGGCCCAGCCCATCGAGGCCCTCCTCGACAACCCCGACGTCGACGTCGTCATCAACCTCACCATCCCCGACGCCCACTACGCCGTCACCCTGCGCGCCCTCGAGGCCGGCAAGCACGTCTACTCCGAGAAGCCCTTCGTCCTCACCGTCGACGAAGGCCTCGAGCTCAAGCGCATCGCCGACGCCAGGAACCTCCGCGTCGGCTCCGCCCCCGACACCTTCCTCGGCGGCGCCCACCAGCTCGCCCGCAAGCTCGTCGACGACGGCGCCCTCGGCACCGTCACCTCCGGCACCGCCTACGTGATGTCGCACGGCATGGAGCACTGGCACCCGAACCCCGGCTTCTTCTTCCTGGCCGGCGCCGGCCCGATCCTCGACGTCGGCCCCTACTACGTCGCCAACCTCATCAACCTGATCGGTCCGGTGAAGCGCGTCGCCGCCCTCACCAATTCCGCCACCCCGACCCGCCTCGTCACCGCCGAGGGCCCGCTCAAGGGCCAGGAGATCCCGGTCGAGACCCCGACCACCATCCACGCCCTCCTGGAATTCGCCAACGGCGCCGCCGTGACCCTCGGCGCCAGCTGGGACGTCTGGGCCCACCGCCACCGCCCGATGGAGCTCTACGGCACCGACGGCGCGCTCTTCGTCCCCGACCCGAACTGGTTCGGCGGCCTCGTCGAGCTCGCCGGCCGCGACGGCAAGCCGGCGGAGGTCGCGATGTGGGACCACCCCTTCGCCAAGCCCAACGACCACCGCCCGAACGGCGACTACGCCAACTACCGCACCGCCGGCCTCGCCGACATGGCGCTCGCCATCCTCGAGGGCCGCGAGGCCCGCTGCGGCATGGACCGCGCGCTGCACGGCATCGACATCATGGCCTCGATCCTGAAGTCCGGCGAGACCGGCGGCTTCGTCGAGCTCCGCACCACCTGCACCCGCCCCGAGCCGCTCGGCCCCGACGCCGCCCGCGCCCTGCTCGTCTGAGGACCCGAATGACCTACACGCCTTCGCCCACCCGCTACGACAGCATGGTCTACCGCCGCTGCGGCGCCAGCGGCCTCAAGCTCCCGGCCGTCTCCCTCGGCCTCTGGCACAACTTCGGCGGCGACACCCCGCACGAGACCAAGCGCGCCATCTGCCGTACCGCCTTCGACCTCGGCATCACCCACTTCGACCTCGCCAACAACTACGGGCCGCCGGGCGGCTCTGCCGAGACCGCCTTCGGCGAGATCCTCCGCACCGACTTCCTCGGCTACCGCGACGAGCTCGTGATCTCCACGAAGGCCGGCTACAACATGTGGCCCGGCCCCTACGGCGAGTGGGGCAGCCGCAAGTACCTGCTCTCCTCCCTCGACCAGTCGCTCCGCCGCATGGGCCTCGACTACGTCGACATCTTCTACTCCCACCGCTTCGACCCCGACACGCCGCTCGAGGAGACCATGGGGGCGCTGGACGCCGCCGTCCGCTCCGGCAAGGCCCTTTACGCCGGCATCTCGTCCTACAACTCCGAGCGCACCCGCCAGGCCGCGGCGATCCTCAAGGACCTCGGCACCCCCTGCCTGATCCACCAGCCCAGCTACAACATGATCAACCGCTGGGTGGAGCGCGACGGCCTCAAGGAGACGCTGAAGGACCTCGGCATCGGCTCGATCGCCTTCACCCCCCTCGCCCAGGGCATGCTGACCGCGAAGTACCTCAAGGGCATCCCCGAAGGCAGCCGCGCCACCCAGGGCAAGTCCCTCCGCCCGTCGTTCCTGAACGACCAGACCCTCGAGAACATCCGCCAGCTCAACGCCATCGCCGAGCGCCGCGGCCAGACCCTCGCCCAGATGGCCATCGCCTGGGTCCTCCGCGACAACGGCATCACCACCGCCCTCATCGGCGCCTCCCGCCCCTCCCAGGTCGAGGACTGCGCCGGCGCCATCGCCAACCTCGACTTCACCGCCGACGAGCTCGCCGAGATCGACCGCTATGCCGACGAGGAGAACATCAACCTCTGGGCCCGCTCCTCGGAGGAAGCCTGAGGGATGGAGGGGCCGTTTGTCGGCGGGTGCCTTTGCGGCTCGGTCCGCTATGCCGCCGACGGACCGGCGCTCTTCGGGGTCCTGTGCCACTGCCGCGACTGCCAGCGGGCGTCCGGCGGCGGGCATGTGCCGGTAATGGGGGTGGCCAAGGCCGGCTTCCGGTTCACCGGCACGCCGCGCGCCTTTGTCAGCCCCGGCGGTAGCGGCCACGATACGGTGCGCAACTCCTGCGCCACCTGCGGCAGCCTGCTCTATGGAACCCCTACCGTCGCCCCCGATCTGGTGACGATCTACGTCGGCAGCCTCGACGACCCCGCCGTCTTCCGCCCGCAGATGGCCATCCACACCCGCCACCGGCTCCCCTGGGACACCGGCGGCACGGGGCTTCCCGCCTACGAAGCCGGAGCGCCCACGTGAATTCGACCGACCATCCGCTACCCACCCGCATCGCCATCACCGGCGGCGCCGGCAATCTCGGGCGCAAGCTCACCTCCGCCTTTCTCGCCGACGCCGCCTGCGCAGAAGTCATCATTCTCGACCCGGCCGCCGACACGGTCGCCGCGGCCCCCCGCGTCCGCCCGGTTGTCGCCGACCTCCGCGTCCGCGAGCCGACATGGCTCGACGCCATCGCCGGCGCCGACGCCGTCGTCCATCTCGCCGCCGAGAAGCCCTACCCCGGCGCCACCTGGGCCGAGGCCGCCCGCTCCTTCGACATGACGGCCAACGTCCTGGAGGCCGCGGCCGCCGCGGGCGTCCGCCGCCTCGTCTTCGCCTCGTCCAACCACGTCATGGGCGGCTACAAGGACACCGCGATCGCCGACACCCCCGGCGCCCTGACCACCGATCTCGATCCGCTGACCGGCACCCGCACCCGCACCACCGACTCGACCGAATACGCCACCGCGAAGCTGATGGGCGAGCGCCTCCTCGCCGCCAAGGCGCGCCGCGACGGGATGACGGGCGTCAGCCTCCGCATCGGATGGTGCCAGCCCGGCGAGAACGACCCGCGCACGATCAACCTCAGCGGCCTGCCCGGCATCGACCAGGCCATCGCGTCCGAGGAGGATCGCCGGGAGCTCCGCTGGTTCCAGCGCATGTGGCTGTCGAACGGCGATTTCGTCCGCGCCGTCACCGCCGCGCTCCGCGCCGACGCCTCCCACTGGCCCGCACCCGCGATCATCGTCAACGCCGTGTCCGCCAACGACCGCACGCCCTGGGACCTCACCGGCGCCGCCCGCCTCATCGGCTACGAGCCCGGCGACGGCTTCCGCCCGTGACCGTCCCCGCCATGTCTCCGGCCTCCCGGCCGTTAACCTTTCGCGCCGCCGCGGAATCCGGTACATGCAATGTACATGCGATGTACATGAGTTGTACGTTCAGAAAAGCGCCGTTAACCTCTGAAATCGCACCGAACATTCGGTCTCGCCCGGAAGGCCCCAGATGATCCGCAACCCCATCCTCAAGGGCTTCAACCCCGACCCTTCGATCGTCCGCGTCGGCCCCGACTACTACATCGCCACCTCGACCTTCGAGTGGTTCCCCGGCGTCCAGATCCACCACTCCCGCGACCTGGTGAACTGGCGCCTCGTCACCCGCCCGCTCACCCGCGCCGCCCAGCTCGACATGCGCGGCAACCCCGACAGCTGCGGCGTCTGGGCCCCCTGCCTCAGCCATGCCGACGGCCAGTTCTGGCTGATCTACACCGACGTCAAGCGCCTCGACGGCAACTTCAAGGACGCCCACAACTACCTTGTAACTGCACCCGAAATCACCGGCCCCTGGTCCGACCCGATCTACCTCAACTCCTCCGGCTTCGACCCCTCGCTCTTCCACGACGACGACGGCCGCAAGTGGCTCCTGAACCAGCAGTGGAAGCACACCACCGACAGCGTCGGCGGCCGACCCAAGGGCATCGCCTTCGACGGCATCCTCGCCCAGGAATACGACCCCGTCGCCCGCCACCTCACCGGCCCGATCACCAACATCTTCGCCGGCTCCCCCCACGGCCTCGTCGAGGGCCCCCACCTCTTCAAGCGCGACGGCTGGTACTACCTCACCACCGCCGAAGGCGGCACCGGCTACGACCACGCCGTCACCATGGCCCGCGCCCGCAGCCTCCACGGCCCGTACGAACTCCACCCCGCAACCTTCCTCCTCACCTCGAAAAATTCGCCCGACGCCCCCCTCCAGCGCGCCGGCCACGGCCAGTTCGTCGAAACCCCCGACGGCCTCACCTACCACACCCACCTCTGCACCCGCCCTCTTCCCGGCCTCCGCCGCTCCCCCCTCGGCCGCGAGACCGCGCTCCAGCTCTGCACCTGGCACGACGACGGCTGGCCCTACCTCGCCCAGGGCGGCCTTGTCCCCGCTGCGGAGGTCCCCGCCCCGCCCGGCGCCCCCGAGCCCGAACCCGACCGCCCCGTCGAATACCGCTTCGACGGCCCCACCCTCCCGTCCGACTTCCAGTGGCTCCGCACCCCCTACCCCGAGCGCATCTTCAGCCTCACCGGCTCGGCCCTCCGCCTCCACGCCCGCGAGTCGATCGGCTCCTGGTTCGAGCAATCCCTCGTCGCCCGCCGTCAGGAGCATTTCCGCTACCGCGCCGAGACCCGCCTCGCCGCCTTCGCCCCGGACACCTACCAGCAGGCCGCCGGCCTCACCACCTACTACAACCGCCACAAGTTCCATTTCCTGGCAGTGACTTACGACCCGACCCTCGGCCGCGTCCTCTCCATTCTCTCCTGCCCCGGCGACTGGCCCGACACCCGGCTCACCTTCCCACTCGACCGCCCCATCCCCCTCCCCGACGGCCCCGTTGACCTCGCCGTCGAGGTCACCGACGCCACCCAGCGCTTCCTCTACCGCACCGGCGGGGACTGGATGCCCGTCGGCCCCGACCTCGACGCCTCGGTCATCTCCGACGAGGGCGGCCGCGGCGAGCACGCCTCCTTCACCGGCGCCTTCGTCGGCATGGCCGCCTTCGACACCTCCGGCCGCGCCTGCCCCGCCGACTTCGCCAGCTTCTCCTACGCCCCGCAGTGATCGACCGCCGCCAGGCCCTCGCCCTCCTCGCCGCCGGCGCCGGCCTCCCCGCCTTTGCCGCCACCCGGATCGACGTCCCCGACCTCGTCGCCCGCATGACCCTGCCCGAAAAGATCGGCCAGCTCACCATGGTCACCGCCGGCCACACCGTCACCGGCCCCACCGGGGTCGAGGACGTCCCCACCCTCGTCCGCGCCGGCCGCGTCGGCAGCCTCTTCAACCTCTGGGGCCGCGACGCCATCCGCGACGCCCAGCGCATCGCCGTCGAGGAAACCCGCCTCGGCATCCCGCTCTTCTTCGGCCTCGACGTCATCCACGGCTTCCGCACCGTCTTCCCGATCCCGCTCGCCGAGGCCGGCGCCTTCGACCCCGCCCTCTGGGAGGAAACCGCCCGCCTCGCCGCCGACGAGGCCAAGGCCGCCGGCCTCGACCTCACCTTCGCGCCGATGCTCGACATCGCCCGCGACCCGCGCTGGGGCCGCATCGCCGAAGGCCCCGGCGAGGACCCTTACGTCGGCGCCCGCTTCGCCGAGGCCAAGGTCAAGGGCTTCCAGGGCACCGCCCTCTCCGGCCTCGCCGCGACGCCGAAGCACTTCGTCGCCTACGGCGCCAGCGCCGCCGGCCGCGACTACGCCGCCGTCGACATCTCCGCCCGCAGCCTCGCCGAGGTCTACCTGCCGCCGTTCCGCGCCGCCGTCGACGCCGGCGCCGCCGCGATCATGCCCGCCTTCACCGACCTCGCCGGCGTCCCCCTCACCGCCGACCGCGCGCTCCTCACCGACACCCTGCGCGACCGACTGGGGCTTCGACGGCGTCGTGATCAGCGACTACAACGCCATTGCCGAGCTCATCCCCCACGGCGTCGCCGCCGACCTCCCCGAGGCCGCCGCCCTGGCGCTCAACGCTGGCGTCGACATCGACATGATGGCCTTCGCCTACGAGCGCGGCCTGCCCGAAGCCCTCCGCCGCGCCCTCGTCTCCGAGGCCACGATCGACGCCGCCGTCACCCGCGTCCTCACCCTCAAATCCCGCCTCGGCCTCTTCGACGACCCCTTCCGCCGCACCACCGGCACCGACGCGCCACCGCCCCGCGCCGCCGCCCGCCGCGCCGCCAGCCGCTCGCTCGTGCTCCTGCAGAACCGCCTCGACACCCTGCCGCTCCCCGACCCCCCCGGCCGCATCGCGCTCCTCGGCCCGCTCGCCGACGCCCCCCACGAGATGCTCGGCCCCTGGGCCGGCGCCGGCCGCGGCGACGAGGCGGTGAGCGTGCGGACGGGCCTCGCGACCGCCTTCCCGGACGCGGCGGTCGACCACGCCCACGGCGTCAAGATCGTCGGCGGCGGCACCGAAGGCATCGCCGCCGCCGTGGCCGCCGCCACCGCCGCCGACCACGTCCTCCTCTGCCTCGGCGAAGCCGCGAACATGAGCGGCGAGGCCGCCAGCCGCGCCCGCATCGACCTCCCCGGCCACCAGGCCGCGCTCGCCGCCGCCGTCCTCGACACCGGCAAGCCCGTCACCGTCCTGCTCTTCTCCGGCCGCCCCATCGCCATGCCCGAGGTCTTCTCCCGCGCCGCCGCCGTCGTCGCCTGCTGGTTCCCCGGCAGCGAGGCCGGCCACGCCGTCGCCGCCCTCCTCCGCGGCACCGAGGCACCGTCGGCCGGCCTCCCCGTCACCTGGCCCCGCGACGTCGGCCAGGTCCCGATCGCCTATTCCGCCCGCCCCGGCGGCCGCCCCGAGAACCCGGACGACAAGTACACCAGCAAGTACCTCGACCTCCCCAACACCCCGCAGTTCCCCTTCGGCCACGGTCTCGCCTACACGACCTTCGCGCTCGGCGACCCCACCGTCACCCGATCCGACGCCATCGAGGTCGAGACCACGCTCACCAACACCGGCCCCCGCCCCGGCGCCGCCACCGTGTTCCTGTTCCTCCGCGATCCCGTCGCCACCGTCGCCCGCCCGACCCTGGAGCTGAAGCGCTTCCAGCGCGTCGCCCTCGCCCCGGGCGAGACCCGCCGCCTGCGCTTCGCCCTGAGCCGTGCCGACCTCGCCTTCCTCGGCCCCGACCTGCGTCCGCGCGTGGAGTCCGGCAGCTTCGAGTTCCATGTCGGCCTCTCGGCCGACCCCGACGCGCTGCAAAGCACGCGCCTCACCCTCGAGTGAGCCCGGCTTTCATACAGGTTTGCTAACCTGGAGAGCAGTCGCGATGCGCCCACAGGCGCATCGCCAGCAAAGAAACAATGCGCGCACCGCGCGCCCCTTATGGCCGCAAAGGCGGCCCGCGGCGGAACGCCGCGCCGGGCGCTACTCCACCAGCGCCGAGGCGCCCGGCCCCGCTGCCACCGCCCGCGCCGTCAGCACCCCGATCAGGTGCGCCCGGTACTCCGGCGTCCCGTGCAGGTCCCCGATCAGCCCCTCGGCGCTCGCCTTCAGCCCCTTGACCGCCTCCGCCCGGAAGTCGCTCGACAGCGCCGCCTCCGCCTCGCTCCAGCGGAACACCCCGTTCTCCGACGCGCCCGTCACCGCGACCCGGACCCCGTCCGGGAACTTCGCCACGAAGACGCCCGACCAGCGCGAACCGCGACGCCGGCTGCCGGAACTTCTGGTAGTTCGCCTGCTCCGGGATCGGGAACCGCACCTCGGTGATGATCTCCCCGTCCTCGAGCGCCGTGGTGAACATCCCCTGGAAATAGTCGTCCGCCGCGATCTCCCGGGTGTTGGTGACGATCGTCGCGCCGGACGCCAGCGCCGCCGCCGGATAGCAGGCCGAGGGATCGTTGTTGGCGAGGCTGCCGCCGATCGTCCCGCGGTTCCGGACCGCCGGATCGCCGATCCAGCTCGCCATCTCCGCCAGCGCCGGATAATGCGCCTTCGCCTCCCGCATCACTTGCGAATGCGTCGTGCCGCCGCCGATGCAGAGCTTGCCGTCGCGCATCGCCACGCCCTTAAGCGAGGCGATGCCGGCGAGGCTCACCAGCGTGCCGGGGCTCGCCAGCCGCTGCTTCAGCGTTGGGATCAGCGTCTGACCGCCGCCCAGCGCCTGCGCCTCCTCGGCACCGAGCGCCTTCACGGCCTCGTCCACCGTCGTCGGCCTCACGAACTCGAATGCATACATAACGCCGCTCCCTATTTCGCTGCCGCAATCGCCGCCCATACCCGGGCCGGCGACATCGGCATGTCGATGTGTTCCACCTTGATCCCGCCCGCGTTCAGCGCATCCAGAACCGCGTTGACCAACGCCGGCGGTGAGCCGATCGCTCCGGCCTCGCCGCAGCCCTTCACCCCGAGCGGGTTGTGGGTGCACGGAGTGATGCAGGACGCGTCGATCGTGTACATCGGCAGGTCCGTCGCCCGGGGCATCGCATAGTCCATGTAGCTTCCGGTCTGCAGCTGCCCGCCGTCGTCATAGACAGTGTTCTCCAGCAGCGCCTGCCCGATGCCCTGGGCCAAGCCGCCATGCACCTGCCCGGCGACGATCATCGGGTTGATAAGGTTGCCGAAATCGTCCGCGGCAGCGAACCCGACCACTTCGACCCGGCCGGTCTCCGGATCCACCTCAACCTCGCAGCCATAGGCACCCGCCGGGAAGGTGAAGTTGGCCGGATCGTAGAACGCCGTCTCCTCCAGACCCGGCTCGATGTCCTCGAGCGGATAGTTGTGGGGAACGTAGGCCGCCAGCGTCACGTCGGTCCACGCCACCGACTTGTCGGTGCCCGCGACGCTGAACTTCCCGTCCTTCAGCTCGACGTCGGTGTCCGACGCCTCCATCAGGTGCGCCGCGATCTTCTTGGCCTTGGCGATGATCTTGTCCGTCGCCTTGACCAGCGCCGCCCCGCCCACCGCGATCGACCGCGAGCCGTAGGTGCCCATGCCGAACGGGATCCGCGCAGTGTCGCCATGCACGATGTCGATCATCGACGCGTCGATCCCGAGCATCGAGGCCACGACCTGCGGAAACGCCGTCTCGTGTCCCTGGCCATGCGAATGCGAGCCGGTGAAGACGCTGATCGAACCGGTCGCGTTCACCCGTACCGTGGCGCTCTCGTAGAGCCCGGCGCGCGCCCCGAGCTGGCCCACGAGGTTCGACGGCGCGATGCCGCAGGCCTCGATCCAGGTCGACAGCCCCCAGCCCCGCAGCTTGCCGCGCTTGCGGCTCTCCTCCCGCCTCGCCGGGAAGCCGGCGACGTCGGCGATCTCCACCAGCTTGTCCAGCGTCGCGTGGTAGTTGCCGGTGTCGTACTGGACGGCGACCGGCGTCTGGTACGGAAACTGGTCCGGCTTGATGAAGTTCATCCGCCGGATCTCGATGGGATCGATCCCGAGCTCCCGCGCCGCCTTGTCGATCACCCGCTCGAGCTGGAACGTCGCCTCGGGCCGCCCCGCCCCGCGATAGGCATCCACCGGCACCGTATTGGTGAAGACCGTCCGCACGTTCACGTAGATCAGCGGCGTGGCATAGGGGCCTGCCATCAGCGTACCGTGCAGATAGGTCGGCGTGCAGGCGGCAAAGGTCGAGAGATACGCGCCGAGATTCGCCAGCGTGTCGGTCCGGATCGCCAGGAACTTGCCGCTCTTGTCGAGCGCCAGCTCGATCTTCGTCACATGGTCCCGACCCTGCGCGTCCGACATGAACGCCTCGGACCGGGTCGAGGTCCACTTCACCGGCCGCCCGAGCGCCTTCGCGGCAAAGGTGACCAGCGCCTCCTCGGCATAATGATAGATCTTCGACCCGAAGCCGCCGCCCACGTCAGGCGCCACCACCCGGAGCTTGTTCTCCGGGATCCCAAGCACGAACGCCCCCATCAGCAGGCGGATCACGTGCGGGTTCTGGCTGGTGGTGTAGAGCGTGTGCTGATCGTCCGCGGCGTCGTACTCGCCGATCGCCACCCGCGGCTCCATCGCGTTGGCGACCAGCCGGTTGTTCACGAGCTCCAGCGTCGTGACGTGCGGCGCCGTCTCGAACGCCGCGTTCACCGCCGCCTTGTTGTCCTCGATGAAGCCCCAGTCGAAGCAGAGGTTCGAGCCGATCTCGTCGTGGACCTTCGGCGCGCCGTCGGCCAGCGCCGCCTTCATGTCCATCACCGCCGGCAACTCGTCGATCTCGACCTCGATCGCCTCCGCCGCATCCCGCGCCTGCGCTAGTGTCTCCGCCACCACCGCGGCGATCGGGTCGCCGACGTGGCGGACCTTGCCGTGGGCCAGCACCGGATGCTTCGGCTCCAGCATCGGCTTGCCGAACCGGTCCGTCACCATCCAGCCGCAGGGCAGCCCGCCGATGTCCTTGAAGTCCTCGCCGGTGAAGATGCGCAGCACCCCCGGCATCGCCGCCGCCGCCTCGGTGCCGACCCGCCTCAGCACCCCGTGCGCCACGTCCGAGCGCAGGAAGTGCACGTAGGCCTGACCCGGCCGGTTCATGTCGTCCGTGTACCGGCCTTTGCCGGTCAGAAAGCGCACGTCCTCGCGCCGCTTCGTGCTGTCGCCTATGCCGCCGTCCATCGCCATGATGTCCTCCCTGAAGGCACCGTTCTCGTTGTTGTTATTCCGCCGCGACCTTCGCGCCGGCGAGCTCGCCCGCCGCCGCCTGGATCGCCTTGACGATGTTGTGGTAGCCGGTGCAGCGGCAGATGTTGCCCTCGAGATACTCGCGGATCTCCGCCTCGTCCGGGCTGGGGTTCTCCTTCAGGAGCGCCGCCGCCGTCATCACCATCCCCGGCGTGCAGAAGCCGCATTGCAGGCCGTGATGCGTCTGGAACGCCGCCTGGATCACCCCGAGCGAACCGTCGGCGTTGGCCATGCCCTCGATGGTGCGGACCTCCGCACCCTCGGTGTCGAGCGCGAAAATGTTGCAGGCCTTCACCGAGATCCCGTCGACGTGCACCACGCAGGCGCCGCACTGCCCGGTGTCGCAGCCGACATGCGTGCCGGTCAGCCGAAGCCCTTCGCGCAGGAAGTCGACGAGGAGCGTCCGCCCCTCCACCTCGCCGGAAACGGCGCGGCCGTTCACGGTCATCGAAACCTTCGGCATGAAATCCTCCCAGGACCAAATCTTCGACCCGCCCCCCAGCGCACGCCGGCTCCCATCGGCGGGTCTTCGCGCCGGATAGTGGAGCGGAGCCCCCCGGATGCCAAGTACCTTTTCACGTGGCCCATCCGGCTTCCGAAATCGCCACGCCTGACGCTACACCCGACGCAGCTGCCCCTGCGCTTCGCCGTCGAGCGCCTCGGCCCCGTCGACCCGACGCCCCCCGGCGCGCCCGGCCCCATGGCCTTCGCCGACCCCGAGCGCGCCCTCGGTTTCCTGCGGGCCGCCGGTCTCTCCGACGTCGCCTGCGACACCCGGCGCATTGAGCTGCACCACCCCGGCGGCCCCGCCGCCGTCACCGACCTCACCACCGACATCGGCCCGGCCATGCGGCTCGTGCGCGAGCGGGGCGGCACCCCCGAGGACCTCGCCGCCATCCGCACCGGCGTCGCCGGCGATTTCGCCGCCTACGCCAGCCCCGACGGCATCCGCATACCGGCCGAAGTCTACGTCTTCGTGCCACCCGCGCCTGACCGCCACCTTGCCCGCCCGGCAGAATCGGCCTAAGCGGACCCGATGATCGGCCGCCTCAACCACGTCGCCATCGCCGTGCCCGACCTCGCCGCGGCAAGCGCGCAATACCGCGACACCCTGGGCGCCAAAGTCGGCGCGCCCCAGGACGAGCCCGACCACGGCGTCACCGTGGTCTTCATCGAGCTCCCCAACACCAAGATCGAGCTCCTGCACCCGCTGGGCGACGCCTCGCCCATTGCCGCCTTCCTCGCCAAGAACCCCGCCGGCGGCATCCACCACCTCTGCTACGAGGTCGACAACATCACCGCCGCCCGCGACCGCCTCCTCGCCGCGGGCGCCCGCGTCCTCGGCGACGGCACCCCGAAGATCGGCGCCCATGGCAAGCCGGTGCTCTTCCTCCACCCCAAGGACTTCACCGGCACCCTTCTGGAGCTCGAAGAGGCATGACCATCATCTCCGCCCTCGTCCTGTTCTGGATGATCTGGTTCCTCACCCTTCTCGTCGCCCTGCCCATCGGCCTGCAGACCCAAGGCGAGTCCGGCGACGTGGTCCCCGGCACGCCGTCCTCTGCCCCGGTCGACGCGATGATCCGCCGGAAGGTGATCTGGACGACGGTCGCCGCCGTCGCGATCTGGCTCGTGGTCTGTGCCGCGATCCTCTGGAGTGGCCTCACCGTCCGCGACCTCGACTTCTTCCACCGCATGTAAATTCGCCGACCACGGGAACGGCCGCGCTGCCCGCGCGTAGAGGTTGCACCCGCGGCCCATTCCGGGCGGCGCGGGTGAGATTTTGCCCAAAGCGAGGATCCATGCGCCTGAACATCAGCGCCAAGCTCGACTATGCCACCGACGGCCCCTGCCCGGTCCTCCTGCAGATCGAGGCCGCCGAGAACGTCGCCGACCAGACGATCATCGAAAGCGCCCTCGACATCGACAAGGCCGTCTCCCACGTCCGCGTCCCCGCCGACGAGAACGTCGGCACCCGCAGCTGGATCGAGGTCCGCGACAGGCTCGCCTGCACCTACACCGCGACCGTCGAGACCGTGCGTCCGCCGATCGACCTCGCCGCCCTCGGCCAGGTGCCGCTGCCGGAGATCCCCGGAGACGTGGTGAAGTTCCTGCTGCCGTCGCGCTTCTGCCCGTCCGACAAGTTCGACGTCTTCGTCGAGGACGCCTTCGGCACCCTCCAGGGCGGCGCCCGCATTGCGGCGATGCGAAGCTGGATCGAGACCAACCTCGAGTACGTCCGTGGCTCCAGCGACGCCGAGACCACCGTGGTCGACACCTTCATCAAGCGCCAGGGCATCTGCCGCGACTACTCGCACCTGATGGTGACCCTTGCCCGCGCCGCCACCATTCCGGCCCGCGCCGTCAGCGTCTATGCTCCCGACGTCGAGCCGCCCGACTTCCACGCCGTCGCCGAGGTCTACCTCGACGGCGGCTGGCACCTCGTCGACGCCACCGGCATGGCCACGCCGGAGTCCATGGTCCGCGTCGGCGTCGGCCGCGACGCCGCCGACATCGCCTTCCTGTCGATCTACGCACCCAGCGAGCTCAAGGACCAGAAGGTCTCGGTAAAGCGGGCCTGAGACCGCTCACGCCCGGGGCGCACGCGGATTTGATCGCCCCGCCCCGGGATCGTGGTAGCATGCCCTTACCGCCAACAGCAGGGACCTTGCCGATGAAGACACTTACCGCCTTCGTGACCGCCCTTGCGCTTATCGGCTTCGGCAGCGCCGCCTTCGCCTGCGAAGGCATGTACAAGCCGCGCACCAACGCCGACTCGGCTCAGACGGATGTACCGCCGATTCCGCAGGACGAGCAGACGGGCTGAGGGCAAATCCGGAAGGGCGGCACCGCCGCCCTTCCTCACCTCAAAGCCGCGCCATCCGATGAAACTGGTGGGTGAAGACCGCCACCCCGATGATCGGCACCACCAGGTTCAGCACCGGCACGCTCATCGGCACCACCATCGCCGTCCCCAGCACCCAGATACGCCAGAAGTACCGCCGCCCAAGCGCCGTGGCGCCGTCCCGGCCGAGCCGCCGCATCGCCACTAGCTGGAAATACTCCCGTCCCAGCAGGAAGCCGTTCACCATCCAGAACACGAACGGCGCCAGCGGCGGCACCGTCAGGTAGATCACCAGCGCCAGAAGGTTCGCCCCCACCACGAGCCCGAAGAACTTCGCCGAATCCACCGCCTGCTGCGCCAGCGACAGTTCGGTGACCGCCGGCAGCCCCGGGTAGTACCGCGCCTCCACCGCCGCCGCGATGTTGTCGAGGAAGAACCCCACCACCGCCGCCGCCGCCGGCACCATCAGCACCACCGACAGCACCAGCATCAACCCGACCGCGCCCCAGAACGCCACGTCGTCGAGAAACCCCACCGGCCCGACCCAGGGCAGGCTGATGCTGTCCGGCAGCACCCAGCCGAGCCCGATCACCGCCAGCCAGAACACCGCCGCTAGTGCCAGCACTGTCAGCCCGAGGCCCCACACCAGCACCCGCAGAAACCGCGGATCGGAAAGCTGCGCCAGCGCCCGACCCAGGTCGACGAAGAGCGTCACCCGCCGATCCAGGTGGTGATCGCCTCGACCTCCGGCCGAGGCCGGTCCGGCGGCGGGTTCTCGCAGGTGCCGATGTAGACGAAGCCCGCGATCCACTCCCCGGCCGCGAGCCCCAGCTCCGCCTCGACCAGTTCCCGGTCATAGGCCGGCCACCCGGTCAGCCAGCTCGCGCCCCAGCCGGCCGCCAGCGCCGCGTTGACCAGGCTCAATGCCACTGCCCCCGCCGACAGGGTCTGCTCCAGCGCCGGGATCTTATCACTGGCCTTCGGCGATCCCACCACCGCCACCACCAGCGGCGCCTGCTCGAACGCCAGCGCCCCCTTGTCCGCGTCCTGCCCGGCCGCCGCCGCCCGCGCCCGGATCGCCGCCGCGAACCCGGCCCGTCCGGCCCCCTCCAGCACCACGAACCGCCACGGCTCGAGCTTGCCATGATCCGGCACCCGCGCCGCCGCGGTCAGCAGCCGCACCAGCTCCTCCCGCGCCGGCCCCGGCGCCGCCAGCAGCTTCGCCGGCCGCGACCGTCGGGTCAGAAGAAACTCCAGCGCCTCGGGGTTCGCCATGCCGTCACACCTCTTCCATTCAGGTGCCGCAGATGTCCCGGTCGCCCGCCCGCGTCAACCCCGCGCCGCACGGCAGGGCGCGATGCCCGACCCCGCAGGATACCCGTTAAGGATTGCGCTTCCGTGAAAATCGTATGGCCGGTTTCCAGCCGCTTTCCAGCCACCCCAAACCCCCGTAAACCTTTGACACTCCGCCCGGTTTTCCGCGACCCTCACTCCCGTCCCAGCACCCGGTCGACCACGAAATCCGCCAACCCGCCGCTTCGGTATTCCGCCGCCAGCGCCTCCGCGTCGTAGCGGGTCTCCACCCAGGTCCGAAAGCTCATCGGCTCCACTGCGTTGTCCGCGGCATAGCGCTCGATCAGGAAATGCAGCACCCCGGTCGCCGCGCCCTTGAGGTGCAGGTAGCGCCAGGACAACTGCTCCTGCGCCGCCTCCGGTGGCAGGTCCTTGCGCAACATCAGGTAGAGCGCCGCCGCGAACCCCGCCCGGTCCGCCCCAGACTTGCAGTGCATCAGGAACGGCCGCGGCAGCCGCTCGAAGATCGCGTCGAGCGCAAGGATTTCCTCCCGGCTTGGTAGCTTCCGCGAGTTGAGCTTGAAGTCCACCAGCTCGATCCCCGCCGCCCGGCACGCCTCCCGCTCCAGCAGGTACGACCCCCACTCCGTCTCGCCACGGAGATTCAGAACCGCCCGGAATCCTTGTGATTTCAGCCGCCTGATCATGCCGGGGTCCGGCTGGTTCGACCGCCAGACGCCTATGTCGATCTCGTGCTCGTTCCGCCAGACCTTGCGCACCAGCCCATGATCGAACACCAGCATGTCGATCGTGGCGTTGCGCCGCGCCCCCGGCGCCTCGAGGTCGCCGATCCAGCCGTCCTTCCAGCGCCGCTGCCAGCGCCGCAGCGGCCCGCGCCGGGACATCAGCCCGGGTCCGAAGCGACCCGGCAGGGCGCCGTCAGCTCCCCCAGCCGCCGCCGCTGCCGCCCCGCGTCCTCGAAGTTCGCCGGGTCGAGCCACGCCTCCCACGCCGGCTTCAGGCACCGCCAGTCGCCGTCCGTCATCGCGAACCACGCCGTATCGCGGTTGCGCCCCTTCACCACCATGTGGTTGCGGAACACCCCCTCGAACGAGAACCCGAACCGCTCCGCCGCCCGCCGGCTCCCCCGGTTCAGCCGCGTCGCACTTCCACTCGAACCGCCGGTACCCCTCCCGGAACACCCAGTCCGCAAACAGAAAAATCGCCTCGCTCCCCGCCCGCGTCCGCTGCAGCACCGGCGCATAACAGATGTGCCCCACCTCGATCGACCCGGCCTCAGGCGTGATCCGCATCAGGCTCGCGACCCCTCCCGGCGCCCGGCTCTCCCGGTCGACCACCGCGAAGAACAACGGATCGGCCTTGCCCGACATCTTCTCCACCCAGTCGGAATACGCCCCGACGGTCTCGAACGGCCCGTAAGGCAGCCAGTCCCAGATCGCGTCGTCCACCCGGTTCGCCGCAAAAAGCGCCGGTGCGTGCCCCGGTGCCAGCGGCTCCAGCCGAGCATACCGACCGTCGAGCGCCATTGGCCCCGGCCAAGGTGGCGGCGTCCAGTCCTTGAGGTCGACCCCGATCCCCGCCATGCCGCCCCCAATCCGCATTTCCCAGCCTTCCCCAAGACGAATAACGGTCCCGGGGTCGATGAGAAAGTCCCTCCTGCCCGTATCCAGTCGCGCTTGCGCCGGGATCCGCGATGCGCCAGATTGCGCGCGCAAATCGAACCACAACAAACGGGAGACGTGAGCGTGGTATTGTTGCTCGTCATAATCTGCGGCGCCTTGTCGATTGTCTACGGCGTCTGGGCCGCGCGGTCGGTAATGGAGGCCGACGCCGGAAATGCCCGGATGCAGGAAATCGCCGCGGCTATCCAGGAAGGCGCCAGCGCCTACCTCCGGCGGCAATACACCACCATCGCGATTGCCGGTGTCATCATCTTTATTATCGTCGCCTGGCTACTCGGGCTTCCGGTCGCCATCGGCTTCCTGATCGGCGCCGTCCTCTCGGGCTCCGCCGGCTATATCGGCATGCTGGTCTCGGTCCGCGCCAACGTCCGCACCGCCCAGGCCGCCAGCAAGGGTCTCGCCCAAGGCCTCGAGCTCGCCTTCCGGGCCGGCGCCGTCACCGGCATGCTCGTCGCTGGCCTCGCCCTTCTCGGCGTCGCCGTCTACTACGGCATCCTCGTCGGCATCATGGGCCACGCCACCACCGACCGCGTCGTGGTCGACTCGCTGGTCGCCCTCGGCTTCGGCGGCTCGCTCATCTCGATCTTCGCCCGCCTCGGCGGCGGCATCTTCACCAAGGGTGCGGACGTCGGCGGCGACCTCGTTGGCAAGGTCGAGGCCGGTATCCCCGAGGACGACCCGCGCAACCCCGCCACCATCGCCGACAACGTCGGCGACAACGTCGGCGACTGCGCCGGCATGGCCGCCGACCTCTTCGAGACCTACGCCGTGACCTTGGTCGCCACCATGGTCCTCGGCTCGATCTACTTCGCCGGCCAGGAGCTCGTCTCTACCGTCATGCTCTACCCGCTGGCGATCTGCGGCCTCTGCGTGCTCACCTCCATCGTCGGCACTTTCGCGGTGAAGCTCTCGCCGAACGGCACCATCATGGGCGCGCTCTACAAGGGCTTCATCGCCACCGGCGTCCTGTCGCTGATCCTACTCTACCCGCTGACGATGCTGATCTTCCCGGGCCCGATGTCGGCGCCGATGACCACCAGCGGCGGCGTCAGCTTCACCGCCAACGACCTGTTCTTCTGCGGCGTCGTCGGCCTCATCGTCACCACCCTCATCGTCGTCATCACCGAGTACTACACCGGCACCGATTACCGCCCGGTGCGCTCCATCGCCCAGGCCTCGATCACCGGCCACGGCACCAACGTCATTCAGGGCCTCGCCGTCTCGCTGGAGTCGACCGCCCTCCCGGCCCTCGTGATCATCGCCGGCATCATCTCCACCTACATGCTCGCGGGCCTCTTCGGCATCGCCATTGCGGTCACGACGATGCTGGCGCTCGCCGGCGTGGTGGTAGCCCTCGACGCCTTCGGCCCCGTCACCGACAACGCCGGCGGCATCGCCGAGATGGCGGATCTCCCGCCCGAAGTGCGCGCCACCACCGACGCCCTCGACGCGGTCGGCAACACCACCAAGGCGGTGACCAAGGGCTACGCCATCGGCTCCGCCGGCCTCGGCGCGCTGGTGCTCTTCACCGCCTACACCGAGGACCTGAAGTTCTTCGCCACGACCGCCGCCCCGGGCAGCTTCTTCGACGGGCTATCGGTCGACTTCTCGCTCTCCAACCCGTACGTCGTCGTCGGCCTGCTCTTCGGCGGCCTCCTGCCCTTACCTCTTCGGCGGCATCGCCATGACCGCCGTCGGCCGGGCCGCGGGCTCCATCGTCCAGGAGGTCCGCCGGCAGTTCCGCGAGGATCCGGGCATCATGGCGGGGACCTCCAAGCCCGACTACGGTCGCGCCGTCGACATGCTGACCAAGGCCGCCATCCGCGAGATGATCATCCCCTCGCTGCTGCCGGTGCTCTCGCCCATCGTCGTCTTCATCGTCATCAACTGGATCGCCGGACCCGAAGCGGCTCTGGCGGCGGTGGGCGCTATGCTCCTCGGCGTCATCGTCAACGGCCTCTTCGTCGCCATCTCGATGACCTCCGGCGGCGGCGCCTGGGACAACGCCAAGAAGATCTTCGAGGACGGCTTCACCGACGCCGCCGGCCAGAAGCACTTCAAGGGCTCCGAGGCGCACAAGGCGGCGGTCACCGGCGACACCGTCGGCGATCCCTACAAGGACACCGCCGGCCCGGCGGTGAACCCGATGATCAAGATCACCAACATCGTCGCGCTCTTGATGCTGGCGGTGCTGGCGCACTGACGCCCCAGGCGCGGGCCAAAGGCCCGCGCCGAACAAATGTTGTTGCAATCGCGCAACGACCAGGCGGCAGTGGTGGCCCGGAGCCTCCACGTTCCTTGATTCCGTTTGGGCCCAGGCAACCTCTGGATGCACAATGCAGCAGTGGTCCGCACACTCGCTCCCGTGAGGTTTCCCATGCCCAGCCGCTCCCTCGCCTCCCTGCTCGCCGGCGCCTCTCTCGTCACCCTCGCGACCGCCGGCAGCCTTCAGGCCGCCGGCCTCGAGCAGACGGTGCCGGCCACCATCCGCCTGCTCTATCAGGAGGGGCGCTACGCCGAGTTCAGCGCCGCCTGGAGCGATCCCGACCAGAGCGGCGAAGGCGCGACGATCCCTCCGAACCCGCTGATCCCCACCGGCGTGACGTTGCCAGGCAACACCGGCGACGTGTTCGAATCGCGCTGGAACTTCAGCGGGGCCTACAAGGCCGATCTCAACGACCGCGTCTCCTACGCGATCATCTTCGACCAGCCGCTCCAGGCCGACACCCGCTACGGCGCCGGCACCTTCCCGCCGCTACCCGCCCCGCTGCCGAGCTCGCTCTACGGCGGCAGCCTGGCCGACGTGAAGACCTACCAGATCAGCGGCGTCCTCGCCTACGACGTCTACCCCAACGTCAAGATTTTCGGCGGCGTCCGCGCCCAGCGGCTCGACGCCGAGGCAGCCGTCTCCTTCGTTCAGGACTACTCGGTGAAAGCCGACAACACATGGGGCTACGGCTGGCTTGTCGGCGCCGCCTACGAGCGGCCCGAGATCGCCCTCAGGATCGCCCTCACCTACCAGTCGAAGGTCGGCTACGACCTCGACACTGTCGAGACGATCACACCGTTCGGCACCACGACCCCGGTGACCCAGAACACCAAGACCGACGTCGACACGCCGCAGTCGGTGCAGCTCGACTTCCAGACCGGCGTCGCGCCGAAGACCCTGGTCTTCGGCTACATCCGCTGGGTGGACTGGTCCGAGTTCTCGGTCGCGCCTCCCGTCTACGAGTCCGCGATCGAGGGCCTCATCGGCGTCGAACGCCCGCTGATCCAGTACAGCGACGACTGGTGGACCTACAACCTCGGCGTTGGTCGCCAGCTCACCGATTCCCTCGCCGGATCGGTCTCGCTCACTTGGGAGCCGAGCGTCGGCGGCGAGATGACCTCGCTCGGGCCGTACGATGGCCGCACCACCGGCACGGTGGCGCTCACCTATTCCTACGGTCAGTTCGACATCACCGGCGGCCTCACCTACGGCGTCCTCGGCGACACCGAGAACCTGCTCCAGACGGACTTCAACGACGGCTCCATCTGGGGCGCGGGCCTGCGGGTAGGCTACACCTTCTGAGGCAGCCTCACGGCAATCCGGCGGCGGCACCGGCCGGCGCCGGCTGCGGCCGCGTCCCCTCGTGGCGCAGGTACTGGTGGACGAAAGCGATCGCATGCTGCCCTCGCCGACCGCAGCGGCGACCCGCTTGACCGGGCTGAAGCGCACGTCGCCGCAGGCGAAGATGCCTGGTACGCTGGTCTAGAGCAGGAACGGGTCGCGGGTCTCCGTCCAGGTCCCGCTCCTCACCAGACCCGCCCCGGTCAGCCCGAACCCGCGCGCGTCGCGCGCCACGGTGTCGGGCAGCCAGTCGGTCTCGGCATCGGCGCCGATGAAGACGAAGAGCCCGCCGCTTTTCTCGATCCGCCGGGCGCCGTCCCAGAACCGGGTCGTCCGGAGACACCCTCGAACAGGATCCGGTTGCCCCAGCGCTGGCCGACCACCACCATCTGCGGCTTGGGCGGCTCCGCGGCGATTCCCTGCAGGCCGCCGAGTCGCTCCAGCGCCAGCGCCCCGACCGCCTCGGTGAACGCCTTCGACGTGGCCGCCAGCGCATGGAAGGCCCTCGGATCGATGCGGAGCACCCGCGAGGGCTCGGTGGCGCAGGCAGTGGCCTGCATCTGGGTACCGAAGATCATCGGCACCTCTCCATAGACCGTCCCCGGCAAACGCGCCCCGATCACCCGCTCGGTCCCGGCGACGGACTTGTTGAGCTCGATCCGCCCCGCGATCACCACGAACAGCGCCCGCGGATCGCCTTCGTGCACCAGGTAGTCGCCGGCCTCGAGGTGGATGTCCGCCGCGGTTCCCGCGAGCCGGCTCGGTTCTTCCCGCACCTGCGCCAGGACCGGGAAACTGGCCAGTTCTTCGGCAGTCAGCATCGGCATCCCCTCCAGCCCAGGACAGGCCGGCGAGATATAGCCTGTCCACCGGCAGGCGCACACGATATTTCAAGCCGCCCCGCTCGTGCCGCCCTCATGGTTGCGATGCGAAAGAACCTCGCCGCACTCCGCGTTAAGGATTGAGCCCACGCAAAAATCGTATGGGCACTTTCCAGCCACTTTCCAGCCACACCAAATTCCCGTAAACCCTTGTCGCTTCGACCAAGTTCGATCCCCGAAGCCACTTCACTCCCACCGCCGCACCATTCCCGACACCCCCTCGAACGCCCCCGGCACCAGTTCCCGCGCCAGAAGCCGGTCCGGATTGGTCGGCGGCGGATACTCCAGCGCCCGGGCTGGCTCCCGCCCGAACCCGAACCGCCGGTAATACGGCTCGTCCCCGACCAGGATCGCCCGCGTCCACCCCAGTCCCGCCGCCCGTTCCAGGCTCTCGGCGATCAGCAGCGCTCCCAGCCCCTCGCCCTGCCGCGTCGGATGCACCGCCACCGGCCCCAGGAGCAGCGCCGGAACCCCGGTTTCTCCAATCCTCACAGGCCAGTAGCGGATCGCCCCCGCCAGTGCGTCATAGTCGTCCCGCACGATCAGCCCCAGTTCCGCCACCGGCGGAACCCCATCCCGCAGCCGGTAGGAGCTCAGCGCCGTGCGCCCGGGCGCGAAGGCGAGATCGTAGAGAAACTCCACCTCGGCGCTGTCGTCGGCAGTCTCTCGGAGAATTCGGAACATCGGGCGGAACGGTTGGCGCGGGGGACAGCGGCCACGACCGCTCGACTCGCCCCTAGCACGCCCCTAGGGTGCGGCAAAAGCCGAAACCCGGAGCCAGTCCCCATGTTCTACCGTCCGGGCCTCGACGGCCACGGCCTTGCCCACAACCCCTTCAAGGCCCTGATCGCCCCCCGCCCCATCGGCTGGCTCTCCACCCTCGACCCCTCCGGCCGCCCCAACCTCGCTCCTTACAGTTTCTTCAACGCCATCGCGGATACTCCGCCGATGGTCCTTTATTCCAACACCGGCGAAAAGGACGGCGGCGCCGGGCGCAAGGATACCTTGGCCAACATCCGCGCCACCGGCGAGTTCGTCCACAACGTCGTCCCGCTGGCCCTCAAGGATGCCATGAACCTCACCTCCGGCCCCTGGCCCGCCGACGCCGACGAGTTCGCCCTCGCCGGCCTCACGCCGGAGCCCTGCCGCGAAGTGGCGCCGTTCCGCGTCGCCGAGGCCCCCGCTTCGCTCGAGTGCCGGGTCTGGCGCATCGTCGAGCTGCCCGGCGCCCACAACCACCTGGTGATCGCCGAGGTCGTCGGCATCCACATCGACGAGTCGGTGATCGTCGACGGCAAGGTCGACGTCACCCTCTACCAGCCGGTTTCCCGACTCGGTTACCGCGACTATTCCGCTGTCCACGAGGTTTTCTCGATGACCCGGCCCTCGGCCCGGCAGAGCGGTTAAAAAAAATCGCGAGATTCCACTTTAACGCGAGTTAACGCCCGTTCGTTAAACTTTTGGTAACCATTTCCCGCGACAAAGGGGGTGTCCAAACGGACGGGCTGCTTGCAAATCCTCAGACCCTCCAGTCTGGATAAAGCGCCCCTTCTCTCCTCCCCCCCCCAGAGAGAAGGGGCGCAAGTCCACCCCCCTCAGTTCAGGACAGCGCCGGGGTTCATGATCCCCAGCGGATCGAGGGCCGCCTTGATCGCCCGCATCGCCGCGAGCCGTCCCGGATCGCCGTAGCGCACCAGATCGCCGGCCTTCAACCGCCCAACCCCGTGCTCCGCGCCCACCGAACCGCCCAGCGCATGGACGAGGTCGTGGACCGTCTCCTTTACCGCATCCCGGATACCGTCGTAGGTCCCGCGGCCCTGCCCCTCCGGCGGAAACACGTTGTAGTGCAGATTGCCGTCGCCGAGGTGGCCGAAGCAATTGATGCGAAGTTCCGGGCCGAGCGCCGCCACCGCTCGGCCGCCGCGCGCGATGAACTCTGCGAGCCGCGACGGCGGCACCGATATGTCGTGGCTGGAGATGGCACCGATCAGCCGATTGGCCTCGGGAATCGATTCCCGCACCCCCCAGAAAACCTGACGCTGGGCGGCACTCTGGGCGATCAGCACGTCGGCGACCCGCCCGCCCTCCAGCGCCCCCGCCAAGGCTGTCTCGAGGCGGGGTCCGACCGCACCGCCGACAGCGTCGGCGACCTCCGCCAGGACGATCCAGTCGGTCCCCATCGCCGGCGGCACCGGCACCTGCGGCAACTTCTCGCCCAGAAACGCCAATCCCTGAACGCTGATGAGCTCGAACGCGGAAATCGTGTCCCCCATCGCGGCCCTCAGCTCGCCGAGGAGCTCGAGCGCCGCCTCCGGCGAGGCCACCGCCACCCAGGCGGTCGCGGCCTCCTCCGGCAGCGGGTAGAGCCGCAGGCTCGCCGCCGTGATCACCCCGAGCGTGCCTTCGGCCCCGATCAGGAGATGCCGCAGATCGTACCCCATGTTGTCCTTCGCCACCCGGCTTAGCCCGTGCAGCACCGTGCCGTCAGCCGTCACCGCCTCGACCCCCAGGCAAAGGTCGCGCGCGTTGCCGTACCGCAGCACGTTGACCCCGCCGGCGTTGGTCCCGAGCAGGCCGCCAATCCGCGCCGAACCCTCGGACGCGAGGGAAAGGGGAAACAGCCGCCCCGCCTCCCGCGCCGCCGCCTGGACATCTCCAAGCACGCACCCGGCCTCCGCCACCAGCACGCCGTCGACGAGATCGACGTCGCGAATGCGCGCCATCCGCTCGACCGACAGAAGCACCGGCAAAGGCCCGTCCCCGAAGATCTGTCCTCCCACGAGGCCGGTCCCACCGGCATAGGGCACGACACCGACCCGGGCCTCGGCGCACAATCTTACGGCGACGGCCACCTCCTCCGCAGAGGCGGGGCGCAGCACGGCAGCGGCGCGGCCGTGAAACCGCCCGCGCGGCTCTTCGAGATAGCGCGGTTCCGGCGGCCGCACCCCGTCGGCGCCGAGCGCAGCCTGCAGGCGGTCGAGGAGATCCGGTGACGCCGGATTGAGCGGACGGGCGCTCATGGTCAGAGAAACGCGACTTCCGCCGCGTGGCGGCCTTTGCCGCCACAGGGTGCGCGCAGGTGAGCGCAGATTCTCTTTCTTGGTGATGCGTCTGTTGACGCATCACGACTGCTCTCCAGGTTAGCAAACCTGTATGAAACCCGGCGATGCATCATGACTCCTGGGCGGCGCGCCCGCGGCGGTCGCCGCGGAGATTGGCGTAGAGGACATGGTTGCGCCAGCGCCCGCCGATCTGCAGGTAACTCTGGGCGACGCCCTCGTACTTGAAGCCGGCGCGCTCGAGCAGGGCGCGGGAGGGCACGTTCTCTGGCAGGCAGGCAGCCTCGATCCGGCTGAGGTCGAGAACGGTGAAGCCGTGATGGACGACGGCGGCCAGCGCCTCGGTCATCAGTCCCTGCCGGGCGAACTCCTCGCCGATCCAGTAGCCAACCTGTGCCGACTGCGAAGGGCCGCGGCGGATGTTGTCGAGGGTGATCGCACCCATCAGCTGCGAGTCCTCCCGCCGGATCAGGAACAGTGCCAGCGCCCGCCCCTCCTCCCGCGCGCGCCACGCCCAATAGACGCGGTTGCGGAAGGCGCGGCGCGAGAAGTGGTCGGCGGACCAGCTCGGCTCCCAGTCCTTCAGGAACGCCTCGCCCCGGCGCCGCAGCAGCGCCCACGGCGCATGGTCCCCCATTTCGGGCAGCCGCAGGACCATCCGCTGCGTCTCGATCGCGGGCGGCGTGCTGCGGCGAAACCCGAGGACGTTCATCTCACGCTGCGAGCCGCCTCGCCAGTGCCGCGCGATCCGGGGCATCGCTCACCGGGCCGAGGAGGGCCAGCGCCGGCTCGGCGCGTCCGACGAGGCTCTCTCCGAAAACCCGCACCCGCTCCGGCGTCACCGCGTCGATCTTGGCGACGACCTCGTCGATCTCCGGCACCCTTCCCCAGATGCTCAGCATCCGCGCCGCCCGCTCCGCCCGCGCGGACGGGCTTTCCAGTCCCATCAGCATGCCGGCCTTGAGCTGGGCGCGGGCGCGCTCGAGCTCGGCGGTGCTGAGCCCGCCGGCGGCGCGTCGGAGCTCGTCCATGGTGAGCCCGGTCAGCTCGCGGATCTGGTCGGCGCCGGTGCCGGCATAGAGCGTGATCTGGCCGGTGTCCTCGTAGGCGCCCGCCTGCGCGAAGATGGTGTAGCAAAGCCCCCGCCGCTCGCGAAGCTCCTGGAACAGCCGCGAGGACATACCGCCCCCGAGCGCCGTCGCATAGATTTGCGCTACATAGGCCGCGTCGTCGCGCACCCCCGGCGCCTCGAAGGCGAGCGCCATGTGAACCTGCTCGAGATCCCGCGTCTCCCGCCGTTCGCCCGCGGCGAAGCGCGCCGGGAGCAGGGGCAACCGCGGCCGGCGCGCGAGATGTCCGAACAGCCGCTCCGCCGCCCCCCGCAGCCGGTCCGGATCGACGGCGCCAGCGGCCGCAAGGATCATCCTGTCCGGCCCGTAATGCTCTCCCACGAAGCCGGCGAGATCGCTGCGCCCGAAGCCCGAGACCCGTTCCGCCGGGCCGAGGATGGTGCGCCCGAACGGCTGGCCAGGATAGGCGGCCTCCTGCAACCAGTCGAAGATGATGTCGTCCGGCGTGTCGAGCGCCTGGCCGATTTCCTGCAGGATCACCCCGCGCTCGACCTCGATCTCGGGCGCCTCGAAGAGCGGGTTCAGCACGATGTCCGCGAGAATCTCCAATGCACGCTCCACGTCCGGCTCGAGCACCCGGGCGTAGTAGGCGGTCATCTCCTTGCCGGTATAGGCGTTGATGTAGCCGCCGACGTCCTCGATCTCCTCGGCGATCGCCTGGGCAGTCCGGGTCGGGGTGCCCTTGAACGCCATGTGCTCGAGGAAATGCGCGATGCCGTTCTGCTCCGCGCGCTCGTGTCGCCCGCCGGCGGTGAGGAAGATGCCGATCGAGGCAGATTGCAGCCCCGGCATCGGCTCCGCCGCGATCCGAAGGCCGTTCGAGAGCTCGTGAACCTCGACACTCATCGCACCGCCTCCCGTCCGATCACGTCCTTGATCGCCTCGATGTCGTTGGCCACCCGGGTCACCCGCTCCGGTCGCGTCAAGAGATCCGCCAGCCGCGGCGGCAGCGCCGGGCGAACCCCACAGGCCGCCTCCACCGCGTCGGGAAACTTGGCGGCGTGCGCCGTCGCGAGCACCACCATCGGCACTGCCGGATCGCCGCGGCGGACCTTGGCCGCGTGGAGGCCCACGGCCGTGTGCGGACAAACGACCTCTCCCATCGTCCTGTAGATTTCCGCAATCGTCGCCCGGGTCTCGTCCTCCGAGGCGCGGGCGCTGTCGAACTCGGCGCGCAACCGCTCGAGCGCTCCCTTCGGCAGGGAGAAACCACCCGTGGCGAGATCGGCCATCGACGCGGCCACCGCCGGCCCCTCCCGGTCGTGCAGCTCGAAGAGCAGCCGCTCGAAGTTCGAGCTCACCTGGATGTCCATCGACGGGCTGATCGACGGCACCACCCCCTCGCGCCGATGCTCGCCGGTCTCCAGCGTCCGGTGCAGGATGTCGTTCTGGTTGGTGGCGATCACCAGCCGCTCGATCGGCAATCCCATTCGTTTGGCCACGTAGCCCGCGAAGATGTCCCCGAAGTTTCCGGTCGGCACCGTGAAGCTCACCGGCCGGTGCGGCGCCCCGAGCGCCACTGCCGCGGTAAAGTAGTAGACCGTCTGCGCCAGCACTCGCGCCCAGTTGATCGAGTTGACGCCGGCGAGGCCGACGCCATCCCGGAAGCCATGGTCGTTGAAGAGGTCCTTCACCCGCGCCTGCGCGTCGTCGAAGTCGCCGTCGATGGCAAGCGCGTGGACATTGGCCTCCGCCGGCGTCGTCATCTGCCGGCGTTGCACCTCGGAGACCCTGCCCGCTGGGAACAGAATGAAGACCTCGACGCCCACCTTGCCCCGGAACGCCTCGATCGCCGCCGAGCCGGTGTCGCCGCTCGTCGCCCCGACGATGGTAAGCCGCCGCCCCGAGCGCCTCAGGCTCGCCTCGAACAGCTGCCCGATCAGCTGCATCGCCACGTCCTTGAACGCCAGCGTCGGCCCGTGGAAGAGCTCGAGCAGCCAATCATTCGGCCCGATCTGGACCAGCGGCACCCGCGCCGGGTGGTCGAACCCGGCATAGGCGCGTCGCAGGATGCCCCGGAACTCCGCCTCGGGAAAGCTGTCCCCCATGAACGGCCGCATCACCCGGAACGCCACATCCTCGTACGGCAGCCCGGCCAGCCCGGCGATCTCGCCCCGGCTGAGCTGCGGCCAGCTCTCGGGAAGGTAGAGCCCCCCGTCGCGGGCGAGACCGGCCAGCATCGCCTCCTCGAAGTCGAGCCTGGGGGCGGTGCCGCGGGTCGAAATGTAATGCATGCGAAAATGCTGTCCTTCAGTCGATCCGGCGCTTGATACGCCAAAGCAGATAGCCTGTCATCACCGCCCAGACCACCGCCAGGAGGAACCAGGTGATGGCGTATTGCAGGTGGTCGTTCGGGATGTTCACCGTCACCGGCAGCGGCATCGGACCGTCCGGGTCGTCGCTCGAAGCCACTGCCAGCATCACCGGCAGCGTGCCCAACACCTCGGCCATCCGCGGCGTGTCCCGGGCAAGCCAGATGTTCCGGTCGAGATCCGGTTCCGGATTGCCCTCCTGCGGCCAGATCAGGTTTCCCTCGACGGCTATCGGCCCGAGGTGCCGCGGCGTCCGCTCTTCCTCGATCGGCACGAAGCCTCGGTCGAGGAGGATCCGCCGCCCGTCGGCAAGCACGAACGGCACGACGATGCGGTAGCCGACGCCCCGCGGCGGCGCCGAGGTGTAGACGTGGGTCTCGCCCGGTTCGATCGTGCCGGACGCCCGCACCCTCAGGTAGCGGTCGGCAACCGGGTCCGGCTCCTCTGGTACGGCCACCGGCGCCGCGGCAAGGCGCGCGGTGATCTCGTCGAGGATCGCGGTCTTCCACGCCAGCCGGTGGACCTGCCAGACCCCGAGCGACACCAGCACCGCCACCCCAAGGAGGCCGAAGACCAGCGGCGCGATCATGCGCCGCGTCATGCCGGAGCCGGTTTGACCTCGGATTCCCGCAGGGGCCGTCAGGCCGAGCCCCAGATGTAGATCGCCGCAAACAGGAAGAGCCACACCACGTCGACGAAGTGCCAGTACCAGGCCGCCGCCTCGAAGCCGACGTGCTGGGTCGGCGTGAACTGTCCCGCATAGGCGCGCGCCAGGCAGACCGCGAGGAAGATCGTGCCGATGATCACGTGAAAGCCGTGAAACCCCGTCGCCATGAAGAACGACGCCCCGTAGATGTTGCCGGAGAAGCTGAACGCCGCTTCCGAGTACTCGAACGCCTGAAAGGTCGTGAACAGCAGTCCCAGGCAGATCGCCAGCCACAGCCCCCACTTGAGCTGCTGGCGGTCGTTCTCGTGGACCAGCGCATGGTGTGCCCAGGTCGCCGCGCAGCCAGAGCAGAGCAGGATCAGCGTGTTGATCAGCGGCAGGTGCCAGGGGTCAAAAGTCTCGATCCCCGCCGGCGGCCAGACCCCGGGCGTGAGCGTCACGCCCTCGATCGTCGGCATCGGGTAGAGCGCGTGCTTGAAGAAGGTCCAGAACCAGGCCGCGAAGAACATGATCTCCGAGATGATGAACAGCACCATCCCGTAGCGAAGGCCGATCTGAACGATCAGGGTATGATCCCCGGCCTCGCTTTCGGCGATCACGTCCGCCCACCAGGACCACATCGTATAAAGGACGATCACCAGGCCGATGAGCGAGATCCACGGCCCGCTGCCGTGGAACCAGAGCACGGCGCCGAACAGCATGGTGATGGCACCCACCGCGCCGGTGAAGGGCCAGATGCTCGGCGGCAGGATGTGGTAGTCGTGGTTCTTGTGGCCGGCCATGAGCTTGGTCCCTCTACTGTTCGATCGTCTTGCGGCCGGTCGCCGCCGCCGCGAACCTGCTGCCATCCTCGAGGGCCGCGCTGTCGTCGTCCTCGGGCAGGTCCGCCTCGTACATGGTGTAGGAAAGCGTGATCTCGGTCACGTCATCCGATTCCGGGTCGTCGAGCATCGCCGGATCGACATAGAAGCTCACCGGCATGTCCACCCGCTCCCCGGGCTGCAGCACCTGCATGTTGAAGCAGAAGCAGGCGATCTTGTCGAAATATCCCCCCACCGAGAACGGCACCACGTTGTAGCCGGCCTGGCCGGCCAGCACGTGATCGGTGGGATTGTGGGCTTCGAAGAACGCAAGCCCGGTCTCGCCGAGCTTCAGCTTAATCGAGCGCTGCTTCGGCCGGAACTCCCAGGGCATCCCCGGTGCGGTGTTGGCGTCGAAATAGACCGTGACCGTCCGGTCGACCACCTCGGTCGGGTTCTCCGGCGCCTCGGCGACGCCGGTCGTGCCGGCATAACCGGTGACCCGGCAGAACCAGGAATAGAACGGAACCGCGGCGAAGCTCGCCCCGACCATTAGCGCCACGAACGCGACCAGCACGCTGGCCATGCGGCGGTTGGAGTTCGGCGCCGGCACCGCTCAGCCCCCCGCCGCCGGCAACGACTCGATGGTGTGGTCGAAGCCGCGCATGTCCTCGCCTTCGGTCATCTTCACCACCGTCACCGCGAAGACCAGCACCACGAAGGCGGCGAGCGTCAGCCCCAGTCCGCGGTTGCGGCTGCGGCGGCGTCCGTAGATCTCGTGGCTGTCCGGCCGCATCGCGCGCTCCTCAGAACCACACCGGCCAACCGGCCGGGGTCAGATGCAGCGCCCGGATCGCCGCCTCGGCCAGAAGCAAGGCGAAGTGCAACGCCAGGTAGGCGATCGAGAAGCCGAAGAACCGCTTCTCCGCCAGGTAACGGTCGGCCACGGCCGTCGCCTCGTCTCGCCGCCAGATAGCACACGCCCCGAGCAGGAACCGCGCATTCAGCACCAGCGCGCCCGCCAGATAGACCGCGCCGCCAACACCGCTGAAGGCCGGTGCGATCGCCACCGGCGCCAGCACCAGCGCATATCCCAGGATGTGGTTGCGGGTCGACCGCGGCCCGGCCACCACCGGCAGCATCGGTACGCTCACCCGCGTGTAGTCCTCGTTGCGAAAGAGCGCCAGCGCCCAGAAATGCGGCGGCGTCCAGAGGAAGATCAGGAGCGACATCGCCAGGCTTTCGGCCGAGACTCCCCCGGTTGCGACCGCCCAGCCGATCATTGGCGGCACCGCCCCGGCGGCACCGCCGATGACGATGTTCTGCGGCGTCGCCCGCTTCAACCACATCGAATACACGACGAGATAGAAGAAGATGGTGAACGCGAGCAACCCCGCTGCCACCAGATTGGCGAAGAGCGCGAGCATCACCACCGAGAATCCGGAGAGCGCCACGCCCACGGCCAACGCCTCGTCGCGTCCGATCCGCCCGGACGGGATCGGCCGCCGCGACGTTCGCGCCATCTCGGCGTCGATGTCGCTGTCCCACCACATGTTGAGCGCGCCCGCGGCACCCGCGCCCACCGCGATACAGATGATCGCAGCAAGTCCGATCACCGGATGAACAGCTACCGGCGCGCAGACCAGCCCGACGAAGGCCGTGAACACCACGAGCCGCATCACCCGCGGCTTCAGGAGTTCGACGTAATCGCCGAACTCCGCCTCGGGCGCGGGTGTGGTTGCGGTCCAGTTTGCGTCTGTCATCGCGCCCTCAGTTGGCCGGCGCCGCCGGCTCCTGGTCGGCAGGCGCCTCGGCCGGTGCATCCGCCGCCGGCGCTGCATCTGCCGGGGCCGTCGCGGGCTCCGCCGCCGGCTCTTCGGCCGCCGCCGGTTCGTCAGCGGCTGCCGGCACATCAGTCGCCGCCGGCTCTTCGGCCGCAGCCGGCTCGGCGGCCGGCTCTTCCTCAGCCGCAGCGGGTTCCTCCGGCGCTTCCGCCGCGGCGGCCGCGCCGGCGCCCGGCGCCTCGGGCCGCGTGCCGCCGTACTCGTCGATCGCCCAGTTCAGCCAGTTGTCATAGGCCTCTTGGCTCACCGCCTTGACGGTGATCGGCATGTAGCTGTGGTTCTTGCCGCAGAGCTCCGAGCACTGGCCGAAGTAGATCCCTTCCTTCTCAACCCGGAACCAGGTTTCGTTCAGCCGCCCCGGCACCGCGTCGATCTTCACCGCGAAGGCCGGGATCGTCCATGAGTGAATGACGTCCGCGCCGGTGACCAGCATGTGGACCACCTTGTTCACCGGGACCACCACGGCGGTGTCGGTGGCCAGAAGATGCAGATCCTTGGAGTATCCATGCGCTTCCAGCTCGTCCTCGCCGAGGATCAGGCTGTCGAACGAGACGTCGTTCTCCGGATAATTGTACGACCAGTACCACTGGTTGCCGGTCGCCTTGATGGTCAGGTCCGGCGTCGGCACCTCGAGCTGCTTGAACAGGATCGGCAGCGAGAACGACCCTATCACGATCAGGATCACCACCGGGACCAGCGTCCAGGCGATCTCGATCTTGGTATTGTGGGTGAAGCGCGCCGGTGTCGGATTGGCCTTTGCGTTGAACCGGAAGATCACGATGAGGAGGAGCACCGTGACGAAGACGACGATCACCCCCATCGTCGAATGCACCCAGAACGACAGCCAGTGGGTGTCGTGCGCCACCTCGGTGACCGCCGGCTGGTAGTCGATCCCCCCCGGTACCGGGGCGCCGATCACCGGCAGGTCCCTCGGCTCGCCCGACTCCTGCGCGAGCGCGGCTGCCGCCATCGCAAGAGCTGCCAGCATCGCAGAAAGGCCGAGGCCGATGCGGTTCCTGATCATCGCGTCCGTCCGTTCTGTTCCCCGCCCCGCGCGTCGTCCGGCGCTCTCCGGGTTTGGCGTGTTGTAGCTGAAGCCAGATCAACCATATTAGGTCAGGAAGAACAAGACGCGGCAGTGCCGCAGCGGGTGCCCACGCCCGTCCATTCCCGGAGCCCGCCCCATGCCGCAATCGCCCCGTTTCCGCCCCTTCGAGGACGCCCTCGACCCCGAGACCGCCCTCGGCGTGCTGCGCGCCGCCACCGACGGCGCCGACGACGGCGAGCTCTTCCTCGAGCGCCGGCGCTCGGAATTGCTGCTGTTCGACGACGGCCGCCTCAACAACGCCAGCTACGACGCCGCCGAGGGCTTCGGGCTCCGCGCCGTCCGCGGCGAGACCGCCGGCTACGCCCACTCGACCGAGATCTCCGAGGCAGCACTGAAACGCGCCGCCGAGACCGCGCGGCTCGCCGTCGGCGCCGGCGGCGGCACCATGGCCGACGCGCCGCGCGCCACCAACCAGCGCCTCTACACCGACCGCGACCCGTTCGACGACGCCGAGTTCGCGGTGAAGGTCGAGATGCTCCGCGACATCGACGCCTGGGTCCGCGGCCTCGACCCCCGCGTCGTCCAGGTCTCCGCCTCGCTCGCCGCCTCGATGCAGGAGGTCGAGATCCTCCGCCCCGAAGGCACCCGCCTCGCCGAGGCGAGGCCCATGGTCCGCCTCAACATTTCGGTGATCGTCGAGGAGAACGGCCGCCGCGAATCGGGCTCCGCCGGCGGCGGCGGTCGCTACGGCCTGTCGCCGCTGATGGGCACCGGCCACTGGCAGGACGTCGCCCGCGAGGCCCTGCGCATCGCCACGGTCAACCTCCACGCCGAGCCAGCGCCCGCCGGCGTCATGGACGTGGTCCTTGGCCCCGGCTGGCCCGGCATCCTCCTCCACGAGGCCATCGGCCACGGCCTCGAGGGCGACTTCAACCGCAAGCAGACCTCGGCCTTCGCAGGTCTCCTCGGCTCGCGCATCGCCGCCCCGGGCGTCACCGTCGTCGACGACGGCACCATCCCCGACCGCCGCGGCTCGATCTCCTTCGACGACGAGGGCACGCCCTCCGGCCGCAACGTGCTGATCGAGGACGGCATCCTCGTCGGCTACATGCAGGACCGCCAGAACGCCCGGCTGATGGGCGTCGCCCCCACCGGCAACGGCCGCCGCGAGAGCTATGCCCATGCGCCGATGCCGCGGATGACCAACACCTACATGCTGGGCGGCGAGGCCGACCCCGAGGACGATCCTCGCCGAGCTTAAGAACGGCATCTATGCCATCGGCTTCGGCGGCGGCCAGGTCGACATCACCAACGGCAAGTTCGTGTTCTCCTGCACCGAGGCCTACCGGGTGAAGGACGGCAAGGTCGGCACGCCGGTGAAGGGCGCCACCCTGATCGGCGACGGCGCCACGGCCCTCCAGCACATCCGCGCCATCGGCAACGACATGGCGCTCGACCCCGGCATCGGCAACTGCGGCAAGAACGGCCAGTGGGTCCCCGTCGGCGTCGGCCTGC
This sequence comes from uncultured Alphaproteobacteria bacterium, assembly GCA_963798385.1. Lineage (GTDB taxonomy): Bacteria > Pseudomonadota > Alphaproteobacteria > Rhodobacterales > Rhodobacteraceae > Amaricoccus. The sequence continues at coordinate 474 of CAWCTE010000013.1, read as the reverse complement.
CCACCGTCCTGATCGGCGGTCTCACCGTCGGCGGCAGCGCCGCGTAGCCGCGTCCAGGGCGCATCGTCCCCCGTCACGCCGGTCCTCCGCACGCCGAAGATCGTGACAGCGTGCGAGCGATCTGGCACTCTCCGCCCGACCGGCATGGGTGAGGTCATGGCCACGTACGATGTCGAGGGACTGCCGGTTCTCGTCACCGGCGGGGAAGCGGAATTCGGGCGCAGCGCCGCCCTCTGCCTGGCGCGGGCCCGGAGCCAACCTCGCGTTGGTCGACGTCTCCACCGACGGCCTCGAGCAGACCGCGGCCGAGTTCGGGTACGCCAGGGTCAAGCCGATTGCGCTTCGCCTGGACGTCGCCGATCTCGCCCAACAGGAACGGGCGGTCGCCGCGACCGTCGAGGCGTACGGTTACCTCAGGGCGGCGCTGAATGCCGCCGGGATTTCCGGCCCGAACGCGCGCCTGACCGAGCTTGC
>CAWCTE010000012.1:0-57407 GCA_963798385.1 uncultured Alphaproteobacteria bacterium | reverse complement strand
CGAGGGAGGCCTCCACCACGTCGATCGGCTCGCCGATCCGGGCGTGTTCGATCAGCGTCTCGGCGAAGGTCGGAACGTCGGCGGTGTCGGGCCAGGCCTCCGGGGTCCAGAGGCCGGAGCGGATCATGCATTTCGGGCAGTGCGAGAGGACCCGCTCGACCTCGACCACCATCACGTGCTCCGGCTGCCGCCGGTTGACCTCGAAGAGCGCCCGGAGGTCGGCGTCGCGCACGAGGATGGCGCGGCCGCTGATCCGGAGCGTGTAGGTGATGCCGGGGATAAGGAAGATCAGGCCCACCGCCGGGTTGCGCAGGATGTTGCGGAAGGTGTCGAAGCGGCGGTTGCCCGGGCGGTCGGGGATGGCGAGGGTGCGCGCGTCCAGCACCTTCACGAAGCCCGCCGGGTCGCCCTTGGGCGAGACGTCGGCGGTACCGTCCTCGCAGACCGAGGCGATGAAGACGAAAGGCGCGGCGGCGATGAAGCGGCGGCTGTGGTCGTCGATGACCCGCACCACCTTGTCGAGGGCCCGTTGGTGTGCCGGGCCGGTCGCCGCGCGGATCTCGGCTTCGCTGGTGACCACGTCGCGGAAGCGCTGGCGCAGGTCGGTGGTGTCGAGGCTCACGATCGGTCTCCCGCTGCGGTCCAGGCGGCGAGGATCGCCCGCCCGGTCATCAGGTCAAGGTGCGCGCCGCCGCCGTTTTTGAAAAGGGTGATCTCGGCCGGATCGGCGCGGCCGGCGCGGCCGGCGACGAGGTCGTAGAGGTCGCCCTGGATGTCGGCGCGGGTGATGACGCCGCGGGCGAGCGGGTCCTTGAGCTCGCCGATATGCGCCGAGGGTGGTGTCGCGGCTGTCGACGAAGATGCGGGCGCGGGTGAGGGCGGCATCGTCGGCCTCGCGCATGTCGGCGCGGAAGGCGCCGATGAGGTCGAGGTGCTGGCCGGGGCGCAGCCAGGCGCCGTGGAGGACCGGCGTGGTGGCGAGGGTGGCCGTGGCGACGATGTCCGCGACGGCGACGGCGGCGGGCAGGTCCTCGGCGACGCTCGCCCCGGTGCGCTCGGCCAGCGCCCGGGCGCTGGCGGCGGTACGGTTCCAGAGGGTGATCTCGATGCCGGGAAAGCCGGCGCGGTAGGCGTCGATCAGCGCGGCGGCGACGGCGCCGGCGCCGAGGATGAGCAGCCGGCGGGAACCCGGGCGGGCGAGGAGGCGGGCGGCGAGGAGCGAGTCGGCAGCGGTCTTCCAGCGGGTGACGAGGTCGGAGTCGAGGATCGCCTCGAGGGTGCCGGTGGCGTCGTCGAAGACCGAGAGCCCGCCCTGGACCGAAGGGCGGCCGTCGGCGGGATTGCCGGGGAAGATCGTCACCGACTTCACCCCGAGGCCGAGGCCGTCGATCCAGGCGGCACGGACGAGCAGCGTCTGGTCGCCGCGGGTGAGGACCTGGTCGGTGATCCGCGCCGGCGGCAGGCGGTGGCCGGAGGCCAGCGCCTCGGTCATCGCCAGCCAGTCGAGCCGGTCCTCGACGTCGGCGGCGGCGATGACCGCAGGCATCAGGCGCCGACGTCGACCAGGGCGCGCGCCATCTTGTCGAGGCCTTCGGCCGTGGGCAGGCCGGCGATGTTCACCCGGCTGTCGCCGACCATGTAGATGCCGTGCTCCTTGCGGAGTGCGGCCACCTGCTCGGGGGTGGCGCCGAGGCGGGAGAACATGCCACGGTGGGCGGACACGAAGTCGAAGCGGTCGGAGTTGGTGGCGCGGCGCAGGCTCTCGGCGAGGTCCTTGCGCAAATCGAGCATGCGCAGGCGCATCGCCTCGAGCTCGGCCATCCAGTCGGCCTTGAGCTCGGGATCGCCGAGGATCATCGAGACGACCTTGGCGCCGTGGTCGGGCGGGAAGGAGAAGTTGAGGCGGCTGAGGGAGAAGAGGTTCGACTTCGTCACCTCGGCCCGCTCGGGGGTCTCGGAGAGGACGAGGGCGGCGCCGACGCGGTCGCGGTAGAGGCCGAAGTTCTTGGAGCAGCTCGCGGCGATCATCATCTCCGGGACCGCTGCCGCCATGTGGCGCAGGCCGGCGACGTCGGCGTCGAGGCCGTCGCCGAAGCCCTGGTAGGCGAGGTCGATCATCGGGATGGCGCCGGTCTCGAGCACGAAGTCGGTCAGCTCGCGCCACTGATCGAGGGAGAGGTTGGCGCCGGTCGGGTTGTGGCAGCAGCCGTGGAGGAGGAGCACGTCGCCGGCCTTGAGCTCGGCGAGGTCGGCCATCATCCCGGCGAAGTCGACGCCGCGGGTCTCGGCATCGAAGTAGCGGTAGCTGCGGGCCGGGATGCCGAGGTAGCCGAGGATCGCCGGGTGGTTCGGCCAGGTCGGGTCGGAGATCCACACGGTCGCCTGCGGGCTGGCTTTCTGGATGAGCTCGAAGAGCTCGCGGACGGCGCCGGTGCCGCCCGGGGTCTGGGCGCCAGAGAGGCGGTCGCGGGGCACGGCGTCGCCGAGGGCGAGGTCGGCCATGCGGTCGACGAACTCGAGGTCGCCGAGGACACCGATGTAGGCCTTGCTGGTCTGTTCCTTCAGCAGCCGCGCCTCGGCGGCCTTGACGGCGCGCATGACCGGGGTGCGGCCTTCGGCGTCCTTGTAGACGCCGATGCCGAGGTCGACCTTGTCGGTGCGGGGGTCGGCCTTGTAGATGCCGATGAGCTCGATGATCTTGTCGGGCGGTGCGGGCTTCAGCGTCTCGAACATGCGGGTCCCCTCCCTGCTGACGGTCTAGGCTTCGATCAGGTTGCGGTCCCGGCGCAGTACCCGGGCCCGGGTCTCGCGCCGCACCGGCACGAAGCCGGCCTTCTGGTAGAGCGGCAGGGCGCGCGGGTGATCGAGCGAGTTGGTGTTGACGGTGACGCGGGCCGTTCCCGGTCGGTCCCAGGCCATGTGGACGGCGGTCTGCAGCAGGAAGGTGCCGAGGCCGCGGCCGATCGCTTCCGGGACCAGGCCGAAATACGCGAGGTCGCAGGTTTCCGGGGTGCGGCAGTCGAGGACGAAGAAGCCATGCGGCCAGCCGTCGCGGACGAAGGTGTAGAGCGTCACCGCCGGGTCGTGGAGGAAGTCGGTGACCTCCTCGGTCGGGCGGTCGAGGAGGTCGGTCCAGTCGTAGTCGCGGCCGACCACCTCGTAGAGGCCGAGGGCGTACCAGGCCGGGGGGTGGTCGGCGCCGATGAGGGCGGAGACCGGGCCGGTGGGAAGGTGCGGCCGGGGATAGCCGGGACGGGCCTCCATCTCGAGGTAGGTGATGGCGCAGTCCACCGTCTCGCCGGCGCGGTGCATCATCCGGTCTCGACCTTGAGGTCGGGATAGGCGCCCCATTCGGCCCAGGAGCCGTCGTAGAGGGAATGGCTGCGGTTGCCGAGGCGCTCGAGCGCGAGGCTGAGGATCGCCGCGGAGACGCCGGAGCCGCAGGTGGTGATGACCGGTTTGCGCACGTCGACGCCGGCGGCCTCGAAGGCGGCGCGGAGACCGTCCGTGTCCTTCATGGTGCCGTCCGAGTTGAGGAGCTCGCCCCAGGGCAGGTTGCGGGAGCCCGGGATGTGGCCGGCGCGGAGGCCCGGACGCGGTTCCGGGGCCTCGCCGCGGAAGCGGGCGGCGGCGCGGGCGTCGACGATCTGGGCGTCGCCGAGCTTGGCACTGGCGGCGACCTGGGTGACGTCGCGGACGAGGCCGGCGTCGCGGCGGGCGGTGAAGTGGCGGTCGCGGAGGATCGGGACGCCGTCCTCGATGGGTCGCCCCTCGGCGCGCCACTTGGGCAGGCCGCCGTCGAGGACGGCGACGTCCTGCTTGCCGAAGAGGCGGAAGAGCCACCAGACCCGCGGGGCGCTGAAGACGCCGGCGGAGTCGTAGACGACGACCCGGTGGCCGTCGCCGATGCCGAGGGCGCGCATGCGGGTGACGAACTTTTCGACCGGCGGCGCCATGTGGGGGAGGTCGGACTGAGTGTCGGAGATCTCGTCGATGTCGAAGAAGCGCGCGCCGGGGATGTGGGCGGCCTCGAACTCGGCGCGGGTGTCGCGATTGTCGGTGGGCAGGTACCAGCTCGCGTCGAGGATACGCAGATCCGGAGCGCTGAGGTGGTCGGCGAGCCAGTCGGTCGAAACCAGGAGCTGCGGGTCGCTGGCGGTCATGGGCGAAGTCCGAGGATTGGTGCTTGTGCCCGCATAGCCGCAAGCGGCTTGCGGGGCAAGGCTGGGGCCGCGGCTATTTCAGGATCAGCTCCGGGCCCATGAAGGTCGTGGGGAGCCAGGTGGAGATGATCGGGACGTAGGTCACGATGATCAGGAACAGGAAGAGGATCCCGAGCCAGGGCAGCGCAGCGCGGACGACGTTGAAGAGCGGCATCCGGGCGACGCTGGACGTGACGAAGAGGTTGAGGCCGACCGGCGGGGTGATCATGCCGATCTCCATGTTCACCACCATGATGATGCCGAGGTGGATCGGGTCGATGCCGAGCTCGATGGCGATGGGGAAGACCAGCGGCGCCACGATGACGATCAGGCCCGAGGGCTCCATGAACTGGCCGCCGATCAAGAGGATCACGTTGACGATGATCAGGAACATGACCGGGCCGAAGCCGGCGGAAAGCAGCGCCTTGGTGATCACCTGAGGGATCTGCTCGTCGGTGAGGACGTGCTTTAGGATGAGGGCGTTGGCGATGATGAACATCAGCATCACCGTGACCTTGCCGGACTCGAAGAGCGCCTTCTTGGTGTCCGGGTGAACCCAGACGCTGAGGAGTGCCCAGGGGCGCTTCAGCAGCGAGAGGTTGCCGCTTTCGCGGTGGAGCGGGCCCATGTCGCGGTAGACGAAGTTGGCGATGAGGAAGGAATAGACCGCCGCGACGGCGGCGGCCTCGGTGGGGGTGAAGACGCCGCCGTAGATGCCGCCGAGGATGATGACGATGAGAAAGAGGCCCCACCCGGCGTCGCGGGCCGCAGTGACGACCTCGCCCCAGCCGGCCCAGTCCTGCCGGGGCAGGTCCTTCCAGCGCGCGGCGATGTAGATGCCGATCATCAGCATGATGCCGGCGAGAAGGCCCGGGATGACGCCGGCAAGGAACATCCGGCCGACGGAGACGTCGACGGCGGCGGCGTAAACCACCATCACGATCGAGGGCGGGATCAGGATGCCGAGCGTGCCGGCGTTGCAGATGACGCCGGCGGCGAAGTCCTTGGAGTAGCCGACCGAGGTCATGCCGGCGATGCAGATCGAGCCGATGGCGACCACGGTGGCGGGCGAAGAGCCGGACAGAGCGGCGAAGAGCATGCAGGCGAAGACCGCCGCCATCGCGAGGCCGCCGCGGAAGTGCCCGACCACGGCGATGGCGAAGCGGATGATGCGGCGAGCGACGCCGCCGGTGGACATGAACGTCGAGGCGAGGATGAAGAACGGGATGGCCAGAAGCGTGTAATGGCCGGCGAAGGCGTTGAAGAGCTGCTGGGCGATGGCTCCGAGCGAGGTGTCGGAGAAGAGCAGCATGAAGATGATCGAGGAGAGACCGAGGCTGACGGCGATCGGCACGCCGATCAGCATGAAGCCGATCACCATCACGAAGAGAAAGACGATGTCCATGCGTCAGTTCTCCTCGGGGCGGGCGGCGGCCTCGGCGACCATGTCCTCGGCCTCGTGGCTGGCGATCATCAGCTCGGTCTTGCCGGTCCAGATGTTCCAGGCGGCCTGGACGAAGCGGAAGAGCAGGAGCGCCATGCCGAGGGGCAGCGCGAAGTACGGGATGAAGCGGGGCAGCTTCTCGTAGGGCTCGTTCTCGTTCATCAGCGGCTCGATGAAGCGGAGCCAGTCCGGCATGCGGATGTCGTTGACCTCGTACCAGACCTGGTCGCCGACGAAGGGCGACCAGTATTGCCAGGCGCCGATCACCAGCAGCACCGCGTAGACGATGCAACAGGCGGCGGCGACCAGGGTGACGCCCCGGCGGGGGCCCGGCGGGAACAGCCGGACGACCACGTCGACGCCGAGATGGCCGGAGACCTTGACGAGGTAGGAGGCGCCGAGCAGCCCGAGCCAGGCGAAGAGGAAGGTGGTGGCTTCCAGCGCCCAGAGGATGTTGGAGTTGAAGAGGTAGCGGGCGACGACGTTGGCGAAGGTGATGACGGTCATCAGCCCGAGCAGGATGGCGATCAGGGTTTCCTCGATCGAGTTGACAACGCGGCCCAGGGTCGATTGCGGCTCGGGCGTTGACATGGCGGATCCTCCTGGGCCGGTGGGTCGCCGGCCCGCCGCCAGGGCGGGCCGGTAGGTGGATCAGCTGGCCTCGTTGTAGGTGGTGGCCTTCTCGATCACGTCCATGCCGATGTCGGGGGCGAACTGCTCCCAGACCGGCTTCATCGCGTCGACCCAAAGCTGGCGCTGCTCAGGGGTGAGCTCGCGGACTTCGGAGCCGGCGTCGATGATCGCCTGCCGAGAGTCCATCTCGACCTGGGTGACGGCGGCGTTCCGCTCCTGGGTCACCTCGTCCATGATCTGCTTGAGCTGGGTGCGGGTGTCCTCGGGCAGGCCGTCCCACCACTTGGTCGAGACCACGACCATGTAGTCGAGCACGCCGTGGTTGGTCTCGGTCACGCCGTCCTGCACCTCGAAGTACTTCTGGCCGTAGGTGTTCGACCAGGTGTTCTCCTGGCCGTCGACGACGCCGGTCTGCAGCGCGCCGTAGACCTCGGAGAAGGCCATCTTCTGCGGGTTGGCGCCGATCGCCAGGAACTGCGCTTCGAGCACGTCCGAGGGTTGGATGCGGAACTTCAGGCCCTTGGCGTCGTCCGGGACCAGCAGTGGCTTGTTGGCGGAGAGCTGCTTCATGCCGGAGTGCCAGTAGGCCAGGCCGAGCAGGCCCTTGCGCTTCATCGACTCGAGCAGCGCCTGGCCGTCTTCCGAGTTCTGGTAGCGGTCGACCGCGTCGATGTCGACGAAGACGAAGGGCAGGTCGTAGAGGCGGAGCTTCTTGGTGAAGGTCTCGAACTTCGAGAGCGACGGCGCGGCGAGCTGGACGTCGCCGGCGAGCATGGCCTCGAGCACCTTGTCGTCGTCGTAGAGGGTCGAGTTCGGGTAGACCTCGACGCAGGCCTTGCCCTTCATCTCGGCGTTTACCCGGTCGGCGAAGAGCTGGGCGGCGATGCCCTTGGGGTGCTTGTCGGCGTTGGTGACGTGGGCGAACTTGATGAGCTCGCCGCCGTCCGGGCAGGCGGCGAGGAGCGGCGATGCCGACAGGGCGATGGTGCTGGCGGCTGCGGCCAGCAGGTGGCGGAGTTTCATGTGTAACCTCCCGTTACGGGTTCTTTTGTGGTCCGTCGCCTCCATGGCGGCGGCTGGGCGGGATCTAAGCATGAACGGTGCCAGCCATGCAACCGGTGCATGCGAGGTTTGACAAAGGCGCAGGCCGTGCCGACGGAATTTGCAAGTTTCCGCGGGGTTCTGGCCGCGCCGTCCGTGCTTTATCCGTCTCGGAGGATGGCAAGGAAGGCTTCGCCGAAGCGCTCGGCCTTTTGCGGGCCCATGCCGGTGACGGACTGCAGGGCGTCGAGGCTGTCGGGTCGGAGTTCGGCGATCTTGGAGAGGGTGTAAGCGGTGCAGTTGAGCGGCTTGCCGAGGCCGTCGGGGCCGCGGGAGAGCGCCACCTGTGCGGCGTGCAGGCGGTCGAAGAGCGGGCCGGACCGGTCGCCGGCGAGCTTGAGGCGGGCCGGGTGGACGGGCGGCGCGGCCTCGCCGGTCAGGACCTCGAGGAAGTCGCGGCCGTAGCGCTCGAGCTTGGCGTCGCCGACGCCGGTGATGCCGCGGAGGGCATCGAGGCTCTGGGGGCGGCGGGTGGCCATCTCGATCAGCGTGCGGTCGGGAAAGACGATGTAGGCGGGCATGCCGGCGGCGTCGGCCAGGGCCCGGCGTTTGGCCTTGAGGGCGGAGAGGAGGCCCTCGTCCTCCTCGGCGATGAGGGCCGTGGGCTGGGCGCGGGTGGCGCTGCGGGCGGCGTGCCTGACGCTGTCGGCGCGGAGCTCGAGGGTGGTGTCGCCGCGGAGGAGCGGGCGGGCGGTCTCGGTGAGGCGGAAGGCGCCGTGGCGGGCGGGGTCGGGGCGGATGAGGTCGAGGCCCATGAGCTGCCGAAAGATCGCCTGCCATTCGGCCTTGGAGCGGGCCTTGCCGACGCCGAAGGTGGGCAGGCGCTCGTGGCCGCGGCGGAGGACCTTTTCGCTGCGCTCGCCGCGGAGGATGGCGATGAGGTGCTCGGCGCCGAAGCTCTCGCCGGTCCTGAGGATGGCGGAGAAGGCCATGCGGGCGGCCTCGGTGGCGTCGAAGAGCGCCGGTGGCTCGCGGCAGAGGTCGCAGTTCATGCAAGGCTCGACCATGGTTTCGCCGAAGTAGGCGAGGAGGGTCTGGCGGCGGCAGCGGTGGGCCTCGGCGAGGCCGAGCAGCGCGTTGAGGCGCTTGTGGTCGGCCTGCTTGCGCTCCAACGGCGACGGGCTTTCGTCGATCTGGGTGCGGCGGAGGCGGATGTCGTCGGGGCCGTAGAGGGTGAGGGTGTCGGCCGGCGCGCCGTCACGGCCGGCGCGGCCGATCTCCTGGTAGTAGGATTCGATCGACTTCGGGAGGTCCGCGTGGGCGACGAAGCGGATGTCGGGTTTGTCGACGCCCATGCCGAAGGCGATGGTGGCGCAGACGATGAGGCCGTCCTCGCGCTGGAAGCGGCTCTCGCCGAGGCGGCGGTCGTCCGGGGAGAGGCCGGCGTGGTAGGCGAGGGCGGTGTGGCCCTGCTCGGTGAGCGCGGTGGCGAGGCTCTCGGTGCGGGCGCGGCTGGCGCAGTAGACGATGCCGGACTGGCCGCGGCGGGCGGCGGCGTAGTCGAGGACCTGGCGGCGGGGGTTGTCCTTGGGCGCGAAGGCGAGGCTGAGGTTCGGGCGGTCGAAGCCGCGGAGGAAGGTCTCGGGTGGCGAGCCGGCGAAGAGGCGGGCGGTGATCTCGGCGCGGGTCTCGGCGTCGGCGGTGGCGGTGAGGGCGACGGTCTGGAGGCCACCGAGGCTGCGGCGGAGCTCGCCGATCCTGAGGTAGTCGGGGCGGAAGTCGTGGCCCCATTGGCTGACGCAGTGAGCCTCGTCGACGGCGAGGAGCGTGGGGCGAACGCGCTTCAGAAGGGAGGCCGCGCCGGCGGAGGCGAGGCGCTCGGGTGCCATGTAGAGGAGCTTCAGGCGGTTCTCGTCCAGGGCGGCGAAGGTCGCTTCCATCTCCTCGGCGTCGGATTGCGAGGTCAAAGCCCCGGCGGAGACGCCGGCGGCGCGCAGGGCGCGGACCTGGTCGCGCATCAGCGCGATGAGGGGGGAGATGACGAGGGTGACGCCGGGGCGGGTGAGCGCCGGGAGCTGGTAGCAGAGGGACTTGCCGCCACCGGTCGGCATGATCGCGAGGACGTCGCGGCCGGCCTCGACGGCGGTGACGATTTCTTCCTGGCCGGGGCGGAAGTCGGGGAAGCCGAAGACCTGGCCGAGCAGGCGTCGCGCTTCGCTCATGGATCGAGGGCGGGCAGCGGCACGGTGGAGCGGTAGATGGCGAGCATGGTGTCCCCATAGCGGCGCTGGTCGAGGAGGGTCAAGCCGGGCGGCGGGGTGTGGTTGACGCCCTCCTCCCAGACCACGAGGCCGCCGGGGGCGACCCAGCCGCCGGCGAGCGCCGAGGCGATGGCCTTCTCGCCAAGGCCGCGGGCATAGGGGGGGTCGAGGAAGACGAGGTCGAAGGGCGCGCCGGGGTTGCGGCCGAGCCGGGTGGCGTCGCGGGTGACGACGCGGGCGTCGTCCTCGGCGGCCATGCGGCCGAGGTTGCGGCGAAGGAGGGCGAGGGCCTTGGGGCCGTGGTCGACGAAGGTGGCGTGGATCGCACCCCGGGAGAGGGCCTCGAGGCCGAGGGCGCCGGTGCCGGCGAAGAGGTCGAGGACGCGGCGGCGCTCCGGCGGGGGCGGGTCGCCGTAGGGGCCGTGGGCGAGGAGGTTGAAGAGGCTCTCGCGGACGCGGTCGGATGTGGGCCGCAGTTGGGCGCCTGGGTCTCCGTCGCCGAGGCCGGCCAGCGTCAGGCCGCGGTGGGCGCCGCCGATGATCCGCATCAGGCCAGCGCCTTGAGGTCGGTGGCGGGGTCGGCGGCGGCTTCCGGGTCGGGGGAGTGGCCGGCCTCGATCCAGCGCTTGGCGGTCATGTAGGCGCGGGGGTCGTTCATCGCGTCGACGGAGAGGAGGCGGGGCCCCTGCCAGTACCAGACCGACTGGCTGCCGGGGCGGGCGCCGGGGCGGGTCAGGGTGCGGTCGTAGCCGGTGTTGAGGCCGGCGATCTGCAGCTTGACGTCGTATTGGTCCGACCAGAACCACGGGTGGGGGGTGTAGGGGGCGGTGTCGCCGAGCATGGCGGCAGCGGTGGCCTCGGCGTGGTCGATGGCGTTGGGGACGCTCTCGAGGCGGAGGCGGCGGCCGTCCCAGGGGAAGCTGGCGCAGTCGCCGGCGGCGAAGATGGCGGGGTCGGAGGTGCGGCCGTGGGCGTCGACGGCGATGCCGTTTTCGATGGCGAGGCCCGCGGCTTCGGCGAGCGCGGTTTCGGGAGCGATGCCGATGCCGACGAGGACGAGGTCAGCGGAGATGTGGCTGCCGTCGGCGAGGTCGGCGCCGGTGACGCGGGCCTCGCCGGTGAGGCGGGCGAGCGTCGTGCCTTCGCGGATGTCGACGCCATGGGCGGCGTGGAGGGCGCGGAAGTAGTCGGCGGTGGCGGGGGCGGCGACGCGGGCGAGGATGCGCGGGGCCTGCTCGATCAGGGTGACGTCGAGGCCCTTGTCGCGAAGGACGGCGGCGGCCTCGAGGCCGATGTAGCCGCCGCCGATGACGAGGGCGCGGGCGCCGGGGGCGAGGGTGGCGCCGAGGGTGTCGGCGTCGGCGAGGTCGCGCATGGCGAGGACGCCGGGCAGGTCGCCGCCGATGGCGGCCGGCAGGCGGCGGGGGCGGGCGCCGGTGGTGAGCGCAAGGAGGTCGTAGGGGAGGGTATGGCCGTTGGAGAGCGCTACGGTGCGGGCGGCGCGGTCGATGGCGATGGCGGTGGTGCCGGTGACGAGGGTGATGTTCTCGGCCGCGTAGAAGCTCTCGGGGCGCAGGAGGAGGCGGTCGCGGGACAGCTCGCCCTTGAGGTAGGCCTTGGAGAGTGGCGGGCGCTGGTAGGGGGGATGCGGCTCGGCGCCGACGAGGGTGAGCGGGCCGGTGTGGCCGAGGGCGCGGAGCTTGGCGACGAGGGAGGCGCCGGCCTGGCCCGCGCCTACCACCACGATCCGCGCCGATCCGGGTTCCATCGCCCTGCGTCTCCGAAATTTGGCTTTGCCTGCGGTCCGTCTATATGTCGGCGGCTGGATCCCGCAACCGAAAGAGGAAACGCAGATGACCCTGGCCGTCGGTGACAAGCTGCCCGAGGCGACGCTCCTGGAGAAGCAGGGCGACGATGTCCACCCGGTGGAGACCGGCGCGCTCTTCGACGGCAAGCGGGTGGTGCTCTTCGGACTTCCCGGGGCCTACACCGGCATGTGCTCGACGATGCACCTGCCGAGCTTCATCCGTGTTGCGGAGCGCCTGCGGCAGAAAGGCGTGGACGAGATCGTCTGCGTTGCGGTCAACGACCCGCACGTCATGCTCGCCTGGGGCGAATCGAGCGGGGCGAGCGCGGCGGGGATCCGGATGCTGGCGGATGCCGCGGGGGAGTTCACGGGCAAGCTCGGGGACATGACCTTCGACAACCCGCCGCGGGGGCTCTTCGGGCGGTCGAAGCGCTATGCGCTCTATGCCGAGGACGGGGTGGTGAAGGTGATGAACCTCGAGACCAGCCGGACGGATTGCGAGATCAGCGGCGGCGAGACGATGCTGGAGGCGATCTGACGGGGCAGGTGCGCACGCGTGCGCGGCGCGGCAAGTTGTTGAAATAAAGCGATAATTCGAGCGGCGTTAACCGTCTCGCAACCTGTGTGAACGCCGGAAGTCCTCGTTTCGACCAAACGATTAATGCGGGGCTCGAATACTGAGGCTGTTCTAGCGGAATTGAGTAACAGGCGGCAGTCTTTTTAAGTCTTTGGCCTTCCACGGGCCGACGCGCACGTCGAGGTAAGCGGACTTGCCAAGCCTGACCGATCGCGTATTATCTTGCCAGAAGCAACATAAATTGGACAGAAGCACGATGGATGCGGTGCGGGATCCCGAGGTCGCGGCGGTTCGCGGGTTCAACCGCTTTCACACGCGGCTGGCAGGGGCGCTCAATGACCGGCTGCTGGCGTCGGCGTTCTCGTTGCCGCAGGCGCGGGTGCTCTACGAGGTCGCCAATGCCCGGCCCGAGGCGCCGCTGTCGGCGCGGCGGCTGGCGGAGGAGCTGCGGATCGATGCGGGCTATCTCAGCCGGCTGATCGCCGGGCTCGAAGCCGAGGGGCTGATTGCGCGCACCGCCTCGGCGGAGCACGGCAGGCGTCTCGACCTGACGCTCACCGACAAGGGCCGGGAGGCGTTCGCGGGGCTGAACGCGGCGTCGGCCGGCGAGGTCGCCGCACTGCTGGCGCCGCTGACCGCGGCCGAGAGGCGGCAGCTCACCGGGGCCATGCAGCGCATCCGCCGGTTGCTGGGCGACCGCGCCGACGACCGGACGTTCATCCTGCGCGACCCCGAGCCGGGCGACCTCGGCTGGATCATTCACCGTCAGGCGGTGCTCTACGCGGAGGAGTACGGCTGGGACTGGACCTACGAAGGGCTGGTCGCCGGGATCGCCGGCCGGTTCGTCGAGACCTTCGCCGCCGGCAAGGAGCGGTGCTGGATCGCCGAGCGCGAGGGCGAGGTGGTCGGGTCGGTCTTCGTGGTGCGCGAGGACGAGGCCACCGCCAAGCTGCGGCTGCTCTACGTGGACAAGACGGCACGGGGCCTCGGGCTCGGACGGCGGCTGGTCGACGAGTGCCTCCGCTTTGCCCGCGCGAGCGGCTACGCGCGCATGGTGCTGTGGACGAACGACGTACTGGTCTCGGCCCGCCGAATCTACGAGGCGGCCGGGTTCGAGCTGATCGAGGAGGCGCCGCACCACAGCTTCGGGAAAGACCTCATCGGCCAGGTCTGGGGCCGCGACCTGTAGGACCGTCCGGGGCCTGCCCGATCCTCGGGCCAACGCTCACCCGTGGGCGAGCGCGGGCGTCGCCTGGCTTTCATGCGCTTCACCGCTGGCGCGCAGCAGACCCAAGATCGTGTCGGCGAGGACCTGCTCGGGGTCGGCGATGCCGCCGGGGCCGTCCCAGAGCGGGTGGACGCGCAGGGCGCCCATCATGAGCGCGGTGATGGCGAAGAGGCGGGGCTCGAGCGGGGCGGGCGGGATGGCGCCCTCGGCGATGCCCCAGTCGATGAGGCCGGCGAGAAGGCCCAGGGTGCGGGCGTCGATCTCGGCGAGCGCGGCGCGGGTCTCGGGCGACAGGCCGGCGAGGAAGTCGGCGCGCTGGACGTGCTGGAGGAGGCGGGCGTGGACCGGGTCGGCGGTGAGGCGGCGCCAGGAGACGGCGACGACGTCGCGGAGCACCGGCTCGAACGGGCGCTCGGCGTCGATGTCCTCGAGCGCCCGGTAGGTCTCGGCGTTCCAGTCGGCGACCAGGCGGGCATGGAGGTCGTCCTTGGAGGCGAAGTGGCGGTAGACGGTGCCCTTGGCGTATTCGGCGCGGTCGGCGATCTGCTCGACGGTCACGCTCTGCCAGTCGTCGCGGTCGAGGAGGGCGATGGCGGCGTCGAGAAGCACGCGCTCGCGCAGCTGGAGCTCGCGGGTCTTGCGGTCGCTGGTGGCTATGGCCGTTCTCCCAAAGGTGACTGCCGGTCAGCCGGCAGAATGCCATCCACGGGGTTAACGAAAGGTGAAGGCTACCAGACCTATGGGGCCGACGCCCATGGATCCACACGACGTGGTGCCAGTCGCCTGCCGCGAGGCGGGGGCGCGACGGCGGCAGGGCCAGTCGGTGCGGCAGTGGCGCCGCCGATCCCCCATTGCTCCGTCCAGGCATTCGCGCCAGTTTGGCGGCGGGTGTCGCCCTGTCGTGCGCGGGTCGCGGTGCCGGTCCGGAGACCGTCTGGTGCAGAAAGTCGCTTTCCATGCCGGGGACACGATCCTTGCCGAAGGCGACGTCGGCGAGACCGCCTACCTGATCGTCGCCGGATCGGTCGAGATAAGCGTCGGCGCGGGGGCGGACGCGCGGGCGGTCGGCTGGCTCGAGGCCGGCGAGGTGTTCGGCGAGATGAGCCTGATCGACCCCGCCAGCACCGCGGCGAAGACGCCGATCGGCAGCATCGAGAGCACCGACGCCCCGGCCACGAGCGCCACGCCGGCGGTGAGGCCGACGGCGACGCCGGTCCAGCGGGTGCTGGCGCCGACCAGGCGGTTGGCGAGCAGCGTCCCGCCGAGCACGTGATACCCTGCGAGGCCGCCGCCGAGGCCGGCGAGGACGTTGGCTATCCCGACGCCGCGCAGGTCGCGGTTGAGGTCGACCGGCGCGCCGCTACCGAGCTCGATCCCCGAGGCGTTGAGCATCGCTCCCACGAGAGCCAGGCCGACCAGCGTCGCCAGCGCCGGTACCTCCGGCAGCATCGCGTGGTAGTCGGCCCGGGCGAGCAGCGCGGGACGGAACGCCCCGAGAAAGCCGCTATCGGATTGGAACGGACCGAGGAGCAGGCCGCGCCGCCCGGCCTCGGCGAGGTCGACCCCGGCGAGAAAGAGCCAGAGGTAGAACCCCGCGAACGCCAGCAGCAGCATGGCCGGCAGCGCCAGCACCTTTCCCGAGCGTCGGGCGACGACGACCATGCCCGCGCCGAGCGCCAGCACCGGCAGCCAGCGCCAGACCGCCTCCGGGCGCGCCAGATCGGCGAGTGAGGTGACCTGCCCGGCGACCATGCGCACCGCGCCCGCCGTCATCAGGTATCCGGCGGCGGCGAGGAAGCCGCCCATCACCGGGTACGGGATGAACCGCGCCAGGACCCCGAGCCGGAACGCGCCGGCGGCGACGAAGGCGAGGCCGGTCACCACCGAGGCGATCCCGATCATCACCGCCACGGTCGCATAGAGGGTCCCGGGGTCGCCGCCCGACAGCCGGCCAGCGATCGCGACGCCGCTCAGCGCGAGGATGACGCCGGTGACGTCCTGGGGATGGCAGATCGTCCCGCGAAAGCTGGTGCCGAAGGCGCCGACGATCCCGAGCACCACGCCGCCGAGACAGAGCCCGATCCCCTGGCGCAGGAAGCCCGCGAGCGGGCCGGAGAAGACCATTCCGGCGAGGGAGATTATCAGCACCACGCAGAGCAGGCTGATGATCAGCAGAGCCAGCGCGGCGCTGGCGATCGCAAGCGGCTCCCGCGCGGCGCTCCTTCCGTCCATCGTGACCATTTAACACTCGACGAAGGCTGCGCCGGATTCCGTTTGGGCTGGCGTCTTTCGGCAACCCGCGCCGTCGATCCGACTCGTTTGGGACGATGGCGGCTTCTCTGGGCAATTGCCATCAGAACTCGGAGGGCCCCGGTGGAAATGGCGACGGGACAGGGCGGCCGCCGAAGGCCCGCGCGGCCCTCTGGACGCAGGGGCGCGAGTCCCGTAATGAATCCTGGGTTCAGACGACGGAATGTCCAGATGAAGGGCCCCAGATCGCAGCCCAGCCTCGCGGAGGGGCTGATAGGCGTGCACGACCTGAGCGCGGCCGAGAGACGACAGGCTGCGGCCGAGGCGCCGGGCCGGGCCGGGCCGGCGGTGCGGCGATGAGCCTGCCACTCCATGTCGGGGAGATGCTGAGCGCGCAGGCCCGGCTGCAGCCCGAACGGATCGGGGCGCGGGACCTCGAGCGTGCGATGACGTTCCGGGAGTGGAACGACCGGGCCTGCCGGCTGGGGAACGCTCTGCTCGGGCTCGGGCTCGCCAAGGGGGACCGGGTGGCGGTGCTGGCGTTCAATCGGGTGGAATGGGTCGAGATCTATGCTGCCGTCGCCAAGGCCGGCCTTGTGGCCGTTCCGATCAACTTCCGCCTGACCGCGCCGGAAGCGCGGTTCATCGCCGTGGATTGCGGGGTCTCGGCGGTGATCGCGGAGACCGGGCTCGCGGATGTCGTGGACGCGCTCCGGGGTGCCCTGTCGGTGCCCGATCGGAACTACGTGCTGATCGGCGACGAGGCGCGGGCGGGCTGGCAGCGCTACGAGCCGCTGATCGCCGCGGGGGCCGCGGCCGAACCGGCCGTCGCGGTGTCCCCGGACGACACCTGGTGCCTGATGTACACGTCGGGCACCACCGGCAACCCCAAGGGCGCGATCCGGTCGCATCGCGGCATGGCGATGCTGGCGCTGATGACCGAGGTCGAGCTCGGCATCGGGCGCAACGACAACGCGCTTTTGGTCATGCCGATGTGCCATGCCAACTCGCTGAACTTCTTCACCGCGTTCCTCTACATCGGCGCCGCGGTCACGGTGTTCTCGCGGGCGAGCTTCGACGCAGCGCTCTGCCTGCGCACCATAGGGCGGCTCGGCGTGACCTTCTCGTCGCTGGTGCCGACGCACTACCAGATGCTGCTCGACGTGCCGGAGGCGGAGCGCGGCGACGCGGGGTTCGAGAGCGTCGCGAAGCTCATGATCTCGTCGGCGCCCGCCCGGGTCGAGACCAAGCGCGCGATCATGAAGATGTTCGCCAATACCGGACTCTTCGAGCTCTACGGCTCGACCGAGCAGGGATGGGCGACGATGCTGCACCCCGACGAGCAGTTCGAGCATCTGGGCACCGTCGGCCGCGAGGTCGTGGGCTCGGCGCCGATCCGGATCCTCGACGACGACGGCAACGAGGTGCCGGACGGCACGCCGGGCGAGCTCTTCTCCTGCGGTCCCTACGCGTTCGAGGGATACTGGAATCTGCCTGAGAAGACCGCGGAGGCGTTCCGCGGCCCCTACCTGTCGGTTGGCGACATGGCGCTGCGTGACGAGCACGGCTACATCAGGCTGATCGACCGCAAGAAGAACGTGATCATCACCGGCGGCGAGAACGTCTATCCGACCGAGGTCGAGGCGGTGCTGGGACAGCATCCGGACGTGAAGGACGTTGCCGTCGTCGGCGTGGCCGACGACAAGTGGGGCGAGCGGGTGGAGGCGGCGGTGGTGTGCCGTGACGGCGCGACGCTGACCGGCGAGGCGCTGATCGCCTGGTGCCGGGAGCGGCTGGCCGGCTACAAGCGGCCGCGGAAGGTGATCTTCCTCGAGGCCCAGGAGATGCCGCGGAACGCGACTGGCAAGATCCTGCACCGCGTCCTCAGGGACATGCTGGCCGAACGCGCCTCGGCCAAGACCGAAGGAGAGCCGTGATGACCGACCGCCAGGATCTGAACCGAGAGCCGGAAAGCGTCGCCGCGTGGATCGCGCACGTGCTCCAGGCGCGCGGCGTCGACCGGATCTTCGGCCTCCAGGGCGGGCACATCCAGCCGATCTGGGACCACCTCGGCAAGCGCGGCATCCGCATCATC
The DNA here is from genome assembly GCA_963798385.1 of uncultured Alphaproteobacteria bacterium. Classification (GTDB taxonomy): domain Bacteria; phylum Pseudomonadota; class Alphaproteobacteria; order Rhodobacterales; family Rhodobacteraceae; genus Amaricoccus. The sequence goes on along the minus strand of CAWCTE010000012.1, from coordinate 39,869 downwards.
GACGTCCGCGACGAGGGCGCGGCGGTCCACATGGCGCATGCCCATGCCGAGCTGACCGGCATGCTGGGCGTGGTGATGGTCACCGCCGGCCCGGGTGTCACCAACTGCGTGACCGGCATCGCCAACGCCTCGCTGGCGCGGGCGCCGGTTCTGTTGATCGGCGGCTGCACCTCGCGCCCGCAGGCGAACATGGGGCCGTTGCAGGATATCCCGCATGTGGAGATCATGCGCCCCGTCACCCGCTATTCCCGCACCGCGCGCGTACCGGATCAGGCGATCCGCGAGCTGGACGAGGCGATCGCGCGGGCGTCCGGCGACATGGGCGAACCGGGTCCGTCCTATATCGAGATCCCGACCGACGTGCTGCGGGCGCGGGTGCCCGACGCCCTGATCGCGCCCGACTGGATCGCCGCCAAGCCCCCGCGGCGCGGGCCCCCCGATCCCGCCCGCATCGAAGAGGCGGTGGCGGCGATCCGCGCGGCGAAACGGCCGCTGGTCATTTCCGGGCGCGGCGCGCGGACCGCGGGCGGTGCGCTGGTCGGCTTTCTCGACGCCGCCGACGCGCTCTACCTCGACACCCAGGAGAGCCGAGGGCTGGTTCCGGCCGATCACCCAGCGTTCGTCGGCGCGGTCCGGGCGGCGGCGATGGCGCAGGCGGACCTCGTCATCACGCTCGGCCGGAAGCTCGACTACCAGGTCGGGTTCGGCTCGCCCGCAGTCTTCCCCGACGCGCGGTTCCTGAGGATCGCCGATACCGCGGGGGAGCTGATCGACAACCGACGCGGCACGCCGGAGATCCTCGCCCCCGTCGACCTGGCGCTCGACGCCATCACCACCGCGCTCGGCAACGACGCAGGCGAGCGCGACCAGACTTGGCTCGCCGGTCTGCGCGAGAAACAGGCGGCGCGGATCGAGAAGGGCAGGGCCACGGCCGCGCCGCAGACCGGCCCGGACGGCAAGGTGCATCCGCTGGCGATCTTCGAGGCGCTTAGGGAGGTCGCGGACGCCGACCACATCGCGGTGGCCGACGGCGGCGATCTTCTGAGCTTCGCGCGCGTCGGGCTCGCTTCGAGAACCTACATGGACGCGGGCGCCTTCGGCTGCCTCGGCGTCGGCGTGCCCTTCGCGGTGGCCGCCGCGCTGGCCTTCCCCGGGCGGCAGGTGTTCTCCATCAACGGCGACGGCGCCTTCGGCATCAACGCGATGGAGATCGACACGGCGGTCCGCCACGGTGCGAAGGCGGTCTTCATCGTCTCCAACAACGCCGCCTGGAACATCGAACGCTACGACCAGGAATTCAACTATGGCGGGCGGGTGATCGGCACGACGCTCCGCCACTCCGACTACGCGGCGATGGCGCGCGCCCTCGGCGCGCACGGCGAGCGGGTGGAGGACCCGGCCGACCTTGCCGCCGCGATCAGGCGGGGCATCGAGAATGCGCCGGCGGTCATCGACGTGGTGACCTCGCAGGGGGCGGTGTCGTCGGACGCGCAGAAGGGCCTCGGCTTCGTCCCGGACTACCAGGCGCTCACCGCCTGGGACGACGCCGAACGCAGGCGGCGCGAGTTGGCTTGATGGAGCTGTCGCTGCACGGCAAGCGCGCCGTCGTCACCGGCGCCTCGAGCGGCCTCGGCCTGCATTTCGCCGGCGTGCTCGCCGCGGCCGGGGCCGAGGTGACGCTCGCCGCCCGCCGCCTCGACCGGGTGGGCGCCGAGGCCGCGAAGATTCCTGGCGCGATGGCGGCGCAGCTGGACGTCACCGACCCCGCCTCGGTCGCGGCGCTCTTCGAGGGCGCGTCCTTCGACGTCGTGGTCAACAACGCCGGCATCGCCTGCGATGGCGCAGCGCTGGAAACCGACCTCGCCGACTTCCAGCGGGTGATCGACACCAACCTGACCGGCGTCTTCGCCGTGGCCCGGGCCGCCGCGCGCGGGATGAGGGACAGCGGCGGCGCGATCGTCAACATCGCCTCGATCCTCGGCCTCCGGGTCGCAGGCCACGTCGCCGCCTATGCCGCATCGAAAGCCGCCGTGGTTCACCTGACCAAGGCGCTGGCGCTGGAATGGGCCCGGTACGGGGTTCGGGTGAACGCGCTCTGCCCCGGCTATGTTGAAACACCGCTCAACGCCGCCTTCTTCGCCACCGACGCCGGCAAGGCCGCGGTCCGGCGCATTCCGCAGCGCCGCCTGGGGCGGCTCGAGGATCTCGACGCGCCGCTGCTGCTGCTCACCGCCGACGCCGGCGCCTACATGACCGGGACGGTGTTGGTGGTTGACGGCGGCCATCTCGTCTCGGGGCTCTGAGCCATGGACTTCACCATCTCCGCCGACATCGCCGCGCTCCGCGACCGGATCGAGGCCTTCGTCGACCAGCACCTGATCCCGTTGGAAGCCGATCCCGCCGCATACGACGGGCACGAGAATATCGCCTTCGACGTTCTCGCGACGATGCGGGCAAAGGCGCGGGCGCAGGGTCTCTGGAATCTCCAGATTTCACCCGAGTACGGCGGGCGCGGGCTCGGCAAGGTCGGCATGGCCGTCTGCTACGAGGCGATGAACCGCTCGATCTTCGGGCCGGTCACGTTCAACGCCGCCGCGCCGGATGACGGCAACATGATGCTTCTGGAGGCGCTCGGCACGCCCGAGCAGAAGGCGCGCTGGCTGAGGCCGATCGCCGAAGGGAAGGTCCGTTCAGCCTTCGCGATGACCGAGCCGCATCCGGGGGGAGGCTCGGACCCGGGCATGATGCTGACCACCGCCGCACGCGACGGCGATGCCTACGTGGTCCATGGCCGCAAGTGGTTCATCACCGGGGCGGCCGAGGCGGCGCATTTCATCCTGCTCGCCCGCACCTCCGAGGACGAGCGGCGCGGCCATACCGCCTTCCTGTTCCACCGCGACGATCCCGGCTGGGAGATCGTCCGCCGCATCCCGATCATGGGACCCGAGGAGCACGGCGGGCATTGCGAGCTGACCTTCGATGGACTGCGGATCCCCGAGGAGAACGTGCTGCTGGAGGAAGGCCGCGGCCTGAAGGTCACCCAGACCCGTCTCGGGCCGGCACGGCTCACGCATTGCATGCGCTGGCTCGGCCTCGCGAAACGCTGCATGGAGATCGCGACGGACTACGCCGCCGGCCGCACCGGCTTCGGCGTCCGGCTCGCGGACCGGGAAAGCGTTCAGGTGATGCTGGGCGATCTCGCCATGCGGATCGAGGTTGGGCGGCTGCTGGTGATGAAGGCGGCTTGGGAGATCGACCGGGGCGGTTTCGCGCGGACGGAGGTGTCGATGGCGAAGATCCATGTCGCCAACCTGCTCCACGATGCTGCCGACACCGCGATCCAGATCAACGGCGCGCGCGGCTACTCCAAGGACACGGTGCTGGAATGGATCTACCGCTACGCCCGGCAGGCGCGGCTGGTCGACGGCGCCGACGAGGTCCACAAGATGCTCCTGTCGCGGCGGCTGAACGACCTCGGCGCCGGGTTCTATCGGTGGCAGGCCGGATCGTGAGCCAAGGGGCGGACTTCGACCCGGGCGCATTGGAGCGCTTCCTTGCCGGACGGTTCGGAGCGGCCGTGACCCGGATCGAGAGGATCAGCGGCGGGCAGTCCAACCCGTCCTACTTCGTCGACCACGGCGAGCGCCGCTTCGTGCTTCGCAAGCAGCCGCGCGGCCCGATCCTGAAGGGCGCCCATGCCATCGACCGGGAGTACCGGGTGATTGCGGCGCTGCAGGCCACGGACGTCCCGGTTCCGGAGCCGGTGCTCTACCATGCGGATCCCGACCTGCTCGGAACGCCCTTCTACCTGATGCAGCGGGTCGAGGGGCGCGTCTTCACCGACACCGCACTCGGCAGTCTGCCGCGGGCCGAGCGGCGGGCGGTCTGGATGGCGGTGGCCGATGCGCTCGCCACCTTGCACCGGGTCCGGCCGGAGGCGGTCGGCCTTGGGGATTTCGGCAAGCCCGGCGACTACTTCACCCGCCAGATCAGCCGCTGGGACCGGCAATATCGCGCATCGCCGTCGGGCGCCGTGCCGGAGATCGAGGCGCTGCACAGCTGGCTCATCGCCAACATCCCGCCCGAGGACGGTCTCGTTTCGATCTGTCACGGGGATTTCCGGCTCGGCAACCTGATGTTCCACCCGACCGAGCCGCGCGTCGTGGCAATCCTCGACTGGGAGCTGTCGACGCTCGGTCACCCGCTTGCCGATCTGGGTTTTTGCGCGATGCCGTGGCACACGGCACCCGAGGAATACGGCGGGCTTCTCGGACACGACCTCGCGGCGCACGGACTTCCGACCGAAGCGGATTTCGTCGCGCGCTACCGGCAGCGCGCTCCGTTCGATCGCCCGCTCACCCCGTTCCACACGGCGTTTGCGCTCTACCGGTTCGCGGTGATTTTCGTGGGGATCGCGGACCGGGCCAACTCCGGAACCGCCGCCGATCCGAAGGCCGCCGCCCTTGCCCCGCTGGCGCGCCGCTTTGCCATCCGGGCGCTCGACGTCGCCGCGGGAAGGCTTAGTCCATGACGACGCCGAGCCTGGCGTCGCCGAAGACGGTGACGCCGGTGGTGGCCGCGGGCCGGCTTGCGGCCCTGACGCTTTCGGTCCCCCTCGGGACTTGTGCGGAGCAACTTGATACGACGAGCAGCGCCAGGACGGCCTGTGTCAGCAGAAGCGTTTTGGTCATTCCGGGCCTTTGGCGAGCGCGCCGATGAGGTGAGGTAGGCGATATGGAGTCGGTCCCGAACGTTCTTCGGCAACACGGGCCCTTCAAGAATAGCACGTGCGCTTCTATGCGTCCCGCTTCAGCCATCGCGCGAGCGGCGCCACGGTCAGGCCTTGCACGATGATCGAGAACACCACCACGAAATAGGTCGCCGCCAGGATCGTCGGCTTCCAGTCGCTCGAGGGCAGCGACAGCGCCAGCGCCACGGAGATGCCGCCCTTCAGCCCACCCCACGTCATGATCGGGATGACGTCGCGCTCCTGCGGCCTCAATGGACGCAGCATCAGCACCGGGACCGCCACCCCCGCAAGGCGCGCCAGCAGCGACAGGCCGATCGACAGCACGCCGGCGCGGATCATGTCGAGGTCCAGGGCCAGCGCGAACACCTCGACCCCGATCAGCAGGAAGAGCACCGCGTTCAGGACCTCGTCGACGATCTCCCAGAACTTGTCGAGATACTCTTGGGTGAGTTGCCCCATCCCGTACTGCTTGCCGACGTCGCCGATGAAGAGGCCGGCCACCACTGCCATGATCGGCCCTGATACTGCGAGCATCACTGCCAGCTCATAGCCGCCCAGCGCGAGCCCGAGCGAGATCAGCACCTCGAGCGCATAGTCGTCGATGCGCCGGATCAGCAGGAACGTCAGCCAACCGAGCCCCGCCCCCAGCAACGCCCCGCCCCCGGCCTCCCGAAGGAACAGGGTCGCCACCGCCAGCCAACCCTGCGGGTGTTCTTCGCCGTGGAGCGGAAAGGCCAGCCCGACCAGCAGCAGGAACACGACGTAGCCGACGCCGTCGTTGAACAGGCTTTCGCCGGCAATCTGGATCTCCAGCGACTTGCGCAGCTTCGCCTCTCGCAGGACACCGAGCACCGCCACCGGATCGGTCGGCGAGATCAGCGCCCCGAAGACCAGCGCCACGAGCAGCGGAAAGCCGGTGATCCAGGCGAACCCGAAGCCCGCGATGGCCGTGGAGATCAGCACCCCGACCAGGGTGATCAGCGCCACCGGCAACGCCTGCTGCCGGAGCAGGTCGGCCCTCACATGCAAGGCGCCCGCGAAGAGCAGCAGCCCCAGCATCCAGTGCAGCAGCGCCTCGGAAAACTCGATGTCCAGCACGGTGTTGCGCACCACGTCGGCAATGCCGATCGCGGGCACCAGCCGGTCGAGCACCATGACCGCGATCGACGCCGCCAGCGCCACGACAAGGATGCCGATCGAGGCCGGCAGTTTCAGGAAGAAGTAGTTGACCGACCCGAAAACCCCGGCCAGCACCACCAGCAGCGAGGCGATCTGCAAGATGGTCATTCATTCGCCTCTCTGCCCGATCGATGGCCTTCAACACGTCGGATGCACCATATGTCGCCGGCGCTCCGGCAACAGCACCTGAAGAACCTCCCGCCAGCGGTCGCTGCCCGACGCTGCTGTACCTGCGGCCGAATTTCTTCGCAGCCTGCTGCCGATTGACGATATGACTCGGCATCCTTAGCGGACAACCGACAACGGAGCATAGCCTTGCCTCAAATCGACCAGCCCCGCCTCGAGAATGCAGTGCGCGAGTTGGCGCTCACGGCTCCGGGGCCGGGTGGCGCGGTGGGTGTCGTCCATGAGGGCCAGATCGTTCTCGATCACACGTGGGGCTATGCGGACATGGCGCGGCGTCGCCGCATGACGGGCCGGACGCTCATGCCGATCTGCTCGATCAGCAAACAGTTCACCTGTGGCGTCATGCTCGACCTCGTCGGAGACCCGGCGGCTCTCGACGACCGGGTCGCCGAATTCCTGCCGCGGTTCAGGGGGCGGCGGCCGAGCGTGGTGCAACTCTGCAACAACCAGTCGGGATTGCGGGACTACTGGGCGCTGACCGTGCTCCACGGCGCTCTTCCCGAGGGCGTCTTTCGCCGGGAGGATGCGCGACCGCTTCTGGCGCGGATGCAGACCGGGCACTTCGCGCCGGGGACGTCCTATTCCTACTCGAACGGCAATTTCCGGATGCTCTCGGACATGATCGAGGAGCGGGCCGGGCGCAGCCTGGCCGAACTCTACGCGGACCGGATGTTCGGGCCGGCGGGGATGGAGACGGCGGTGCTGACCGCCGACACCAGCGAGCCGGCGGACGGGACGGTCGGCTACGAAGGCAACGCCGCGGTCGGGTACTTTCCGGCGACCAACCGCATCACCTGGACCGGGGACGCCGGGATCTCGGCATCGCTGCAGGACATGCTGGCCTGGGAGCGCCAGATCGACGCGACGCGGGACGATACCAGCAGTCTCTATCGCCGCCTGTCTGCGCCGCAGAGCTTTGCCGACGGGACGCCGGCGTCCTACGGCTTCGGGCTCGTGCACGAGAAGGTGGCGGGGCTGGCCGCGACCGGGCATGGCGGCGCGTTGCGCGGGTTTCGGCTGCAGCGGCTTCATGTTCCGGCAAGGCGGCTTTCGGTGGTGGTGCTCTTCAACCACGAGAGCGACGCGCATGCGGCGGCGGTGGCGCTCGCGAAGGCGGCGCTGGGCGCGGGGCGGGAGGAACCGAAGTCGGAGACTGTCGGGCCGGGGTGGGCGGGGGCCTACATGGATCCCGCCACGGACCTGGTTCTGCGCGTCGAGCCGGAACATTCCGGCCTTCGGGCGCGGTATGCCACAACGCCGGACCGGCTGGTTCTCGACGGAGCGAGTGTGGCGCGGTGCGCGGACATGACGCTGGTGCGGGAGGGCGACGCGATGCGGATGGAGCGGCCGGGGGAGAACCTGCGCACCACCGCGAGCCGGCTGGCGGGGAAGCCGGAACTGGACATCGAAGGGCGCTACTGGTCGGGGGAGATCGAGGGCAGCCTGGAGATCGCCTCGACCGGTGGGGCGTTCTATGGCGGGTTCGAGGGCTTGCTGGGCCGCGGGGAGATGCAGCCGCTGCTGCCGCTGGCCGAGGACGTCTGGCTGCTGCCGTGCCGGCGGTCGATGGACGCGCCGGCGCCGGGGGACTGGACGATCCGGGTGCGGCGCGACGCGGCGGGCGTCGTCAGGGGGCTCACGGTCGGGTGCTGGCTCGCGCGGCGCGTGGAATACGAGCGGGCGGACTGAAAAATCCCTTCGCCGGCATCGTGCGGGATGGGCACGATGCCGGCGCTTCGGGTCAGTTCTTCACCGTGTCTTCGAGGAAGAACCGGCCAAGCGGGTTCTGGGTGAAGTTCTCGATGTTGCTGCGCGAGACGTTGATGTAGGGGCTGTAGTAGAGGTCGATCCAGTGGACGTCGTCCTTGGCGATCCGCTGGATCTCCATGTACATCGCCTCGCGCTTGACCGGATCCATCTCGACGCGGGCGTCCTCGACCAGCTGTTTGACCTCGTCATTCTGGTAGCGGGTCATGTAGTTCATGTTGGTGTCGTGGCCGAGTACGAAGGTGGTCTTCTGGTCCGGGTCGAGGATGTCGTTGGTCCAGTAGTTGACCGAGATGTCGTAGTCGCCGTCGACCAGCATGTCCCAGCGCTGGCTGGGGTCGACCTTCTGCAGATTGGCGGTGATGCCGGCCTGCGCGAGTTGCTGCTGGAGGAGCACCGCGATCTGCTCGTCGACTTCGTTGCCGGCGTCGATGAGGTAGTTGAGGGTAAGGTCGGAGGCGCCCGCCTCGGCCAGTATCTCCTTGGCCTTGGCCGGATCGTAGGGCCGGTGCAGGTTGTCGGGGTTGTGGTAGAGCGCGCCGGCCGGGATGTAGCTGTCGGCGACCGTGCCGAGGCCGAAGGTCACGGTGTCGACGATCGCCTGCTTGTCGATCGACATGTCGAGGGCCTGGCGGACCTCCTTCTGCGCCAGCGCGCCGTGCTCGTGGTTGATGAGCAGGTGGTCCTCGCGGGTCGAGGGGTCGAGGTGCACCGTGAGGTTCGGGTCCTTCTGAAGTTCCGCGACGCGGGAGAAGGGCACGAAGATCGCGGCGTCGAGCTCGCCGGCCTGGACGTTCAGCATGCGGGTGTTGTCGTCGGGCACGGAGATCCACTCGACGCCGTCGAGGCTGACCCGGTCGGCCTCCCAGAAGTTCGGGTTCTTCTCGAGGATCACCCGATCGCCGCGGCGCCATTCCTTGACCGTGAAGGCGCCGGAGGCGATGGGGCTTTCGGCATAGGCTTCCTCGCCCATGCTCTCCATGCCGGCCTTGGAGATGATCGAGGCACCGGGCATGGCGAGGGTCGAGAGGAACGGGGCCGACGGGGTCTTGAGCTTGACGACGAGCGTGCGGTCGTCGATCGCCTCGGCGGTGTCGATGATGCTGTAGCTGTCGGACCAGAGCGAGCCTTCGTCGTCGCGGATGCGCAGCAGCGTGAAGGCGGCGTCGGCGGCCGTGATCGGCGATCCGTCGGAGAACTTGGCGTCGCGGATGGTGAAGGTGTAGGTGAGCCCGTCATCGGAGATCTTCCAGCTCTCGGCGAGGCCGGGTTCGAGCCTGGCACCGGTCTTGTCGACCCGGATAAGCACGTCATAGACGTTGGAGAACACCCAGAAGTCGATGTTCTGCGCGGTCATGATCGGATCGAAGGTGGTGCCGTCCTCGCGGCGGCCGATCGTCAGGACACCGGCGGCTTCGGCGTAGCTGGTGGCGAGGGTCAGGCCGGCGGCGAGGGCCAGGGTGCTGGCGCGGATCCAGTGGTTTCTCATCGGTGTCTCCGTTGTTGGTTGGAGTGGTCAGGCCATGCGGCCTGGAGAGGCTTGTCGGGGTCGATGTCGGGAATGGCTGCGATCAGGGCGGCGGTGTAGGGGTCCCTCGGCCGGTCGAAGACCTCGGCCGTGAGGCCTTCCTCGACGATCTCGCCGCGGTTCATCACCACGACGCGGTCGCAGAGGTTGCGCACGATGGCGAGATCGTGGGCGATGAAGAGGAGCGTCAGGTTCATCCGCGCCTTAAGCTCGCGGAAGAGATCGACGATCTGGGCCTGGATGGTGACGTCGAGGGCGGCGACGCATTCGTCGGCGATGACGAGGCGCGGGTTCACGGCCAGCGCCCGGGCGATGCCGGCGCGCTGGCACTGGCCGCCGCTCATGCTGCGCGGCTTGCGGGCGGCGAATTCGCGGTCGAGGGCGACGAGATCGAGCAACTCGCCGACGCGGGCCGGGATGTCCGCCGGGGCGGTGCCCTGGACGCGGAGGACTTCCGCCAGGGTCCGGCCGATGGTGAGGCGGGGGTTGAGGGCGTTATAGGGGTCCTGGAACACCATGGCGGCGTCGCTGCGGAGTTTCGCCAGCGCCTCGGGCCCCTGTCCGAGGTGCGCGTCCTCGAAAGTCACCTGGCCGGAGGCGATAGGAACGAGGCCGAGGATGGCGCGGGCCAGCGTGCTCTTGCCGCTGCCGGATTCGCCGACGATGCCGACGCTCTCGCCCGGGAAGACGCGCAGGCTGACGTCCCTCACGGCACTGAAGTGGCGCGGAGCTCCGCTGAAGAGGCCGCGGCCAGTCGGGAATGTGATGGTGAGATCGGCGACCTCGAGCAGCGGCCTGGTGTGAGTTGTCTCGACTGGCGGCGAATATTCCGCAGCGGCCGGCAACGACGGATGGCTCTCGATGAGGGACACCGTATAGGGATGCCGCGGGGCGGCGAGGAGGGCGCGTTTCGCGCCCTGTTCGACGATGCGGCCGTCGCGCATGACCGCGATCCGGTCGCAGGTCTGGGCGATGATGCCGAGGTCGTGGCTGATCAGGATGATGGAGAGGCCGCGCCGTTCGCGGATCTCGGTCAGAAGACGGAGGATCTGGCTCTGGATGGTGACGTCGAGGGCCGTGGTGGGTTCGTCGGCGATCAGGATTTCCGGGCTGCAGGAGAGGGCGATGCCGATCATCGCCCGCTGGCGCATGCCTCCGGAGAACTCGTGCGGGTAGGCGTCGTACTGGCGGGGCGGATCGGGGAAGCCGACCTGGGCGAGGAGATCGATGGCCGCGGCGCGAGCGGCGCGGGTGTCGAGGCCTTCGTGGAAGCGCAGGCCCTCGGCGATCTGGTCGCCGATGCGCATGACCGGGTCGAGGTGGCTGGTGGGGTTCTGGAAGATCATGCCGATCTCGCCGCCGCGCACGGCGAGCATCTCCGCGGTGCTGGCGCGGACGAGGTCGCGTCCGGCGAGAAGCACCGCCCCGCCTTCGATGCGCAGGCGCGACGACGGCAGCAGGCGGACGAGGGCGCGGCAGAGCAGGCTCTTGCCCGAGCCGCTCTCGCCGACGAGGCCGAGGATCTCGCCGCGGGCGAGATCGAAGGAGACCGCGTCGATCAGGGTGCGGGTCTCGCGGTCGAGATGCGCGCGCACCGTGAGGTCGCGGACGGAGACGGCGGGGGTCATTCGTTGACCCCGAGAAGGTCGGCGAGGCCGTCACCCATCAGGCTGAAACTGAAGGCGAGGAGCACGATGGCGAGACCGGGAAAGAGGGTGATCCACCAGGCGGTGGTGATGAAGGCCTGGCCCTCGGCGACCATGACGCCCCATTCGGCAAGCGGTGGCTGCACGCCGAGGCCAAGGTAGCTGATCGCGGCGCCGTTCAGCAGGACGAGAACGGCGTCGGACATCGCGAAGACGAGGCTGCCGGCGATGGCGTTGGGCAGGAGGTGGCGGAACATGATGCGCGCCCGCCCGAAGCCGAGGCTGGCGGCGGCGACGGCAAAGTCCTGGGTCTTCAGGACGAGGATCTGGGCGCGGATCAACCGGGCGTAGGAGACCCAGCCGACCAGCGCCAGGGCGATGTAGAAGCTGGTGAGGCCGGGGCCGAGGATGGCGATGATCGCCAGCATCAGCACCAGGAACGGGAAGGCGAGGATAACGTCGACGAGGCGCATGAACAGCGTGTCGACGAGGCCGCCGAAGAAGCCCGCGATGGTGCCGATGGTGGTGCCGAGCAGGAACGGGAAGAGGACCCCGAGGATGGCGATCTGCAGGTCGATGCGGGTGCCCCAGATGACGCGCGAGAGGATGTCGCGGCCGAAGTTGTCGGTGCCGAAGGGGTGGGCGAGCGAGGGGGCGGCCAGGCGGACCTCCGGATTCTGGACGATGGGATCGTAGGGGGCGACGAGGGGTGCGGCGAACGCGAGGATGACGAAGCAGGCGAAGAGGCCGAGGCCGGTGGCGAGGGTGGGCCAGCGGCCGAGGGCGACATGCCAGGGGAGCCGGCGGGCGGTGGGGGTGAGCGGCGTCACAGCTTCACCCGCGGATCGACGGCGACGGTGAGGATATCGGCGATGAAGTTCACCAGCACGGTGGCGCAGGCGAAGACCATGGCGACGCCCTGCACCACCATGTAGTCGCGCGAGAAGATGGCGCGGACGAGGAGCTGGCCCATGCCGGGCAGCGCGAACACGCTCTCGACCACGACGGTGCCGCCGATCAGCCAGCCGATGTTGACGGCGAGGAGGTTGATGGTCGGCACCAGCGAGTTCGGCACGACGTGGCGCCAGAAGACGATGCCCTCGGGCATCCCCCGGGCGCGGGCGGCGGTGGCGACGTCGGAGGCGAGCGCCTGGATCATCGCGGCGCGGAGGCTGCGGGTGAGGACGGCGGAGAGGGAGAGAGCGACGGTGAGCGCCGGCAGCGCCAGGTGCGCGAGCTTGTCGCCGAGGGTCTCGCCGTAGCCGGAGACCGGGAAGATGCCGAGGCGGACGCTGAAGAGGATGATCAGCATCAGTGCCAGCCAGAACGGCGGGAAGCCGATGCCGAGGGTGGAGACGATGCGCACAGCGTGGTCCGGGGCGCGGCCCTGGTTGCGGGCGGCGATAGTGGCCATGGGGACGGCGATGAGGATGGAGAGGAGGACGCTGGCGAGAACGAGCGCCAGCGTGGGCTCGATGCGGGTGCCGATGAGCTTCAGGACGTCGATCTTGTAGAGGATCGAGCGGCCCATCTCGCCTTGGAAGAGGTTGCGGATGAAATAGAAGTACTGCGTCACCATAGGTTCGTCGAGGCCGTACTGGGCGCGGATGTTGGCGATGGCGGTCGGGGTGGCGCGGGTGCCGAGCAGGACCCGGGCGGGATCGCCGGGAATGAGGCGGACGAGGACGAAGGTGATGACGCTGATGCCGAAGAGCACCGGCAGGAACTGGAGCGGGCGGAAAAGGACGAACCTATAGCGGTGCATGGGGGCCCGGTTCGAAGAAGGCGGCGAGTTCGTCGAGGGTCACGACGTGGCAGTAGATCATGTTGATGACCTCGAGCTCGTGGTCGTGCAGGGCCATGGTGGCGGCGGCGCAGCAGTCCTCGACGACGATGACGCCGAAGCTTTCGTCGGCGAGGCTGCGGACGGTGGAGGAGACGCACTGGTCGGTGAAGATGCCGGCGCAGATCACGTCGCGGATGCCGAGGTTGGCCAGCGTCAGGCGCAGGTTGGTGCCGGTCAGGGCACTGTCGGTGGTCTTCAGGACGGTGATCTCGTCGCCCCGGGGGGCGAGTTCGGGGACGATCTGGCTGTCCTCGCGGTCCTTGGGCAGCAGCAGGTAGTTGAAGCCGGGCTTCTTCTGGCTGAGCGAGCGGTCGCGGCCGTCGAGGGTCTGGCAGGCGATGCGGGCGAAGATCACCTCGACGCCGCGGGCGCGGGCGTCGGCGATGAGACGGGCGGTGTTGGGGATGACCGTGGCGCGCATGCGGTCGTAGAACGGCTGCCAGCGGGCGGTTTCCTCGGGGGTGTCCTTGGGGTCGAGGTAGGTGTTCTGGATGTCGATGACGAGGAGCGCCGTGGTCGCCGGGTCGAGGTGGATGTCCTGCGGCGGTTCCGCACGGGCGTAATAGAACGAGCGGTGGGCGGTCTTCCAGCTCAAGCCATGGCCTCCGCACAGGCGTTGCACAAGTTGTGCAGAGGGGTCAAGTTATTGATTTTGAACAATAGTGGTTCCGAAATTAACACCTCGTGAACCATGGTCGCGCGCATCAGGCGGCGACCTCCGCTGCGACCAGATGGCCCCCGCCGATGTCGCTGAGCGGCAGGGGTGCAGGCGGATTGCCGACGCGGCGGACCGGGCTCGGCGGCTCGCCGGAGAGGCGCGGCTGCGGTGGGCGGACGTGGGTGGGGTCGGGGACAGGAACGGCGTCGATCAGCCGGCGGGTGTAGGGGTGGCGCGGGCTGCCGAAGACCTGGACGCGAGTGCCGGTCTCGACGATCTGGCCAAGGTACATCACCGCGATCCGGTCGGCGATGTTCTCGACCACCGCCATGTCGTGCGAGATGAAGAGGAGGGCGACGCCGGTCTCCTGCTTCAGGCGGCGCAGGAGGTCGAGAACGCGGGCCTGCACCGAGACGTCGAGGGCCGAGACGCTTTCGTCGGCGATGATGAGCCGGGGGTTGAGGGCAAGGGCGCGCGCGATGCAGATGCGCTGGCGCTGGCCACCGGAGAACTCGTGCGGGTAGCGCTCGAGGTGATCGCGGGAGAGTCCGACGCGCTCGAAGAGGTCGGCGACGCGGGCACGGCGCTCGGCGGGCGTGCCGATCCCGTGGATCACCAGCGGCTCGGCGACCAGCGCGCCGACGCGCATCCGTGGGTCGAGCGAGGCCATCGGGTCCTGGAAGATCATCTGGGCGTCGCGGCGGGCGGCCTTCGGGTCGCTGCCCGGGGCGCCAAGGCGGCGGCCGGCGATCTCGATGGTGCCGGTGAAGGGGGTGAGGCCGGCCATGGCGCGGGCGACGGACGACTTGCCGCAGCCGCTTTCGCCGACCAGCGCGAAGGTCTCGCCGGGGCGGATGTCGAAGCTGACGCCCTCGACGGCGTGGATGCGGTGGGTGACGCGGGCGAGGAAACCGCGGCGGAGGTCGAAGGCGACGTGCAGGTCGCTGACGCGAGCGACCGGCGGGTCGGGCGCCCGCGGTGCCGGAGCGGCGGTGCCCGAGCCCATGCGCGGCACGGCGGCGAGGAGCGCGCGGGTGTAGGGCTCGCGCGGCGCTTCGAAGAGGGCGCGCACCGGGGCCTCCTCGACCATGCGGCCCTGCTGCATGACGATGACGCGGTCGGCCATTTCGGCGACGACGCCCATGTCGTGGGTGATGAGGATGATGGCGGTGCCGAGCGACGCCTGCAGATCGCGCAGGAGGTCGAGGACCTCGCGCTGGACGGTGACGTCGAGGGCGGTTGTGGGTTCGTCGGCGATCAGCACCTGCGGCTTGAGCGCGATCGCCATGGCGATCATCACTCGCTGGCGCATGCCGCCGGAGAGTTCGTGGGGATATTGCCCCATGCGGCGCTCGGGCTCGGAGAGCCGCACGGCGCGCAGCGCCTCGATGGCGCGGGCGCGCGACTCGGCGCGGGCGAGGGGGACGTGGGCCTCGATGGCCTCGGTGAGCTGGCGGCCGACGGTCAAGACGGGGTTCAGCGAGCTCATCGGCTCCTGGAAGATCATCGCGATGCGGTTGCCGCGTATGCTCTGCATGCCGCGTTCGGGGAGGGCGAGGAGATCGGCGCCGTCGAGGCGGATTCTGCCGGCGGTGACCCGCACCGCCGGGGGCGGCAGCAGGCCCATGATGGCGAGGGCGGTGATCGACTTGCCGGATCCGGATTCGCCGGCGATGGCCAGGGTCTCGCCGCGCCGGAGTTGGAACGAGAGGTCGGTGACGAGGGGACGGAGGCCCGCCTCGGTGTTGACCGAGACGGTGAGCGCCTCGACGCCCAGCACCGCCTGCGGTGCCGGGTCGGCCGCGGAGGTCTCGCGAGGCCGCGCCGTTGCCGTCATTCGAAGACGCAGCGCGGGAAGTAGAACGACACCACCCAGTTCGGCTGGTCGACGATCTCCGAGATGCGCAGGTCGCCGCAGGTCGAGACCAGCATGTAGGCGTCGAGCGCCGCCATGCCGCGGGCAGCCGAGAGGAGGTCGATCATGGCGGCCACGGCGTCCCGCGCGGCGGTCATCAGGTCGGGACCGACGCCGGTGGTCACCTCGTAACCCTTGGCGTCGAGGTGGCGGGTGACAGGCCCCGGGGTGGTGAAGCGCGGCGCCTTGAGGTTCGCGCCCTTGACGAGGTCAAGGGTGAGGACCGCGTCCATCCGGCTTTCGATGGCGGTGCCGCAGACCTCGCCGTCGCCCTGGGCGGCGTGGGTGTCGCCGACGCTGAAGAGCCCGCCCGCGACCTCGACGGGGAGGTAGAGCGTGGTGCCGGCGGCGAGGTCGCGGATGTCGAGGTTGCCGCCGACCCGACGGGGCGGAACGACGGAGTGAAGGCCCGGCTCGGCCAGCGCGTTGCCGATGGTGCCGGCGAAGGGCTTCAGCGGCACCGCGCCCTCGCTGCCGAACATCGCCGGGGCGAGGGTGGCGGGGTCGTATGTCCACAGGGTCAGGCCCGGATCGGGGAACTGGTCCGCCAGGAGCCCGAAGCCGGGGATGTTAGCGGTCCAGCCGAAGCCCGAGGGAGCGAAGCTGTCGATGGTGATCTTGAGGGCGTCGCCGGCTTCGGCGCCGTCAACGAAGATCGGCCCGGAGACCGGGTTGACCTTGGTGAAATCGAGCGTTGCCACGTCTGCCACCGTGGAGGACGGGCCGAAGTGGCCCGCCCCGCTGTCGATGCACTGAAACAGGATCGTGGCGCCGGGCGCGACCGTTTCGGCGGGGGGCAGCGCGTTGTCCCAGCCGAAATGGTGCTGGTGGCGGTGGATGGTGTGGGCGTGATTACTGGCCATCGGTCACGTAGACGTAGTCGTAGTTGACGGGGATCGAGACCGGATCGACGTAGAGCGCGTCCGCGCCGCCCATGCGTGGCGACTTCATGGTGTAGCGCTGCTCGTTGAAGACCGGGACCCAGGGCGCGTCGTCCATGATCGCCATGTAGATGTCGGACCACGCCTTCAGCCGGTCGTCGAGCTTGGCGGGGTCGGTGATGCTGTCGGCCTCGGCCGCCTTCTTGTCGAGGTCCTCGTTGCAGTACCAGGACCAGTTCCAGCCGCCCTGAACCGCGCCGGCGCAGCCGAGGATCGGTCCGTAGAAGTTCGACGGGTCGGGGAAGTCGGCGATCCAGGCCATGCCGCCGGACCAGATCATCGGCGCCTGGTCCTCCTCGCCGCCGGCGGCGATGACGTTGGCCTGGGCGAGCGACTGGATCGACGCCTTGATGCCGATGCCGGCGAGGTCCTGCTGGATCGCCTGGGCGATGCGCGGGTTGGGGTCGGTGTTCATCACGAAGAGCTCGGTCTCGAAGCCGTCGGGGAAGCCGGCGTCGGCGAGCATCGCCTTGGCCTTCTCCGGGTCGTAGGGGTAGCCGGCGTAGCCCTCGGTGTAGCCGGGCATCGACGGCGGCAGCGGCTGGGTCGCCGGCACGGCGCGGCCGTTGATGATCTGGGTGATGCGCTCCTTGTTGATCGCCATGTTGACGGCCTGGCGCACCGCCTTGTTGTCGAAGGGCGGCATCTTCACGTTCATCGTGACGTAGCCGGTCTGGAGCTGGCCGCCGACCACCACGCGGGCGGCCTGTTCGGGATCGGCCATGACCTCGGTGAACTTCGCCGGCGGGATGCCGTCGCCGGGGACGTCCACCTCGCCGTTCTGCAGGCGCAGGAGGGCGACGATGGGCTCCTGGCCGACCTCGAAGGTGATGTGGTCGAGATAGGGGACGCCCTCGCGCCAGTAGTCGGGGTTCTTCTCGAAGACGAGGCGCTGGCCGATGGTCCACTCGGCGAGCTTGAAGGCGCCGGTGCCGACGGGCTCCTTGCCGAAGTCGGCGCCCGCCGCGTCGACGGCTTCCTTGGGGACGATCGAGGCGAAGTTCAGCGCCATGACGTGCAGGAAGGTGGCGTCCGGGCGGCTGAGGGTGATCTCGACGGTGGCGGGGTCGATCACCTTGACGCCGTCGAGCGAGGTGGCCGAGCCGTCGGCCATGGCGTCGTAGCCCTGGATCGAGCCGAAGAAGCCGGCGCCGGGCGACTGGGTCGCGGGGTTGGTGACCCGGTCGAGGGAGTACTTCACGTCCTCGGCGGTCATCTCGCGGCCGTTGTGGAACTTGACGCCGGGGCGGAGGTGGAAGGTGAAGGTCTGGCCGTCGTCGGAGATCTCGTAGCTCTCGGCGAGGCCGGGGCGCAGCTCGGTGGTGCCGGGGACGTAGTCCATCAGGCCGTCGAAGATCGACTTGATCATCGACCAGTTCTGCCAGTCGTAGCCGATCGCCGGGTCGAGGGTGGCGACGTCGTCCTTGTAGGTGATGACGATGTCGCCGCCGGGCTTGGCGTTCGGGTCGGGCTGGTAGTCCTGCGCCGCGGCGAAGGGGGCGAGCGCGAGGAGGAGTGCGGTGGAGGCGAGAAGGTTTCTCATGGTTCTTGTTCTCCCTGGTTGGACGTCAGCGGATGCGGATGCGCGGGTCGATGAACGGGGTGACGAGGTCGGCCGCGAGGTTGCCGAGGACGATGGCGCAGGCCGAGACCAGCGTGACGCCCATGATGATCGGGATGTCGATGCGCTGGATCGCCTGCCAGGCCAGCTGGCCGATGCCGGGCCAGCCGAAGACGCTCTCGACCACGACGATGCCGCCCATGAAGATGCCGATGTCGATGCCGATCATGGCGATGATCGGCAGGATGGCGTTGGGCAGGGCGTGGCGCAGGATGACGCGGCGCCGCGCGAGGCCCTTGGCGCGGGCGGTGCGGATGTAGTCCTGGCGCAGCACCTCGATCATCGAGGAGCGCATCATCCGCGCGTACCAGCCGGAGCCGAGGATGCCGAGCGTCAGCGAGGGCAGGACGAGATGGGCGAGCGTGCCGTAGCCGCCGATCGGGAACCAGCCGAGGCGCACGGCAAAGACGTAGAGGAGCAGCAGCCCGACGACGAACTGCGGGGCGGAGACCGCCACGAAGGAGGTGAGCATCAGGCCGGTGTCGATGGCGCTGCCACGGCGGAGCGCGGCGAAGATGCCCATGGTGAGGCCGAGGATCAGCTCGCAGACGATGGCGCCGGCCATCAGCAGCAGGGTGGCGGGCAGCCGCGCGGCGATGAGCTCGGAGACCTCGGAGCGCTGCAGGTAGGAGCGGCCGAGATCGCCCTGCACGAGGCTGGTGAGATAGCGCCAGTACTGAACCACGAAGGGCTGGTCGAGGCCGAGCTGGGCGCGGATGTTCTCGACGGTCTGCGCGGTCGCCGAGCGGCCGGCGATCTGGCGCACCGGATCGGCCGGCAACATGTAGAGGAGGAAGAAGGTGACGAGCGAGACGCCGAGCAGGATGAAGACGGCCTGCACCAGCCTGCGGGCGAGATAGACCGCCATCAGCCGCGCCCCCGCTCGGTGGGGTCGAGCACGTCGCGGAGCGCGTCGCCGACGAGGTTGAACGACAGCGCCAGCATCAGGATCGCGGCGCCGGGGATGAAGACCAGCCAGGGGGCGGACTGAAAGTAGGTCTGGTTCTCGAAGATGATGTTGCCCCACGACGGGACGGGAGGCTGTACCCCGATGCCGAGGTAGCTGAGCGTCGCCTCGAGGAGCACGGTGGTCGAGATGCCGAGGGTGCCCCAGACGATGATGGTCGGCACCAGGTGCGGCAGGATGTGCCGGAAGAGGATGCGGCCGTGCCCGGCGCCGAGCGCGCGCTCGGCGGCGATGAACTCGCGCTCGGCGAGCGACGTGGTCTCGGTGTAGAGCACGCGTGCGGTCTGCACCCAGTTCACCATGGCGATCACCAGCGCCACGATCCAGAGCGAGGGCTGGAAGATCGCCGCGAGGCAGATGGCGAGGAGGAGCGCGGGGAAGGCCATCATCAGGTCGGTGAAGCGCATCAGCACCGCACCGGTCCAGCCGCGGAAATAGCCGGCGGTGACGCCGACGAGCGTGCCGATGACGAGCGCCAGGCCGTTGGCCGCGATGCCGATGACCAGCGAGGTCCGGGCGCCGTAGAGGATGCGGGTCAGGAGGTCGCGGCCGAGGAGATCGGTGCCGAGGAGATACGCACCGCCCGGCGGCAGCGGCGCGCCCTCGAGCGTCAGGCCGTCGAAGCGCTGCTCGTCCGGCGAGAACTGGGTCAGCACCGGCGCGAATATCGCGGCGAGCACGGTGAGCGCGATCAGCGCCAGCCCGAGCAGGGCCAGGCGATGGGCGGCGAGCCGAGTCCATAGCCCACGCGGCGGAACCTCAGGAAGAGCGGCGTCGGTCATCGCCGTCCTCCTTCATGTGCGCGACGATGCGCCGGGCGGCCTCTTCGATGGTTTCCTGCCAGGCCATGGCGATCTGGCGCAGGTGGGCGTAGGCCTCTTCCTCGCTGCGGCCGCGGGCGGCGAGGAGCGTGACCGCGCGCACCACGGTCTGGCGCTCCGCGAGGCGGCTGCGCAGGTCGTCGATCTCCGCCGCGAGGCGCCGCCGGGCCTCGAAGCCGTTCCTTGCGATCAGCAATGCGCCGAAGACGCCATTGTCGCCGACCGGCTTCAGCAACTGGGCGTCCGCCCCTTGCGCCAGCGCCCATTCGATCCGGCCGGGGGCTTCGGAGCCGATCAGCGCGATCATCGGCATCGGCGCGGCGCCGGCCGGCCAGGGGAACTGGGCGTCATAGCCCATGTCCGCGTCGAAGAACGTGTAGTCGGCCGCCAGCGCCCCGGGGCCGAGCTCCGGCCAGTGCGCGGAAACGCTGAGCCCGATGGCGGCGAGCTGGCGCGACAGCGCCTGCACCGTCGGATGCGGCCGGTGCAGGATCGCCGCCTCCGCGCCGCCGAGCTCGGGGATGAGGAGGCGCCGCTTCATGACACCACCGATAGCGCCGGGCGTTCTGGCGCCGGGACGGCGTCGCGCCGGGAGAGGTAGGGGTCGGGTGCGACGTCATCCCAGCGGGCAAGGGTCCGGAACGCGCCGTCGCTGACCTGGGCGATGACCACCGGCAGCACGGTGTGCTGGGTCCGGGCATCCACCGTGAGCCCGGCTTCGGTCGGCCGGGCGAGCAGCGTCGCGAGATCCGCCTCGGCATGGCCCGCCCCGAGCTTCGCCGCGAGCGTGCGCACGGCGCCGTAGGCGGCGGCCTCGAACGACGTTCGGAAGGCGCCTGGAGCATCGGGATCCCGGAAGTAAGGACCGGCCGAGATCAGGCCCGCGGCCGCGTCGCCGAGGACTTCGAGCTCGCACTCGGTGAGATTGCACGAGAGGACCGGACAGCGGGCGGCGCTGAAGTGCGGATCCTCGCGGCCGAGCGCGGCATAGGCTTTAAGAAACCCGTAGGACGATGGGCCGATCAGCGAGTTCAGCACGAAATCCGGTCGGGTGGCGCGGATCTCGGCGACGATCCGGTCGACGTCGGTATCGCCGATCGGCAGGAATTGATCGCCCAGCGCCGCGCCGCCGGCGTCGAGAATCAGGTCGCGGGCGACACGGCTGATCTCCCAGCCCCAGATGTAGTTCGACCCCACGAGGTAGCCGCGGCGGCCGAAGCGCGGGAAGGTCCAGCGCAGCAGGGGCAGCAGGTGCTGGTTCGGACAGGCATGGGCGTAGACCACATGCTCGGACGCCTCGAACCCCTCGTAGGGACAGGGGTACCAGAGCGTGCCGCCGGCCTTCTCCAGCTCGGGGATCACCTCCTTGCGGCTCCAGGAGGTGACGCAGCCGACGATGTGGCGGGCGGCGGAGGTCCGCAGGATCTCGGCGCAGAGCGGCCGATAGCGGTCGACGTTGCCGCCGGGGTCGCGCTCCACGGGGACGAACCGGAAGGGAACCGCCGGGTCGGCCTCGATCTCGGCGATCGCCCGGAGCGCGCCGTCGCGGCAGGTCTCGCCGAGCAGCCGGTAGCTGCCGCTCCGGGAAAACAGCACGCCGATCTCGATCGAAGCTCGCAGCCTGCCCACCCCGCAAAAAACCCCCGCCCCCGAATCCTGTCGCGGATCGGGAACGGGGGCTCGAATGCCGCCGGCAGAGAATGCCGGAATTTGAGGCAGTGGACCACCTCCTGGTCGCCGGCGTCAAGGCCCGGCCGTCCAATCGGCCACGGCGAGAGCGCCGAGGAGCTCGATTGAGCGGTTCTTGAGCATGGATTGTGGAAGAAGCACGCAGCTTGACGATGCTGCCCGAGCGCAAGCCGACTACTTGGCGACGACCAAGATCGGCACGCCGATTTCCTTGATGAGTTCGCTGGTCCGCGGGCCGAGGAATTTCGCACTGTCCTGGCGGAGGGCCGAGCCGACGACGACGAGGTCGACGCCGCGTGTCGACATGCCGCGGATGACCCGACCCGGACGGGCATGAACCACCTCCCTCAGCTCGGCGGTCACCCCGTGGCGCCGGGCGAGGATGTCCGCCTGGTGCAGGACCGACTCCTCGGGACCGGGGAGGGTCCGGCGCAGCAGGACGCTCTCCGTCGGCTGCTCGACCACATGCAGGAGGGTCAGCCTCGCGCCCGCGGCGCGCGCCAGCGCGACGGCGATTTCGGTCGCGAGCTTGGCCACCTGGGTGCCGTCGGTCGGCGCCAGGATGTGCCGCGGCAGGGCGTTGCCGTGTCCGGCCGCGCGGCCGCGGAGCCCGATCGCCACAGGAATTTCGGCCGATGCCAGGAAGGCCGCCAGCGGCTCCCGGAAATGCCGGCCGTCCGCCTCGAGTGGGTCGGACAGTCCCGCGAACAGGATGCTGTAGCCTTTGGCCGCCTCGGTCCCGGCCGAGTCCTCGCCGGCCAGGTCCCGGCTCTGGATCAGGGTCTCGAGGGGCATACGGGCTTTGGCCTCGTCGCCTTCGTCGTCGGGATCCCGGTTCGCCGCCCCGTCTGCCAGTCGCCGGTCGACTCGTTCCGCTGCCTCTCGCGCGCGTCCGGTCTCCCTTCCTCTGGCGTCTCGCCTGCGCGCTCGGCCTGGGGTTTCTCCTCGAGGACGGTCGTCAGGAGTTGCTCGCCGGCCGCAAAGGCCCCGGCCAGACCGAGCGTCAGGCGCGCGTTCGCGCTCCGGTCAGCCATTACCAGCACCCGTTCCATTGCCGGAAGATGGTCGTTCTCGGCGGCTTCCTCCTTTTCCAGGCGCTTGCGCTCGTCGTCGCGCATCGGCACTCGGGCGAGCGCCCATCGGAGCGTCGGCGGCATCGCCATGGTGGTGATGATCGCCATGGCGACGATCAGGGTGTAGAGCGGCTCGCTCAGCACCCCGAGCGACATGCCGATCGTCGCGATGATGACCTCGGTCGAGCCGCGCGCGTTGAGGCCGGTCGCGAGCGCCAGCGATTCGCGCCACGACAGCCCGGCGAGGTGCCCGCCGATCAGGGCGCCTGCCGTCTTGCCGATCGAGGCGATGGCGACGAACGCCGCGGCGAGCCCCAGCATCGCCGGGTCGGCCAGCGTGGTCAGGTCCATGCTGAGCCCGGCCACGGCGAAGAACACCGGGCTGAAGAACGCGAGGATGAGGCCGCGCAGCTCCTGTTCGATGTGGCCCTTCAGGATCGGCGACTGGCCGATGATCACCCCGGCAATGAACGCCCCCAGCGCCGAATGGACCCCGATCAGGTCCGTCGCCAGCGCCATCGCGAAGGTGACGACGAGGACCGTGGTGACGACGGGGAAGTCGATGGAGAGGTTGTCGTTGCTCCAGCGGATCAGCCGCGCGACGAACTCGCGCCCGAGGGTCAGGCTTATGGCCAGGAAGGCGACGGCGGCGACGATGCTGAGCCCGATCTGGCCGAGGTCGAGCGCCCCGCGCGCCGCCATCCCGGCGATGACCGAGACGATGATCCAGGCGATGGAATCGTCGAGGATCGCGG
Organism: uncultured Alphaproteobacteria bacterium; assembly: GCA_963798385.1. Classification (GTDB taxonomy): domain Bacteria; phylum Pseudomonadota; class Alphaproteobacteria; order Rhodobacterales; family Rhodobacteraceae; genus Amaricoccus. Next base: position 16,527 of record CAWCTE010000012.1, on the reverse strand, counting down.
TCGCGAGGATCAGCTGACCGAGGTCACGGCGGATGAAGCCCACCTCCATCAGCACCATCGCCACGATCTTCACCGACGAGATCGACAGCGCGGTGCCGATGAAGAGCGCCGTGACCAGCCGCCGTCCCTCGTCGGGCACGAGGCTGTCCGGCATCAGGTACCCGAGCGCCAGGCCGCAGGCGAACGGCACCGCGATCCCGGTCACCGACGTCATCGCCACCACCCGGAACCGCCGCCGCACCAGGTCGATGTTGGTCTCCATCCCGGTGAGGAGCAGCAGCAGCAGGATCCCGACCTGCGAGATCGCGTCGATCATCGTCCGGAGCTCGTCGGAGTCCGGGAAGACCAGCCGGTACGCCCCCGGCAGCGCCGCGCCGAAAAGCGACGGTCCGAGCACCACCCCGGCCAGGAGCTGCCCGAAGATCGCCGGCTGGCCGATCCGCGTCATCGCCTCGCCCAAGAGGCGGCCCACGCCCATCAGGATGATCAGCTGGGCGAGGAAGGTCGCGAGAACGTGGGACTCGGGCATGCGCTGTCGGCTCCGCGTCAGGCGATCAGCGGTGGGCGCGTGCGGGTCAGCGGAGGGCTCCTCATCAAGTCGCGACGATGACCTAACGACGGGGCAAGCGAAAGGGTCCTCGCCTTCGCAACCCGGGCAAAGGAGCGCCCGCGCCCGCGGTCAAGGCCGTTCGGTCACCCGTCGGCGAGGCGAGCGATCAGCGCCCTTACGGCGATCGGGTAGCCCGCGGCGCCGAGCCCGGCGATCACGGCGGTGGCGGCCTTGGAGACCAGCGACTGATGGTAGATCGCCTCCCGGCGGTGGATGTTCGAGATGTGGAGCTCGAGGATCGGGCCGGGGAACATCTTCAGCGCATCGAGGATCGGGATCGAGGTAAAGCTGAGGCCGGCCGGATTGATGATGATCCCGTCGCCCGCGTCTGTCGCCTCGTGGATCCAGCCGACGATCTCGCCCTCGAAGTTCGACTGCCGGAACTCCACCGGGCGGTCGCCGGCCGCCTCCCGGCACATCGCCTCGATCTCGGCGAGCGTCGTGCGGCCGTAGATCTCCGGCTCGCGCTTGCCGAGGCGGTTGAGGTTGGGGCCGTTGAGGATGTAGATCGGTCGGGTCACGGGGGGAGGTCCTTCGGTTCGGGCGACCGTCAGCCCTGGTAGCCGAGCAGCCGCGGCAGCCAGAGCACCAGGTCGGGCACGAGGGTGATCAGCAGCAGCACGGCGATCATCGCGATGAGAAACGGCACCACCTCGCGCACCAGCGACTGCAGCGAGACCCCGGCGATGCTGGTCATGATGAAGAGCAGGAGGCCGTAAGGCGGGGTGATCAGCCCGATCATGATGTTGATCACCACCACGATGCCGAAATGCACCAGGTCGATGCCGAGGGCCTGCGCCGTCGGCACGAAGACCGGCACCACGATCAGCAGAATGGTCGTGCCCTCGAGGATGCAGCCGAGGAGGAGCAGGATGACGTTGACCATCAGCAGGAAGCCGACCGGCGAGAGATCGAAGCCCTCGAGGAAGACCCGCAACGCGTGCGGGATATTCTCGACGGTGACCACATAGTTGAAGACCAGCGCCCCGGCGATCAGCATGCCGATCGAGGCGGTGGTCCGGGCGCTCGACGCCAGCGAGGCGTAGAGGCTCGCCCCGCTGACGCTGCGGTAGAGCAGCGTCGAGACGAGGAGCGCGTAGAGTGCCGCTACCGCCGCCGCCTCGGTCGGGGTGGTGGCGCCGCCGTAGATGCCGCCGAGGAGCACCACCGGCATCATCAAGGCCGGGATCGCCTGCAGGGTGATGCCGGGCAGCCGGCGCAGTGGCACCGGCGGCTCGACCGGGAAGCCGCGGCGGCGCGCGGCCGCGATGATGATGCCCATCTGTGCCAGGCCCATCAGCAGGCCCGGGATCACCCCGGCAAGGAACAGGTAGCCGATCGAGGCATCCGAGACGAGCGCGTAGATCACCATCGGGATCGAGGGCGGGATGATCGGCCCGATCACCGCCGAGGACGCGGTGAGCGCGGCCGCGAAGCTCGGCGGATAGCGGCCGCCCTCGGTCATCATCTTCTGCATCATCTTGCCGGTGCCGGCGGCATCGGCGATGGCCGAGCCCGACATGCCCGCGAAGATGATGCTCTGCACCACGTTCACCAGCGCCAGCCCGCCGCGGAACCGCCCGACCAGCGCGTTGCAGAAGGCGAGGAGCCGCAACGTCATGTTGCCGGAGTTCATCAGCTCCGCCGCCAGGATGAAGAGCGGGACGGCGATCAGGATGTAGCTGGTGTAGAGGCCGTTCAGCAGCTGCTCCGCGGCGGTCCCCATGTCGAGCCCGGCGGAGAGCAGGTAGAGGATCGAGCCCGCGATCATCGCGTGCCCGATCGGCAGGCCGAGCACGCTGAGGACGACGATGGCGAGGACCGACTGGGTGAAGGGATCGGCGAGGCTCACGGCTCGCCCTCGCCAAGCCACGGCTTGGGCTCCGGATCGACCCCGCGCAGCGCCCCCCAGAGGATCCAGAGGTAGCGCACGATCGCGGCGAGCGCGAACAGGACGTAGATCGAATAGAGCCAGTCGTAGCGGATGCCGAGATAGGCGGTCTTCTGCACCTTCATGAAGGTGACGTAGTCCCAGACCGCCGGAAACGACCAGGCGTAGAGGCCGATCAGCACCAGCGCCGTCAGCACCGCCATCACCCGCCGTGCGCCCGGGCGCACCGAGCCGTAGACGATGTCGAAGCGGATCTCCTCGCGCTCGCGCACGACGAAGGCAGCACCCCAGAGCACCAGCCAGAGCCAGCAGATGACCGTGAGTTCCGACGACCAGCCGGTCGGCAGGTTCAGAAGGTAGCGAAAGGCGATCTGCAGGATGAACGAGACGAACATCACCCCGAGCAGGATCGCCGCCACGTTCTCGGCCCGCCGCGCGAGCCAGGCGGCGACAGGCGCCGCCCGGGCGGATCGGTTTTCGCTCATCGACGGGCCTCGTGCATATGTCATCGCCCCGCCGCGGACGGCGGGGCGCGCGGCGGTCAAAGCGCGTTGATCCGGTCGAGCATGCCGTCCGGCCAGTCCTTCGCCAGATCCGAGTCGAGGTACATCTGCTGGGCGTGGGTGCGGAACGCGTCGACGTCCGGGGTATAGATCTTGAGGCCCTTGCTCTCGAAGAAGCTCGCGAGCTCGGCCTCGCGCTTGAGATGCTCGGCGGTGCTCCAGGCGATCGCCTCGTCGGCGGCGCCCTGGAAGGCCTGCTGCTGCTCCGGCGACATCGCGTCCCAGACCTTGGAGGACACCACCAAGAGGTCGTAGCCGACGAGGTGCGAGGTCAGGACGATCTGCGACATCACCTCGTAGAACTTCATGTTCTCGACGTTCGGCAACGGGTTGTCCTGGCCGTCGATCGCGCCCGTCTGCAACCCCGTATAGACCTCGGCATAGGCCATGGGCGTCGGGTTGGCGCCGAGAGCCTGGCCGAGGAACTGCCATGCCTCGCCGCCGGGCATGCGCAGCTTGATGCCGGCCATGTCCTCGGGCGTCTTGATCTCCTTTTCGGGCACCAGACCCACCTGGCGGGTGCCGAAATAGGTCGGCCCGAGAATGTGGATGCCGAGTTGCTCCTCGGCCATCGCCTTCATCTCCGCGCCGGCGTCGCTGGCGAAGAAGGTGCGCAGGTGGTCGGCGTCGCGGAAGAGATAGGCCGAGGTCAGGATCGACCAGGCCGGGATCTGGTTCGAGACGTCCTGCGGGGCGATGTTGCCCATCTCGAGGTTGCCGCGCTGCAGGGCGACGAGCTCGGTGCCCTGCTTGAAGAGCGTGCCGCCGTAGTAGGGCTCCAGCGTGAAGTCGGGCGCGATCGCCTCGGCGAACTGCGCCATCATCTGCGCGCGGATGTCCTGGTCCGAGAACACCGCCGAGAACCGGAGCTTCTGCCCGTCCTGGGCCGCGGCCGGCATCGCCGAGAAGGCCGCGAGCCCCGCCGTGAGCGCGAGGATAGCCCGCCGTGAGATGGTCATCGTGTCGTCCTCCCATTGCCATCGGGTCTTTGCCCGTCGCCCAATCTGTCGCATGAGGGAAATGGGGCTTCAATAGGCATTCTCCATAATATCGGTTATTCATGATTTCACCTGATGTCTCGTCCAAGACCGATTGATCTGCGACGGGCGGTGAGGCATGAGGGAAGCGCGTCCGTCCGGTTGAGAAGGTGCTCGAGATGCAGTCCGCCGAAGTCATTGCGCTCTCCGTGGGCGAGACCGCGTATCAGCGGATCCGCGCCGACATCGTCTTCGGGCGGATCGGCCCGGGCCAGAAGCTGCGGCTCGACCGGATGAGGTCCGAGTACGGGGTCAGCATCACCACGCTCCGCGAGATCCTGAGCCGGCTGGCGGCCGAGGGCCTGGTGCTGGCCGAAGGCCAGCGCGGCTTCGAGGTGCCGCCGGTCACCGCGCAGAACCTCAAGGAACTGAGCGAGCTGCGGCTTCTGCTCGAGAGCCATGCCATGACTCGGTCCTTCGCCGACGGCGACATGGAATGGGAAGGCCGGGTCGTCGCGGCCCACCACAAGCTCGAGGCGACGGAACGGCGGATGCTGGCGGGCGACCGCCAGGATACCGAGACCTGGAAGCGCTACGACTGCGAGTTCCACCAGGCGCTGATTTCGGCGTGCGGATCGCGCGAGCTGATGAGCGCCCACGCGACGGCCTTCGACCGGTATCTGCGCTACCTGATGATCGCCTTCTGTTTCCGCGGCAGCGCCGCCGCCGACGAGCACCGCGCCCTGCGCGACTGCGCTCTCGAACGGGACGCTGAAACCGCCGTCGCCGTCCTGAAGGGGCACATCGACAGCTGCGTGGACTACACGCTCGCCTCCGGCGCGATCTGACCGGTCCGGACCGCGCCCGGTAAACTGCCGCGGCTCACGTTCACGAAATTTTATTGAAGATGAATCGGTTTATAATCAGGCGGTTACCAGCGTTTCACGCGTGAAACCGATCGTTTCACACCCGAGACTTACCCCGGAAGGCGCTTGACCTTCCGGCGTTGGGCGGCCCCACCTTCTCCGCGATCGGAATTCGGAGACACGCATGGAGACCCCAGAGGCGAGCACGGCCACCGGCTCCGTCCGGGACCCGGTGTGCGGCATGGACGTCGACCCGGCGTCGGCGAAGCATCGGGCCAGCCACGGCGGGGAACAATTCTACTTCTGCTCGGCGGGCTGCAAGGCGAAGTTCGAGGCCGACCCGGAACGATATCTCGGCGCCCGTCCGGCGCCCGAGCCGATGCCGGCCGGCACGATCTACACCTGCCCGATGCACCCTGAGATCCAGCAGGTCGGCCCCGGATCGTGCCCGATCTGCGGCATGGCGCTGGAACCGAGGGACGTACCCGCCGGCGACGAGGGCCCGAACCCGGAACTCGCCGACTTTCGCCGCCGCTTCGCCCTCGGCGCGGCGCTCACCCTCCCGCTCATCGTCATCGCCATGGGCCCGATGGTCGGCCTGCCAATGGATGCCTGGCTCGGCGCCCGCACCGCCCGCTGGCTGGAGCTCCTCCTGGCGACGCCGGTGGTCTTCTGGTGCGGCTGGCCGTTTCTCGAACGCGGCGTCCGCTCGTTCCGGACCATGCATCTCAACATGTTCAGCCTGATCGCCATGGGCGTGGCGGCGGCCTACTTCTTCAGCCTGGTCGCGGTTCTGGCGCCGGGGATCTTCCCTGCCCGGTTCCGCGATCATTCCGGCCAGATCGGAGTCTATTTCGAGGCGGCGGCGGTCATCGTCGTCCTGGTCCTCCTCGGCCAGATCCTCGAGCTCGGCGCCCGCGACCGCACCGGCTCGGCGATCCGGGCGCTGATGGGCCTGGCGCCGAAGACCGCGCGCATCCTGCGCGGCGATGGCCGCGAGGAGGAGATCGCCCTCGAAGACGTCGCGGTCGGCGATCGGCTGCGGGTGCGCCCCGGCGAGAAGATCCCCGTCGATGGCGAGGTGGTGGAGGGGCGCTCCTCGGTCGACGAGAGCATGCTGACCGGCGAGCCGATGGCGGTGGAGAAGGTCGCAGGCGACGCGGTGACGGGTGCCACGGTCAATGGCACCGGCAGCCTGATCGTCATGGCCAGCCGCGTCGGCAAGGACTCGACGCTCAGCCAGATCGTCGAGATGGTCGCCACCGCTCAGCGCTCGCGCGCGCCGATCCAGAAGCTGGCGGATTCCGTCGCCGGCTGGTTCGTCCCGGCGGTAATCGCGGTGGCGGTCGTGGCCTTCGTCGCCTGGTCGATCTGGGGTCCGCCGCCGGCACTGGCCTATGCGCTGGTGTCGGCGATCGCGGTCCTGATCATCGCCTGCCCCTGCGCGCTCGGGCTGGCGACGCCGGTTTCGATCATGACCGCGACCGGTCGCGGGGCGCAGGCCGGCGTGCTGATCAAGGATGCCGCCGCGCTGGAAGCCTTTGCCAAGGTCGACACGCTGATCGTCGACAAGACCGGCACGCTGACGATGGGAAAGCCACGGCTGAGCCGGGTATTGCCGGAGGAGGGATACGACGAGGCGGAGGTGCTGCGGCTTGCCGCCAGCCTAGAGCGGGGGTCCGAGCATCCGCTGGCGGAGGCGATCGTGGCGGGCGCGGAGAAGCGCGGCGTCGGGCTGGTCGAGGTCGGTGAGTTCGAGTCCGTGACCGGCATGGGCGTCAAGGGGAGCGTGGCGGGCAGGGCGGTGGCGCTGGGGAACGCGCGGATGCTGGAGGGTCTCGGCCTGGCGCCTGGGAAAGCCGGGCGGGACGCCGATGCCCGGCGCGATCAAGGGGAGACGGTGATGTTCGTGGTGGTCGACGGCAGGATTGCCGGGCTGGTGTCGGTCGTTGACCCGGTCAAGGACACCACGCCGGCGGCGCTGAAAGACCTGCACGACCTCGGTTTCCGCATCGTGATGGCGACGGGCGACAACGAGCGAACCGCGCGGGCCGTGGCCTCGCGCCTGGGTCTCGACGAGATCCGGGCCGACGTGGCGCCGCAGGACAAGGCAAGGCTGGTCGAAGCGTTGCAGGAGGAAGGCAGAACAGTCGCCATGGTCGGAGACGGCGTCAACGACGCGCCGGCGCTGGCGCAAGCGGACGTCGGGATCGCGATGGGCACCGGAGCGGACGTGGCGATCGAGAGCGCCGGGATCACCCTGGTGAAGGGCGACCTGACCGGCATCGTTCGCGCCCGCCGGCTGGCGCTGGCGACGATGCGAAACATCCGGCAGAATCTTTTCTTCGCGCTGGTCTACAACGCTGCGGGTGTGCCGATTGCCGCCGGGATCCTCTACCCCTTCTTCGGCCACCTGATCTCGCCGATGTTCGCGGCGGCGGCGATGAGCTTCTCGTCGGTCTCGGTGATCGGGAATGCCCTTCGGTTGCGTTCAATGCGCTTGTAGGCTGAAACGGGAGCCTGGGAGCAGCTTTCATGTGCCCTCACGCCTGAATTCAGCACTCGTTAACACCCATTGATGGTTGATTAATTTCGGCAAAGGAGTTGAATAAATACAGATAGATAAGGGTTTGGGCACGCGTGCCCAACCGACCCGCGCCGATACCGGAGACGTCCGCGATCACGTCGGCATATCGGTTTCCGCGGCCCGGCTTCGGGCGGCCAGGGCGCCGGCCCGCATCTCGCTCAGGGTCTGTCGCGGGGTCAGGGCCTCGGGCGAGATGTCGAGGTCGAGGACCGCGCCGGTCTTGGAGGCGAGCGCCCGGTCGAAGGCGGCCGGGAAGTCTTCGGTCGTCCCGACCCGTTCGGCGTGGAAGCCGTAGGCGCGGGCAAGCAGGGAAAAGTCGGGGTTGGCCATCGTGGTGCCGGAGACCCGGCCCGGATAGGTGCGTTCCTGGTGGGCCCGGATGGTGCCGTAGATGCCGTTGTTGAGGATGAGCACGATCGGCTGGGCGCCGGCCTGCATGGCGGTGCCGAGTTCCTGGCAGGTCATCTGGAAGTCGCCGTCGCCGGCGAAGCAGACGACGACGCGCTCGGGGTAAGCGACCTTTGCGGCGATCGCGGCCGGCAGGCCGTATCCCATCGCGCCCGATTGCGGTGCGAGGAGACGAGCCCTGGCGCCGAACTTGAAGAACTTGTTCGGCCAGACGGTGAAGTTGCCGGCGCCGTTGGTCAGGATCGCATCCTCGGGCAGGACGTCGCGCAGGTGGGCGGTGACCCTCACCATGTCGACGGGCGAGGGCTGGGGCGGGGCGTCGAAACTCGCCTCCCAGGCCGCGCGAGCGCTGGCGCGCCAGTCGCCCCAAGCACCCGTGACCGGCGTCAGGGCAGCGGCGAAGGCGTTCGGGCCGGCGTGGATGCCGAGGGTGGGGCGGTAGATCTTGCCGATCTCTCGGTCCGAGGCGTGGACGTGGACGAGGGCCTGGGACGGGATGGGCACGGAGAGCAGGGTATAGGCGTCGGTCGTCATCTCGCCGAAGCGGGCGTTGATCGCGAGGATGACGTCGGCATCGCGGATCAGCGCCTTGACGTGCGGCGGCATGCCGACCCCGGCTTCGCCGGCGAAGACCGGCGAGTGGTTGTCGAACTGGTCCTGGTAGCGGAAGGCGGCGATGACAGGGATGTCGGAAGCTTCTGCGAAGGACCGGAGGGCGGTGGCGCCGGTCTCGGTCCAGGTGGTGCCGGCGATGAGGATGAGCGGGCGTTCGGCCTTGCAGAGCAGCGCCAGGGTTTCCGCGACGGCGTCTGGAGTGGGCGCGGCCTCGGCGATCTTTGCAGGGCCCGGCAGGGGAGCCACGCCGGTGGTGGCAGTCAGCATGTCCTCGGGCAGAGCGATCACCACGGGGCCTGGTCGGCCGGTGGTGGCGGTCGTCCAGGCGCGGGCGAGGATCTCGGGGACGCGGTCGACGGCGTCGATCTCGACGGCCCACTTTGCCATGGTCCCGAAGACGGCGCGGTAGTCGATCTCCTGGAACGCCTCGCGGCCCTTCATGTCGGTGCCGACCTGGCCGACGAGGAGCAGCATCGGCGCGCTGTCCTGCATCGCGGTGTGGACGCCGATCGAGGCGTTGGTGACGCCGGGGCCGCGGGTGACGAAGCAGAGGCCGGGTTGGCCGGTGAGCTTGCCCCAGGCGGCGGCCATGAACGCTGCACCGCCTTCGTTGCGGCAGAGGATGAAGTCGAGCTTGCCTGGGGTGTCGTGCAGGGCATCGAGGACCGCGAGATAGCTCTCGCCCGGGACGCCGAAGCCCTTGGTGGCGCCGAGGGCCACCAGGCTCTCGACGAGAAGCCGCCCGCCGTTGCGCATCGGGTTTCCTTTTCGCGTCGAAGCGGCCCGCGCCGCGCCTTGGGCCTGACTAGGCCGCGGGGAGCGTGAAGTCCATGTAGCGGCCGTGGCTTCAGGACACGGGCACGGTGGCGATGGCGATCCGGCGGTCGGCCAGCGCCAGCGGGGCGGGGCGGTGGGAGGCGAGGATCAGGCCGGTGCCGGTGCTGTCGAGCCAGGTGTGGACGCGGTCTATGAGCTCGGCTTCGGTGGTGGCGTCGAGGCCTTCGGTGGGTTCGTCGAGAACCAGCCAGGGGCGGCCGGCGAGGAGTGCGCGGGCGAGGGAGAGGCGCTTGCGCTCGCCGCCGGAGAGGAGGCCGCCGCTCTCGCCGAGCCAGGTCTCGAGGCCGTCCGGGACGCCGGCGAGGCGGTCGGCGAGGCAGGCGGTGGCGAGGGCGGCGTGCATGTCCTCCGCGGTCACGCCGGGGCGGGCGAGGCGGAGGTTGTCGGCGATGGTGCCGGCGATGAGCGTCGCGTCCTGGGGGGAGAGGGCGACCTGGGCAATGAGCGTGGCGGCGGGGCAAGCCCCGACGGGGGTGCCGTCCAGGGTGAGGGCGTGGACCGGGGGGCGGAGGCCGGCGAGGGCCTCGAGGAGGCGGGTCTTGCCGGAGCCGGAGACGCCGGTGAGGGCGATGCGGGTACCGGGGGCGAGGGTCTCGGTGCCGATGCAGATCGGGAGGGCGGGTGCGGTGGTGCGGGTGGCCTTGATAGGGTCACCGTCGAGGGCGGCGAGGACATCGAGGCGAGTGAGGGAACGCTCGACGCTGGCCTGGCGCAGGGCGGTGCGGGCGAAGGCGGCCATGGCCTCGACCGCGGCGGCGGCGGCGAGGGCGGCGAGGGCGATGGAGGGGGCAGGGCCTTCGCCGAGGGCGAGGACGGCGGCGACGGCGAGGATGCCGATGGCGGAGAGCAGGCCGGCCATGGCACCCTCGCCGCGGAAGAGGGCGGCGCGGGCGCGGTCGAGGCGGGCGGCGGGGGCGTCGAGGGTGGCGGCGATGCGGTCGGCGACGCCGTAGGCGATGATCTCGGGGCGGGCGGCGGCGTAGTCGGCGAAGGCGGTGCGGAGGTCGCCGAGTGCGGCGGCAGCCTCGGCGGCGGGGGCGGTGGTCCAACGGGCGGCGGCGCGCTTGAGGAGGGCGGGGAGGAGTGCCAGGAGGAGAGCGAGGGCGAGGGCGGCCTTCCAGCCGGCGAAGAGGGCGAGGGCGACGGCGAAGGCGGCGGCGACGAGGCTGGCCGGGCGGGTGGGGCGGCGGACGACGAGGTCCTCGAGGGCCTCGATGTCGGCGATGAGGCGGGCGCTGGCGTCGCCGCCGGAGAGGGACGGGGCGGTGCGGCTGTCCTGGGCGGCGAGCTTGCCGAAGAGGCGGGCACGGAAGTCGGCCATGGCGCCGAGGGCGGCGCGGTGGGAGAGCAGGCGTTCGCCGTAGCGGGCGGCGGTGCGGACGATCGCGAGGCCGCGGATGCCGGCGCTGGGCAGGAGGTAGTTGAAGGCGAGGACGGCCGCGGGGCCGGCGGCGCCGGCGATGGCGGCGCCGGTCAGGAACCAGCCGGAGAGGGCGAGAAGGAGGATCGAGGCGAGGCCGGCGAGGATGGCGCAGAGGAGCGCCCAGCGGAGCGTCGTGCGGTCGGGGCCGGCGAGGGCCAGGGGATCGCGGGTCATGCGAGGCGGGGTCTGCGCAAGTTGCGCAGAGGGGTTAAGGCGTTGAAATGGATGAAGAACGACTCTGAAATTAACTTTGCGTTCACCCTGGGTCCGGGGCTTCGGGGCAGGGACGATGTCATAGCGCGACCTCGGCGTCCGCGGCCGAGACGAGGCGGGCGTCGTGGGTGGCGACGATGACGGCGCGGGTCTGCGCGAGGTCGGTGAGGAGGGCGACGATCCGGGCGGCGCTGGCGTCGTCGAGATCAGCGGTGGGCTCGTCGCAGAGAAGCAGCGGGCGGTCGGAAAGGAGGGCGCGGGCAAGGCCAAGGCGGCGGCGCTCGCCGCCGGAGAGGCCGGAGCCGCGGTGGTCGAGAGGAAGGTCGAGACCGCGGGCGGCGACCAGGGCGTCGAGGCCGACGCGGGTGCAGGCGGCAAGGATGTCCGCCTCGCTTGCCTCGGGGCGGGCGAGGGCGAGGTTGTCGCGGAGGCTGCCGGGCAGGATCAGCGGGTGCTGGGCGGCCCAGGCGATGTCGGCGGGGTCGAGCGGCGTGACCTCACCGGCGGTGGGCGCAAGCTGGCCGGCAAGGGCGGCGAGGACGCTGGTCTTGCCGCTGCCGGTGGGGCCGGTCAGGGCGAGCAGGCCGGTGGCGCCGAGCGCGAGACTGACCGGGCCGATGCGGCGGCCGGGCCAGACGATCTCGAGCGCTTCCGCCGCCACTCCCCGGAACGGCGGCGCGTCCTGCGGCGGCGGGGCCGCGCCGAGGGCATCGATCTCGGCCTGCGCCGCCTCGCCGAGCTGCTTCTCGTGGTAGGCGGCGGCGAGCCGGCGCATGGGCAGGTAGAACTCCGGGGCCATGGCGAGGGCGAAGAAGGCCCCGGTGAGGGTCAGGGTCTCCGGGGCGGGAAACGGCAGGAGGTCGAGGAGGCTGAAGCCGCAATAGACCGCGACGAGCGCCACCGAGAGGGCGGAGAAGAATTCCAGCACGGCGCTCGACAGGAAGGCGGCGCGCAGCACGGCGACGGTGCGCTCGGCGACCTCGTCGGTGGCGGTGCGGACCTGGCGGGCGATGCGCTCCTCGGCGCCGAAATGACGGATGATCGGCAGGGTCCGGACGCGGTCGACGAAAAGGCCGGAAAGCCGGCCGAGCGCCTCGAGCTGGCGCTCGGAGGCGCGGCGGGCGAGGGAGCCGGCGAGCGCCATGCCGAAGCCGAAGGGGATAAGGGTGAAGAGGAGGATGCCGGCCGCGATATAGCTCGCCGGGGCGACGAGGGCGGCGACGACGAGCGGGGAGATGACGGCGGCGAAGCGCGCCGGCACGAAGCGGGCCTCGTAGGCCTCAAGGGTCGCCGGGTGATCGATGGCGAGGACGGCCGCCTGGCCGATGGAGGGCGGCGGCAGGGCGGTGCGGCCGAGGAGGCGCCGGAAGAGATCGCGGCGAAGGGTCGCGACCGTTGCCTGCGCGGCGGCGATCGCATGGGCGTGGACAAGCCAGGTGCCAAAGGCACGAACGAGGCCGCCGGCGAGGATCGCGGCCAGCGTCCAGGCCGGCAGGGCGCCGCCGCCGGCGAGCGCGCCGATGGCGGCGGCCAGTCCCCAGGCGAATAGGGCCGCGCCGGCGACGTCGATCAGCCAGAGGGGACCTGCGGCATTATGTCTTTGCATTGCGGACGTGATTTATTCGTTCCGGCCAACGACATGCTTGACCTGCATCAATGTTGTACGACGCTGGGTGCGCAAGTGTCCGCCGCGACTCAAAGAAAGGTCCCCCGTTCATGGACATGGCCGTCGTCGAGCTTTCCAGGCTCCAGTTCGCGCTCACCGCGATGTACCACTTCCTGTTCGTGCCGCTCACCCTCGGCCTGTCGTTCATCCTCGTCATCATGGAAACCATCTATGTGATGACGGACAGGCCGATCTGGCGGGAGATCACCCGGTTCTGGGGAAAGCTCTTCGGCATCAACTTCGTGCTCGGCGTTGCCACCGGGCTGACCATGGAGTTCCAGTTCGGCACCAACTGGTCCTACTACTCCCACTACGTCGGCGACATCTTCGGGGCGCCGCTCGCCATCGAGGGGCTGATGGCGTTCTTCCTCGAGGCCACCTTCGTCGGGCTGATGTTCTTCGGCTGGGACCGGCTGTCGAAGCGAGCGCATCTCTTCGTCACCTTCATGGTGGCGCTGGGGTCGAACCTCTCGGCGCTTGTGGATCCTGGTGGCGAACGGCTGGATGCAGCATCCGGCCGGCTCGTTCTTCAACCCGGCCACCATGCGCATGGAAGTCAACGACTTCATGGCGGTGATCTTCAACCCGGTGGCGCAGGCGAAGTTCGTGCATACGGTGAGTGCGGGCTACGTGACCGCCTCGGCCTTCGTGCTCGGGGTGTCGGCCTGGTACCTGCTGCAGGGCCGGCACCTGGAGCTCGCCAAGCGAAGCTTCGCGGTGGCGGCGGCGTTCGGGCTGGCCTCGGCGCTGTCGGTGGTGGTGCTGGGCGACGAGAGCGGCTACGCGCTGACCGAGAACCAGAAGATGAAGCTCGCCGCCATCGAGGGGGCCTGGGAGACCGAGCCGGCGCCGGCCGGGATCGCGATCTTCGGCATCCCGTCGGTGGAGGACCACGAGACCCGCTACGAGGTCAAGATTCCTTATGTCCTCGGGCTGATCGCCACCCGGAGCCTCAGCGGCGTCGTCGAGGGCATCGAGCCCTTGGTGGAGCACGCGAAGGTGCGGATTGCCAACGGGCTGATCGCCTATGACGCGGTCGAGCGGCTGAAGGTCGACCAGAACGACCTGGCGGCGCGGGAGGACTTCGAACGGGCCAAGGACGATCTCGGCTACGCGATGCTGCTGAAGCGCTTCGTTGAGGATCCGCGGACGGCCGACGCCGCGACGATCGAGAAGGCGGCCTGGACGACGGTGCCGAACGTGCCGGGACTGTTCTGGCTCTTCCGATTCATGGCGGCGATCGGGTTCTTCTTCATCGCGTTCTTCGGGGCGGCGCTCTATTTCGCCAACGTGCGCGACTTCAGCGGCCGGTGGTTCCTGCGGCTGGCGGTGATCGTCATTCCGCTGCCGTGGCTCGCGGCCGAGTTCGGCTGGGTGGTGGCGGAGCTCGGCCGGCAGCCCTGGGCGGTGGACGGGGTGCTGCCGACCTTCCTCGGCGTCTCGAGCCTGTCGCTCTCGCAGATCTGGATCACCATCGTCGGGTTCACCCTGCTCTACGGGGCGCTGGCGGTGATCGAGGTGCGGCTGATGCTCCACAGCATAGCCAAGGGCCCGGAGAGCGCGCCGCCGCGGAAGCCGGGCGATCCGAAGAAACCCGTGGGGCCTTACAGCCCGGTTCCGGCCGAGTAGCGGAGAGAAGCGATGCATATTCCTCTCGATTACGAAACCCTGCGGGTGATCTGGTGGCTGCTGATGGGGGTGCTCCTGATCGGGTTCGCGCTCACCGACGGCTTCGATCTCGGGGCGATGGCGTTGCTGCCCTTCGTGGCGCGCACCGACGTCGAGCGGCGGATGGTGATCAACACCGTCGGCGCCACCTGGGAAGGCAACCAGGTCTGGTTCATCCTCGGCGGCGGCGCGATCTTCGCGGCCTGGCCCTTCGTCTATGCGGTCAGCTTCTCGGGGTTCTACATCGCCATGTTCCTGGTGCTGGCGGCGCTGATCCTGCGCCCCGTGGGCTTCAAGTACCGCTCCAAGCACGCCGATCCGGCGTGGCGGGAGCGCTGGGACTGGGCGCTCTTCGTCGGGGGCTTCGTGCCGGCGCTGGTCTTCGGGGTGGCGGTGGGCAACGTGCTGCGCGGGGTGCCGTTCCGGCTCGACGGCGATCTGCGCGCCTTCTACGACGGCAGTCTCTTCGGGCTGTTCAATCCGTTCGCGCTCGTCTGCGGGCTGCTGTCGGTGACGATGCTGGTGCTGCACGGGGCCGGGTGGCTGAGCCTGAAGCTCGCGCCGGGGCCGGTCCTGGACCGGGCGCGGGCCTTCGGGTCGATCGCCGCACCGCTGGCGATCCTACTCTTCGTGCTGGGCGGGCTCTTCGTGGCCTGGGGCGGGATGGGGTTCGAGCTTCCCGCCAGCGTCGATCCGCAGGGGCCGTCCAACCCGCATCTCGCCGAGGCCATGGCCGCGCCGGGGGCGTGGATGGCGAACTACGAGCGGCATCCCTGGATGATGATCGCGCCGGTGCTGGGGGTGCTGGGGCCGGTGCTGGCGTTCTTCGGGATCCGCGGGCGGCGGGACGCGCTGGTCTTCGCCGGATCGTCGGTCGCCAATGTCGGGATCATCTCGACGGTGGGGCTGGCGATGTTTCCGTTCATCCTGCCGAGCAACATCGATCCGGGGTCGAGCCTGACGGTGTGGAACGCGTCGTCGAGCCACCTCACGCTCTTCATCATGCTGCTGGTGACGGTGGTGTTCCTGCCGCTGGTGCTGCTCTACACCGCCTGGGCCTACAAGGTGATGTTCGGTCGGGTGACGACCGAGGACGTCGCCACCAACCCCGACTTCTACTGAGGAGACCGCGATGTGGTATTTCGCCTGGATACTCGGCACCGGCCTCGCGGTCGCCGCGGCGGTCCTGAACGGCATCTGGCATGAGTATCATACCGATCCGCGGGAGGACCGGACTCCGGTGGATTGAGGGACCGAAGACCCAGCTTGCGTCAGTTACTCGGGTCGGGCGGAAAATGCTGCAAGCTAAGACGGGCGGCGAGGAATCAGGCAGCGTCGAGCGTGAAATCCACGTGGACTGCATCGTAGGCGAACCGTACACCGGCTGGGGTTTCATCGACGAGGCCAGCATCGATCAGCTTGCGGACGTCTCCATGAACTGCCTTGACGTCTCGTCCGGCCCGGCGCGCCAACTCCCGGATTGACAGGAGGGCCGAACGCTTGCGGAGCTGTCGCTCGGGCGGCAACTAGGTCTACCCGGTATACGGGGAATGCTTGACTCATATCACACGTGGCCCGGCGCCGAAACCCTTGGTTCAGCGTTTAGAGTTGCTGACCGCGGGATCGCTCTCCGGGTTATGCGGCGCGGATGCGGGTCCTGGCTGCCTCCGCGAGGTAGGCCGAGCGGGACTTGCCTTCGGACTTCGCGGCCCGGTCGATCGCGGCGAGCAGGTGCTCTTCAATCGAGATGTTGATCCGCACCGCACGTCCGGGAAGCTCGAACGGTACGAGGACCACCGTTGCGCCTTTCAAATCCTCCCGGAACTCCGGATCGTCCATCAGGTCGTCCAGTTGACGAGGACGCGGAACCGCGTCGCCGTCCGCGGCCATGCCGGCCACGTGAAACGACAGTGCCTCGGCCGCCTTCAGGACGGCGGCATCAGCCGTTCTGCCGGTGGCAACCACGCCCGGAAAATCCGGAAACGAGATACCCGAAACGCCGGCTTCACGGTGCATCAGGCCATAAGCACTTGTCATGACGAGATCTCCCTGATCGTCCAATCGCCTCACCATTCCCAACCGGCTTGCCGGTAGATTGATCGAAGTGTCCCTGTTGGTATGGGATCGCCACCCATGTCCAAAGTGACCTTTCCGGGCTTCTCCGGATGAGCGTACTGCACATGATCGCCAGGCCCCTTGCGCT
>CAWCTE010000011.1:0-243530 GCA_963798385.1 uncultured Alphaproteobacteria bacterium | reverse complement strand
CCGACCCACCAGTCCTTCTGATTGAATTGGCAGGACCATCCTGGTGATGGTTCTTCCTGTCCGATCGCGAGATCGCGGCAGCTGATATCTGACATCGTGAAGAGAGCAAAAACACGAGACGTTTTTGGGTCCGTTCCGAGTGGGGATCGGGCGATGTCGCCGTCTGGCGGTTCGGGGATCTCGATCCTCGATCGGTTGGGCGGCAGGACAACCAAAGACAGTCTTTCCAAGTCTAATACACACTGACCGTGAGCTCTGTCTGATCCTTCGGGATCGTTCGGAGTTCACAACCGTGGCGGTTCCTGCCGAGGGGCCGCCATCGGGTCGAAGACTTCTGATCCAGGCTTTGGATGGGTTAGACGGTTTGAACCAACCGTCGTACAAAAGGGCCCGTCTTCTTCTGGATCGGATCAAGCGCGATAAGGGCGTTTGGTGGATGCCTTGGCAGCAAGAGGCGATGAAGGACGTGGCACTCTGCGATAAGCCCGGGGGAGGCGAGAGCACCCTTTGATCCCGGGATGTCCGAATGGGGAAACCCACCTGACAATCTTCGATTGTGATCTGTTCGCAAGAACGGTTCAGGATCGGTGGTTGAGACAGGTACTTTTGGCCTGAATATATAGGGTTAAAAGAGCGAACGCGGGGAACTGAAACATCTCAGTACCCGTAGGAAAGGAAATCAACCGATACTCCGTTAGTAGTGGCGAGCGAACGCGGACCAGCCGAGCCTGAAAGGTGAGCAGAACCCTCTGGAATGAGGGGCGATATGGGTGACAGCCCCGTATGCGAAGCCTTGAGGGACGTATCAAGTAGGGCGGGACACGTGAAATCCTGTCTGAAGATCGGGGGACCACCCTCGAAGGCTAAGTACTCCTTGCTGACCGATAGCGAACCAGTACCGTGAGGGAAAGGTGAAAAGCACCCCGACAAGGGGAGTGAAACAGTCCCTGAAACCGGACGCCTACAAACAGTCGGAGCCTCCTGAGGACCTTCGGGTCATCGGAGGGGTGACGGCGTACCTTTTGTATAATGGGTCAACGACTTGGTCTCAGTAGCAAGCTTAAGCCGGTAGGTGTAGGCGCAGCGAAAGCGAGTCTGAATAGGGCGCATGAGTTACTGGGATCAGACCCGAAACCGAGTGATCTAGGCATGTCCAGGATGAAGGTGCGGTAACACGCACTGGAGGTCCGAACCCACACCTGTTGAAAAAGGTCGGGATGAGGTGTGCCTAGGGGTGAAAGGCCAATCAAACTCGGAGATAGCTGGTTCTCCGCGAAATCTATTTAGGTAGAGCGTCAGATGAATACCTTCGGGGGTAGAGCACTGCATGGGCTATGGGGACTTACCGTCTTACTGATCCTAAGCAAACTCCGAATACCGAAGCGTACTGTCTGGCAGACAGACGTCGGGTGCTAACGTCCGGCGTCGAGAGGGAAACAACCCTGACCTGCAGCTAAGGCCCCCAATTCGTGGCTAAGTGGGAAAGCATGTGAGACGGCCAAAACAACCAGGATGTTGGCTTAGAAGCAGCCATCATTTAAAGAAAGCGTAACAGCTCACTGGTCTAGACAAGCTGTCTTGCGGCGAAGATGTACCGGGGCTCAAGCCACGAGCCGAAGCTCAGGGTGTGCGCAGCAATGCGTACGCGGTAGCGGAGCGTTCCGTGACGTAGTTCCATGTCTCTTCAGCATCACCGTTCAGCAATGGGCGGGTGCTTCGGAGACACGGAGCTCACTGTGAAGCCGGCCTGTGAGGGATCCGGTGGAGTGATCGGAAGCGAGAATGTTGACATGAGTAGCGATAATGCGGGTGAGAGACCCGCACGCCGAAAGTCCAAGGGTTCCTGCTTAAAGCTAATCTGAGCAGGGTGAGCCGACCCCTAAGGCGAGGCCGAAAGGCGTAGTCGATGGGAACCGGGTTAATATTCCCGGGCCAGGAGGAAGTGACGGATCGCGGCTGTTGTCGAACCTTATCGGATTGGTTCGGCCTCGAGGCGGTTCCTGGAAATAGCCCTCCATCAGATCGTACCCGAAACCGACACAGGTGGACTGGTAGAGCATACCAAGGCGCTTGAGAGAACTGCATTGAAGGAACTCGGCAAAATGCCTCCGTAACTTCGGGAGAAGGAGGCCCGGGTGTTGGGCAACCAGCATCCGGGGGCACAGACCAGGGGGTGGCGACTGTTTACTAAAAACACAGGTCTCTGCGAAGCCGTAAGGCGACGTATAGGGACTGACGCCTGCCCGGTGCCGGAAGGTTAAAAGGAGAGGTGCAAGCCTTGAATTGAAGCCCCGGTAAACGGCGGCCGTAACTATAACGGTCCTAAGGTAGCGAAATTCCTTGTCGGGTAAGTTCCGACCTGCACGAATGGCGTAACGACTTCCCCGCTGTCTCCAATGCAGACTCAGCGAAATTGAACTCCCCGTGAAGATGCGGGGTTCCCGCGGTCAGACGGAAAGACCCCGTGCACCTTTACTACAGCTTCACACTGGCATCAGGTCAGCGATGTGCAGGATAGGTGGCAGGCTTTGAAGCGGGGACGCCAGTTCCCGTGGAGCTTCCCTTGAGATACCACCCTTCGCTTATCTGATGTCTAACCGCGGACCGTCATCCGGTTCCGGGACCCTGTGTGGCGGGTAGTTTGACTGGGGCGGTCGCCTCCCAAAGAGTAACGGAGGCGCGCGATGGTGGGCTCAGACCGGTCGGAAATCGGTCGTCGAGTGCAATGGCATAAGCCCGCCTGACTGCGAGACTGACAAGTCGAGCAGAGACGAAAGTCGGCCATAGTGATCCGGTGGTCCCGCGTGGAAGGGCCATCGCTCAACGAATAAAAGGTACGCCGGGGATAACAGGCTGATACTGCCCAAGAGTCCATATCGACGGCAGTGTTTGGCACCTCGATGTCGGCTCATCACATCCTGGGGCTGGAGAAGGTCCCAAGGGTACGGCTGTTCGCCGTTTAAAGTGGTACGTGAGCTGGGTTTAGAACGTCGTGAGACAGTTCGGTCCCTATCTGCCGTGGGTGTCGGAGACTTGAGAGGAGTTGCCCCTAGTACGAGAGGACCGGGGTGAACGCACCACTGGTGGACCTGTTGTCGTGCCAACGGCAGTGCAGGGTAGCTATGTGCGGACAGGATAACCGCTGAAGGCATCTAAGCGGGAAGCCCCCCTCGAAACCAGGTCTCCCTTGAGGGCCGTGGCAGACCACCACGTCGATAGGCCGGAGATGTAAGCGCGGCAACGCGTTCAGTTGACCGGTACTAATCGCCCGACAGGCTTGATCCGATTCGGAAGCAGGCGGACCAGAGGTCCCTTGCCCGGCAGAGGTCATTGACCCGAGATCAGTGACGAAGAAAGACAGTCTCGTGTGCGCGAGGGAGGCCAGGCCCGAAGGGCCAAAGCCATTCCCCGTGCGTTTTGCAGGTTTGGTGGCATGAGCGCGAGCGAAACACCCGATCCCATCCCGAACTCGGCCGTTAAGCGCCGCTGCGCCGATGGTACTGCGTCCCAAGACGTGGGAGAGTAGGTCACCGCCAAACCTGACAAACGCACGGAACTCCCCCACTGGCTCTCTTCACCGTTCGTCTCCGCCGTCGCTCCCCCTTGACCGGAGCGCATGGCGGAAAGCCCGGCCTCCGAACGCCAGGCCAACTTACCGCGGGGTGGAGCAGCCCGGTAGCTCGTCAGGCTCATAACCTGAAGGTCGTAGGTTCAAATCCTACCCCCGCAACCAAATCGCCGAACAATATCAATATCCTAAGCGCCTCGGCATGTGGTGTGGAGAGGCGCGCAGTAAGGACCCCGTTTCCGGGGTGATCGGCTTCCAAAAGGGGCTCTGACTCAATCTCGGTGCAGATGATCGGCCTGCAGGATAGTCTCTTTCTCCGGGTCGAGGGAGCATGGGATGGGTCGGAGCCGATCGACGGCGGCATTGTTGCCACCGGGACTGATCATCGAGCACGTGCGGATAGATGACGGCGGTGTAGCGGCAAGCGCCCGTTCGCGGGATGTCGGGTCGACCTGTCCAGGCTGCGGCAGGCTTTCGCGGCGGGTCCACAGTCGCTACGTGCGATCGCTTTCCGACCTGCCGGCGCATGGCCGGTGCGTCCGGATCGCACTCACCGTGCGACGGTTCCGGTGCGGCAACGATCTCTGCCCGAGGGTGATCTTCGCGGAACAGTTCGGCGACGACATCGTCGCGCCCTACGGCCGCCGCACGGCGCGGCTGCAGACCATCGTCCACCATCTCGGCCTGGCGCTCGGTGGCCGTCCCGGCCAGGGGCTCGCCCGGCGTCTGCTGATGCCGGTGAGCAAGGACACGCTGCTACGAACCGTCCGGGCACGGGCGCCGGAGGTGCGGCCGACGTCGCGTGTGATCGGCATCGACGACTGGGCGTGGAAGCGCGGGCACCGCTACGGCAGCATCGTCTGCGACCTGGAACGGCGCGAGATCGTCGATGTGCTTCCCGACCGCGAAGCCGCCACCGTCGAGGCGTGGCTGACGGATCATCCCGAAGTCGAGATCGTGTCGCGGGACCGCGGCGGCGGCTATGGAAGGGCGGTCGCCCGAGCGGCGCCGGATGTGGTCCAGGTCGCCGATCGCTGGCACCTGATGGAGAACGCCAGCCAGGCATTCCTCGACGTGGTGCGGCGGTCGATGACCCCGATCCGCCGTGCGCTCGGCGCAGGTACCGTGAACCCGGAGCTGCTGACCGCGGCCGAGCGGCTGCAGCACGAAGGCTTCCTGCGCCGCGAGGAGATCAACGCAGCCGTCCGGGCCTTGGCGAAGGACGCCGTGCCGATCAAGGAGATCGTCCGCCGGACCGGCTGCAGCCGGCAGACGGTCCGGCGCATCCTCCGCGGCGAGCGCGACGACGTCTTCCGCGTCCGCGCCAGTTCGCTCGAGCCCTGGCTGGTCCAACTCGACGAAGCCTGGTCCGGCGGATGCCGCAACGGCGCCGAGCTCTGGCGTCGTCTCCGCCTCGCCGGCTTCGGCGGCAGCCTGCGCGTCGTCACCGAATGGGCGACCCGCCGCCGGCGTGCGGAGGCCGTTCAGATTTCCGGCCCCCGGAAATGCCCCTCGGCCCGGAAGATCGCGATGATGCTGACCCAGCAAGCGCGCCCATCTCACCAAGGAGGACGCGGTGACCGTGGCGATGGTCGAGGCCGACGTCCCCGTTCTCGCCGCCGCCCGGTGCCTCCTCGAGCGGTTCCAGGCGATGATCCGGAAGCAGGACCCCTCCGCGCTCGATGCCTGGCTCGACGAGGCGCTGACCGGACCCTTGGCCTCGTTCGCCCGTGGCCTTCGCGACGACAAGTCCGCCGTCATGGCAGCCCTCTCGCTCCCGTGGTCCAACGGCCAGACCGAGGGCCAGATCACCAAGCTCAAGCTCGTCAAGCGCCAGATGTACGGCCGAGCAAAGCTCGATCTCCTCAGGGCTCGGCTCCTCGGTGCCGCGTGATGACCACAGGTTGCACCGGGATTGAGTCAGTGCCAATTCGACGCCGATCTGGGGTCCCATTTCGGTGCCGGTTGACACTTGCGCGGCTTGTCCGTTCTCAAGAGCGGGTTCGACAGGATCCACTTCAGCGTGCGCGCCGCATAGGACAGGAGAACGGATATCCTGCGCCGGATCGCCTGCCTGAGGACGGGGCTGTCGGGATACTTGCTCATGATCCGATCCATGTGATCGGCGGTGAAGCTGGCGACGGCGCTCAGGCCGATCGCCGGCTCGACGTAGCGCATGTGGCGCTCGTATTCGGCGCGGGTACCGGGCTCGAGGTCGAGAAAGGCCGGCGAGATCCGGTAGCGGGCGACCAGGGCCTTGAAGCACCTCTCCGGTATCGTGGGCTTGGGGCTCTGGATGACCGCGGGCTCGGGCGCCGGGAAGGGGAGGGGCCTCCGCCGCACCGGATGCTCGAATTGCTCGTCCGCGCGCGACCCATCGTTCGGCCCGATCTTCTCGCGGGCCCCGGTCGGATAGTGCGGCGCCTTCTTGGGCGGCGCGGCCGTCCCGCTGTTCAGCTCCAGGACCCGTTCGAGAAACTCCGGAGATTGCGGATCGTCCGGCAGCCTTGCGCCGGTCTTGCGGTGATACCAGTAGGTAACCATTCTGCCGTCCGCGCGTGCCTTGTGTTTCGGGTAGACGCCCTTGATCCGCAGCTTCATTGCGGCATCCTCCAGGCCGCGTCGATGGCGGCGCTGAGGGCGTCGTGCTCGTCCGTCGCTGCGGGGCCCGCGCCGGCGTACCAGGCGTCGAGGTCGCCGCGCGCCCAGCGCGGCCCACCGGGCGTCTGGCGCGGGCGGGGAAGCTCCAGGTGCCGGACGCCCTTCTCGAAGTCCGCGGGGGAGAGGCTGAGGTAGGTCGCCGCGGCGCGCTCGGTCATGAGCAGCGGCCAGTCGGGCAGACCGGCGAGTTCGGCAGGCGGCTTTGGCAGGTGGCGCATCGGCGGACGGGTCCGGTCTCTCATTCCGAGCCTCCGGGGGCTCGGGAAGGACGTCGGATCGTCTCCGCGCAGGTGTCGGGGGGGCGGACTCGGTTCGCCGAGGTTTTCGCCGATCGGGCGGCCAGCGCCCCCTGCGGCGGCCGCCAGCCCGTTGCCCGCCGGCGAAAAGTGCGAACTAAATTGCGAACTGCCGCCGAATTGGCGGCAGTTCACGCGAAGATCAGCGGCTAAGTGTCTGGTACCGACGCCCCGGCTTGAACGGGGGACCCCCAGATCCACAATCTGGTGCTCTAACCAACTGAGCTACGTCGGCACTTCGGTGGGGAATACAGGAGGCGGTCCGGGGTTTGCAAGACCCACTTGCGGCGGCTGGTGTGGGTCAGCAGAGTGCGGGATGGCGAGGCAGAGGGGGTGGCGTTGGGGATCGATCGGGAGAGTGATGTGGCCGCGAACCTGCAGATCGGGCCGACGACGCTCGGGATGGTGCGGGTCTTCGTCGAGGCGGAGAATGTCGAGTTGCCGCTGGATTTCGATCCGGACGAGGCCGAGGAAATCGCCGAGGAATTGCGCGCTGCGGCGGCGAAGGCGCGGGGCATGGGCAAAGGCAAGGCCAAGGGCAAGGGCGACAAGGCGGGCAAGGGCCGGCGGCGCTAGGTCGGGGGCAGGCGGGCCGGGTCGGGGTCGATGACCTGGCCGAGGCGGCTCGCGGCGCAGCGGGCGAAGCGCTGGGTGAGGGCGCGGCGGCGGGGGCCGGGCAGGGGCGTGGGATCGGGCCAGCGCTGGATCTCGGCGTCCCAGGGATCGGCAATGATGAGGCCTGCGGCGGGGGGCAGGAGGTCGGCGGGGAAGTCGGCGTCGACGGCCCAGAAGAACCGGTCGCACCATTCGAGGTAGCCGGTCCACTTGAGGTCGGAGACGAAGTCGGCGCGGCTGGACTTGCACTCCACGATCCAGATCTCGCCGCGGGGACCGAGGGCGATCACGTCGACGCGGAGGCCGGGGGCCGGGATGAACTCGAGGAGGGGCACGAAGTCGTGGGCGCGGAGATGGCGGCTGACGCCGCGGGCAAGGCGCTGACCGGGAAGTAGGGTGTCGATCATCGCCGTTCCATCGCGCCCGCGGCGGCGGGCGTCAAGCCCCGGTCGATCGGCGTGTTACACGCGTGAAACACCTGTATCCGATTGATAAGGTTGAGATTCATATTCGTTAAAATTCTCGGGGCGGCACGTTCGGGATTTTCGGGACCGGGCCGCCTGCGGCAAATCGCTGCGCTCACCGGGTCTTGAGGCCCCTGCGCGGGAGGGGTAGACAGGCAGTAAGGGTCGGGCCGTGCTGGCGGAATTGGCCGTTGGGGTTTGCAGGAGAGCATCAGACATGGCCGACGCAGCCGCCCACAGCCACGCCGATCATCATTCGCCCGGGTTCTTCACCCGCTGGTTCATGTCCACGAACCACAAGGACATCGGTATCCTCTACCTCGTGGTGTCGGCGACGCTCGGCGTCGTGGCCGTGGCGTTCTCGATGTATATGCGGCTCGAGCTCATGCACCCGGGCGTGCAGTACATGCTGGTCGACGGCGAGCCGAACGGCCACATCTGGAACGTGCTGATCACCGGCCACGGCATCCTGATGATGTTCTTCGTGGTGATCCCGGCGCTGTTCGGCGGCTTCGGCAACTACTTCATGCCGCTGATGATCGGCGCGCCGGATATGGCGTTTCCGCGGCTCAACAACCTCAGCTTCTGGCTCTACGTGGCGGGCTCGAGCCTTGCGGTGATGTCGATCCTGGCGCCGGGCGGCGACGGGCTTTCGGGCACCGGTGTCGGATGGGTGCTCTATGCGCCGCTGTCGACGACCGAGAGCGGCATGTCGATGGACCTGGCAATCTTCGCGGTGCACCTGTCGGGCGCCTCGTCGATCCTCGGCGCCATCAACATGATCACGACTTTCATGAACATGCGGGCGCCGGGGATGACCCTGCACAAGGTGCCGCTGTTCCCGTGGTCGATTATGGTAACGGCGTTCATGATCCTCTTGGCGCTGCCTGTGCTGGCGGGTGCGATCACCATGCTCTTGACCGACCGCAACTTCGGGACGACCTTCTTTGATCCCTCGGGCGGGGGCGATCCGATCCTCTATCAGCATATCCTGTGGTTCTTCGGGCATCCGGAGGTCTACATCATCGTCGTGCCCGGCTTCGGCATCGTCAGCCACGTGATCTCGACGTTCAGCCGCAAGCCGATCTTCGGCTACCTGCCGATGGTCTACGCGATGATCGCGATCGCGGCGCTCGGGTTCGTGGTCTGGGCGCACCACATGTACACGGTCGGCATGTCGGTGACCCAGCAGAGCTATTTCATGCTGGCGACGATGGTGATCGCGGTGCCGACCGGCGTGAAGATCTTCAGCTGGATCGCGACGATGTGGGGCGGGTCGGTGGAGTTCAAGACGCCGATGCTCTTCGCCTTCGGGTTCCTGTTCCTTTTCACCGTGGGCGGCGTCACCGGCATCGTTCTTTCCCAGGCGGCGATCGACCGGACGTACCACGACACCTACTACGTGGTGGCGCACTTCCACTATGTGATGAGCCTCGGCGCGGTGTTCTGCATCTTCGCCGGCGTCTATTACTGGTTCGCCAAGGTGACCGGGCGGCAGTACCCGGAATGGGCCGGCAAGGTGCATTTCTGGATGATGTTCATCGGCGCCAACGTCACCTTCTTCCCGCAGCACTTCCTCGGGCGGCAGGGCATGCCGCGGCGCTACATGGATTATCCCGAGCAGTTCGCGCTGTGGAACTACGTCTCGTCGCTGGGCGCGTTCCTGTCGGGGATCAGCTTCCTGTTCTTCTTCTGGATCATCTTCTACTCGCTGCGCTACGGCCAGCGCGTCACCGAGCACGCCTACTGGGGGCCGCAGCCCGACGCGACGCTGGAGTGGACGCTCCCCAACCCGCCGCCGGCGCATACCTTCGAGACGCTGCCGACCCGGGACATGTGGGATCACCACGCCACCCATTGAGGCGGCGATGCCGGACGGTTCGAGCATCGGGACGACGGGGGCGGGCGCGGGAGCGGCCGCCCCCGATCCGTTCGGACGCAGCGATCCGCCGGTGCTGGCGCTGACGCTCTGGCCGAACCGGTCGCTGACCCGGCGGGGGAGCGGCTGGCTGATGGGCCTGCTGGCCTGCGGGCTGGCGCTGCCGCTGGTGATGCTGGCCGGGTCGAAGGCGGCCTGGGGGATGCTGCCGTTCCTGCTGGCGGCGCTGGTGGCGATGTATGTGGCCATCCGGCGGAGCTGGCTCGACGGCCGGCTCAGCGAGGAACTGCGGCTCTGGCCGGATCTGATCACCGTGGTGCGGCGCGAGCCCGGCGGGCAGGTGCGGCGCTGGCACGCCAACCCGTTCTGGGTGCGGATGAAGATATCGGACGACGCGAAGGTCGAGAAGTACCTGACGCTGAAGGGCAACGGCCGGGAGATCGAGCTCGGGGCGTTCCTGAGCCCCTGGGAGCGGGAGCGGCTGCACGACGATCTGCGGGCCGCGTTCCGACGGCTTGGCGCCGGGGGATATGGACCGGACGAGCCCAGCGTGTAGATTGCGCCTGAGCCATGTGCCGGGCCGTCGCCCGGTCGAGACCGGAGGACGATCATGAGACGCACCGTCATCGCCGCCATTGCGGTCGCCGCAGCGGCGCTGCCCGCCTGGGCGGACGAGTTCACCGACACGCTGGACAGCGCGCGCAAGGCCTATGAGGAGGGCGACGTCTCCGGGGCGCGGGCGGATCTCGACTATGCGGGCAAGCTGCTGCTGGCGTTGAAGTCCGAGTCGCTGGCGAAGTTCCTGCCGGAGGCCCCGGCAGGCTGGACCAAGGAGGCCGCGGACAACGACGAGGCCGCCGGGTTCATGGGGATGCTCGGCGGCGGGACCACCGCGGCGGCGACCTACAAGAAGGGGAGCGAGGAGTTCACCATCACTTTGGTGGCGGATTCGCCGATGGTGAGCGGCATCGGAGCGATGATCACCGGCATGGCCGGGATGGCCGGAGGCGGCAAGCCGATCCGGATCCAGCGGACGGAGTTCACCTCGACCGACGACGGGTTGCAGGGGGTGGTGAACAACAAGGTGATGGTGTCGGTGACGGGCAACGCCAACATCGACGACAAGACCGCGGCGCTGGAGACGATGGACTTCAAGGCGATCGGGGACTTCTGAGTCCGCGCGGTTCCAGCGGAACCTGCGTGGTGGCGGCGGTCAGCCGACGCCGCCGAGGAGCGCCAGCCAGGCGGAGGCGGTGAAGACCAGGAGGCCGGTGGCCAGCAGCACCGCGCTCGCCGCCTGAGGTTGACCGCGCGAGTACATGCTGGCGAAGACGTAGGTGTTGACGCCGGGGGCCATCGCCGCGGTCATCACCGCGGAGCGCACGAAGGCGTCTGAGAGACCGAAGACCTCGTAGGACAGGAACCAGGCGATCGCCGGGTGCAGGATTAGCGACAGGACGGCGATCATCCCGGCCTCGCCCAGGGAGGCGCGTATGGCGTAGCGGGTGAGGACGCCGCCGAGGCCGAAGAGCGCCGCCGGCAGAGCGGAATCCGCAACCATGTCGAGGGCGTCGCGGACGGAAGCCCGGCAGGGGGACGTGGCCGAGGTTGACGGCGAAGCCCAGCGCCAGGCCGATCATCAGGGCGTTGCGGAACATCGCGCGGAGCACGGCGCGGGCGGTGTCGGCGAGGCTTCGACCGTCGGCGCGGGCGAACTCCATGGTGGTGATGCCGATCAGGTAGCAGAGCGGCGCGTGGATGGAGATGATGGCGAAGTTCGGGGCGAGCGCGGCGGGGCCGTAGGCCTGGGCCATGATCGGCAGGCCGAGGAGGACCGAGTTGGAGAAGAGGGCGCTGAAGCCGACGGCGACGGCCTCGCCGGGCCGGCGGTGGAAGAGTCGGCGGGCGCCGAGGATGCCTAGGACGAAGGCGATGATGGCGCCGGCGTAGAAGGAGACGAGCAGGCGGGGGTCGAAGACGGCGCCGAGGTCGAGGTCGACCAGCGCCCGGAACAAGAGGCAGGGGATGGCGAAGCTCTGGGTGTAGACCATCAGGCCGTCGACGGCGCTCGAGGAGAAGAGGCCGCTGCGGGTGGCCGCGAACCCGGCGCCGATGACGATGAAGACCGGCAGGACGACGAGGAGGATCGGGACGATCACGCGGCGACGTCCAGCACCAGGCCGTCGTAAGCAGGGACGACGCCCTCGGGAAGCTCGGCGACGAGGGTCGCGTAGTCGAGGTCGTTGTGCATGTTGGTGAGGACGCCGAGGCGCGGGCGCAGGCGCTCGATCCAGGCGAGGCTCTGGGCGAGGTGGGTGTGGGTCGGGTGCGGCTTGCGGCGCAGCGCGTCGACGACCAGGGTGTCGAGGCCATCGAGGGCCGGCCAGGTGGCGTCGGGGATCGCCGAGACATCAGGCAGATAGGCGAAGCGGCCGATGCGGAAGCCGAGGGCCTCGATGCGGCCGTGCTGGACGCGGAAGGGGCTGAACTCGATCGGGCCGCCGGCACCGTCGACGGCGAAGCCGCCGTCCACAGGCTGGAGGTCGAGGATCGGCGGGTAGAGGCTGCCCTGGGGCTGGGCAAAGACGTAGGCGAAGCGCGAGAGCAGCAGCTCGGAGGTGTCGGCGTCGGCCCAGACCGGCAGGCGGGCGCCGCGGTTCTGGACCACGGTGCGCAGGTCGTCGATGCCGTGAATGTGGTCGGCGTGGGGGTGGGTGAAGGCGACGCCGTCGAGGAGGCCGGTGCCGGCGGCGAGGAGCTGGCTGCGGAGGTCGGGGGTGGTGTCGATCAGGGCGCGGGTGGTGCCGTGGGCACCGGTGCGCTCGAGGAGAAGGGAGCAGCGGCTGCGGCGGTTCTTCGGGTTCGCCGGGTCGCAGTCGCCCCAGTCGCCGCCGATGCGGGGGACGCCGGCGGAGGAGCCGCAGCCGAGGATCCGGGCGGTGAAGCGGGGGGTCATGCGCCCGGTCCGGGGGAGGCCGCCTTTGCGGCCATTTTGTGCGCGCAGGTGCGCGCAGGGTTTCTTTGCTGGTTTTCCGCCTGTGGGCGGAAAACGACTGCTCTCCAGGTTAGCAAACCTGTATGAAAGCCAGCGGAATTCATGCGGCGGCCTTGGCGAAGAGGCGGTCGAAGTTGGCGGAGGTGAGGGCGGCGAACTCGTCGGTGGCGAGGCCGAGATGGTCGGCCATGGCCCGGGCGGTGTCGGCGGTGTAGGCGGGCTCGTTGCGCTTGCCGCGGTGGGGGATCGGCGCGAGGTAGGGGCTGTCGGTCTCGACCAGCAGGCGGTCGCGGGGGGCGGCCGCGAAGATGGCGCGCAAGGAGGCGGCGCTGCGGAAGGTGGCGATGCCGGAGATCGACAGGTAGAAGCCGAGCGAAAGTGCGGTCTCGGCAAGTGCTGCGCCGGAGGTGAAGCAGTGCATGACGCAGGCGTACGGGCCGGCGGCGTGCTCCTCGGCGAGGATGCGGGCCATGTCGTCGTCGGCGTCGCGGGCGTGGATGATGAGCGGCAGCGCGGTCCGGCGGGCGGCCTCAATGTGGAGGCGCAGGCTCCGCTGCTGCACCGTCTTGCTGTCGGCAGTGTAGTGGTAGTCGAGGCCGGTCTCGCCGATGCCAACGAACTTCCGGTGCGCGGCGAGGGCCACGAGCTCGTCCACGGTGGCGAGCGGCTCCTCGGCGGCGTGCATCGGGTGGGTGCCGGCGGCCCAGAAGACGCCGTCGTGGGCTTCGGCGAGCGCGCGCACCTCCGGCGACTGGCGCAGGCGGGTGCAGATCGTCACCATCCGGGTGACGCCGGCGGCCCTGGCGCGGGCGACCACGGCGTCGGTCTCGCCGGCGAAGTCCGGGAAATCCAGGTGGCAATGGCTGTCGACCAGGGCGGGCAGGGGCATCGGGCGGTTCTTGCGAGGTGGGGCTTCAGGCAGCGTGGGCCCGCGCCTCGGCGGCCGCCGCGTCGATCTGCAGCAAGGTATCGAGGATCACCTGGGCGGGGTCAAGGTTGACGGCGCGGGCGTGTGTCGCCCGCTCGTAGAGGCGCGGGGCCGTCTCGGCCCAGAGCCGGCCCTGGGCGGCGGTCCGGCCGAGGCGGCAGAAGAGGGCGGCCTCAGCCTCAGAGACCGGCGTGACGCTGCCGCCCGCCCCGGCCATGGCCAGGCGTCTGAGGGCGAGGCGAATGAGGTCGAGGATGAGGTCGGCGCGTGCGGGGTCGCGGACGCCGCCGGCGTCGGCAAGGGCCAGGGCGCGGCGGCGATCGAGGGGGCGCGTGGACAGGAGGGTGACGATCTCGCCATAGCGCGCGGCGCCGTCTCCGCCGGCGAGGCGCAGCGCGGCCCCGACGGAGCCGCCGGCGAGGGCGGCGAGCACCGGGGCGTTGGTGGGATCGGGCTCCGCGCCGGCGGCGCGGAGGGCCCGGTCGAGATCGTCGGCGGCAAGAGGCGCTACCCTTAGCTCGCGGCAGCGGGAGCGAAGCGTCGGCAGGAGCGCCGCGGGTCGGTGGCAGACGAGGAGGAGGACGGCGCCTTGGGGGGGCTCCTCGAGAATCTTCAAGAGCGCGTTGGCGGCGGCGCCGGTCAACTCGTCGGCGGCGTCGACGATGGCGACGCGGCGACCGCCCTCCGCGGCGGAGAGCTGGAAGAAGGACTTCAGCGCCCTCACCTCGTCGACGGTGATCGCCGTGCGCAGGCGCTCGGCCTTTTCGTCCCAGGGGCGGCGGCAGAGGAAGAGCTGCGGTGCCGAGAGGGCGGCGAGCTGGCGGAAGACCGGGTGGTCGGGGGGCATGTCGAGGGTCTGGGCATCGGTGCCGGCGATCAGGTGCCGGGCGATGCGCCAGGCCAGCGTCGCCTTCCCGACGCCAGGCGGGCCGGTGAGGAGCCAGGCATGGGCGATCCGGCCGGTGGCGGCGGACTCGAGGAACTGCGCCTCGGCCACGGCCTGGCCGAAGATGACCGCGGTCTCGCGGGGGTGCGGGGCCTCGGGGACGCGATCGGGCTCGATGGGCTCGGTCATTCGAGGAAGGCTGCAACGCGACGGGCGACCTCGACGACGGTGCCGGTGGCGGGGACGACGCGGCAACGGCCGGGGAACTCGCGCGCGAGAGCGAGGAAGCCGGCGCGGAGGCGCTGCTGGAAGCCGAGGCCGAGGCGCTCGAAGCGGTCCTCGGCGCCGCCGCGGGCGAGGCCACGGCCCAGGGCGAGGTCGGGGGGGAGGTCGAGGATGAAGGTGAGGTCGGGCTCGAGGCCGACGGCGAGATCGTGGAGTGCGTCGACCATCGGGCGGAGGTCGGCGCGGGCGACGCCCTGGTAGACGCGGGTTGAATTGGCGAAGCGGTCGGAGATCACCGTGGCGCCGCGGGCGAGGGCAGGGCGGATGGTGCGTTCGAGGTGGTCTCGGCGGGCGGCGGTGAAGAGCAGGATTTCGGTCTCGGGCGACCAGCGGCCGGGGTCGCCTTCGACGAGGAGGGCGCGGATCAGCTCGGCGCCGGGGGCGCCGCCTGGCTCTCGGGTCTCGACGACCTCGCTGCCGTCGGCGCGGAGGATGTCGGCCAGCGCGCTGACCTGGGTCGACTTGCCGGAGCCGTCGATGCCTTCGAAGGTGATGAACCGCCCCGGGACCATTCGGCCTTAGAGCACGGATCGGGCGGGGATGTGGAGTCCCGAGGCCGGCGTCGTCACCGGCCGGGGAGGTAGTCGAGGGCGCGGTCGCGGGTGAGGCGGGCGGCGGCGTTGATCCGGGTCATCAGGCCGCCGCGGGGGACGTCGGCGGCGGCGACGAGGTCGAACATCACCGGGTCGTGGCCGGGGACGTCGACCTCGAGGGCGCCGAGCTTCTGGCCTTGGGTGATCGGCGCCTCGATCGGGTCGTTGTAGACGACGCGGGCCTTGACGTTGGCGCGGTCCTCGCGCGGCACCAGCATCTGCAGGTCGCGCGGCGCGACCAGACCGACCTTCGGGGTGGCGCCGATCCAGACGTCGGCCTCGGCGACCGGGGCGCCGGCGTCGAAGAACCGGATGGTGTCGAAGGCGCCGAAGGCCCACTTCACCACGGATTCGGTTTCGGATTTGCGTTCGGCCTCGCTGCCGAGCCCGCCGACCATGAAGAGGATGCGCTGGCCGTTCTGCACCGCCGACCCCACAAGGCCGTAGCCGGCCTCGGCGGTGTGGCCGGTCTTCAGGCCGTCGACACCGAGGCCCATCTTCAGCAGCGGGTTGCGGTTGGGCTGGGTGATGCCGTTCCAGGTGAACTCGGTTTCCTGGAAGTACTTATAGTCCTCGGGGAAGTCGTCGATGATGTGGCGCGATAGGGTGACGAGGTCGCGGGCGCTCATCACGTGGCCCTCGGCCGGCCAGCCGGAGGCATTCTTAAACGACGACTGGGTCATTCCGAGCTCGTGGGCGCGCTTGGTCATCTGCTCGGCGAAGGTGTCCTCGCTGCCGGCGAGGCCCTCGGCGACGACGACGCAGGCGTCGTTGCCGGACTGGACGATGATGCCCTGGATGAGGTCCTCGACCCGGACCGAGGTGCCGGCCTCGACGAACATCCGCGAGCCGCCCATGGACTGGGCGCGGGCGCTGACGCCGAACTCCGTGTCGGGGGTGACCCGGCCGTCGCGGAGCGCCTCGAAGAGCAGGTAGAGGGTCATCAGCTTCGACATCGACGCCGGCGGCATCGGCATGTCGGCGTTCTTCTCGAACATGACCATGCCGGTGCCGTCGTCGATCACCAGCGCCTCGCGGGCCTTGGTCTCGAAGGCCTGGGCGGCGAGGGGGCCGAGGGCGAGGGCGGCCGCGAGGAGGGTGCCGAGGCTGGCGGCGAAGGGTCGTGTGGTCATGCGCGGAGCTCCCGGGTAGGTCCGCCGCGCGGCGGCCGCTCCACCGGGATAGGGCAACCGGACACGCGAGTCAAAATCTACCTGAAGTTGTATCAACAACCGGCTCGCTGCGCAATGCGGTTATCCTGACCGGGACCGGCGTGTCGCCGATCCCGAGCGCGTCGGCCACGGCGTTGGAGACCCGGATGTCCGGGGCGCTGCCGCCGGCGGCGAAGAGCGCCACCACCACGGTCGCGCCGGACGCCGGGTTCAGCACCTCGGCCCGCTCGGGGCGGGGCAGGCCGCGGACCGCGGCCCAGAGGCCCTCGGCGCCGTCGGGCCGGTCGCGCACCGCCGGGCCCTCGCGGGCGAAGGCCGCCGGTTCCTCGCGGTCCTCGAAGCTGATCCTGAGCCCGTCGCCAGGTGCCGGCCCGCCGGGGCGCCCGCATGCGGCCAGGAGCGCCACGAGGGCCAGTCCGATCCTGCGGCCGCGCCGGCGCTCTGGCATCTCGCTCCTCGCTGTCCCTCCGGCGATTTAGCCGTCCCCGCCGGTCGGGAAAAGGGGCCTGCTGGACGGATGGCCGGCGCGGCGATATGAGGGCGGCCCGGGAAGGGTGGCAGAGTGGTCGATTGCAGCGGTCTTGAAAACCGCCGATGGGCAACCATCCGTGGGTTCGAATCCCACCCCTTCCGCCAGTCTGCCGGAGGGTGCCATGCTGCTGGAAGGGTCCTGTCATTGCAAGGCGGTGCGGTTCAGGGTGGAAGCGCCGCATCCCTATCCGTTCAATCTCTGCTACTGCTCGATCTGTCGCAAGACCGCCGGGGGCGGTGGGTTCGCGATCAATATCGGCGCGGAGGCGGAGACGCTCGAGGTGGAGGGCGCGGAGAACGTCCGGACCTACCGGGCGCGGATGGCGGAGGGGGAGAGCGAGGCGGAGCGGAAGTTCTGCGGCCTCTGCGGGTCGGCGCTCTGGATTTGGGATCCGCGCTGGCCCGAACTTCTCCACCCGCACGCGTCGGCGATCGACAGCGCGCTGCCGGTGGCGCCGGAGCACACCCACCTGATGCTTGGCAGCAAGGCGGGTTGGGTGGAGCCTTGTGTGCGGCCGAACGACAAGCGCTTCGAGGCCTATCCGGACGAGAGCATCGCCGAATGGCATCGCCGGCTCGGTCTGGAGGGCTGAGGTCAGTAGCGGCCGGAGATCGCCGTCAGCGCGGCGAGGACGCCGGTGGTATCGGCGATCTGCCGCTTTTCGGAGTCGCTCGGGTAGAACGCGGTGGGGCCGCGGCCGCTGGTGGCGGAGAAGCCGCCCTTCGTCGCGGCGTGGAGTGCCTCGCGGTAGCGGTCGAGCGCGAGCTCGGTGGCCTCGAGGCGGATCCCGAGGGGAATGCCGGCGGCGCGGCGGGTGGCGATCGCCTCGCAGGCCCAGAGCATCTCGGTGGCCGGGCTGTCGAGGCCCTTGCCCCAGGCCTGGGCGCGGAAGAAGCCGCAGGGGCTGCTGGGCTTGAGCGTGGTGAGGACGACGGGCGAGGTGGCCTCGTCGGCGCGGAGGGGGCCGGCCGCGGGCGCGGCGGTGGCGAGGGCAGCGAGGATGCAGGCCAAAAGCCGCATGGGCGTCTCCTGGATCGGATGCCGGTTCGCCCGCCTCGGGCACGCCATGCGGGCTGATGCCGGTATGGCGCGAAACGGTTAACAACGGGTTGTCGGCGGGCCGGCCGGGGTTGCAATTTCTGCCGGCGCTGCATCCATATGGCGCGCGAGGGAGGGCCGCGATGTCCGCGCCGATGCCGAAGACGATTGATGATGCCCAGGGGCTGCTCGACCGGGCCGGCTACGTGGCGGGCCGCGGGCTGGCGACGGTGGTGTTCCTGGCGCTGAAGCTGGGGCGGCCCCTGTTTCTGGAAGGCGAGGCCGGGGTCGGCAAGACCGAGATCGCCAAGGCGCTCGCCCAGGCGCTCGGGCGGCGGCTGATCCGGCTGCAGTGCTACGAGGGGCTGGATGCGGCGAGCGCGGTCTACGAGTGGAACTTCCCGGCGCAGATGGTGGCGATCCGGACCGCCGAGGCCGAGGGCGCCGCGGACCGGCACGCGCTGACCGAGGAGCTGTTCTCGGAGCGGTTCCTGATCCGCCGGCCGCTGCTCGAGGCGATGCAGCCGCAGGACGGTGGGCCGCCGGTGCTGCTGATCGACGAGCTCGACCGCACCGACGAGCCGTTCGAGGCGTTCCTTCTCGAGGCGCTCAGCGACTTCCAGGTGACGATCCCCGAGCTCGGGACCATCCACGCCGCCGAGCCGCCGATCGTGATCCTGACCTCGAACCGCACCCGCGAGGTGCATGACGCCCTGAAGCGGCGATGCCTCTACCATTGGGTGGACTACCCGGACTTCGACCGGGAGCTGCTGATCCTCAAGGCGCGGGCACCGGAGGCGACCGAGGCGCTGTCGCGCGAGGTGGTGGCCTTCGTGCAGCGGCTGCGCGAGGAGGACCTGTTCAAGAAGCCGGGGGTGGCGGAGACGATCGACTGGGCGAAGTGCCTGGTGGCGCTCGATGCGGTGCAGCTGAGCCCGCAGGTGATCGCCGACACGCTGGGGGCGCTGCTGAAGTACCAGGACGACATCGCGCGGCTGCAGGGGTCGGAGGCGAAGCGGATCCTCGACGAGGCCAAGGCGGAACTCGGGCCGGTCTGATGGCGCGGTTCGCCGACCTGGCGGTGCCGGCCGACGGCAAGCTGGCGCTGAACATCACGCATTTCGCCCGGGCGCTGCGCAAGGCCGGGGTGCCGGTGGGGACCGGGCGGGTGGTGGACGCGATCCGGGCGGTCGAGGCGGCGGGGTTCGGGGACCGGCGGGATTTCTACTACACGCTCGAGGCCTGCTTCGTCAGCCGGCCGGAGCACCGGGTGATCTTCGCGCAGATCTTCCGGCTGTTCTGGCGGGACCCGCAGTTCGTCGAGCACATGATGCAGATGCTGGTGCCGATGGTGCGGGGGCTGAACGAGGCGCCGGCGCCGTCGGCGGCGGAGCGGCGGGCGGCGGAGGCGCTGATCGACGGGGCGGAGGCGCCGCAGCGGCGGGAGGAGACCGAGGGCGAGGAGATCGAGGTCGATGCGCGGCTGACCTTCTCGGCGGAGGAGAAGCTGCGGCGGATGGATTTCGAGCAGATGTCGACGGCGGAGCAGGCGGCGGCGCGGCGGGCGATCGCGAAGCTGGAGCTGCCGGTCAGGCCGATCGCGAGCCGCAGGACGCGGGTCGACGCGCGGGGGCGGGTGGCGGACTGGCGGGGGACGATGCGGGCGGCGCTGCGCTCGGGCGGCGAGGTGCAGGCGCTGGTGACGCGGGCGCGGCGGACGCGGTGGCCGAACCTGGTGGCGCTCTGCGACATCTCGGGGTCGATGTCGGCCTACAGCCGGATCATGCTGCATTTCCTGCACACGGCGGCCAACGCCAAGGGGGCGGGGTGGGCGCAGGTGCATGCGTTCACCTTCGGGACGCGGCTCACCAACATCACCCGGCACCTGCGGCACCGGGACGTCGACGCGGCGCTGGCGGCGGCGGGGAAGGAGGCGCTTGACTGGGAGGGGGGCACGCGGATCGGGGCGTGCCTGCACGACTTCAACCGGGACTGGTCGCGGCGGGTGCTGGGGCAGGGGGCGGTGGTGCTCTTGATCACCGACGGGCTCGACCGGGACGACCCGGTGCGGCTCGGCTATGAGATGGAGCGGCTGCACCTGTCGGCGCGGCGACTGATCTGGCTGAACCCGCTGTTGCGTTGGGACGGGTTCGCGCCGCGGGCGCGGGGGGTGCGGGCGATGCTGCCGCATGTGGACAGCTTCCGGTCGTGTCACAACCTCGCGTCGCTGGAGGAGCTGGTGGCGGTGCTGGACCGGCCGGAGGAGGTGGGGGCGCGGCTGCGGCTGGCGGCGATGCTCGGCGAGCGGCGAGGGGTGTGAACTCGGGGGTGTTCACGCGTGAACGCATTGAAAACAAAGGCGTTAATGTTCAATAATTTTCGGTGAAGACGGCAGCCGCCGAGGTCACCTGGCCTACTTGCCGTCGATCACCCTGAGCTTCGGCGGCGAGGCGCCCTCGCGGGACTTGCCCGCGGCGTTGGGATTGCCGTCGATGGTGCGGAGCTTCGGGGCCGGAGCCGGCTGGGCCTGGGTGAAACTCGCCTGGGCCTCGGCGAAGCCCGGCATCAGGGTCTTCGGCTCGGCGCCCTGGCTGGGCTCCACCGGCGTGACGGCGACGTCCTCGATGGCGAAGGAGAGTGGCGGGGCGAAGAGGTCGCCGTCGCCGGAGGTGCAGCCGATCACCCGGTTGATGTCGCCGAAGTCGCTCCTGAGCGGCATCATCAGCATGGTGGCGCGGTAGGTGCCGGCGCGGTTCGGGGCGGCGAGCTTGAGCTCGACCACGGCGGGCTCGTTCATCACCACGTTGAGCAGGCGGTCGAAGCGCTGGCGGTCGGCGTCTTCGATCAGGAGCGCGGGCTGCATGCCGCGCACCTCCATGCCCATCATCTCGCAGATCTTCATGCCGGCCAGCCGGATGCGCATGTTGTCCGGCGCCAGCTTTTCGATGATGAACATGTTCTCCAGCGCCGACTCGAACTGGCGCGGGTCGATCTCGGCCCGGTAGGGCGCGACGCGACCGGCACGGAGCCGGTCCCAGTAGGTCTTCAGGGAGGAGAGCATGAGATCATTCATATGGCAACTTGACCGCGTGGAACCTGCCTGCTTACCCTCGGGCCCCGCCACCGGCAGGCCTTGGGGGTAATGATTTCTTCACAAGCTATACCAGCCCTGCCGCGTTGTCGCGTGCTTTGCACAGACTATCTTAATTTGTCCGAAAATTGGCGAAAAGATTGGCAGGATTTCGCCTATAACGCGAGCGAGGGCGCATGCCGCTGACGTCGATGACGGGGTTCGCCGACCGGAGCGGGGGAATCAACGGTGCCGCATGGACCTGGGAGGCGCGCAGCGTCAACGGCCGCGGGCTCGACCTGCGGTTGCGGCTGCCGGACGGGTTCGAGGCGCTGGAGGCGCCGATCCGTGCCGCGGTGGCCCAGGTGCTGGCGCGCGGGTCGGTGACGCTGTCGCTGCGGCTGGCGCGGGGCGGCGGCGGGATGCTGCCGCGCCTGAACCCCGAGGCGCTGGAGGCGGCGGTCGCCGCGGCGCTGTCGGTATCGGAGACCGCGGCCGCGCGCGGGCTCGACCTCGCGCCGATGACCGCCGCGGATCTCATCGCGGTCCGCGGGGTGCTGGAGGCTGAATCGGCCTCGGCGGAGGACTATGCGCCGCTGATCGCGCAGATGACGACGGAGATCGCGCCGGTGCTGGCGGCGCTGGCGGCGGCGCGGGCGGCGGAAGGCGTGGCGCTGGCCGGGGTGCTGGGGGCGCAGCTCGACCGGATCGAGGGCCTGGCGCGGGCGGCGCGTACCACGGCGGAGGCGCGGGCGGGACGCAGCGGCGAGCTCTTGCGCAGCCGGCTCGAGGCGGTGATGGCGGCGACGGCGCCGGTGGACGAGGCGCGGCTCGCGCAGGAGCTGGCGATGGTCGCCGTGCGGGCCGACGTGACCGAGGAGCTCGACCGGCTCGAGGCGCACGTGGCGGCGGCGCGGGGGATGATCGCCGAGGGCGGCGTCGTCGGGCGCAAGCTCGACTTCCTGATGCAGGAGTTCAACCGCGAGGCCAATACCCTCTGCTCCAAGGCGCAGGCCAGCGACCTCACCGCGCTCGGCCTCGAGATGAAGGTGGTGATCGACCAGATGCGCGAGCAGGTGCAGAATGTGGAGTAGGCGATGACGAAGACGCATCGCCGGGGCATCCTCATCATCCTGTCCTCGCCCTCGGGGGCAGGAAAGTCGACGCTGTCGCGGCGGCTGCTGGAGTTCGATCCGGAGGTGCGGTTCTCGGTCTCGGCGACGACGCGGCCGCCGCGGCCGGGGGAGAAGGAGGGCAACGACTACTTCTTCAAGAGCCGCCGGGAGTTTCTCGCCATGGTCGAGGCCGGCGAGATGCTGGAGCACGCCGAGGTCTACGGCAATCTCTACGGGACGCCGCGGGCGCCGGTGGAGGCCGCCATCGACGCCGGGCAGGACGTGCTCTTCGACGTCGACTGGCAGGGCGGCCAGCAGATCCGCAACTCGAGCCTGCGCGACGCGGTGGTGTCGGTCTTCATCCTGCCGCCGTCGATGGCCGAGCTCGAAGCCCGCCTGCGCGCCCGCGGCCAGGACGCCCCGGAGGTGGTGGCGGGCCGGATGGCGCAGTCGCGCGAGGAGATCAGCCACTGGGCGGAATACGATTACGTGCTGGTCAACGCCAACCTCGCCCAGTGCGAGGCGGAGCTGAAGGCGGTGATCGCCGCCGAGCGGCTCCGGCGGGAGCGGCGGCCGGACCTGGTCGGGCTGGTGCGGCGGTTGAACGCGGAATTCGAGGAGCGGCTGAGATGAGCCTCTACACGCTGGACGGGGTGGCGCCGGAGCTGCCGGAGGACGGCGACTACTGGGTGGCGCCCGGCGCGCGGCTGTCGGGACGGGTCATCCTGCGCAAGGGGGCGGCGATCTGGTTCAACGCCGTGCTCCGCGGCGACAACGAGCCGATCGAGGTGGGCGAGAACTCCAATGTCCAAGACGGATCCGTCTGCCACACCGACATCGGGTTCCCGCTGACCATCGGGCCGAACTGCACGATCGGGCACATGGCGATGCTGCACGGCTGCACCATCGGCGAGGGGTGCCTGGTGGGCATGGGGGCGATGGTGATGAACGGCGCGCGGATCGGGCCGCGGGTGCTGATCGGCGCCGGGGCGCTCGTGACCGAGGGCAAGGAGATCCCCGAGGGCACGCTGGTCTTGGGGCGGCCCGGCAAGGTGGTGCGGGACCTGACGGCGGCGGAGCTCGCCGGGCTGAAGCGCTCGGCGGCGAGCTACCGGGCCAACATGGCGCGGTTCAGAAGCGGACTGCAGCCAGCGGCGCCTGGATCGCGGTGACCGAGACGTCGACGGCGGTCTCCTCGAAGCGGGCGCTGAGCCGGTGGCCGGTCTCGGCGAGGGTGGCGGCGAGGAGCGGGAACTGGACGGTGTCCGCCTTGACCTCCGGCAGCGGGGCGCCGTCGGTGACGTGGGCCCAGAGCGCGGCGGGCGGCGCGGTGCGGCGGCCGTCGACGGAGAGGGCGAGGCCGCCCGGCGCGAGGCCGATGCGGACGGTGCCGCCCATCGGCAGGCTCTTCTCGAGACAGAGGACCGCGAGGTAGGCGATCCGGGCCAGCGGGCGGGGCACGTCGCCGCCGTGGGCGTCCCAGGTGACGGCGAAGCGGCCGTGGAACATCGCGTCGGTGATCTGGGCGGCCTCGTCGAGGGACTGGCGGGCCTGGGGGTCGGCCGGGCCGAAGGCGACCCGGTAGAAGCGCAGCTTGGCGAGCGCGGTGGCGAGGCTGTCGTTGACGAGCGCGAGCTCGGCGGCGCCGTTGCCGTCGGCGAGCTGCAGGAGCTCGAGGCCGTTGCCGATGGCGCCCATCGGGCTTATGAGGTCGTGGCACAGCCGGGCGCTGACCAGCGCGGGAAGATCGGGATTGGTCACGGACGCGGCCTCCGGGCACGGATAGGGGTGATGGACGACTTCCTCGAGCCGGGCATGCTGGTGCGCCATCCCGAGCGCCCCGACTGGGGGCTGGGGCAGGTGCAGTCGGTGATCAACGGCAAGATCACCGTGAACTTCGAGCATGCGGGAAAGGTGGTCATCGATGGCTCCCGGATCCGTCTTGCGCCCGACTTCGGCCCGCCAGCGGATCTCAGTTAATCATTCGCACAGACATGTTAAAGGACGGTAAACGTCGCAGCCGGGCGGGTCCTTGGCGTTTGCCTCCGTCAGGCCGAGCCGCTAAAGGAATGCGCGCGGGCGGGGGGATCGTCCGCCAGCCGGGACCCAGATGCAGATCGATCTCAGCCGCTACCAGGTGAAGCTGGCCGAGACCGCCGAGGAGCGGGAGGGCGCGCAGCGGCTGCGCTACCGGGTCTTCGTCGAGGAGATGGGGGCGCGGGCCACCGCCGAGGAGCGGGCGGCGCGGCGGGAGTGGGACGAGTTCGACCCGTTCTTCGACCACCTGATCCTGACCACCGTCGATCCGGCGATCGTGGACCCGCTCGACCGGGTGGTCGGGGTCTACCGGCTGATGCGCGGCGACGTGGCGGCGGCGGGGCCGGGGTTCTACGGCGCGGAGGAGTACGATCTCTCGGCGATCGCCAACTCCGGGCGGGCCTGCGTCGAGCTCGGGCGGTCCTGCGTGGCCAAGGCGCATCGGGGCGGGCCGGCGATGCATCTCCTGTGGAATGGGCTCGCGAGCTATGTGCTGGAGCGCGACATCCAGCTGCTGTTCGGGGTGGCGAGCTTTCACGGCACCGATCCGGCGCCGCTGGCCGAGGCGCTGTCGTACCTGCATCACGAGCACCTGGCGCCGCCGGATCTGCGGGTGCGGGCGCGGCCGAAGCATTATCTCGACATGAACCTGATGCCGCGCGAGGCGATCGACGCGCCGCGGGCGCTGCAGGCGATCCCGGCGCTGATCAAGGCATACCTGCGCGTCGGCGGCTTCGTCGGCGACGGGGCCTTCGTGGACGAGGACTTCAATACCGTCGACGTCTGCGTGGTGATGGACACCCGTCGGATGACCGAGCGCTACCTCAGCTTCTACCAGCGGACCCGGGGACGACGCAGGTGAGGGCCGGCTGGAACGAGGCCGAGCCGGTGGCGCTGCCGCCGCTGACCGGCCGCGAGAAGCTGCGGCTGGTGCGGCGCGGGGTCTGGGCGGTGGCGGCGCTGGCGGTGCTGTTCGCGGTCTTCCTGGTCTTGCGGGGCGTCGACGCGCTGCTGGCAAGGCTGGCCGGGCGGACGGTGACGGCGCTGGCGCCGCCGGTGGTGCAGGTCTGGGCGGCGCAGGCGCTGCTGAGCCTGGGGTTGCGCTACGTCCAGCACGGGATGCCGATGCGGCGGGGCGGGGCGTTCGTCGCCAATCACTCGAGCTGGATCGACATCGTGGTGCTGCAGCGGGCGGCGGCGCCGTTCCTGGTGTCGAAGTCGGAGGTGCGGGCCTGGCCGGTGATCGGCCATATCGGCCGGGCGATCGGCACGATGTTCATCGACCGCCGGCCGGCGGAGGCCAAGCGCCAGGAGACGGAGCTTTTCGGGCGGCTGGTGCGAGGCGACCAGATGGCGATCTTCCCGGAGGGCACCAGCACCGACGGGCAGCGTGTGTTGCCGTTCAAGTCGGCGCTCTTCGGGGTGTTCTTCGCGGAGGCGATGCAGGACGGGGTGTCGGTGCAGCCGGTGACCCTGCGCTACCGGCCGCGGCCGGGGCTGCCGGCGAGCTTCTATGGCTGGTGGGGGGAGATGGACTTCGCCTCGCACCTCCGCGACGTGCTGGCGCGCTCGACCGGCGGGGTGGTGGAGGTGACCTTCCACCCCCCGCTCCGGGCGGCGGATTTCGCCGGCCGCAAGGCGCTGGCGGACCGGGCGGGGACGGTGGTGGCGGCGGCGTTCGGGGA
This sequence comes from uncultured Alphaproteobacteria bacterium, assembly GCA_963798385.1. Classification (GTDB taxonomy): domain Bacteria; phylum Pseudomonadota; class Alphaproteobacteria; order Rhodobacterales; family Rhodobacteraceae; genus Amaricoccus. The sequence goes on along the minus strand of CAWCTE010000011.1, from coordinate 217,711 downwards.
CGGGGCGTGCGGCGGAGCGGCGGTGCCGGAAACGGCTCGCTGAGGGCTCGGCGGGCCTGGCCCGGTCGCGTCGGAGCGCGAGGGTTGCCTAATCCGCTGCGGCAAAATGCGCCATCTGGTCTGCATGTGCCCTCCCGAAAGCCGGGCGGGCAGTGGCTCTGGCGACGTAAGCCCTGCAGGCGGGAAACGCGGCGAGGCCGTCGAACCGATCAACGAGGCGCAGCACGTCGGCCATGAGAATGTCGGCCACCGAAAACGTCCCGACCAGCCATTCGCGTTGCGCCAGGACGGTTTCCATGTGCGGGAGGCGGTGCGTGTTCAGGAATTCGTCGAAGAACCCCCACATCGGCGCGTCTTCGGTTGCGCCGGAGAACTTGAAGAAGGACCAGGGCTGGCTGGCAGCCTCGACCGATGCGAGGGCGGCGAACAACCATTCCTTGACCGCGCTCCGGCCGCGTCGGTCGGCAGGCATCAACGCCTCGGTCAGCTCGCCCAGATGGAGCAGGATGGCGCCGCTCTCGAAGATGGCGATGTCGCCATCGGTGAGCCACGGCACCTGCCCGAAGGGCTGACGCGCGAAGTGCTCCGGCTGCCGGTCGCGAAACGGGGTGCTCTCGACCCGATAGGGCAATCCCGCCTCTTCCAGGGCCCACCGCACCCGTATGTCGCGCACGAAGCCGCGCGGGCTCTGGGGAACCCAGTCGTAGGTCGTGAGGATCAGGTCGTTCACTCGGCACCTCCAAAGAAAGCCGTCAGCTTGTCGAGAAGGCCGCTCCAGCCGAGCGCGTGACTTGCGCGCGCCGCTTCGTCGGGGAGCTGTTCGTGGATCAGCGTGAGCTCGGTGCCGTCATCGAGCGGCTTCAGCACGAGCGTGACCAGCGACTTCCGCTCCGGCATTCCCGGCCATTCCCAGGTGAAGACGAGCTTCCTGTCGGGGACCACTTCCCGGTAGACGCCGGTCGGATTGTGCTCATCGCCGTTCTGCAGCCGGAAGACGATGCTGAAGCGCCCCCCGGCGCGCACGTCCGCCTCGGCGCGGAGCGTCGGGCCGGTGTCGGGACCCCACCATTGCAGCATCAGCGCGGGTGTGGTGATGGCGGCGTAGACCTTGGCAGGCGGCGCCTTGATCTTCCGCACGATGGTCAGGCTCGGGAGGCTGCCGGCCATCAGTCGCCGTCCTTTTCCACCAGGGCCACAAGTCTGTCGATGCTGACCGTCCAGAAGTCCTCGTACCGCTTCAGCCATTCCATCGCCTCCTGCATCGGCGCGGCGGACAGGTTCACCGCCACGGTGCGGCCGGTCTTGGTCCGCGTGATCAGTCCCGCATCCGACAGGACATCCAGATGCTTGGTCATGCCCGGAAGTTTCAGCGAATGCTGCCGCGCGAGCTCGCTCACCGAAAGCCCGGGCTCCTTCATCAACCGCTGCAGGACCCCGCGCCGGGTAGGATCGGCCAGCGCCGAAAAGGTTCGGTCCATGCTCGATGCTCTATACTTCGCCATGTAGCGAAGTATTGCTCACGTCATCGCCCCGAGTCATCCATCGCGCCGGCGACCGGTTCGTCCCACCATCCGGACGTGCAGCACGCGCCGTCGGATCACCGCTCCCGGCGCAAGACAGTCACGTATGTGCAGGGACGGGTGTCCCTCTGGGCGATTGGCGTCGACGTCGAAGCGTCCCAAAGGCGATGAGGCCGCCGGCGAGCAGCAGGCCCGGAGCGGGGAGCGGGATTGTCGCGGCGACGAACTGGTAGACCGAGCCATTGGCGTCGCTGACGAAGAGGTTGCCGAGGCCGTCGGTGCCGAAGCCGAGCACGGGGCCGAGGGCGCCGGCGCCAGGGATATCGATGCCCCAGGAGACGAGTTGCGAAATCGTCCCGGCGGCGGGGTCGAGCCGGAAAGACCAGAGCGGGGACTGGAATGCCGGATCGCCCGGTCCGAAATCGCCGAAGAAGTAGAGGCCCTGCAGCGCCTCGATCGGGCCGCGGTAAACCGTGCCGCCAGTGACCGAGAATCCCTCGAAGGCACCGGTGCCGTGGACGACCTCGTGGACGGGGTCGGTGAGGAGGCCGTCGAGGCTGTAGCCGGCCGTCAGGGGGAGCGTGCCCTCGTAGGCGGGCCAGCCGAAGTTGCGCGCCTTGAGCGGCCCGGCGTCGATGATGTCGATCTCGTCGCGCTGGAGTTGGCCGACCTCGCCGATGTAGAGGATGCCGGTCGCTGGATCGAATTCCGCCTTGAACGGGTTGCGCAGGCCGCTGGCGATCAGCGCCGGGTCGCTGCCCGGCCCGAAGTCGGGGTTGCCGGGCGGGACCGCGTAGTTGTTCTCCGGATCGCCGGGGTAGTCGTCGCCGCTTAGGTCGATGCGCAACACGGCGCCGAGCCGGTTGCTCTCGTCCTGTGCCGGATTGTCAGAGCCCGGGCCAAAGGGTGCGCCGACGTCGCCGGTGGTCATGTAGAGCATGCCGTCCGGCCCGAAGGAGATCGCGCCGCCGTAATGGATCTCCGCCGAGTCGTACTTCGGGTGTTCGATGGTGACGACCCGCCGCTGCGTCGACGGATCGACGGTGAGGGTCTTCGGATCGGCGGTGTACTCGACCACGACGTTCTGGGTCTTGGTGGTGTTGACGCTGACGTAGAACTTGCCGCTCTTCTCGAAGTCGGGTGCCGTCGCCAGGGCGAAGGCGGCGCTCTCGAAGAAGGTGTCCCCGATCGGCGTGCCGTCTATGGTGACGCCGGGAAGGAACGGCGAAATACTGCCCGAGGTCCGGTCGAGGACCGTGACCATCCCCGCGGTGAAGTCGGTCAGGAACATCTTGTCGGCCGTTCCCGGAACCGGCGTCACGTCGACGACGAATCCGCCGGAGAACCCGCTGACGACCGGGGCAAGGTGGACGGTCATGGCCGCGACCGGAACCGCGCCGAGAACAGAAAGCGCCGCAGTAAAAGTGGCTTGAGCCGCGAATTTCATTGAACTGTCCCCCCGATGATTTGGTCCATATTAACCAAACCCGATCGGGTGAGAACCCGGAACATCAGGTGTACGGGGCCCGCCGCAACTGTTCTGCCGGCCGACGCGCCGAGGTCTGGTCAGTTCCCCGATTCGACCAGCGATGGCGAGCCGGGGCCGGCGGGCGGAGCGGCGTCCGCGGCGGTGGCCTGATCGGGCAGGCCGGGGACCAGCGGTGCCGGGGCGGGCGAGGGCAGGAGGCCGGCGGGGGCGGGCTCGGCGGTCTGCTGGGGCCGGTCCGGGGCGGCGGGCGGCTGCAGGCTGCCCTCGGTGACCTCGGGCGGGCGCAGCGGCGGGTAGGCGATCGCCAGGGCGACCAGACCGAGGGCCGCGACGATCAGCCCGGTGAAGAAGCCTCGCCAGAAGCCGCGTGGGCGCGGTTGCGTTGCCATCCGCCGCTATCCTCCTCTGGCCACGGGCGCGCTTGCCCTTGACCCGGTCTGACCCCCGGGGCCATGTATAGCGCGCGGGCGGGCGGGCGCCAGCGGGAATGCCGCCGGAGGGCCGGAAGATGCTGTTGCTGATCGATAACTACGACAGCTTCACCTACAACCTCTACCATTACCTCGGCGAATTGGGCGCCGAGATGACCGTGCGCCGCAACGACGAGATCGACGTGCAGGCGGCGATGGCGCTCAACCCCGCCGCGATCCTGCTCTCGCCCGGGCCCTGCACCCCCGACGACGCCGGCATCTGCCTCGCGCTCGTCGCGGCGGCCGCCGAGACGCGGACGCCGCTGATCGGAGTCTGCCTCGGCCACCAGGCGATCGGCCAGGCGTTCGGCGGCAAGGTTGTGCGTGCAGCCGACATCGTCCACGGCAAGCTCGGCACCATCCGCCACGGCGGCAGCGGCGTCTTCCGGGGCCTGCCTTCGCCGTTCCACGCCACCCGCTATCACAGCCTCATCGTCGAGCGGCCGACGCTGCCTTCCGAGCTCGAGGTGACGGCGGAACTCGCGGACGGCACCATCATGGGGCTCGCGCACCGGGAGCTGCCGATCCACGGCGTTCAGTTCCACCCGGAATCCATCGCCTCCGAGCACGGCCGCGCGCTCCTGCGCAACTTCCTCGAGCTCGCTCGCGAGCCCGCATGAGTGACCGACTGAAACCGCTGATCGGCAAGGCCGCCGAGGGCCCGCTTACCCGCGAGCAGGCGGAGGCGGCGTTCACCGCGATCATGGACGGCGACGCCACGCCGGCGCAGGTGGGCGGCTTCCTGATGGCGCTGCGCACCCGCGGCGAGACCGTGGCGGAGTATGCCGCCGCCGCCGCGGTGATGCGGGCGCGGTGCCTGCGGGTCCGGGCGCCGGAGGGGGCCATCGACATCGTCGGCACCGGCGGCGACGGCAAGGGCACACTCAACATCTCCACCGCCGCGGCCTTCGTGGTCGCCGGCTGCGGGGTGCCGGTGGCCAAGCACGGCAACCGCAACCTGTCGTCGAAGTCCGGCGCGGCCGACGCGCTGACCGAACTCGGCATCAACGTAATGGTCGGCCCCGAAGTGGTGGAGCGGGCGCTGGCCGAGGCGGGGATCGGCTTCATGATGGCGCCGATGCACCACCCGGCGACGCGCCACGTGATGCCGGCGCGCCAGGAGCTCGGGACCCGGACGATCTTCAACATCCTCGGACCGCTGACCAATCCCGCCGCCGTCCGCCGGCAGCTCACCGGCGCCTTCACCCGGGCGGTGATCCGGCCGATGGCCGAGACCCTGGGCGAACTCGGGTCGGATCGCGCCTGGGTCGTGCATGGCGCCGACGGGACCGACGAGGTGTCGATCGCCGGCGAGACCTACGTGGCGGAGCTGAACGACGGACGGGTGCGGGAGTTCTCGGTCCATCCGGAGGAGGCCGGGCTGCCGCTGCATTCGCTCAGCGCGGTGCTCGGCGGTACGCCCGAGGAGAACGGCCGGGCGCTGCGGGGCGTTCTCGCCGGCGCGCCGTCGGCCTATCGTGACGCGGTAGTGCTCAACGCCGCGGCGGCGCTCGTCGTGGCCGAGCGGGCGGCGAGCCTGCGCGAGGGCGCGGCGATGGCGGTGGAGAGCCTCGATTCCGGGGCGGCGCGGGAGCGGGCGGAGAAGCTCGCGGCGGTCACCGCCGCGGCGGGGGCGTCGTCGTGAGCATCCTCGACGACATCCGGGCCTACAAGCTCGAGGACGTGGCGCGGCGCAAGGCCGAGCGGTCGATGGCCGCGATCGAGTCGGCGGCCCGGGATGCCGAGCGGCCGCGGGACTTCCACGATGCCCTGCGCACCGCCTCGGCGCGCGGCTACGGGCTCATCGCCGAGATCAAGAAGGCGAGCCCGTCCCGCGGGGTGATCCGCGCCGATTTCGATCCGGCGCGCCTCGCCGCCGCCTATGCGGCGGGTGGCGCCACCTGCCTCAGCGTGCTGACGGACGGGCCGAGCTTTCAGGGCGACGACAGCTACCTCGGCCTGGCGCGTGAGGCGTCGCGGCTGCCGGTGCTGCGCAAGGACTTCCTCTTCGACCCCTGGCAGGTTGTGGAGTCGCGCGCGCTCGGCGCCGACTGCGTCCTCATCATCCTCGCCGCGGTTTCGGACACCCAGGCGGCGGAGCTCGAGGATGTCGCCGCGATCTGGGGCATGGGGGCGCTGATCGAGGTGCACACGGCCGAGGAACTCGAGCGCGCCAAGCTGTTGAGGTCGCCGCTTCTGGGGATCAACAACCGCGATCTCAACACCTTCGTGACCGACATTGAGACGACCAAGCGCCTGGCGCGCGGGGTTCGGGCCGACCGGCTGATCGTGTCGGAGTCCGGGCTCGCTACCCGCCAGGACCTCGCACAGATCGCCCGCTACGGCGTGCGCTGCTTCCTGATCGGCGAGACGCTGATGCGCGAGGAGAACGTCGAGCTGGCGACACGCGACCTCCTGCGCAGCCCCTGGAATCCGCAGGCCGAATGATGGCCGGGCTGACGCATTTCGATGCCGCAGGCGCCGCGCAGATGGTCGACGTCTCGGAGAAACCGGCGACGGCGCGGCGGGCGGTGGCGCGCGGCTGGGTGGCGATGGCGCCGGAGACGCTGGACCACGTCACGCAAGGCACCGCCGCCAAGGGCGACGTGCTCGGGGTGGCGCGGCTCGCCGGGATCATGGCGGCCAAGCGCACCGCCGATCTCATTCCGCTCTGCCATCCGCTGGCGCTGTCGAAGGTGGCGGTGGATCTCAAGGCCGATCCTGGCGCCGGCCGCGTCGCCATCGAGGCCACCGTGGCCACCACCGGGCCGACTGGGGTGGAAATGGAAGCGCTGACGGCGGTTTCCGTCGCGGCGCTCACCGTCTACGACATGCTGAAGGCGGTGGACCGGGGCATGGTGATCGGCGAAATCCGGCTGGCGCTGAAGGAAGGCGGCAAGTCCGGGCGCTACGAGGCGCCGTGATGCCGCTGATGTCCGTGGCCGAGGCGCATGCCCGGCTAATGCGCCTGTTCGACCCGCTCCCCACCGAAGAGGTGCCGCTGGCCGAGGCCGCGGGACGGGTGCTGGCCCGCGACGTGGTGGCGGCGCGCGCACAGCCGCCTTTCGCCGCCTCGGCGATGGATGGCTACGCGCTTCGCAGCGCCGACGTCGCCACGGGCGCGCGGCTCCGGGTCATTGGCGTCTCGGCGGCCGGAGGGCGGTTCGCCGGCCGGGTCGGGCCGGGCGAGGCGGTGCGGATCTTCACCGGCGCGCCGGTGCCCGAGGGGGCGGACCGGGTGCTGATCCAGGAGGACGCCGATATCGAAGGCGACCACATCGTCCTGCGCGGCGAGCGGGACGAAGCGGTGCATATCCGTCCCGAAGGCGGCGACTTCGCCGCCGGGGCGCGGGTGGGCGCGCCGCGGCGGCTGGGGCCGGCGGATCTGGCGCTGATGGCATCGATGAACGCCGGACGGGTGGCGGTGGGCCGGCGGCCGGTGGTGGCCCTGATCGCCACCGGCGACGAGCTGGTGATGCCGGGCGAGGCGCCGGGACCGGACCAGATCGTCGCCTCGAACGGCTTCGAACTCAAGGCGATGCTGGAGGCCGCCGGCGCCGAGGCGCGGCTGCTGCCGATCGCCCGGGATACGGCCGCGAGCCTCGTAGCCGTCTTCGGGCTCGCCCGGGAGGCAGACCTGATCGTGACGCTCGGCGGCGCCTCGGTCGGCGACTTCGACTTGGTGCAGAAGACCGCGCTCGACCACGGGCTGGCGCTCGACTTCTACCGGGTGGCGATGCGGCCCGGCAAACCGCTGATGGCCGGACGGCTCCGCGAGACGCCGCTGGTTGGGCTTCCGGGCAATCCGGTGTCCTCGATGGTCTGCGGAAGGGTTTTCCTGGTGCCCGCCGTCGAGCGGATGCTGGGCTTGGCCGGCGACCTGCCCGCGACGCATCCGGCCCGGCTCGGCACCGACCTCGGGCCCAACGGTCCGCGCGCCCACTATATGCGGGCGCGGGCCGAACTTGGGCCGGAGGGGTGGCGCTGCACGCCCTACGATCGCCAGGACAGCTCGCTCCTCTCGGTGCTTGCCGAGGCCAATGCGCTGATGGTCCGGCCGCCGGGCGATCCGGCCCGGCAGCAAGGGGACGCGGTTGAGTTCTTCATGATGTGATAAACCTATGATTGTGCAGTCTTATAAAAGGTTGACACAAAAGGTGAACGTATCTAGAACGTAAGCAGGGACAGAGCCAGGAACCGGCCAGATGCTTACGCGCAAGCAGTACGATCTTCTTCACTTCATTCACGACCGACTGCAGAAGGAAGGGGTGCCGCCGTCCTTCGACGAGATGAAGGACGCGCTCGATCTGCGGTCGAAATCCGGCATACACCGGCTGATCACCGCGCTCGAGGAACGGGGCTTCATTCGCCGGCTGCCGCACCGGGCACGGGCCATCGAGGTGGTGCGCCTGCCCGAGACGCTGGATTCCGCCGGCGGCTTCAAGCCCTCGGTGCTCGAGGGCGGCCGACCGGAGCGCCCGGGCTCGGCGCTGCCGGTCGAGGCGGGGTCGATCGAGTTGCCGGTGATGGGCCGGATCGCCGCCGGCACGCCGATCGAAGCGATCCAGCAGGTATCCCACAACGTCGCGGTGCCGGCGTCGATGCTGTCGAGCTCGGGCCGGCACTATGCGCTCGAGGTCAAGGGCGATTCGATGATCGAGGCTGGCATCAACACCGGCGACATCGTGGTGATCCAGGAGCAGCCGACCGCGCAGAACGGCGACATCGTCGTGGCGCTGATCGAAGGCGAGGAGGCGACGCTCAAGACCTTCCGGCGCCGGGGCACCACCATCGCGCTCGAGGCCGCCAATCCGGCCTACGAGACCCGGCTCTACCAGGATCACCAGGTCAAGGTGCAGGGCAAGCTCGTGGGGCTGATCCGCACCTACTGACCAAGGCTCCGCCTGAATGCCCGGACTCCACGCTTCCCGGGTTAACGTTTAAGCCCGCGCTAAAATCGTATGGGCACTTTCCAGCCACTTTTCAGCCGCCTTCCAGCCACACCAAATCCCCGTAAACCTCTGGCGAGAGCCGGCTTCGCGCGCTCGATACCGACGCCACGCCCGGATTCTGCCTGTCACGCGTTTGGAATTTTATCTGGCTCGCCGCAGTTGGGAGGCGATAGGCGACTCTTGCGAACAAACGGAAAACATCGCTTACTCCCGCCATGGCCCTGATCGACACGCCGCCCCCGGTCCCCGACCTTCTCGCACGGCTCAATCCGGAGCAGCGCGCGGCGGTGCTCCACGGCGACGGCGGCGTCGCCGGGCCGCTCCTTATCATCGCGGGGGCCGGCACCGGGAAGACCAACACCCTTGTCCACCGCTTGGCGCACCTAGTGCTGAAAGGGACGGACCCGCGCCGGATCCTGCTGATGACGTTTTCCCGGCGGGCGGCGGAGGAGATGCGCCGCCGTGCCGAGCGGATCGCCGGCGAGGTGCTGGGGCCGCGGGGCACGACGCTGGCGGCGGGGCTCACTTGGGCCGGTACTTTTCACGCCGTCGGCGCGCGGCTCCTGCGGGAGTATGCGCCCCGGGTCGGGATCGAGCCGGACTTCACCATCCACGATCGCGAGGATTCGGCGGACCTGATGAACCTCGTCCGCCATCGCCTCGGCCTCTCCAAGACCGAGGGGCGCTTTCCGGCGAAAGGCACCTGTCTGGCCATCTACTCGCGGGCGGTGAACGCCCGGGCGGATCTCGGCGCGGTGCTGGCGCAGACCTTTCCCTGGTGTGCTGGGTGGGAGGCCGAGCTCCGGGGCCTATACCGGGCCTATGTGGCGGCCAAGCAGGAGTTGGGGGTGCTCGACTACGACGATCTCCTGCTCTGCTGGGCGGCGATGATGCAGGAAGCGGAGATCGCCGCGGAGATCGGCGCCCGGTTCGATCACGTGCTGGTCGACGAATACCAGGACACCAACCGGCTGCAGGCGGCAATCCTCACCGGGTTGCGGCCCGACGGCGCCGGCGTGACGGTGGTCGGGGACGACGCCCAGTCGATCTATGCGTTCCGGGCGGCGGAGGTCCGTAACATCCTGGATTTCCCCGGCCAGTTCACCCCGCGGGCCCGCGTTATCGCCCTCGAACAGAACTATCGCTCGACGCCGGAGATCCTCGGGGCGGCCAACGCGGTGCTGGCCGAGGCCCGGGAGGGCTATGCCAAGACGCTGCGCGCCAGCCGGCCGGCGGGTGCGGCGCCGGCGCTCGTCACGGTGGCGGACGAGGCGGGGCAGGTGGGCTACGTCTGCGAGGAGATCCTCGCGGCGCGGGAGGCGGGGACGGCGCTGAAGCGTCAGGCGGTGCTGTTCCGGGCGGCGCATCATTCGGGGCCGCTCGAGGTGGAACTCACCCGGCGCAACATTCCGTTCCGGAAGTTCGGCGGACTGAAGTTTCTCGAGGCGGCCCACGTCAAGGACGTGCTGGCCTGCCTGCGCTTCGCGCAGAACCCGGGTGACCGGATCGCCGGCTTCCGGACGCTGCAGCTGATGCCCGGCGTCGGCCCGGCGACGGCGGAGGCGGCGCTCGACCGGATGGCGGGCGCCGCGGACCCGGCTGGCGCATTGGCCGGGTGCGCGGTGCCGAAGGCGATTGCGGCGGCCTGGGCGGACTTCGTGGCGCTCTTCGGCCGCCTCAAGGCGCCGCGGCGGGCCTGGCCGGCGGATCTCGATGCGGTGCGCGGCTGGTACGAGCCGCATCTCGAGCGTCTGCACGAGGATTTCGGGCCGCGGCGGGCCGATCTGGTGCAGCTCGAGGAGATCGCCGCCGGCTATCCGAGCCGCGAGCGGTTCCTGACCGAGATCACCCTCGATCCACCGGGTGCCACCTCGGGGCTCGCGGGGGTGCCGGTACGGGACGAGGACTACCTCGTCCTCTCCACCATCCATTCGGCGAAGGGGCAGGAGTGGAGCCGGATCTTCGTCCTCAACTGCGTCGACGGTTGCATCCCGTCCGATCTCGGGACCGGCACCAGTGCCGAGATCGAGGAGGAGCGGCGGCTGTTCTACGTTGCCGTCACCCGGGCGCGGGACAGCCTGCACCTGGTGCAGCCCCTGAGGTTCTACGTTCACGGCCAGCACAAGCGCGGCGACCGGCACGTCTACGCGGGCCGGACGCGGTTCATTCCGGACCACCAGCTCGGGCATTTCCGCCAGGCGATCTGGCCGGCCGCGGCATGTCCCGAGCCGGTGCGCAGGGCGGGGGGAGCTCCCGATGCCGACCTGCGCCGGGTGCTGCGGGACATGTGGTCCTGAGCCCTCGCAAAGCCGCTCCGCGACTTTCGCGGATATGATATGAAACGGCCTTGGGTCTGAGCGGGAGGTCCGATGGATGGGTGAGATCACGGTGATGGTGGGGACCACCAAAGGGGTGTTCCTGCTGAATGCGGCCGGGACGCGCGAGGACTGGGAATTGAGCGGACCCTTCTGCGACGGGTGGCCGATCAACCATGCCGCCGGCGATCCGGAGACCGGGGCGTTGTGGGCGGCAGGTGGCGGGGATTGGAACGGGGCCGGGGTGTGGCGCTCGACGGACGGCGGCGCGACGTGGACACTGGCGAGGCTGGCGAACGGCCAATTCGACGAGTGGGTGAAGGGGAACCCGGCAGAGGCGGCGCAATTCGGGCTGGCAGCCGTCGCCGGAAGCGCCGTTTACCGGCCGGGTTACGGCGCTGTGGTCGCTGGGGCGGGTCGGGGATCGGCTCTATTCGGGGGCCAAGCCGGCAGCGCTGTTCTGCAGCGACGACGGGGGCGAGACCTGGGCGGCGGTGGGCAGCCTGACCGAGCATCCGTCGCGGGAGGAATGGGAGCCGGGCGGGGCGGGACTGGTGCTGCACAGCATCGTGGCGGATCCGGCAGACGCGTCCAAGCTCTGGGTGGGCATATCCGCGGCCGGGATCTTCGCCACCGACGACGGGGCGCGGTCCTGGGACCGGCGGAACCGGCGCTCCAATGCCGACGCGGCGGCGCACGGGGCGGCGTCGGGGCCGCATCCGCGGCACGGGGACGACGACGTCGGGCTCTGTGTCCACAACTTCGTGCGGGCGCCGGGGGACGGGCGGGATCGGCTCTACCAGCAGAACCATCACGGTGTGTTTCGGAGTTCGGACGGCGGCCGGAGCTGGGAGGAGATCACCGCGGGGCTGCCGTCGGGCTTCGGCTTTCCCATCGCGGTGCATCCGCGAGATCCGGAGACGATCTGGGTGCTGCCACTCAACGGCGACAGTGCTGGGCGGTATCCGCCGGAGGCTTCGGCGGCGGTGTGGTGCTCGCGCGATGGCGGGGGGAGCTGGACGGCGCAGCGGCGGGGGCTGCCGGCAAAGGACTGCTTCTTCACGGTGTTGCGGCAGGCGATGGCGACGGACCGGGGGGAGCCGGCCGGGGTCTATTTCGGCACCAACAGCGGGTCGGTGTTCGCGAGCGCCGACGAGGGCGAGAGCTGGACGGAGATCGCCCGGCATCTCCCGACGGTGCTCTGCGTGGAGGTGGTTCAGCGGGCCTGAGGATCGGGTAGGAGCTCCGCTTCGCGGAAGGCGCGGATCGCCTCCATCGCCTCGTCGAGCCGCGCGAGACAGCGGCGCCAGTCGTCGTGGACGCCGGAGAGCGTCAGGGTGACCGGCGCCGGCATCGGCTGGTCGAGGTCGCAGAGGCGGATCGCGGTGGCGATGCCGGGGGCCAGGATTTCGGGCGGTGGCCCGGGGCGGCGCTGCAGCGCGGTTGCGAGGGCCGAGCCGAAGAGGAGGGCGGCGGCGTAGGCGCGGGTGGAGCGGCGGCCGAAGCGGTCGGCGACAAGCCGCAGGTCGCGTCGGACGAGGCGTCCGCGCAGGGACCAGGTCGCGGTGCTGCGGGCGGTGTCGATTCCGCCTGCGAGGGCGGCGAGGGTGGCGTGGGCGTCGGAGAAGCTGCGGAGGGCTGCCTGGGCGCCGCTCTGGTCGTCGGCGGCGAGTGCCGCTTCGGACTGCCGGAACGCGTCGCCGAGCGCGACGAGAAGGGTTCGCTCGGCCTGCCTGAGCTGCTTGACCGGGTCCGGGGTGAAGAGGACCTGGCTGAAGAGGAGGCCGACGGCTGTGCCGCAGACGACGTCGAGCATCCGCACCAGCCCGGCGGAATCGGCGCCGAGGGCAAGGACGAGGAGGGCGGAGACCCCGGCCTGGATCGGCACCAGCGCCTGCAGGCCGTAGGTCGAGGCGACCATGATCGCCACGAAGGTGGCGAGGCTGAGGCGGAGTGTGGGCAGGACGTCGGGAACGAGCTGCGCCACCTCGCCGACGAGGATGCCGGTTGCGACGCCGAGGACGAGACCCACCGCCTGGCGCCCGTGGTTGGGCAGGCCGGGCGCGAGGCAGATGATGGCGGTGACCGCGGCGAAGACCGGATAGGGATGGCCGAAGAGCGCCTTGGCGAGCAGCCAGGCGAGCGCCGCCGCCACCGTCGCCGCCGCGGCGTCGGGCAGGGCCGCCCGTAGCCGGCCGAAAAGCAGTGTTCCGAGGTCCGCCTGGGCCATTCCACCCCCCCTATCCCCGTTGTCGGGATAGGACCCGCTCGGCGCCGTCCGGGCAAGCCCGCTCAACGCGGTCGCGGGCTTTTCCTCCCCTTGCGCAAGTTGCGCAGAGGGGTTAGACCGTTGATTTCAATAGATATCATCTCCGGGATTCATCTTGCGTTAACCCTGGCCGGACGGCCTTTGGCGGGGCCGAACGATGGTTCAGCGCGCGAGATCCGAGAGCTCGTAGGGGGTGCTCTGGTAGATCTGGTTGATCCAGTTGCCGTAGAGGAGCTGGCCGTGGCTGCGCCAGCGGTTCTCCGGCGGTTGGGCCGGGTCGTCGTCGGGGAAGTAGTCGAGCGGGGCGGTCACCACGCCGCCGGCGGCGCGGTCGCGGTCGTATTCCTCCTTGAGCGTGGTTGAATCGTATTCGAGGTGGTTGAACATGTAGAAGGCGCGGTGCTCGCGGTCCTCGATCAGGCAGGGGCCGACTTCCTCGGAATGAACCAGCACCCGGAGCTCCGGATGAAGCTCGACGTCCTCGAAGCGCACCTCGGTCCAGCGGCTGACCGGCACCATGAAGGTATCGGAGAAACCCTGCAGCAGCGGGCTCGCCGGGGCGACGGGTCGGTGGCGGAAGCAGCCGAAGGCCTTGGCCGGCAGCATGTGCTTCGGCACGCCGTGGAAGTGGTGGAGCATCGCCATGCCGCCCCAGCAGACGCCCATGGTGGAATGGACGTTGGTCTGGGTCCAGTCGAAGACCTCGCGGAGCTCGTTCCAGTAGCCGACCGCCTCGAAGTCGAGGTGCTCGATCGGGGCGCCGGTGATGATGAGCCCGTCGAAGCGGCGCTCGCGGGCCTCGCGGAACGGCTGGTAGAAGGCCTCGAGATGCGCGGCGGAGGTGTTCTTGGGCTCGTGGTCCGACATGCGGATCAGCGTGAGCTCGATCTGCAGCGGCGTCGCGCCGATCACCCGTGCGAACTGGGTCTCGGTCTGCACCTTCTTGGGCATCAGGTTGAGGAGGCCGATCTGCAGCGGCCGGATGTCCTGACGGAGTGCCGTCTCCTCCGACATGACCATCACGCCTTCGCGACGCAGGACGTCGTGGGCGGGCAGGGTCGCGGGGATCTTGATCGGCATGGGGCGCGGGCCTCTGGGCGGAGAGGGTCTAGATAGGCGCGCAGCGGGTCGTGGGCAACCGTGGTTCGGGGTCGACGCAGATCTCGACGGTGGCGTGGTCGAAGCCAAAGTTCTCCGCAAGCCGCGCCTTGATGCCGAGGCGCGCGGCTTCCTGATCGGCGGTGGGGCCGACGATGGCCTCGAGGGTGACCATCGGACGGCTTTCGGTGATCGACCAGGCGTGGAGGTGGCGCACGTCGGTCACGTCGGGGATGGCAGTGCGGAGGTCGTCGGCAATCGCGGAGGCGTCGAACTCCGCCGGCGAGGCCTCGAGCAAGATGTGGCCGCTGTCGCGGACCACGGTCCAGGCGGAGCGCAGGATGAGGACAGCCACCAGCACCGAGAGGATCGGGTCGATGGGGGTCCAGCCGGTCTCGAGGATGATGAGCGCCGCGGCGATGGCGCCAACCGAGCCGAGGAGGTCGCCGAGGACGTGGAGGAGGGCGGCGCGGAGGTTGAGGTTGCCACGGTCGCCGCGGGAGAGGATCCAGAAGGCGGCGATATTGACGACGAGGCCGGCGACGGCCACCGCCAGCATGATGCCGCCGGTGATCGGGGTGGGCGCGTTCAGGCGGTGGACCGCCTCGACGACGATCCAGACGGCAACGACAAAGAGCGCCAGTCCGTTGACGAAGGCGGCGAGAACCGAGAACCGGTCGAAGCCGTAGGTGCGCTTCGCGTCCGCCGGGCGGCGGGCGACACGGAAGGCGAGCCAAGACATCGACAAGGCGGCGAAGTCGATCAGCATGTGACCGGCATCGGCGAGGAGCGCCAGCGAGCCGGAGAGCAGACCACCGGCGACCTCGGCAATCATGAAGCCGCCGGTCAGCAGTGCAGCGATACCGACGGCGCGGGCGCTGGCGGCGTCCTTGGGGGGCTCGGCCCCGTGGCTGTGACCGTGATGGTCGTGGCCGTGGCCGTGATGGTCGTGGCTCATCGGCGGCCGAGCGCTTCTGCGATCAGCGCGTGGAAGTCCTGCGGGTCGCGGACCGCGGCGACCTCGGCTGCCTCGACGGTGACGCCCCAGCGTTCGGCCATGGCGGCGTAGCGGGGCAGGCGGTGGGCCATCAGCGCCCGGAAGCCGTGGCGGATGAAGTCGTCGGGATCGACCTGGTCGGCGGTGCAGCCCTCGTCGGCGAGGTAGTCCTGCCAGATGCGGGTCAGGAACGGCTCGGAGTAGTACATGGGTTTCGGCGCCCGGTCGAAGCGGCCGGAGAGGGCGTCGAGGTCGGCCTCGGTGCCGCGGAACCAGACCGGCAGGGTGACGCTGGCGAGGTCGGTCATCACCGGGTCGACGGGGTCCGTGGGGTCGACCACCTCGCAGAGCGAGCCCGAGGTGTCGCAGACGAAGTTGTCGTAGCCGTAGATCTCGGCGGCCTTGCCGATGAACTGCACCACGTCGCGGGTGGCGTGGATCTCGGCGTCGCGGTGCTGGCGCTGGCGTCGGAGGTACTCGTCGAAGGGAATGCCGCCCTTGTCCGGGTCGCCGGGCTTGCCGAGGTAGGTGGAGAGCGGATCGAGGTTGTGGAAGGTGATGTTGGAGGCGATGTAGATCGAATCCGATCGCAGGAGCCGGCGCAGGAACGGGTTGCGCATCGCCTCGCGCTTGAAGTTGTCGACGATGTGCTCGCCCATGTAGCGGGTGCCGATGCGGAAATCGATCGAGTAGTGGAACCAGTCGCCCTCGTCGCGCAGCATCGCGGCGATCCGGGTCTTGCCGAGGCCGGACATGCCAAAGAGGGCGACGCGCCTGTGGCGCGCCCGCTCCCAGTCGGCTGGCGTCTCGTAGAGCATGGGCGGCCTCAAGTCTCGTGACGGACTTGCTAGCGGCCCCCGGCCGGCGGCGCAAGGGAGGCCCGGGGCCGGCCTAGCGCGCGAGAAGTGCGTCGATGAGGTCCAGCGTTTCGGGCGAGAGCGCGGTCTCGGGCAGATCGAAGCGCCGGGGTTCGGCGCCTTCGTCGACGATGACGATGTGATAGATCACGTAGTCCGCCGCCCCGCGGGGCGGGGCGGCCTTGATCCGGCCGAGGGCGGCGGCGTCGAGGCGGGCGCAGGTCTCCGCGCGCAGGGGCTCGGGCAGGGTGTCGACCGCGACCTCGGCCGACTTCGCCAGACCGAAGCCGCCGATGCCGCCGCTGGTGGAGATCGAGACCATCATCGCCAGGCACCCCGCCGCGACACCGCCCATGCCCTCAGACCGAGATGCCGACGAGCTTCCAGGCCCGGCGCACCGCCGTCACCTCGCGGCTGCCCGACCCGTGCAGCGCCAGTGCCGCCTGGACGGTGCCGACCGCCCAGTCGTTGAAGCTGGCGAAGGGATTGTTGAGCTGCTGCATCGCCTTGTACCACACCTGTCCCGGCGTCGCCCAAGCGTTGCCACCGAGAAGCATGCAGTAGAGATAAAAAGCGTGGTTGGGAATGCCGGAGTTGATGTGGACCCCGCCGTTGTCCTCGGTGGTCGAGACATAGAGGTCCATGTGATAGGGCTGCGGGTCCTGGCCGAGGAGGGCGTCGGAATACGCCGTCCCCGGCATCTTCATCGAGCGCAGGGCCTCGCCGGAGATGTCGGGGCCGAGGATGCCCTTGCCGATCAGCCAGTCGGCCTCGTAGACGCTGGTCTGCTCGGCGTACTGGCGGATCATCGAGCCGAAGACGTCGGCGAAACTCTCGTTTAGGGCGCCGGACTGGCCCTGGTAGGTGAGCCCGCCGGAGTGCTGGACCACCCCGTGGCTCATCTCGTGGCCGATCACCGAGGTCTCGATGAAGCTCGAGAAGATCTGGCCGTCGCCGTCGCCGTAGGCCATCTGGCTGCCGTTCCAGAAGGCGTTGTTGTACTTCTTGCGGTGATGGACTGTGGAGACCAGCTTCATGCCCATCCCGTCGATCGAGTCCCGCCCGAAGGTGTCGAAGTAGAAGTCGTAGACGCTGCCCGCGCCGTCATAGGCGGCGTCCACGTCCGCGTCGCCGCTCGGGTCGTCGCCCTCGGCGCGGGCGAGGGTGCCGGGCAGGGTCGCCTTCTCCTGGCCGTCGTAGATCGCGCGGTCGAGGTGCCGCTCGGGCGCGGCTTCGGCGAAGGACGGCGCCGTGAACTCGCTGGCCGAGCCGCGGGCGCGCAGCATCGGCGTCGCCGTGGCCTCGGCGCGCTCGGTGCGGACCTTGTCGTTCTGGGCCAGCAGTTCCCGGGCCATCTCGGTTTGCCGGGCGTCGCCGCGCATCTCCAGGACGCGCAGCATGTGCGGCGGCACGATGCAATTCATGGGATTGCGAAGGCAATGATCGCACATGTCGGAACTCCTTTCCGTCAGTGGGTTTGGTCATTTTAAAATCACTTCGAACTGTGCGCGCATCATACACCCGCGGCGGGCCGATTTCACCTTGGAATCCTGCGGCCGTGCCGCGTTGACGGGCGAGGGGCGGCTCTGTAGCGTCCGGCCACTGCTTGTTTGCCCGCTGCACCGCCGTCGCCTCGTCATGCCCCTGCCGGCGTGCCGTCCGGCTCGTCTGCAGGCCGGGCGTTGGGGAAAGGGAACCGGATGCAGAAGGCGATACTTTTGGCCACCGTGCTGGCGGTGGCCGGTGCGGCGCTGCCGCAGGGCGCGACGGCGCAGACCACCACCACCGAGACACAGAAGGAGGAGCGCCACCACGAGCTCGCATGCACCGCCGCGACCGTCGGCGGCGCGGTGCTCGGCGCCGCGGTGGGCAGCCTCTTCGGCGGCGGCCTCGGCAAGGCGCTGTTCGAGGCCGGCGGCGCCGGGCTCGGCATCGCCGGCGGGCGCCACCTGAAGTGCGGCAAGTGAGAGGCAGGCGCGCCATGACCCATACCCTGAACCCGGTCGCCGCGGTGGCCGCTCTCTTTCTTATCGGGACGCCGGCGCTCGCGCAGGACGCCCCGCTCACCGAGGCGCACCTCGCCGCGATCGACATCGACGGCGACGGCAGCGTCAGCAAGACCGAGTACCGGATCTTCATGTCGGACGTGTTCCTGCTGCTCGACACCGACTACGACGGCCGGCTTTCGCAGGCGGACCTCGCGGACGTCATCAGCGCCGACCAGTTCGCGGCCACCGATGCCGACGGCGACGGCGCGGTGACCTGGGCTGAATTCGACGCCCAGACGCTCGTTGACTTCGATGCGGCCGACCAGGACGGCAACGGGTCGCTCGACTGACCGGCCTCCGCCCGGCCGGTTGACAAGGCATCCGGCCGGGCACATGTAGGCCGCCGACGCGGCCCCCCCGGTCAGTTCGGGGCGCGCCGCGAAGGAGCGTCCATGGCCGTTGTCGTCGTCGAGTTGCCTGCAAAGGCGAAAACAATCAACAAGTACCTCGGCCCCGGCTACACGGTGCTCGCGTCCTACGGCCACGTCCGCGACCTGCCGCCCAAGGACGGCTCGGTCGATCCGGAGCATGACTTCGAGATGAAGTGGGAGGTCGCCTCCGACAGCGCCAAGCACGTCCGAGCCATCGCCGAGGCGCTCAAGGACGACAGCAAGCTCATCCTCGCCACCGACCCCGACCGTGAAGGCGAGGCGATCTCCTGGCACCTGCTCGAGGCGCTCACTGGCCGCAAGGCGGTGAAGAAGTCCACCGAGGTCGAGCGGGTCGTCTTCAACGCCATCACCAAGACCGCGGTGACGACGGCGATGGCGCATCCGCGCCAGATCGACATGGAGCTGGTCGACGCCTACCTGGCGCGGCGGGCGCTCGACTACCTCGTCGGCTTCAAGCTCTCGCCGGTGCTCTGGCGCAAGCTCCCCGGGGCGAAGTCCGCCGGCCGGGTGCAGTCGGTGGCGCTCCGGCTCATCGTCGATCGCGAGATGGAGATCGAGGCCTTCCGTGCCCGGGAATACTGGAGCGTGAAGGCGCTGCTCGCCACCCCGCGCGGCGACACCTTCGAGGCGCGCCTCGTCAGCCTCAATGGCGCCAAGCTCGACAAGTTCGACATCGCCACCGCCGACGCCGCCGAGACAGCCGTCGCGGCGATTACCGCCCGCGACCTCGCCGTCGCCGCCGTCGAGGCCAAGCCCGCCAGCCGCAACCCCTCCGCCCCGTTCATGACCTCGACGCTGCAGCAGGAGGCCAGCCGCAAGTTTGGCTTCGGCGCCCGCCAGACCATGTCGACCGCCCAGCGGCTCTACGAGGCCGGCCACATCACCTACATGCGCACCGACGGCATCGACATGGCGCCGGAGGCGGTGATGGCCGCCCGCGACGTCATCAAGGCGCGCTATGGTGCGGCTTATGTCCCGTCCAGCCCGCGGATGTACAAGAACAAGGCCAAGAACGCCCAGGAAGCGCACGAGTGCATCCGGCCGACCGATATGGCGCAGTCGCCGGACAAGCTCGCCCGGCTCGAGCCCGACCAGCGCAAGCTCTATGACCTGATCTGGAAGCGCTCGATCGCGAGCCAGATGGAGGCCGCCCGCTTCGAGCGCACCACCGTCGACGTCGCCAGCGCCGACGGCGCCGTCGGCCTGCGCGCCACCGGCCAGGTCGTGACCTTCGACGGGTTCCTCAAGGTCTATTTCGAGGGCCGCGACGACGTGGAACTCGACGGCGACAGCGACGAGGACACCCGCCTGCCGCAGATCGTCAACGGCGAGCCGGCGGAGAAGCGCAGCGTCACTCCCGAGCAGCACTTCACCCAGCCGCCGCCGCGCTACACCGAGGCGACCCTGGTGAAGCGCATGGAGGAGCTCGGCATCGGGCGGCCCTCCACCTACGCGTCGATCGTCTCGACCATCCAGGAGCGGGAATACGTCCGCAAGGACAAGAACCGCCTCTTCCCCGAGGACAAGGGGCGCCTCGTCACCGCGTTCCTGTCCAACTACTTTGGCCGCTACATCGATTACGACTTCACCGCCGACCTCGAGACCGACCTCGACCGCGTCACCACCGGCGACGAGGACTGGAAGGTGCTGCTTGCCCGGTTCTGGAAGGACTTCTCCGCCGCCTTGGGCGAGACCGAAGGCCTGCGCATCACCGAGGTGCTTGAGAAGATCAATGAGGTGCTGGAGCCGCACCTCTTCCCGGTGACGCCCGAGGACCCCGATCCGCGCCGCTGCAAGGTCTGCGGCATCGGCCGGCTCAGCCTGAAGACCTCGCGCAACGGCTCGGCGTTCATCGGCTGCTCGAACTACCCCGAGTGCCGCTACACCCGGCCGCTGGCCGGCGACGCCGACGGCGAGCTCGCCGCCCTCGACGGCAAGGTGCTCGGCACCGCCACCCTCGGCGGCGCGGTCTTCGAGGAGGAGAGCGCCGAGGCCCGACCGGTGACCTTGAAGAAGGGACCCTACGGCTTCTACGTCCAGTTCGGCGAAGGCGCCGAGGGCGAGAAGCCACCGCGCGCCTCGATCCCCAAGGGCATGGACCCGGCCGCGATAGAGCTCGACCGCGCGGTCGAGCTCCTCTCGCTGCCGCGGCTGGTCGGCCGCCATCCCGAGGACGGCGCGCCGGTCGAGGCCGGCATCGGCCGCTTCGGCCCGTTCGTGAAATGGGGCAAGGTCTACGCCAACATCCGCGATCCCGAGGAGGTCTTCACCATCGGCATGAACCGTGCCGTGGAGCTTCTCGCGCAGAAGGCGCAGCGCGGCGGCCGTGGCGCGGCGGTCAAGCCACTGCGCGAGCTCGGACCGCATCCCGACGGCGGCACCGTGGCCGTTTTCGAGGGGAAGTATGGACCTTATGTGAAGTGGGAAAAGGTCAACGCCACCCTGCCTAAAGAGATCGCCCCGGAGTTGGTGACCCTGGAGCAGGCGCTCGAGTTCATCGCCGCGAAGAAGCCAGCCGGGAAGAAGCGCGCCGCCCCCCGCAAGGCCGCGGGCAAGCCCGCAAAGGCCGGCAAGAGCCCGGCCGCAAAGCGCCGCGCCGCCTCGAAGTAAACCGGCCCGATTTCGACACGCGGCGCGATCCGCAACGGCGCCGGAGCATCGGCAGGCGATCATTAGCCTTCACATCTGCGTCACAAGGTGTGACGTTGGACCCCTGAATTTGATTCTGAATGGGGGATTTCGTCATGGCGATTGGCGTCTGGATCAGTCTGCTGCTTTATTTCGGCCTGATGATCGGCATCGGCCTTTACGCCTGGCGGAAGTCCACGGCCTCCTCCGAAGAGTACCTGCTCGGCGGACGCAACCTCTCCCCCGCGGTGGCCGCACTCTCCGCCGGCGCCTCCGACATGAGCGGCTGGCTGCTGCTCGGCCTGCCCGGCGCGCTCTATGCCACCGGGCTCGTCGAGGCCTGGATCGGCATCGGCCTTACCATCGGCGCACTGGTCAACTGGATCGTGGTGGCGCCCCGCCTGCGCGAGCAGACCGAGCGCTACGACAACAGCCTGACCATCCCGGAATTCCTGTCCAACCGCTTCCCTAGCCGGGCGATGGCGCTCCGGGTGATCTCCGCGATCGTCATCGTGGTGTTCTTCGCGGTCTACACCGCCTCGGGCCTCGTCGCCGGCGGCAAGCTCTTTTCCAGCGCCTTCGCCGGCCTGTTCACCTTCGGGGGGATGAGCGACTATGCCACCGGCATCTGGCTGACGCTGATCATCGTGCTCATCTACACGGTGATCGGAGGCTTTCTCGCGGTCAGCCTCACCGACTTCGTCCAGGGCTGCATCATGATGCTGGCGCTCGTCATCATGCCGGCGGTCGTGCTCTGGGGGCCCGGCGGCGGCGGCCTTTCGCAGGCGTCGCAGACCCTCGCCAGCGTCGACCCGAATTTCCTGTCCTGGACGAACGGCCTCACCTTCATCGGCTTTCTCTCGGCGGTCACCTGGGGCCTCGGCTATTTCGGGCAGCCGCACATCATCGTCCGCTTCATGGCCGTGCGGTCGGTGGCCGACGTGCCGACGGCGCGCAACATCGGCATGACCTGGATGGTGATCTCGCTGGTGGGCGCCATCAGTCTCGGCGTCTTTGGTCGCGCCTACGTGACGCGCAACGGTCTGACGTTGGAGGATCCCGAGACCCTGTTCATCGTGCTTTCGAACCTGCTCTTTCACCCGCTGATCACCGGCTTTCTCTACGCCGCCCTGCTCGCCGCGGTGATGAGCACGATATCGAGCCAGCTCCTGGTTTCGTCCTCGTCGCTGACGGAAGACTTCTACAAGCTCTTCCTCAACCGCAGCGCCACCGAGAGCCAGAGCGTGATGGTCGGGCGGATCAGCGTCCTCGTCGTCGGCGTGGTCGCGGCGGTCATCGCCGGCAATCCCGATTCCGAGGTGCTCGGGCTCGTCAGCCACGCCTGGGCTGGCTTCGGCGCTGCCTTCGGGCCGCTGATCATCCTGTCGCTGACCTGGCCCCGCATGTCCGGCAGCGGCGCTGTGGCGGGCCTGGTGGTTGGGGCGGTTGTGGTGATCCTGTGGATCCTCCTCGGCTGGGACGCGAGCTTCCTCGGGGGTCCGGGCGTCTACGAGATCATCCCGGGCTTCATCGCTTCCTGGATCGCGATCTATGTCGTCAGCCAGGCGACCTTCACCGCCGGCGAGTTCCGGGCGGTCGGCTCCAGGACCTGATCACCGCCCTGCGCGCGCCGCGGTTGATTTCGCGGCGCGCGCCCTAATTTCCCCGGGGAAGCAAGCCCACGAACCAACCTGGAGGAAGCCCATGACCTATTCGCGCCGCGATACCCTCGGCCTCGGTGCCATCGCCGGCCTCGGCTTCGTCGGCCTCGCGTCCGTCACGGGCCGGGCCCGCGCCCAGAATCTGGAGGGCGACACCTACCCGGTCGACGGCGGCGCCATCGTCATCCACCCGGTCCAGCATGCCTCGTTCGTGATGAGCGTGCCCGGCCTCGTGATCTACTCCGATCCGGTGGGCGGCGCCGCGCTCTACGAGGGCTTGCCGCCGCCCGACCTCATCCTGATCACCCACGAGCACGGCGACCATTTCGATACGCCGACGCTCGAGGCCATCGTCCGTGACAACACCCGGCTCCTCACCAACCCGTCAGTTCACGGGAAGCTGCCCGAGGCGCTTCGGGCCCGGGCCACCGCCATCGCCAACGGCGAGGCCACCACGGTGAACGACCTGCCGATCGAGGCGATTCCCGCCTATAACCTCACCGAGGACAGGCTGCAGTACCACCCCAAGGGCCGCGACAACGGCTATGTCCTTACCATCGGCGGACACCGCCTCTACATCGCCGGCGATACTGAGGACACGCCGGAGATGCGGGCGCTCACAGACATCGACGTCGCCTTCGTGCCGATGAACCTGCCCTACACGATGACGATCGAGCAGGCCGCCTCCGGCGTCGAGGCGTTCAAGCCCGGCTTCGTCTATCCCTACCATTACAACGAGAGCGACACGACCGAGTTCGCCCGCCTCGTCACCGAGTCCGGCGCGCCCACCGACGTCGTGCTGCACGACTGGTACCCGAACGCCTGAACGCGGTCATCCGTCGCGATCCCCTGGCACCGCGACGGTGCCGTAAGGGGCGGTGCCGACACCCGACGGCGGCGGTGCCGTGCCGCCGATTTCCCGCGTGCCGAGCCGCGCCCGGCGTGCTAGGTGCCGCCCATGAAGACCCTTCCCACATCCGACGAGATCCTCGCGTTCCTGCGCGACAACCCGACGCTCACCTCGAAGCGCGACATCGCCCGCGCCTTCGGGCTCAAAGGCATAGCCAAGGTCGAGCTCAAGCGCCTCCTTGCCCGCATGAGCGACGACGGGCAGATCGAGAAGAAGCGCAAGCGCGTCCGCCCCCAGGGCGACCTGCCGCCCGTGCTTGTCCTGCGGGTCACCGGGCCGGACGACTCCGGTGACCTTTGGGCCGAGCCGGGCGACTGGGAGGGCCACGCCCCGCCGCCGCGCATCCAGGTGCTGACCCGCCGCGACGACCCGGCGCTGGGTGCAGGCGACCGCTTCCTCGGCCGGATGACTCCGCTCGAAGGCCCCGACGCCCCGATGGCGGCCAAGGTGATCCGCCGCATCGGCATGGGGCCGCGGCGAGTGATCGGCATCTATCACGAGGGCGAGTCCGGCGGCCGCATCGCCGCCATCGACAAGCGCACCGACCGCGACTGGGCCGTCGGCCCCGGCGACCGCGCCGGCGCCCGCCCGGGCGAACTGGTCGAGGCCGAACAGCTCGGCCCCGCGCGCGGGCATGGCCTGCCGCGCGCCCGCATCGTCGCCCGCCTCGGCGACCCTTCGGCGCCGAGGTCCGTGTCGCTCATCGCCATCCACGAGCACGGCATCCCCGACGAGTTCCCGGCAGAGGTACTGGAGGAGGCGGCGTCGGCGAAGCCCATGCCGCTCGGCAAACGCGAGGATCTGCGCACGCTGCCGCTCGTCACCATCGACCCATCGGACGCCCGCGACCACGACGACGCCGTCTGCGCGATCCCCGACGACGATCCGGCCAACCCCGGCGGCCACGTCGTCTGGGTGGCGATCGCCGACGTCGCCGCCTACGTCCCCCCCGGCTCGGCCGTCGACCGCGAGGCCCGCCGGCGCGGCAACTCCACCTACTTCCCCGATCGCGTCGTGCCGATGCTGCCCGAGGCGCTCTCCGCCGATCTCTGCTCGCTTGTCGACGGCGCCGACCGGCCCTGCATCGCCGTACGCATGGTCCTCGACGTCGAGGGCCACAAACGCGACCACCGCTTCACCCGCGGCCTCATGCGCTCGCAGGCGACGCTCTCCTACGCCCAGGCCCAAGCGGCCGCCGACGACCGCCCGGACGCCGCCACCACGCCGCTCCTCGACACCGTCATCCGTCCGCTCTGGGACGCCTGGCGCGCCGCCGCCCGGGCCCGCGACGTCCGCCAGCCCCTGAACCTCGATCTCCCCGAGCGCCGGATCGTCCTCTCAGACGAGGGCAAGGTGCTGTCCGTCGCCTTCCGCGAGCGCCTCGACGCCCACCGGGTGATCGAGGACTTCATGATCCTCGCCAACGTCGCCGCCGCCGAGAGCCTCGAGGCGAAGCGCCTGCGCCTCCTCTACCGCGTCCACGAGGAGCCGAGCCCCGAGAAGCTCGACGCCCTGCGCGAGGTGGTCGAATCCGTCGGCCATACGCTGGCCCGGGGCCAGGTCCTGCAGACCGCCCAGCTCAACCGCCTCCTCGACGGCGTCGCCGGCACCGAGCACGCCGAGATGATCAACATGAGCGTGCTCCGCGCCATGACCCAGGCCTATTACGCGCCGGAGAACCTCGGGCATTTCGGCCTCAACCTGCCGCGCTACGGACACTTCACCTCGCCCATCCGCCGCTATGCCGACCTCGTCGTCCACCGCGCCCTGATCCGCGCCTACAAATGGGGCAACGACGGCCTGACCGCCGTCGAGGAGGAGGCGCTGCCCGAGACCGGCGAGCACATCTCGATGACCGAGCGGCGCTCGATGATGGCCGAGCGCGATACCACCGACCGCTACCTCGCCGCCTACCTTGCCGACCGGGTCGGCGCGGAGTTCCCCGGCACCGTCGCCGGCATCGCCCGCTTCGGGCTCTTCGTGAAGCTCGACGAGACCGGCGCCGACGGCCTCGTGCCGATCTCCTCGCTCGGCAACGAGTACTTCATCCACGATCCCGACACCCAGACCCTGACCGGCGAGCGCTCCCGCCGGGTCATCGCCCTCGGCCAGCGCGTCACCGTCCGCCTCGCCGAGGCCGTGCCGATCACCGGCGGCCTGCTCTTCGAGCTCCTCGAGATCGAAGGCCGCAAGTTGCCGACCCCGCCCCGCCGCAACACTCCCGGCACCCCCCGCCGCAAGCTCTCCCAGCGCCGCATCAAGCGCGCCAAGGACGACCGCCGCGACCGCCGCTCCTGACGCCGTCAGGTCGCGGCGTCGGCCGGGCGGCCTGTCGGCAGGTAGTCCTGCTCGATCGCCGGCTCCGGCTCGCCGTGGATCGCCGCCTCGAAGGTGCGCAGGCGCTTGTAGATCGACAGCAGCTCCACCACCGTCACCCAGGAATTCACCAGGTACTGAAAGGACGACCGCACCTGGTCCAGTGCGTTCAGGATCTGGTTCATCAGGCCGAGGGTGATGGCGCCGGCGACGATGGCCGGGGCGAGGATCACGTAGCCGAAGACGTTGTCGACCTGCAGGTAGGAAATCCGCGCGACGTTGAAGTAGGTGTAGTGAAAGTAGATGCGGAAATAGTTCCGCCGCACGTTGGCGAAGAGCTCGCGGGCGGAGATCGGGTCGGCCCGGCGGGGGTCGTCCTCGCCGTAGACCAGTTCCTTGCGGTAGGCGGCCTCGACCCGCTGGTTCTGGAACTTCAGGCCCGGCAGCCGGATGCCGACGAGGGCGAGGAACCCGGTGCCGAAGGCCGACCAAAGCAGCGCCGCCGTCACCAGCGGGTACGGAACGCTGCCGAGGAAAGGCACCTCGGTGATCCCCTCCGAGAGCCGCAGCAACACCGGCAGGAAGGCGATGAGGGTCATGATCGAATTGAGCAGGCTGACGCCGAGGCTCTCGGTGGTGTCGGAGAACCGCATGGTGTCCTCCTGCACCCGCTGCGACGCGCCTTCGATCAGCCGCAGGCGCGACCAGTGGTGCATGTAGTAGCCGTTCATCGCCGTGCGCCAGCGGAAGACGTAATGGTTGACGAAGAAGAGCTTCAGCACCGAGACCACCACGGCAACGAGCGCTATCCCGAGAAAGTCGAGGATCGAGCCGTAGAACTCGGTGAGGCTGACGGGACGCGACTTGGCCAGCGCCGCCTGGATGAGGTCGTAGAACGGGCCGTACCAGTCGTTGATGGCGACGCTGACCTCGACCAGGAAATAGGTGACGAAGAGGATCAGCGCCGACCCGAGGATCGACCAGCGCCACCAGGGCGTCGGCGCCAGCGTCTGCCAGAAGCCGGCGAACGCGGCGACGGCGGCGAAGAAGTAGAGGTAGAACCAGAGGAACGGGCCGGCGAGGAACCGCGAGATGCCGATCTGAAGCTGCCCGTCCGGCGGGCCGCCGAGACCGAGCGCATCGCCGAGGCCGTTGCCGCCGAGATACCAGCCGGCGACGCAGATCGCGGCCCAGGCCACCGCCGACAGGAAGAACAGGCGCGGCGGGTTCGGAAAGAACGAGACGAACACTTGCTTACAGCCCTCTGTCAGGAACATTAACTATTGTTCATAATTCGGCGCGCAACCGAACTGACCTCCAGATGGGGCATCTATACTGTGATTGGCAACAGAAACTGCGGCGTTTCACCCGCAGTTGATCGGGTGCGAAGTGCGGCAGCGACCGGAGACGGGCGCCCCGGAAAGGGCGCCCGCGCTCGGGTCTCCTGGCTCAGAGCGTGATGCGGTAGCGTAGGAAGCCGTCCGGCGCATCGCCGGCGGGCTCGAGCGCGAGGCCGCGCGACCGGACGTCGGCGAGATAGGTCTCCGAGGCCGGGCCGGTGTCATAGAGCACCGTTGCCCCGCCGGCCGGCGCCAGCTTCCAGTTCGAGTCCGCGCTGGGCGAGATGGTGCCTTCTTCGACGATGAAGCGGACGATCACGTCGCGGTTGGTGTCGGGCGCGGCGAGGATCACCGTCGTGCCGTCGGCACCCGGGAAGCTGCCGCCGCCGCCAGCACGGTAGTTGTTGGTCGCGACCACGAAGCGCGCGTTCGGGTCGATTGGCTGGCCGGCGTACATGAGGTCGACGATGCGGCTGGCGTCGGGGTTGACGAGCTTGCCGTCGGCGTCGAACCGCGACGGCTGGGTGACGTCGATGGCATAGGTGACGCCGTCGATGGTATCGAAGTTGTAGGCCGGGAAGTTCGGGTCGATGAGAGGCTGGTCGGCACCGCCGGGGGTAATCTGGTTGAAGATTCCGGCGGAGCGTTCCAGCCAGTCCTTCACCTGGGCACCGGAGACCTCCACCACCTGCAGCGTGTTGGGATAGAGGTAGACGTCGGCGACGTTCTTGATGGCGATGGGGCCGGCGGGCACGTCGGTGTAGTACTCCGGCCCGCCACGGCCGCCGGACTTGAAGGGTGCTGCGGCGGAGAGGACGGGCAGTCCCTCCCACTCGGTGCCCTTGAGGAGATCGGTCACGTACCAGGTCTGCGCCTGGCTGACGATCTGCACCGAGGGATCGTCGGTGACCACGGCGAAATAGGATTGCAGCGGCGCGGTGCTCTCGCCGACCTCGGCGCGGACGTAGTCGAGCGTCGCCTGGTGCACCGCCTCGGTCGCCTCGATGGCCGGGGCGTAGTCGCCGACCAGCGCGGTGATCGAGCGATCCTCGTTGCGTTCGTAGATCGGGCGGGCACTGGTCTCGAAGCTCGCCACCGTCCAGGTGCCGCCGTCGAGGGTCAGCATCAGGTCGATCAGCCCCATGTGCGACCCCCAGAACCCGCCCATGGTGGCGGGCTTGCCGGCGAGCGAGCCCTTGGCGAGGTCGATGCCCTCGCCGGCGAAGTCCTCCGACGGCCAGACCCGGTGCTGGTGGCCGGTGACCACGGCGTCGATGCCGTCGAGAGCGGCGAGTTGCAGCGAGGCATTCTCGGCCATCGTCGCGTCCGCGGCCGGATCGATGCCGGAATGGCTGAGTGCCACCACGATGTCCGCGCCGGCCTCGCGCATCTCGGGCACCCAGGCACGGGCGGCCTCGAGGATGTCGCGGGTCTGGAACTTGCCCTCGAGATGGCCCCGGTCCCAGAGCATGATCTGTGGCGGCACGAAGCCGATGAGCCCGACCTTGATCGCATGCGGGGTGCCGTCGCCGTCGAGGATGCTGCGCGGCAGGATCACGTAGGGCTGAAGGTGGAGGTCGTCGTCGCGCGGCGAGGCGCCGAGCGCCTTGGCGAAATTGGCGCAGACGATGGGGAAGGTGGCGCCGGCGTTCACGATGTCGAGGAACTCGACGCCGTAGTTGAACTCGTGGTTGCCGAGGGTGCCGGCCTCGTAGGCCAGGGTGTTCATGCCGGCGATCACCGGGTGGATGTCGCCCGGCTTCATCCCCTTCTTGTAGGCGATGTAGTCGCCCATCGGGTTGCCTTGCAGATAGTCGCCGTTGTCGACCAGCAGGGTGTTGGTGGCCTCGGCCCGGATCGCCTCGATGATCGACGCGGTGCGGGCGAGCCCGACGGTGTCGGTCGGCTTGTCGGCGTAGTAGTCGTAGGGCTGGACGTGGCAGTGCAGGTCGGTGGTGGACAGGATCCGCAGATGCGCCTGGTTGGCCGCGGCCCGCGCCGAGAAGGGGTGGAGCATCACCAGCCCGCCGAGCGCGGTAGTGGTGCCGAGAAAGCGGCGGCGGTTCAGGCTAGGCGGATTGGCGGTCATGTGGAAGCTCCGAAGATTCGCACGGCGATTGTGCCGAATGATCGCACAGCGGTGGGCGGGAGGCGAGGCCGGGGCATCGTCGATCCGACCTGACATCCATACGGCGAGAGGTTAGCGTGGCGGCGCGATCCTGGGTTCCAGCGCACACGGCGGCCCGGTGCCGGCCGTTCGGGAGAGGAGGACACTCATGCACCTCAACGCCATCGCCTACGGCCCCGAGACCGCGGACCCGCCGCTCCTCATCGCCCACGGTCTTTTCGGATCGGCACGCAACTGGGGCGCCATCGCCAAGCGCTTGGCGCTGCATCGCCGGGTGGTGGTCGTGGACATGCGAAACCACGGCGACAGCCCGCGCAGTCCCGACCACGGCTATCCGGCGCTGGCCGGCGATCTGGCCGAGACCATCGACGACGCCGGCGGCCGCGCCGACGTCCTCGGCCATTCCATGGGCGGCAAGGCGTCGATGGTGCTGGCGCTGACCGCGCCGGAGCGGGTCCATCGCCTCATCGTTGCGGACATGGCGCCAGTGGCCTACGCGCACAGCCAGATCGGCTACGTCCGCGCCATGGAAGGCCTGGATCTCACCGGGTACTCGCGCCGGTCGGAGGCCGACGCGGCGCTCACCGAAACGGTGCCCGAGCCGGCGTTGCGGGCCTTCTTCCTGCAGAGTCTCGCCTTCGAAGAAGGCCGGGCGCGCTGGCAGCTCAACCTCGACGCACTGGGGAAGGAGATGCCGCGGATCATGGACTTCCCCGACCATGCCGCGACCTTCCCCGGCCCGACCCTCTTTCTCACCGGCGCCGCCTCCGACTACGTCCGCCCTGCCCACTGGCGCCGGATCCGCGCCCTCTTCCCCGCGGCCGAGCACGTGGAAATACCCGGCGCCGGCCACTGGCTCCACGCCGAGGCCCCGCGTAGGTTCATCGAGGCGGTCGCCGCCTTCCTCGACGCGCCACGCTAGGACTGGACGCCTGCCCCGGCCATTGCTAAGGGGAGCGCGCGCCGCAGTAGCTCAGCTGGTAGAGCACGTCATTCGTAATGATGGGGTCGGGGGTTCGAGTCCCTTCTGCGGCACCATCGCCCGAAGTGGCGCATTTTCCAGCCACCAGGGAAGAGGGTTCGATGACGGTTCTGGCCACGGGTGGGGCGGGATACATCGGCTCGCACGTGGTGGCGGAACTCCTGGCCAGCGGGCGCCGGGTGGTGATCCTCGACGACTTCTCCAATGCCGAGCCGGCGGTCGTCGATCGCATCGAAGCGCTCGGGCACGGCCGCCCTGAGCTCGTCGCCGGCGACATTCGCGACCCGGAGGCGCTCGATGCCGCCATCGGCGGGTTCGACGTCGAGGCGGTGGTGCATCTCGCCGGGCTGAAGGCCGTCGGCGAGTCGGTGGCCGACCCGCTCGGCTACTACGGGGTGAACGTCGGCGGCGCGGTGGAGCTGTTCCGGGCCATGCGGCGGCACGGGGTCGCGCGGCTGGTCTTCTCGTCCTCGGCCACGGTCTACGGCGCGCCCGAGCGCAACCCGATCCGCGAGGACGCGGCCCTCGCCGCCACCAGCCCCTACGGCCGCACCAAGCTCTTCGTCGAGGAGGTGATCTCCGACCTGGTGGTCGCGGCGCCGGAGATTGCGGCGATCTCGCTGCGCTATTTCAACCCGGTCGGCGCCCACAAGTCCGGCCTCATCGGCGAGAACCCGCGCGGCGTGCCCAACAACCTCTTCCCGTTCATCGCCCAGACGGCGGCAGGGCAGCGCGACCGGCTGCGCATCTTCGGCGGCGACTATCCGACGCCGGACGGCACCGGGGTGCGGGACTACATCCACGTGGTGGACCTCGCGCGGGGACACCTCGCGGCCCTCGACTTCCTGATGGCGGGGGAGGGGACCGGGCGGAACCTCGCCGTCAACCTCGGCTCCGGGCGCGGCCACAGCGTGCTGGAATCGGTCGCGGCCTTCTCCCGGGCCGCGGGGCGCGAGATTCCCTGCGAGATCGTCGGGAGGCGTCCGGGCGACGTGGCGGAATGCGTCGCCGACCCCTCGCTGGCGGCGGATCTCCTCGGCTGGCGGACGACCCGGGGGCTCGACGAGATGTGCGCCGATCACTGGGCGTTCCAGAGCCGGATGGCCGGCGGGCTCTAGGCTAGAGAATGAAATCGCTCTCCCGCAGCGTCTCCAGCGCCGCGCCGTCGATCCGGATCGCATCCTCGTCGCCCAGCGGGACCAGGACATACGACTTCCCCTCGCGGCTCGCCGCCAGCAAGGCATCGAAGTCCGCGAATATCTCACTCCTGATCTTGATCACGTCCGCGCCGATACCGAAGTCGGCGATGCGGTCGCGCCCCGTGCCGGTCCCGAAGACGAAGACATCCGCGCCCCTGCCACCTTCGAGAAGGTCGCGGCCGGCACCGCCGGTCAGGACGTCGGCACCCTTCCCGGCGCGAAGGACGTCGTCGCCCCCACGGCCGGCGAGGCGATCGCCCCCAGCGCCGCCGTGCAGCCGGTCGTCGCCGCCGCGCCCGATGAGGCGGTCGTCGCCCCAGCCGCCGGAGATGATATCTTCCCATTGGGTTCCGACGAGGCGATCGTCGCCGGCCGTGCCCCGGAGGCGCTCGCCATGAGGTTCGCCCGGCTGCAACAGACCCATCGCCTCCACGAGCCAACCATAGACCGCGGTATTGTCGATGAGCCCGGCGCGAAGCCCGGCCCCGGCGCCGAAGGCCGAGAGCGAGACGTCGACACCGGTGTGCTCGGTGGTCGCGTAGGCGATTCCGCCGCGCCCGTTGAGGAGCACACCGATCGCGTGATAGGCGGCGGCCGGCGTCGCGGCGTCGAGGAACGAGCCGACCTCGCCCGCCGTCAGCGCCACGGTCCCGCCGGTCAGCTGCGCGATCGTGGCCTGGGCGGCGGCAACGACTTCGCCCCTGTCCGCACCGGCCCCGAGGCCGGCGACCCGGTCCTGCACCGCCTTCAGCATCTCGGCGTTGGTCGCCCGATAGGCCTGGAAGATCGCCGGGGTGCGCCCCGCGCCGAAGTTCAGAGACATGCCGCCGGTCTCGTGGTCGGCGACGCAGATGACGAGGGTGTCGGGATGGTCCGACAAATAGTCGAGCGCGACGCGCACGGCGTCCTCGTAGGCCGCGGCGGCGCGCATCACCGCCGAGGCCTCGTTGACGTGCGCCCAGAGGTCGGTCCGCTCCTCCTCGACCATCAGGAAGAAGCCGTCGTCGCCTTCGGACAGCCGGGTCAGCGCCGCCCTCGTCATCGTCGCCAGGCTCGGCGTCTTGCCGTCCCCCGCCGGGAGTCCGAGTTCGTCCGTGGCGAAAAGACCCAGCAGCCGATCGTCCTCGGAGGCGGTCAGCTCGTCGAGTGTCGAGACCGTGTGGTAGCCGGCCGCCACCGCCTCCTGCAGCGTCGTCGCGCCGTCCCGGTCCGGATCGGCGAGGAAGCTCCTCCGGCCGCCGCCGAGGATCACGTCGAGGTCCCCGGTGTCGATGTATTCCTGGGCGATTTCTGCGAGGTTGAACCGGGAGACGTTGCTGGCTCCGAACGTCGCCGGAGTCGCGCCGGTGACCAGATCCGAAGTGACGAGGCCGGTCGCCTTGCCCGCATCGCTCGCCAGATCGAGCACCGAGTTCGAGCGGGTTGCCGTCCACGTCGACCGCGATCGCGTGGTTGTTGGTCTTGACGCCGGTGGCAAAGGCGGTCCCCGCCGCCGCCGAGTCCGTTACCGGATTGTTCGCCGAGTTGGTCTGCACCGACGCCTGGACGCCCGCTTCCCAGAGCGGCGCTTCCGAGCTCCCCTTGTAGGCTTCGTAGGCGGTTCTGGCGGCATCCCCGAAACCGTCCGAGACCATGAAGATCACGTTCTTGGCGACTGCGGGCGCCTGCTTGGCAGCGTTGCCGCCGGCCGGGACCATATCGGAAAGGTCAGCCACCCTTCGACTCCCCCCACCAGCCAATCACCAGCCCAAACGCTGGCACAAAAGCACCCCATGCAATCGAAATGCCTCCGAGCCACTCTTGTCAATAGCTTCGCCGAGGATCCTCCAAGGGAACCAGAACCGGCGCCGCTTGGGTCAGCGCAGCGGCGAAGGCTGTCTCCGCGCCGTGCGGGGCGTTGACCAGGGCAAGGCCGGAGCCGGTCATGCCGCGCGCCGGGGGCGGGGCGAAGGCCACCTCCTGAATTTGGATAGGGAGGGGGCCGAGGCCCTCCCGCAGTGCCGCGTGGCGGCCTGCCGGCAGGATCGGATACCAAACCAGGACCGCGGCCTCCGGCCACTTCGCCACCAGTCGGCGGACGAAGGCGGCGGTGTCGGCGTACTCGGTCTTCACCTCGTAGGAGGGGTCCACGAGCGCCAGGCCGCGCCGCGGCCGGAACGGGGCCAGTGCCAGCGCGCCCTCGAAGCCGTCGCGGCGGTGGATGGCGACGCCGGGGCCTGAGAGCGCACGGTTAAGGCCGCCGTGTTCGGCCGGATGCAGCTCCATCAGCACCAGCCGGTCCTGGGGACGGAGCAGGCGGCGGGCGAGGAGCGGCGAGCCGGGGTAGGCCGCGGCGCCCGCCTCGGCCCGCACCGACGCGAGCGCCCGGCCGAAGGGCGTGGCCGGGTCCGCGACGACGCGGGCGATTCCCTGGGCGGCCTCGCCGGTCTTTTGCGCCTCAGGGGCGTCGAGGTGGTAGAGGCCGCGTCCGGCGTGGGTCTCGAGGTAGGTGATGCCGCGGGGCTTCACCGTCAGGCGGGCGAGGAGTTCGGCAAGCACGATGTGCTTGTGCAGATCCGCCGGGCCGCCGGCGTGATAGCCGTGCTGGTAGGACAGCACGTCAGGCCACCCGGACGCCACCCACCCAGACGCCGCGCGGGACCGGAAGGCCCTCCACCACCTGGAAGCGCAGCAGGTCGGCGCGGAGCCCGGGGGCGATGCGGCCGCGATCCTCGAGGCGCGTCGCCCGCGCCGGGGCGGCGGTGACGCTGGCGATGCCCCGGGCCAGGCTGCCGGTGAGCTCGCCGAGGCGCACCGCCCCGATGAGCAGGCTCGCCGGGGCATAGTCCGAGGACAGGATGTCGAGAAGTCCGGCCGCCGCCAGTTCGCCCGCGGCGACGTTGCCGGAATGCGACCCGCCGCGGATCAGGTTGGGCGCGCCCATCATCACCGCGATGCCCCGCTCCCGGCAGGCGCCGGCGGCCCCGAAGCTGGTCGGAAACTCGGCGATGCGCGCGCCATGGGCGGCGGAGATCTCCACATGCGCCGGCGTGGTGTCGTCGTGGCTGGCAAGGGTGGCACCCAGCCGGCGGGCCGCCGCCACCGCGGCCGCCTCGTGGCGCACGCCGTTGCGGTCCCGGAGCGCGGTCAGGCGCGCAACATGGGCCTGGAACTCCGCCTCGGTCATCGCCCGTCGGCCGGCGTTGTAGGCGCGGAGCTTGTCGATGTCGGTGAACTGCCGCTGGCCGGGGGTGTGGTCCATCAGGCTGAGGATGCCGACCCGGTCCTCGGGGCCGAATTCCTCGAGCTCCTCCTCCAGGGTCTCCGAGCAGGTCTCGGCGCGCAGGTGCAGCCGGTGGCGGATCCGGAGGGAGCCGGCGGCGTGCAGGCGGACGATCTCGGTGGCGAGCGGTCGGGCGTAGCGCCGGTAGCCCGACTTGCCGGTGGTGGAGATCGAGCCCACCCGCAGCGCGTCGAAAACCGTGGTGATCCCCGTTCCGGCCAGCTCCGCGTCGTGGGCCAGGATCGCCGCCGCCTCCGGCCAGCGCACCCCCGGCCGCGGCTCGAGGTGGCGCTCGAGGTTGTCGGTGTGGAGCTCGATGAGCCCCGGCGCCAGCCAGTCGCCCTCGCAGTCTATCGCGCCCGGCGGCACCCGCGCCCCGCTGTCGACCGCCTCGATCCGTCCGTTGCGGACCAGGAGGCTGCCGGGACCCGTCTCGTCTTCCAGAACCAGCCGGGCATTGGCGAACGCCAGGTCGTGCTGTTGCAGGATACGGGTGTCGTGTGGCATGGGCGGGCTCTCGGAATTTGCGGGGGACCAACATGGGCGTCTGGCGGCGGCATGCAATCTATTTTGCACCTCCCGCAGGCAGCCCGCTCGCGCGCTTCGGCGCCGACTGGCTCGGCCGTGATCCCGAAACCGGCGCCGATCTCCCGGGCGTCCCGCTGCCGGGCCTCCCCGACGACCGCGCGGCCCTCACCGCCGCGCCGCGCCGCTATGGGTTTCACGCCACCCTCAAGGCGCCGTTCCGGCTCGCCGAAGGCTGCGACACCGCCGCCCTCGACGCCGCGACCCAGGCGGTAGCCTCCGGATGCCAGCCGTTTGCGTTCCGGCTTCGGGTAGGCGCCCTCGGCGCCTTCCTGGCCTTGGTGCCCGATGCACCGCCGCCTGCGCTCGGCGCGCTCGAAGCCGCCTGCGTCATCCACCTTGACGGGTTTCGCGCCCCGCCCGACCCGGAAGAGCTGGCGCAGCGCCTGGCCGCCGGCCTCGATCCCGAGGAGGCGGAACACCTGCGACACTGGGGCTACCCTTATGTCCTCGACCGCTTCCGGTTCCACATGACCCTGACCGGACGCCTGCCGGAGGCCGCGCAGGCGCCGCTCCAGGCCGCACTTTCGCGCGCCCTGGGTCCGATCCTCGCCCAGCCGATGCCGGTGACGGAGATCTGCCGCTTCTCCGAGGCCCAGGACGGCGCCTTCCGGCTGGTCAGGCGCTTTGCGCTGGGCTGAGAAGACCGCGGGCGGCGAGGTCGTCCGCGAGCGCCGCCGCGGAGACAAAGCGAATGGCGTCGATCCCAAGCGCTGCGGCGCCCGCGACGTTGGCGGCGCTGTCGTCGACAAA
Organism: uncultured Alphaproteobacteria bacterium; assembly: GCA_963798385.1. Lineage (GTDB taxonomy): Bacteria > Pseudomonadota > Alphaproteobacteria > Rhodobacterales > Rhodobacteraceae > Amaricoccus. Next base: position 181,540 of record CAWCTE010000011.1, on the reverse strand, counting down.
GACAGTGCGGCCGGCCTCAAGGCCGTTTCGATCGAGACAGCGCCGAAAGATCTCCGGATCAGGCTTCGTAATTCCTTCGTATCCGGAGACAACCACGTCCCGGAACGCGTTGGCCAGGAACGGAAACCGCTGGAGCGTCTCCGCCCACTTCTGCCCAGAGAAATTGGTGATCGCATAAAGCGGCACTCCCGCCGCTGCCAGGGACGCGAGGATCTCCGGCATCCCCTCGACCGTCCCCGCCACCGTCTCCTGCCAGCGGTGATGGAACGCGGCAACGAGATCGGCACGATGCGGGTAGCGTCCCGCGAGGTCGGCCACGCCGTCGTCCCAGGGCCTGCCGCGGTCGAACTCGACGTTCCACGCGTCGAACCCCACCTCGGCGAAGAACGCGTCGATGGCCGCCTCGTCCGGCAGGAGCTGCCTGTAGAGGCGCCGCGGATCCCAGCGGATCAGCACGTTTCCAACATCGAAGATCACGGACCTGGCTTCCATGCCGCCTCCTAGCCGGGCGCCGCGCCCGCTGCAATCCGGTTGACGCACGCCAGCGCGCTCTGAATAGTGCGGGCACGTCTGCGGAAAGCGACGGCCGGACGCGCCCCGACGGGCCGGCCGGGACCACCTAGGGGAGGAACCACCATGAAACTGAAGACCGCTTTGGGGCTTGCCGCCCCGATGGCGCTCGCGGCGCTGCTCGCAGGCACGCCGGGACAGGCCCAGGACCTGAAAATCGCCACCTCGCTGCCATTCCTCGGCTTCCCGTTCTTCGTGCACATGCAGAACCAGCTCAACGCCGAAGCCGAGAAGCTCGGGGGGATTGAGGTGCTGAACTACGACGGCCAGAACCAGACCCCGAAGCAGACCGGCGACGTCGAAGCGGCGATCGTCGGAGGCGTGAGCGGCCTGATCATCAGCCCGCTCGACTCGGTTGCGATGGCGCCAGCGGTCGGCCAGGCGGTCGATGCCGGGATCCCGGTCATCACCATCGACCGCCGGGTGGAGGGCGTCGATGGCATTCTCGGTCACGTCGGTGCCGACAACGTCAAGGGCGGCGAGGCGCAGGCCAACCTGATCGTCGCGCAGTTCCCGGACGGCGCCCGGATCGTGAACCTTCAGGGCCAGCCCGGGTCGAGCCCGGCGATCGACCGCAACAAGGGCGTGCATAACGTGCTCGACGGCATGGCCGACAAGTACAAGTTTGTCGCCGAGCAGACCGCCAACTTCCAGCGCGAGGAGGGCGCCTCGGTCACCGAGTCGATCCTCGCCGGCCTCGACTCGCCGCCGGACGTGATCGTCGCCGCCAACGACGACATGGCGCTCGGCGCGCTCCAGGTCGTCCAGGAGCAGGGCCTCGACATCGCCATCATCGGCTTCGACGCGCTGCCGGAGGCGCTGGCCTCGATCCGCGACGGCGGCCTCCTCGCCACCATCGAGCAGATGCCCGGCGGCCAGAGCCGGCAGGCGATGGACGAGATGGTCGAGTTCCTGCGGAGCGGCACCAAGCCCGAGCCGCTGGTGCTCCTGACCCCGATTGCCATCACCAAGGACAACCTCGACCAGTCCGAGCGCCTCGGCGAAGCCAGCTGACCCGACCCTCCGCTGCCGGACCGCCCGGTCCGGCAGCGGCACGGATACCCCGATGACCCTCAACGACGCCCCCTCCGGGACCGCGCGCCGCGATCCCATCGACATCGCCGCGCGCTACTCGGCGCCGATCTTTCTCGTCCTGCTCATCATCGTCTTCACGGCGCTGCAGCCGAACTTCCTGCATCCGCTCAACGTGATGAACGTGCTGCGGCAGGTGTCGATCTCCGGGCTCATCGCCATCGGCATGACCTTCGTGATCCTGACCGGCGGCATCGACCTCTCGGTCGGCTCGCTGGTGGCGCTGACCGGCCTCGCCGCCGCCTATGTCTCCAAGGGCGGGCTCGAGAGCCGCTTCGCCGTCGGCGCCGCCGCCGACGCCGGCAACCCGGTGATCTTCGCCTTTCTCGCCGCCATCGCCGTCGGCGTCGCCTGCGGCGCGCTGCAGGGCTGGACCATCACCCGGCTGAGGGTGCCGCCCTTCGTCGTCACCCTGGGCGGGCTCACCGCCTTCCGCGGCGCGGCGCTCCTCCTCTCCCAGGGCGGCCCGATCAGCGGCTTCAGCCCGGCCTATGCCTGGTGGGGGCAGGGCCGCATCGAAGGCGTGCCGGTGCCGGTGATCATCTTCGCGCTGGCCGCGCTCATCGCCTACGTCGTGCTCCGCCACACCCGCTTCGGCCTGCACGTCTACGCTGTGGGCGGCAACGGTCCGGCGGCGGACCTGAACGGCGTCAGCTCCCGGCGGGTGATCTTCTCGGTCTACGTCATCGTCGGGTTCGCCTGCGGCCTCGCCTCGTTCCTGCTCTCGGCCCGCCTCAACTCCGCCGAGGCGGTAGCCGGCCTCGGGCTCGAGCTCGACGTCATCGCCGCGGTGGTGATCGGCGGCACCTCGCTCTTCGGTGGGGTGGGCGGCGTCATCGGCACCCTCTTCGGAGCACTGCTCATCGGCGTGCTGAGGAATGGCCTCGTGCTCCTCAACGTCTCGCCCTTCATCCAGCAGATCGTGATCGGCGTCATCCTGGTGCTGGCGGTGGCCTTCGACCAGTACGCCGCAGCGCGCCGGAGGGCGTGATGGCGGCGCCGGTCCTGAGCCTGCGAGGCATCGCCAAGCACTTCGGGGCAATCCAGGCGCTGGAGGCGGTGGACCTCGACCTCGACCGCGGCGAGGTCCTGGGCCTCATGGGCGACAACGGCGCCGGCAAGTCGACGCTGGTCAAGATCATCGCCGGCAGCTTCGCGCCCTCAGCCGGCGAGATGCGCCTCGACGGCGCGCCGGTGCGCTTCGCCCGGCCGCTCGACGCCCGCGAGGCCGGCATCGAGATCGTCCATCAGGACCTCGCGCTCTGCGACAACCTGCCCGCCGCCCTCAACGTCTTTCTCGGCCGCGAGCTCACCTGGGGCCTCGGCCCGTTCCGCTTCCTCGATCGCGGCGCCATGTACGCCCGCGCCGGGGAGCTCTTCGCGGAGCTCAAGTCAGAGACCCGCCCCCGTGACCTGGTGAAGTCGATGTCCGGCGGCCAGCGCCAGGCCGTCGCCATCGCCCGCACCCGCCTCGCCGACCCCAAGATCGTGCTGATGGACGAGCCGACCGCGGCGATCAGCGTCCGCCAGGTCGCCGAGGTGCTCGACCTCATCGGCCGCCTCAAGGCCGCCGGTCACGCGGTGATCCTGATCAGCCACCGCATGCCCGACGTCTTTTCCACCTGCGACCGCGTCGCCGTCCTCCGCCGCGGCCGCAAGGTCGCCGACAAGCCCATCGCAGAAAGCTCCCCGGAGGAAGTCACGGGGCTCATCACCGGCGCCATCGAGACCGCCTGACGCAGACGAAAGCGATCTCCTGGCGCGGTGCGCACGAGACTCAGGGCAGACCTCATCCGCGCGGCATGCGCTCGAAGCTCGGCAAGGCGGCATCGATCGTGTCCCAGGCGAGGCCGCGGATCGCGTAGGTGACCACCTGCGGGTTGAACCGGCCCGGTTCGTCAAGGCTGGCCGCATGGACCGAAAACAGCTCCGGCATCGCCGCGAAGCTCAGATAGACCGGCGTGCCGCAGGTCGGGCAGAAGGCGTGTACCTTCTCGTTCCCACTCTCGCCCGCCACCCGCCAGGTCTGCGCCGCGCCGGTGATCGTCACATCGGCCCGCCGCGGAAAGGTCAGATACGATCCGTGCCCGGTGCCGCTGCGCTTCTGGCAATCGCGGCACTGGCAGTGGTTCTCGAAGACGGGTTCGCTCGTCGTCTCGTAGCGGATCGCGCCGCACGCGCATCCGCCGCTGTAGGTTTCGGTCATCCACTTTCTCCCGCTGGCAGGATGGTCGTTTGACCCCGAGGGCCGACGACGGCGTCGCGGAGCCTCGGGGCCATTGGGGCTCGCACGAGTCAGGCGGCCTTCGGCTTGGCGAAGACGTCGATCCCGCGGCCGGTCTCGAGAAAGGACTTCAGACTGGAGAGGACCGCCGGCCACCCCTTGCTGACGCCGTTCGCCATGCCGCTGCCGGCCTCGAGCTCGTCATGGGAGACGGTCAGCCGGACCATGTCGTCGTATTCCACGATCTCGAACGTCACCCGGCTGTGACTGGCAGGATCGGCGGCCTGCGACGCGTTGGCCCAGGACATCACCAACCGGGTCGGCGGCGAGACCTCGATGACCTTGCCGACGAGTTCGACGCTCCGCTCGTCGTTGGCGCGGATGTGCTCCCATTTCGATCCGGGCTTCCAGTCCGAGACGTTCTCGTGTCCCCAGTAGCGCCTTGCGAGGTCCGGTCTGGTGATGGCCTCGAACACCTTTTCCGGCGTCGAGAGGATATAGGTCACGTAGACGAAGCTTGTCGTCGTCTTGCTCATCGTTTGTCTCCTTCGAGTTCGGTCTTCAGGTCGTGCAGCAGGCTGAGCCGCTGCCGTTCGAATTTCCGTACCCAGCGCTCGTAGACCTCGTGGAGCGGCACGGGGTTGATGAAATGCAGCTTCTCCCGACCACGCCTGACGGTGCTCACCAGGTTGGCCGCCTCGAGGATCCCGAGGTGCTGCGTCGCCGATTGCCGGGCCATCTCCAGGTTCTCGCAGAGCTGGCCGAGCGTCTGTCCGTTCTTCTCGCAGAGAAGGTCGAGCAGTCTCCTGCGTGTCGGGTCGGCCAGCGCCTTGAAGACCTTGTCGGCGTCCATCGGTTTCACATCACTCGATTCTCGCGGTCTGAATATGCAGGCAAATACCTGCATGTCAAGCCGCGCGATCGCCCGCTGTCCGGCAATCCCAGCCCTGGGGAAGCCTCCCAGAATCGGCACGGGACAAGCAGCCGGAGTTTTTCTTTCTTTATCTGGAAGGCCAAAGTGAAGCGAAAGTAACAAGGCGCGGCGTTAACGTTATCTAGCTATAGATACTTAAGTCCATTAAGAAGCGTTCCCAAACCCTAAATTTTTCCAGAATTATACAGCAATTACAATAACTTGTCGCTCCGTAACACTGTGTACGCCTCTAATCCCGCACCCCCAGAACATAGTCCTGCGCCTGGTCGATCAGTGCCCCCGTCATCGGGATCGAGGCATCGCTCAGCAGGAACACCGCCAGCCGCGCCACGTCCTCCGGCTTGATCAGCCGTCCCCACGGCATCGCCGCCTCCGCCTCCTCGAGCCAGCCCGGACCCTTGCCGAGCTTTACCCCCTGCATCTCCCGCTCACCGGCCGAATTGGTCCAGCCGAGGTTGATCCCGTTCACCCGCACCCGGTCCGCCCGGTGCGAGAAAGCCGCGTTCTTGGTCAGCACCGCCGTCGCCGCCTTGCTCGCCGCATAGACCGCCAGATCCGGCGTGCCCCCATGTACGTTGATCGACAGGACGTTCACCACCGCCCCCGGCGCTCCCCGCTCCCGCAGGTGACGGATCAGCCCCTGCATCAGCAGCATCGGCGCCCGGCTGTTGATCGCGAACATCCGGTCGATGAACCCCGCGTCGCTCTCCAGAACCGATCCCCGGTCGGTCAGCGCCGCCACGTTCGCGAGCCCATCCAGTCGCCCGAACCGCGCCAGCCCCGCCGCCACCAGACGCCCCGGCGCATCAGGCTCCACCAGGTCCGCCGCCACGAACGCCGCCGTCGCCCCCGCCGCCTCGATCTCGCCGGCCACCTCTTCCCCCTGGTCCCGGTCGCGCCCGGTCACGAGGATCCCCGCCGCCCCGGACCGCGCCGCCTGAAGCGCCACCGCCCGCCCGACCCCCTGCGTGCTGCCCGTCACCAGCAGCACCTTGCCGTCCATGCGAACGTCCATGCTCTCCGGCCTCCCTACGGCATGTACTGCCCGCCGTTCACGTGCAGGATCTGCCCCGTGACGTACCCGCTCATCGCCGAGGCAAGGAACACGATCGGCCCCACGCAGTCCTCCGCCGCGCCGAGCCGCCCCATCGCCACCGCCTTGCGCATCGCCTCCATTCGCTCCGCCGGCGTCGCGTCGTGGAACGGCGTCGCGATCACCCCCGGCGCCACCGCGTTCACCCGCACGTTCCGCGGCGCGAGATCCTGCGCCATGTGCCGCGTCAGGTTGTGGATATAGGCCTTGGCGCAGGCGTAATGCGCCGACCCCGGCCCGCCGCCGTTGCTGCCGGCGATCGACCCGATATTGACGATCGCCCCGCCGCCCTGCGCCAGGAGGTGCGGCAGCGTCGCCTGCGAGACCACGATCACCGACCGCACGTTGAGATCGAGCGCCCTCTGATAGAGATCGAGCGTCAGGTCGGCGAATGGCTCCCGCTCCAGGATCGCCCCGGCGTTGTTGACCAGCACGTCGAGCCGACCAAGCCCCTCCACTGCCTCGGCGACCACCTCCGCGCCGGCCTCCGCCGCGGAAAGATCGCCCCGGACCAGCACCGCCGTGCCACCCGCCGCCCGGATCCGCTCGGCAACCGCCGCTGCCCCATCGGCGCTGCGGTTGTAATGAACCGCCACGCTCGCGCCGAGCCGCGCGAAGCCCTCGGCGGCCGCCGCGCCGATCCCGGTGCTCGCCCCGGTGATCAGCACGCCCTTGCCGCGAATGTCCTCCAGCATCGATTTTCCTCCCCGTTCCGGAATTCGACCGAATAGGCCCACGCCGCTCGGGTCAACCCTCGCCGATGGCTTTACTTGGCGCGATGGCACGGGCTATCGGTCGGAACGGGCGCAGGGAGGAGCGCATGACGGAAGCCAGAACCGTGCAGATCGGGGCGCTGACGCTGTCCAACCGTCTGCCGCTGACGTTGATCGCCGGCCCCTGCCAGCTCGAAGGCCTCGATCATGCGCTCGCCATCGCCGAGACGCTGGCCGCCGCCTGCTCCGCGGCGGGCGCCGGCCTGATCTTCAAGAGCTCCTACGACAAGGCCAACCGAACCTCGCTCGAGGCCCGGCGTGGTCTCGGCATGGAGGAGGGCTTGCGGATCCTCGAGACCGTCCGCGACCGCATCGGCTGCCCAGTCCTGACCGACGTGCACCTGCCCGAGGACTGCGCCCCGGTGGCGCAGGCGGTGGATGTCCTGCAGATCCCGGCGTTCCTCTGCCGCCAGACCGACCTCCTGCTCGCCGCCGGCCGCACCGGCGCAGCGATCAACGTCAAGAAAGGCCAGTTCCTCGCCCCGTGGGACATGGTGAACGTCGCCGCCAAGATCGCCTCGACCGGCAACGAGCGCATCCTGCTCTGCGAGCGCGGTGCGAGCTTCGGCTACAACACACTGGTGGCCGACATGCGCAGCCTACCGATCATGGCCGGCACCGGGTACCCCGTCGTCATGGACGCGACCCACTCCGTCCAGCAACCGGGCGGCCAGGGCACCTCCTCCGGCGGGCAGCGCGAGTTCGCGCCCGTCATGGCTCGCGCCGCCGTGGCCATCGGCATCGCCGCGGTCTTCATCGAAACCCATCCCGACCCCGACAACGCGCCTTCCGACGGCCCGAACATGATCCAGCTCGAGCGGATGCCGGCGATAATCTCCGACCTGATGGCCTTCGACCGCCTCGCCAAGGCGCATCCCCTTCCGGTCTAACCGTCAGAGCACCGGGCCGATCATCGCGATGGCGTTGTTCCAGATCACCCGCCGCCGGCTCCAGTCGGAGACGTCGTCGAACTCGACCTGCGTCGAGGCGGCGATGTAGGTGGCCTGGCGGTCGCGGACCTGGGCGGTAAGGGCGGCGTCGACGAAGAGGATGTTGTTCTCGAAGTTGAGCTCGAAGCTCCGCCGGTCGATGTTGGCCGAGCCGATCAGCGTAACCTCGCCGTCGAGGGTAAGGGACTTGGTGTGGAGGAGGCCGCCGACGTACTCGTAGATGCGGACGCCGGCGTCGAGAAGCTCGGCGTAGTAGCTGTGACTGGCGGCCGCGACGATCCAGCTGTCGTTCTTTGCCGGGAATACGATGGTGGTGTCGACGCCGCGCCGGGCGCTGGCGCAGAGCGCGGCCTGGATCGGCTCGTCGGGGACGTAGTAGGGGGTGGTGATGACGAGCTCGCGGCGGGCGGTGTACATCAACGACTCGAACATCTCGGGCATCGCCGAGTAACGGACCGTCGCGCCCGTGGCGATCACCTGGGCCGGGAAGCCTCCGCTGACCATCGCGACGGGCTTGTCGAACAGGGGGCTCAGATCCTCGCTCGTGTGGGCCATCCAGTCGCTGGCGAAGACGTGCTGGTTCTGCAGCACGATCGGACCCTCGAAGCGGATCATCGCATCGACCCAGGGCGCGAATTTCGGCTTCACCGCGAACGCGGCGTCGGCGCAGTTGTTGGAGCCGCAATAGGTGATACGGTTGTCGATAACGACGATCTTGCGGTGGTTGCGCATGTCGATCCGGCCCTTGAGCGGGCGGGAGAGCGGGAAGCCAATCGGCAGGGCCGAAACGAGGCGGACGCCGGCGTCGGCCATCGCCTGCCAGTGCTCGGAGCGGATCATCGCGCGGCTGCCGAGGTCGTCGGCGATGGCGCGGCAGGCGACGCCGCGGGCGGCGGCGCGCTTCAGCGCCCCGACCACCTTCAGGCCGTTGTTATCGGCGAGCCAGATGTAGAAGCAGACGTGGACGTGGTCATGAGCGGCGTCGATGTCGGCGACGATATGGTCGATCACGTCGTCGGAATCGCCGAGAAGCCTGCCGCGGTTGCCGCCCACCTCCGGGAAGCCGCTGATCGACCGGCCGACGCGAAAGAGCGCCTGAAAGCGGGGGGCGGTGTCGGCCTCGGCCTCTCCCTCGTGGCGGCCGATCTCGGCGAAGCTGGGCAGGCGGGCCATGGCGCGCTTGAAGCGGGCGATGCGCCGGCGACCGATGTTCGGCTCGCCGAAGAGGACGTAGGCGAGCATGCCCACGACCGGCGCCACGACGATGACCACCACCCAGGCGAGCCGGGACGCAGGCTCCCGATGCGGCCGCAGGAGAGCCCGGCCGACGAAGAAGACCTGTGCGGCCAGGTGGAGGCAGACGAGCAGCCAACCGTGGAAGCTGCCGATGCCGAAGAGCCACGTCGTGCTCATCCGCCCCCCTGGGCACGCGTGCCCACTTCGGCAAATATATGATATGTCATGGAAAAGTCCTGCGCGGTAACCGTTTCTTCACCTCGGTTAACGGCATCAGGCCATCATCTCCTTGGTCGCGGTGAGCCGGATCTCGGGATAGTCGCGCGCCACCCGGTCGATGTCCCATTGCAGCCGGGTCATGTAGACCGGATCGCCGTCGTGGTCTGCGGCCATGTGGCCCTTGTTGGCGCGGGTGAAGGCGTCGATCTTCTCCATCGGGCCCGAGACCCAGCGCGCGGAGGTGAACTGTGTCGGCTCGAAGCGGACCGGCAGGCCGTACTCCTGTTCGATGCGGGAGGCGAGGACGTCAAACTGCAGCGGTCCGACCACGCCCACGATCCAGCCGGAACCCACCTGAGGCTTGAAGAGCTTAGAGGCGCCTTCCTCGGCGAACTGGTTCAGCGCCTTCTCGAGATGCTTGGCCTTCATCGGATCGCCGGCGCGCACCGACTGCAGGAGCTCGGGGGCGAAGGACGGGATGCCAGTGAAGCGCAACTCCTCACCCTCGGTCAGCGCGTCGCCGATCCGGAGCTGGCCGTGGTTGGGAATGCCGATGATGTCGCCCGCCCACGCGTCCTCGGCCAGCTCACGGTCCTGGGCGAGGAACAGCACCGGATTGGAGACCGCCATCGGCTTTTTCGTCCGCACATGGTGCAGCTTCATCCCGCGCTGGAAGTGCCCAGAGCAGAGGCGGACGAAGGCAACGCGGTCGCGGTGCTTGGGGTCCATGTTGGCCTGGACCTTGAAGACGAAGCCGGTGACCGCCGGCTCCCAAGCGCCGACAGCGCGGGGTTCGGCCGCATGGACCTTCGGCGCGGCACCATAGGCGCCGATCCCGGCCATCAGCTCTTGGACGCCGAAGGAGTTGATCGCCGAGCCGAACCAGATCGGCGAGAGGTTGCCGTCAAGCAGCGCCTGACGGTCGAAAGCAGGGAGGAGTTCGCGCGCCATCTCCACCTCATCACGGAGCCGCGCCAGCAAGTCGGCAGGGAGGTGTTCGGCCATGCGCGGGTCATCGAGCCCTTGCATTCGGAGGCTCTCCGCCCGCTTGTTGCGGTCGGCGCGGTCCATGAGCTCGAGGCGGTCGTTGAGCATGTCATAGCAGCCGAGGAATTCCCGGCCCTGGCCGATCGGCCACGACGCCGGGCAGACGTCGAGCTGCAGTTCCTGCTGGATCTCGTCGATGATCTCGAAGGTGTCGCGGGCCTCCCTGTCCATCTTGTTGCAGAAGGTCAGGATCGGCAGGTCTCGCATCCGGCAGACCTCGAAGAGCTTGCGGGTCTGGCTCTCGACGCCCTTCGCGCCGTCGATGACCATGACTGCGGCGTCGACGGCGGTGAGCGTGCGATAGGTGTCCTCGGAGAAGTCCGAGTGCCCTGGTGTGTCGACGAGGTTGAACCACCAGTCGCGGAATGGAAAGGACATGGCGGAGGCGGAGACGGAGATGCCGCGTTCCTGCTCGAGCTTCATGTAGTCCGAGCGCGTGCGCCGCGCTTCGCCCTTGGCGCGGACCTGGCCGGCCATCTGGATGGCGCCGCCGTAGAGCAGGAATTTCTCGGTCAGCGTGGTCTTGCCGGCATCCGGATGCGAGATGATGGCAAAAGTGCGCCTCCGGGCGATTTCGGGGGGCAGGGCCGGTGTGTTGGAGGTGCGGTCGGGCATGGCAGCGCATATACGTGCCGCCCGCCGCTGGGGGAAGAGGGTACGTCCGCTGAAGGCGGGCGGGGGCGGGCGGGGACCTCCGGAAAGGCGCAAAAGGACGCCGAAACGCGAGGAGAAGGCGTCGTCTTCTTGGCGGCCGTCGGCGCTCCCGCATGTACCGCCTGGCCGTCTGTGACGGATATGCCTTCCTTCTGGCGAAGGTACTCCGCCGGAGTGGGGGCTGCGCCCTGGTGACGCCGGTTTCAGGTTGATCGCCCCGGGCTTGGTCCTAGTCTGGGCCGCGACCGGGGAGGACGGCATGAAGACGATTCTGGTGGCCAACCGCAAGGGTGGGGTCGGCAAGACCATGGTGGCGATCACGCTGGCGGCGGCGCTCGCCAGCCGCGGCGACAGGGTGGCGCTGGCGGACGCCGACCCGCAGAAGTCCGCCTCGCGCTGGCTGAAGCATCGCCCAGACGGTGCCGCGCCGATCCGGGCCGTGGATTGGACCGACGACGCCGATCTCGGCGACGCACCGAAGAAGGCCGATTGGCTGGTGATCGACGCTCCGGGGGCATTGTCGGGAGAGCGGACCGAGCGTCTGGTCGCAGAGGCCGCCGCGGTGGTTTCTCCGGTGCTACCGTCGTATTTCGATGCGGATTCGACTAGGCGGTTCCTGAAGGAGGTCGAGCACATCAAGCGTGTGCGGAAAGGCAAGGTCGGCGTCCACCTCATCGCCAATCGGGTGCGCTCCGGACGGGCCGCGGACCGGTTGGCGGCGTTTTTCGACAAGCTCGGTCAGCAGCCGGTGGCCTGGATTTCAGAGCGCGCCGCCTATGCGGATCTCGCCGAGCAGGGTCTGGCGGTGTTCGACAAGCCGCAGAAGCTCTATCTGCCGATCCGTGGGCAATGGGCGCCGGTCATCGCGGCAGTGACTTAGAGGGGAGAGACACCTGTGGACATGGGTATAAGCGGCCGGAAGGCCATCGTCTGCGCCGCTTCCAAGGGGCTCGGCCGCGGCTGTGCCGACGCGCTGGCCGGCGAGGGGGTGGACCTCGTCATCAATGCCCGGGGCGTGGAGGCGCTCGAGGCGACGGCGGCTGAAATCCGCGAGAAACACGGGGTTAAAGTGATTGCGGTGGCGGGGGACATTACCGAGGCGGATACGCGGGCGGCGGTGGTGGCGGCCGGTGAGGGGGCGGATATTCTGGTGACGAATGCGGGGGGGCCGCCGCCGGGGGTATGGTCGGATTGGAGCCGGGAGGATTTCATCCGGGCGCTCGATGCCAATATGCTGACGCCGATCGCGCTGATGCAGGCGGTGCTGCCGGGGATGATCGAGCGAGGCTGGGGTCGGGTGGTCAATATCACCTCGCAGTCTGTGAAGTCGCCGATCGCGGCGCTGGGGCTCTCGAATACCGCGCGAACCGGGCTGACCGGCTTCGTAGCGGGGACGAGCCGACAGGTGGCGCCCAAGGGCGTGGTTATCAACAACCTTTTGCCGGGCATTCACGACACCGACCGCGCCGGATCGCTGGACAGGGGGGTCGCGGAGGCCAGGGGGATCGACGTGGAGACGGCGCGGTCGGAGCGCATGGCGACGATTCCGGCGCGGCGGTATGGGACAGCGGAGGATTTCGGGGCGGCCTGTGTGTTCCTTTGCTCGAAGCATGCGGGGTTCATCGTCGGGCAGAACTGGCTCTTGGACGGCGGGGCGTTCAGCAGTACGCTCTAGCAGGCGAAATCCGGGCCACGGGTTAGGCCGGATTATCGGATAGTCGCAGGAGTTAACGGCGCCTTTTAAACGTACAGCGCAGGCGGGAGCCCGATGACGCCTTGTCACGGCTGGCCCGGGTTGCTATCCGGCTCGATACCTGATGATTTTGCTCGGATAGGTGGGGGCAGCCCGTGAAGGAGTTCCGTCCGGGGCCGGACGGGGTCCGGCTGGCGCTAGAGGGCATCGGCCACAGTTATGGCGGGACGCCGGTGCTCAGGGACGTGTCGCTCGAGCTTGCGGCCGGTGAGGTGACCTGCCTCCTCGGTCCGTCAGGCTGCGGCAAGTCCACGCTGCTCCGCATCGCCGCCGGCGTCGAGCGCCAGGACCGCGGATCCGTCCGGGTGGGGGGCGAGGTCGTTTCCGACGCCGGCCGCCACCTGCCGCCCGAGGGGCGCGGGATCGGGCTGATGTTCCAGGACTTCGCGCTGTTCCCGCACCTGACGGTGGCGCGCAACGTCGCGTTCGGGCTCGCCGGTCCCGACCGGGCCGACCGGGCGCATCGCCTGCTGAAGCGGGTGGGACTGGACCGTCACGGCGACAAGTACCCCCACCAGCTCTCCGGCGGCGAGCAGCAGCGGGTGGCGCTGGTGCGGGCGCTGGCGCCGCAGCCGCCGATCCTGCTGATGGACGAGCCGTTCTCGGGCCTCGACAACCGCCTGCGGGACGGCATCCGCGACGAGACCCTCGACATCCTCAAGGAGGAGGGCACCGCCGTCCTCCTGGTCACCCACGAGCCCGAGGAGGCGATGCGCATGGCCGACCGGATCGCGCTGATGCGCGATGGGGCCATCGTCCAGCAGGGCGCGCCCTATAACATCTACAACAATCCCGTGGATCGCGACGCGGCTATGTTCTTCTCCGATATCAATATCATCCACGGGGTGGTTACGAACTCTTCCACGGATACGCCCTTCGGGCAGTTCCTTACGCCGGGGCTCGCCGACCGTGCCGACGTCGAGATCATCATCCGCCCGCAGCACCTGAAGATGGACTTCGACCGCAACGGCCTCGGACCGCGGCCCACCGCCTCCGACGGGGTGCCGGCGCGGGGGCAGGTGGCTCGCGCCCGCTTCATGGGCAACCAGAGCATCGTCGACCTGGTGATGGAGCATGACGGCTCGACGCTGAAGGCTACCGTGCCCGGGGTCTTCCTACCGAAGCCGGGCACGCCGCTCTGGCTTTCGCTGCGGCGGGACCGCTGCTTTGTCTTTCCGTGCCGGGTGCAGAGCCAGCTCGCGGACCCAACCGGCGGCTGAATTCGGCGTGTCCCGGCGGTTTGGGGTTTGATTGCCCCCGCGCGAGGCCATATGTAACGGGGCGTGGGCTGGCGGCGCTGAGCGCGGCCGGTCCGGCAACGGAGATGAGACATGCTGAACAATATCGGACCGGCCGGCCTGATCCTGATCGCGATCGTCGTCCTGGTCCTCTTCGGCCGGGGCAAGGTCGCCGGCCTCATGGGCGAGGTGGGCAAGGGCATCACCAGCTTTAAGCGCGGGATCAAGGAAGGCACGGACGAGATCGAAAACGCCTCCCGCAACGCTGATTCGGCCCGTGACGTGACGCCGGAGAAGGACAAGGTCTGATCCCGGCGACCGACTGAGCGAGGCCGAGACATGTTCGACATCGGCTGGTCCGAGCTGGTGCTCATCGCCATCGTGGCGCTGATCGTTGTCGGGCCGAAGGAGCTTCCGGGCCTCTTCCGCACGGTTGGCGTGTTCATGGGCAAGGCCCGTGGCATGGCCCGCGAGTTCCAACGATCCATGGAGCAGGCCGCCGACGAGAGCGGCCTGGGCGAGGCATCGAAGAGCCTGCAGGCGCTAAACCGGCTGAACCTCAACTCTGCGACCAGCTCGGCGCGCAAGTACGCCGAGAACACCATGAAGGAGAAGCCGAAGCCGGCCGCGGCTCCGCCGGCTAGCGAGGCGCAACCGGCGGCAGCGGGGGCCGAGCCGGCGCCGGCAGCCGAACCGGCGTCTGCGGCGGCTCCGACCAACGAGGCAGCGGCGGTGGCGCCGGCGTCCACAGAGGCCGCTTCGGACGCGCCCAAGCCATGAGGGACAACGATATCGACGACACGACGGCGCCGCTGATCGAGCACCTCGCCGAACTCAGGACGCGCCTGATCTACTCGGTCGTCGCCTTCGCGATCTGTATGCTGGCCTGCTTCGCGGTGGCGCGGCCGATCTTCAACTTCCTAGCCCAGCCGCTCACCCAAGTCCTGGCTGACCTCGGCCAGAAGCCGGAGCTCATCTATACAGGGCTGCAGCAGGGCTTCATGACCCAGGTGCGAATCTCGGTCTTCGGCGGCTTCGTGCTAGCCTTTCCGGTCATCGGCTACCAGATGTGGCGCTTCGTCGCCCCAGGGCTCTACCGCCAGGAAAAGAACGCCTTCCTGCCGTTTCTCGTGGCGTCGCCGGTGCTCTTCGTGATCGGCGCCGCCTTTGCCTACTACGTCATCCTGCCGATGGCTTTCGACTTCTTTCTGGGATTCCAGCAATTCGCTCCTGCGGACCTGACCGCCAACGCCCCGGCGGCAGGCGAGGAAGTCAGCATCCAGTACCTCGGCACGATCAACGAGTATCTCGGCCTGACGATGAAATTCATCATCGCCTTCGGCCTCTGCTTCCAGCTCCCGGTGCTTCTGACCCTGATGGGGAAGGCCGACCTGGTGTCGTCCAAGGGGCTGGGGTCGGTGCGCAAGTATGCCGCCGTCGGCATCCTGACGCTCGCCGCGATCGTGACCCCGCCCGACGTGGTGAGCCAGGTGGTTCTTTTTACGGTGATCTACGGGCTCTACGAGATTCTCGATCCTGCTGGTCCGGATGGTCGAACGACGGCGCGAGGCGGATCTGCGCGCCCGCGGCCTCTGGGTCGAGGACGTCGACACGGCCGAGGAGCAGTCGTGAGGGACGACGACCGCGCGCTCGCGCGGATCGCCGACGCTCTCGAACGCCTCAGCCCGCCGCCCCAGCCCGCCCCGGATTTTGCCCGAGCGGACGCCTTCGTCTGGCACACCAGCCCCGACCGGCTAGAGCCGGTGCCGCGGGTCGCCCGGGTGCCGATCGGGCTCTTGGTCGGAATCGACCGGGCGCGCGATACCCTGCTGGCCAACACGCTGCAGTTTGCCCGCGGCTATCCGGCCAACAACGTGCTGCTCTGGGGCGCCCGCGGCATGGGGAAGTCGAGCCTGGTCAAGGCCGCCCACGCCGATGCCGCCGCGGCGGCGCCGGGCCTGAAGCTCATTGAGCTCCACCGTGAGGACCTGCCGTCGATCGGCCGCCTGCTGGGCCTGCTGCGCGGGTCGGAGGCGCGGTTTCTGCTGTTTTGCGACGACCTGTCTTTCGACAAGGACGACAGCCATTACAAGTCGTTGAAGGCGGTCCTTGATGGCGGCATCGAGGGGCGGCCCGAGAACGTCGTCCTCTACGCCACCTCGAACCGCCGGCACCTGATGCCGCGGGACATGATCGAGAACGAACGCCAGACTGCGATCAATCCAACCGAGGCGGTGGAGGAGAAGGTGTCGCTCAGCGACCGCTTCGGGCTCTGGCTCGGCTTTCACGCCTGCAACCAGGACGATTTCCTCGCGATGATCCGCGGCTACTGCGACGCCTATCGGCTCGCGATCTCAGACGAGGAGCTCCGGGCTGAGGCGATCGAGTGGTCGCAGACCCGTGGCGGCCGCTCCGGGCGGGTCGCGTGGCAGTACGTCACCGATCTGGCGGGCCGACGCGGCGTGCCGCTGGAGGCCGAGCGGGCGGGGCCGGGCGCCTAGGCGCGCTCCACGTACTCCATGCTCTCGGTCGAGACGATGATGGCCTCGCCTTCGCCGACGAAGGGCGGAATCATCACCCGGACGCCATTGTCGAGGATCGCCGGCTTGAAGGAATTGGCGGCGGTCTGACCCTTCACGGCCGGCTCGGTCTCGACCACGGTGCAGGTGACCTTGTCGGGGAGCTGGGCATTCAGCGCCTCGTCCTCGTAGTACTCGACCTGGATGGTCATGCCGTCCTGAAGGAACGGACGGCGCTCGCCGAAGATGTCGGCAGGGATAGTCACCTGCTCGAAGGTCTCGGTGTCCATGAAGTGCAGGAGATCGTCGGATTCGTAGAGGAACTGCTGATCCTTCTGGTCGAGGCGGATGCGCTCGACCTTGTCGGCGGAGCGGAAGCGTTCGTTCAGCTTGCGGCCGTCGCGGACGTTCTTGAGCTCGACCTGGGCGAAGGCGCCGCCCTTGCCGGGCTTGACGTGGCTGGTCTTCACCGCGACCCAAAGGCCGCCGTCGTGCTCGATGATGTAGCCGGGGCGAATTTCGTTGCCGTTGATCTTGGGCATTTTAATTGAAGTCCATTCATCGAACCGAAAGTTGCGCGTGCTATAGAACCAAGTTCGGGCGCTGGCAAGTTGCCGGCGCCGTCTCGGCGGGTGGGCCGCGGGATGGCGCCCGGGGTCGGGGCAGGGGCCGCATTGGGCTGTATTCTCTGGGAAATTAGTGGATGATTACCTGTCAAGGGCGCCTGCCCAAGGCGTTTGCACGAACCCTCGCCGCGCGCGGCTATCGCCGGCTTACGCCGGTGCAACGGGCTGTTCTGCGGGTCGAGGCGGCGGATGCCGATCTCTTGGTGTCCGCACGCACCGGCTCGGGGAAGACTGTGGCGATGGGCCTGTCGCTGGCGCGGCGGCTTGTCTGCGGAGGAGCGTCAGGGGTCCAGGCGGTCGTAGTGGTGCCGACGCGGGAGCTGGCGACGCAGGTGGCGGGGGAACTCGGCTGGCTGTTCGAGGGGTCGGGGCTGCGGATCGGCTGCTGCACCGGCGGCGCCGAAGTCCGGGCGGAGCGGGAGACTCTGGCGGGCGGGATCGACGTGGTGGTGGGGACGCCGGGGCGGCTGCGCGATCATCTGCGGCAGGGGTCTCTGGGGCTGACGGAGGTGCGGAGCGTGGTGCTGGACGAGGCGGACCAGATGCTCGGGCCGGATTTCCATGACGACCTAGAGACGCTGATGGGGGCGCTGCCGGAGGGGCGGCAGGTGCTGATGTTTTCGGCGACGGTAAGCCGGGAGGTGGAGGCGCTGGCCGCGCGGTTTCAGCGCGGCGCGCTCCGGATCGAGGCGGGAGGCCCGGAGACGGACTTCACGCTGCAGGCCGTGGCCGTGGCGCCGGCGGACCGCGAGCGGGCGATCGTGAACCTGCTGCGGCTGCACGAGGCGCGGGCGGCGATCGTCTTCTGTGGGCGGCGGGAGACGGTGGCGCAGCTTACGCATCGGCTGGCCGGGCGGGGGTTCAAGGTGGTGGCGCTTTCGGGTGCGCTCAGCCAGCGCAACCGCAACGCCGCGCTGGCGGCGATGCGTGAGGGGCGGGCGCGGGTCTGTGTGGCAACCGATCTCGCGGCGCGCGGCATGGACCTGCCGGGGCTGGACCTGGTGCTGCACGCCGACCTGCCGGTCAGCGCCGAGGTGCTGCTGCACCGCTCCGGACGGACCGGGCGGGCAGGGCGGGCCGGCTTCGCCGTCCTGGTGGTGCCGTGGTCGCAACGGCGGAGGGCGGCGGCGCTGGCGGCCCGTGCGGGGCTGCCCGTCGACTGGGTGGTGGCCCCCGACCGGCCGGCGGTGCTGGCGCGCGACCTCGAGCGGATGCTATCGGAGGCCGCCGCTGCCCCTGACGCGGAGGACTTGGCGGCGGCGGCCGGGCTCCTCGCGGCGCAGGGGGCGGAACGGATCGCCGCGGCGTATCGGCGTCTCTGGAGCGCCGCCCGTCCCGCCCCCGAACGGCTACAGGGGGGGATGCCCCGGCGGGCCTGAGACCCCCTTGCGCCGGCGGGCGGGAGCGGCTTTGTTCGCCTCCGAGACGACGGGCGGGACGGATGCGGTACTCGGGCTGGGCAATCCTGCGCAATGCGCTGACGGGTGACCGGAACTGGCCGCCGGTCTGGCGCGACCCGGAGCCCAAGCCCGCCTACGACGTGGTGGTGATCGGCGGCGGTGGGCACGGGCTGGCCACCGCCTACTACCTGGCCAGGAACCATGGGGTGACCAACGTCGCGGTGCTGGAGCGCGGCTATCTCGGCGGCGGCAATGTCGGTCGCAACACCACCATCGTCCGGGCGAATTACCTGCTCAAGGGCAATGGAGAGTTCTATTCGCATTCGCTGAAGCTCTGGGAGGGGCTGGAGCAGGACCTGAACTACAACGTGATGATGTCGCAGCGCGGCGTCTTGAACCTCTGCCATTCGGACGGCCAGTTCGACGCCTTCGCCCGACGCGGCAACGCCATGCGGATGCAGGGCGACGACGCGGAACTGCTAACGCGGGAGGAGGTGCGGGCAGGGTGGCCGTTCCTGAACTTCGATGACCTGCGTTTCCCGATCTATGGGGGACTGCTGCAGGGGCGGGCTGGGACGGCCCGGCACGACGCGGTGGCCTGGGGGTTCGCGCGAGGAGCGGATTCGCGGGGAGTCGACCTGATCCAGAATTGCGAAGTCACCGGGTTCCGGATCGACGGCGGCCGGGTGCGCGGCGTCGAGACCACCCGCGGGTACGTGGCCGCCGGCAAAGTGGGCATGGCGGTGGCGGGGCGATCGAGCCAGGTCGGGGCGATGGCGGGGCTGAGGCTTCCGATCGAGAGCCACGTGCTACAGGCCTTCGTCACCGAGGGCTTGAAACCGGCGATCCCGGGGGTGGTGACCTTCGGGATGGGGCATTTCTACCTGAGCCAGTCAGACAAGGGTGGCCTGGTATTCGGCGGCGATCTCGATCCGTACAACTCCTATGCCGCGCGGGGAAACCTGCCTATCGTCGAGCATGTGATGGAAGCCGGCATGGCCATGGTGCCGATGATCGGCAAGGCTCGGGTGCTGCGATCCTGGGGCGGGATCGTGGACATGACCATGGATGGCTCGCCGATCATCGACAGGACTCCGGTCGAGGGGCTCTATTTCAGCGGAGGCTGGTGTTATGGCGGGTTCAAGGCGACGCCCGCGTCAGGGTGGTGCTTCGCCCATCTGATCGCCACCGGCAACCCTTATCCGGCGGCGGCGATGCTTCGGATGGACCGTTTCGAGACCGGCCGGGTTCTGGACGAGGAGGCGACCGGTGCGCAGCCGAACCTGCATTGAGCTCCCTTCACTCGGCCGTCGCTGCCCCTACGGTGGCGCCGCCGGCCGCGCCGGCGACCCCGCCAATGGGTCCTCCGACGACCAGACCGGCCGTTCCTCCTGCGAGCCCACCGGTCGCGGCGCGCTCGGTGGCGCCGTTGCCGCAGGCGGCAAGCGCGAGCAGGCCCGCGAGGCAAGCGGTCGTGGCGAGAGTTCTCATTTTCCGTCTCCGGTCGTTGCGAAGTTCCTCGTCCCAACGCGCCAGCGGCGATTTGGCTCCCGATGCGACTGACCTGCCCGATTTGCGGTGAGCGGGATCTGCGGGAGTTCGGCTGCCGCGGGTCGGCGAAGCTGCTGGCGCGGCCCGACGGGGATGCGGGGGCGGCGGCGTTTCACGACTACCTGTACCTGCGTGAGAACGCCGCGGGGCCGAATGCCGAGCTGTGGCAGCACGAGGGCGGCTGCCGGGCCTGGCTGCGGGTGGTGCGCGATACCCGTAGCCATGCGGTGCTCGAGGTGGCACTGGCGCGCGAGTGGCCGCGGTGAGGCGGCTCGCGGCTGGGGGGCGGATCGACCGGAGTCGGACGCTCGGCGTCAGTTTCGACGGGCGGCGGCTAGAGGCGCATCCTGGAGACACGCTGGCATCGGCGCTACTAGCGAGCGGCGCGGGGGTGGTGGGGCGGAGCTTCAAATACCACCGGCCGCGCGGGGTGCTGACTGCGGGTTCTGAGGAGGCGAACGCGCTGGTGACGGTGGGCGAGGGCGCGGCGGCGACGCCGAATACCCGCGCGACCGTGCAGGAGGCGTTCGACGGGCTGGCGGCGGCGAGCCAGAACCGCTGGCCGTCGCTCAGGTTCGACCTGATGGTGATCAACGACCTGGCGGCACCCTTCATAGGCGCGGGGTTCTACTACAAGACCTTCATGTGGCCGAAGGCATTCTGGGAGCGGGTCTACGAGCCACTCATCCGGCGGGCGGCGGGCCTCGGACGGCTTTCTGGAGAGCGCGATCCCGATCCCTGCGAGAAGGCTTTCGCGTTCTGCGACCTGCTGGTGATCGGGGCAGGCCCGGCAGGCTTGATGGCGGCGCTGACCGCCGGACGGGCAGGTGCGCGGGTGATACTGGCGGAGGAGGATTTCGTCCTCGGCGGACGCCTCAATGCCGAGCGGCTGGAAGTGGGCGCGCAAGTCGGCGCGAACTGGGCCACAGAGGTGGCGGCCGAGCTTGCGGCGATGCCCAACGTTCGGGTGATGACGCGGACAACGGTGACCGGCGCCTATGACGGCGGGACCTTCGGGGCGCTGGAGCGAGTGACGGAGCACCTCGCGGTGCGGCCCGAGGGGGTGCCGCGGCAGTGCTTCTGGCGGATCGCGGCGCGGCGGGCGGTCCTCTGTGCCGGGGCGCTGGAGCGGGGGGTGGCGTTCCCGGACAACGACCGGCCCGGGGTTATGCTTGCCGGGGCGGTACGATCCTATCTCCACCGCTGGGCGGTGGCGCCGCGCAAGGCAGCGGTCTTCACCACCAACGACGACGGCTGGCGGACGGCGGCGGACCTGGCGGCGATGGGCGTAGAGGTGACGGCACTGATCGACGTGCGGCCGGGCGCCGCGGTGCCGGAGGGGCCGTGGCGGCGGTTCCCGGGCGGCGAGGTGGTCGGCACCTCCGGGCGGCTGGGGCTGCGCGAGGTCACGGTGCGTCACGAGGGCGCGGTTCATCGGGTAGGGGCGGATTGTCTCGCGGTTTCGGGGGGGTGGAACCCGACGCTGCATCTCACCTGCCACATGGGTGGACGGCCGGTCTGGGACCAGATGATTGCTGGCTTCGTGCCGGTGCCGGGCGCGGTGCCGGGGCTGGCGGCGGCCGGTGCGGCGGCGGGACGGCTCTCGACGCATTCTGCGCTCGAAGGCGGCGCGGGCGCGGCGGCGGCTGCACTGGCCGATCTCGGGTTAGGGGCGGCGGCGGTCGACGTGCCGGAGGCAGAGGATGCGCCGGTCGCGGTCTCGCCGTTCTGGCAGGTGAAGGGTGGCCGCGGTCGCGCCTGGCTCGATTTCCAGAACGACGTGACGGTGAAGGACGTGGCCCTCGCGGCCCGGGAGAATTTTCGCTCGGTCGAACACATGAAGCGCTACACCACGCTCGGGATGGCGACCGACCAGGGCAAGACCAGTGGCGTCGCAGGCCTGGCGGTACTGGCGGAGCTGACCGGGCGCGGCGTGGCGGAGACCGGGACGACGACGTACCGCCCGCCGTTCGTGCCGGTGCCGGTCGCCGCCCTGGGGGCGGGCGGCGTCGGTGAAGGCTTCGCGCCGCAGCGGTTCACGCCGGCGCACGCGGCGATTGCGGCGCTGGGGGCGCCCTTCGTCGAGGCGGGGCACTGGTACCGGCCGAGCTGGTTTCCGGCCGCGGGCGAGACCGATTGGCGCGAGGGCTGCGACCGGGAAGTGGCGATGGTGCGATCGGCGGTCGGCGTCTGCGACGTGACCACGCTCGGCAAGATCGACGTGCAGGGACCGGACGCGGCGGCTTTTCTCGACCGGGTCTATGCCAACACCATCTCGACGCTCGCCGTCGGGCGGGTGCGCTACGGGATCATGCTGCGCGAGGACGGTTTCGTCATGGACGACGGTACTGCGGCGCGGCTCGGAGACAGTCATTTCCTGGTCACCACCACGACGGCGGCGGCAGGACAGGTGATGGCGCACCTGGAGTTCTGCCTGCAATGCCTCTGGCCGGCGCTCGACGTTCAGGTTGTCTCGGTGACCGAGCAATGGGCGCAGGTGGCGGTAGCGGGGCCTCGGTCGCGAGAACTTCTCGAAGGCGTGCTGGGCGTACCGATCGCCGATGGCGCGGTTCCTTTCATGGCATGTGGGCCGATAGCGATCGGCGGAATCGCGGCGCGGCTTTTCCGTATCTCGTTTTCGGGCGAGCTTGCCTATGAGGTGGCGGTTCCGGCGCGGTATGGCGCGGCGCTGTTTTCCTTGCTGGTCGACCGGGCACGGCAGATCGGTGGCGGACCTTACGGGATGGAGGCGCTGAACGTTCTCCGGATCGAGAAGGGGTTGGTGACACATGCGGAGATCAACGGCAGGATCACTGCCGACGATCTGGGCCTCGGTCGAATGGTGGCACGCGGCAAGGACTGCATCGGGAAGGTGAGCGCGGCGCGGCCGGGCCTGAGCGGGCCGGAGCGGGAGCAGCTCGTGGGGCTGAGGCCGCTCGAGGCTGGTGGTAGGCTCCTGTCGGGGGCGCACGTGGTGGCCGAAGGCGCGGGGTTCACCGCGGCGGAGGACGAGGGGTACCTTACCTCCCATTGCCATTCGCCGACCCTTGGCCACCCGATCGCCCTCGGCTTCGTGGTGAACGGGCGGGCGCGGATCGGCGAACGGGTCCGGGCGGTTTGCGCGCTGCGCGCGATCGACTCCGCCTGCGAGATCGTGCCGCCGGTCTTCTTCGATCCCGAGGGAGGGCGGATGCGTGGCTGAGTTGGCCGAAGCGGACGCCTTCGAGGGCCTCGGCCTGCCCTTGGTGGTGGGCGAGACGCGACTCGCGGCGCTGCCGCCGGTGCAGCGGATGCTGGTCGCGCCGTTCGCGGGGGTGCGAATGGAGGGACTGCCGGCGCCCGGCCGTGTGGCCGAGACGGATGGCGGCCGGATCGTCTGGGCGGGGATGGGCCAGTGGTTCGTCGAGGGAGGGGCGCCGGTTCCCGAGGGCGCGGCCGCGCGGACCGACCAGACGGATGGATGGGCCGCTATGTCGCTCACCGGCCTCGGCGCAGCGGAGGTGCTGGCCCGGCTCGTGCCGCTCGACCTCGATGCGAGGGTCTTTCCCCCGGGGTCGGTGGCGCGCAGCCTGTTGCGGCACGTGATGCTGCTGCTGATCGCGGCGGATGACGGCTTCGACCTTCTGGTGCCGCGGTCCTACGCCCGGACAACGGCGCGGGAACTCGGGGAGGCGATGCGGGCGGTGGCCGGGCGGGCGGCGTTGACACCGGGGCGCGGGGAGCTATAAGGCGCGCTGCCTGCCGTCCGATTGGGGCGGTGGGATGATCTGGCGTTCGTGGACCCCGCAAGGGGAAGCCTGTCGGCGGGGCGAGAGCCCGGCAGAGGAGACGCCGCGGATATTTGAGAGGATACGAGACGTGACCAAGCGCACCAGTGCGAAATACAAGATCGATCGCCGCATGGGCGAAAACATCTGGGGCCGCCCGAAGTCCCCGGTGAACAAGCGCGAGTACGGCCCGGGCCAGCACGGCCAGCGCCGCAAGGGCAAGATGTCGGACTTCGGCACCCAGCTCCGCGCCAAGCAGAAGCTCAAGGGCTATTACGGCGACCTGACCGAGAAGCAGTTCCGCCGCATCTACGCCGATGCGGAGCGCCTGCGTGGCGACACGTCCGAGCAGCTGATCGGTCTCCTCGAGCGCCGGCTGGATGCGGTCGTCTACCGCGCCAAGTTCGTGCCCACGGTGTTCGCGGCTCGGCAGTTCGTGAACCACGGCCACGTGGCAGTGAACGGCAGGCGGGTGAATATCGCGTCCTACCGGGTGAAGGAGGGCGACGTGGTCAGCGTGCGCGACAAGTCACGCCAGCTTGCCATCGTTCTGGAGGCGATCGGCTCGCCGGAGCGCGATGTGCCGGAGTATCTGAGCGTCGACCACAACAAGCTCACCGCTGAGTTCGTCCGGGCGCCGGCGCTCGGAGACGTGCCGTATCCGGTGATGATGGAACCGAACCTTGTCGTCGAGTATTACGCCAAGAACTGACCGCTGACGAGCGGGGGCGATCTGTCCCCGCTCCGCCGTGGCCGGAACGGCGCAACGCCCGCACTGGGGGGCGCGCGTTGGAGGGGGGATGGACGAACCGGTCGCGGGCCGCGCGGCGCCGGAAAGCGCGGGCAGCACCGTGGTCGCCATTGGTCCGCGGTGGGCGGTCGTAGGCATTTTTCTCTTCATGCTGACGGCGGGGCTCGCCTACGCCAAGGCGTTCCTGATGCCGGTGGCGCTGGCGTTCATGCTGGCCTTCGTCTTCAGCCCGGTCCGCCGGTTCCTCGAGCGCCGGGGCCTGCCGGCGGGTGTGTCGGCCTTCCTGATTGTGGGGAGTCTCGTCACGGTCCTCGGGATCGGGGTCGTCGGGCTGTCCGGACCGGCCAGCGAGTGGATCGACGCGGCGCCCACCATCGGCCGCCAACTCGACTACAAGCTGCGCGAGCTTCGGGATGCGGCGGAGGGCGTGCGCGAGGCGGCCAAGCAGGTCGACGAGATTGCTGGTGGCGGCACCGAGGCGCCCGGTGAGGAGGGACCCCAGGAAGTCGTGGTCAAGGACGAGGGCGTGACCACCCAGCTTGCGATGACCGCGCCCGCGGTGCTGGCGCAGGTGATGCTGACCCTGGTGCTGCTGTTCTTCATCCTCGCCTCGGGCGACATGATCTACGAGAAGATCGTCTTCGTGCTGCCCACCTTCAGGGACAAACGGCTGGCGATGCGGATCGCCCACGACATCGAGCGGCGGGTGTCGCGGTACCTCTTCACGATCACCGTGATCAATGCCGGCCTCGGGATAGCGGTGGGCCTTGCCATGTGGTGGCTGGGCATGCCCGAGCCGGCGCTCTTCGGGGTGGTGGCGTTCGTGCTCAACTACATTCCCTATATCGGCGCGATCCTGGGGGTGGCGCTCGCCACGGTGATCGGGCTCGTCAGCTTGCCCAACATCGGCCAGGCGCTTGCGGCGGGTGGGATCTACCTGATGCTGACGGCGATCGAGGGGCAGTTCATTACCCCTTGGTGGATCGGCCGGAGCCTGAGGCTCAATACCGTGGTGGTGTTCCTGTCGGTGACGCTCTGGGCTTGGCTCTGGTCGGTGGTGGGGATGATCGTGGCGACCCCGCTGCTGGTATCGTTCCGGGTGCTCTGCGAGCATATCCCGGCGCTGGAAGGGGTGGGGCATTTCCTGTCCGAACGCGGGGCGGAGCAGGAGACAAACGAGCCGGAATAGGCGTGCGGAGGCGCGTCGTCGCACGCGTGCGACTTAGGATAGCCATCTGAAATAAAAGTATAAACTGCGTCGCCTTCATGATGCGGCAATACGTCTTAACGAAGTGTGCCGCGTCGGCGGACGTCGCTGAAGGACCGTGGCCGCGCGTCTCCGTAGGCCCTGTTCCGGAGCCGACGGGGTGGCGACGGTGGGCAGGTATGCTTATGCTTGCGGACGAGTGTGCGAGGGGACCGATGCCACAGACCTATCCGAACCATGGCCGTATCGACGGGCCGATCGTGATGATCGGCTTCGGCTCGATCGGCCAGGGGACGCTGCCGCTGATCGAGCGGCATTTCACCTACGATCCGCACCGGGTGCATGTGATCGAGCCATCGGAGGAGCACAAGACGTTCCTCGAGCAGCGGGGCGTACATTTCATTCACCACCGGCTTACCTTCGAGAATTGCCGGGCGCTGCTGGGGCAGCTGTTTCCGGAGCGGCGGGGGTTCTGCGTCAACCTGTCGGTGGATACGAGTTCGCTCGACCTGATGCGGATCTGCCGGGAGTTGGGCGTCCTCTACATTGACACGGTGGTGGAGCCTTGGGCGGGGCATTATTTCGACTTGTCGCTCGAGCCCGCGGATCGCACCAATTATGCGCTGCGCGAGGCGGTGCGGGCGGAGAAGCGGGCGAATCCCGGGGGGCCGACGGCGGTGAGCTGCTGCGGCGCCAATCCGGGAATGGTGTCCTGGCTTCTGAAGGAGGCGTTGCTGCGGTTGGCCGGGGATCTCGGGCGGCCTGACTCGGCGCCGAAGGACCGGGCAGGATGGGCGCGGTTGATGCAGGGGCTCGGGGTCAAGGGCGTGCATATCGCCGAGCGGGACACCCAGGCGGGGCGGGATGCGAAGCCGCTGCATACCTTTGTCAATACCTGGTCGGTGGAGGGGTTCGTCTCGGAAAGCTTTCAGCCGGCGGAGCTCGGCTGGGGGACGCATGAGCGCTGGGTGCCGCCGAACGGGCACCGGCACGCGAAGGGTTGCCGGGCGGCGATCTATCTCGATACGCCGGGGCTGCTCACCAAGGTTCATACCTGGACGCCGGAGGCGGGGCCGCAGTACGGGTTCCTGGTCACCCACAACGAGGCGATCTCGATCTCGGACTACTTCACCGTGGGGGAGGGGGACCAGCCCGAGTATCGGCCGACCTGTCACTATGCTTATCATCCGTGCGGGCAGGCAGTGCTGTCACTGCACGAGATGCTGGGGATGGGGAAGGTGCAGGACCGGATGAAGATCCTCGACGAGAACGAGATCCTGTGGGGCGAGGATTGCCTGGGGGTGCTGATCTACGGGCACGAGCGGAACGCGCTCTGGTACGGCTCGCGGCTGTCGATCGAGGAGACGCGGGAGCTGGCGCCGTTCCAGAATGCCACCGGGCTGCAGGTGACGAGCGCGGTGCTGGCGGGAATGGCCTGGGCGCTGCGGAATCCGCAGGCGGGGATCGTGGAGACCGAGGAGATGGATCACGCCTTCTGCCTTGGGGTGATGCGGCCGTATCTCGGGCGGATCGAGGCGCATTATACCGACTGGACGCCGATCTCGACCCGCTGGCCGCAGTTCGCCGAGGAGATCGACGAGAGCGACCCCTGGCAGTTCGAGAATGTCCTGGCGACCTGAGGGAGGAGGGCCGTTGGGGTGTGAACTGAAACTGTTCACGCGTGAACGCACTGAAAACAAAGGGATTCATCTTCAATAAAATTCGGTTAAGATGGCTCGTCACGGTCCCGGCGCGGGGGCGGGACCTTGGAAAGGCGGGGCGGGCGCTTACATCCCGGGCGACGCGATTTTGCGAGAGAGGAGCACGCCGATGCTGTTCGACCTCCTGAAGAAGAAATCCGAGATGCCGGCGCCGGGCCAGGCCCTGCCCGGACGGCCGGAGCCGATCCCCACCGCCGAGACGCATTTCGTCAACGGCCGGCCGCTCAAGGGGCCGTTCCCCGAGGGCCTAGAGCAGGCAATGTTCGGCATGGGCTGTTTCTGGGGCGTGGAGCGGATGTTCTGGAAGCTGCCGGGGGTTTGGATGACGGCGGCCGGCTATGCCGGCGGCGAGACACCGAACCCGACCTACCGCGAGGTGTGCTCGGGACAGACTGGGCACAACGAGGTGGTGCTGGTGACCTACGATCCGGCGCAGGTGAGCTACGAGACGCTGCTCAAGACCTTCTGGGAGGGGCATGATCCGACCCAGGGGATGCGCCAGGGCAACGACATGGGAACCCAGTACCGTTCCGGGGCCTATGCCTTCACGCCCGAGCAGAAGGAGGTGGCGGAGGCCTCGCGGGCGGCCTACCAGAAGAAGCTCACGGCGGCGGGGCTGGGCCGGATCACCACCGAGATCACCGAGGCGCCGGCGTTCTATTACGCTGAAGACTATCACCAGCAGTACCTGGCGAAGAATCCGGCGGGGTACTGCGGCATCGGCGGCACCGGAGTGAGCTGCCCGATTGGAACGGGCCAGACGCTGGCGTCGTGAGCCTGACACGCGCCACCACGGCGGTCGCCGGCGCGGCGGCCGCCGCAGTCCTGCGCGACGCGCTGGACGATCTCGACCCCGCGCCGGTGGCCAGCGACCTGAACGACCACGACGACGGCTCCGGCCTCTGGGACGTGGCGGGGCTGTTCGACGCGGCGCCGGATCTGGCCGGGCTGGCGCTACTGGCGCGGCTGCACGACGCGCCGGATTTCGAGATCGCCCGGGTCGACGATCGCGACTGGGTGGCGCAGGTACGGGCGGAGCTGACGCCGGTGGCGGCCGGGCGGTTCGTGGTCTACGGCAGCCATGACCGCGACCGGATTCCGCCCAATCGCATCGGCCTCGAGATCGAGGCGGCCCAGGCCTTCGGCACCGGGCACCATGCGACGACCCAGGGATGTTTGGTGGCGCTGGACCGGCTCGTGCGCCGGTCGTTGGTCGCGCGGCGGGTGGCCGACATCGGTGGCGGAACCGGGGTGCTGGCGATGGCGGCGGCGTCGGTCTGGCCGGCGGTGGCCATCGCCGGCGACATCGATCCGCTGGCGACGGAGACGGCGCGCGCCAATGTCGCGGCCAACGGTCTCTCGGCGCGGGTGGGCTGTGTGACGGCAGCGGGCTTCCGTCACCCGCGGCTTCAGGCCGGGGCGCCCTATGACCTCATCTTCGCCAATATCCTCGCCGGTCCGCTGCGGCGGATGGCCGGAGACGTGGCTGCGAATCATGCGCCCGGGGGGATCGCGATCCTGTCGGGGATTCTCGCCAGGCAGGCGCCGGCGGTCACCGCGACCTACCGCTCCTGGGGGTATCGGCCCCGGGAGACGGTACGGATCGGCGAGTGGACGACGCTGGTTCTGAGGCGCTGACGGCGGTCAGCGGCGCGCAAGCGCCTCGGCCACGTCGGCGATCTCGCCGCGATGCAGGCCGATGTCGTTGAGCTGCCGGTCGGACAGCGCCCGCAGCGCCTTCTGGTTGGCGCGGGCGTTGCGCCAGGCGGACAGGGCGTCGAAGGCGCGCTCGAAGGTCGAGACGACGCGGAAGGTGGTGATGGATCCCAGCGGCACCTGGCGGGCGGTGGCGGGGGTGATATCGAAGGCGGACATTGCTGTGGTTCCTTGGAGACCCCGCCCCGGATTATCCGGTTGTCGCGGGCGATGCTTATATCGTGTGCAATCGGGCCTGCCACAATCGCGATTCCTGCATTCCTGTCATGCGCTTCCTGCAAGTACGTTAACCCGGCGGTTGTACGCGGCGCTTGGAGAATGTTCTGGCTTCGTGCTAGAGAGGGGCGCGGGGCGACAGAGCAGAACGGACAGCCAATGCGCGTCATCGGGATCGATCCAGGGCTTCGGCGCACCGGTTGGGGTGTCGTCGATGTCGACGGCACGCGCATCCGCCATGTGGCGAACGGGGTGTGCCTGTCGGTCGGGACCGAGCTCGCCGCGCGGCTCTGCAGCCTGCATGAGGCGCTGACGGCGGTGCTGCGGGCGTATCTGCCGGAGACGGCGGCGGTGGAGCAGACCTTCGTGAACAAGGACGCGGCCGGCACGTTGAAGCTGGGGCAGGCGCGGGGGATCGCGCTCCTGGTGCCGGCGCAGGCGGGGCTGGCGGTGGCGGAATATGCGCCGAACGCGGTGAAGAAGGTGGTGGTGGGCGTGGGCCATGCCGACAAGCACCAGGTGCAGCACATGGTGCGGCTGCAGCTGCCGGGAGTGGAGTTGAACGGGCCGGATGCGGCGGATGCGCTGGCGATCGCCCTTTGCCATGCCCATCATGCGCGGTTCGGCGGGCGGCTGGACGCGGCGCTGGCGAGGGCGGGCGCGTGATCGGCAAGGTGAGCGGGCGGTTGGACTATCGCGGGTCGGATCACGTGCTGATCGACACCGGCGGGGTCGGGTACATCGTGCATTGCTCGGACCGGACGCTGGCGGCGATGCCGGCGCCGGGCGGGGCGGTGGCGCTCTATACCGACATGCTGGTGCGCGAGGACCTGATGCAGCTCTTCGGGTTCCGGACGCTGGCGGAGCGCGAGTGGCATCGGCTGCTGGTGACGGTGCAGGGCGTGGGCGCCAAGGCGGCGCTGGCGATCCTGGGAGCGCTCGGGCCGGACGGGGTGGCGCGGGCGCTGTCGCTGGGGGACGCAGCGGCGATCCGGGCGGCGCCGGGGGTCGGGCCGAAGATCGCGCAAAGGGTCATCCTGGAACTGAAGGCCAAGGCGCCGGCGATCATGGCGATGGGGGCGCACGGGGCGGCGCCGGTGATGGCCGGGGAAGTGATCGAGGCGGGGCCGGCGCCGGTGGTGGCGCCGATGGTGCCGGCCGCGGCGGCGGGCGGGGATGCCCAGGCGCAGGCGGATGCGCTGTCGGCGCTGGTGCATCTCGGCTACGGCGCGGGTGAGGCGGCGGCGGCGATCGCCGGGGTGGAGGCGGACGACGCGGCCGGGATGATCCGTGGCGCGCTGCGCGCCCTGGCGCCGAAGGGGTAGGGCGATGGTGGGGTCCGATCCGGCCCTGAGGGCCGAGACGCTGCCGGAGGATGCCGACCGGGCGCTGAGGCCGCAGTCGCTGGACGAGTTCGTCGGGCAGAAGGCGGCGCGGGCGAACCTCGCGGTGTTCATCGAGAGCGCGCGGCGGCGCGGCGAGGCGATGGACCATACGCTGTTCTATGGGCCGCCGGGCCTGGGCAAGACCACGCTGGCGCAGATCATGGCACGGGAGCTCGGGGTGAACTTCCGGATGACGAGCGGGCCGGTGCTGGCAAAGGCGGGGGACCTGGCGGCGATCCTGACCAACCTCGATGCGCGGGACGTGCTCTTCATCGACGAGATCCACCGGCTCTCCCCGGTAGTGGAGGAGATCCTCTATCCGGCGCTGGAGGACTTCCAGCTCGACCTCGTCATCGGCGAGGGGCCGGCGGCGCGGACGGTGAGGCTGGAGTTGCAGCCGTTCACGCTGGTGGGGGCGACGACGCGGCTGGGGCTCTTGACGACGCCGCTGCGGGACCGGTTCGGGATTCCGACGCGGCTGGAGTTCTACGACGTCGAGGAGCTGGTGCAGATCGTGACCCGGGCGGCGCGGCTGATGAAGGCGGAGGCGACGCCGGACGGGGCGCGGGAGATCGCGCGGCGGGCGCGGGGGACGCCGCGGATCGCCGGGCGGCTGCTGCGACGGGTGGCGGATTTCGCGCTGGTAGAGGGCGACGGGCGGGTGACGCGGGAGATCGCGGACCGGGCGCTGGTGCGGCTGGGGGTGGACGACCTCGGGCTCGACGGGGCGGACCGGCGGTACCTGACGCTTCTGGCGGAGAACTATGGCGGCGGGCCGGTGGGGGTGGAGACGATCGCGGCGGCGCTGTCGGAGGTGCGGGACGCGATCGAGGAGGTGATCGAGCCGTTTTTGCTGCAGCAGGGGCTGATTCAGCGGACGCCGCGGGGGAGGATGCTGGCGGCGAAGGCCTGGACGCATCTGGGGCTGAGCCCGCCGCGGCCGGCGGGGATGGTGGGGGACCTCTTCGAGGAGGGGTGAGGTGTGTTACGGGGGGTGTAACACGCGTGATACACGTGTATGTGGCGGAAATATAACGGGTTTTATTTCGATAATTTTCTCCTAACGGGATTCCAGCTCATCCGCGAATGCCGGGCCGTGGATTGGACAGCCGGGGACAGAAGACCTGTCCGGCGCAGAGAGGCGGGTTCTGGCCGAGTGCGACCTCGGACGAAGGTCCGACGGATGTGTTGCGCGCTCGCAACGGCACGGACCTGGCGGCGGGGTTGAGGAGAGTTCCGTAGGCCGCGAATAGGACGGGATAATGCGGGTTCCAGCGGCTGGGATTCCGGCTTTCCAGCGCGATGGCCGTCGGGCGTGGGTTGGGCGGAGGACCGCCGTTGCAGAGGGGCTCTGTTGCCGGATGAGGGGGGCGTTGGTAGGGCCTGCGGGGCCCCGGTGTTGGGGTGCTTGCGATGGAGGGTCCGATGATCCGAACTGGCCTTGCCCTGATGCTCCTCACCCCGATCGCCCTTGCCGCCTGCAATCGGCAGCCGCCACCCCCGCCGGCGCCGGTCCTGAGCGCGGCGGAGCAGGCCTGCGTCGCCCAGGGCGCGCAGATGAGCGGCGTCGATCCGGCCACGGTGACGGTGACGCCGACCGCCTCGACCAAGCTCGGCGAGACCATCTATACGGTGGTCGCCAACGGCATCGGCTATAACTGCGTGGTCTCGCCCGAAGGCGCGGTCACCAGCTTCACGGCGCAGTAGAGACGCGTCGGAGGGCCGGGCGGTGGCGACGGGCGGGCTGGAACCCTATGCGCCGCTCGGCGTGCTGAAGCCGCTGGGACGCGATATCTGGATGGTGGACGGGCCGGTGGTGCGGATGCGCTACCTGGCCGGCAGCCTGCCGTTCACCACGCGGATGACGGTGGCGCGGTTGCCGAGCGGGCAGCTGTGGCTGCATTCGCCGATCGAGTTCTCTCCGGGGCTGCTGGCAGAAGTGCAGGCGCTGGGGCGGGTGGCGGCGCTGGTGGCGCCGAACCGGCTGCACTGGATGGCGCTCGCCGACTGGCAGAGGGCCTGCCCGGACGCCGAGACCTGGGGGGCGCCGGGGCTGGCCCAGACGGCGGAACAGCGCGGCTTCCAGATCGATCACGAGCTCGGCGACGCGCCGTCGCCGGCCTGGGAGGGATCGATCGCCCAGGTGCTGGTTCGTGGCGGATTCATGACAGAGGCGGTGTTCCTGCACCGGCCGAGCAGCACGCTGATCCTCACCGACCTGATCGAGAATTTCGAGCGCGGGCGGGTGCGTGGCGGGCTTTTGCGCTTCCTGATGCAGCTCGGCGGCGTGATCGACCCGCGGGGCGGCACGCCGCGAGACCTGCGCCTGACCTTCCTCGGCCGCCGTCAGGGGGTGCGCAAGGCGGTGGAGACGATGCTGGCCTGGGGTCCGGAGCGGGTCGTGCTGGCGCACGGACGGCCGTACCTGCGCAACGGCACCGCGGAATTGCGGCGGGCGCTGGCCTGGACCGGCGCCCGCGGCTGATCGGCGCCGCCGCCTACTGTCCCGCCGCCTGCTCGGCGATCTGCCGGAGAACCGGCGCCCACCACATCCCTTTCGGGAACCTCTGGCTGAGGCGCACCACCACGACGTCGAGCCGCGGCGAGACGTAGACGTGCTGGCCGAGCGCCCCCATCGCGAAGAAGTCGTAGTCGCCCGGCGCGGCCTCGTGACCCCACCAGAACCGCTTGTAGAAGTAGGCCCCCGTACTGAAGACCCGGCCCCATGGCCGCCCATGGTAGTAGCGGAACCAGTCCGGGTCCCGCCGCGCGCCCTCGGGCCCGGTGGTCGCCGCGACCCAGGCGGCCGGCACGATCTCCTTGCCGTCGAACACGCCGCGGCGAAGGAAGAGAAGCCCGAACCGCGCCAGGTCCAGCGCGGTCGCGTTCAGGCCGCTCTCGAGGTGCACGCAGCCGTGGCGCAGGCTGTCGATCGTCAGGCTCGCCGGATGCGCCGCCCCCATCGGCTGCCAAAGCCGACGCTCGAAGTAGCGCTCGACGGGCTCGCCGGTCGCCCGCTCGAGCACCATCCCGACCAGGAACGGGTGGTAGTCGTTGTAGTGAAAATAGGCCCCCACCGGATCGGTCAGCGGCGCCCGCCGCGCCGCGGCGCGGCAGTCGGTCGACAGGTAGCAGATCGCGTCGTCGGACCAGGGCAGCGGCCCTTCCCGGAACCGGATCCCCGAGCGCATCTCCAAGAGATGGCCGAGCGTCAGCGCGCCGATGGACGTGCCCGCCAGCTCGGCCACATGGTCGCCGACGCAGGCCTTGACCCCGGCGACGAAACCGTCGGCGGCCGCCGCCCCGACCAAAGCGGAGGCGAAGGACTTGGTCACCGAGAAGCAGCGGCCGGGGACCTCCCGCGCCCCGCCGTTGCCGTAGCGCTCGAAGACGACCTCGCCGCCGCGGACCACCACCAGCGCGGTGGTGCCGCTCTTGTCGAGAAGCGGCTCGATCTCGGTCGGCACCGGCCCCTGCGGACCGGGGACCGCCACGGGCGCGACGCAGAGGGTGCGCCCCGCCGGCAGCGGCGCCGGCACCGGCGCCGGCGCGAGCGGCCGCGACGGGAACCGCAGGTGATCGCGGTCGGTCGGCCGGTTCCAGAGCACGTATCGCCCGAGCCGCGTCCCGGTCAGCGCGCGGAGGAGGGCGGAGCGGGGCGGGTGCGTCGCGGCCATGGTGACGTCAGCCATAGCCGATCCATCGGCGCGCGCCGCAAAATAAATCCGCTTCGGAGAATGGCCCTGCGCCCCCGCCCCGGCGCAAGATCGCCGGAGGCGAATCACACGGGGAGGGCCCGATGATCCGGACCAAGATGGCTGCCCTCGCGTTAGGGCTCGCCGGGTGCGCGGCGCAGCCGGCGGCGGTCGAGCACGGCGCCGCGGTCGACGCCTGCGCCGCGGCGGTGGCCGCCCACGTCGGCAAGCCGGTCGAGGCGGTCGCCCCCAGCTGGACCGGCACCACCGCCGAGGGGCGCGACGTCGTCACCGTCACCGACGACCAGGGCGCCGGAGGCGAACGGCGCCATACCTGCGAGGTCGACGCCGCCGGGCAGGTGCTGGCGATCCGGCATCCGGGCGCATGAGCTTCGAGTACCGGCTGCGGGTCTACTACGAAGACACCGACGCGGGCGGGATCGTCTATTACGCCAACTACCTGAAGTTCATCGAGCGGGCGCGGACCGAGGCGCTGATCGCGGCGGGGCTGAGCCAGACCGAGCTCAGGGAGCGCTTCGGGATCATCTTCGCGGTGCGCGAGGTGCAGGCGACCTACCTGGCGCCGGCGCGGCTGGAAGATCAACTTGTCGTGACGACCCGCGCCGGGCCGCCGGGCGGCGCGCGGCTGGCGCTGGAGCAGGAGGTCTGGCGCGATAGAACCTGTCTCGTGAAGTGCCGGGTGACGCTGGCCTGCCTCAACGAGACCGGCCGGCCGGCGCGGATGCCGGCGGAGTTGCGCGCCGCGATCGGCCGGCTGCCGCCGCTCGGGGACGAGCACTAGACAGAAGAGCGGATTTCCGACAAAACCCCGCGAAAATAGGCTATGGTCCCGTCCGGAGCCGGACGAACACGGCCGACGTTGAGCAAGCATCCCAAAAGCAGGCACATATGCAACCCGATACCCTGGCCGCCGCGCAGCAGATCGACTTCTCGCTGCTGGCGCTGTTCTTCCGGGCGACCTTCACGGTCAAGCTCGTGATGCTGATTCTGATCGCCGCGTCCGTCTGGTCGTGGGCGATCATCATCCAGAAACTGATCGACCTGCGCCGGGTGCGCGAGGAGGCGCGGGCCTTCGACCAGCAGTTCTGGTCCGGGGAGCCGCTCGACCAGGTCTACGAGGCGGTGGGGCCGGAGCCGGCGGGATCCGCCGCCCGGGTATTCGCGGCGGGAATGACCGAGTGGCGACGCTCGCACCGCAAGGACGGCGGGCTGATCGCGGGGACGCAACAGCGGATCGAGCGGGCGATGAACGTCGCCATCGGGCGCGAGGCGGACGGGCTGAACAAGGGGCTGACGTTTCTGGCCACCGTTGGCTCGATCGCGCCGTTCGTGGGGCTGTTCGGGACGGTCTGGGGCATCAAGCATGCGTTCGAGGAGATTGCCCTGCAGCAGTCGACGAACCTCGCGGTGGTGGCGCCCGGCATCGCCGAGGCGCTGCTCGCCACCGGGTTGGGGCTGCTCGCGGCGATCCCGGCGGTGATTTTTTACAACAAGCTCAACCAGGACACCGAGCAGCTCATCGGCGGCTACGAGGGTTTCGCCGACGAGTTCTCGATGATCCTGTCGCGCCAGCTCGACCGGGCGGCCTGACATGGGCGTCAGCGTGCAGACGGGCGGCCGCGGGCGCGGCGGCCGGCGGAGTCGCAAGCGGCCGATGGCCGAGATCAACGTCACGCCGATGGTCGACGTGATGCTGGTGCTCCTGATCATCTTCATGGTGGCCGCACCGCTCCTGACGGTGGGCGTGCCGATCGAGCTGCCGAAGACCGCGGCGGCGCCGCTGCCGACGGAGGACGAGGAGCCGCTGACCATCGCGCTGACGGCCGATGGGGAGATTCTGGTTCAGAACGCGGCGGTCGAGCGGGCGGAGCTCATCCCGCTGCTGAAGGCGGTCTCCGAGGAGCGCAAGAGCGGCAAGATCTTCCTGCGGGCGGATGGCGGGATTCCCTACGAGGCGGTGATGCAGGTGATGGGGGCGCTGAATTCGAGCGGCTTCAACGAGATCGGGCTGGTGACGGAGCAGGGTGGGCCGAAGTTCGACGGGCGCGACGGCTAGGGGCCGGTCGGAAGATGCAGACCGGGACCAAGGTATCGGCCATCGGGCACGGCACGCTGATCGCGTTGGCCGCATTCGGGCTGCCGTGGTTCAGCCCGGGCGAGCGTGAGCCGATCCGGGTGACCGATGTGAGCTTCGTGTCCGAGGCGGAGTTCGAGGCGGCGCAGGCGGCCGCCCCGGCCGAGGCGCCGCGTGAGGAGGACGCCCCTGCCGAGCAGCCGGCGGCGGTGCCGGCGCCGACACCCGAGCCGGAGCCGGAGGCGCCGTCAGACGTGGCGCCGGAGGTGTCCGCGCTCGAGCCGCCCGACGCTCCGGATGCTCCGGAGACGCCCGACCGGATCGTGCCGAAGATCGTGACGCTGGCGCCGCCGACCGCGGCGACGCCGCCCCGGGCGCGGCCGGCGCTCAGGGTGGAGCCCGAGCCGACGCCGCCGCCGCCCGACGCGGTGCGGCCGGCGGACCTGCCGAAGCCGGTGACGGCGCCGGCGCCGGAGCCCGAGCCGGAGGTGGCGAAGGTGGAGGAGACGCCCGCGGCCCCCCCCGAGGCCGCGCCCGAGGCGGCGGTGGAGCCGGCGCCGCCGGCGACGCTGGCGCTGCAGACCTCGAGCCCGCCGATGCACCGGCCGAAGGAGCTGAAGCGGGAGACGCCGGCCGAGAGCGTGATGGCGGCGCTGAAGCAGGAAGTGGCGAAGGAAGACCGCCCGGCGGAAGCCTGCGGCGACGCCGCCCACCGCCGCGCGACGCCGCCGAGCATCACCGAGCCGACGGCGGCCGCGCCGGCGGCGACGTCGCTGCCGGTGGGACCGCCGCTCAGCAATTCCGAGAAGGACGGGCTTAAGATGGCGGTGTCGCGGTGCTGGAACGTGCCGGCGGGGGTGCGCGACGCGCAGGACCTGAAGGTGACGCTGGCGGCGGAGCTCGGTGCGGACGGGGCGGTGATCAACGCCTCGATCCGGATGATCGAGCCGCGGGCGGCGCCGGACCCGCGCTTCCAGCAGGCCTTCGAGGCCGGACGGCGTGCGTTGATCCGCTGCTCGCCCTATGATCTGCCGCGCGACAAGTACGCGCAGTGGCGCAACATCGAAGTCGTCTTCAATCCCGAAGGAATGGTGTCATGGTAGACCGCCTCCGCCGCAACCTGATGATCGGAGTGCCCGCGGTGCTGGCGCTGCGGCCCTTCGCCGCCGTCGCGCAGGGGCCGCTCCGGATCGAGATCACCGAGGGGGTGATCGAGCCGATGCCGTTCGCGGTGCCGGGCTTCGTGCCGGACGCTCCGGGGGCGACGGAGCTGGCCGGGCGGATCACCCGGGTGGTGGCGGACGACCTCGTCGGTACCGGGCTCTTCCGGGAGATCCCGGCGCAGGCGCATATCGGCCGGATCTCGAACTTCGACGCGCCGGTGGCCTTCGCCGACTGGAAGGCGATCAACGCGCAGGCGCTGATCACCGGGGCGGTGGGGGTGAACGGCGACCGGGCGCAGGTGCGCTTCCGGCTCTGGGACGTCTTCGCGCAGACCGGGCTCGGCGAGGGGCTGCAGTTCGAGGGCGGGACGGCGAACTGGCGGCGGCTGGCGCAC
The DNA here is from genome assembly GCA_963798385.1 of uncultured Alphaproteobacteria bacterium. Lineage (GTDB taxonomy): Bacteria > Pseudomonadota > Alphaproteobacteria > Rhodobacterales > Rhodobacteraceae > Amaricoccus. Next base: position 143,550 of record CAWCTE010000011.1, on the reverse strand, counting down.
AAGGTCGCCGACCAAGTCTACACGCGGCTGACCGGCGAGACCGGGTATTTCGACAGCAAGGTCGCGTTCATCGCCGCGAGCGGGCCGAAGGAGGCCCGGCGCAAGCAACTGGCGATCATGGACTACGACGGGGCGAACGCGGTGATGCTGACCGACGGCAGCGCCCTGGTGCTGACGCCGCGGCTGTCGCCGAACGCCGGGCAGGTGCTCTATACCAGCTACGAGCGCGGCGCGCCGAAGGTGATGCTGATGTCCGCGGGCGGCGGCAGCAAGACGGTGATCGACAACACCGCCGGCATGACCTTCGCGCCGCGGTTCTCGCCGGACGGGCGGCGGGCGGTGTTCTCGATGTCGGTGGGGACGGGGTCGGACATCTTCGTCAAGGATCTCGGCGGCCGGGGCGAGACGCAGCTGACGCGGACGTCCTCGATCGACACCGGGCCGGCGTTCTCGCCGGACGGCAACCAGATCGTGTTCGAGAGCGACCGTGGCGGCACCCAGCAGCTCTACATCATGTCCGCGAGCGGCGGCGAGGCGCAGCGGATCAGCTTCGGCCAGGGGCGCTACGCCACGCCGGTCTGGTCGCCGCGGGGCGACATGATCGCCTTCACCAAGATCGATGGCGGGCGGTTCCACATCGGTGTGATGCGCACCGACGGGTCGGGGGAGAAGCTCCTGACCGGCAGCTACCTCGACGAGGGGCCGACCTGGGCGCCGAACGGGCGGGTGCTGATGTTCTTCCGGGAAACCCCGGGGGCGCAGGGCGGCCCGGGGATCTATTCGGTGGACATCACCGGGCGGAATTTGAGACAGGTGCCGACGACGGGGTATGCTTCGGATCCGTCGTGGTCCGGGCTGCTGACATGACGGGCGGAACAGGAAGGGACAGAATGAAGAAGATCACCACCGGCGCGCTCCTCGGTCTCGCGCTCGTCATCTCGGCCTGTTCGGGCCGCGGCGACGTCACCGTCCCGGGCGGTCCCGGGACCGGCTACAGCGGCGGCGACGCGCTCGGGGCCTATGGCGCGGGCGGGGCGGGCGGCGGGGTCGGCGGCACGCTGCCAGGCACCTCGATCAGCGACCGGGTGCTGTTTGCGGTGGACCAGACGACGCTGAGCGCCGAGGCGATCGGGACGCTGAACGAGCAGGTCGGCTGGCTGAGCCAGAATCCCGGCGCGCCGATCCTGATCGAAGGTCATGCCGACGAGCGCGGCACCGGCGAGTACAACATGGCGCTGGGGTCGAGCCGGGCCAGTGCGGTGCGGAACTACATGGTGAGCCAGGGCGTGCCGGACAGCCGGATCTCGATCATCACCTATGGCCGGGAGCGCCCTGTGGCGACCTGCGACAACGAGGGCTGCTGGTCGCAGAACCGGCGGGCGGTGACCGTGGTGACCGGGCCCGGCGCCTGAGCGGAGGCAAGGAGGGCGGCATGGGGGTACGACTTCGGCTCGTGGCGGTGGCGGCATCGGTCGCGCTGGCGGTGGCCTTGCCGGCGGCGGCGCAGCAGACGCAGAACCTCGCCGACGTGAAGGCCGAGGTGTCGGTGCTCAACGGCCAGATCGAGCAGCTTCGCAACGAACTCGTCCGCAGCAGTGCCGCCGGTGGTCTGCCGACCGAGGCCGCCACGGCGCTGACCCGGCTCGACCAGCTCGAGGCGGAGCTGCGGCGGCTGACCGACCGGGTGGACGTCCTGACCAACGATGTCATCCGGATCACCGAGGATGCCTCCAACCGGGTGGGCGACATCGAGTTTCGCCTGACCGAGCTCGAGGGCGGCGATACCAGCGTCGCGCCGGCGGCGGCGCCGACGCCGGCGCCGTTGCTGGGCGGGGGCGTGACCCGGCCGCGGCCGCGGCCGGTGGCGCCGGCGGTGGCGCCGGAAGGCAGCGGCTCGCTGGCGGTGAGCGAGCAGGCGGACTTCGACGCCGGCGTGGCGGCGGCGGAGGCCGGCGACAATGCCAGGGCGGCGGAGCTGTTCTCGAAGTTCCTGCAGGACTATCCGGGAGGACCGCTTGCCACCGACGCCCAGTACCGGCGGGGCGAGGCGCTGGCGGCAACCCAGGACTGGCGGGGGGCGGCCCGGAGCTTTCTCGACGCCTTCAGCGGCGCGCCGCAGGACCCGCAGGCGCCGCGGGCGCTCTACAAGCTGGCGGTGAGCCTCGGGCAGCTCGGGCAGGTGAACGAGGCCTGCCTGACGCTGAGCGAGGTCGACAGCCGCTATCCGGGGTCGGAGGTGGCGGGCGACGTGGCTGCGGAGCGTCGGGCGCTCGCCTGTCCGTGATCCCGTCTGAGACCGCCGCGGCCCTGGCTGCGGCTTTGGCCGGCGTACCGGAGGGACCGGTGGGTGCGGCGGTGTCCGGCGGCGGTGATTCGGTCGCGCTGCTGCTCCTGCTGCAGGCAGCCGCGCCCGGGCGGATCGCGGCGGTCACCGTCGATCATGGCCTGCGTGACGGGAGCCGGGGCGAGGCGGAGGCGGTGGCCGGGCTCTGTGCGGCGCGCGGCATCCCACACGAGATCCTGCGCTGGGAGGGATGGGACGGCCGGGGCAACCTCCAGGACGGGGCGCGGCGGGCGCGGCGGGGGCTGATCGTCGGCTGGGCGCGGGGGCGGGGCATCGGTGCGGTGGCACTCGGGCACACGCTGGACGATCAGGCGGAGACGGTTGCCATGCGGCTCGCTCGCGGGTCGGGGGTGGATGGCTTGAGCGGGATGGCGGCGGTGAGCACGGCGGAGGGGATTTGCTGGTTGCGGCCGCTTCTCGGGGTGCGGCGGGCGGATCTCCGGCGCTGGCTCGAGACCGAAGGGGTAGGTTGGGCGGAGGATCCGAGCAACGAGGATACCCGCTTCGACCGGGTGCGGGCGCGGGCGGCCTTGCCGGTGCTGGCGGGGCTCGGGATCGGCGCGGAACGCCTGGCGGCGACGGCGCGGGCCATGGGCCGGGCGCGGGCGGCGCTGGAGCGCTGGACGGCGGATCTGGCTGAGGAATGCCTTGCTGACGGCGGGGCGGGGGATCTGCTGCTCGATCCCGGGGCGCTCGCCGCCGCGCCGGAGGAGGTGCGGCTGCGGCTCCTCGCCGGGGCGCTGACCTGGGTGTCGGGCGCGGTCTATCGGCCGCGGCTGGTGCGGCTCGAGGCGGCGATGGCGGCGGTCGAGGCGGGGCGGGTGGGGCACGGGCTGACGCTGCACGGCTGCGTGCTCCGGAGCCGTGGCGGGGCGATCGCCATTCGCCGGGAGCTGGCGCGGATGGCGCCGGCGGTGCCCCTCGGCGCCGGGCGCTGGGACGGGCGCTGGGCGCTCGTGGGCACGCCGCCGGAAGGGGAGGCGCTGACGATCGGGGCGCTCGGGGCCGGGGGGCTGGCGCGGGTCGAGGGACGGCGGCCGGGACCGGCGCGGGAGGCGCTGGCGGCGAGCCCGGCGGTCTGGCGGGAGGGTGCGCTTATAGCCGCGCCGGTGGCCCGGGGCGAGGCTGGCTTCGGATTTCGGCGGGTCTCTGCCGTTCCGCCGCCCTGGGGACCGGATAGTCCGTTGAATCCGCGCGTCCAGGCCTTATGTTAGAGCTATGTCACGGGAGGCTTCGCGCCCGCCGTGCGGTTGCTCTGGGAGACGTAGAACGTGGGCAATACCAAGAACATCGCCTTCTGGATCATCCTGTTTTTATTGATGGTTGCGCTGTTCAACGTCTTTTCGAACGGCAGCCGCACGTCGATGGGCCGCGAGATCAGCTATTCCGACTTCCTCAATCGGGTGGAGGCGGGGCAGGTGGCGGCGGTGCGGCTCGACGGAGAGCGGGTCTACGTGACGAGCGTCGACGGGGTGGCGTTCCAGACGGTGCAGCCGCGGAACACCGACGTCCTGCCCGACCTGCGCGAGCATGGGGTCGAAATCCAGGCGGCACCGCAGGAGCAGTCGGGGATCATGTCGGCGCTGGGCTTGTGGCTGCCGTTCCTGCTGCTGATCGGCGTCTGGATCTTCTTCATGAACCGGATGCAGGGCGGCGGGCGCGGTGGCGCCATGGGCTTCGGCAAGTCGAAGGCGAAGCTTTTGACCGAGAAGTCGGGGAAGGTGACGTTCAACGACGTAGCCGGCATCGACGAGGCCAAGGAGGAGCTCGAGGAGATCGTCGAGTTCCTGCGCGACCCGCAGAAGTTCTCGCGGCTGGGGGGCAAGATCCCGAAGGGCGCGCTGTTAGTCGGGCCGCCGGGCACCGGAAAGACGCTGCTCGCCCGTGCCATTGCGGGTGAAGCCGGCGTGCCGTTTTTCTCGATCTCGGGCTCGGATTTCGTCGAGATGTTCGTCGGCGTCGGCGCCAGCCGGGTGCGCGATATGTTCGAGCAGGCGAAGAAGAACGCGCCCTGCATCGTCTTCATCGACGAGATCGACGCGGTCGGCCGGCATCGTGGGGCCGGGTATGGCGGCGGCAACGACGAGCGCGAGCAGACGCTGAACCAGCTCCTGGTCGAGATGGACGGCTTCGAGGCGAACGAGGGGGTGATCCTGATCGCGGCGACCAACCGGCCGGACGTGCTGGATCCGGCCTTGCTGCGGCCGGGGCGGTTCGACCGGCAGGTGCAGGTGACCAACCCCGACATCAAGGGGCGTGAGAAGATTCTGGCGGTGCATGCGCGGCGGGTGCCGCTGAGTGCGGACGTGGACCTTCGGATCATCGCCCGAGGGTGCCCCGGGTTCTCGGGTGCGGATCTCGCCAACCTCGTCAACGAGGCGGCGCTGACGGCGGCGCGGACCGGCAAGCGGTTCGTGACCATGGACGATTTCGAGAACGCCAAGGACAAGGTGATGATGGGCGCCGAGCGGCGGTCCATGGTGCTGTCCGACGAGGAGCGTCGGCTGACGGCCTATCACGAGGCTGGGCACGCGGTGGTGGGGCTGAATGTTCCGCAGCACGACCCGATCCACAAGGCGACGATCATCCCGCGTGGGCGGGCGCTGGGGCTGGTGCTGAGCCTGCCGGAGCGGGACCAGCTCAGCGTGACGATGACGAAGTACAAGTCGATGATTGCCATGGCGATGGGCGGCAAGGTGGCGGAGGAGCTGGTCTTCGGGCCGGAGAACGTGACCAGCGGCGCGGCCAGCGACATCCAGCAGGTGAGCCGGATCGCGCGGGCGATGGTGACGAAGTTCGGCATGTCCTCGAAGCTCGGCAACATCGACTATGCCGGCGAGCAGTTCACCTATCTCGGGCCGCAGTCGGGCGGGGTGAACGCCGGGCCGGATACCCATGAGCTCATCGATCTCGAGGTACGGGCGCTGGTGGACGAGGGCTATGAGACCGCGAAGCGTATCCTGACCGAGAAGCGGGACGATCTCGACCGGCTGGCCAACGGCCTGCTGGAATACGAGACGCTGACCGGCAAGGAGATCACCCGGGTGATCCACGGGCAACCGCTGAACCGCGGCGGCGACGACGACGAGCCGAAGGACGAGGGATCGGGCATTGCCGCGATCCCGAAGTCCGGCAAGGCGGCGCGGCCCGCCCGCGGCGAGGACGGCCTGGAGCCGGAACCGGCGGCGTGACCCGGGCGGGATAGAGACCTTGAGGTGCCCGCCTTCGCGCGGGCACTTTCGTGTCAGGGCCGCGTTGGTTATCCTGGACCGGAGGCCGGGCGAGGGGACGCATCCTGCAGCACATCGTGGTCATGGGCGTGTCCGGCTGCGGCAAGACCACGGTGGGCGAGGGGCTGGCCGCGGCGCTGGGCTGGCCGTTCGACGAGGGGGACCGGTATCACCTGCCGGCCAGCATCGAGAAGATGTCGGCGCATATCCCGTTGACCGACGCGGACCGCTGGCCGTGGCTGGAGAAGCTCGCCGAACTGATCGGCGGGCACGAGGCGGCGGGGGAGTCGTCGGTCTTGGCGTGCTCTTCGCTGAAGCGGGCCTACCGCGACGTGCTGCGGTCGGGGGCGCCGCGGGTGCGGTTCGTGCATCTGCACGGCAGCTTCGAGGTGCTCGCCGACCGGCTGGCGGGGCGCAAGGGGCATTTCTTTCCGGCCGATCTCCTGAAATCGCAGTTCGCCACGCTGGAGCCGCTGGACCCGGACGAGGACGGCATAGTCGTCGACGTGGCGTTGGACCCCGCGACCCAGGTGCGGCTGAGCCTGCAGGGGCTTGGACTGGACGCGGCATGGCGGTCCTGACGCCGACCGCGCTCACCGGGCGGGTGGCCTGGCTGGGACTGGTCGTCGACCGGAACGCGTCGCTGCGCTCGGGCGAGGTCGGGGCGGTGACGGCGCGGTTCGACGGGCTGGTCGGGGAGAGCCATTCCGGCCCCGTACGTCCCGCATGCACGCGGGTGGCGGCGCAGTATCCCAAGGGCACGCCGATCCGCAATGTCCGGCAGATCACGGTGCTTTCGCGCGAGGAGATCGCGGCGATTGCCGCCGCGATGGAGTTGCCGGCGCTGGCACCGCAGTGGCTTGGGGCGAACATCGTACTCGAAGGCCTGCCGCACCTGACGCTGGTACCACCGTCTTCGCGGCTGATCTTCGAGGGCGGCGCGGCGCTGACCGTCGACATGGAGAACAATCCCTGCCAGTTTCCTGCCCGAGAGATCGAGCGCGAGCACCCCGGCAAGGGCCGGGAATTCATTGCCGCCGCCCGCAACCGGCGCGGTGTCGCCGCCTGGGTCGAGCGCGAGGGCGAGATCGCGCTCGGCGAGGTGGCGCGGTTGCACGTGCCACCGATGCGTGCCTATCCGCCACTGGCCGGCTGAAGGTCGGGGCGGCTTTTCGAAGAGGAAGCGCCCGATGACCCAACCATCCGATATCGATATCGCGCGCGCCGCCAGCAAGCGGCCGATCCAGGAAATCGGCGCCGGGCTCGGCATCGCGGCGGAACATCTCATCCCCTACGGCCACGACAAGGCGAAGGTCTCGGCGGAGTTCATTGCCGGGCTGGCCGACCGGCCCGCGGGCAAGTTGATCCTGGTGACTGCGATCAATCCGACGCCGGCGGGCGAGGGCAAGACTACCACGACCGTCGGACTCGGGGACGGGCTGAATGCCATCGGCAGAAAGACGATGATCTGCCTCCGCGAGCCGTCGCTCGGGCCTTGCTTCGGCATGAAGGGCGGGGCGGCCGGCGGCGGGCACGCGCAGATCGTGCCGATGGAGGACATCAACCTCCACTTCACCGGCGACTTCCACGCAATCACCGCGGCCAACAATCTGCTGTCGGCAATGATCGACAACCATATCTACTGGGGCAACGAGCTCGACATCGACCCGCGCCGGGTGGTCTGGCGGCGGGTCATGGACATGAATGACCGGGCGCTGCGCGACATCGTGTGCTCGCTCGGCGGGGTGCGGAACGGCTTCCCGCGGCAGGGCGGGTTCGACATCACCGTGGCCTCGGAGGTGATGGCGATCCTGTGTCTCGCCCGCGACCTCGCGGACCTGGAGCGACGGCTCGGGGATATCATCGTCGCCTATACCCGGGACCGGAAGGCGGTCCACGCGCGCGACCTGAAGGCGGACGGGGCGATGGCGGTGCTGCTGGCGCAGGCGATGCAGCCGAACCTGGTGCAGACTTTGGAGAACAATCCCGCCTTCGTGCATGGGGGTCCCTTCGCCAACATCGCGCACGGCTGCAACTCGGTGGTGGCGACGACGACGGCGCTTCGGCTGGCCGATTTCGTGGTGACCGAGGCGGGGTTCGGGGCGGATCTCGGGGCCGAGAAGTTCTTCGACATCAAGTGCCGCAAGGCCGGGCTGCATCCGGACGCAGCGGTGATCGTGGCGACGGTGCGGGCGCTGAAGATGAACGGTGGGGTCGCGCGCGACGGGCTCGGGGCGGAGAACGTCGCGGCGGTCCGGAAGGGCTGCGCCAATCTCGGACGGCACATAGCCAACGTGCGCTCCTTCGGGGTGCCGGCGGTGGTGGCAATCAACCATTTCGCGGGCGATACCGAGGCGGAGATCGCCGCCGTCCGGGAGTTCGTGGCGACCCATGGCACCGAGGCGATCCTGTGCCGCCACTGGGCCGAGGGGTCGAAGGGCGTGACCGAGCTCGCCACGCGGGTGGCGAAGCTGGCGGAGTCCGGGTCGTCGCAGTTCGACGTGCTCTATCCGGACGAGATGCCGCTCTTCGGCAAGATCGAGACCATCGCCAAGCGCATCTACGGCGCCGACGAGGTGCTGGCCGATACCCGCATCCGCGCCCAGCTTCACGCCTGGGAGAAGGCCGGCTATGGCGACCTGCCGGTCTGCATGGCCAAGACCCAGTATTCCTTCTCCACCGATCCGGACCTGCGGGGGGCGCCGACGGGATTCGGGGTGCCGGTGCGGGAGGTGCGGCTCGCGGCCGGGGCGGGTTTCGTCGTGGTGATCTGCGGTGAGATCATGACCATGCCCGGGCTGCCGCGGCAGCCTTCGGCGGAGTCGATCCGGCTCGATGCCGCGGGGCAGGTCGAAGGGCTCTTCTGACCGCAAGTATCGGGACCGGCAGGAAATTGCCGGTGGCAGAGCCGCGGGTTGAGGACCCTGGCGGTTTGGTAAACAGTTCTGACCGGGCGCAATGGGAATGGTGCGGGGTCGGTCGAGTGGGCAAGGCGGCGAGTAGGGCCGAGTTGGGGCGAGCCCGGCGGATCGTGCTGCACGTCGGTGTAGAAAAGACCGGGACGACATCGATCCAGGCGTTCTGCGCCCGGAACGCCGATGCGCTTCTGGCGAAGGGCGTGCTCTATCCGGAAGGGTTCGGCCCGCAGAACCACATGGCCCTCGCCGCGGCCGTCGGTCCGCTCGACCGGGTAAAGCACATCGGGCCGACCGAGGGTTGGCGGGGTCCGGAGGATCAGAGGCGGTTTCGCGTCGACGTGGCGCGCCGGCTAGAGGCGGCGGCGCGGCGGGTCCGCGGCGGGACGATGCTGCTGTCGAGCGAGCATTTGTCGTCGCGGCTGCATGCGCCGCAGGTCGCGGCGTTGCGCGAGATGCTGGCGCCGCTGGCCGAGGCGATCGACGTGGTAATTTATCTGCGCCGGCAGGACGACCTGGTGCTCAGCCTCCATTCGACCTACGCCAAGAGCGGGGGCACCAGGGAGCGCGCCTGGCTGGAGACGATCTCCTGGCTCGACTACGATGCCTTCCTGAAACGGTGGGAGACGGTCTTCGGCAGGGACCATGTGACGGTGCGGCGCTTCCCGGTGGATAGCGGTGCGCTGGTCACGGATTTTCTCGAGGCTGCGCGCCTGCCGAAGATCGAGGCGGCCTATGCGCCGCCACGGCTCAACCGGTCGCTCGACGCGCGGAACCTGCGGTTGCTCACGGCGATCAACGCGCGGATGGCGGCTTGGGACGAGCGCGGGTACATGCCGGAGCGGGCGGCGCTGGTGCGGCTGCTCGAGGAGCGTTCGACCGGGGCGCCGCCGTCGATGGCGTTTGGGGAGCGGCTGGCGCTTCTCGGGCGGTTCGCGGAGAGCAACGAGCGGGTGCGGGCGCGGTACTTTCGAGAGAGCGAGGCGCTGTTCGCGGCGCCGGTGCCGGGGGACGTGGCGGAGGCGGCCGTCGGGTTCGAAGACGCCATCGATCTCGCGGTCGAACTCTGGAAAGCGCGGGCCGCGCCGCCGCCCAATCGGGCCGAGCGGCTGCTGCGCGCCGGGGGCCGGCGCTGGCAGGCGGTGAACCGCAGGCTGCGCGCGCGGGTCGGGCTGACCTAGACGGGTTCCGCTTTCCGTTGCACCGCCGGCGTCAGAAAGCTATGCGGACGCCGGATGCAGGGCGGCGCGGAGGAAGCGGATGAGTGCCGAAATCATCGACGGCAAGGCGTTTGCGGCGGACCTGCGGGCGCGGATCGCCGGGGAGGTCGCGGCGCTCAAGGCGGAGCGTGGGATCGTGCCGGGCCTCGCGGTGGTGCTGGTGGGCGAGGACCCGGCGAGCCAGATCTATGTGCGGTCGAAGGAGCGGCTGACGGTGGAGGCCGGGATGCGAAGCTTTGCGCATCGCCTGCCCGCGGACGTGGGGCAGGACGCGCTTCTGGCGCTGATCGACCGGTTGAACGCGGATGCGGATGTGCATGGAATTCTGGTACAATTTCCGCTTCCGGTGGGGTTGGACCAGCAGGCGGTGGTCGAGCGGATCGCACTGGCCAAGGACGTCGACGGGTTTCATCCGGAGAATGTCGGGCGGCTGGTGGCGGGGCTGCCGGGGGCGATGGCGCCGTGTACGCCGCTGGGCTGCCTGATGCTGCTGCGGCATCGGCTCGGGGACCTGGCGGGGCGTCGGGCGGTGGTGATCGGGCGGTCGCACTCGGTGGGCAGGCCGATGGGGGCGTTGCTTCTCAATGAGAGCTGCACGGTGACGATGACGCATTCGCGGACGAAGGAGCTGCCGGAGCTGACGCGGCAGGCGGAGATCCTGGTGGCGGCGGCCGGGCGGGCGGGGCTTGTCGGCGGGAACTGGATCAGGCCGGGGGCGACGGTGATCGATGTGGGAATACACCGGGTCGCGGGGTTGGAGGGCAAGGAAAGGCTGGTGGGGGACGTGGATTTCGAGGCGGCGCGGGAGGTGGCGGGGGCAATCACGCCGGTGCCGGGCGGGGTGGGGCCGATGACGATTGCCTGCCTGCTGGCGAATACGCTGACGGCCTGTTGCCGGATCAACGGGGTGCGGGAGCCGGAAGGAATGGGGCTGTCGGCGTGAAAAAATGGCGCGGGGTCGAGTCTGGATCCTGGCGCGGGTCGATGGAAGCCGTCGGGCGCCAAAGGCTTACGGGAATTTGGTGTGGCTGGAAAGCGGCTGGAAAGTAGCTGGAAAGTGGCCATACGAATTTGACGCGCGCTTAACGGGTAGGACGGGATTTTTGGGCGATCTCCTTCGTCAGGCTTTGATCCGGGCGGAGGCGGGGTCGTAGGGGGGGCGGAGGAAGGCGGTGGCCGGGACGCGGTCGGTGGCGACCTCGAGCTCGTAAGTTCCGGAGAGGACGTGATCGGCGGTGACGCCGTTCTCCGGGTCGCGGACGTAGCCGTAGCCGAGGTTGGCGCCGATCGTGTAGCCCCAGCCGCCGCTGGCGAGCCAGCCGACGCGGCGGCCGTCGCGGTAGATGGTCTCGCGGCCGAGGAGGATGACCTGCGGGGTCGGGGACGGAGAAGCCGGCGAGGAGGCGCGGGAGCGGGGCGGCGCGCTGGGCTTCCAGGGCGTCGCGGCCGAGGAAGGGCGTGTTGCAGCGGAGCTTTACCGCGAAGCCGAGGCCGGCCATGAGCGGTGAGTGGTCCGGGCCGATCTCGGCGGCCCAGGCGCGGTAGCCCTTTTCCAGGCGCAGGGACTCGATGGCGCGGTAGCCGGCGTCGGTGAGACCGTGGGCGGCGCCGGCGGCGGTGAGGGCGTCGTAGACGGTGGCGGCGAATTCGACGGGGATGTGGAGTTCCCACCCGAGTTCGCCAACGTAGGTGACGCGGAGGGCGATGACCGGGGCGCCGGCGATGGAGAGGCGGCGGACGCGGGCGAAGGGGAAGGCGTCGTTTGAGAGGTCGGCCTCGGCCAGGGGGGCGAGGATGTCGCGGGCGGCGGGGCCCATGAGGGCGAGGGTGGCGTAGGCGGCGGTGACATCGGTGAGGTGGGCGTCGAGGCCCGCGGGGATGTTGCGGGCGATCCAGTGGTGGTCGTGGGTGGCGAAGCCGGTGCCGGTGACGATGTAGTAGGCGTCTTCCTCCAGCCGGGCGACGGTAAGGTCGCACTCGATGCCGCCGCGGGCGTTGAGCATCTGGGTGTAGGTGAGGGTGCCGGGGGCGCGGGAGGTGTCGCCGGCGCAGATCCAGGCCAGGGCGGCCTCGGCGTCGCGGCCGGTGAAGGTGAACTTTGCGAAGGAGGTCTGGTCGAAGAGGGCGGCGGCTTCCCGGCAGGCCCGGTGCTCGCGGCCGACGGCGTCGAACCAGTTCGGGCGCCGCATCGAGTAGAGGTCGCGGGGCTCGTCCTCCGGCCGGGCGAACCAGTTCGGGCGTTCCCAGCCCAGCTTTTCGCCGAAGACGGCGCGCTTCGCGGCGAGGCGGTCGTAGAGGGGGGAGCGGCGGAGGGGGCGGCCGGAAGTGTGCTCCTCGGCGGGCCAGGCCATGGTGTAGTGCTTGGCGTAGGCCTCGAGCGTGCGGGTGCGGACCCAGCGGGTCGAGAGGTGGTTGCGGCCGAAGCGACGGATGTCGACGGGCCAGAGGTCATAGGGCGGCGCGCCGTTCCTGACCCATTCGGCCAGGGCCATGCCAGCGCCGCCGCCGGCGGCGATGCCGAAGGCGTTGAAGCCGGCGCCGACGAAGAGGTTTCGGAGCTCGGGAGCTTCGCCGAGGATGAAGTTGCCGTCGGGGGTGAAGCTCTCGGGGCCGTTGATGAACTGCTTGATCCCGGCGTGCTCCAGTGCGGGGACGCGGCCGAGGGCGAGCTCCATCATCGGCTCGAAATGGTCCCAGTCGTTGTCGAGGAGCTGGAAGGCAAAGTCCTGCGGCACGCCCTGCTCGGCCCAGGGCTTCGGGTTGGGCTCGTAGCCGCCCATGACGAGGCCGCCGACCTCCTCCTTGTAGTAGGTGAGGCGGTCGGGGTCGCGGAGGGTGGGGAGATCCGGGGGGATGCCGTCGATGCGGTCGGTGATCAGGTACTGGTGCTGAACGCTGACCAGGGGGACATTGACGTCGGCCCGTGCGGCGAGCTGGCGGGTCCACTGGCCGGCGCAGAGGACCAGTTTTTCGCAGGCGATGAAGCCTTCGGCAGTCTCGACGCCGGTGACGCGGCCGTTCTCGGTGCGAATGGCGGTAACGGGGGTGTCTTCGTGGATCCGGACGCCATGGGAGCGGGCGCCGCGGGCGAGGGCCTGGACGAGATCGGAGGGCGAGGCCTGGCCGTCGGTGGGCAGGTAGGCGGCGCCGACGACGTCGTCCGTCTGCATGATCGGCCAGAGGTCCTGGGCCTCCTTCGGGGTCAGGAGCTGCATCTCGAGGCCGAAGGAGCGGGCGGTGGTGGCCTGGCGCTTCACCTCGATCCAGCGGTCGGGGGTGCAGGCGAGGCGCAGGCCGCCGTTCATCTTCCAGCCGGTGGAGAGGCCGGTCTCGGCCTCCAGGCGGTCGTAGAGGCTCACGGAATAGCCGAGGAGCTGGGTGACGTTGGCGTTGGTGCGGAGCTGGCCGACGAGGCCGGCGGCGTGCCAGGTGGAGCCGGAGGAGAGCTTGTGGCGCTCGAGGAGCAGGACCTCGTCTTCGCCCATGGCGCCGAGGTGGTAGGCGGTGGAGCAGCCGACGATGCCGCCGCCGACGACGACGATGCGGGCCGAGGTGGGAAGGGTCATCGGAACTCCTCGAAGGCGGCGTCGAAGCGGGCGCGGTTCTCGGCGGTGTAGGCGGCGTAGTCGAAGGCGATATTCGAGTGGAGCTCGGAGACCATGCTCCACATCGTTTCGCGCAGGAGCGAGGCCGCGGTCATCGCGGCGGCGCGGCGGAGGAGGCCCGCGTCGGGGGGGCGGCCGTAGTAGGCGGCGAGGAGGGCGGTGCGCGCTTCGGGGTCCATGCCGGCATTGGAGGCGAGGCCGCCGAGGTCGAAGAGCGGGGAGTTGAAGCCGGCGTATTCCCAGTCGACGAGCCAGAGGCGGGTGCCGTCGTCGATGAGGTTGGCGGGCAGCAAGTCGTTGTGGCCGAAGACGATCTCGAACGGTCCGGTGGCGGCCTCCAGCGTCTCGGCGGCGGCGAGGAGGGGGGCGAGGTCGTAGGGGGTGCGGCCTTCGCGGAGAGTGTGAGCGTAGTCGCGGAGGACCTGGAAGGGCCAGAAGATCGGGGCGGCGCCGCGGTAGTGGCGGGGGATCTCGGTGTGGCAGCGGCGGACGAGGGCGGCGAGGCGGTCGAGGTTCGCGTGGTCGCGGACGTCCTCGGGGGTGAGGGTGCGGCCGTCGATGAAGTCGATGACGAGGGCGCCGTCCTCGGCGTGGCGGACGGCGGGGGCGAGGCCGGCGGCATGAGCGGCCCGGGCGGCGGCGCGCTCGAAGCGGCGGTCGATCATGTGCTCGGGGATGTCGCCGCCGATGCGGACGAGGTAGCGGCGGCCGGCGTCGGTGACGGTGAAGTTGAGGTTGGTGATGCCGCCGGCGAGGGGCTCCGGGGTGACGGGTCCGGACCAGATCGGCAGGGATGCGGCGCGTTCGAGGGGGGTCATCGGGCGGTCCGGAAAAGCGCTGTGAGGACAGCCATTTGCGGGATTTTTCCTAGGTACAACGCATGTACATCGCATGTACATCGCATGTACACGATTTGCGGGATCGCGATCATCTGGTGAGCCCTAGCCGGGCGCGGGTGCGGGCGGCGGCGGCGGTCATCATCCGGTCGGCGATCATCGCGAGCATGGCGATGCAGGCGCCGGCGACGAGGCCCTGGCCGACATTGGCACGGGTGAGGGCGATGTATACCTCCTGGCCGAGGTCGCGGGTGCCGACGAGCGCGGTGATGACGAGCATGGAGACGGCGAGGAGGATGGTCTGGTTGATGCCGAGGAGGATCTCAGGGGTCGCCAGCGGCAGGCGGAGCTTGAGGAGGCGCTGGCCGGGGGTGGTGCCCATGGCGCGGGTGGCCTCGACGAGCGCGGGGTCGATCTCGCGGATGCCCAGCGCGCTGTAGCGGATCGCCGGGGCGAGGGCGTAGAGGACGATGGCGATCATCGCGGTGAACTCGCCGACGCGAAAGAGCATGACGACGGGGATGAGGTAGACGAAGGAGGGCAGGGTCTGGAGGGTGTCGATGACCGGCTGGACCACGGCCCAGGTGCGCTTCGAGAGCCCGGAGGCGATGCCGATGGGCAGGCCGATCAGGGTGGCGACGAGGACGGAGGTGCCGACCAGGTAGACGGTGACCATCGCCTGCTCCCAGTAGCCGGTGAAGGCGATGAAGAGCGCGAAGCCGCCAGCAATCGCACCCCGGCGGAGGCCGCCGACGTGGGTCATGGCGAGCGTGACGAGGAGGGTGCCCCACCACCAGGGGATGGCCACGAGGACCCGGCGGACGGGGATGAGGAGGTTGACGAGCATCCAGGTCTTGATGGCCTCGAGGGTGTCGAAGAAGGTGACGTTCAGCCACTGGATGAGGCCGGCCCAGAAGGCCGAGGTGGAGATCTCGAGGCGCTCGGGGTACTGGGCGATGCTCGGCGCCGCCCAGGAGAGTGCCCAGAGGGTGACGACGGCGGCCGCGGCGGCGACGAGGAGGCGGTGGCCGGAGGTGGCGGTGCGGCTGGCGCGCAGGGCGTAGGCCTGGCTGATGCGGTCGAGGACCACCGCGAGGAGGACGATGGCGACGCCGGCCTCGAGGCCGGCGCCGATGTCGAGGCGGCGAAGCGCGGTCAGCACGTCGTAGCCGAGGCCGCCGGCGCCGATCATCGAGGCGATGATCACCATGTTGAGCGACAGCATGATCACCTGGTTGACGCCGACCATGAGCGGCGCGCGGGCGGCGGGGAGCATCACCTTCCAGACGAGCTGGCGCGGGGTGGTGCCGGTCATGCGGCCGAACTCGACGATCTCGGGCGGCACGCCGCGGAGCGCGAGGAGGGTGACGCGGACCATCGGCGGCATGGCGTAGATGACGGTGGCGATGAGGGCCGACACCGGGCCGAAGCCGAAGAGGATGAGGATGGGGAGGAGGTAGGCGAAGACCGGCACGGTCTGCATCGCGTCGAGGAGGGGGGCGAGCAGGCGGTCGAGGCGCGGGTGGCGGTAGGCGGCGATGCCGAGGAGCACCCCTCCGGCGACACCGAGGGGCACGGCGACGGCGATGGAGGCGAGGGTGATCATGGCGCTCTGCCACTGGCCGAAGACAGCAAGGTAGAGGAGGGCGGCGCAGGTGAGGGCAGCGAGGCGGCGGCCGCCGGCATGGAGGGCGACGAGGCTGGCCGAGATCACCACCGCGAACCAGGGGAGGGGCGGCAGGAGCTGCACCGCGGTGGAGCCCTGGCCGCTCAGGAGGCCGGTGGCGAGGAGCGAGGTCGCGGCGTCGAGGGGGAGGGAGAGGACCCAGGCGAGCCAGCGGGTGAGGTCGCGGAAGGAGACCGGGCCGATGCTGGCGTCGTTCACCAGCCAGTCCATGGCGGTGGAAATCCAGGCCGCGACCGGCAGGTGGAAGGGGCGGGGCACGTCCTCCCAGAGGCCGTCGAGGGTGCCGCGGGGCAGGTGGGCGAAGGCGAGGGTGACGGCGAGGAGCGCCACCCAGAGAAGGCGGCGGGTCCAGGGGTTGGGCGGTGTTGTCGGCAGGGCGAGGGTGGCGGTCATCGTGCGGCGTAGGTCCGGGGGGACGCGGCTGGCGCCGCGTGGCGGCCTTTGCCGCCAGAAGGGGCGCGCAGGTGCGCGCATCGTTTCTTTTCTGGTTTTCCGGCTGTTGCCGGAAAACGACTGCTCTCCAGGTTAGCAAACCTGAATGAAAGCCGGGGAGGCGGCCCCGTCATCCGCGGCTTTCCAGCAGGACCGCCATGACCTCGGCGCGGCCGATCTGGCCGATGGCCCTGCCGGCCTCGATCACGGCGTGGGGGTCCGGCGCCGCTTCGACGGCGCGGGCGAAGTCGCCGACCTTGGCGCGGGCGTCGACGGTGCCGGCGGTGGGCGTGCCGTCGAGCGGGCGCATGATGGCGCGGGCGGAGAGAATGCGGGTGCGGTCGGCGTCGCGGGTGAAGGCGGCGACGTAGTCGTCGGCTGGGGCGAGGATCAACTCCTCGGCGGTGCCGGACTGGACGATGCGCCCGTCGCGCATGATGGCGATGCGGTCGGCGAGGCGGATGGCCTCGTCGAAGTCGTGAGTGATGAAAACGATGGTCTTGTGCAGGCTCGCCTGCAGCCGCAGGAACTCGTTCTGCATCTCGCGCCGGATCAGCGGGTCGAGGGCGGAGAACGGCTCGTCGAGGAACCAGACCTCAGGGCCGACGGCCAGGGAGCGGGCGATGCCGACGCGCTGCTGCTGGCCGCCGGAGAGTTCGCGCGGCAGGTTGGCCTCGCGGCCGGCGAGGCCGACGAGATCGATCATCTCGCGGGCGCGGGCCTCGCGCTCGAGCCGCGGGACGCCCTGGACCTCGAGGGGGAAGGCGACGTTGCGGAGCACCGAGAGGTGAGGGAGCAGTGCGAAGTTCTGGAAGACCATGCCCATCTTGTGGCGGCGAATCTCGATGAGGTCGCGGTCCGAGACGCCGAGAAGGTCCTGGCCGTCGAACTGCACCGCGCCGGCGCTCGGCTCGATGAGCCGGGAGAGACAGCGCACGATGGTGGACTTGCCGGAGCCCGAGAGGCCCATGATGACGAAGATCTCGCCGGGGCTGACCGCGAGCGACGCGTCGATAACCGCCGGCACGAAGCCGGCGGCGGCGATTTCCTCCGGGCCCGGCGGGGCGGTGCGGCCGGCGAGGAAGCTGTCGGCGCCGGGGCCGAACAGCTTCCAGAGGTTGCGGCAGGCGATCCTCGGCGCGGGATCGGACGCGGCTGGGCCCATGGGCCTTACTGGCCGATCCAGCCCTGCCAGCGGTCCTCGTTGGCGGCCATCCACTCGTCCACCACCTCCTCGAGCTTGCGCCCGTCGAGATCGACCGCGGCGATCATGTCGCCCATTTCGTCGTTGTCGACCTTGAAGTTTTCGATGGCGGTCTTGGCCGAGGGCCACTTGTCGCCGAGCCCGGCCCACGCCACCTTCCAGATCGGGCCGCGCGGCTTGCCGCAGTCGTGCGTCGCGTCCGGGTTCTCGCCCCAGGCGGGGTCGGTATAGCAGTCCGGCTCGTAGGCCGGGAACGCGACCCACTCGCCCTCGTACTTGATCGGCGCCCAGTGCGGCGCGTAGATCCAGAGCATGATCGGATCCTTACGCTGGTAGGCTGACTCGAGTTCGGCGAAGAGCGCGGCGTCGGTGCCGGCGTGGATCACCTGGAACGGCAGGTCGAGCGCCTCGATGCGCTCCTCGTCGAATCCGCCCCAGGTCACCGGGCCGCCGAGGTAGCGGCCGTCGGGCATGGTGTCGGGCGTCGCGAAGGCCTCGGCGCAGTCGGGCTCGAGCAGCGCGTGCCAATCGGGCAGTCCCGGGCACACCTCCTTCATGTACGCGGGATACCACCACTCCTCGATCGCCTGCATGCCGGTTTCGCCGAGGTTGACCACCTGGCCGGTGGCCACCGCCTCGTCCATCGCCTCCTTGCCGGTGGTAGCCCAGATCTCCATCGCCACGTCGAGGTCGCCGGTCTTCAGCCCGGCGAACTGCGCGAGATAATCGGCCTGGACGTACTCGACGTTGAGCCCGGCCTTCTCCAGGACGTTGCCCATGATCCGGGTGGTGATGAGCTGTCCCGTCCAGTCGTGCAGCGTCAGCCGGATCGGATCCTGCGAGTCCTCCGCCGCGACCGGCGCCAGTGCCGCGAGGATCAGCGCGCCCGAGAGCGCGGACGTGCCCAGAATGTGTCGGATCATTGCCGAAGTCCCCCTGTTGTCGTTGCCTGCGGCACAAAGTGCCGCGGTTCCTTCTGGCGAAGGTTGGACAAGGGGCCGGCCTCGTCAACAGATTTCCACAACCGGTTGCCGGACAGGGATCTCGCGGAGCTTCTGACGCGGCCGGGGCCGCGGTCGGCGTCGCCGATCCGATCAGCGCCGCCGCAGCACCGCAACGCGGCTCGGGGCGTTGTCGGCGACGCCGGGCATCGAGCTGTAGGGGGGCGTCTGGTCGAGGCGCTCGATCCGGCCGCCGGCGGCCAGCGTCTCGATCCGATCCGCGAACCCGCCGGCCCAGATCGTGTCCTTGACGGTCAGGACGAGGATGCCGCCGGGGCGGACGACCCGGAGCAGGTCGTCGAGGCCTTCCGGTCCGACATGCCCGGTGGTGAAGACGCCGGCGCAGACCGCGGCGGCAAAGCGGCCGTCCTCGAAGGGCAGGCGGGCGGCGAGGTCGCCCTGGTCGAGGCGGTCGTAGACGCCCTTGCGCGCCGCGACGGCGAGCATGCCCGGGGAGATGTCGACGCCTTCGATCGGGGCGTAGCCCGTGATCCTCAGCCATTCGCCGAGGAGGCCGGTGCCGGCGCCGGCGTCGAGGATCGGCCCGGCGCCGGCGGGCAGGTGTCGGGCGAGGAGCGCGAGGCAGATCGTCGGGTGCCGGTAGCCGAGGCCGGCCATCTCGGCGTCGTAGGTCTCGGCCCAGGCGTCGTAGGTGCGGGCGACCTCATCCGGGCCCTTGGCGGCGTAGACTTCGTCGAGCCTGCCGGTTCCTGCCTGCTGCACCCCGGTCTCTCCTTCTCGCGGTTGACGACCTCGCCGCCAGCATAGTCATCTCGAGCGGAATGGAAATGCCGGGGGCAGGATGAGCGACGAAGCGCGGGCCGCGATGCGGCTCATCCCAGGCTACGAGGCTGTGAGCGTGGTGGCGGCAACGCGCCTGGGTGGGCTGACCAACCGGGTCTACCGAGTCGAGACACCGGGGGAGGCGCTGGTGCTGCGCATTCCCGGGGACGGCACCGAGGGCTACATCGACCGGGGGGTCGAGGCGGTGAACGCCCGGGCGGCGGCGGCGGTCGGGGTGTCGCCGGAGGTGCTCCATGTCGATCCGGGGCGGGGGCTGATGCTGACCCGGCACGTGGAGGGGCGGACGATGACGCCGGAGCTGTTCCGCGAGGTGCCCGGGGCCCCGGCGCGGGCGGCCGAGGCGTTTGCCCGGCTGCATGCGAGCGGAGCGCGGTTCGCGTTCCGCTTCGAGCTTTTCGCGATGATCGAGGAATACCTGCGGGTGCTCGGCTCGCTGAACGCCACGCTACCGGACGGATACCACGCCGCGGTCGAGGAGGCGGAGCGCGTGCGGGCCGCGCTCGACGCCCACCCCGCGGCGCTGGCGCCCTGCCACTGCGATCCCTTGTGCGAGAACTTTCTCGATACCGGGGAGCGGATGTGGATCGTGGACTGGGAATACTCCGGCATGAACGATCCGCTCTGGGATCTCGGCGATCTCTCGGTGGAGGCCGGGTTCGGGCCGGAGGAGGACGAGGAGATGCTGGCGGCGTATTTCGGCGGGCCGCCGCCGGCGGCCGCACGGGGGCGGGTGGTCGGGTACAAGGCGATGTGCGACCTGCTCTGGACGCTGTGGGGGCTGATCCAGCACGCCAACGGCAACCCGGCGGACGACTTCTGGAGCTATGCGACGAACCGCTTCGACCGGTGCCGGCGGCTGATGGCGAGTGCGGAGTTCGAGGCACACCTGGCAGCGGTGCGGGCCGGGTGATGGTGACCGGCCGCCGGTGCCGGAAGGTCAGCGCGTGGCTGGGGTCGCGAGCCGGACGGTCGATCGCAGGGTTTCCGCCGGGGCGGGTGGGGCGCGGTATGGCGGGGCGGTGACGGCACCGGCGTCCTCGAGGTAGGCGGCGGCGCGGAGGCAGCGGTCTTCTCGCCAGGGCGCCGCGACGATCTGGACGCCGATGGGCAGGCGGCCAGGGGAGGCGACCGGGGCGGTGACGACCGGCAGGCCGATGCAGGAGAAGGGCTGCGCCAGGAGGCCGAGGCTGGGGCGCAGGGGGAAGATACCGTTCGCGAGTTCCAAGGTGGTGCTGCCGGAGCGGGGCGCGGGGCAGGGGGTGGCGGGGGCGATCAGCAGGTCCACCGAGCGGAGGGCGGCCAGCGCCTGCTGCTTGCCCAGTCCGACCGCCTGGGCGCGGGTGATCCAGACCGACGGCAGCAGCGCGCCGGCAAGGAAGCGGTCGCGGGTGTCGGGGTCGAAGTCCCGGGCGCGGCGGCGCAGGCGGTCGCGGTGGAACGCGGCGCTTTCGGCGTTGGTGATGAGGTAGGCGGCGGCGCGACCGGCCTCGGCCTGGTCAAGAGCGACGGTCTCGATCAGAGCCTCGGCGCGCAGCGCGTCGGCGACGGTCTCTATGGCGGCGCGGGCGGCCGCACCCGAGTTCCGCGCGAACCATCCCCCGAGGACGCCGATCCTCAGCCCGCGTATGCCGGCGTCGAGGTGCGGCGTCGCCGGCTCGCGCGCGCGCCGGGCGCAGGCGTGATCTCCGGGGTCCCAGCCCTGCAGGGCGTCGTAGGCGAGGGCCAGGTCCTCGGCGGTGCGGGCGAAGGGGCCGAGGTGATCGAGGCTGTCGACGAAGGGGAAGGTGCCCGAGCGGGGCAGGCGGCCGTAGGTCGGCTTGAGGCTGAAGACGCCGCAGAGCGAGGCCGGGACCCGCAGCGAGCCGTTTGTGTCGGAGCCGAGGGAGATCGGTGCGAGGCCGGCGGCGGTGGCCGCGCCGCAGCCCGAGGACGAGCCGCCGCTCATCCGCGTCGGGTCGTGCGGGTTGCAGCAGGGGCCGTCATTCGGCGTTCTCGCCGGTGAAGTCGTAGGCGTACTCACCCATGTTGAGGGCGCCGAGGAGCACGCCGCCGGCGGCGTCCATGCGCCGGACGAGCACGGCGTCGGCGGCGGCGGGCGGGCGCTCGCGATTGATGCGGGAGTCGGCCCGGGTCGGCAGGCCCGCGACGTCGAAGAGGTTCTTCACCGCATAGGGCACGCCTGCGAGCGGCCCGAGCCGGCGACCGCCGCGGCGGTCGGCATCGAGCGCGGCTGCCGCCGCCAGCGCCCGGTCGGCGGTCACGTCGGTATAGGCGTTGATCTCGGGGTTGAGCGTCGCGATGCGTCGAGGGCGGCCTCGGTGACAACCCGCGCCGTCACCTCGCCGGAGCGCCGCCCGGGCGATCCCGGCCGCGGTGGTCAAGTCGCGCTCAGGCATCAGGCGCGCCTCCGCAGAGGAGGTAGACCGGGGCGAGCGCGAGGTCGTCCTCGTCGAGTGGGACGGCGTCGAGTGTGGCGGACATGTCGGCGGCCAGCGCCAGGAAGCGCCGGAACCAGGTCGGCAGTCCTCGGCGATCTCGAGTTCGAGCATCGCCGAGCTGCGTCTATGTAGGCGTCGAGGTCCACCTGGCGCCTCACTCCGCCGGCTGCTGGGCTGCGTCGAGCAAGGCGTTCTCGTCAGTCACAACCCGCCCTGGGCCTTGATCATCTCGAGGCCGATGCGGTGGAATTCCGGGAAGTAGGAGGCGCAGGCGTCGCCGATGGCGACGCAGCGATACCCGCGGTCGTTGCCTTCGCGGATGGTGGTGTGGACGCAGACCTCGGTGGTCACCCCGCAGACCAGCAGCGTGTCGATGCCGTTGTTCTTCAGCACCTGCTCGAGGTCGGTCTGGTGGAAGGCGCCCTTGCCGGGCTTGTCGATCACCGGCTCGCCCGCCGCCGGGGCGAGGTCGGCGACGATGTCGTGGCCGGGCTCGCCGCGGACGAGGATCCTCCCCATCGGCCCGGGGTCGCCGATGCGTTTCGAGGGAACGCCCCGCGCGAGCTTGGCCGGCGGTGCGTCGGCGAGATCCGGGCGGTGGCCTTCGCGGGTGTGGATGACGAGAAGGCCGGCGGTGCGGGCGGCGGCGAGCGCGGTCTTGCAGGGGCCGACCGCGGCCTGCAGCAGCGACACGTCGTTGCCCAGCGGCTCGCCGAAGCCGCCGGCTCGAGGAAGGCGCGCTGCATGTCGATGATGACGAGGGCGGTTCGTCGGAGTTCGAAGCCGAATGGGGCGGGCTCGGCGGCGAGCGTGGTTTTCATCGGTGGGTTTCCTTGGGTTTGCGTGCCGGCCCGGGGCCGGATATGCGAGGCGGGAGGCGGAGGAGGGCGGTGGAATGGGCGAATCCGACGCGGTGGCCGTGGCCGCGGAGATCAGGGCGGCGTTCGATGCCTACGAGGCGGCGCTGCAGGCCAACGACGTGGCGGCGCTGACCGGGTTCTTCTGGCAGGATCCGCGGGCGGTGCGGCTGTCCGGCGACGGCGGGCTCTATGGCATCGAGGCGATCGCCAATTTCCGCCGCGGCCGGGATGTCTCGGACGTGGCGCGGGAGCTGCTGCGGGTCGACGTCGTGGCCCTCGGCGCGGACATCGGCGTGGCGACGGCGGAGTATCGGCGGCTGGTGTCGGGCCGGCGCGGGGCGCAGTCGCAGGTCTGGATGCTGCGGCCGGAGGGCTGGCGCATCGTCTCGGCGCATGTGAGCCTGGTCTGAGATCATCCGGCGGCGGACTCCGCGAGAACGAGGCGCCAATTGCCGATTTCGGTCACGTCCACGGCATCGGCGAGGCCGGCTGGCTCGCACAGGAAGCCTTTGGGCGGGGTGCCGTCTGCGAGGACGAGGGTGCCGATCGACAGGGGGGCGGGGACCCCTGCGATGAAGTCGCCGAAGCGGGCGCGGGGCAACGCCCAGACCTCGACGTGGATCGCGGCGCCGGCGGCGGTCCTGACCAGGCCGGGGCGGCGCGGCGGGCCGCCAGCGAGGCTGTAGAGGCGGTAGGCCGGGGCGGTCCGGGCCTCGCGCAGGAAGCGGGCGCCGAGGGCGGTCAGCTCGCGGTTGAGCGGCAGGCCGGACATGTGGGCGCCGCAGACCGCGAGCTCGATCTCGTCGGGCCCGGTGGAAGGGACGGGGTGTTCGGGGGGCGGCAGCGGCCAATCGGTGGCGCCGAGGTGGCGGTCGCCCCAGCGTTCGATGCCGCGGCCGATGTCGGCGAGCAAGGCTTCGCGGCCGGGGCGGGCCAGCAGGGTGACGCTTCCCGGGCGGCCGTCGGAGCGCGGCGGCGTCGGCACGGTCAGGCCGCAGAGGCCAAGCAGGTTGACGAAATTTGTGTAGGTGCCGAGCCGGGCGTTGGGGCCGATCGGGTCCGCCTCGAGGTCGTCGAGGGTGTAGAAGGTCGGGATCGACGGCACGCAAAGGAGGTCGACGGC
Organism: uncultured Alphaproteobacteria bacterium; assembly: GCA_963798385.1. Lineage (GTDB taxonomy): Bacteria > Pseudomonadota > Alphaproteobacteria > Rhodobacterales > Rhodobacteraceae > Amaricoccus. Next base: position 119,851 of record CAWCTE010000011.1, on the reverse strand, counting down.
GTCGATCAGCGGCGCGACCTGCCGACGGAGCGCTTCGAGCCGGTAGAAACCGCGGAAGGCGTTGGCGGCGCTCAGGTTCGCCGCGGGCTCGACGATGCGGTGGATGACGGGGTGGACGAGGTCCGGGCTCGCCTCGAGGAGCGGGCCGACGACGGTGTGGCGTTCAGCCAGCCAGGAGCCGGCATAGAGCAATTCAGCGACGTCGTGGAAGGGCTCGAAGTCGACGTCTACGAGGCGCGCGCCTTCGGCGGTGAGCGCGGCGCAAGTGGCGTCGCAGGCGGCGGCCTGGGCCACGTCGCCGAAGAACGGCCGGGTCAGGAGGCTCGGGACGCCGATGCGCGGGTGCGGCGGGGCGGCAGCCGGCAGGGCGACGGGAACGGCGCGCGAGTACGGGTCGTCGGCGTCGAAGCCGGCTGCCGACCGGAACACGGCGTGTCCGTCCTCGACGGTCAGCGCAAAGATCGAGACGACGTCGAGCGTGCGGCAGGCCGGGACCACGCCGCGAGTGGAGAGCGCACCCAGGGTCGGCTTCAGGCCGACGATGTTGTTGAGGGCCGCCGGCACCCGGCCCGACCCGGCGGTGTCGGTCCCGAGCGCGAAGGGCACGATGCCGCGGGCCACGGCGACGGCCGACCCCGAGGACGAGCCGCCCGGCACCAGCCGGGGGTCGAGGGCGTTGCGCGGGACCGGCCAGGGGGTCCGCACACCGACGAGTCCGGTGGCGAACTGGTCGAGATTTGTCTTGCCGACCGGGATCGCCCCGGCCGCACGCAACCTGGCGATGACATAGGCGTCCTGTCCCGGCTCATAGGCGTAGGCAGGACAGGCGGCGGTGGTCGGGCTTCCGGCCACGTCGATGTTGTCCTTCACGGCGAAGGGCAGTCCCCAGAGCGGGCGTTCGGGATCCGGCAGCCCGAGGGCTTCTGCCTCGGCCAGGAGATCGTCGAGGGCGGAGAGATGGATGAAGATGCCGGGATCGTCCGCGGCGTCGATGCGCCGGAAAACCTCGCGGATGACATCGGCCGGGCGGAGAGCGTTCGCAAATGCGGCGTGCAGGGCCGGTATCGTGAAGGCGAGCCCCGCCAGCGCGGCACGGTCTGCCCCGCCAAGGCGTTCCGTCGATCGGCGGCTTGCCTGAAAATCCATACCGCTCCCGTGGTCCGGTGCACATCAGAGCGCAGGTGCAGCATGGGACTTTCTAGCGCTGAGTTCTAATGCTAAGAATTCAGCGATCCGCTTCTTCATTTGCAGCGGTTGTCGGAGGACCTCGATGCGGCACCTGCAGACCCTGCGGCTGATCGAGGACGTGGCGCGGGTCGGCTCGATCCGGAAGGCGGCGGAGGACCTCAACATCACATCCTCGGCGCTGAACCGGCGCATCCAGCGGTTTGAGGAGGAGTTCGGCTCCCAGATCTTCGAGCGGCTGCCGCGCGGGGTGCGGCTGAACCCGGCGGGCGAGCTGCTGATGCAGCACATCCGTGTCCAGACCAGCGACCTCGACCGGATCCGCGGCCAGGTCGCCGACCTGACCGGAGAGCGGCGCGGCCATGTCTCGATCGCCTGCAGCCAGGCGGTGAACCCGATCTTCCTGCCCGACCAGATTGCCCGCTACCGCGCCGAGCATCCGGGCGTCACCTTCTCCGTCAGGATCCGGGACCGGGCGGCGGCCGAGCGGGAACTCGGCACATTCTCGAGCGATCTGGCGCTGGTCTTCGAGCCCGTCTACCTGGTCGACTTCGAGGTGATCAAGGCGATCTCCCAGCCGGTCTGCGTCGTCATGGCCGCGGACCACCCGCTGGCGAGCAAGGCGGAGCTCCGGCTCCACGATTGCCTCGACATCCCGCACGTCGTCCCCAGCGAGGACTACGGGGTGCGGCACCTTCTCGACCATGCGATGCGTGGCCGCTCGCGTCGCCTCGACCCGGTGGTGGAGGCCGACAGCTTCGAGCTGATGCGGCAATACGTGCTTTACGAGCGCGCGGTCAGTTTCCAGATTCCGATCGGCCTGCGGCCGTCGCTGGACGCGCGGCTCGTGGTCCGGGAGCTGCCCGAACGGGACGTGAAGCCCGGCCTGCTGCTCCTCGGGCAAATGCGCGGCCGGACCCTGCCGGTCGCCTCCGCCAGGTTCGGTCAGCAGGTTGCCGCGGCCCTCGAATTGCACGAGACCGTTGCACTGGCATGAGTGTCGGGAAACGAGCGAAGAGCTCGAAGCGATGGTGCTGCCGCAGAGATTTGAACTCTGGACCTCGTCCTTACCAAGGACGCGCTCTACCCCTGAGCTACGGCAGCATCCGGTGGGCCGCCCGCTCCATAACGGACGCGCGGGATATCTTCAACGGCCTTTCGCAGGCGGCAGGCGCATTCTGGACCCGTCGCGCCGGTTGCGATAGACAGGCGCCATGAGCGCAAAAGCGGTGCCCCCGAAGCCCGGCAAGGCCCCGGAAAAGGATGACAAATCCGCGCGTCTGGCCGAGGCGCTGCGCGCGAACCTCGCAAGGCGCAAGGCGCAGAAACGCGCGCGTGCCACTCCCGGCGCGGGCAAGGACCAGGGGTAGCAGCAGGCATGGACAGCATTCTCGTGCATGGCGGCCAGCGTCTGCAGGGCGCCATTCCGATCTCCGGCGCCAAGAACGCCTGCCTGACGCTGATGCCCGCGGCGCTGCTCACCGACGAGCCGGTGACGCTGACCAATGCGCCGCGGCTATCGGACATCCGAACCATGACCGCACTCCTCGAATCCCTCGGCTGCGAGGTGGCGAGCCTGCAGCAGGGTCGGGTGCTCGTCATCGGCACCCAGGCGATCGCCAGCCACCGCGCTGATTACGACATCGTCCGCAAGATGCGTGCCTCGATCCTGGTGCTCGGGCCGATGCTCGCCCGCGACGGCCACGCCGTCGTCTCGCTCCCCGGCGGCTGCGCCATCGGCGCCCGCCCGGTCGACCTGCACCTGAAGGGGCTGGAGGCGCTGGGCGCACGGCTCGAGCTCCGCGACGGCTACGTCCACGCCGACGCGCCGACCGGCCTCAAAGGCGCGGTCTTCGAGTTTCCGCTCGTCTCCGTCGGCGCCACCGAGAACCTGCTGATGGCGGCGACGCTGGCGCGCGGGACCACGGTCCTGAAGAACGCCGCCCGCGAGCCCGAGATCGTCGACCTCGCCCAATGCCTGCGCCGGATGGGTGCCCAGATCAGCGGCGAGGGCACCAACACCATCGAGATCCGCGGCGTCGAGCGCCTGCACGGCGCCACCCACCCGGTGGTCGCCGACCGCATCGAGCTTGGCACCTACATGCTGGCCCCCGCCATCGCCGGCGGCGAGGTCGAGCTCATCGGCGGCCGCCGCGACCTCGTCGCCGCCTTCGCCGATAAGCTCGAGGAGAGCGGTATCGAGGTCAGTACCACAAGTTCCGGTCTCAAGGTGCGTCGCGAGAACGGCCGGATTCGCCCGGTCGATGTCGCCACCGCGCCGTTTCCCGGCTTTCCTACCGATCTGCAGGCGCAGATGATGGCGCTGCTCACACTTGCCGAAGGGGTCAGCCACCTCGACGAGCACATCTTCGAGAACCGCTTCATGCACGCGCCCGAGCTGGTGCGCATGGGCGCCCGCATCGAGGTCCATGGCGGTACCGCCACGGTCACCGGGGTGGACGCGCTCCGTGGCGCGCCGGTGATGGCCACCGACCTGCGGGCGTCGGTCAGCCTCATCCTTGCGGGTCTCGCCGCCGAGGGCGAGACCCGGGTGGCCCGCGTCTATCATCTCGACCGCGGCTACGAGCGGGTGGAGGAGAAGCTCTCCGCCTGCGGCGCCCGCATCGAGCGCATCGCGGATCGGGCCGCATGACCGAGGACGCGCGCTTCGAGGACGGAGCCGAACGGCCGTTACGGCTGCGGGCCGAATCCGCCGAGGACCTGCCGGTGATCGCGTCGCTGGTGCAGGATGCCGTGACGCAGACCGCCGACATCGCCTGGGCCCGCCGCGCCCGGCGTTTTTCGATCCTGCTCAACCGGTTCCGCTGGGAGGACGCGCCGGCCGCGACCCGCCAGGGCCGGCCCTTCGAGCGGGTGCGCGCCGTCCTCGCCATCGATGGGGTCCTGGCCGCGCGGACGTCCGGCGTCGATCCCAAGGATCGCGACCTGGTCCTCGAGGTCCTGACCCTAGCCTTCGAGCCGGGCCCCGACGGCACCGGCACGCTGCGTCTCGTGCTCGCCGGGGACGGCGAGATCGCCCTCGACGTCGAATGCCTCGACCTCACGCTGGCCGACGTCACCCGTCCCTATCTCGCCCAGGCCCGCACCGCCCCGAGCCATCCGCTCGATTGAGGGACGTGCCACGCCTGCGGCTTGAGGCCCGGATGCCGAACCGCTAAGCCTCGCCCCCGGAGGCCCGTGCCAGATGCCGCAGTTCCTTGCCACGACCGATCCGGACTTCGAGCCACGCTTTGCCGCGCTTCTGGCGGGCAAGCGCGAGGCCGATGAGGATGTCGACGCCGCCGTGGCCGCGATCGTGTCCGATGTCGCGGCGCGGGGCGATGCCGCGGTGATCGAGCTGACCGAGCGCTGGGACCGCCTCCGGCTCACCCCCGCAACGCTCGCTTTCACTGCCGCCGAGATCGACGCCGCGGTCGCCACGGTCACCCCGGATGACCGCGCCGCGCTCGAGCTCGCCGCCGAACGCATCCGCGCCTATCACGAACGCCAGCGCCCCGCGGATGCCCGCTGGACCGACGCCAGCGGCGCCGAGCTCGGCTGGCGCTGGACGCCGGTCGAGGTCGCGGGCCTCTATGTTCCAGGCGGTCTTGCCTCCTACCCGTCGTCGCTGCTGATGAACGCTATTCCCGCGCTCGTCGCCGGGGTGGAGCGGCTGATCGTCTGCGCGCCGACCCCCGGCGGCGCTAGTCAACCCGTTGGTTTTACTCGCAGCTCGCCTTTCCGGTGTCGACGCAGTCTACCGGATCGGCGGCGCCCAGGCGATCGCCGCCATGGCCTTCGGCACCGCCACCATTCCGCGGGTCGACAAGATCACTGGCCCGGGCAACGCGTATGTCGCCGCCGCCAAGCGCCGGGTCTTCGGCCGGGTCGGCATCGACATGATCGCCGGCCCCTCCGAGGTGCTGATCCTCGCCGACGCCGGTAACGACCCCGACTGGCTCGCGCTGGACCTCCTCGCCCAGGCCGAGCACGACACCTCCGCCCAGGCGATCCTCATCACCGATGACGCCGCCTTCGGTCGCAGGGTCGCGGCGGCTGTCGAGGCGCGGCTTGCGACCCTCAGCCGCCGCGACATCGCCGGCGCGAGCTGGCGGGACCACGGGGCGGTCATTGCCGTGGCGGACTGGGGCGAGGCCGTGGCACTCTCCGACCGCATCGCGCCCGAGCACCTGGAGATCTGCACCGCCGACGCCGAGGACCTCGCCGTTCGGGTGCGCCAGGCCGGCGCGATTTTCATCGGCGCGCTCACCCCGGAGGCGATCGGCGACTACGTCGGCGGCCCGAACCACGTGCTGCCGACGGCGCGCTCGGCGCGGTTCTCCTCCGGCCTGTCGGTGCTCGACTTCATGAAGCGCACCACCATCGCCCGGATGACCCCCTCGGCGCTCGCCGCCATCGGCCCCGCAGCCGAGACGCTGGCGCGCGCCGAGAGTCTGGAGGCGCACGGTCTTTCGGTGCGCGCTCGGCTCGACACGCTCAATCGGGGTAGCGCCGATGTCAAAGGCTAGCGACCGGCTGATCGAGGTGACACTGGACGAGAGCGGGCTGGCGCCGCCGACGCCGGAGATCGAGCAGGAGCGCCGGGTGGCGATCTTCGATCTGCTCGAGGAGAACAGGTTCGCGTTGCCCGCGCGGGAAGGCCGGGCGCTGCCGGGCGGGCCTTATCGCCTCCACCTCGCGATCCGGGAGCGGCGCCTCGTCTTCGAGATCGCGACGGAGGCGCGGGAGAAGGTCGGCGCGTTCCACCTGTCACTCACGCCGTTCAACCAGGTGGTGAAGGACTATTTCCAGATCTGCGAGAGCTATTTCGACGCGGTGAAGCGCCTGCCGGCCCAGCAGATCGAGGCGATCGACATGGGCCGGCGCGGCATCCACAACGAGGGGTCGCGCATCCTGCTCGAACGGCTCGAGGGCAAGGCCGAGACCGACCTCGCCACCGCCCGCCGTCTCTTTACCCTGATCTGCGTGCTGCACTTCAAGGGCTGACGGCGCGTGACCGCCCAAGCGACCTCGGTCCTTTTCTGCTGCGATTACAACGCGGTGCGCTCGCCGATGGCCGAGGGGATCATGAAGAAATATTACGGCGCCCGCATCTACGTGCAGTCGGCGGGCGTCAAGAACGAGCTCGACATCGACGGCTTCTCGGTCGCGGTCTGCGCCGAGATCGGCGTCGAGCTCGAGCGCCACCGTACCCGCAGCTTCCAGGAGATGGAGGAGTGGGGGGACAAGATCGACGCCTACGACCTCATCGTGGCGCTGTCGCCCGCCGCCATGCGCCAGGCCCAGGAATACACCCGCTACCATGCCATCGACGTCGAGTATTGGCCGGTCTTCGACCCGACCGGCCTCGGCGAGACCCGGGAGGCCAAGCTCGCCGCGTACCGGCAGGCCCGCGACCAGATCGAGGCGCGGATCCGGGACCGGTTCGGGCCGCCCGATGACGAAAGTTCCGGCTGATGGGGAACCGGCCGGAGGTCCGCATCGGGACCGATACCCAGACATAAACTCAAAGGTTTACAGGGATTTTTTGTGGCTGGAATTTGTATGGAACGTGGCTGGAAACCGCCCATACGATCTTTACGAGGCCGCAATCCTTAACGTGTAGCATTCCATTCAAGTGCGACTCGAGCGAAGGCCCCGTTTCGCTCAGTTCGGCGGTTTGCCGGGGTCGTCCGGGCGCGCCAGGATTTCCTGGAGCGCCTTCAGCGCTGCGGCGCGGCGGGGGTCGCCGCTGGCGGAGTCGCAGCGGACGCGGCGGTTCATGGTGGCACAGCAGAGGTTGCCGGCGATCAGCCGCTCGCCGATTTCGACCGCCAGGATCAGGTCCACGAGGCAGGGGTGCGCTTGGCGGTCTTTGCGCGGATGTTCGGAAGGCGTGTCGCGAAGATGGTCAAGGAGCAGCCTCTGGAATTCCTCCGGGGTACGAACCGGCCACCCGCGGGACCGGGCGGCGCGTGGCAGATCCTCGCTCGTCAGCCGTGCAAAGGCGCGGCGCACGGTCGCCTCGAACTCCTTCGGATCATCACTCCCGCGCATCGACCGCTCCACCTTCGTCATGTCGGTGAAACCTAGAGCGCGCGCGGGCTTTGACCATGTTGCTCACGTCGATCGATCTTGGGACCGTGCCAACGTCCAAAGGTTACGGCTACGGGTGCCCGAGCGGCAATAGGCAAGCACCGGTTCGGGCAAATCCGTCATCGCGGCCCGGAACGCGCGAACGTTGTCCATGCCGAGTTGTCCCGAGACGACGGGAACCATGGCGAAGGCCAGTCCGTGGCGCTCGGCCGCGGCCTGGATCTCGGCCGCCGGCGTCTGGCCGGGGTCCTCGCCGTCCGGACGGTTGCACATCACCGACCGGAACCCGCGGGCGGCGAGGTCAGCCACGTCCTCGGCGGTGATCTGGGGCGCGACGCTGAAGTCTGGGGTGATCTCGGTGATGGCCATCTGGTTCCGGGCGTTGTTGTGCCGGAGGCTTTAGCACCCCGGCGACCGGCTGTCAGCCCGGCTCGGCCGCCGGGATCGGCAGGGCGGTGGTGTTCTTGATCTCCTCCATCGATAGCGCCGAGGTGACGTTGAAGATCGAGACCTCGCGGATCAGCGCCCGGTAGAAGGCGTCGTAGGCGCGGGCGTTGGCGACGCGGACCTTCAGGATATAGTCGATGTCGCCGGCGAGCCGGTGGGCTTCCATGACCTCCGGCCGCGCCTGCACCGCCCGCAGAAACCGGTCGAGCCAGTCGGCGTCGTGCTCGGAGGTGCGGATCAGTACGAAGAAGCAACTCTCGAGCCCGAGTTGTTCCGGATCGACGATGGCGACCTCGGACTTGATCAGCCCAGAGGCCTTCATCTTGCGGATGCGATTCCAGATCGGGGTCTTGGACGCGCCCAACCGCCGGGCGATCTCGTCGAGCGGCAGGCTGGCGTCCTGTTGCAGGAGCGCAAGGATATTCCGGTCGAGATCGTCGAGAGCGGCAGCCATTCCGGGTTCCTTTGTTCGCAGCTGAATCCGTCCAGCGCACCGGCACAATACCCGGACAGTTTCCTTATTTGAAGGCCGTCATTGAGGAAATTAGGGAAAATGTCCTATCTTGCGAGGCGTCACACCTGCTCAGGGCCTTTCATGCGTCACTATCCGGTTTTTCTCGATCTTCGCGGCCGCCGCATCGTCGTGGCCGGCGCCGGCGGTATCGCCGTGGCGAAGTTGCGGCTGCTCCTCAAGACCGAGGCGGAAATCCTCGTCTACGGCTCGGCGCCGGCGGCGGAGGTTCGCGGCTGGGCAGCGGAGGGCCGGATCCGGCTACTGGAGCGCGCCCTTGTCGAAGGCGACGCAGATGGCGCGGCGCTGGTCTACGCGGCGACGGGAGATGCCGCTGCCGATGCGCGCGTCGCTGCTATCGGGCGCGGCGCCGGGGCGCTGGTGAACATCGTCGACGACCTTGAGGGCAGCGACTTCATCACCCCGGCGATCGTCGACCGCGACCCGGTAACGGTGGCGATCGGCACCGAGGGCGCGGCGCCGGTGCTGGCCCGCAAGATCAAAGCCGAGGTCGAGGCGATGCTGCCGGCAACGCTTGGCCTGCTGACGCGGATCGGGCAGGGGTTCCGCGACCGGGTCGAGGCGCTTGATTCGAAGGCGCGTAGGGTTTTCTGGACGCGCTACTACTTCGAGCGCGGGCCGCTGGCGCTGGCCGGCGGCCGGGAGGCGGCGGAAGACGAGCTCGAGGCGATGCTGGCGGAGGGCGCCGTGCCACGCCGTGGGGCGGTGCACCTGGTCGGCGCCGGACCTGGCGATCCCGAGCTCCTGACACTGAAGGCGCGGCGCCTGCTGCACGAGGCCGACGTCGTCATCCACGACCGGCTGGTGCCGCAGGCGATCCTGGAGCTGGCCCGGCGCGAGGCCGAGATCATCGAGGTCGGCAAGACCGGCTTCGGGCCGTCCTGGAAGCAGGCGGACATTAACGCGCTGATGGTCGGGCGGGCCCTCGCCGGCGAGACGGTCGTGCGGCTCAAAGGCGGCGATCCGGCTGTGTTCGGACGGCTCGACGAGGAGGTTGAGGCGCTGGAGGCGGCGGGCGTCGCTTATGGCATCGTGCCGGGGATCACCTCGGCTAGCGCCGGGGCCGCAGCGATCGGCCAGTCGCTGACCAAGCGCGGGCGCAACTCGGCGTTCCGGATCCTGACCGGGCACGACGTCGACGGCTTCGCCGAGCACGACTGGCGCGAGCTCAGCAAGCCCGGGTCCACGGCGGCGGTCTACATGGGCACCAAGGCCGCGACCTTCCTGCGCGGCCGGCTCCTGATGCACGGCGCGCCGGCCGAGACGCCGGTGACGGCGGTGGAGAACGCCAGCCGGCCGGAGCAGCGGGTGATCGCGACGACGCTCCTCGAACTGCCGCAGGCGCTGGCCGCGGCGGCGCCGGCAGGGCCGGTGATGATCCTCTACGGGCTGGCGCCGCGGGCGGCCGCCATGGCCCTCACCGAGATGAAGGAGGCGCTCTGATGGCGCGCAAGTTCCAGCCGCAGATGGCGACGGGCAACGACCTGCTCGAGGGCGACGTCGTCTACTACACCTCCCTCGGCGAGTGGTCGCGGGAGATCGGCGACGCGGCGCTGGCGGTGAACCCGGAGGCGGCGGAGGCGCTGCTGGCCCGGGCCTCGGCGTTCCCGAACCAGGTGGTCGGCGTCTACCTGGTCGAGGCGGCGATCGACGACTGCGGCCGCGCCGCGCCGGCGCATTTCCGCGAGGCGTTCCGGACGCGCGGGCCCTCCAACTATCCCCAGCACGGCCGGCAGGCGGAGCGTTCCCATGTATGATTACACCGAGTTCGACCACGCCTTCGTCCGCGAGCGCGTGGCGGAGTTTCGTGACCAGGTGGAGCGGCGCATCGAGGGGTCGCTGACCGAGGCCGAGTTCCTGCCGCTCAGGCTGCGCAACGGCCTCTACCTGCAGCTTCACGCCTACATGCTGCGGGTGGCGATCCCCTACGGGACGCTGAACAGCCGCAAGCTGCGGCAGCTCGCGATGATCGCCGAGCGCTGGGACAAGGGCTATGGCCACTTCACCACCCGGCAGAACATCCAGTTCAACTGGCCGAAGCTGAAGGACGTGCCCGACATCCTCGAGGCGCTGGCCGACGTCGAGATGCACGCGATCCAGACCAGTGGCAACTGCATCCGCAACGTCACCGCCGACCATTTCGCCGGGGCGGCGGCCGACGAGATCGAGGACCCGCGGCCGACCGCGGAGTTGCTGCGGCAGTGGTCGACCGACCACCCGGAGTTCCTCTACCTGCCGCGCAAGTTCAAGATCGGCATCACCGGGGCGCCGAACGACCGGGCCGTCACGAAATCGCATGACATCGGCCTCAGGATGGTCCGCGACGCGGACGGCGCGCCCGGATACGAGGTCAGCATTGGCGGTGGGCTTGGACGGACGCCGATGATCGGCAAGGTGGTGCGGGCGTTCCTGCCCAAGGCGGACCTCTTGCCCTATCTCGAGGCGATCCTGCACGTCTACAACCTCTCCGGCCGGCGGGACAACAAGTACAAGGCCCGGTTGAAGATCCTCGTCCACGAGGCCGGTCTCGACGAGGTGCGGGCCCGGGTCGAGGCCGCCTTCGAGGAGAACCGCGCGCGGATGCGGCCGGTGAACCCGGCGCTCGTTGCCGAGATCGAGGCGGCGTTCGCGCCGCCGGCGTTCGAGGCGGCCGAGCCGGTGCCGCCCTTCGTCTCGGCCGGGCTGCGCGCCTGGGTCGACACCAACGTCGCCGCGCACAAGCTGCCGCACTACGGCATCGTCACGGTGTCGCTGAAGCCGATCGGCGGCACGCCGGGCGACGCCACCGCCGAGCAGATGCGGGTGATGGCCGACATTGCCGAGGAGCTCGGCCACGACGAGCTCAGGGTCAGCCACGAGCAGAACGTCATCCTGCCGCACGTGCCGCGGCGGCATCTGCCGGAGGTCTACCAGCGGCTGAAGGCGGCGGGGCTCGCCACGGCCAACGTCGGGCTGATCTCGGACATCATCGCCTGCCCGGGCATGGACTATTGCGCCCTGGCGACGGCGCGGTCGATCCCGGTGGCGCAGGAGATCGCCGAGGCGTTCGCCGACCTCGACCGGCAGCGCGACATCGGGCCGCTGAAGATCAAGATCTCCGGGTGCATCAATGCCTGCGGGCATCATCATGTCGGGCATATCGGCATCCTCGGGCTCGATCGGGCGGGGGTGGAGAACTACCAGATCACCCTCGGCGGCGACGGGACCGAGACCGCGGCGATCGGCGAGCGGGCGGGGCCGGGGTTCGCCTACGACGAGATCGTGCCGGCGGTGACGAGGCTGATCGAGGCCTATCTCGACCTGCGCCTCGAGCCCGGGGAGAGTTTCCTCGCCGCCTATCGCCGGCTCGGCGCGGAGCCGTTCAAGGCGGCGCTCTACCGCGACGAGGAGAGGTCCGATGCGGCTTGAGCCCGGCACGCTGAGCGCGGCGCCCCTCGACCGGGTAGAGGCGCTGCGGCTCACCTACGGCGGGGCGCGGGCCGAGGACGTGCTGGCGGGCGTGCTGGCGGAGTTCCCCGGCGAGGTGGCGCTCGTCTCCTCCTTCGGGGCGGAGGCGGCGGTGCTCTTGAAGATGGTCGCCGACATCGACCGCGACCTGCCGGTGCTGATGATCGACTTGCTGATGCTCTTCGAGGAGACGCTCGACTACCAGCGCGTCGCTCTCGGCGCATCTCGGCTTGCGCAACGTCCGCCACCTGCGGCCCGAGGCGCGCGATTTCGCGCTCCGCGATCCGCAGGGGACGCTGCACCGGCGCGACACCGATGCCTGCTGCGACATTCGCAAGGTTCTGCCACTCGAACGGGCGCTCGCGGCAGTTCGCCGTCTCGATCACCGGCCGCAAGCGCTTCCAGGCCTCGACCCGGGCCGCGCTCGCAGGTGTTCGAGGCCGACGGCGACCGGCTGAAGGTGAACCCGCTGGCGCATTGGTCGGCGGCGGACCTGCGGGCCTACATGGACGCCCATGAGCTGCCCCGGCATCCGCTTGTGGCGCGCGGCTATCCTTCGATCGGCTGCGCACCCTGCACCACCCGGGTCGCGCCCAACGAGAACGACCGCGCCGGGCGCTGGCGCGGCTCGGACAAGGTCGAATGCGGGATTCATTTCGGCGCGGATGGTCGCATCCTGCGCGAGGCGAGCTGACGGAGGCGAGGATGAGCGTGCTGGTGACCGACAAGGGGTTCGCCCCCGACGACTGGGCCGAGGGCGAGGTCCTGCCCTTCGACGTGTTCTGGAGCGGGCAGGATCTGCCCGAGGCGGAGCTGGCGGTGGAGTTTCCGAACGACCGCAATCCGGACGATCTCGCGCCCTGGCTTGACCGGCTGGCGCTGATCCGCGTCGCCTTCCCGGCCATGGCCGACGGGCGCGGCTTCTCCATCGCCCGGCGCCTGCGGGACATGGGCTATGCCGGCCGCCTTCGCGCCGTCGGGCCGCTGGTGGCCGACCAGTTCCGGGCGGCGCGCCGGGTGGGCTTCGACGAGATCGAGCTTCCCGAAGCCATCGCCGCACGCCAGCCCGCCGAGCAATGGCGGGTGCGCCTGCAGGGCTCCTACCAGGATCGCCTTACCTCCTGACCCCCCCTCAAGCCTGCGGCACCCTGCCGGTTCCCCAACCGTTTCCGACGTGCTAGGCAGCGTCCGTTGGGACAGGGATGAGGCATGCGGGCGGTGCGCATCGTCGGCTTGGGAGTTGCTGCGCTTGCGGCCATCGTTCTATCGGGGGCACCGGCGTTCGCCTGGAGCCCGAAAGCGCTTTTCGCGCCGTGCAACGGCGATTGCGGCGTGGCGGTCTACTGGGGCACCTACGTCAATGACAGTCTCGGCGATCTTATCATCGATCCGGAGGCGCCCGGCGCCTGGAACTTCAAGAACGACCACCTGGTCGCCACCGCCGTCAGCCGCGATGCCGCACAGTTCTTCCACGGCCACCTTCACCTGGAGCCGGAAGTCGGACTCGGCCAGCGTTACGGAATCCAGGACCAGACCGAGATCTGGGGCGCGCTGTTCTTTCGCTACGAGGGCTTTCCCTGGGATCGCTGGCTGATCACCACCGTGGCCGCCTCCACCGGCCTCAACTATGCCTCCAGCGTTTCCCAGGTCGAGCAGGACCGCGCCCACGACGGCGAGGGGAGCCAGTTGATGCATTTCTTCGCCCCCGAGATCACCTTTGCGCTGCCGAGCCGTCCCGACACCGAACTCCTGTTCCGCTTCCACCACCGCTCCGGCGTGTTCGGCGTGGTCAGCGACGCCTGGGGCGGCGCCCAGTACGCAACCGTGGGGATCAGGGTCCGATTCTGATCGCTAGCGACCGGGCCTTGCGGGTGCCCGGGGGCTCAGGTAAGTCGGCCCGCCGCCTCGCGGCCAAGTGTCCGCCACCTTGTCAAAACGGAACGCCCTATGTCCCGCCCGCTTCTTCTCGGCGTCGCCGCCATGGCGGCTATCGTCGTCGCCTCCAACATCCTGGTGCAGTTCCTGTTCGGGAACTGGCTGACCTGGGGCGCCTTCACCTATCCCTTCGCCTTCCTGGTCACCGACCTGATGAACCGGCTGCACGGCCCGACGGCGGCTCGCAAGGTGGTGCTGGCAGGCTTTGCGGTGGGGATCGCCTGCAGCTTCGTCGGTGCCCAGATCACCGGCCCGTTCGGACCGCTGGTGAGCGTCCGGGTGGCGCTCGGCTCCGGGCTCGCCTTCCTGTCGGCGCAGCTCCTCGACATCGCGATCTTCGACCGGCTGCGGGCTTCCTCCTGGTGGCGGGCGCCGCTGATCTCGAGTCTGTTCGGCAGCGCACTCGATACCGCGCTCTTCTTCACGGTGGCGTTCTCGGCGAGCCTCACCTGGATCGCGCCCCACGTGGACGTCGCCTGGGCGAACGAGACGGTGCCGCTCCTCGGCCGAGGGCCGCAGGCGCCGCTCTGGATGAGTTTGGCGACTGCCGATTTCATGGTCAAACTGGCGCTGGCGGCGGTCGCTTTGGTGCCATTTCGCCTGGCGCTGGGGCGGCTGGTTCCGGCCCGGTGAATTTTTCCTTGCGTTTTCCTCTCGCGCTGGCACCATCGCGGCAACTGCAACCAGCGAAAGGAGGTGATCCAATGTCGAGTGAGACTTTGGAGCGTGAGGCCGGGTTTACGCGAGGAGGGACCGCCTGAGGGGCAGCCCCCCGGGACGGAACCGACACGCCGGGCATTTGGCCTAGCCGGCCAGCCTCCAAGCTCATGAACCGAGGGGTCGCAGTCGCTGCGGCCCCTCTCCTTTTCTGGCGGGCCGGACCGATGCTGCGGATCAACGACGAGATTTCGATCGAGGACTGGGAGATCACCGAGACGTTCCACCGCGCCTCCGGCCCGGGCGGGCAGAACGTCAACAAGGTCTCGACGGCGGTGGCGCTGCGATTCGAGGCCGAACGCTCGCCGGCGCTGACGCCGGAGGTGAAGGCGCGGCTGCGGCGGCTGGCGGGCTGGCGCTGGACCGGCGAGGGGGCGCTGATCGTCACCGCCGAGAGCCACCGCAGCCAGGCGATGAACCGGGTCGAGGCGCGGGAGAAGCTGAAGGCGCTGATCCTCGCGGCGCTGGAGCGGCCTCGCCCGCGGCGCCCGACGCGGCCGACCCGATCCTCGGTGCGCCGGCGGCTGGACGCCAAGGCCCGGCGGTCGGCGCTCAAGACCACCCGCGCGCCGGGGACGCCCGAGGAGTGACGGCAGACCTACGTCGGCAGGCCGAACGCCGGGTGGTCAAGCGCCGTGACGATGCCGCGCAGCTCCGCCAGTCCCTTCAGGCGGCCGATGGCCGGATAGCCCGGCTGGGCCCGGCGCCCGAGGTCGTCGAGGATGTCCTGACCATGATCCGGCCGGAACGGGATCGAGACGTCGCTGCGTCCCTCCGCCACCCGCCGGCGCTCCTCGGCCAGGGCGGCCGCCACCAGCGCCACCATGTCGGTCCCGCCGCCCAGATGCTCGGCCTCGTGGAATGATCCCGCGATATCAGGGGTTTCCCTGCTCACATTGCGAAGGTGCAGGAAGTGGACCTTTGGCCCGAGGCGCCGCATCATCCCCGGCAGGTCGTTGTCCGGCCGGGCCCCGAGGGAGCCCGAGCACAGGGTGACGCCGTTCGCCGGACTGTCGACCGCGGCGAGGATCGCATCGTAGTCCGCCTCCGTCGACATGATCCGCGGCAGCCCGAGCAGCGGAAACGGCGGATCGTCCGGGTGGCAGCACATGCGGATCCCGACCGCCTCCGCGGTCGGAATCACCTCCGCGAGAAAATCGACGAAGTGCCGCCGGAGCTGCTCCGCCGATATCGCGCCGTACTCCGCCAGGTGCTCCCGCACGTCCTCGAGCGTGATTCCCTGCGCCGACCCCGGCAGCCCGAAAACCACGTTCCGCGCCAGGGCCTTCTTGCGGTCCTCGTCCATTTCGGCAAAGCGCTTGGCCGCCTCGTCGCGGGTCTCTTCGGAGTAGTCCCCGGCCGCGCCCGGGCGCTCGAGGATGTGCAGGTCGAAGGCCGCGAAATCGGCGTAGTCGAAGCGCATGCAGGTGCCGCCATGGGCGACCCGCCAGGCGAGGTCGGTGCGCGTCCAGTCGAGGATCGGCATGAAGTTGTAGCAGAGGACCTCGATCCCGGCGTCGGCGAGGTGGCGGAGGCTGTCGCGATAGGCATCGACATGGGTCCGCCAGTCGCCCTTCTGCTTCTTGATGTCCTCGGAGACCGGCAGGCTCTCGACCACCTCCCAGACGAGGCCGGAGGGCGATCCGTCGCGGCGCCGGCCGATCTCGGCCTGCCGGGTCGCGATCTCGTCGCGGCTCCAGACCGCGCCGGTGGGCACGTGGTGCAGGGCCGAGACCACGCCCTGGACGCCGGCCTGCAGCATGTCGTCGACGGAGACGAGAATCCTTGGGCCCGAACCAGCGCCAGGTCTGCCGCATGGGCTTCTCCTCAGGACCCGGCGCCGCGGGCGTTGACGTAGAGCGCGAAGATCGACGTGGTCGCGCAGATGAACAGCCGGTTGCGCTTGCGCCCGCCGAAGCAGACGTTGGCGACGACCTCGGGGATCAGGATCTTGCCGATCAGCGTCCCGTCCGGCGCGAAGCAGTGAACGCCGTCGCCCGCCGACGACCAGAGGTTGCCATTGGTGTCGAGCCGGAAGCCGTCGAAGAGGCCGGCGTCGCAGGTGACGAAGACCGTGCCGCGCCCGACGGATTTGCCGTCGGGGTTGACCGGGTAGCCGCGGATCACCGGCGCGCAGTCGGGCTCGTGGGTCTGGCCGGTGTCGGCGACGTAGAGGATGGATTCGTCCGGCGAGAACGCGAGGCCGTTCGGCTTCACCATGTCGTCGATCACCAGGGTGACCGAGCCGTCGCCTGGGTCGATGCGGTAGACGTTTGAGGACCCGATCTCGGAGGGGGCGGCGTCGCCCTCGTACTCGCTGTCGATGCCGTAGGTGGGGTCGGTGAACCAGATCGAGCCGTCGGACTTCACTACCACGTCATTGGGCGAGTTCAGGCGCTTGCCGGCGTAGCTGTCGGCGAGGACGGTCAGCGAGCCGTCGGGCTCGATGCGGCTGACCTGCCGGCCGCGGTGCTCGCAGGAGACGAGCCGGCCCTCGCGGTCGACGGTGTGGCCGTTCTGGTTGCGGCAGGGCTGGTCGAAGACCGAGACGGTGCCGGAGCATTCGTCCCAGCGCATCAGCCGGTCGTTGGGGATGTCCGACCAGACCAGATACTTCCCCGCGGGCAGGTACGCCGGGCCCTCGCACCAGCGCCCGCCGGTCCAGAGCTTGTCGAGCCCGGCGTTGCCGTGGATGAGCTTGCCGAATCGCGCGTCGCGGATGTCGATGAAGTCGCCTGGCATGGGCCTCCCCCCTCCTTCAGGATGTTATCTTGTCGCTGCGGCCATAGACCAGCAGCATGCCGACGATCACCGCCCCGTAGATGATCTGCCGGCCGGCCTCGGGCATCTGCATGATCGAGAGCACCGAGTTCAAGAGCACGATCAGCACCACGCCGATCACCGTGCCGATATACCGCCCGCTGCCGCCGAGAATACGCGTGCCCCCGAGCACGACCGCGGCGATGGCCGGCAGCAGGAACGGGTTGCCCATCCCCTGGTAGGCCTTCGTCGAGTACCCCGCCAGCAACACCCCGGCCATCGCCGCGCAGACCGCGGAGGCGACGAAGGCGCCGGTGACCACCAGCCGCGTGCGGATCCCCGAGAGATACGCCGCCCCCTCGCGGGTGCCGGTGGCGTAGATCGAGCGGCCGAACGCGGTGCGCGCCAGGATCACCGCGATCACCACCGAGACCGCCACCCAGACGAAGATCGCCATCGGGATCCCGCCGAGCTTGCCCGCGGCCAGCCAACGCATCAGCGGCGTCGCCTCGGTCCGGGGCGCGAATCCGCCGGTATGGGCCACCATCAGCCCACGCATCACGCTGTCGACCCCGAGGGTGAAGATCATCGACGGGATCCGCAGCACCGCCACCCCGAAGCCGTTCATCAGCCCCACCAGCACGCCGACGGCGATCCCGGCGGGGATCGCAAGGTCGCCGCCGACGCTCGTCGCCATCATCGCCGCCGCGGTCAGCGTCCAGGGCACCGACAGGTCGATCTGCCCGAGCAGGATCACCATCATCATCCCTGCCGCCACGATCCCGAGGAAGGCGCCGGTCTGGAGCTGCTGGAGCAGATACCCCGGCGACAGCAGCGGCGCGGTGCCGAGGGTCGCCAGCGTGTAGGCGGTGCCGAACGCCAGGATCACCAGCACGAAGCCGGCGGCGATCAGGATCGGGCGGTTCTCCGACCGGGCGAGAAGGGCGGTCATCAGCGGAAGAGCTCGAGACGGTTGCGGACCCGCAGGGTGCGGATGGCGCCGAGGCTGACGGCGGAAAGCAGCACCACCCCCTCGATCAGCGGTTGCAGCAGCGGGTCGATGGAGAGGATTCGGAAGTAGAACGAGATCACCCGCAGGATCAGCGCGCCGACCAGGCTGGCGATGGCGCCGCCGATGCCGCCGAGAAGCGACGTGCCGCCGAGCACCACCGCGGCGATGGAGTTGAGCGTATAGGCCCCGGCCTGGGTCACGTCGGCATTGCCCGACGAGGTCTGGATGGCGAGGTAGAGCCCGCCGCAGGCCGCGAAGAACCCGGCCAGCACGAAGGCGGCGATCTTGGCGCGCGCGATCGGCAGCCCCGACATGTAGGCGGCACCCTCGGCGGAGCCGATGGCGTAGACGGTGCGCCCGGTGACCGAGCGGCGGAACGGGATCCAGACCCCGAAGGCCACCACCAGCAGGATGACAAGCGGTGTCGGCACGTTGGCGAAGGGCTGGAACCAGGCCGCGTTGCCACCGTCGAAGAGGCCGTAGGTGTCGGCAAAGTCCCAAAGCGAATTGGTCAGCGCCCAGCTCAGGTCGTCGTCGACGGTGCCGCCGGGGCTGGGGCGGATGATGAGCGCCAGCCCGATGGCGATGGCGCCGGTGGCCAGCGTGGTGATGATCGGCTGGATGCGGCCATAGACGACGATGAGGCCGTTCATCAGGCCGAACCCCGCTCCGGCGGCGAGCGTCAGGACAATGCCGAGAACGATCTGGAGCGGCGTGCCCTGCACCACCTCGGAGGCGATGCAGTTCGCCAGCGTCATCACCGCACCCACAGAAAGGTCGAGGCCGCCGAGGAGCACGGGGACGGTCTGGGCCATGGCCACGAAGGCGATGGCGACCGACTCGTTGGCGTTCTGGATGAGCACCGCCGAAGAAAACCCCTTCGGGTGCAGCAGGTTGTAGGTGACGAAGAGAGCCAGGAACAGCAGGCACGCGCCGGTGAAGCCGCGGTTCTGGACGATGGCAAGACGCAGGCGGCTCACGCGGCCGACCCGAGGTTGAGCGAGGCCGCGACGATAGCCCGCTCGGTGATGGCATCGCCCTCGAGCTCGGTCAGGACCGCGCCGTCGTACATCACCGAGACCCGGTCGCAGCAGCCGATCAGCTCGGCGTAATCGGTCGAGTAGAGCAGCAACGCCCGCCCCTCGTCGGCGAGCTCGCGCATCAGGCGATAGAGCTCCTGCTTGGTGCCGACGTCGATGCCGCGGGTGGGGTCGTTGAGGAGGATGAGGTCGGGGGCGATCATCAGCCACTTGGCGATGACCACCTTCTGCTGATTGCCGCCCGAGAGCGTCGCCACCGGGTCCGCGGGGCGGCCGATCTTGATCCGGAGCTTGGCGAGCGCGGAGTTGACGGCGGCGGTCGCGAGCCCCTCGTCGATGAAGGGTCCGCGCGACACCTGGCCATAGGAGGCGGCGAGCAGGTTGTCGGCGATAGGCCGCGCCAGCATCAGCCCCTCGGTCTTGCGGTCTTCCGGAACCAGCGCCGTGCGAACGCGCCCGGACTTGGCGGCCGCGGGCGAGCCGGGCAGCCCGCGCGTCTCGCCGATCCGGACCTCGCCCGACACGCCGCGCAGCACCCCGAAAAGCGCCAGCAGCAGCTCCTTCTGCCCCTGTCCGTCGAGGCCGCCGAGGCCGACGATCTCGCCGCGCCCGACGGTGAGATCGACGCCGTTGAGCCGCGGCTCCCAGCGAAGCCCGCTGACGGAGAGCAGCGGCTCGGGGCGCGGGCGCGCCGGCTTGGGCGGAAACTGCGCCTCGACGTCGCGGCCGATCATCAGGTTGACGATCTCGCGGTCGCTGCGGGCGCCCTTGGCGAAGGTCTCGACGTGCTGGCCGTTGCGGAAGACCGAGAGGGTGTCGCAGAGCGCCTCGACCTCGTGCATCCGGTGGGAGATGAAGACGCTGGCGATCCCCTGCGCCTTGAGGTCGGCGAGGAGGCCGTAGACCGTCTCGACGTCGCGGCTGGTCAGCGCCGAGGTCGCCTCGTCGAGGATCAGCACCGAGGGGTCGCGGCCGATGGCCTTGGCGATCTCCACCATCTGCCGGCGGGAGAGGCTGAGATCGCGCACCAGCGCCCGCGGGTCGACGTCCTCGCACTTGATCCGCGCGAGCAGCCGTTCGGCGCGGTCGCGCTGGGCGCGGCGATCGATGAGGCCGAGGCGCTTCGGCGGATCCGAGATCGAGATGTTGTCGGCGACCGTCAGGTCGGGGATGAGCGACAGTTCCTGGAAAATGCAGACGATGCCGGCGCGGGCCGCTTCCGACGGGGTGGCGAAGGCGACCGGGCGGCCGTCGAGCCGCATCTCGCCGGTGTCGGGCTGCAGCACCCCGGACATGATCTTGATGAGCGTCGACTTGCCGGCGCCGTTCTCGCCGAGGACGGCGTGAATCGAGCCGCGGCGGCAGGCGAAATCCACGCCCTCCAGCGCCCGGACGCCCTGGAAGTACTTGGAGACGCCAGTGAGCTGGACATGGGGCGCGTCGTCTTCGGTCGGCAATGCGGCCTCGGGCGTGATCGTTCCGGCGGCCGGAGCCCGGCCGCCGGATGCGATGCCTCAGTTGATGTCGGCTTCGGACTGCGCCATGATCGCCGGCCCCGAGATGTTCACGCCGCAGGGCGGAAACTCGTTCACGGTGAAGAAGTTGTCAGGCAGGTCTGACCAGTAGTTCACCCCATCCTCGAGCTGGGTATAGTCCACTTCCGGCAGTGGCACGGAGATGAGCTGCGGCATCGGGTTGCCTTCGAGCGCCGAGATCGCCGCCTTCATCGAGATCGCGACGAGACCCGGGGACTGGCCGATGGAGATGCCCTTCAGCCCCTCCTCCGAGTGCTTGGCGACGAGCTTGCGGAAGCCGTTCTCCGCCTCGCCGGCTACCGGCACGAAGGCATGTCCGGCGTCCATCATCGCCTGCACGACGCCGGTGGTGCCGCCCTGGACGATGAAGGCGTCGAACGGGCCGTTCACGGCGATGGCGTCGGCGGTAACCTTCTGGGCGGTGCCGTCGTCCCAGTTGCCGACGACCTGGATGACTTCCCATTCGCCGCCGGAGGCGTCAAGCACCTCGTGGATGCCGATGGAGCGATCGCGGTCGACCGAGTTGCCGGGCACGCCGCGGACCTCGAGGATCTTGCCGGAGGTCTTGCCCTCCTTCTTCATCTCCTCCAGCACGAAGTTCGCCCAGTCCTTGCCCATCTGCAGCTGGTCTTCGTTCACCATCATCACCTTGTCGGTGTCGAGGATGTTGTCGAAGGGCACGATCACCACGTTCTGCTTGTCGGCCAGCCGGATCACCCGGTCGAAGCCGTCCGGCGAAACCGCAATGGTGACGATGGCGTCGAAGCCCTGGTTTATGAAGTCCTCGATCGCGCCGAGCTGTGCCGGGGCGTCGGTGCCGGTGGAGACCACCTTGAACTCGGCGATCTTGTCTTTGACCGCCGGATCCTCGGCAAAGGCCTTTGCGGTCTTGATCATCTGGATCCGCCAGGTGTTGCCGACGAAGCCGTTGACGACGGCGATGCGGTAGGGGCCCTCCTTGGCCGGCCACTGCATGTAGGTGGTCTCGTCGCTCCACGGCTTGAAACATTCCGGGTCCGCGCCCGGGCCGGAGACGGTCTCCGGGCCGGCGAACACCGGCGCCGCCGTCATCGCCAAGAGCGCGAGTGCGGTCAGTCCATTGATGGTCTTCATGGTTCCCCCCAAAGTATAAGTGCCGACTACCTCGGCTCCGTGCGCCGGGAACGTTTGCATTCCTCAGCCGCGGCGGATTGTGGGGGGCTGCCGCCGTTCTGTCAATCGACCGTGAAGAAAAGAAAAAAGCGGCCGCCGAAACCGGCGACCGCCTCTGGTTGTCTGTCTGACGTTGCCGTCAGCCCTGTGCGTCGTCAGCCTTATACTCCGGCCGATCCTTCAACGCATCCGGCGTCAGGTTGGTCAGCACGGCGACGTTGCCGTCGGCATCCTTGACAACGCTGATCTCATCCATGCTCAGGAGCACGGTGTTCTCGCCAAACCCGAGGAACCCGCCGAACCGTGCCACCACGCTCTCGACCTGGCCGTCCGGGGTCATCAGCACGTCCTCGACCGAAGCGATGTCATCCTGGTCGTAGGTCCGGATGTCGGTCCCGATCAGCGTATCCGCCGAGATCGTCGCCATATCCACCGCGCTCCAGCCTTCCGGTGCCGCCGGTTGCTGCGCCATGTCGGTCGCTGCCGGGGCCATCTCCGTGTCGGCGGTTTCCGGCGTAGCCGGCGCCATCTGGCTATCGGCCGTATCGGGCTCCGCCGGCGCCATCTGGCTGTCGGCCGTGTCGGGCTCCGCCGGCGCCATCTGACTGTCGGCCGTATCGGGCTCCGCCGGCGCCATCTGACTATCCGTGCTCTCGTCCGCCGCCGGGGCCACGCCCTCGTCCGCGGGCGTCGTATCGCCGTCCATGTGGTTCTCGATCATCGGCGGGCTGGCGTTCTGGTCCTCGGCCGCGGGCGCCGTCTGCGCCTGGACGCTCCAGGTCATCATCGTGGCGATGGCAGTCGTCGCAAGAAGGGTCTTAAGCATCGGTTGCTCCTCATTCCGGGCGTCACGCCGCCGCTCGGGAAAACCTCTCCCGTCCGGGTCGGACGCCACTCTGCATGTACACCCCGACAACGTGACGAGACCGCGGAAGGTTCCGTCAGCCCGTCAGCCGGCGGCCCCGGCGCAGGAGTCCGCGCAGCCCGGGCCGAGCGCCGCCGCCAGCGCGGCATAGAGCGTCTGCGGCGAATACGGCTTGTCGATCGTCGGCACCCCCTGCAGCTGATCGGCAAGTCCGCAGGCATCCCCGAAGCCGCTGGCGAACACCACCGGAATGCCGTCCTCCACCAGCCGGCAGGCCAGCGCATCGCTCTTGCCGCGGCCGATGACGAGGTCCAGCACCGCCGCATCGAACCGCTCGCTCGCCAGCAGCGCCTCGGCCTCCTCGATGGTATGGGCCACGAGCACCCGCCCGGCGCCGAGCGCCATCAGCGCATCCTCGGTATCGAGGGAGATGAGGGCGTCGTCCTCGAGAAGCAGGATGCTGCGCTGCTGAAGGGCTGACGGGGTGTCGCTCAATGTCGTGCTCCGTACTCCGGCATGGCCGCAATCCCCCATACCGGGGGCCGCGTCGTGCCGATCTTCCTGGAATCCATCACTCGGAGCGCCCCCGTAAACGGCAGGCGGCCCCGTGACATAATCGGAGGCGCACAATTGCATGCCCTGCCGACACACGCATTAACCTTTGTCATGCGACGCGGAACGATCTGCGCGTTCTCCGATTGGTTCCCTGACAGCCTGTGCCGCAAGGGCGGCGACAGGGAAGGGGTTCAGGCCGGGTGCGGGCCCGGTAGCGACGATGCGAGGAATGAGCCGTGCCGGATGTGACGAGATTTGCTGGGTTTTGCTCGCCGTCGAGGCTGATCTCGGACTCGACGCTGAGCCGCGAAGACAAGCTCGGCGGCCTGAGCACATGGCGGACGCTACTCATGCGCCTGCAGCAGGCCGACGGCGAATCCGAAGCCCTCAGCCGGCTGGCGAAGGAAATCGAGAAGGCGCTGTTCAGGCTCTCGGGACAGTGATCGGCGGCAGGTCGAACGCCTCGCTTGCCTCCCGCGGCGGCGCCTGCGGGAAGACGATGTCGCAGATCAGCCCCTCGGGCCGGAAATCCAGCGAAACCGAGCCATTGAGCGTCGCTCCGACCAGCCGCTCCAGGAGCACGCGGCCAAAGCCCTGACGCGACGGCGGTGTCACCGGCGGGCCGCCGCTTTCCCGCCAGCGAATGTGGATATCGCCGTCCTTGCAACACCAGCTCACCGCCAGCTCGCCCGTGTCGGAAGCCAGCGCGCCATACTTGCTCGCGTTCGTCGCGAGCTCGTGAAACGCGAGGCCGAGGTTCTGGGCGGTATCGGGGGAGAGCATGAGCGGCGGGCCCTCCATGCGCACCTGTTCGGCCGTCGGCGCGATGGTCTGCGCCACGCTGGCGCGGAGCAGGTCCGCCAGGTCGGCGCCGTGCCACGACTGCGAGACCAGGAGGTCGTGGGCCGCGGCCATGGCCCGGAGGCGCGACGAGAAGGCGGAGATGAACGTATCGATGTCGTCCGAAAGGCTCGCCGTCTTGCGCGCCATGGCCTGAATGACGGCGAGCAGGTTCTTGGACCGATGAGTGAGCTCGCGCATCATCAGCCGCATCCGCTGCTCGTCGCGGCGATGCTGGGTGAGATCGAGCGCCGTCCCGACGATACCCTCCACCTTGCCGTCGTCGTCGGTCCGCGCCTCGAGCCGCAGGTCGAAGAACCGCTGCGAACCGGCCACCTCCACCTCGATCTCCTCCTTCTCGCCGAGGCCCGAGGCAAGAACGCGCGCCTTGGACGACACGATCCGCTCCCGCTCCGCCTCCGGGAAGATCTCCGCATCGGTGCGGCCGAGGAAGTCCTCGGAGTCGATCCCCTGAGGCGCGTTGTAGATATAGGTGTAGCGCAGCTCGGCATCCTGCTCGAAGACGGTGATGGCCGAATTGTCGAGCGCGAGTTCGAAGCGCTGGTAGGCAGCACCCAGTTGCGCCGCCATCGCGGCGAGGCGAACTTCGAACAGGCGCTTCTCGGTGACATCGACCGCCGTGCACAGGATGCCGTCGATCTTGCCGTCCCTGTCCAGCGTCGGGCTGACCGTCATGTCGATGTAGAGGCGCCCTTCGCTCTCGGTCGAAACCGGAACCACGGCGGTGGCGGTCTGGCCGGTCTCCAGAACGTGCCGCTTCAGCCGGGTCGGCTCCTCCTCGGCGTCGAGTGTTCCGGCCTCGGCGGCGGTGTGCCCGACGAGATCCTCCACGGTCCGTCCCGTGCGAGGATTGTGTACCCATGTATAGCGAAGCTCGCGGTCTTGGGTGAAAACCGTGATGTTCGACCGCGACAGCGCCTGTTCGAACCGCTGATTGGCCAGTTCCAGCTCGTGGGTGCGCCAGGCGATGGTAGTCTCCAGCGAGGCGTTGTTCTGCACGAGGGCCAGGTTGGAGCGCGCCAGATCCCGCGGTGAGGGAAGTGCCAGGAGCTTCGGAATTTGCGGCCAGACCACGATCGCGACCGCCACAGCCGTCAGGGCCATGAGAAGCTTGGTTATGCCGAGCAGACCGAACACCGGAAAGAACAGCGCCAAGGCACTGGTCAGGTGCGCCAGGGCCCCGGTCAGGATGAACGCCATGAACAGCATCGCCACCAGCCGGGCGTTGCGCGGCAGGTCGCGGCGCCGGCGCAGGAACACCCAGATCGCGGCAGGCACCACGAGGTAGGCCAAGGCGATGGCCGTGTCCGCACCCGCGTGAAGCGCCACCAGCCCGGGATTTCCGCTCAGATGCAAGCCGAGCGGAGAGAGCGCGCCGTCGCCGAAAAGGCCTTCCAACATCTGGGTTATCGTACCGTAGGGGCAGGGGGGTCAGAGGGAGTCAACGTCTGCTGTGGCGCGGCGTTCCGTCGCTCTCGTCACGCGGCAGGCGAAAGTCCGCGCTGGAACTCGGGACGCTGGCGCACGTTCTTGGGGGACAGACAGGTAACCGAGAGAGGAGTGACCATGAACTGGGATCAGGTTGAAGGCAACTGGAAGCAGTTCCAGGGCAAGATTCAGAAGCAGTGGGGAAATCTCACCGACGACGATCTTGATCGCGTCAAGGGGAGCCAGCAGGAGCTCGAAGGAGTCATCCAGGAGCGCTACGGCAAGTCGCGCGAGGAGGCCAAGAAGATGGTCGACGACTGGATGGCCACGTCCGACGAAAACCTCTGACGCTTCCAGCCCGACACTGACAGGGGGCGCCGAGCTGAATCGCTCGGCGCCCCCTTCACATTGTCAGTGGCTCATTCCGGGCATCTCATCCATCGACTCCGCTGCGCCGTCCCGGCTTTCGACATTGAACTCCACTGCGACCTCGCCTGCGTTCTCGAAGACCAGCGTCGCGGGGAGGGAGTCCTCGGCGACGAGCGGCGCGTCGAGGCCCATGAACATCACGTGCATGCCGCCGGGGGCCAAGGTGACGGTTTCGCCGGGGGCAATCTCCAGCGACTCCACCTCCGACATCCGCGCCACGCCCTGCGCATCGATTTCCGTCGCGTGGATCTGGGTTCGTGGGAAGGCCGAGCGAATGGCGACGAGCCGGTCGGGCGACGCCCCGTGGTTCGTTATGGTGAAATAGCCGGCGCCGGTCTTGGCCGTGGCCGGGGTTTCCAGCGCGTACGGGTGGCCGATCGTCAGATCGCCGACGGTGAAGTCATGGGCGGCTGCTGCGCCGGCAAGCGTGGCGGCGGCCGCGACGGCCGCGAGGAAAAATCTGCGGTGCATGGGTTTGCGTCCTGCTGGTTGCGGGAATGTCGGCGTTCAGGCAGCGTCGCCAGGCGGCGCGCGCGGCGCCCAGGGAAGGCGCATCGACACGGCCGGCGAGACCCGTTCCGGAGTTTCCGGGGCCTGAAGGGTGGTCGCGCGCGCGGCGCGCGACCAGTCGTACGAGGGTGTCGGCAGGATCGCCGCGGAAACGAGCCGGCACGCATCGCAGTGCCGTACGCCGCCGCCGTGCCCGCGCTGGCCGCAGATGTCGGCGATATCGCCGCCCATGGCCAGAAATGCGACGAGCGCGGGATCCCGCCGGTCCGGCTCTTCCGAAACGCCGGCAGCCCCCGCCGCCAACCCCGCGACCACGAGCGCGGGAACCAGGAGCAGGGCGGCGAGTTGTCGAAGCAGGAAGAGGCGCATCCCTCGCTGATAGTCCAAGTGCCGCATCCGGCCAAGGCGCTCTTGGCCGGGGCCAGGGCGCAGGTGCCCTGGGCGGGGGATTTACCAAAAATTATTGAAGATGAATCCCTTTAGAATCAGCACGTTCACGCGTGAACACCTGAGCGTTCACACGCGCAGCCCTGCTCTTAGGACACCAGCGACGCCGTCGTCCGGAAGAACAGCGCCTGGCTGATCGCGGCCTTCACCGCGTTCGGATCGTAGGGCTTGGTGATCAGGAACGTCGGCTCCGGCCGCTTGCCGGTCAGCAGCCGCTCGGGGAAGGAGGTGATGAAGATTACCGGGACCTCGAACATCGACAGGATGTCGCGCACCGCGTCGAGCCCCGACGAGCCGTCGGCGAGCTGGATGTCGGCCAGCACCAGCCCCGGCGTCTCCGACCCCGCGGCCCGCACCGCCTGGGTGGCGGTCCGGGCGATGGTGGTGACCTCGTGGCCGAGGCTCTCGACGATCTCGGCGAGATCCATCGAGATCATCGGCTCGTCCTCGATGATGAGCACCCGGGTGGCGATCTGGCGGTCGATCTCCGCCACGGCGTCGGCGATCAGGTCCTGCACCTCCCCTACGCTCCGGCCGGTGATGACCGCGGCCTCCTCCGGGCGGAACCCCTCGAGGGTGGTCAGCAGCAGCACCTGCCGGCTGTCCGGGGTCATCGCCCCGAGCCGCTTGCGGGCCGCCGCCTCGCCCAGGCTGGTCTCGGACAGCGGCTCGTCGGTGTCGAGTTCGAGCCCGTGCCAGAGCGCCCGGAACAGTTGATACAGGCCGACCTTCACCCCGTTCGAGCGGTCGAAGATGCTCGGCTCCGCGACGATCGCCTCGAGGCAGGCGGTGACATGGGCGTCGCCGCTGTCCTGTGAACCGGTCAGCGCGCGGGCATAGCGGCGCAGGTAGGGCAGGTGGGGCGCGATTTCTTGTGAAAGGCTGCTGGCCATCGTAACTTCAGATCCTCATCGGAGACACCGGCAGGGCCGGCACGGCAACTCCGCCCGCAGGCGGCCGGCAACTCCTTAAGCGCTGGCGGGCGAAAAAGTTCCGCGCCAGATGGAACCGCGTGGATCGTTGCGCATTTGGAGTTCGTGTAGTGCCTTCAGACGGCAGACCGCGCAAGCCGAAACGAGTTGGAGTGGTGATGACTGGCAAGGAAGCGGGCGGCGGCAAGCCCGATCGCGCGGAGCGAGCCCGCAAGCAGGACTGGATCGCCAACCAGCTGCGGCAGGTCTACGACGAGGCGCTTCAGGAAGAGATTCCGGCGGACATGTTGGCGCTCCTCAGCAAGCTCGACGACAAGGAGGGCAATGAGTGAGCGGGTTCAAGGAGGGCCTCGTCGCCGCGGTCCCGATGCTCCGCGGCTTTGCCCGGTCGCTGTGCGGCAACCGGGACCGGGCGGACGACCTCGTGCAGGAGACGCTGGCGAAGGCCATTGCCAACCGGGAGAAGTACCGGGACGGCACCAACCTCCACGCCTGGCTCGTCACCATCCTGCGCAACCAGTATTATTCCGAGGGCCGCCGGCGGTGGCGGGAGGTCTCGGATGCGGAGGGGACGCATGCGGCGCGGCTGACCCAGGCGCCGGACCATGACAGCCATATGGAGATGCGGGAGTTCCTGGGGGCGCTGCAGGTGCTGCCGCCCGACCAGCGGGAGGCGCTGATCCTGGTGGGGGCGAGCGGGTTGTCCTATGAGGAGGCGGCGGAGGTGCTGGAGACCCGGATCGGGACGGTGAAGAGCCGTGTGTCGCGGGCGCGGGCGCGTCTCGAGGTGCTGCTTTCCGGGAGCGAGGGTTTCGCACGCGACGACGACGCGGTGACCCGGTCCGTGGCGCAGCTCCGGCGGGCGCTGTCGGCCTGAACGCGCACGGCTGCGCACTGTGCGCAGGCACCTTAAGCGATTGATTCAAAAAGATATGGTGTCGCAAATTAATGTCTTATGCAAACTTCGTTACCGGGCCGGACGCGACGTGTGCGGGTGTTCCAGGATTTGGTAGCTCTTTGCAGTAAGGCGGGCGTTATTCCACCACATGCTGGTATACGATTTGACGCTGGGGGCGAGGCCGTCAGGCGCGACGGTCGCTGACGGCGCCTGAGGGGCGAAAGCGGAGGCGGTAGGCGCCGGGGGCGAGACCGACAACCCGGTGGAAAACCTTCCGGAACGCCGCTTCGTCGCCGTAGCCGACGTCCCAGGCGATCTGTGCGACGGGTCGGGTGGAGACCTCGAGCATCTCGCGGGCGCGGCCGACGCGCAAATGCTGGCAGTATTCGGTCGGGCGCAGGCCAGTGGCCTTTCGGAACCGACGCTCGAAGGTCCGGGGTTCGAGGCCGGCGCGCTCGGCCATCGCCGCGAGGCTGACGTCGCGGGCGCCGGTGGCGTGCAGCCAATGCTGGACCCGGAGAACCGGCGCATCGCCGTGGTTCAAGCGCGGCGCGAAGCCCGAATAGTGGCGCTGCTCGCGGCCGGCCGGGTCGAAGAGCATGTATCGCGCGGTCGCGACCGTTACCTCCGGCCCGAGCAACCGGTCGACCAGCCTCAGCCCGAGGTCGCTCCATGCCATCACGGCGCCGGCGGTGATGATGTCCCCGTCGTCGACGAGGACGCTATCCGCGTCAAATCGCACCTCCGGAAACCGCGCCCCGTAGTCGGCGGCGTGGCACCAGTGCGTGGTGGCGGTCCGTCCGTCGAGAAGCCCCGCGTGAGCGAGGAGGTAGGCGCCGGAACAGACGGAGCCGACGATGCTGCCCGCCGCGTGCCGGTCGCGCAGCCAGCCCGCGAGCGTGTCGAGCATCGTGGGATCAGTAGGGAGCTCACGCAGGCTCGGCCCGGCAATCGCCACGGCCGGCCAACTCGAGAATCCGCCGTCGGTGTCGAAGACCTTCTCCACCGGCCCGGCGGAAGAGGCGGGGCTCCAGTGGGTCACCCGCAATGCCGGCGCCCCCGGGCCACCGATCTCACGCGATCGATCGTTGGCGATGCCGAAGATGTCAGTGAGGCCGTGGATCGCCGAAAGCTGCACGCCGGGATACTGCAGGATGGCGATCTCGGCCGGCGCGTCCACCCGTCCCATTGTCAGATTCGCCCCGGTTTTTGTCGATTTCGCCAGTCTGCACCAAGCCCGCGTTCGGGCAAGGCTTGCGTCGGGAACGATTTGGATCCTTTCCGGGGGAGAAGGCTGATGCCGCATGTAACGACCAGGGATGGCACGGAAATTTTCTACAAGGACTGGGGTAGCGGTGATCCGCTGGTCTTTCACCACGGCTGGCCGCTCAGCGCCGACGACTGGGACGCGCAAATGCTGTTCTTCCTCGGCAAGGGCTACCGCGTCATCGCCCATGACCGCCGGGGACATGGCCGCTCGAGCCAGACCTCCGGCGGCCACGAGATGGACACCTATGCCGCCGACGTGATCGCGCTCGCTGCCGCGCTGGACCTCAAGGGCGCGGTGCATATCGGCCACTCGACCGGCGGCGGCGAGGTGGCACGCTACGTTGCCCGCGCCGAGCCCGGACGGGTGAGCAAGGTGGTTTTGATCGGCGCGGTGCCGCCGGTCATGGTCAAGAGCGAGAAGAACCCTGGCGGCCTGCCGATCGAGGTCTTCGACGGCCTGCGCAAGGCGTTGGTAGACAACCGCGCCCAGTTCTTCCTCGACCTGCCGAGCGGCCCTTTCTACGGCTTCAACCGTCCGGGCGCCGCGGTCTCCGACGGCGTGATCCGCAACTGGTGGCGCCAGGGGATGATGGGCGGCGCCAATGCCCACTACGAGTGCATCAAGGCCTTCTCCGAGACCGACTTCACCGAGGATCTGAAGGCGATCGAGGTGCCGGTGCTGCTGCTGCACGGCGAGGACGACCAGATCGTGCCGATCGACGACAGCGCCCGCGTCGGGATCAAGTTGCTGCAAAACGGCACGCTCAAGACCTATCCCGGCCTGCCGCACGGCATGGCCACCACCAACCCCGACGTCATCAACGCCGACCTCCTCGCGTTCATCCGCGGCGAGACGGTCGAGGGCGCCGTCGAAGAAAGGAGGCACGCCCATGCGTGAGGAAGATTTCCAGAGCGAGGGCGGCGTTCGCATCCACATGCGCGAGTGGCTGCCAGAGGGCGCGCCGCGGGGCGTGGTCGTCATCTGCCACGGTGTCAATTCTCACGGCGGCCAGCACGCCTGGACCGCGGAGCAGCTCGTGGGGCGCGGCCTGGCGGTCTATGCGGTCGATCTCCGCGGCCGCGGGCAGTCGGAGGGAGAGCGGTTCTACGTCGAGGACATCGCCGAGTACGTCGCAGACATCCGCGGGCTGATCTCCATCGCCAAGGAGCGCAACCCCGGCCTGCCGGTCTACCTGCTCGGCCATAGCGCCGGGGGCGTCGTCTCCTGCAGCTATGCCCTCGACTACCAGGACGAGATCGACGGGCTGATCTGCGAGAGCTTCGCCTTCCAGGTGCCCGCGCCCGGCTTCGCCCTCGCGGCGATCAAAGGTCTCAGCCACATCGCGCCACGGCTCGGGGTGCTGACCTTGAAGATGAAGGATTTCACCCGCGACCCCGAAGCGCTGAAGGTGCTCGAGGCCGACCCGCTGACCAAGGGGGAGAGCCAGCCGGCGATGACCGTCGCGGCCCTGGTCCGCGCCGACGAGCGATTGCAGGACAACTTCGAGAAAATAACCGTGCCGGTGCTGATCCTGCACGGGACCGAAGACCATGCGACCGTCTGCAAGGGCAGCGAGTATTTCCACGCCCATGCCGGCTCCGCCGACAACACACTGAAGATCTACGACGGGCATTATCACGACCTGCTGAACGATCTCGGCAAGGAAGAGGTGCTGGCCGACATCGTGGGCTGGATCGAGGCGCGCCTGCCGGTCGGGGACAGGCAGGAGTCCGTGGGCGCGTCGATGCCGGCCTGACGCGCGGCTCTGGCGATCAGTTGGTGACCGGGATCACGTCGACGGCGTGCTCGGTCTTCTGGTCGCCGGCGATGCGCAGGACGCCCTTGACCGGGGCGACGTCGCCGTAGTCGCGGCCTCGGGCGACGAGGATGTGGTCGGTGCCGGCGACCATGGCGTTGGTGGGGTCGTACTCGATCCATCCGGTCTGAAAGCCGCACCAGGCCCGGACCCAGGCATGCATGGCGTCGGCGCCTTCGAGCCGGGGCTGGCCGGGGGGCGGGTTGGTGCGCAGGAAGCCCGAGATGTAGCCGGCGGGGATGCCGATGCCGCGCAGGCACGCGATCATCACCTGGGCGAAGTCCTGGCAGACGCCGTGGCGGCGGGCGAAGGCCTCCGACGGCGAGGTGTCGACGGTGGTGGCGTCCGGATCGAAGCTCATGTCGCGGTGGAGCGCGAGGCCGATGGCGCGGACGGCGTCGGCGGCGGTCATGCCGGGCTGGAGCTGATCACGGGCGAAGGCGGTCATCTCCGGCGCGGGGGCGGTGCGGGGGCTCGGGCCGAGGAAGTGGTGCGGGGCGTCGCCGTCGAGGCCGCGGTAATCGGCGATCTCGCCGGCGAGCTGGCCAAGTGCGGGGGAGATGTCGAGGCCGGGGGAGTTGGCGATCCGCTCGACGCGGGAAGCGACCCGGAACAGGATCTCGTCGTGGGCGGCGCGGAAGGCCACCTCGACGCTGGCGTTGCCGAAGAAGTCGAGCATCGGCCGGCGCTCCGCCGGCTCCGGCAGGATGGTGAGGTTGCCGGTGATCCGACGCTGCACGCCGGGCAGGTCCGCCGGCAGCAATCGCAGGATATGGCGGCCTGCAATCGCGGGGCGATCGTATTCGTAGGCGATGGTCATGCCGATGTCGTAGATCACAGGGTTCGCTCTACCGCAGGTAGGTGTCGGAGACGAGGTTGGACAGCGCCTGGATGTCGTCGACCAGGGCGCGGAGCGCGGCGCTGTCGACGGTCTCGGGCGTGGCAACGGCGAGCGCCGTGTGGGTCTGAAGGGCGGCGCGGGAGAGCGGCGACATCTGGCCGTTGACCACGGCGTCGGGCAGGAAGGCGACGTGGTCGCGGACTTCGGTGAGGTGGTAGAGGACCGAGCGCGGGTTGAGGGTGTCGAGGGCGAGGAGGTCGACGACGGTCTCGCGGGTGGTGGTGACGGCGTAGCGGCGGCGGTGGGACATGACGCTGTCGCCGAACTCGACGAGGAGGTCGAGGGCGCCGTCCGGGGCGTCGGGGTCGGCGAGCCAGGCCAGCGCGCTCGACATGGCGATGGCGCGCTCGAGGCTGCGGCCGATCGACAGGAACCGCCAGCCGGTGAAGCGGTACATGTTCTCGTGGACGAGGCCGGAGAATCCGGTGATCTTCCGGAGGAGCACTCCCATGGCGCGGGCGCCGTCGTCGCCCGGGGTGACTCGCTCGGCCATCTTGCGGGCGGTCTTGGCGAGGTCGCTCAGCGCCATCCAGCCGTCGATGGAGAAGCGGTCGCGGACGTTGCCGGCGCTGCGGATGGCGGAGTTGAGCATGCCGATCAGCACCTCGGGAACGCCTTCGTCAGGGGCGATGCCAAGGGGTTCGAGGTATTCGGCGAAGTTGGCGAGGAGCGGGGTGTCCGGGTCGGCGGTCTCGGCGAGGCGGATATGGTAAGCGCGGGTGAGGCGCATAGCACCTTCGGCGCGCTCGACGTAGCGGCCGAGCCAGAAGAGGTTGTCGCCGGCGCGACTCGGCAGGACGCCGGGGCGGACGCGGGCGTAGGGGGCGGTGGCAGCGGGCAGCATCGAGACGGTCTCGACCGGGTGCGGGCTCACCACCCAGACGTCGGCGGCGGTGCCGCCGCGCTGCATGGCGATAGCGGAGGGGTCCTGGGTGCTGCCGATACGGGCGAAGCCGCCGCGCATCACCTGCCAGCCGTGGGGCGTGCGGGCAAGGAAGACACGCAGGGACATCGGGCGGGGGACGAGGGCGCCGTTCTCGTAGGCCGGGGTGGTGGAGAGCATCACCGCTTCCTGGCCGACCAGGTCGGCGCCGTCCTTTTCGAGCCAGGCGTCGAAGGAGAGACGGGCCTTGTCGCGGAAGCTGCTGCCGAGGACGGTGGTATCGTCGGTCTCGTAGGGAAGGCGGGTTGAGAGAGCCGGGCCGATCATCATTCGGTCCTTGTTCTCCCGGACGTGGTCGAGCTCTGCAGGCTGGCCGCACCACCAGGTGGCGATGTTGGGCAGGATCAGCGGGGCGCCGGTCAGGGCCTGGGCGATTCTAGGGAGAAAGGCGAGGAGGGCGCGGGTCTCCAGGATCCCGGAGCCCAGGGCATTGACGAGCGTGACCGACCCCTGGCGGACGGCGCCGACGAGGCCGGGTGTACCGAGGCGGGAGGTGGCGTCGAGCTCGAGCGGGTCGGCGAAGGCGGCGTCAAGGCGCCGCCAGAGGACCGAGACCGGGCGGAGGCCGGCGACGGTGCGGACCATGACGCGGCCGTTCTCGACGGTAAGGTCCTCGCCCTCGAGCAGCATGAAGCCCAGGTAGCGGGCGATGTAGGCGTGCTCGTAGTAGGTGTCGTTTAGGGGGCCTGGAGTGAGGATGGCGGGGCGGGAATCCGGGTCTTCGGAGAGGCCCTGCAGTGCGTCACGAAACGTGCGGAAGAAGCCGGCCAGGCGGTGGACGTGGGTCTCGGCGTAGAGGTCGGAAAAGACGCGGCTGGTGGCGACGCGGTTTTCGAGGGCGAAGCCGGCGCCCGAGGGGGCCTGGGTGCGGTCGCCGAGCACCCACCAGGTGCCGTCGGGGCCGCGACCGATCTCAAAGGCGATAAAGTGCAGGTAGTGACCGCCGCGTGGGGCGATGCCGACCAGGGGCCTGAGCCATTCGCGGCTGCCGGCGATCAGGCGGGCCGGGAGATGACCGTCGGCGACGAGGCGGTTCGGACCGTAGAGATCGGCGACGACGGCCTCGAGAAGTTCGGCGCGCTGGACAAGGCCGCGGGCGATGCGGGCCGCCTCCTCTTCCTCGATCAGGACGGGGATATGGGCTAGCGGCCACGCGCGCTCGCTGGTGCCGGAGGTGCCGTACTGGCGGTAGAAGACGCCGGCGTCGCGGAGGTATTGGTCGCCGCGGGAGAAACGGCGGGTGAGCTCGTCCGGGCTAAGGCGGGCGAGGTGAGAGATGAGCGTGCTCCAGACGGGGCGAATGGCGCCGCCGGGGTCGAGAAGTTCGTCGGAGACGCCTGCTGGCGGGCGGTAGGTACCGAGTAGGCGGGCCAACGGGTCTTCTTTGGGAGTGCGCAGGACGTCCATGGGTCAGCTGTCACGGACCCGAGGCGCGCGTCGAGAGCCTGCGGGATGGTTTGGAAGTAGCACGTCGGGACAACCGTGGACCGGAGACGAGGGAGCGACTGATGAGTTTGGTGGGCGGACCATACCGGGTTTTCCCGCCAGCGACAGTCCTTTAGCGCCGCTCCCCCAATGTATCGGCGGCATGGGCGCCGCGGTCGCCCATCGGCTCGGCTTCGCCCCCGGTGGTATCGCGACGGGTCTGATGCTCGATTTCGGCGTTGAGCTCGGCGCCCATCAGGACAATGAAGGCGGAGACCCACATCCAAGTCAGCAGGATGATTACGGCGCCGAGGGAACCGTAGGTCTGGTTGTAGCTTCCGAACCTGCTGACATAGATCGAAAAGGCGATCGAGGAGATGATCCAGACGAGAGTTGCGGCGGCAGCTCCCCAACTCACCCACCGCCATTCTGGGGCGTCGCGGCTGGGGCCGTAGCGGTAGAGAACCGCGAGGGTCAGAAGCGCGACCAAGGCGAGCAACGGCCAGCGGGCCAGCGAGACCAGCATCATCGCAGTTGGCCCCAGGTCCAGGAAGCCGATGACCGCCGGTAGAACGGCGATGAGCGCAAGGGAGACGGTTACGATCAGAAGCGCCGCGACGGTGAGCAGGATCGCCGCGAGGTTCAGGGCGAGGA
Organism: uncultured Alphaproteobacteria bacterium; assembly: GCA_963798385.1. Classification (GTDB taxonomy): domain Bacteria; phylum Pseudomonadota; class Alphaproteobacteria; order Rhodobacterales; family Rhodobacteraceae; genus Amaricoccus. The sequence continues at coordinate 84,059 of CAWCTE010000011.1, read as the reverse complement.
ACCCGCGCGACTCGTCCTCATCGTAAATGATGTTGAGGCCCTCGATCACCGCCTTCACGCCCTTGGAAGCGCTGTAGAGGGTCAGGAGCAACCCGCCGATCGCGGCGAGACTGAGGCCGGTTCCGGCATGCGCGGTGAGTTGCTGGGCCTGAGTGGTGACGATGCCGGCGGCCTGATCGGGGAGGACGGTGCTGAGCCGCCGGACCTGTGTCGCGATCTCGTCCGGGTCGAATGCCAGGCCCCAGAGGGAAATTGACGCCGCGATGGCGGGGAAAAGGGCAAGGAGCGCGTAGAACGCGACGCTGGCGGCCACCATCGACACGTGGTCTTCCTTCATCTCGTCCTTGGTCCGCCAGAGAATGTCCTTCCAGCCTCGGCCGGGGATTGCGCTTGGCCGCTCGGCGCCGCGGCCGCGGCTGGTGGAGAGGGCGGAGTCGGACATGGAGACCTCGTTTGCTGCGCGGTGCAGATTGCTTGTGCAAACGAAAACGGGGTCTGCGGCTGCCGCGTTCCCGGAAAGGAGCGGGCATTTGGGATTGTCCGGCAGAAGGGCACAATGTGTACGCCGGCCAGAAGCCGAAGTTAGGCCGTAAAGTCAGAGGCTAACGGTGGCTTCTTCAAAGACAAACTGCTGTACATCGGATACCGAGAAAGCGCGAAGCCGCGAAAGGCCAATGGCGATCGCGGCTGCGAGCTGTCAAATGCCCGGAGCGCGGCGGAGGTCGAGGGTCATCGGGAACTCGCGGGCCGGGGATTCGGCGGGGGGCATGTAGGCGCCGGCGGAGTGGCCGTTGGGCTCGAAGCGGGCGAGGCGGCGGGCCTCGGCCTCGTTGCCGTTGACCGGGAAGGTGTCGTAGCTGCGGCCGCCCGGGTGGGCGACATGATAGGTGCAGCCGCCGATGGCCCGGCCGGTCCAGGTGTCAAAGATGTCGAAGGTCAGCGGCGCGTGGACTGGGATGACCGGGTGCAGCGCCGCGGCCGGCTGCCAGGCCTTGAAGCGGACGGCGGCGACGGAGGTGCCGGCGGTGTCGGTGGCTTGCATCGGCATCCGGCGCTTGTTGCAGGCGACGACGTAGCGGTCGGGGTCGGTGGCGGTGAGCCGGGCCTGCAGACGCTCGACCGAGCTGTCGGTGTAGCGGACGGTGCCGCCGATGGCGCCGGTCTCGCCGAGGACGTGCCAGGGCTCCAGCGCCTGGCGGATCTCGAGGTTGACGCCGTCGACCTCGACCTCGCCGCAGAACGGGAAGCGGAATTCCTGCTGCGCCTCGAACCAGTCGGGCCGCATGTCGAAGCCGTGCTGGCGGAGGTCGCGGAGGACGTCGAGGAAGTCCTCCCAGACGAAGTGCGGCAGCATGAAGCGGTCGTGGAGCGTCGTGCCCCAGCGGGTGAGGGTGCCGGTGACCGGGTGATGCCAGAGGCGGGCGATCAGGGCGCGGATCAGCAGCTGCTGGGCCAGGGACATCCGCGGGTCGGGGGGCATCTCGAAGCCGCGGAACTCGACCAGTCCGAGGCGACCGGTGGGACCGTCGGGGGAGTAGAGCTTGTCGATGCAGATTTCGGCGCGGTGGGTGTTGCCGGTGACGTCGACGAGGAGGTTGCGAAGGAGGCGGTCGACGAGCCACGGCGGCGGCGCGTCGCCCTGGCCGGGGGGCGGCATCTGGGAGAGCGCGATCTCGAGCTCGTAGAGGCCGTCGTGGCGCGCCTCGTCGATGCGCGGCGCCTGGGAGGTCGGGCCGATGAAGAGGCCGGAGAAGAGGTAGGAGATCGACGGGTGGCGCTGCCAGTGGAGGATCAGCGAGCGCAGGACGTCGGGGCGGCGGAGAAACGGCGAGTCGAGGGTGGTGCCGCCGCCGACGACGACGTGGTTGCCGCCGCCGGTGCCGGCATGCTTGCCGTCGATCATGAACTTGTCGGCGCCGAGCCGGCACTGGCGGGCGTCCTCGTAGACGCCGTTGGTGATGGCGACGCAGTCCGCCCAGGAGGCGGCCGGGTGGATGTTGACCTCGATGACGCCGGGGTCGGGTGCCACCCGGATGACGTTGAGGCGCGGGTCGGGGGGCGGGGCGTAGCCCTCGATGTGGATGGGCAGCGACAGCTCCTCGGCGGCGGCCTCGGCGGCAGCGATGAGGTCGAGGTAGTCCTCGACGCTCTCCACGGGCGGCATGAACACGCAAAGTCGGCCGTCGCGGGGCTCGACCGAGAGCGCGGTGCGGACGACGCCACCGGCGTCGCCGAGCTCCTGTTCGACGCGCTCCTGCTGGAGGGTGTCATCGACGGCGAAGTGCGCCATCGGCTGGGCGCGGGCGCCGTGGATGGGCTGCGGCGGCTCGCCGGATGCCGCGGGCGCGCGGTTGCGGAAGTCGGGGAGCGGGCCGCGTGGCACGGTGGGGTCGACAACGTTGGTGTAGGGATAGGCCGACGCGCTGACGTGGGGCAGCTTGCCGAGGGGCAGGCGGAAGCCGACCGGGCTGTCGCCGGGGACGAGGTAGAGGAAGCCGCGGCGGAGCTTCCACTTCTCCGAGCGCCAGCGGGGGCCGCTGGCCTTGGACTGCCAGCGTTGGACGGGGAGGATGTAGCCGGAGGGCGTGGTCAGGCCGCGGTCGAAGACCTTGGCGATGCGGTGGCGCTCCTCGGGGTCCTTGAGCTTGGAGTTCTGCGGGGTGACGTTTTCGGGGAGGTCCGCCTCCTTGAGGATCCACTCGGCCGGGTCCTCGAAGGCGGGGGTCACCATCTCCGGCTCGACGCCGAGCTGGGTGGCGATGCCCTGCATCAGCTTCTCGGCCTCGGGCGGCCCGGCCTGCGTGTCGGCGCCTTCCTCGGCGATGAGCTTCGGATCCTGCCAGATCGGCGAGCCGTCCTTGCGCCAGTAGAGCGAGAAGGTCCAGCGCGGCAGGCTCTCGCCGGGGTACCACTTGCCCTGGCCGTAGTGCAGGAAGCCGCCGGGGGCGAAGCGGTCGCGGAGGCGGCGGATGAGCTTGTCGGCGAGGGCGCGCTTGGTCGGGCCGACGGCGGCGGTGTTCCACTCGTCCGCCTCGAAGTCGTCGATGGAGACGAAGGTGGGCTCGCCGCCCATGGTCAGGCGGACGTCGCCGGCGGCGAGGCTTTCGTCGACCTTGCGGCCGAGGGCGTCGAGGGCGGTCCAGGCGTCGTCGGAGAACGGCTTGGTGATGCGCGGGTGCTCGGCGACGCGGGTGACCTTCATGTCGAAGGCGAAGTCGACCTCGGCGTAGCTGGCGACGCCGGAGATCGGGGCGGCGTTCTTGTAGTGCGGCGTGGCGGCGAGCGGGATGTGGCTCTCGCCGGTGAGAAGGCCCGAGGTGGGGTCGAGGCCGATCCAGCCGGCGCCGGGCAGGTAGACCTCGCACCAGGCGTGAAGGTCGGTGAAGTCGTGGTCGGTGCCGGGCGGGCCGTCGAGGGAGACGAGGTCGGGTTTGAGCTGGATCAGGTAGCCGGAGACGAAGCGGGCGGCGAGGCCGAGGTTGCGGAAGATCTGCACGAGCAGCCAGGACGAGTCGCGGCAGGAGGCGGTGCCGCGCTCGAAGGTCTCCTCGGGCGTCTGCACGCCGGGCTCCATGCGGATGACGTAGCCGACCTCGTTCGAGAGGCGGGCGTTGAGGCCGACGACGAAGTCGACGGTGCGGGTTCTCTCTCGCGGGATGGTCTTCATGAACTCCGCTAGCCGCGGGCCGACGGGCTCGGTCCTGAGGTAGATCGCGAGGTCGTCGCGGATGTCCTCGGGGTAGTCGAAGGGCCAGTGCTCGGCGGTGTCCTCCACGAAGAAGTCGAAGGGGTTGTAGACCGTCATGTCGGCGACGAGGTCGACCTCGATCTTCAGCTCGTCGACCGGCTCGGGGAAGACGAAGCGGGAGAGCCAGTTGCCGTAAGGGTCCTGCTGGTGGTTCACGAAGTGGTCGGACGGGGTGACCTTGAGCGAGTGGGAAAGGACGCGGGTGCGGGAGTGCGGCGCCGGGCGCAGGCGGATGATCTGGGGGCCGAGCACGACGGGGCGGTCGTAGCGGTAGTGGGTGAGGTGGTAGATGCTGGCCTTGATCGACATGGGTCCCCCGTTCCGTCTGGCTCGCGGCCCAAGTTTTCACACAATCCCGCGTGATGCCACGACCATATTGCGGTGCACAGGGACCGCGTCGCTAGGGCGTGCCCGCAGCGGCATGCCCCAGGTATCGGCGAAGGAGAGTCGCGGAGGATGGCAAGGAAGGCGGCGTAGTTCGGATGGGCAGCAGCACGGCGGGATCAGGGAGCAACAGGTATTTGGCGGCTTAGCGGCTGCTCTCGGTCAGACGCTGACGGACGTAGGCGTCGACGGTGGCGATCATCTCGTCCATGCCCGGGTCGAAGAAGTGTCCCGCCCCTTCGATGGTCTTGTGCGTGATGGTGATGCCCTTCTGCTGCTTTAGCTTCGCGGACAGGGTCGCCACGTCCGCCGGGGGCACCACGCGGTCGTTGGAGCCCCCGATGATCAGGCCCGAGGACGGGCAGGGGGCGAGGAAGGAAAAGTCGTACTGGTTGGCAGGCGGGGCCACAGAGACGAAGCCCGCGATCTCGGGGCGGCGCATCAGTAGCTGCATGCCAATCCAGGCGCCGAAGGAAAACCCCGCTACCCAGCAATTCTTGGCATTGGCGTTCAGCGACTGAAGGTAGTCGAGCGCCGCGGCGGCGTCCGAGAGTTCGCCGATGCCCTGGTCATACTCGCCCTGGCTACGGCCCACGCCGCGGAAGTTGAAACGCAGGCAGGTGAAGCCGATGCGGTGAAACGCATAGTGGAGATTGTAGACCACCTTGTTGTTCATCGTCCCCCCGTAGAGCGGATGGGGGTGCAGGATGATGGCGATCGGCGCGTCCTTGTTCTTCTGGGGATGATAGCGCCCCTCCAGCCGCCCGTCGGGGCCGGGGAAAATCACCTCGGGCATTCTGGAGCGACCTCCTCACAGCGTAAGCTACGCGAACTTGACGGAATCGCTCAACCAATCTAGAAGGATTTTAAAGACGCGACCCCGGAGCCTCCCGCAGTTAAGGTCTCTGCGGGGATCCGTCAACACCGGCGGTGGCGACCGTGGAGGCTCGGGATGAAACTCAGTACGAAGGGGCGCTACGCGATGATCGCGCTGACCGACCTCGCGGCCCAGGGGGCGGACCGGCTGGTTTCGCTGTCCGAGATATCCGAGCGGCAGAATATTAGCCTCGCCTATCTTGAGCAGCTCTTCGTTAAGTTGCGGCGGGCTGAGATCGTGGACTCGGTCCGGGGCCCGGGTGGCGGGTATCGGCTGGCCCGACCGGTTGGCGACATCCGGATCTCCGAGATCCTGGCGGCCGTGGACGAAACCATGGACGCGCTCGCTCGTGGGGCGGGCGCCAGCGGCGGATCTGGCGGCACGCCGGAGCAGGTGCTGGCGGACAAGCTCTGGGAGCAGCTTTCGGCGAATGTTTACGTGATGCTGCACCAGACGCGGCTGGGCGACGTGGCCAGGAACCAGTTGGCGCCTTGCCCGGCGGTGCCAGCCTTCGTGGCTGTCGTCGACGAAGAGGCGCAGCCGGGCTGATGGAGCGGATCTATCTTGACTGGAATGCGACGGCGCCGCTTCGACCTGAGGCCCGGGCGGCGATTGCTTTGGCGCAGGAGGTAGGCGGGAATCCGTCATCGATCCATGCCGAGGGACGCGCGGCACGGGCCATCGTCGAGCGGGCCCGGGTGCAGGTGGCGGAGGCGACGGGCTGCGGGGCGGGCGAGGTGGTGTTTACGTCGGGAGCGACCGAGGCGGCGGCTTTGGCGCTGAGCGGACGGAGCCTGTACGGGGCCGCGGTCGAGCACGAGTGCGTGGCAGCCTGGGTCGAAACGGAGCTGGCGGTGCATGCCGCAGGCTTGGTGACGGTTGCAGATCCGAAGGGGAGCGTGCTTCAGGCAGCGAATTCGGAGACCGGGGTGCTGCAGGAGCTTCCGCGGGGCCTCGCGTGCGTCGACGCGGTGCAGGCGGTGGGCAAGGTGCCGTTCGGATTCGATTGGAGCGGGGCCGAGATGGCGATGGTTTCAGCTCACAAACTGGGAGGGCCGAAGGGCGTCGGGGCGCTGCTTATGGCGCCGGGTGTCGAGACGGCGCGGGTCCTGCGTGGCGGCGGTCAGGAATCGGGGCGGCGGGCCGGGACGGAAAACATGGCTGGGATTGCCGGATTTGGCGCGGCGATCGCGGTCGCGGCGGCGGACGTCGCGGCCGGGGTCTGGGAGGCGGTCGCGGAGGTAAGGGATATTCTCGAAGAGGCTCTGGCATCGACGGCGCCCGATATTACCTTCATCGGTAGGGATGCGCCCCGCCTGCCGAACACGAGCTGTTTTGCGGTGCCGGGATGGAGGGGCGAGACCCAGGTTATGCAGATGGACCTCGCGGGGTTCGCGGTATCTGCCGGGTCGGCCTGCTCCAGCGGCAAGGTGCGCTCAAGCCGGGTTTTGACGGCGATGGGGCTGGGGGCCGAAACCGCGGCGAGTGCAATCCGGGTGTCGATCGGTCCGAATACGACCCGCAATGAGGTGCTGGCATTCGCCGGCGCATGGGAAAGGCACTATCGCCGGTTCCGCGCGAAGGCCGCCTGAGCGGCGCGCAGACCGGCAAGAGAGGGAAAGACATGGCCGCACTGGATGAGATCAATGCGCGCGAGGGCGTTGACCAAGAGACCGTAGACACAGTTCGCTCGGTTGGCGAGCGCTACAAGTACGGCTTCTCGAGCGACATCGAGACCGAGTACGCGCCGAAAGGGCTGAACGAGGAGATCGTTCGGCTGATTTCCGACAAGAACGGCGAGCCCGAGTGGCTGCTCGAGTGGCGGCTCAAGGCCTTCCGGCGTTGGGGGCAGCTCGAGGGGGAGCAGCCGAAATGGGCCATGCTCGACCTGCCGGAGATCGATTTCCAAGATCAGTATTACTACGCCCGGCCGAAGAGCATGTCAGTGCGGCCGACGTCGCTGGAGGAGGTCGACCCGGCTCTGCTCGCGACCTACGAAAAGCTCGGGATACCGCTGAAGGAACAGATGATCCTGGCAGGTGTCGAGGGGGCCGACGGGGCACCGGCCGAGGGCCGGAAGGTGGCCGTGGATGCGGTGTTCGACAGCGTATCGGTGGGAACCACCTTCAAGGCGGAATTGGCGAAGGCAGGGGTGATCTTCTGCTCGATCAGTGAGGCGGTGCGGGAGCATCCGGACCTGGTGCGGAAATACCTCGGTACGGTCGTGCCTTACAGCGACAACTTCTATGCAACACTGAACTCCGCGGTGTTTTCGGACGGGTCTTTCGTTTATGTTCCACCCGGCGTGCGCTGCCCGATGGAGCTGTCGACGTATTTCCGGATCAACGCCGAGAACACTGGCCAGTTCGAGCGGACGCTGATCATCGCGGACAAAGGATCTTACGTGTCCTATCTTGAGGGCTGCACCGCGCCGAAGCGCGACATCAGCCAGTTGCATGCGGCCGTCGTCGAGATCGTGGCGCTGGAAGATGCCGAGGTGAAGTACTCGACGGTGCAGAACTGGTACCCAGGGGACGAGGAGGGCGTTGGCGGGGTGTTCAACTTCGTCACGAAGCGTGCCGACTGCCGTGAGGCGCGGGCAAAGGTGATGTGGACGCAGGTGGAAACCGGCTCGGCAATTACTTGGAAGTATCCGTCGTGCATCCTCCGCGGCGAAGGCAGCCAAGGAGAGTTCTATTCCATCGCCATCGCCAATAACCACCAGCAGGCCGACACTGGTACCAAGATGCACCACCTCGGCAAGAACACCCGGAGCCGGATCGTCTCGAAGGGGATCAGCGCCGGGTTCGCGCAGAACACCTATCGCGGCCTGGTTTCGATGCATCCCAAGGCGACGAACAGCCGCAACTATACCCAGTGCGACAGCCTTCTGATCGGGTCGACCTGCGGCGCACATACGGTGCCGTACATCGAATGCAAGAACAACTCGAGCCGGGTAGAGCACGAGGCGACGACATCGAAGGTCGACGAGGACCAGCTCTTCTACTGCCGCCAGCGTGGCATGCACGAGGAAGAGGCGGTGGCCCTGGTGGTCAACGGCTTCTGCCGCGAAGTGCTGCAGGCGCTGCCGATGGAATTCGCGATGGAGGCTCAGAAGCTGGTGGCGATCAGCCTCGAGGGGAGCGTTGGATGAGCGAATTGGTTCTGATCGCCGGAGTATTGGCGGCGGCGTTGGCACTAGCGGCGCGGCCGAAGCCACAGCCTGTGAGGGTGCGGGCGCGCCAGCGAGATCGGAGATGAGGCTATGAACTGGACGGATATCCTCGAGAACGCGACCCGAGACGTGAGACGCGGCTTCAGGGTTTCGCTGGAGGACATGGCGATCGCGGCTCTGGTGATGCTGCCGTTTACCTTCGCCCTGACTTTGCTGGTGAATTCGGTCGTGTGGTTGCCGAGTCCGGTGATGATCGTGCTTGCCGGTGTCATCCAAGGCGTAGGCATGTTCTGGAACGCCGGCTGGCGAAACCGCACGAAGAGCGCGGGCGGCGATCAGTGAAGCTCTGAGCCCGGAGCACGAGCGAGCCCCGGGAGCTGTTGCAGGCCCGGCGATTTGGGTAGTGCCGTCGCCCATTTTACATGCGCCGCGCCGGGGGGCCGGTGGAGAGGGAAACCAAGATGTTAAAAGTGAGCAACCTGCACGTCCGACTCGAGGAAGAGGACAAGGTGATCCTCAAGGGCGTGGATCTCGAGGTGAGGGCCGGCGAGGTGCATGCGGTCATGGGGCCGAACGGATCGGGCAAGTCGACGCTCAGCTATGTGCTCGCCGGCCGCGACGGCTATGAGGTGACTGAAGGGACGGCGACGCTCGACGGCAGCGATCTTCTCGACATCGAGCCGGAGGAGCGGGCGGCGCTGGGGTTGTTTCTGGCATTCCAGTATCCGGTGGAAATCCCGGGGGTCGGCAACATGACGTTCCTGCGCACTGCTCTGAATGCGCAGCGCAAGGCGCGCGGTGCGGGGGAACTCAATGCGGCGGAGTTCCTGAAGCTGGTGCGCGCCAAGGCCGCTGCGCTCGACATCGATGCCGAGATGCTGAAGCGGCCGGTAAATGTCGGGTTCTCGGGCGGCGAGAAGAAACGAAACGAAATCTTGCAGATGGCGGTACTCGAGCCTCGGATGTGCATCCTCGACGAGACCAACTCCGGCCTCGACGTCGATGCGATGAAGCTGGTGGCAGCCGGCGTGAATGGGCTCCGGTCGCCGGATCGGGCGTTTCTAGTGATCACCCACTACCAGCGGCTCCTCGATCACATAACCCCGGATGTGGTGCACATCATGGCTGACGGGCGGATCGTGCAGACCGGCGGGCCGGAGCTGGCGCTCGAGGTCGAGCAGAACGGTTATGCCGACATCCTGAAGTCGGTGGCGTGATGGCGGTTCCTTCGCTGAAGATCGAAGGGGCCTCGGCGCTGCTCGCGGCGTGGCCGGAGCCGCGCGACGAGGCGGGTTGGGTGAAGGCGGCCCGGAGCCGGGCTGCGGCGCGGCTCCGCGAGCGCGGGGCGCCGGCCAAGCGCGACGAATACTGGCGGTTTACGGAGCCCCGCGGGCTGACCTCGGTGCCGGCGGCGCCGGCGGCCTTGTTGCAGGCCGAGGATGGTGAGGTCTCCGGAGCCGTCGATGCCGTCCGGCTGGTCTTCGTCGACGGCGTTCTGGTGCCGGAGCGGTCCGATGGGGCGGCGCTGGCGGGGGTCGAGATCCAGCCCCTGCGGGACGTGTTCCGAACCGACATCCACTGGGCGCGGGATCTCTTCGGCGTGCTGGAAGGGCGTGGACAGGATCCCGTCGACAGGCCGTTTGCCTCGCTCAACACGGCGCGAGCTGTCGAAGGCCTGGCAATCCGGGTGACCGGAAACGCCTCGCGGCCCATCGACTTCGTCTACGAGCGTGGCCGTGAGGATGCCGACGCGCTGGTGCGTCACCTGATCCGGCTGGAGGCAGGTGCCGATCTCACGCTCCTGGAGTACGGTCCCGGGTCCGCACGGTTCAATTCGGTGATCGAGGTCGAGGTCGCCGAGGGCGCCTCGTTCCACCATGTCCGCACCCAGGGCCGCGATCACGAGCGGCGGGCGGCGACCGCCCTGTTCGCGCGACTAGGTCGCGAGAGCCGGTTCAAGTCATTCACTCTGACGGTGAACGGCCGCCTGACCCGCAACGAGAGCGTGGTGGAGTTCACCGGCGACGATGCGGTGGCGCACGTGGCCGGGGCTTGCGTCGGTGACGGAGACTTTCTTCACGACGATACGGTGTTCATAACTCATGGCGCGTTGAACTGTGAAAGCCGGCAGGTTTTCAAGAAGGTGTTGCGCGGCGGCGCGGTTGGGGTCTTCCAGGGCAAGATACTGGTGAGACCGGGGGCTCAGAAGACCGACGGCTATCAGATCAGCCAGGGTTTGCTCCTCGACGAGACCAGCCAGTTCCTGGCCAAGCCCGAGCTCGAGATTTACGCCGACGATGTCGTCTGCAGCCATGGTTCGACCAGCGGTGCCGTTGACGAGGATGCGCGGTTCTACCTGACCTCGCGCGGGATTCCTCGGCGGACCGCCGAGGAACTGCTGGTGTTGGCGTTCCTCGACCAGGCGATTGCCGAGGTGGAGGATGACGCTCTGGCGGACGAACTGCGCGATCGGCTGGCGGCATGGCTGGCACGGCGGCGCTGAAGCAATGACGCGCCGCGGAGTCGTCGAGGCGATCTGGCTCGCCTGGCGGGACCCGCGTCGGGCCATGGCAGCGCAGTTCGCGGGCGACCTGACCGAAGCTCGGGCGCTGGTGCTACTGCTACTCGCCTGCGGGCTCTTCTTCGTAGCAAGCCTTCCCAGCGCCCTGCGGGAGGCGAGAGCGCTCGATATCACGGACCCTGTCGGCGGCGCCGTCGCGGGGCATGCCTTCGCCTACTTCGCCTTGGCGCCGCTCCTCGCCTATGAACTCGCGGTGCCGGTGCATATGGCTGCGCGCGCCTTCGGGGGGAAGCGGCGCTACTTCACGGCGCGGGCAGCCCTTTTCTGGTCGGCGTTGGCGTTCGCGCCGGTGGCCTTGACGCTGGCGCTCCTCGGCTTGGGGGTGGAGCTTCTCCAGCCGGCGCTGTTGCCTTTGGTGAGTGGGCTGGGATATGCGGGGCTGGCGTTCTGGATCTGGCTGTTCGCGGCAAGCCTTGCGGAGGCCGAGGGCTTCACCGCGACCGGACGCGTGGCGGCGGTGGTGGCTGCGGCCTTCGCCGGGATCGCCGGGCTGCTCGCGCTCGTCGCCGGTGGCGCGGTGGCGTAACCGGCGATGGACGGGCAGGAGCGGGGAGCACCGGGCGCTGAGATGTGGGGGCAGCTTGTCATCGATACCCTGGTGCGGCCGCGCGCGGCGGCGAGGCGGGTAATCGACTCGGCGGTCCCGCAGTTTTATGTCCTTCAGGGGGCGTTGCTGGTTACCTGCCTCGGTATGGTCACGAACTACATCGCGCTGCGGATGTTCCGGGTGACCGTGGATCCGGTAACTGCGACCATGCTCCAGAATCCTTTCATTGGCGCATTCGAGCAGCTCCTGTTCCTGTTCGTGACGGTGGTTCTGACGGTGCGGATCGGCCGCCTTTTCGGAGGAAAGGGCGAGTTCTGGGACGGGCTGACGCTCGTGGTGTGGCTCAATCTGGTTGCGGTCCTCGTGGAGGCGGCGCAACTGGTGGTCGTCGGGGTGATGCCATCGATCGAGACGCTGGTCGTCGTCGTGGCGTTCGCGCCGCTGGTCTGGCTGGCCTGGATCTACGCCAATTTCGTGACAGAGCTGCATGGGTTCCAAAACCCGTTCTTCGTGCTCGGGGCCATGGTACTGACGGCACTGGTACTGTTCTTTGTCGTCGCCATGCTATTGAGTATGTTGGGCTTTGTGCCGCCGGGGATATCCTGATGTACGATGTCGACGTGGTGCGGCGGGATTTCCCGATCCTCGCCCGCGAGGTTCACGGGCGGCCGCTCGTATATCTTGACAATGGCGCCTCGGCGCAGAAGCCGCAGGCAGTGATCGATGCGGTGACGCAGGCCTATGCGAAGGACTATGCCAACGTGCATCGCGGGCTGCACTACCTCTCGACAATCGCCACGGAAAAATACGAGGCGACGCGGGCGATCGTGCAGCGGTTCCTGGGTGCCAAGCACGAGGAGGAGATCGTCTTCACCACCGGATCTACCATGGGAATCAACATGGTAAGTTACGCGTGGGCGGCGCCGCGGTTCGAGGCGGGGGACGAGATCGTGCTGAGCGTGATGGAGCATCACGCCAATATCGTGCCCTGGCATTTCCTGCGGGAGCGGCAGGGGGTGGTGCTGAAGTGGGTGGACATCGAGCCGGACGGGTCGCTGGATCCGGAGAAGGTGCTGGCGGCGGTAGGGCCGCGGACAAAACTGATCGCGATCTCGCACATGTCCAACGTGTTGGGGACGGTCGTTGACGTGAAGACGATCTCAACGGCGGCCCGCGCCCTGGGGGTGTCAGTGCTCGTGGACGGCAGTCAGGCGGCCGTGCATATGGCCGTGGATGTTGTGGATATTGGCTGTGATTTTTATGTGGTGACCGGGCACAAGCTGTATGGGCCGACGGGATCGGGGGCGCTCTATGCGCGGCGGGAGCGGTTGCGGGAGATGCGGCCGTTCCTAGGTGGGGGCGACATGATCCGGGAGGTGTCGAAGGAGGCGGTGAGCTATGCGGATCCGCCGCTGAAGATGGAGGCGGGGACGCCGGGGATCGTGCAGACGATCGGGCTCGGGGTGGCGCTGGAGTACATGACCGGATTGGGGATGGAGAACATCGCGGCGCACGAGCGGACGGTTCGGGATTATGCGATGGCGCGGCTGCAGGGGCTCAACTGGTTGGATATTCAGGGAAAGGCTAGGGACAAGGGGGCAATCTTCTCGTTCACGCTGCAGGGGCCGGCGCACGCCCATGACATCTCGACGGTGGTAGATCGCAAGGGAGTGGCGGTTAGGGCCGGGCATCATTGTGCGCAGCCGCTTATGACGCATCTGGGACTGACGGCAACATGCCGGGCTTCGTTCGGGCTCTATAACACCACCGAAGAAGTGGAGGTGCTGGTGGAGGCGTTGGAGACGTGTCACGAGCTGTTCGCGTAAGAGCGGAAAGCGAGGCGAAGCACGGATTCATGCGGCGGGGTGGACAGTTAACGCCGGGGCGCGCTTAGCGCATGAAGTCCCAGTTGCGAGCTCGGCGCTGCTTTTCGCCGATCATGCAGTCGGTGGGGGCGAACTCGGCCCGATAGAGGCGGGGCTCGGGCGCGGGGACGAGGCCACTGATCTCGAGGATGAGCTTGCGGCGGATGGTGCGGGCGAGCTCGTCGCTGGTCCGGGCGACCAGCACGAAGCTGCCTTCGCCGCCCACCACGCAGTCCTGATAGTAGAGGTCGAGGTCTGGCATGGTGCCGAGCGAGGCCACGATCGGCAAGCCGTTTATCGTGATGCCGCGGCCGAGGGTCTCGTCGCGGGCGCCGGTGACCGGCGGGCCGAAGTTGTTGGCGCCGTCGCCGGAAACGTCGATGATCCGCCGGGTGCCTTCGACGCTGCCGTTGTCGATCAGCGCCGCGCCAAAGTGGAGCGCATTCGAGATCGAGGTGCCTCGGCCACGGATTATCGGCATCGCCTCGATCTCGTCCGCGAGGCCTGCGGCGGCGGACGGGCCGTCGATCACCCGCCAGGGGATCAGGGTACCGTCCCGCGCCTCGCCGGACCATTCGAAATAGGCGACGGCGACGCGGCCGAGGCGGCCCGCGGTGATCGCGCGCATCAGGTCTGGGTGACGCAGGGCGGCGATGTAGCCGTTTCGCTGCACGGCAAACTCGTCGAGGTCCATGGAGCGGGAGACGTCGACGGCGAGGACAATCTCGGCGTCGACCTCGGCGGCGGGATCGGATTGCGCCGCGGCGGGGCCGCAGGCCAGCGCAAGAAGGGCGGCGAGGGCGGGTCGGATGGGCATGGGCGCGTTATGCCTCCCGGATGGATTGCCTCCCCCTATTAGAGTGCGGAACGCGACCACGGTCCAATCGCGGTTTCGTCAACCGCTGGCGCCGAGACCATGGTCGGGCGGATGGGCTGACGCTTCAGCCGCAGGCGGCGCGAAGGGCGGCGATGTTCGCGGCGTAGGCGGTCGCGCCGCCCTTGAACACCGAGGAGCCGGCGACGAGAGAGTTGGCGCCGGCTTCTACGCAGCGGGCGGCGGTGTCGGGCGCGATGCCGCCGTCGACCTGGAGCCAGATCGGCCGGGCGCCGATCATGTCGCGGAAAGTCCGCAGCTTCGGCAGCATCGCCGGCAGGAAGGCCTGGCCGCCGAAACCCGGGTTGACGGTCATGACCAGGACGAGGTCGCACTTGTCGAGCACGTACTCCACCGCCGAGGGAGGGGTCGCGGGATCGAGCGCGACGCCGGCGCGGACGCCGAACTCGCGGATCCGGGTGAGGCTGCGGTCGAGATGCGGGCCGGCCTCGGCGTGGACGGTTATGATGTCGGCGCCGGCTTCGGCGAAGGCCTCGATGAACGGGTCGGCCGGCGATATCATCAGGTGGACATCGAGCGCGGTCGCCGCGTGGGGCCGCAGCGACGCAACGGTATCAGGGCCCATGGTGATGTTCGGCACGAAGTGACCATCCATCACGTCGACCTGGATCCAGTCGGCGCCGGCGGCCTCGACGGCCGCCACCTCCGCGCCGAGGCGGGCGAAGTCGGCCGAGAGGATCGACGGGACGACCGCCGGCCGCCCGGTGAAGTCGGGCAGGCTCACCTGAGCCGCCGGATCAGGCTCGAGGTGTCCCAGCGTCCGCCGTCCATCAGCTGAACGTCCTTGTAGAACTGGTCGACGAGCGCGGTGACCGGCAGGGACGCGCCGTTGGTGTCGGCCTCGGCGAGGCAGATGCCGAGATCCTTGCGCATCCAGTCGACGGCGAAGCCGAAGTTGAACTTGTCGGCGAGCATGGTCTTGCCGCGGTTGTCCATCTGCCAGGACCCAGCCGCACCCTTTCCGATGACGTCGAGCACCGCCTCGCCGTCGAGGCCGGCCTTGCGCGCGAAGGCGAGGCCCTCGGACAAGCCCTGGACGAGCCCGGCTATGCAGATCTGGTTGACCATCTTCGTGAGCTGGCCCGAGCCTGCGGGGCCCATCAGCCGACAGGCACGGGCGAAGGACGCGATGACCGGCTCGGCGCGGGCGTAGGCGGACGCGTCGCCGCCGCACATCACCGTGAGCGCGCCGTTCTCCGCGCCCGCCTGCCCGCCGGAAACCGGGGCGTCGATGAAGGAGGCGTCGCGGGCGCCCGCTGCCTCGGCGAGTTCGCGCGCGACGGCGGCCGAGGCGGTGGTGTGGTCTACGAAGATGGCGCCACGGCCGAGGGTTTCAAAGGCGCCGTCGGATCCGATCGTGACGGTGCGCAGGTCGTCATCGTTTCCGACGCAGGCGAACACGATTTCGGCCGCCTTGGCGGCGGCGGCCGGAGTTGGGGCGCTGGTCTGGCCATGCTGCGCCGTCCATGCCTCGGCGCGGCTCGCCGTTCGGTTGTAGACGGTGACCTCGTGACCCTTGTCAGCGAGATGGCCAGCCATGGGGTATCCCATCACCCCGAGTCCGATGAACGCGACGCGTGCCATGCCACCCCCTGTTAACCCTTGTTGCGTTGTATCGCCCCTAGTGGCCTGCTATCCGGGCGGGGTCAAGGCGACAGCGAAAGGATCCCGCGCGCATGGCGTTTCTGTTCCGGTGGCTGATGCGGGCCGTACTCGCGCTGGCCGCCCTCTGCGTCGGAGCCGCGGTCCTGGCGTACTATCTCGCCGGACAATCGCTTCCCGATTATGACCGGGCGTTTACCCTGCAGGGGCCGGCGCAAGAGATCGAGATCGTGCGCGACCGCTATGCCGTGCCGCACATCCTATCGAAGACCGACGGCGACGCCTTCTTCGGACTGGGATTTGTCCATGCGCAGGACCGGCTCTGGCAGATGATGCTGCTGCGGCGGACGGCGCAGGGGCGGCTCTCCGAGCTCTTCGGGCCGGAGACGCTGGAGATCGACGAACTGATGCGGGCGCTCGACATCTACGGGCTGTCGAGCCGGGCGGTGCCGAACCAGACCGAGGCAACTCGGTCGGCGCTCGAAGTCCTACGCGGACGGGGTGAATGCCTGGTTGAAGGTGGTGCAGGAGGATGCGCTGGGGCGGGGGGCGCCGGAGTTTTTTCTGTTCTCGCCGGACATCTCGCCGTGGTCACCGGCGGACTCGATCGCGGTGCAGAAGCTCTTCGCGCTCCAGTTGACCGACAAGGCGGCAATGGAGACGCTGCGCGCCCGGCTGTCGCTGGTGCTGCCCGCGGAGCGACTGCGCGACATCCTGCCGGAGAGCCCGAATGCGCCGGTGATGGGGCTGCCGGAGTTCTCGCAGCTCTTTCCCGACCTACCGGCGGATGCGCCGGTGCGGGAGGCGGCGGCGAATCCGCTGGACCCGGTGCCGCAGGTCGGGCTGGCCGGGGCGTCGAACGCCTTCGCGGCGATGGGGCGGCGGACGGCGGGGGGAGCGCCGCTGCTGGCGACGGATCCGCACCTGGCGCTGAGCGCGCCATCGATCTGGATGCTGGCAGAGATGGACCTGTCGGAGGGTCCGGTGATCGGGGGCACCATTCCTGGGCTGCCGTCAGTGATCATCGGGCGCAACGAGGACCTGGGCTGGGGGCTGACATCGAGCTACCTAGACGACCAGGACGTCTACATCGAGAAGCTGAACCCGGAGAACGCGGACGAGTATCTGACGCCGGAGGGTTATCGGCGCTTCGAGGTGCGCGACGCAGCGATCGCGGTGCGGGGCGGGGATCCCGTGCACCTGAAGCTTCGTTGGACGCGGCACGGACCGGTGATCCCTGGCGACGGCTTTGGAGCGGCGGCGATCACGCCCCCGGGACACGTGGCGGTGCTGGCCTGGACGGCCCTGACGCCGGACGATCGGTCGGTGGGGGCGGCGCTGGAGCTGATGCAGGCGCACAGCATCGACGAGGCGCGGCAGGCGACGCGCTCGTTCGTGGCGCCGGCGCTGAACGTGACCATGGCCGATCACGACTCGATTGCGTTGCAGATGGCCGGCGCGGCGCCGCGGCGGCTTGCGGAACATACAAGCCAGGGGAGGATTCCGGCGCCGGGGTGGCTGGCGGTGAACGACTGGCAGGGAATGCGGGACTTCGAGGAAAACCCCTGGGTGGTGGATCCGCCGAGCGGGATCGTGGTCAACACCAACAACCGGCTGACGGATGCGGCGTTTCCGGACAACTTGAGCTTCGACTGGGGGGACAGCTACCGGATCATCCGGGCGGGGAAGCTGCTGGGCGACCGGAGCTATCACACGCTGGACAGCTTCGTGGAAATTCAGACCGACACGGTGTCTGAGGCGGCGCGGGTGCTCTTGCCGCTGATCGCGCGGGACCTGTGGTATTCGGGCGAGCCCGCCGCGACCGAGAGCGCCGAGCGGCGGCGGCAGGTGGCGCTGGAGCGGCTGGCGGCCTGGAACGGCGAGATGAGCGAACACATGCCGGAGCCGCTGATCTACGCGGCCTGGGTGCGGGCGCTGCAGAGGCGGCTGACCCAGGACGAGCTCGGACCGCTGGTCGGGCTCGTGCCGCGGGCGGACCCGGTGTTCATCGAGCGGGTCTATCGCAACGTCGACGGGGCGGCGGCGTGGTGCGATATCAAGCAGACCTCGCCAAAGGAGACCTGTCCGGAAATGGCGCGGCTGGCGCTCGACGACGCGTTGATCGAGCTCGAGGAGACCTACGGACCGCGGCTGGAGAGCTGGCGGTGGGGGGATGCGCACCAGGCGCTGCATTTGCACCAGACGCTCGGGACGATGCCAGTGCTTAAATACCTGGTGAACATCCGGCAGAGCACGTCCGGTGGCGACCACACGCTGTTCCGGGGGGAGGCGACCGGAACCGGGCCGGAGCCCTATCTCAACGTCCATGCGGCCGGGCTTCGGGCGGTCTACGACTTCTCGGATCCGGACTCGAGCGTGTTCATCCTGGCGACGGGGGAGAGCGGGCATCCGCTTTCGCGGCACTACGACGATCTTTCGGCGCTGTGGCGGCGTGCGGAGTACATCCCGATGTCGCTCGACGCCGATCTGGCCCGCGCAGGCGCGATAGGGATCACTCGGCTACTCCCGGCAGGCCGTGCGGTAGCTGCTAACTAGCGGCGGACACAGCCGCAGCGGGCGTCTGCTGAATTGCAGACACCCGCCTCCGGCGATGGGATGCTGACAACGAGAGTGAGGGGTGGGGTGTGTCGCCAGCTCCCTGTGATCGTCTGGTTCGAGGGGATCACGAAATTATTAACGACGATGACGGCGAGTTTCGCAACCGGGTTGTTCCGGTGGCGAGACGGCGGACTCCGTCGCAAACGCGCGCAACCTCTGCTAGTGCCTCCGGCACAATCGAGTCGCCGATGAGGGATGGATCGGAATATTGATTTGGTGCAGAGGCTTGCCCAAGGGAACTAGCACCTGCCGCTTTACCTTAGGACAATCCACAGGCGACTCGGCATGATTCCGCCGACCGGGGCTAGGGAAGAATGATCGCCGGACGGATGAAGCTACAGCCACCATTCCGGAAGGACCGAGTCGCTCGGATCACTCGGTGGCGAGGATCAAGTTACGCACGACCGGGTAAATTTCCTTCTCCCACCGTCGGCCGCTGAAGACCCCGTAGTGCCCGGCGTTCGCCTGCAAATGGTGCCGCTTCAGGTGCGGCCGGAGCGAAGTGCAGAGCTCGTGAGCCACGGCGGTCTGGCCGAGGGCGCAGATGTCGTCGCGGCCGCCCTCGACGGTCAGGAGCGCGGTGTTGCGGATCGCGCCGGGGTTCACCGGCTTGCCGCGATAGGTGAAGGCGCCGGTAGCGAGTTCCGCGCGCTGGAAGATCCGGTCGATGGTCTCGAGGTAGAACTCCTCCGTCATGTCCAGCACGGCGAAATACTCGTCGTAGAAAGTCTTGATCCGCTCGGCCTCCTCGACCTCGCCGTGGGCGAGATGCCGGTAGAGCTTGCGATGGGCGTCGCGGTGGCGGTCCAGGTTCATGGTCAGGAACGCGAGCAGCTGCATGAAGCCGGGATAGACCCGCCGTCCGCGACCGGCATAGCGCTGCGGCACCTGCCCGATCAGCGTCCGCTCGAACCAGGCGAGCGGCTGGGATGTGGCGAGATCGTTCACCGTCGTCGGACTTTCGCGGGTGTCGAGCGGGCCGGCCATCAGGGTCATGGAGCGCGGCGTTGCCGGGTTGCGCGCCTCGGACATCACCGCCACCGCGGCGAGGGCCTGGACGCAAGGCTGGCACACGGCCAGAAGATGCGCCCCCGGGCCGATCTCTTCGAGGAAGCGGATCAGGTAGGCGACGTAGTCCTCCACCCCGAAGCGCCCGGCGCTCACCGGCACCTCGCGGGCGTTCACCCAGTCGGTGATGTAGACGTCGTGGTCGCGCAGTAGCGTTTCCACGGTATTGCGCAGCAGCGTGGAGAAATGTCCGGAGAGGGGTGCTGCCACCAGCACCCGCGGCTGCGGGGTGTCGATGTCTTTGGCGAAGTGGAGGAGCTTGCCGAACGGCAGGTCGAGCGCGATCTCCTCGGTCACCGGGACGTCGCGGTTGCCGACCCTTACGCTGTCGATGCCGAAGCCCGGGCGGGTGTGGCTGAGTTCGTAGCGCGAGATCAGTTCCAGCGCCGCGCCCATCGGTTGGCGAGTTGGCAGGGCCAGCGGGCCAATGAAACTTCGCATCATCCTGGAGGCCCACCGCACCGGCGCGATCATGTCGTCCTGGAGCTGATATGCCTCGTAGAGCATGCACTGGCCTCCGCTGCTGGCTTCGAGAAAGTTAGTGCATTTCTTTTTGCGGTGCGAGAAGATTGTGTGCACTGCAACCGAACGGGGAGTCGGCCGGGATCGATGGCACGCGCGACATTGACGATATCTTCGAAGAACTACTCGTCCTGGTCGCTGCGCGGCTGGTTGCTTTGCCGAATGGCGGGCCTGGATTTCGAGGAAAAACCGGTGGATCTCGGGGCGGCCGATGCCCGACAGGAGCTTCTGCTGCTGTCGCCGTCGGTGCTGGTGCCGCGGCTGACCCATGACGGTGTGTCGGTCTGGGACACGCTCGCGATTGCGGAATATCTGCACGAGACGTTTCCCGAGGCGGGTCTGCTGCCGGCGGACCGGATGATGCGGGCGCATTGCCGGTCGGTGTCCGGCGAGATCCACTCGGGCTTCTACAACCTGCGCTCGGCGCTGCCGATGAACCTCAAGGCAAGGCACGAGAAATTCAAGATTTTCTCCGGCGCGAGGCCGGACGTCGAGCGCATCCGCGCCATCTGGACCGAGTGCCTGGAGGCCCATGGCGGGCCGTTCCTCTTCGGGGCGCCAACGATGGCGGACGCGATGTACGCGCCGGTCTGCAGCCGCTTCCGGACCTATGCCGTGGAGCTTGACCCGGGTTTGTCGGCGTATTGCGACACGGTCATGGGCTGGCCGCTGCTGCAGCCCTGGATCGAGGGCGCGCTGGCGGAGGAGGACGAGATTATCGAGCTCGAGGTGGAGTTCTGATAGCGGGCGGAGGGGACTGGATCGGTCGCGAACTCGACGTAATCCTAAAGGTTTACGGGTATTTGGACTGGCTGGAAAGTGGCTGGAAACCGGCCATACGATTTTCACCGAAGGTCAATCCTTAACGTGTATCTTGAGGGATCCGGAACGGAGCCTACGGGAGGCCGCTAACCCGCCGTTAACCCTGAGCGCCGACGCTGCCACGCCGGTGCGGCAGGGAGGCGGCGATGACCGGGAAAGACCAGAAGGCGACCGGTTTCTCCGAGGAGGCCCTGCGCGGGCTCTACGATCTCGAACGGCGCGTGGCGCCGCCGATTCCCGAGGCGGAGATGATGCCCGACGACCCGGGGCCGGTGTCGGAAGTCCGTCCGCACTACTGGGGACACCGCGAGCGCCTGCGCCAGCGCTTCCTGGCCGGCGGCCATGACGCGATGCCTGAGTACGAGCTGCTGGAGCTGGTGCTCTTCAACGCCATCGACCGGATCGACGTAAAGCCGATCGCCAAGGCGCTACTGAGTGCCTTCGGCGACCTCAACGGCGTGGTGGCGGCCTCCGAGCACCGGCTGATGAAGGTGGGCGGCGTGACCCGCAAGGTCTACCTGCAGCTCCGGATCGTCGAGGCCTTCGCCCACCGCATGGCGCGGGCGAAGGTGATGAGCCGCTCGGTGATCTCGTCCTGGGACGAGCTGATGAGCTATTGCCGCACGGTGATGGCATATCGGGACACCGAGCAGTTCCGCATCCTGTTCCTCGACCGCAAGAACGTGCTGATCGCCGACGAACCGCAGGCCAAAGGAACCGTCGACCACGTGCCGGTCTACCCGCGGGAGGTCGCCAAGCGCGCGCTGGAGCTGAATGCCTCGGCGCTCATCCTCGTTCACAACCATCCCTCGGGCGACCCGACCCCGAGCGAGGCCGACATCAGCATGACCGAGCAGATCGAGCAGGCATGCCAGACCATCGGCGTGGCGCTCCATGATCATGTGGTGATCGGCCGCGGCGCAGAGGTCTCGTTCCGGTCCCACGGACTGATCTAGCTCCGGAACCGATTCCGGGCTTGCGCAGCGGCGATAATTGCCGTGTGCTGCCCCCAAGCGCAATATTCTGTTAATCGGAACACGCGCGCAAACAGCGGGAGGGGAATCTCATGCGTATGGAACGGTCAGGACTCGCCACGGGGGCGGTCGCCTGCGGCGCGACGCTCGCAACGCTCTGGGCCTCGGCGGCCTTCGCGGTGAACGTGAACTTCGTATCGGGTGCCGTCGGCGCCGACATCGCGGTCTACCAGGATTTGATCAAGCCGTGGGAAGAGAAGACCGGCAACACCGTCACCTTCGTGCCGATGCCGTCGTCGACCACCGACCAGTTCGCCCAGTACAAGCTGTGGCTCGCGGCCGGCAACGCCGACATCGACGTCTATGCGGTGGACGTGATCTGGGCGCCGCAGCTTTCCGACCAGTTCCTCGACCTCACCGAGGCGTTCTCGGGCGTCGTCGCCGACCATTTCCCGTCGATCGTCGAATCGCAGACCGTCGACGGCAAGCTGGTGGCGCTGCCGTTCTTCACCGACGCGCCGGCGCTCTACTACCGCAAGGATCTCCTGGAGAAATACGGCGCCGAGGTGCCGAAGACCTGGGATGACCTGACTGCGACGGCCCAGAAGATCCAGGAGGGCGAGCGCGGCGAGGGCTCCAACGACATGTGGGGCTACGTCTGGCAGGGCAACGCCTACGAGGGCCTGACCTGCAATGCGCTCGAGTGGATCAAGTCGAACGGCGGCGGCCAGATCGTCGAGCCGGACGGCACGATCAGCGTCAACAACCCGGAGGCGGTCGCGGCGCTGGAGATGGCAGCGGCCTGGGTCAACACCATCTCGCCGGGCGGCGTGCTGTCCTACACCGAGGAGGAATCGCGCGGCGTCTGGCAGACCGGGAATGCCGCCTTCATGCGCAACTGGCCCTACGCCTTTGCCCTCGGCAACGGCGAGGACAGCCCGATCAAGGGTAAGTTCGACGTGGCGCCGCTGCCATCGGGGGGCGGCGATAATTCGTCTGCGGCCACGCTCGGCGGCTGGAATCTCGCGGTCTCGCGCTATTCGCCCAACCCGGAGGCGGCGACCGACCTCGCCCTGTACATGGCTTCTGCCGAATTCCAGAAGCAGGCGGCGCTGAGGCTCACCCACCTGCCGACGATCGTCTCGCTCTACGACGACCAGGAGATCGCCGACGCCCAGCCGATCATCCCGCGCTGGAAGGACATCTTCCTCAACGCCGTGCCGCGGCCCTCGGCGCCGACCAAGACCAGCTACAACGAGGTCTCGTCGAAGTTCTGGTCTGCGGTTCACGACACGCTGTCGGGAACCGGATCGGCGGCCGACAACCTCGAGATCCTCGAGATCGACCTCGACGAACTGAAGGGCGGCGGCTGGTAGGCCACGCCCGGAGCGACGAGCACGACGGGTCGTTTCGCGGCCCGCCGGGATCCGGGGGCGAAGGCGGAGGCATACCGCCGGCCCCGAGCGGGTGGGAGAAAGCGCCATGACAACCACGACGTCGATCGACGGCCGTTCCAAGGCAATTGCGCGAGGGTCGGAGCGATCCGAGTTGCAGGCGCAGCGGGTCCGCGCGGCGATGATCTTCCTGTTGCCGATGCTGGTGGCGCTGTTTCTCGTCGCGGCCTGGCCGCTCCTGCGCACGATCTGGTTCAGCTTCACGGACGCCTCGCTCACCAATCTGCAGGGCGGCAAGTGGATCGGATTCGACAACTACTTGAGCTGGCGCACGCTCTCCTCCGGCAAGACGATCTGGCGCGGCACTCTGGTCGATCCGGCTTGGTGGAACGCGGTCTATAACACCTTCCGCTTCGCCATCATCTCGGTGTCGATCGAGACGGTGCTCGGGCTGATGGTGGCGCTGGTGCTCAATGCCGAATTCCGGGGCAGGGCGCTGGTTCGGGCCGCGATCCTGATTCCCTGGGCGATCCCGACCATCGTCTCCGCCAAGATGTGGGCGTGGATGTTCAACGACCAGTTCGGCATCTTCAACGACATCCTGCTGAACTTGGGGCTCATCTCGGAGAAGATCGCCTGGACCGCGCGGGCGGATACGGCGATGTTCGCGGTGTTGCTTGTCGACATCTGGAAGACGACGCCGTTCATGGCGCTGCTCTGCCTCGCCGGCCTGCAGATGATCCCCCGCGACATGTACGAAGCGGCGAAGATCGACGGCATCCATCCGGTCAAGGTGTTCTTCAAGGTCACCCTGCCGCTGGTGAAGCCGGCGCTGATGGTGGCGGTGATCTTCAGGCTGCTCGACGCATTGCGGATCTTCGACCTGATCTACGTGCTGACCCCGAACTCATCGGCGACCAAGACCATGTCAGTAATCAGCCGCGAGAACCTGATCGACTTCGACAAGTTCGCCTACGGGTCGGCGCAGTCGACGCTGCTGTTCCTGATCATCGCCATATCGGTGATCCTCTACATCTGGCTCGGACGCGTGGATCTCGGAGGGGGGAAGAGCCAATGAGCCTGGTCAAGTCGGCCGCGTTCTATTTCGCGGTCCTGCTCATCGTCGTCTTTTCGGTGTTCCCGTTCTACTACGCGATCATCACCAGCTTCAAGACGGGCACGTCGCTCTTTGAGGTCAACTACCTGCCGACGGAGTTCAACTTCGGCAACTACGTGGCGGTGATGAAGCAAGGGGAGTTCCCCCGCAACATCCTAAACTCGGTCATTGTGGCGACGCTGACCGTGGCACTCGCGCTCTTTCTCGCGGTGACTGCCTCCTATGCGCTGGCCCGCGTCCGCTTCCGCGGGCGCTCGCTGCTGCTGCTTACCATCCTCGCCGTCTCGATGTTCCCGCAGATCGCGGTGCTGGCCGGCCTGTTCGAGCTCATCCGCGCGCTCGGCATCTACAACACGCCCTGGGCGCTGATCATGAGCTACACGATCTTCACGCTGCCCTTCACCGTCTGGGTGCTCACCACCTTCATGCGGGACCTGCCGATCGAGATTGAGGAAGCCGCCATCGTCGACGGTGCCACGCCCTGGGTGATCATCACCAAGGTGTTCATGCCGCTGATGTGGCCGGCGCTGGTCACCACCGGCCTTCTCGCCTTCATCGGCGCCTGGAACGAGTTCCTGTTCGCGCTGACGTTCACCTCGTCGAACTCGACCCGCACGGTGCCGGTGGCGATCGCGCTCCTCAGCGGGGCGACGCAATACGAGACGCCGTGGGGCATCATCATGGCGGCTTCGGTCATCGTGACGATACCGCTCATCGTCCTCGTCCTCATCTTCCAGCGCAAGATCGTGGCCGGCCTGACCGCCGGCGGCGTCAAGGGTTAGCTCAGGGAGCCGCCGCATGGCACATCTGCAACTGCACGACGTCCGCAAGTCCTACGGTGCCGTGGACGTCATCAAAGGTGTGGACCTCGAGATCCGGTCCGGGGAATTCATGGTCTTCGTCGGCCCCTCGGGCTGTGGCAAGTCGACCCTGCTGCGGCTGATCTCCGGGCTCGAGGACATCACCTCCGGGGACCTGATGTTCGACGGGGAGCGGGTGAACAACCTGGTGCCGTCCAAGCGCGGCATCGCCATGGTGTTCCAGTCCTACGCGCTCTACCCGCACATGACCGTCTACGACAACATGGCCTTCGGCATGCGGCTGCAGAAGGCCGGCGCCGACGACATCAAGGCCCGGGTGATGAAGGCGGCGCAGCTCCTGCAGATCGACCACCTCCTCGACCGCCTGCCCAAGCAGCTCTCCGGCGGCCAGCGCCAGCGCGTGGCGATCGGCCGGGCTATCGTGCGCGATCCGCGGGTGTTCCTCTTCGACGAGCCGCTCTCCAATCTCGACGCGGCTCTTCGCGTCCAGACGCGTCTCGAGATCGCCAAGCTCCATCACTCGATGGAGAACGTGACGATGATCTACGTGACCCACGACCAGGTGGAGGCGATGACGCTCGCCGATCGGATCTGCGTGCTGCGGGACGGGGTGGTGATGCAGGTCGGCTCGCCGACCGAGCTCTACGATGCGCCGAACTCGATCTTTGTCGCGGGTTTCATCGGCTCGCCGAAGATGAACTTCCTGAACGGCGAGATCGCCAGGGGGTACAAGTGCGATACCCTCGGCATCCGCTCCGAGCATATCGTGGTTGACAACGACAGCCCGACCTGGACGGGCAAGGTCGTGCATGCCGAGAACCTCGGGTCGGACAACTATCTCTTCGTGGACATCGGCTCGGAAGAGCCGGTGCTGGTGCGCCAGGAGGGCAAGACCGCGATTCCCTACGGTGCCAACATCGGCATCCGGCCGATCGAGGTGAACCTGCACCGCTTCGATGAGAAGGGCGTGCCGATCCGCGCCTGATCAGGATTCCGGATTGACGGCCGGGTCGACGGCGAACCCTGCTGGCGGCGCGCGAATTCAATGATCTAGCCGGTGGCGCCGCCGCGGACTTCGACCATCCGCGCCAGCAGCGCGGCCCCTATCGGCAAAATGCCGTCGTCGAGCACGAAGGACGGGTTGTGGAGCGGCACGTCCCCGGCGTGCCCGATGGTGCAGTAGGCACCCGGAACCACCCGCAGCATATCGGCAAAGTCTTCGGAGCCCATTACCAGGCGGTCCGTGTGGCCGGCGCAGTCCGGGCCGACCACCTCTTGCGCGGCCGCGACTATCCGCTCGGACAGGGTCTCGTCGTTGACCAAGACGTCAAAGACGTTGCGGATATCGACCTCGATGCTGGCGCCGTGGGCTCGGGCGTAGCCCTCGCAGATCTCGCGCACCCGCGCGGAAACCTTCTCCGACATCACCGGATCGAAATACCGGATGGTGCCGGCCAGCGTGGCGGTCTCCGGGATGATGTTGTATGCGGCCCCGGAATGGATCTGCGTGACCGACAGCACCACTTGCGCGGTCGCTGGCACGTTTCGGGACACCACTGTCTGCAGCAGTTGCACGAGGCCGGTGGCGATCACCAGCGCATCCACGCCCATCTCCGGAGAGGCGGCGTGGCTGCCCTTGCCGGTGACGGTGATGTCGAAGAAGTTCGCCCCCGCCATCGCCGGTCCGGGCTTGACCCCGATCTCGCCCGGCGGGTCGTAGGGCGAATTGTGGAGCGCGTAGATCTCGTCGCAGGGAAAGCGCTCGAACAGTCCGTCGGCGATCATCGCCCGACCGCCGCCCAGTCCTTCCTCGGCCGGCTGGAAGATCAGGACGGCCGTTCCGGCGAAGTCGCGCGTCTCGGCGAGGTAGCGCGCCGCTCCGAGCAGGATCGTCGTGTGTCCGTCGTGCCCGCAGGCATGCATCACCCCCGGCGTCCGCGAGGCCCACGGCAGGTTGGTCTGCTCATGGATCGGCAGCGCATCCATGTCGGCGCGCAGCCCGATCCGCCGACCCGGACGGTTGCCCTCGATGACGCCGACGACGCCTGTCTTGCCGATTCCGGGGGTGACCTCGACGCCCCAGGCGCGAAGCTTCTCGGCGACGATCCCCGACGTGCGCACCTCCTCGAAGCCGAGCTCCGGGTGCTGGTGAAGGTCCCGGCGGATCGCCGTCAGCTCCTCCGCGAACCCGGTGATGCGCTCAAGCGCCTGCATTCGTTGTCTCCTCCAAAACCGGGGCGGGCCGCTTCGGCATGCGTTCCAGCCGCTCCGCCACCAGCGCCTGCATCCGCCATAGCGCGGCGTCGTGGATGCCCGCGGCCTGCAGATGGCTGATGGTGTTCAGCAGGTAGTCCGGCATCGATCCGACGTGACCCACCGCGCTGGCGAGGCGGTCCGCCACATCGGCTTCGCTCAGTCGGCCGGCATAGGTGGAGTGGCTTCGTTCGGAGGTGAAGGCGATGGCGCGCACCACCCCCTCGTCGGTCAGAGCCCGCACCCAGCGCGGCGGGAGTGGTGGCTCCAGACGCAGAAGGGCTTCGAGCGACGCCTCGATGCCGACGGGATCCATGCGCATCGCGATGCCGCGACACTGGCCGCCGCGGTCGAGCGAGAGCATCAGTCCGGGCGCCGCCGGATTGCCTCGGTAACGGGTGTCGGGACCGATGCAGAAGGCCCGATGCCAGCCCCGGACGAGCGCCGGCCGCGTCTCCATGACCGGGCACCGCGGCTTCCAAATCAGCGAGCCGATCGCAAAGATCCAGAGACCGTCGTCCTTGGCTACCTTGTCGACGATGCCCAGCGTTGTCTGGCGGTAATATTCGTCCGGCGGATCCGGAAACCGTATCGGTCCGCGCTCGTCCACCCGTTCGGGGAGCCGGCTGACAAGATCGCGCGTCAGGCGCGGGGCCGAGGGCAGGGCGCTCACGCCACCTCCGCGCAGTCGACGTCCGCCACCGCGGGCTCGCCCACGACCTCCATGATCGCAAAGCCGTTCGGGTGCAATGTCAGGGTCTCGCCCGCATGCTCAACTCCTTGGGAGATCGCCATCTCGCCGCCTCCGGAAATGCGCACCTGCCGGCGCGCGGGCGAGAGATTGAAGATGCAGAGCGTCCTGCCGCCACGGGTGAAGGCGAGAACCGGCTCGGAGACGTCGAAGAACGCCGTCCGCCCGGTGCGCAGCTCCGCGGTCTCCCGTCGCAGCCGCAGCATCGCCCGGTAGAATTCCAGCACCGAGTCAGCGCGACCAGCCTGCCCGGCGACGTGGTTCTCCGCCTGCGCCGCCTTCACCGGCAACCAGGGCCGGACGTTGCCGAGCGAGAACCCGGCATTGGCCTCGGCCGCGTCCCAGACCATCGGGGTCCGGCAGCCGTCGCGACCCTTGTCCTCCGGCCAGAATCGCAACCCCTGCGGGTCGGTGAGCTCGTGGTACTCGAGGTCGGTCTCGGTCTGGCCGAGCTCCTCGCCCTGGTACATGCAGACCGATCCTTCGAGCGACAGCAGCAGCGCGCCCGCGAGCTTGGCCAGCGGCTCGTGCCCGATCCCGTGCCGCGCCCAGCGGGTGACGTGCCGGACCACGTCGTGGTTGGAGAAAGCCCAGGTCGGCCAGCCGCCCGGGGCGCCGGCGAAGAACTCCTCGATCTGGCCGCGGAAATGCGCGGCGCTGAACTTGTAGTCCAGCATCTCGAACGAGTAGCATTTGTGCAGACGCCTGCCGGTGGTGTACTCGCCCATCATCCGGATGGCGTGGTGGCTCTCGCCCATCTCGCCGACCATCGCCCGCGCCTCGTACTCGTCGAGAAGCGCCCGCATTCGCTCCAGGAACGCCAGGTTCTCCGGCTGGTTCTTGGAGAAGATGTGGTACTGCATATGATAGGGGTTCCACTCCGGCTTCTCCTTGCGGCGGAAGTCGGGGGGGTCGTCCCGCAGCAGCTTGTCGTGGAAGTAGAAGTTGACGGTGTCGAGCCGGAACCCGTCCACGCCCCGGTCCAGCCAGAAGCGCATCGTCCCGAGCAGCCAGTCCTGCACCTCGGGATTGTGGAAGTTGAAGTCCGGCTGCTCCGCCAGGAAGTTGTGTAGATAGTATTGCCGCCGCCGTGACTCCCAGGCCCAGCCGCCGCCGCCGAAGATCGACAGCCAGTTGTTCGGCGGCGAGCCGTCGTGCTTGGGATCCGCCCAGACGTACCAGTCGGCCTTGGGGTTGTCGCGGCTCTGCCGGCTCTCGCGGAAGAACGGGTGCTCGATCGAGGAATGCGACAGCACCTGGTCGATGATGACCTTGAGCCCGAGCTCGTGGGCCCGGGCCAGCATCGCGTCGAAATCCGCCAGGGTGCCGAAGGTCGGGTCGATGTCGGTGTAGTCGGAGACATCGTAGCCCATGTCGGCCATCGGCGAGGTGAAGATCGGTGAGAGCCACACCGCGTCGACGCCGAGGTCGGCGACGTAGCCGAGCCGCTCGGTGATGCCGCGGAGGTCGCCGATCCCGTCGCCGTTGGTGTCCTGATAGGAGCGGGGATAGATCTGATAGGTCACCGAGCCGCGCCACCAGTCGTCCATTCCGCTCCCCCCGAGTTGAGTGTCGCCGCGCAGCCTAGCGGATCGCAGACACGCTTTCCAACCACAATGGAACCGCCGTCCGGCTGCTTAAGCCCTTGTTAGCCTTCACGCCCTCAAATCGCCGGGTTGTTATGTGAAGGAGTGCCTGGTTCCATGAGCAACATGTCGTCGGACTTCGATCTCCCTGCGCTGGGGAGCCTGCGTCGCCAGTGCCTGTTCGCGGTCACCATCCTGCTCGTCGAGGACAGCCGCAGCGCCTCGGAGGCGATCAGGCTCTATGCCGCCGAAAGCGGCGCGCGGGTGCGCCGCGCCGACAGCCTGCACGCTGCGAGCCGGCACCTGGCGATCTACCGTCCCAACGTGGTGATGGTCGACCTGGGACTTCCCGACGGCGACGGAATGGCGCTGATCCGGCACCTCGCCTCCGCCTCGACCCCGCTCGCCGCCATCGTGGCGCTCTCGGGCCATGAGCGCAGCGAATGGCAGTCCGAGGCCATCCTCGCCGGCGCCGCCGCCTGCCTCGAGAAGCCGATCGAGAGCCTGCGCGCCTTTCAGGAATGCGTGCTGTCGGTGCTGCCCGACGCCGAGAGCCGCCGCCGCCCGGATATGCGCGAACTGGCGCTCGAGGGGCGCGCCTCGGTGCTCGCGGCGCTGGCCGAGGATCTGCGGCGTGCGCGGAGCCTGCTTGCGGAGGCGATGCCGACCGGCGACGCTGAGACGATCGCCTATTGCGCGCAGTTCGTGGGGTCCGTGGGCGAGATGCTGGCCGATGCCGAGCTGGCGGATGCCGCCCGCGGTGCCACCGAGCCAGGCGGTGACGAGCGGCTCGCCTGGGTCCTGGAGCAGCGGCTCGGCGTCCGGCGATCCGGCCGCCAGGTCGCCTGACTCAGGGATTCCAGGCCAGGAAGTTGGCGATGAGCCGCAGGCCGGTGGCCTGGCTCTTTTCCGGGTGGAACTGGGTGCCGGCGAGGTTGTCGCGGCCGACCATGGCCGTCACCGGCGTGCCGTGGCGGACGGTCGCCAGCCGATGGGCCGGGTTCGCGGGCACAAGGTGGTAGGAGTGGACGAAATAGGCGTGATCGCCTTCCGCGATCCCGTCGAGGAGCGGGTGAGCGGCGAGGTCTTCCAGCGCGTTCCACCCCATGTGCGGGACCTTGAGCGCCGGGTCGCCGGGGTCGAGGTGGACGACCTCGCCGGGTATCCAGTCGAAACCCGGCGTGTCGCCGTGCTCGCGGCCGACGGTCGCCATCATCTGCTGGCCGACGCAGATGCCGAGGAAGGGCGCGCCCTGGTGGATCGCCCGGGTCTCGATCGCCTCGAACAGCCCGGGGATCGCCGCGAGGCCCGCCCGGCAATCGGCGAAGGCGCCGACGCCGGGCAGCACGACGCGGTCGGCGCGGAGGACGATCTCGGGGTCCGAGGTGACGACCACCGGACCGCCTCGGCCGGTCTCGGTCGCCATGCGCTGGAAGCTCTTCTCCGCCGAATGCAGGTTGCCGCTGGCGTAGTCGACGATCGCCGTGGTCATTCCGTCAGGGTGCCCTTGGTGGAGGGTACCTCGCCGCCGCTCCGGGGGTCAGGCTCGATCGCCTCGCGCAGGGCGCGCGCGACGGCCTTGAAGCAGGCCTCGGCGATGTGGTGGCTGTTGGCGCCGTCCAGGCAGGCGACGTTGAGGGTCATGCCGGCATTCATCGCGAGGGCGGTGAAGAACTCGCGGACGAGCTCGGTGTCGAAGCTGCCGATCTTCGGCGACGGCAGCTCCACCTTCCAGACGAGGAAGGGGCGGCCGGAGAGGTCGAGGGCGGCGCGGACCAGCGCCTCGTCCATCGGCAGCAGGCACGACCCGTAGCGACGAATGCCGCGCTTGTCGCCGAGCGCCTTCGCGAGGGCGCGGCCGAGGGCGATGCCGATGTCCTCGACAGTGTGGTGGTCGTCGATATGGAGATCGCCGGTGGCGCGGGTCGTAAGGTCGATCAGCGCGTGGCGGGCGAGCTGGTCCAGCATGTGGTCGAAGAAGCCGACGCCGGTCCGGTTGTCGTGCCGGCCGGTGCCGTCGAGGTCGAGTTTCACCGTCAGCGCCGTCTCGGCGGTCTTGCGGGTGATTTCGGCGGTACGCATGGCGGCTCCTCGGACTTGGCGCGGGGCTTATAGCGCCGTTCCAGCGACTTGCACAGTCGTGGAACGCGGCTTGCTTTCCCGGGGAACGCGTAATCAGATAGCGCCACGAACCCTTGGGGGGATGCCCATGTTCATGGCCACGCTGAATTTCGCGCTTGGTGAGGATATCGAGGCGTTGCGCGACCTGGTGCGCTCCTGGGCGCAGGAGCGGGTGGCGCCCATGGCGGCGGAAATCGACCGCGCGAACGTGTTTCCGAGCGAGCTCTGGCGGGAGATGGGGGAGCTGGGGCTCCTCGGCGTCACCGTGCCGGAGGCGTACGGCGGCGCGGGGATGGGGTATCTGGCCCACGTGGTGGCGGTGGAGGAGATCGCTCGGGCTTCGGCAAGCGTATCCTTGAGTTATGGGGCACACTCGAACCTCTGTGTGAACCAGATCAAGCTGAACGGGTCGGACGAGCAGAAAGCCAGGTACCTGCCAAAGCTGGTGTCGGGCGAGCACGTGGGTGCGCTGGCGATGTCGGAGGCGGGGGCGGGGTCGGACGTGGTGTCGATGCGGCTCCGGGCGGAGAAGCGCAACGACCGGTATGTGCTGAACGGGACGAAGTACTGGATCACCAACGGGCCGGATGCCGACACGCTGGTGGTCTATGCCAAGACCGACCCGGAGGCGGGGGCAAAGGGGATCACGGCGTTCCTGATCGAGAAGGAGATGGCGGGATTTTCGACCAGCCCGCATTTCGACAAGCTGGGGATGCGGGGGTCGAACACCGCGGAGTTGGTTTTCGAGGACGTGGAAGTGCCGTTCGACAACGTGCTCGGTGCCGAGGGCCAGGGGGTCCGGGTGCTGATGAGCGGACTCGACTATGAGCGGGTGGTGCTGTCGGGGATCGGGATCGGGCTGATGCACGCCTGCCTCGACCACCTGATGCCCTACATGCACGAACGGCGGCAGTTCGGCGAGAAGATTGGCGATTTCCAGCTGATGCAGGGAAAGATCGCCGACCTCTACACCGCGATGAACACCGCCCGGGCCTATTGCTACGCGGTCGCGGGCGCCTGCGACCGCGGTGAGGTGACCCGGCAGGATGCGGCGGCCTGCGTGCTCTATTCCAGCGAGAAGGCGATGGAGCAGGCGGTGCAGGCGGTGCAGGCGATGGGCGGGGCGGGATTCCTGAACGACAGCCCCGTCGCCCGGATCATGCGGGACGCGAAGCTGATGGAGATCGGCGCCGGCACGTCGGAGATCCGACGGATGCTGATCGGCCGGGAGCTGATGAAGGCGACCACTTAGGTCCTGCCGGTGCGTTCGGCGCCTTCGTGCGTTGGAGCCGCAGGGAGGCGAGGATGTCCGACGATCTCTTCGACGCGTCGCCGCCGGCGACACTGGCGGCCTTGAACGAACTCATCGCGGCGGCATCGCCGGGGCTGGAAGGCGGCACGCGCGCGGTGTGTGGCGAGGGGCCGGTCGGGGCGGCGATCGCCCTCGTCGGCGAGCAGCCGGGAGACCAGGAGGATCTCGCAGGGCCGGCCCTTCGTCGGGCCGGCGGGACAACTCCTAGACAAGGCGCTCGGCGCCGCCGGGATTCCCCGAGAAGAAACCTACGTCACCAACGCAGTGAAGCATTTCAAGTATGTGCAGCGCGGCAAGCGGCGGCTGCACCAGCGGCCGAACGCCGGCGAGGTGACGCACTACCGATGGTGGCTGAAGCGCGAGCTCGATCTGGTCGGGCCGCGGGTGGTGGTGGCGATGGGCGCGACGGCGGTGCTGGCGCTGGCGGAGAAGTCGCTGCCGATCACCCGCAACCGCGGCGAGACGCGGTTCGACAACCGCATGGGCTACATCACCGTGCATCCGTCGTATCTGCTCCGCCTGCCCGACCGGGAGGCCAAGCGTGCCGGCTGGGATGCGTTCGTCGCGGATCTGGAGCGGGTGCGCGCGCTGGCCGCCGCCTGAGGCCGGACGGATTGTGCTTGCTCGAATGCAGGGCCGGTTCTACCTCGGAGGGGCCGGCCCGCGTCAGAGGAGGATCACCCGATGACCCTGAACGACAAGCAGACCGCGCTTTGCGAGGCCAACACCACCGATTTCTCCGATCTGCGGGCACTGATCTTTAACTGTACGCTGAAGCGGCCGGAGGAGACATCCCACACCGCGCTGCTCCTCGAGGTGCCGACGGAAATCATGCGTCGAAACGGGGTGACGGTCGAGACCGTGCGGCCGGCAGGGCTGCCGATCGCCTTCGGGGTGCAGCCGGACATGACCGAGCACGGTTGGCCGCAGGACGCCTGGCCCGGTCTCTGGGAGAAGGTAAAGTCGGCCGACATCTTGATCCTCGGCACGCCGCTCTGGCTCGGGGAGGAGAGCTCGGTCTGCCGGCTGATCATCGAGCGGCTCTATGCCATGTCGGGGCTGCTGAACGACAGGGGACAGAGCATCTACTACGGCAAGGTCGGTGGTGCGGTGATCACCGGCAACGAGGACGGGATCAAGCACGCCGCCATGACCATTGCGTTCGCGCTCAATCATCTCGGGCTGACCATCCCGCCGCAGGCCGACTGCGGCTGGATCGGCGAGGCGGGGCCGGGGCCGAGCTATGGCGACGACGACGGCAAGGGCGGCGGCGTCGGGCTCGACAATGATTTCACACAGCGCAACACCACGATCATGACCTGGAACCTCCTGCACCTGGCGCGGATTCTGAAGGACGCCGGCGGGCTGCCGAACCACGGCAACGATCGGCGGGCGTGGAAGGCCGGCTGCCGGTTCGACTACGCCAATCCGGAGCACCGGGCGTGAGGATGGCTCTCGTCCTATTCCTGACGGCGGGGTCGGTGGCGGCGCAGGACATTCCGTTCTCGACCGGGGCGACGGAAGCTTGCCTCTCGGCAGCGGTGGACACGGCGGGGCGGCAGGTGTGTATCGGCAAGTCGGCGGAAGCCTGCATCGACACCCCGGACGGGTACACGACGGTGGGCATGGGGTTCTGCTACGGGGCGGAGCGCAACTGGTGGGATGCGCGGCTCAACGCTGCCTACGGCGGACTGATGGAGATGGAGAAGGCGGCCGAGGCGGAACTGAAGTCGTACGGCTCCGCGGCGCCGTCGCCGGCCGCGGCCTTGCGGGACATGCAGCGGGCCTGGATCGCCTGGCGCGACGCCGCCTGCGCGTACGAAGTCAGCCAGTGGGGCGGCGGCACTGGCGGCGGCCCG
The DNA here is from genome assembly GCA_963798385.1 of uncultured Alphaproteobacteria bacterium. Lineage (GTDB taxonomy): Bacteria > Pseudomonadota > Alphaproteobacteria > Rhodobacterales > Rhodobacteraceae > Amaricoccus. Next base: position 49,166 of record CAWCTE010000011.1, on the reverse strand, counting down.
GCCTGGTCCCAGTGCACGATGCAGATGACGGCGGAACAGGCGCTGACGCTGGAGGACCGGCTGGCGGCGAGGCGGGCGCAATGAAGGTCGACTCCGCTGTTGAGGTCGGGAGCGTGGCGTTCCGGGCGAACCGGGACGCCCATCTCGCCGCACTGGCCGAGGTGGCCGCGGCGGCCGAAGCGGCAGCGGGCGGCGGCGGGCCGGCGGCCGCGGAGCGGCATGCGGGGCGGGGCAAGATGCTGCCGCGGGACCGGGTGGCGGGGCTGCTCGACGCGGGGAGTCCGTTTCTCGAGATTGGCGCGACGGCGGCGCACGGGCTCTACGGGGGCGACGCGCCCTGTGCCGGGCTGATCGCCGGGATCGGGCGGGTGGCCGGGCAGGAGGTGATGGTGGTGGCGAACGACGCCACCGTGAAGGGCGGCACCTATTATCCGATGACGGTGAAGAAGCATCTCCGGGCGCAGGAGATCGCGCTCGAGAACGCGCTGCCGTGTATCTACCTGGTGGATTCGGGAGGTGCCAACCTGCCGAACCAGGACGAGGTGTTTCCCGACCGGGAGCATTTCGGGCGGATCTTCTACAACCAGGCGCGGATGTCGGCGCAGGGTATCGCGCAGGTCGCGGTGGTGATGGGGTCGTGCACCGCCGGCGGGGCGTACGTGCCGGCGATGTCGGATGTCACCGTCATCGTGAAGGAGCAGGGGACGATTTTCCTGGCCGGGCCGCCGCTGGTGAAGGCGGCGACGGGCGAGGAGGTGACGGCGGAGGACCTGGGCGGCGGCGACGTGCACACGCGTCTCTCCGGGGTGGCGGACTACCTTGCCGACGACGACGGCCATGCGCTGGCGCTGGCGAGGCAGGCGGTGGCGGGACTGAACCGGGCACGGCCGCCCGGGCCTGTGAGGGAGGTGCCGGAGGCGCCGGGCTACGATCCCGAGGAGATCCTCGGGGTGGTGCCGGCGGACTTGCGCACGCCCTACGACATCCGGGAGGTGATCGCGCGGGTCGTCGACGGGTCGCGGTTCGACGAGTTCAAGGCGCGGTTCGGGGCGACGCTGGTTTGCGGCTTCGCGCACGTGGACGGCTGGCCGGTGGGGATCGTCGCCAACAACGGCGTGCTGTTCTCCGAGAGCGCCGTGAAGGGGGCGCATTTCATCGAGCTCTGCAGCCAGCGGCGGATTCCGCTGGTGTTCTTGCAGAACATCACCGGGTTCATGGTCGGGCGGCGCTACGAGGCGGAGGGGATCGCCCGGCACGGGGCGAAGATGGTGACGGCGGTGGCGACGACGGCGGTGCCGAAGATCACCATGATCGTCGGCGGCTCGTTCGGGGCTGGTAACTACGGGATGGCGGGGCGGGCCTACGGGCCGCGGTTCCTGTGGACCTGGCCGAACAGCCGGATCTCGGTGATGGGCGGCGAGCAGGCGGCCGGCGTGCTGGCGACGGTGCGGCGCGAGGGGATCGAGCGGCGCGGCGGCACCTGGAGCGCCGAGGAGGAGGCCGCGTTCAAGGCGCCGACGCTGGAGATGTTCGCCCGGCAGTCGCACCCGCTCTATGCCAGCGCCCGGCTCTGGGACGACGGGGTGATCGACCCGCGCAAGTCGCGGGCGGTGCTGGCGCTGTCGCTCAGCGCGGCGCTCAATGCCCCGATCGGGGAGACGCGCTTCGGCGTGTTCCGGATGTGAGGGTTAGGGATTCCTTATCCCGACCGCGGGCAGGCTTGGCGCATGATGAGGCGCGTGAATTTCAGGCGCAGGCGCTGGCCGCCGCGGAAAGCGCCGGCGCCGGCGGCGCTGTTCTGGGTCGCGGCGTTTGCGGCGCTGTCGGGTGGCTATGCGGTCCTGGCGCCGATCGTCGACGACTGGTGGTCGGATCGGCGGGCGATGGCGGGCGACTGCCGGGTGTCGCGGGTGATCGACGGCGACACGGTGGATCTCGGCTGCCCGTCGACGGGGTCGGTCCGGGCGCGGATCGTGGGCTACGACTCGCCGGAGCTGTTCTCGCCCGGATGCGCGGCGGAGCGGGCGGCGGCGGAGCGGGCGAAGCAGGTGCTGTCAACCTGGGTATGGTATGCGACCTCGACGGAGGTGGCGCTGCTCGGGCACGACCGCTACGGGCGGACTTTGGTCGACATGCGGCTGAGCGGGCAGCGGGTGGCGCGCGGCATGGTGGAGAGCGGCGTCGGCCGGCGGTATTTCGGCAAGGCGCGCGGGGGCTGGTGCCCCTGAGGGGGGCGTGATGTTCCGGCGGGTGCTCATTGCCAACCGCGGCGAGATCGCCTGCCGGGTGATGGCGACCTGCCACCGGATGGGGATCGGCACCGTCGCGGTCTATTCCGACGCGGATGCCGGCGCCAAGCACGTAGCGATGGCCGATACCGCGGTCAGGATCGGGCTGGCGGCGGCGGCGGAGAGTTATCTGCGGGGCGACGCGATCGTGGCGGCGGCGCTCGCCACCGGAGCGGAGGCGGTGCATCCGGGCTACGGCTTCCTGTCGGAGAACCCGGACTTTGTCGAGGCGGTGGAGGCGGCCGGTCTCGTCTTCATCGGCCCGCCTGCCTCGGCAATCCGGGCGATGGGGCTGAAGGATGCCGCGAAGGCGCTGATGGCCGGCGCGGGCGTGCCGGTGGTGCCGGGCTATCATGGGGCGGACCAGGACGACGCGCTGCTGGCCGCCGAGGCCGATTCGATCGGCTATCCGGTGCTGATCAAGGCGGTGGCGGGCGGTGGCGGCAAGGGAATGCGGCGGGTCGAGGGGCCGCGGGAGTTCGCACAGGCGCTGGCGGCGGCGCGGGGCGAGGCGCGGGCGGCGTTCGGCAATGCGGGCGTGCTGATCGAGAAGTACGTCTCCGCACCCCGGCACATCGAGATCCAGGTGTTCGGGGACCGACACGGCGGCGCGGTGCATCTCTTCGAGCGCGACTGCTCGCTGCAGCGGCGGCACCAGAAAGTGATCGAGGAGGCGCCGGCGCCGGGGATGCCGGAGCCGGTGCGCGCGGCGATGGGCGAGGCCGCGGTGCAGGCGGCGCGGACCATCGGCTATGTCGGGGCGGGGACGGTGGAGTTCATCGCCGACGGCTCCGGGCCGCTCCGGCCTGACGGGTTCTGGTTCATGGAGATGAACACCCGGCTGCAGGTCGAGCACCCGGTGACCGAGGCGATCACCGGGCAGGACCTGGTGGAGTGGCAGCTGCGGGTCGCGGCCGGCGAGCCGCTGCCGCTGGGGCAGGCGGCGCTCGCGATCCACGGGCATGCGGTCGAAGCGCGGCTCTATGCGGAGGACCCGGCCAAGGGGTTCCTGCCGGCGATCGGGACGCTGACGGCGCTGCGGTTCCCGGAGGGGATCCGAGCGGACTCCGGAGTGCGGGCCGGCGACGCGATCTCGCCCTGGTACGACCCGATGATCGCCAAGCTCATCGCCCACGGTCCGACGCGCGCGATCGCCCTGCGCCGGCTGCTGCGCGGTCTCGAAGCGACCCGGGTCGCGGGCTGCGTGACCAACCTAGGCTTTCTGGCGCGCTTGCTGCAGCAGGCGGATTTCGCGGCGGGGCGGGTCGACACCGGCCTGATCGAGCGGAACCTGGAGGCGTTGACGGTGCCGAAGGCCCCCTCGCCGGACGTGCTGGCGGTGGCGGCGCTGGCCGGGGCGGGGCTGCTCGACCGGGACGATGCCCTGACCGGGTTCAGCCTCTGGGCGCCGCTGAAACGCCGTCTCCGGCTCGACGCAGGCGAGGATCGCCACGTCGTGCCCATCGAGGTGCTGGCGCCCGGCCGGTTCCGCGTCGACGGCAGGGAGGTGGCGGTCGCCGCCTGGCGCGATGGCGAGCTCGCAGCAAGCTTCGCGGGCACCGCACGCCAGTACGGGGTCGCGGTGGCCGGCGACGCGGTGAGCGTCTTCGACGGGGCGGAGCTTCACGCCTTCCGCCTGCCGGACCCGCTGGCCGGCGCTGGCGGGCACCACGCCGGCGGCGACGACGTCCGCGCACCGATGCCGGGGCTGGTGAAGCACCTCGGCGCCACCCCGGGCGCGCAGGTGGCCCGCGGCGACATCCTGGTGATTCTCGAAGCAATGAAGATGGAGCACGCCCTGACCGCGCCGCGCGACGGTATCGTCGCCGAGGTGCTGGTGGCGGCGGGGGCGCAGGTGACCGACGGAACCGTGCTCCTGACGCTGGAGCCCGCCGATGAGTGATCGCGTCACGATTTACGAGGTCAGCCCGCGCGACGGCCTGCAGAACGAAGCGCGGCCGATCCCGACGCCGCGCAAGATCGCCCTCGTCGACCTCCTGACCGACTGCGGGTTCACCCATATCGAGGTCGCGAGCTTCGTCAGCCCCAAGTGGGTGCCGCAGATGGCCGACGGGGCGCAGGTGCTGGCCGGCATCGCCCGCAAGCCCGGCGTCACCTACGCCGCGCTCACCCCGAACCTCAAGGGCTACGCCGCGGCGCGGGCGGCGGGCGCTTCGGAGGTGGCGATCTTTGCGGCGGCATCGGAGACCTTCAGCCAGCGCAACATCAACTGCTCCATCGCCGAGAGCCTCGCCCGATTCGCGCCGGTCGCCGAGGCTGCCCAGGCGGACGGGATACCGCTGCGCGGATATGTCTCCTGCGTGACGGATTGTCCGTTCGAGGGCGCAATTGCACCCCAGTCGGTCGCTCGCGTGGTAGAATTGCTTTTCGGGCTTGGCTGCCGCGAGGTCAGCCTCGGCGAGACCATCGGCCACGGCACCCCCGAATTGGTGGCGCGGATGCTGCAGTCGGTGCTCGACATCGCGCTTCCCGACCGGCTGGCCGGGCACTTCCACGACACCCGGGGACGGGCGCTCGACAATGTTTGCGTGGCGCTCGATTACGGGATCCGGGTGATCGATTCCGCCTGCGGCGGACTCGGCGGCTGCCCCTATGCGCCGGGCGCGCAAGGAAATGTCGCGACGGAAAAGGTGGTTGCACGGCTCGAGGACCTGGGTTTCGAGACCGGGCTCGACCGCCGGCAACTCGCCCGGGCGGCGGCTTTCGCCCGCGGCTCTGAGGTCGGCGGCCTGAGCGGGGCTTCGGCGGAAATCCACCGCCGGCGGCTGCGGCAATCTGATCCTAGGTTTGAACCGGAAGTTGAGTTATGCTGATCTGCCAACGATAAGTTCTGCAACGATCTGGGAGGATAGCGCATGCAGGACCGGACCATCGTGGTTCTCGCGACCGACGCGCGGATCAACGAGCGGCTGATCGCCCGGGGCATGGACCCGATGCGCGGCCCGTGTCTGGCGGAAGTGCTCCAGGAAGCCACCGGAGAGCGCCTGAATTCGAAGGAAGCGCTGCGCCTGTGGGACCCCGAGCGGCTGGCGGGCGATCCGCGTGTGCGGGCGGTGCTGCGCCGTTACGTCGAACGACGGGCCTGAGCCCGCCGCGGCCGGAAACCCGGCCGGAACCATCAAGACAAGTCACCAGACCGGCCCGAGGCGCGTGACGCGCTCTCGGGCCTTTTTCATGGCCATCACATACGGCCGGGGAGGCCGTGATGCACCGCCTGATGGATGTCGGCGCGGTTGAGGCCGATGTCGCGTAGATCGGCGTCGCTGAGGCGCTCGAGGGCGGCGCGGGCCCGGAGCTCGCGGTTGCGGCGGACGAAGCCGCGGACGAGAGCGGCGGGCAGGGCGGTGAGGCGATGGGTGAGTTCAGTCATTTTCGGGTCTCCTGATCCTGTCCGGCGGGCCCGGTTGCCCGCCGTCCGAAGAGTATCGCCGAGCGCCCCTGACAGCCTTGTGTCAGGAGGAAATCCGCCTCCTGACAACGTCCTGTCAGGAGGGTAAGGGATAGTCCGGGGGAGGACTGGCCTTGCGCCGTGCGGACCGCCTGTTCGAGATCATCCAGCTCCTGCGCCGCAAGCCCACGGTGCGGGCCAGCGACCTTGCGGAGACGCTGGAGGTGTCGGAGCGGACCGTCTATCGCGACATTCGCGATCTGATGGCGAGCGGGGTGCCGATCGAGGGCGAGGCGGGGGTAGGCTACGTGCTGCGGGCCGGGTTCGACCTGCCGCCGCTGATGTTCAAGGAGACCGAGATCGAGGCGCTGGTGCTCGGGGCGCGGATCGTGGAATCCTGGGCCGACCGCGAGCTGTCGGAGGCGGCGACCGACGCCATCGCCAAGATCGAGGCGGTGATCCCGGACGCGCTTCGCGGCTACATGGCCAAGACCGCGCTGCTGGCGCCGCCGCTGCATTTCATGGAGCCGATCCGCTTCGATCTCGCGGACCTGCGGCGGGCGGTGCGGAGCCAGATCAAGGTGCATTTCCGCTACACCGACGTGCTCGGCCAGGGCAGCGAGCGGACGGTGCGGCCGCTGTCGCTGGCCTATTTCGGCCCGGTCTGGGTGCTGGCGGCCTGGTGCGAAATCAGGTTGGATTTCAGGACCTTCCGCCTCGACCGGATGGAGGACTTCGTGGTGCTCGGCGAGCACTTCCGGGTGGAGCCGGGCAAGGCCCTGCACGACTTCCTGAAGCGGGACGACACCTGGATCCGCGGCGCGCGAACCGGATGGGGAGACATCTGAGATGAAACGGATCAGGCTGGGCGGACATGGACTTAGGGCGGATCCGGAGGACCCGGAGGCCTTCGCCCGGGCGCACCGGGACTTCGGCTATCGGGCGGCCTATGTTCCGCCGGTTTCGGTCGCGGACGGGGAGCGGCTGGCGGCGATCGAGCGGGCGTTCGCGGCGGCGGATGTGGTGCTGGCGGAGGTGGGGATCTGGCGGAACTTGATTGCGCCGGAGGCGGAGGTGCGGCGGGGGAATTTGGAGCATGCGTGCGAGTGTCTGGCGGTGGCGGATGCGGTGGGGGCGCGGTGTGCGGTGAGCTATATCGGCTCGTTCGCCCCCGACACCGACTATGCGCCGGATGCGCGGAACATGGGGCGGGGGTGTTTTGATGCGACGGTGGAGACGGTGCGGGGGATCATCGACCGGGTGAAGCCGCGGCGGGCGAAGTTAGCGCTGGAGATGATGCAGTATTCGCTGCCGGACAGCGTGGATTGCTATGTAGAGCTGATCGCGGCGGTGGATCGGCCGGCGTTTGCCGCGCATGTCGATCCGGTGAACCTGGTGATGACGCCGCGGGTTTACTTCGATACCGGTGCGTTGATCCGGGAGTGTTTTTCGAAGCTTGGGCCGTACATCGTGTCGTGCCATGCCAAGGACATCCTGCTGCACCACCGGGCGGCGCTGCATTTTGACGAGGTGATGATCGGGGACGGGGTGCTGGACTACCGGACCTACCTGGGTGAGTTGGTGCGGCTCGGCGACGTGCCGTTGATGCTGGAGCATCTGGAGGGCGACGAATACGCGGTGGCGCGGGACCGGCTCGGAGCGGTCGGTCGGGAGGTTGGGATCGAAGTCGGAGCTGAGCCCTGAAAGCCGAAGTACCATTACGGGGCAGGTGTTAACGGCGGTTTTTCAAACGTACATCTCATGTACATCGCATGTACAATCCAGGTACCTGTTTTCGGCGTGCGGGCCGATCGTTAACGGGGACGGACCGGCGCGGCTCAGTGCAGGGCGGAGCGGCCGGGCATGGCGTGGTCCTGGAGGACGTCGAGCGGGATGACCTTGAGGGTGGCGCGGTGGGTGCTGGCGAGGATCACCTTGGGTGCCGCGCCCGCCTCCCAGGCTTCGCGCCAGCGCTCGGCGCAGAGGCACCAGCGGTCGCCGGGGCGCAGGCCGGCAAAGCCGAACTCCGGGCGCGGGGTGACGAGGTCGTTGCCGCGCATCCGCGAGAAGGCGAGGAACGGCTCGGTCACGCGGACGCAGACGGTGTGGCGTCCGCGGTCCTGCGGCCCGGTGTTGCAGCAGCCGTCGCGGAAGAAGCCGGTCATCGGGTCGAAGGAGCAGGGCTTCAACGGCTCGCCCAAGACGTTGAGGCTCTCGTCGATCTCGACATCCATGCTCAGTACCCCGTCATCTCCAAGTAGCCGGTGCCCGCGTGGCTGCCGGTGACCACGACCGGACCCTCCCAGTAGGAGAAGGCCGCGCCCATCCAACTCTGCGCGTTGAGCGCCGCGGTGTCCACCGCCAGCCCGAAGTCGGGGATCTCGAGGTGCCATTCCACCGGCATAGAGCGCCCGGCCACCTCCGCCGTGGCGGTCGGGGTGGCGGTGATCTGCTCGGGCCGGAGCGGGTGCGGCGTGCCGTCGGGCTCGATCCAGGTGCCGGCGAGGTAGGCGCCGGTGTCCTGGCGCATCCGGTAGATCATCGCCCGCGCGCCGCCGTCGAGGTGGAGCGCGAACCAGTCCCAGCCCTCCTGGCCCTCCGCCAGCGGCTGGCTCGACCACTCGCGGTCGAGCCAGGCCTGGCCGGTGACGGGGATGTCGCGGCCGTCGAGGCTCAGGGTGCCGGTGACGGCGTAGAAGGGCTGGCTGTAGTAGTAGGACGCTTGGCCGCGCTCGGACTTGACGCTGAACCCGGCCTCGCCCTGGCGGACCGGCGGCAGGTCGGCGGCGAGCGCGAGGCCGTAGGCGAAGCCGTCGCCCTCGGCGCTGAGCTGCAGGCGGGCGAGGGCGTCGCCGGGGCCGGGCTCGGCGGTCATTTGCCAGTCGTCGATCCAGGCCTGGAACGGACCCAGGGTCACCCCGGCCTGGCCGATGCCGCCGCGGGCGAAGGTTTCGGCGAAGCGGTGCTCGGTCGCCGATGTCGCGGCGGCGTGCGCCATCCAGAGCTGGTTGCTCTGCCAGCCGCCGGGGTCGGGGCCGGGCCGCACCGCCTGGCGGAACAGGGTCCACTGGATGCCGTAGGCGGTGCCGTCGGGGCCGGTGAGGTTGGCGGTCACGTACCACCATTCGTTGCGGAAGTCCGGGTGCGGGGCGTGGTCGCGCGGGAAGGCGATGTCGGCCGGGGCGGTGACCGGGGCAAAGCCCTCGGCGTCGATCCCGAGGCCGGCGTAGCCTTGGGCCAGCGCCAGCGCGGGCACGAGGCTAAGGAGAAGCGACAGGCACTTACCGTTCATTGCTGAAGCTCTGCAGCAGGCGGAGCGGCGAGGTGCGGCGCAGCCGGAGCGCCGGCCAGGCGGCGGCCAGCGCGGCGGTGGCGAGGGCCAGCGCCAGGAGGACGGCCCATCGGCTCGGGAACAGCATCACCGGCAGCCGCCAGCCAAAGGCGCGGACGTTGACGACCGCGGTCAGCACCCAGGCGAGCGCCAGCCCGAGGGGCAGGGCGGCGAGCGCGGTCAGGGCGGCGAGGCCGAGGGCCTTGCCGAGCTCGGTCAAGGCGAGCGTCCGGCGGGTGACGCCGGTGGCCCAGACCGGCGCGAGCTGGGCGAGGCGGGCGTTGGAGAGCGTCAGGAGGCTGGTGAGGAGGGCGATGCCGGCCACCGCCAGCGTCAGGCCGTTGAGGGCGACGGTGACGGCGAACGTGCGGTCGAAGATGCGCTGCGAGATGGCCTTGAGCCCGCGCTGGTCGGTCGCCTGCGCCTCCGGGAAGGCGGCGTGGAGGTCGGCGATGAGCGCCGGCACCGCCTCGGGCTCGGCCCGCACCGCCATCCGCCGGCGGTCGATCCCGGGCCAGCGCTCGGCGAGGGAGGCGGCGTTGACCATCACCTGGCTCGCGGCGTTGCCGTAGTCGGGGTAGATGCCGGCGACCGGCAGCGTCCAGGTGCCGTCGGGAGCGGGAAGCGCCACCGGGTCTCCGAGGGCGAGCTCGAAGCGGCGGGCCATCTGCTCGGAGACGAGCAGCGCCTCGCCGCGGGCGGCCCGGTCCCAGGCGTCGGGGGCGGCGGCGAGGAGCGGCCAGTTGTCGCGGTAGGTCGCGTGGTCGCGGAAGCCGTAGACCTCGAGCGGCCAGTCGCGGAAGCGGGCCTCGGCCTCCCAGATCGGCAGCACCGCCGACACCTCGGGACGGGCGGCGAGCCAGTCGGCCACCGCCTCGGCGGCGGCGTCGTCCGGGCCGCTGACGTAGAGCTCGGAGGCGAGGCGCTGGTCGAGGTAGCCGGTGAAGGTGCGCCGGAAGCTGTCGACCATGGTGCCGACGCCGACGTTGACCGCGAGCGCCAGCAACAGCGCCATCAGCGCCAGCGACAGGCCGTTCATCTCCTGCCGGGCGTCGGCCCAGACCCACTCCGCGAGCGGCCGCCGGGCGGCGCGGCCACCGAGCGCCAGCACCGCGGCGAGGAGGGCGGGGAGTGCCAGGGCGGCGGCGAGGAGCAGCCCGCCCATCACCGCGAAGCCGGCCGCGAGGCTGTCGCCGAAGACGAGGGCCGCCAGCGCGCCGAGGGCGAGGAGGGCGGCGACGGCGACCTGCACCTTGAGGCCGCGGCGCGCCGCCCGGTGCCAGGCCTGCGGCTGCGCCGGGGCGAGGATCGGCAGGCGCCAGGCGCGCCAGAGGCTGGTGCCGGCGGCGGCCAGCGCTCCGAGCAGGCTGATGCCGAGGCCGGCGGCCCACCAGGCGGGCGCGAGGCTGAGGCTGCCGGGGACGCGGGCGCCGTAGAGGCCGCGCAGGCTCGCGGCGACGTCGGGCAGGAGCGCGCCGGCCAGCGCGTAGCCGGCGGCGACGCCGACGAGGCCGGCGAGGAGGGCGAGGGCGAGGATCTCGGCGAGGAGGGCGAAGGCGAGGCCGCGGGCGGAGACGCCGCAGGCGCGTAAGGTGCGGAAGGTCGGGCGGCGCTCCTCGAAGGCGAGGCCGACGGCGGCGTAGACGATGAAGAGGCCGACGAGGAAGCTCAGGAAGCCGAAGGCGGTGAGGTTGAGGTGGAAGCTGTCGGTGAGGCGGTCGAGGTCGCTGCGCGCCCCCGGGGCGCGGACCTGGAGCCTGTCCGGCGAGGTCGGGCGGCAGCGGGCGCGCCGCCTCGGCCGCGGGCAGGATCAGGCGGGTGAGCCGGTCGGGGGTGTCGAGGAGCCGGGAGGCGACGCTCATGTCGACGAGGAGGGTGTCGGGCGGCAGGGCGTCGTTCACGGCGCGCGGCGGCAGGTCGGTGGCGGCGGCGAGGCGGGCGACGGTCTCGGGGGCGGCGAGGACCTGGTGCGGCGGCAGCACGAAGGCGTTGAGCGCGTCCGAGGCGGTGCCGGCGTCGATGCCGAGGGCGCCGGCGGCGGCGGGCAGGGTGATCGGGTCGATGCCGACGACGCGGAGGCTGTCCTCGCCGCGGCGGAGGTCGCCTTCGAGCACCGGCGAGACCGGCCAGCCGGCGCGGCGCAGCGCCACGTAGTCGGCGAGCGCGATGCGGCCGCCGTCGCTGCGCACCACCTGGGCGAGGCGGTCGGCGCCGAGGAGGGCGGCGGCGCGGGCGTAGCTCTGGCGGGCCTCGGCGTTCAGGGCCTGGACGCCGCTCCAGAGGGCGGTGGCGACGGCGAGGCCGATGAGGAGCGTCGCGAGTTCGAGCGGGTGCCGGCGCCAGTGGCCGCGGAGGGCGGCGAGGACGGCGGTCACGTGAGGACCCCGGCGCGCAGCGTGGTGCGGCTGTCGGTCAGCGCCGCGAGGCGGGGGCTATGGGTGACGAGGAGGAGGCTGGCACCGGCTTGGGCCACGAGTTCGAGCAGGAGCGCCATCACCGCGTCGCCGCTGGCCTCGTCGAGGTTGCCGGTGGGCTCGTCGGCGAGGATGAGGCCAGGGCGGGGGGCGAGGGCCCGGCCGATGGCGACGCGCTGCTGCTGGCCGCCGGAGAGCTCCTCGGGGTAGCGGGCGAGGAGGGTGCCGAGGCCGAGGCGGTCGGTGAGCTCGGCCTGCCAGGCGGGGTCGAGGCGGCCGGCGAGGCGGGCCTGGAAGGCGAGGTTGTGGGCGACGTCGAGGCTGGGGATGAGGTTGAACTGCTGGAAGACCAGGCCGACGGCGCGGCGGCGGAGCTCGGCGCGGCCGCGCGTCGCCGAGGCCGGTGAGCGGGGTGCCGGCGACGGTGATGTGGCCGGCGTCCACCGCGTCGAGGCCGGCGACGAGGTGGAGGAGGGTGCTCTTGCCGCTGCCGGATTCGCCGGTCAGCGCCAGGCTGCGGCCGGCGGGCAGGTCGAGCGAGACGCCGCGCAGCACCGGCACCGGGCCCTGGGCGCCGGGGTAGGACTTCGAGACGTCGTCGACGGTCAGCATCGGCCCTCCGGGCGGTCGGTCCCCGCCATCTAGCACGCAGGGCGGGCGCGCACAGTCGCGCGAGCGGACGCCACGATTGTTGCGGACGCCGCCGGGCAAGCTGATATAAGCCGCCGGATGCAGGACGCGACGCCAGCCCCGACCCTCTGCCCGCCCCGGACCGCCGCCGGTGGCTGACCGCATGACCAACATGCCGCCGCCGTCGCGGCAGCCGATGCCGCGGGGGCTGCTGGTGCTGGCCGGCGTCATCGCGCTGATCGAGATCGTGCTGAGCCTCGCGGATGCGGGGATCCTCTTCGATCCGACGCTCCGGACGCGGGTCTACATCCTCGGCGGCTTCTGGACCTCGCTGCTGCACGGGGCGACGCCGATCTACGCGGCGCAGCCGGTGGCGATGTTCGTCACGCATGCGCTGCTGCACGGCTCGCTGCTGCACATGGTGATGAACATGACCATCCTGCTGGCGCTCGGCCGGTTCACCGCCGACCGCTACGGCGCCGGGGTGGTGCTGCCGGTGTTCTTTCTCGGCGCCATCGCCGGGGGCGCGGTCTACGGGCTTCTCGCCAGCAGCCAGAGCCCGATGGTGGGGGCCTCGGGGGCGGTCTTCGCGTTCCTGGGCGTCTGGATCGCCTGGGACTGGCACCGCCACCGCGCCCGCGGCCTTTCGCCGTCGCCGGTGATCCGGCGGGTGGTGGTGCTGGTGGTGCTCAACCTTCTTACCTTCATCGGCCTGCAAGGCTACCTGGCCTGGGAGGCGCACCTCGGCGGGTTCCTCGCCGGGCTCGCCTGCGGCGCCTGGTTCGAGAGCCGGATGGCCAGGGAGAACCTCGCCGAGCGCGCCGAGACCCGTCGCCGGCGCACGGAGCACAAATCGCCGGGCGAGTAGCCCGCTGACAATCTTGTGAAGACTCGCAAGGTGTGCTGTCGTGCGGCCCACGGAAATTTTTCCGTGGGGGACCTCGTGATGACAAAGTTCCTGCTGGCGGCCACGGCACTGTCCGTGACGCTTCTCGCCTCTGCCGCCGGCGCATCGACGGCGCATTTCGACAGTGCCTGGTTCTTCGGCGACAGCCTGACCGACAACGGCAACCTCTACAGCGCCTACGGGCAGCCGCCGTCGCCGCCCTATTACATGGGCCGCAGCTCCAACGGCCCGGTCTGGGCGGACCACATCGCCGACGATTTCTCGGCCAAGGGCCTCGCCAACCGCAACTACGCCTACGCCTACGCCACCGCCTCGTCCAACGCGAGCTTCGGGCCCTTCGACGTCCCCAACCTCTCCGAGCAGATCGCCGCCTTCAAGGCCGACGCCAACCCGCTCGGCAAAAAGCCGGTCGCCTTCATCTGGATCGCCAACAACGACGCCTTCGCGGCGATCTCCGCGGCGCAGCCGCCCTACCTGCCCACCATCGGCGCCGCCATGGCCGACGCCGTGCAGGCCGTCGGCGCCGGGATCACCTCGCTGGTGGATGCCGGCATCAAGGACTTCATGGTCTTCAACATGGCGCCCCTGGAGGCGACGCCGGCCTTCACCATCTTCAACCCGGCGGGCGCACCGCTGGCCGAATACGCCACCGGGGTCTTCAACGCGCTGCTCGCCCAGCAGCTCGCCGGCCTCGCCCCGATCGCCAACATCGAGAGCTTCGATGCCAATGCCGCGTTCGAGGACGTCATCGCCAACCCCGCCGACTACGGTATCAACAACGTCTCGACGCCCTGCCTGATCCCGCCCGCCACCCAGATCTGCACGGCGGAGGAGGCCGAGAAGCACCTCTTCTGGGACCAGGTGCATCCGAGCGGCACCATCCACGCCGCCCTCGCCGACCAGGTCCGCGCCAGCATCGCGCCGGTGCCGCTGCCGGCACCGGTGCTGCTCCTCCTCGTCGGCGTCGCGGCCATCGGCCGGGTCGCCCGCCGGCGGATCGCTTGACGGCAGCCGCGAATTTCGGGCCGCGGGGACACAAAAGCTTCACTTGTGACCCGCGGCCGCTATTGTGATCTCTGGCGCCGGCCGACCGGCGCCCAAACCGGGCCGCACGCCGCGAAGTCCGTCCGTCTGAGTTAGGGAGACCCTCATGAAAATCTGCACGACCGCGGCCATCGCCGCGCTTCTCGCCACCGCCGCGCCCGCGCTGGCGCAGACCGAGATCAGCTGGTGGCACGCGATGACCGGCGCCAACAGCGAGGTCGTCGAGAAGATTTCCTCGGACTTCAACGCCAGCCAGTCCGACTACAAGGTGATGCCGGTGTTCAAGGGCACCTACCCCGAGACGCTCAACGCCGGCATCGCCGCGTTCCGCGCCGGCCAGCCGCCCGACATCATGCAGGTCTTCGACGTCGGCACCGGCGTGATGATGGCCGCGGAAGGGGCCATCAAGCCGGTCGCCGACGTGCTGACCGACGCCGGCATGACCTTCGACAAGTCGCAATACCTGCCGGGCATCGTCGCCTATTATTCCAAGCCCGACGGCACCATGCTCTCCTTCCCCTACAACTCGTCCTCGCCGATCCTCTACTACAACAAGGACATCTTCGAGAAAGCCGGCCTCGACGTCGACAACCCGCCCAAGACCTGGAACGAGGTCTGGGACGCGGCCAAGAAGATCAAGGCCTCGGGTGCCGCCCCCTGCGGCTATACCTCGACCTGGCTCACCTGGATCCACCTCGAGAACTTCGCCGCCTGGAACGACGTGCCCTACGCCACCCACGAGAACGGCCTCGAGGCCGGCCAGCCGGAGCTTGAGATCAACGCGCCGATCTACGTCAACCACTTCCAGGCCATCGCCGACCTCGCCAAGGACGGCACCTTCAAGTACGGCGGCCGCACCTCGGAGGCCAAGCAGATCTTCCTCGCCGGCGAGTGCGGCATCTTCACCGAGAGCTCGGGCGGCCTCGGCGACATCGTCAAGTCGGGGATGAACTACGGCATCGGCCAGCTTCCCTACGACAGCGACGCCGCCGGCGCGCCGCAGAACACCATCCCGGGCGGCGCCAGCCTCTGGGTCTTCGGCGGCAAGTCGGACGAGACCTACAAGGGCGTCGCCGCGTTCTTCGACTACCTGTCGAAGACCGAGGTGCAGCAGTACCTGCACGAGACCTCCGGCTACCTGCCGGTGACGCTGGCGGCCTATGAGGCGACCAAGGCGTCGGGCTTCTACGACAAGAACCCGGCCCGCGAGACGCCGATCCTGCAGATGATGGGCAAGGAGCCGACCGCGAATTCCAAGGGCGTGCGGCTCATCAACATGCCGCAGGTGCGCGACATCCAGAACGAGGAGTTCGAGAAGATGCTCGCGGGCGATGAGACCGCGCAGCAGGCTCTCGACAACGCCGTCGCCCGCGCCAACGAGTTGATTGCCCAGGCTACCGGCAACTGAGACGGATCCGGGCTTGGCCGAGGTTAAGCCCGGGTTAATTTTGCAGACGTTCTCCAATAATAACAATCGGTTGCGTCGGTGGGCACGCGTGCCCACCGGGCGGGCCGGACGGGGCTGAGGCCATGCGCGCGACCTTTCCGCACCGGTTCCTGCCCTACCTGCTGGTGGCCCCGCAGCTCGCCATCTCGCTCGTCTTCTTCTACCTGCCGGCGGGCCAGGCGTTGCACCAGTCGGTGCTGCGCGAGGACCCCTTCGGCCTCTCCAGCCGCTTCGTCGGGCTCGCCAACTTCAAGCGGGTGCTGAGCGACCCCGCCTATCTCAACTCGGTCCACGTCACCATCGTCTTCTCGGTGCTGACGGCGTTCTTCTCCATGGCGATCGCGCTCCTCCTCGCCGTCCAGGCCGAGAAGATCGTCCGCGGCACCGGCCTCTACCGCACCCTGCTGATCTGGCCCTACGCGGTGGCCACCGCCATCGCCGGCATGCTCTGGCTCTTCATGTTCAACCCGTCCTTCGGCACCCTGGCCTGGCCGCTCCGCCGGCTCGGCATCGACTGGGATCCGCTCTTGAACGGCAACCAGGCGATGGCGCTGGTCATCGCCTCGGCATCCTGGAAGCAGATCAGCTACAACTTCCTGTTCTTCGTCGCCGGCCTGCAGTCGATCCCGAAGTCCCTGGTCGAGGCCGCGGCCATCGACGGCGCCAGCCGCACCCGGCGGTTCTGGACCATCGTCTTCCCGCTGCTCGCGCCCACCAGCTTCTTCCTCCTGGTGGTCAACACCGTCTACGCGCTCTTCGACACCTTCGGCATCATCCACGCCGTCACCAGCGGCGGTCCGGGCAAGTCGACCGAGACGCTGGTCTACAAGGTCTACAACGACGGCTTCGTGAACCTGCAGCTCGGCTCCTCGGCGGCGCAGTCGGTGATCCTGATGGCGATCGTGATCGCGCTGACCGCCTTCCAGTTCCGCTACGTCGAGCGGAGGGTGCATTATGGCTGAGGAGTTGATGGTCGGCGCCACCCGGAGCGGACGGCTGGTGGCGCATTTCGTCCTGATCCTCGGGGTGATCATCGTCGCCTTCCCGATCTACTACGTCTTCGTCGCCTCGACCCACACGCTGCAGACCATCCTGCGCCCGCCGCTGCCGCTCCTGCCCGGCGGCGAGCTCATCGACAACTATTCCGAAGCCTTCGGCGGCGGCATCAACCGGATCGGCGGGGTCAGCGTCGGCCGGCTCTTGCTCAACACCTCGATCGTCGCGGTGGCGATCGCGGTCGGCAAGATCGTGATCTCGATGGCCTCGGCCTACGCCATCGTGTTCTTCCGCTTCCCGCTCCGGATGGTGTTCTTCTGGCTGATCTTCATCACGCTGATGCTGCCGGTCGAGGTGCGCATCCTGCCGACCTACAAGGTCATGGTCGATCTCGGCCTCATCGACACCTACGGCGGGCTGATCCTGCCGCTGATCGCCTCGGCGACCGCGACGCTGCTCTTCCGCCAGTTCTTCATGACCGTGCCGAACGAGCTCCTCGAGGCCGCCCGCGTCGACGGCGCCGGCCCATGGCGCTTCTTCAAGGACATCCTGCTGCCGCTCTCGGCGACCAACATAGCGGCGCTCTTCGTGATCCTCTTCATCTACGGCTGGACCCAGTACCTCTGGCCGCTGCTCGTCACCAACTCCAACTCGATGAACACCATCGTCATCGCGCTCCGGAAGATGATCTCCTTCGCCGATGCCGATACCCCCTGGCACCTGGTCATGGTCACCGCCGTGCTCGCCATCCTGCCGCCGATCCTGGTGGTGGTGCTGATGCAGCGCTGGTTCGTGAAGGGCCTCGTGGAAACGGAGAAGTAGGTGGCGACAGTCTCGCTTCAGGACATCCGCAAGAGCTACGGGTCGACCGAGGTCATCCACGGCGTCTCCCTCGACATAGCCGACGGCGAGCTCGTGGTGCTGGTCGGGCCCTCCGGCTGCGGCAAGTCGACGCTGCTGCGCATGGTCGCCGGCCTCGAGCGGATCACCGCCGGGACGCTCCGGATCGGCGAGCGGGTGGTGAACGACCTCGAGCCGGCCGAGCGCGACATCGCCATGGTGTTCCAGAACTACGCCCTCTACCCGCACATGTCGGTGCGCGGCAATCTCGCCTACGGGCTGAAGAACCGCGGCTTCAGCCGCGAGGACATCGAGGCGCGGGTGAAGACCGCGGCGGACATGCTCGAGATCGCGCCGTTCCTCGACCGCAGGCCGCGGCAGCTCTCCGGCGGCCAGCGCCAGCGTGTCGCCATGGGCCGGGCGCTGGTGCGCGACCCCGCGGCCTTCCTCTTCGACGAGCCGCTCTCGAACCTCGACGCCAAGCTCAGGGTGCAGATGCGCGTCGAGATCCGCCGGCTGCAGCGCCGCCTCGCCACCACCTCGCTCTACGTCACCCACGACCAGATCGAGGCGCTGACCCTGGCCGACCGGCTGGTGGTGCTGAACGAGGGCCGGGTCGAGCAGATCGGCACCCCGTCCGAGGTCTACGACCGCCCGGCGACGCTCTTCGTCGCCGGCTTCATCGGCACCCCGCCGATGAACATCCTGCCGGCCGACTACGTCGCCGCCCGCGGCGGCGGGGCAGCGGGGCCGCCGCCCGGCGCCGATCTCGTCGGCGTGCGCCCCGACGACCTCCTCCTCGCCCCTCCGGGGGAGCCGCATGTCGCGCTCCCCGCAACGCTCGAGCTCCTGGAGCCCGCCGGAGGCGAATCTCACCTCTACCTCCGCCTCGACGGCCTCGACCTGCCCGTCACCCTCCGCACCCAGGGCCGCCCCGTGGCGACCGAGGGCGCGCCGCTCACCGTCTACCTGCGCCCGCAGACCCTTCACGGCTTTGACCGCGCGAGCGGCGATCGGATCGGGTAGCGACGATGAAGAGCCGCGGGAACGGCAGAAGCAGCGTCCCGTCCGGCAGCGTCGGATAGGCGGCCGCGATCGCCTCGCGATAGGCGGCGAGGAAGCCCTCGCGCTCTCCCGGATCGAGCGGCGCGAGGAACGGTCGGAGGCCCGTCGCCTTCAGCCACTCGACGACACCGTCGGCTCCGGCCAGCGGATGGTAGTAGGTGGTCCGCCACAGATCGAGCTCGGCCCGGCCGAAGAGGATCTCGGCGTAGAACCCGACCGGATGCCGCGGCGTCCGGACGGCTCCGGCATCCCCGAGCTTCCTCGCCCAGGGTCCCGCGGCAGCGACCTCGCGCATCAGCCGGTGCGACGGCTCGTCGAGGTTGTCGGGCATCTGCACCGCGAGGCTGCCACCCAGCGCCAACCGGTCGACGAGTGCCGGAAACAGCCGTGCATGGTCCGGCACCCATTGCAGCGCCGCGTTGGCGAGGATGACGTCATACGTCCCGGCGTCGTTCCAGTCGGTCACGTCACCGAGGACGAAGTCGACCCCGGGCAACCGAACGCGGGCGGCGGCGACCATGTCGGGCGAGCTGTCGAGCCCGCTGACCCGCGCTTCCGGCCAGCGCGCGGCCAGAAGCTCGGTGGAGTTGCCCGGGCCGCAGCCGAGGTCGATCGCCTTCCCGACAGGATCGGTCGGTACCCGGGCGAGGAGTTCGGCGCAGGGGCGCGAGCGTTCGCGCTCGAACTTCCGATATTGCTCGGCGGACCAGTCCATGGGGCCCGAGAGTGGGCCACGGCTGGGCCGTGCGCAAGCCGGTTAACCAGATATTGCCAACGCCGCCCTGATCTAGTAAATTCAATGGCTTAACCTGCCCGCGCACAGTGCGCACCCACCCCTTTTTTCGCCCCGGGACCATCGATGCCCTCCGCCGCCACGCCCCAGAAGGACGCCTACACGCTCCTTCTCGACGCCATCGACGTCGGCGCGTTCCGCCCCGGCGATCGGCTGGTGGAATCCGAGCTCGCCGACCGCTTCGGCGTCTCCCGCACGCCGGTCCGCGAGGCCCTGCAGCGGCTCGAGACCCAGGGCGTCGTCGCCCGCGACGGCCGCAGCCTAGTGGTGGCGAGCCTCGATCACGACCAGCTCGGCGAGCTCTACGTCGTCCGTGCCGAGCTCGAGGGCCTCGCCGCCCGCCTCGCCGCCCAGCACGCCGCCCCCGAGGAGGTCCGTGTCCTCCACGAGATGGCCCGCCGCGACCGCCAGCTCATCGACCGACCGGAGCTCCTGGCCCGCGCCAACCGCCGCTTCCACCACCAGATCCACCTCGCCAGCCACAACCGCTACCTGATCCAGCAGCTCGAGATGATCCACCGGGCCATGGTGCTCCTCGCCACCACCTCGCTCGCCGCCGAGGGCCGCGGTGCCGTCGCCCTCGACGAGCACGACGCCATCGTCCGCGCCATCGAGGCCCGCGACGGCGCCACCGCCGAGACCACCATCCGCGCCCACATCAGCCACGCCTTCGAGACCCGCCTGAAGCTCGACGCTGAGCGCTTCCCGGTTCAGACGTAGCCGAGCATCCGCCCGCAGACCAGCACCGCCAGCCACACGGTCAGCGACACCGCCCCCGCCAGTCGCTGCCGCCCCCGCGCCGCGCCGCCGAGCCCGCGACTCCAGGCCAGCGCATGCACCAGCCCGACCGCGACCAGCGCCAGCTTAACCGCGAAGAGCCGCGTCGCTGCGTAGTCCTGCGCCTGCACCGAGAAGAGCAGCACCCCTGTGGCCAGCGCCAGCACCGCACCGAACGCCGCCATCGGCCGCAGCAGCCGCAGCACTGGACGGAGCCGCATGTCGCCGCGCCAGACCCCGATCAGCCGCAGGTCCATCGGCACCACCGCCCCGACGAGAAGGGCGACCCCGAGGATGTGCGCCGCGTTGACCGCCGGATAGGTCCAGCGCGACCCGCGGAGGAACTCCGCCACCGCGGACGCCTGCACGGCCGCGGCGAACTCCTCCAAGCGTCAGCTCCGGCCGGGGTATAGGTCGTAGAGCTGGCCGGCGATGATGACTCGCTCGGCCTTCATCCGCTTCGCGTCCGGGTCCTGCGACCGGTGGCCCTCAAGCGTCAGCTCGAGCCCCGGCACCAGCATGTCGTCGGTCAGCCCGGCCCGCTGGTTGCGCCACGGCTGGCCGACCTCGGCGGTCCAAATGCCGTCGGCGGCCTCGACCTCGAGCTCGCCGTGCGGATTCCCGAGGCGGACTTCCCGGACCACGCCGGTCAGGCTGAACTCCTCGTCCTCGGCCCAGGCCCAGCCGTGATGCGCCCGTGCCGTCGCCGGCATCAACAGTGCCGCGCAGCCGAGCCCCGCGATCACCCCACGTCGACCAACCATAGCTCTCTCCCTCGCCATTGCCGGAGTATAGACGGACCCACGCCGTTCGGCGCCGCCCGGATTTCATTTCGCCGTGAGGGCGGCTACGCTCGCCTCCGCCAAGTCAGGAGCAACGACGAATGGGCGACGATCACCGGGACCTGATGCAGCGTTTCCGCAAGGGCGGATGGGCGATCCTTGGCGGCCTCTTGGTGATCGTCGTCGCGATCATGATCTCCTGAGCGTCAGTTGGTGGGGGTCTCCGGCGTCAGCCGCAGCACTTCGCCATCTTCCTGATCGGTGAGCGCCAGTACCGCGCCGTCCGGCGCGATCGCCACGTCGCGAACCCGCCCTACGTCGGTGATCAGGCGCTCCTCGCCGACGACCGTGTCGCCGTCGAGCTCGAGCCGCACCAGCGCGCCAGGCAGGAGCGACGCGATCAAGAGATCGCCCTCCCACTCGGGAAACATCCCGCCGTCATAGAAGACCATGCCGCCCGGGGCGATCACCGGGTCCCAGTAATACTGCGGCTGGGCCATGCCGTCCTGCGCGGTGAGCCCTTCGCCGATCGGGCTGCCGCTGTAGTTCTCGCCATAGCTGATCACCGGCCAGCCGTAGTTGGTGCCCGGCTCGATCCGGTTGATCTCGTCGCCCCCCTTCGGCCCGTGCTCGACCGTCCAGAGTTGTCCGGTCTCCGGCCGGATGTCGGCACCCTGGATGTTGCGATGACCGTAGGACCAGATCGTATCGACGGCCCCCTCCTGCCCGACGAACGGATTGTCCTCTGGTGTCGAGCCGTCGAGGTTCACGCGGATCACCTTGCCGTAGGTCTTGTCGAGATCCTGCGCGAATACCCGCTCGCTCGGGGAGGAGTGCTCGCCGGTGGTGATGAAGGCGTGGCCGTCGTCGTCGAAAAGGATGCGGGAGCCGTAGTGCTTCGCGGTCGGGGAGGGAGGATCCTGGACGAAGATGTCCTCGACCTCGGTCAGCTCGGAGAAGTCCTCGGAAATACGGGCCCGCGCCGCGGCGGTGGCGGATGTGCCGCCACCCATCGGTTTCGCGTAGGTGAAGAAGATGGTGCGGTCCGCGGAGAAGTCCGGCGACACCGCGACGTCGAGCAGGCCGCCCTGGCCCCGCGCGAAGATTTCCGGAAGGCCGTCGACGGGGTCGGAGACCTGTCCGTCGGCGAAGATCACCCGCAGGCGTCCCGGCCGCTCGGTGACGAGGTAGTCGCCGAGCGGGGTCACCGCGATGCCCCACGGATGGACGAGGCCGGCGGCGACGGACTCGACGGCGAGTTCGGTGTCGCTTGTCGCTGCGGGGGCACGGGTCTGTTCCGGGAAGGCCGGCTCGAACTCCGGGACGTTGGGCGGGCCCTGGCTCACCGGGGAACCGGACTGGGCGCAGGCCGAGGCGGCGGCGACGATGGCAATCGTGGCGGCGAGGGGAGTCGAGGCGGTCAGACGGGTCATACGGGGCTCCTGGATTACACTCCCAGGTTAACCTGATTTTCACGCCGCTGTTCCTTCACTAGCACGCGAGGAAAGCCGGGGCCGATCGGCCCCGGCAGTGACTGAAGTCATTCGGCCGCGTGCTGCGGCGTCTTGTCGGTGACCGGCACCGCGTTGGCGGCGTCCTCGGCGGCCTTCCGCACCGCCTCGCGCACGCCGCGGCCGTAGTCCGGATGCACCTGGTCGAAGAGCCGGCACTGCCGCTCGACGATCTCCTCCGGCACGCCCCCCATCGCCGCGGCGATATTGGAGAAGAGCCGCGCCTTCTGGCCGTCGTCGAAGAGGTTGAAGAGGGCGCGGGGCTGGCCGAAGTCGTCGTTGCCCTCGCGGTGGTTGTAGCGGTCGGCATTGCCGTCGATGCGCAGCGGCGGCTCCTGCACCGACTTGTCCTCCGTCGGCCCGCCGAAGCTGTTCGGCTCGTAGTAGGCGTCGGGATTGCCGGTGTCGTTGCGGAAGAACCGCATCGTCCCGTCCTTGTTGTAGTGGTTCACCTCCACCCGCGGCGCATTCACCGGCAGCGCCTCGTAGTGTGTGCCGAGCCGGTAGCGGTGCGCATCCGCATAGGAGAACACCCGCGCCTGCAGCATCTTGTCCGGCGAATGCCCGATGCCCGGCACGATGTTGGATGGGCTGAAGGCCGCGTTCTCAATCTCCGAGAAGTAGTTCTCGGCATTGCGGTTCAGCTCCATCACCCCGATGTCGATCGGCGGGTAGTCGCCATGTGGCCAGACCTTGGTGAGGTCGAAGGGGTTGTAGGCATGCTTGTCCGCATCGGTTTCCGGCATGATCTGGACCTGCACCGTCCACTGCGGGAAGTCGCCGTTCTCGATCGTGTTGTAGAGCGCCTCCTGGTAGCTCTCGCGGGTCCGGCCGATCACCTGCTCCGCCTCGGCGTTGGTGTGGTGCCGGTGGCCCTGCCGGGTCTTGAAGTGGAACTTCACCCAGAACCGCTCGCCGGCGTCGTTCCAGAGCGAATAGGTGTGGCTGCCGTAGCCGTTCATGTTCATCGGCGTGACCGGGATGCCGCGGTCGGACATCAGGATCGTCACCTGGTGCAGGCTCTCCGGCGACAGCGACCAGAAATCCCACATCGCGGTCGGGCTGCGCAGATTGGTGGCCGGATGCCGCTTCTGGGTGTGGATGAAATCCGGAAACTTCAGCGGATCGCGCACGAAGAACACCGGGGTGTTGTTGCCGACGAGATCCCAGTTGCCCTCCTCGGTGTAGAACTTCAGCGCGAAGCCGCGCACATCGCGCTCCGCATCCGCCGCGCCCTGCTCGCCCGCCACCGTCGAGAACCGCGCCAGCATCGGCGTCGTCGCCCCCGGCTGCAGCGCCTTTGCCCGCGTATACCGCGAGATGTCGCCGGTGATCGTCAGCGTCCCGAACGCCCCCCAACCCTTGGCATGCACGACCCGCTCGGGGATGCGCTCGCGGTTCTGGTGCGCCAGCTTCTCGATGAGCTGGTAGTCCTGGAGCAGAACCGGGCCACGGGCGCCGGCGGTCAGCGAGTTCTGGTTGTCCGGTACCGGAGCACCCGCGGTGGTCGTGAGCCGCTTGGTCATCGACGTCTCCCTCCCTTGAGGATTCGAATGGAACGGCTCCCTCTATCAGGTGCGCGCGCCAGACTGAAACCGATTCACGAGGGCCGACGGCCGGTCAGCCCGCCGTCGCGACGAGGTACCCGGTGTACCCTATCCAGGCCGCGAACAGCAGCCCGCCCTCAACGCGGTTGACGCGGCCCTGGCGGCCGAACCCGGCGGCGACGAGAAAGAGCGCCAGCGTCAGCCCGGTCATCACCGGCAGGTCCCGGGTCAGCACGTCCCGCGGCACCGCGAACCCCTGCACCAGCCCGGCGATCCCGACGACGGCGAGGGTGTTGAAGAGATTCGAGCCGATGACGTTGCCGAGGGCGATGTCGTGCTCGCCGCGGCGCAGCGCCGTCAGCGTCGAGGCGAGCTCGGGCAGCGAGGTGCCGACGGCGACAATGGTGAGGCCGATCAGGAGGTCGCTGACCCCCAGCGCCTCGGCGATCTCCACCGCCCCCCAGATCAGCACCTGCGAGCTCACCACGAGGATCAGGAGGCCGATGGCGGCCCAGAGCGTGGCACGCCCCGGAGGCAGCACGTCCGCGCCGCCGCGCTCGGCCTGCTCGGTCACCAGCGGATCGGACGTGTCGAGCTGCGCCTGCCGGACCGACCAGACCATGAAGGCCGCGAACGCCGCCAGCAGGATCAGCGCGTCGAGGCGCGAGAAGGTGAGGTTCCAGAGAAGGACGATGCTGAGGACGGTGACCGCGAGCAGGATCGGCGCCTCGCGCCTGAGCACCGTGGAATGGACCGTGATCGGCGAGATCAGCGCGGTCAGGCCGAGGATCAGCCCGATATTGGCGATGTTGGAGCCATAGGCGTTGCCGAGGGCGAGCCCCGGGCGCCCCTCGAAGGCGGCGAGGGCCGAGACCAGCATCTCCGGGGCCGAGGTTCCGAACCCGACCACCACCATGCCGATGAGGAGCGGCGGCATGCCGAAGGCGGTGGCAAGGCCGGCGGCGCCGGCGACGAAGCGATCGGCGCTCCAGACCAGCGCCGCGAGGCCACCGGCGACGGCGAGAAGGGGCAGAAGCGTCATCGGGGCTCCTCGGGCTGCCAGCGGCCATATCGGGGTTGCACCGGATGCAGGCAAGGGTTTCGTTTTCAGGCCGCTGACTTTCCCCGATTGCGGCCCTATGGTGTGGTCCGACGGCCACGACGAGGACAGGCATGAGCACTCCCCGCGATCTGAGCGACCGGGCCCAGCGGCATCCGGAGAAGGCCCACCGCGCCGACGCGCCGATCCTGCGCAAGCCGGACTGGATCCGGGTGAAGGCGCCAACCTCGGAGGGCTACAAGCGCACCCGCGACATCATGCGCGAGAACCGGCTGGTCACGGTCTGCGAGGAGGCGGGCTGCCCCAACGTCGGCGAGTGCTGGAGCCAGGGCCACGCCACCATGATGATCATGGGCGAGATCTGCACCCGCGGCTGCACCTTCTGCAACGTCGCCACCGGGCGGCCGGACGCGCTCGATGTCTTCGAGCCGGCCCGGGTCGCCGTCGCGGTGGAGAAGCTCGGCCTCAACCACGTGGTCATCACCTCCGTCGACCGCGACGATCTCGAGGACGGCGGGGCGGAGCACATCGCCCAGACGATCCGGGCGGTGCGGCGCAAGGCGCCCCAGACGACGATCGAGGTCCTGGTGCCGGACTTCCTGCGCTGCCCGGCCTCGGCGCTGGAAACGGTGGTGGCGGCGAAGCCCGACGTCTTCAACCACAACCTCGAGACCGTGCCCGGCCTCTATCCGGAGGTCCGCCCCGGCGCGCGCTACTTCCACTCGCTGCGGCTGCTGCAGCGGGTCAAGGAACTCGACCCGGCGATGTTCACCAAGTCCGGGATCATGGTCGGGCTGGGCGAGGACCGGCAGGCGGTGCTCCAGGTGATGGACGACATGCGCGCCGCCAACGTCGATTTCCTCACCATCGGCCAGTACCTGCAGCCGACGCCCAAGCACCACGCGGTCAACCGCTTCGTCACCCCCGACGAGTTCGCGGGCTACGAGAAGGCCGCCTTCGGCAAGGGCTTCCTGATGGTCTCGGCCACGCCGCTCACCCGGTCGAGCTATCACGCCGGCGCCGATTTCGACCGCCTCCGCGCGGCCCGCCTCGCCCTTTTGGCCAAGGGCTGACGGGACCCGGCGAGGCGGTTCGATTTTGTGACCACGCGGCGATCTTCTACGGTAGCATGACCCCAGTCCGTCCGCCGAAGAGCGGGCGGTCCAGGGGGAAGAACAGATGCGCGTCTACCGCAGCAGCTTTGCCGATCTGACCATTCCGGACCTGTCGATCACCGAGCTGGTCTTCGCTGGCCTCAAAGGCCGTGAAGATGAACCGGCCCTGATCTGCGGGATCACCGAACGCACCCTCACCGGCGCCGAATTCCGCGACCGCGTCGAACGTCTCGCCGGCGGGCTGACCGCGCGTGGCCTGGCACCCGGCAAGGTCGTGGCGATCTTCGCGCCCAACCATCCGGATTTCTGCGTCGTGTTCCATGCGGTCGCCTGGGCCGGCGGCACGGTGACGACGCTCAACCCGTCCTACACCGCCGAGGAGGTCCGCTACCAGCTGCGCGATTCCGGGGCCACCCTGCTGGTCACGGTCCCGGCGCTCGTCGAAACCGCCCGCACCGCCGCCGAGGGAACCGGAATCGAGCTCGCTGTAATTGGGGCAGCCGAAGGTGCGACCGCACTCGAGGCGCTCATGGGTGATCCTCTCACAGCGCAGGCGCCGGTCGACCCGGCGCGCGACGTCGTCGTCCTGCCCTATTCCTCCGGTACGACGGGTCTGCCCAAGGGGGTGATGCTGACCCATCGCAATCTGGTGGCGAACGTAGTGCAGATCCGGGAGATCATCGGCATCCGTCCTGGCGACCGATCCCTGGCGTTCCTGCCGTATTTCCACATCTACGGCATGACCGTCCTGATGAACCTCTACCTTGCGAGCGGTGGCATGCAAGTGACGCTGCCGCGCTTCGATCTCGAGGCGGCGCTTCGGTTGATCCAGGAGCACCGCATGCGCCAGCTCTTTCTGGTGCCGCCGGTGGTGCTGGCGCTGGTCAAGCACCCGGTGGTCGATACCTTCGACCTCTCCTCGCTCGACCTCGTGCTCTCCGGTGCCGCGCCGCTCGGGGGCGACGTGGCGGAGGCCTGCGCCGCGCGGATCGGCTGCCAGACAGTGCAGGGGTACGGCATGACCGAGCTCAGTCCGGTCAGCCATTTCAGCCCCCCAGGCCGCGGTCGTCCGGGCTCGTCCGGACCGCTCGCGCCCAACACCGAAGCCCGGCTTGTCGATCCCGAGACCGGCGAGGACAGCTCACCGGGAGAAGAGGGCGAGCTCTGGATCCGGGGGCCCCAGGTGATGGCCGGCTATCTCAACAACCCGCAGGCCACCGCCGCGACGTTGACCGCGGACGGCTGGCTGCGCACCGGCGATCTCGCGCGGATCGACGAAGACGGCTACATGTTCATCGTCGATCGGGTGAAGGAGCTGATCAAGGTCAGCGGCTTCCAGGTGGCGCCGGCGGAACTCGAGGCGCTGCTCCTCGCCCACCCCGACATCGCCGACGTGGCGGTGATCGGCGCCCCCGACCCGGAAGCGGGAGAGGTCCCGAAGGCGTTCGTCGTGCCGATGGCCGGGGCGACACCGGACCTGGCGGGCATCCAGGCGTTTCTCGAGACTCACGTCGCGCGCTACAAGCAGATCCGGCAACTCGCGCTGGTCGACGCGATCCCCAAGTCGCCCTCCGGCAAGATTCTCCGCCGCGTCCTGCGGTCCGCCGCGTGATCGGATGAGCACCGCTTGAAGGGTTAGGTCGCGGGCCGGTGTGGCTCGGGTCGCCCATGCGAATCCGCTGCTGACCCATGAGCGGCTTGCCGATCTTAACCGGATTTTATTGAAGATTAATCCCTTTGTTTTCAGTGCGTTCACGCGTGAACACCCCCGGTGTTCACAGTTCAGGCGGGCGCAACCTGTGCGGCGAGGCGGAGCACGTCTTCCTTCCGGCACAGCTCCGTTCCCGGGGTGAGCACCGCGGCCGTGCCGGCGGCAACTCCGAGGGCAAACGCCGCCTCCGGGTCGGCGCCGCCGGCGAGCGCGAACACCATCCCCCCGACGAAGCTGTCCCCCGCCCCGGTGGCGCTGCTCGCCATCACCGGCGGCGCAGAGAGCCGAAGCACCCTTCCGTCCCTGGCGAGCAGCGCCCCCTGGTGCCCCAGGCTCACCACCACCATCTCGATGTCGTAGCCAGCAAGGAGAGCCAGCGCCGCCGCCTCCTGGGACCGGCTGTCCTCCAGCGGCTCGCCGGTGATCGACCGGAGTTCGCCGATGCTCGGCTTGGCCAGGGTCACCCGCCCGCCCGCGAGCCCCGCCGCCAGCGCCTTGCCGGAGGTATCCAGCACGAACCGCGCCCCGCGCCCTGTGGCGAGGCGTGCCACGGTGGCGTAGGCGTCGTCCGGCAGACCGCCGGGGAGGCTGCCGCTCGCCACCAGCCAGTCGAAGTCGAGGCCCTCCAGGGTTTCCAGGCAGTGCCGCCATTCCTCGTCGGAAATCCGCGGCCCTTCCGGAACGAAGCGGTACTCGAGACCGCTTGCGCGCTCGAAGACCGCATGGCTGATCCTGGTGTCGCCGAGGATCGGCACCGCGACCGGCGCGAGCCCGGCCCGCTCCGTCAGCTGATCGAGCAGCGCGCCGGTAACGCCGCCCCGGAGATAGACCGGCACCGCCGCGCCGCCCAGCGTGGCGATGACCCGCGCCACGTTGACGCCGCCGCCGCCTGGGAAATAGCGCTCGTTCACAGTCCGGATCTTGTGAACCGGACGCACCACCTCCGCCTCGCTCGCGCTGTCGATCGTCGGATTGAGGGTGAGGGTGACAACGGGCTTCAAAGAACGGCGCCTCCTTCGGCGCTCACATTTGCCCGCCCTGCCGCGACCCGCAAGTCAGAGCGGAAGCCGAAGCGTCGCGCGCAGCCCGCCGAGCTCGGCGCTCTCGCCGAGGTCGAGGCTGCCGCCGTGACTGCGGGCCACGTCCATGGCGATGGACAGACCGAGTCCGACACTGGCGCCGCTGGTCTGGGGGCGGGACGCGTCGAGCCGCGTGAACGGCTGCAGAGCGCGGGCGCGGTCGGCTTCCGGGATCCCCGGGCCGTCGTCCTCCACCACGAAGACCAGCCACTTGCCGGTCAGCCGCACGGTCAGCAGGGCATGGGTGCCATGCCGGGCGGCGTTGCCGACGAGGTTCTGCAGGGCGCGCGCAACGGCGCCGGCCCGCAGCGGCACCGTGATGTCGCGCTGGGAGCGTCCGAGCTCGATGAGCTGGATGTCCGTCCCGGCGCGGCGCGCGTCGTCGACGATGCCGGCGGCCAGGGCGAAGGGATCGGTGGGGACGGTCTCCTCCAGGCTGTCGCCGCGGGCAAAGGCGAGGAACTCGCCGAGCATGCGCTCCATCTGGTCGGTGTCCTGCAGCAGGTCGCGGGTCTCCTCGGTCTCGTCCATCAGCGCCAGCGTCAGTTTCATCCGGGTGAGGGGGGTGCGCAGATCGTGGCTGACGCCGGAAAGCATCTGGGTGCGCTGCTCGATCTGGCGCTCGAGCCGCGAACGCATCGACAGGAAGGCGGCACCGGCGCGGCGGACCTCCTCGGCGCCCGCGGGGCGGAAGGGGAGGGAGCGTCCCTTGCCGAAAGCCTCCGCGGCTTCGGCGAGCGCCCGGATCGGACGCACCTGGTTGCGCAGAAAGATCACCGCCACGCCGGTGAGGAGGACCGCGGCCAGGATCATAAGCACCAGGAGCTGGTGGGGATTGGAGACAGAGAGCCGGTCGCGCGGCACCTTCGCGAGGAGGGTGCCGCCGCCGGTGGGGATGCCGATGGCCGCGGACCGCGGATCGGTGAGGAGATCGATGCCGATTGGCTTGTGGAGCTGATGCTGGAGCGTCTCGGCCACCTTGGCGCCGGTGAAGTCGAAAAGGCCGCGCTGGACGCCGGGTACTACCGCGACGTCGGGCTCGAGCCGCAGCCAGATGTCGAGGGGCAGCGCCAGCTGGGCGATCCGGACCGCGGCCTGCTGCGGCTCGTCGGCGGCTTCGATCTGCTCGACGGCATAGGTGAGCTCGTAGGCGACGTTGCGGGTCATCTGCTCGGTGACCCTGAGGTAGTGGCGCTGGAAGAACACCAGGCCGACGATGAGTTGCAGGGCGACGATCGGAACCAATAGGATGGTCAGCGCCCGCCCGAACAGGCTGCGCGGCATGAAGGTTCGGAAGCGGGGCAGGGCCATGGGCGCGAGGGTTACGCGCGGGCCGTGGCCCGTGCAAGGAAGTAGCGGATGGCGGCGAGTCCCTTCGATCTCGGTCATGCGCCGCCGATCGGCGAGGTGGAGGTGTTGGCGCCAGGCTTGCGAGTGGTGACGGCGCCGAACGCCGGCCCGATGACCTTCACCGGAACGCGGACTTACATCCTTGGCGAGGGCGAGGTGGCGGTGATCGATCCGGGGCCGCCCGATCCGCGGCATCTCGAGGCGCTGGCGGCGGCGGTCGGGCGAGACCGGGTGACGGCGGTGCTGGTGACGCACGCGCATCTTGACCACAGCGGCGGGGCGCGGGCCTTTGCACGGTGGGTGGGGGCGCCGGTGCTTGCCCATGGCGATGCCGCCGGGGCGCGGTCGCCGGAGATGGCGCGGCTGGCGGCGGCGGGCGGACTCGGCGGCGGCGAAGGGGTGGATGCCGGATTCCGACCGGACCGGACAATCGATGAAGGCGCGGTGGTGACGGGGCCGGGCTGGACGCTGACGGCGCTGGCGACGCCGGGGCATATCGGCGACCACCTGAGCTTCGCCTGGGGAGAGGGCAATGCGCTCTTTTCCGGGGATCATGTGATGGGCTGGTCGACGACGCTGATCTCGCCGCCGGATGGGGACCTGGCGGCGTTCCGGGCGAGCCTGACCCGGCTGCGGGGGCGATCGGAGACGGTTTACTATCCGGGCCACGGGGCGCCGGTGCGGGATCCGCAGGCGGTCGTCAGCCATGTGCTGGCGCACCGGGCGGGGCGGGAGGCGGAGATCGTCGGGGCGCTGGGACGGGGGCCGGCCTCGGTGGCAGAGCTGGTGGCGGCGATCTATGGCGGGGTCGACCCGCGGTTGCACCCGGCGGCGGCGCGCAACGTGCTGGCGCATCTGATCGACCTGGCGGGGAGGGGCGTGGTTGTCTCCGACGGGGCGCTGGTGAGCGGGACCTGGCGGCTGGCGTGACGTGGAAGGGCCCTCTGCACACAGTGTGCAGAGGGGTCAAGTTATTGAATTCTATCGTGATGCATGATGAGATTCATCTTTCGTAAAGCGTGGCAGACTGCATGGCAAATCAGGCGATTAAAAGCTGTCTGGTGGCGTCGTCGACAAGGTCGGCGAAGCTGTCGATGACGGGGCGGCCCATGATGTCTGTGCCGAGGTCGCAGCCTACGAAGCGGATCACGCTGCCGCTGTCGAAGGTCGCAATGACGTCGCCGCCTGGACCTTCGTGGGTGAGCGCGCTGACGGCATCGAGGTCGTCCGCGATGCCTTGGGCGCCCTGATCGGTGATGCCGACGAAGCAGAGCCGGTCGAGAAGGCCGTCGAAGTCGAGAATCCGGTCTGACCCCTGGTTTTCGGTGATGTCGAAGATGAAGCAATCGGTACCGCCGCCGCCGAGCAAGTTGTCGTCGCCCGAGCCGGCGAAGAGCCGGTCGTCACCGGCCTCGCCGGAGAGCAGGTTGTTGGCGCCCCCGATTGCCGTGAGTTCGTCCTTTCCGGCGCCGCCGTAGAGGATGTTGCGTCCCTGACCGACGATTTCGGCAGTGAGCACATCATTGCCTTCGGCGCCATCCAGCCTGTTCGTTGCAGAGACGCGTCCGCCGTCCCAGCCGGGCATTTCCAGACGGGCGATCAGTTCGTCATTGCCGGCATCGCCGTCGATGCGGTTCAGGATTTGGCTCGAGTTGTCTGGTGCGTCCGACATGCGGATACTGGATTCGACCCGGTCATCGCCGGCATCGCCGTGCACCCGGACGATCGCTTTGGAAGATTGCCAGCCTCTGATTCCGACATCGGACGCTATGTCGTCGTCGCCATTGCCCCCGGAAGCACGGGTGGTCACGGTGCTGTCCGCGTTGCCGGCGTAGCTGGTGATCTCAAGCAAGTCGTCGCCGTCGCCGCCATCAATGATGTTCTGGGCCAGCCCGATCGTGTCATTCGACGTTGCCGATGCGCTCGCGGTGATAATGTCGTCCCCGCTTCCGCCGACGATGTGGTTTCTGGCGATGTAGCCGCCGTTGGAGCGCACCACCGCCGTCACGTCGATGACGTCGTCGCCGTCGCCGCCATCGATGTTGTTGGTGGCGTAGGAATCGAGGCCAGAGAGATCGCCGGTTGCCCGTGCCGTTATGCGGTCGTCCCCATCGCCGCCCGAGATCTCGTTCGTCACATGGCTCGACGTTGGGACACCCCAGTATTCGATCTCGGCTGTTGCGTCGATCGTGTCGTTTCCGGCGCCCCCGTCGATGGTATTCTTGACCTCGACCCTGCCGTAGCCGTTGGCATGGTTGAATGCGACGATCTTGTCGTTTCCAGAAGTCACCACGTTGGAAGACTTCGCTTGTCACATCGCTGTAGCCGTCCACGGTCACCGTCATCTTCAGGACGTCGTTGCCGGCGCCGCCGGCCTGGTGGGAGGCAGCCGTAGCCGCATTGAGCGCAAGCTTTGTGATCAGCCGGTCGTTGCCGCGGTCGCCGAAGAGGCTGGTGGCATCGAATGTGCTGCGAAGCAGATCGCGGCCGCCGAGACCGTGCAGGACGTCGCCGTCGGCAATGGCGTCGAGCGTGTCGCGTAGGTTGGTGGCCGCAAGCTTGTGGCGTCTGGGCACGGTGGCTTCCCCCTTCCACTCGATCCGATGCCAGCGGCGCATCGGAACCTACTCAACGTCAAATCAACCCTGAAACGGGTCGACCGTTTCGCGACGCCAGAACCAACGCACGGGGCAAGCGAACGCAGTCCCGGACCTCGGGTTTCTGCAGCGGTTCAGCGTGGCGATTCCCCAACTACCCCACGCCGAGGGTATCGGAAGAGCGGCTAGGGTTCGATACAAATTCAACGGGTTCGTTGTCGGAATGGTTAATCTTTCATCGCCGTGTGGCCCGGGCGGGCGTTCGGCCCCTCGAGGAGGCCGAGGGCGCGGTTGAAGGCGCCGGTTTCGCGGATGGCTTCGATCTTGGCCGCGACGGGAGCCCAGTCGTCGTCGCGGTCGATAGCGGACCAGAGGGCCTCGACTTCCTCGATCACCATGGTCTCGGGGGCGCGGCCGGCGACGGGGTGGGAAAGGGCGGCGGCGAGGCCGGGGGCGGGGGAGAGTTCGCGCAGGTCGGCGATGACCTCGGCCCAGACGGCGGTCTCGAATAGCGGCAGGAGGGGGGTGGTGCGGAGGCGGTCGGGGAGGGCGCCGCCGAGGAGGTCGTGGAAGACCTGTTGGAAGGGCGGGGACGTCTCCTGCATCGCGGCCCAGAAGTGGTGCATGAGGGGGCGATCCGTCACCGGGTCGGCGAGAAGGCCGAGGCGGGCGAAGGTCTGGCGGGTGAGGGCGGCCTGGAAGCGGTCGGGGTAGGTGTCGAAGACCGGCTCGATGGCCTCGCGGGTGGAGATTGGGATCAGGCATTCGCCGAGCCGGGCGAGGTTCCAGTTCAACGCCTCGGGCTGGCGGGCGAAGGCGTAGAGGCCGGTCTGGTCGAAGTAGGCGGCGGTGAAGGCCGGGTCGAAGCGGTCGAGGAAGCGCCAGGGGCCGTAGTCGAAGCTCTCGCCGGTGATGTTGACGTTGTCGGAGTTGATGACGCCGTGGACGAAGCCGGCGGCGAACCACTCGGCGGCCATCTGCGCCACGGCGCCGACGACGCGGTCGTAGAGGGCGGCCACCGGGTCGGGGGCATCGGCGGCGTCGGGCCAGTAGTGCGCGATCGAATGGTCGGCGAGGCGGCGGAGGGCGGCGGTGTCGCCCAAGGCCGCGAAGCGCTGGAAGGTGCCGATGCGGATGTGGCTGTGGCTGAGGCGGACGAGGACCGAGGAGCGGGTGGGGGAGGGCTCGTCGCCGCGCTGGAGGGCCTCGCCGGTCTCGACGAGGGAGAGGGTCTTGGAGGTGTAGACGCCGAGGGCCTCGAGCATCTCGGTGGCGAGGATCTCGCGGACGCCGCCCTTCAGCGTCAGGCGGCCGTCGCCGGAGCGCGACCAGGGGGTGGTGCCGGAGCCCTTGGTGCCGAGGTCGAGGAGGCGGCCGTCGGCGAGGTCGCGCATCTGGGCGAAGAGAAAGCCGCGGCCGTCGCCGATGTCGGGGTTGTAGGCGCGGAACTGGTGGCCGTGGTAGCGCAGCGCCAGCGGCTCGGGGAAGCTGCCGGGCAGGGGCTCGAAGCGG
Source organism: uncultured Alphaproteobacteria bacterium (assembly GCA_963798385.1). Lineage (GTDB taxonomy): Bacteria > Pseudomonadota > Alphaproteobacteria > Rhodobacterales > Rhodobacteraceae > Amaricoccus. Next base: position 14,961 of record CAWCTE010000011.1, on the reverse strand, counting down.
CCGAAATGGCGGATCCAGTCGGCGTCGGTGAGGCCGTCGAGGCCGATGCGGGCGGCCCAGCGGTCATTGCGGAAGCGCAGGCGCGTCTCGGGGAAGTCCGCGGGCCGGACCGGGTCGAAAAAGGCCGGGCCGAGGCCGGCATGGGTCTGCTCGGGGCGGAAGGACGTCAGGGGCATGGGGTGAATATGTCGTTGGGAGCCATGGGCGCAACCCGCGCGGCTCCCGGGAACCATTTCGACCGGTGCGGCGTTGGCCAACCGAGTTCTGCGGGCGGCGAATTGTCGTTCGCACGCAAGAATTGGAGAGAATACGTGATGAAACGCACCATGATTTCGGCTGCTTCCGCGGCCGCGCTTTCGCTCGCTCTGCTGGGCGGGACGCCGGTTTCGGCGCAGGGGACCAACGATGCGGTCGCCAGCGGCCTTGCCGCTATCGGGGTCCAGGCGCCGAACCCCGACATGCTCTCAGCCGAGCAGGTCGGCCAGCTCCAGAACGTCCTGAGTTCGACGGATACAGACGAGGTCAAGCGCGGGCGGATCCAGCAGATCCTCGGGAACGAGGCGACAGCAACCGGCAGGATCGGCGTGGCGCAGCTGCGATCGTCGGTGGAGTTGGATCTGGCGGATATCGGGGTCGACGCCTCCGGCGTGGACATGCTGACGGTGGGGCAACTTGCCGAAATCGAGAACGTGATGAGCGGCGGCGACACGCAGGATGTGAAGCGTGGGCGCGTGCAGGAGATCATGGGCAACGAGGCGACGGCGACCGGACGGCTCGGGGTCGCGCAGCTTCAGGACTCGGTGGCCTCGGACCTAGCGTCGCTGGGCGTCGACGCGGACGGCGTGGAGATGCTGACGCTTTCTCAACTCGGGCAGATCGAGAATGTGATGGGTTCGAGCGACACCGACGAGAACAAGCGCGGTCAGATCGAACGCATCATGGCGAACTGATCCCGACAGCTTTCGGGAAGCGGAAGGAAGGGCCGGCTGATGCCGGCCCTTCTGTCGTTTAGGCGGCCAACGGCGCTCCGGTCATTTGGTGGAGCTGGCTGACGGTGGCCTGATCGAGACGCAGGGCCCGGGCGAGGGACTGCAGGTAGCTGCGCTCCTGGTCGCTGTCGATGTCGATGGCGAGGATCGAGGCCGCGTACACCTGAGCGGCCTGGGCGGGGGTACGGGCCTCGGCGGCGAGGGCCTCGACGTCGAGAGGCGCGCTCATCTGGTCGAGGACGAACTGCTTTTCCTCCGGGGTGACGTCGTCGCTGCTGATCTTGCCAATGATCTTTTGCATCTCGGTCTGGTCGATCTGGCCGTCGGCCTTGGCGGCGCTGATCATCGCCTTGAGAAGGGTGCGCTCGGTGTCAGGGCCGGTAAGCTCCTTGATCTCCTCGGTTTGCACCGGTGCCGGTGACGGGGTTTCGGTGCGGGCGGCCTGAGCGCGCTTGAGCGCCCCGAGGGCCAGGGTGCCGAGGACCGCCATGGCGCCGCCGCGGGCTGCGCCGCCGAGGCCGCCGCCCAGGAGCGCGCCGGCGACGGCGCCGATGCCGCCGATCTGGGCGCCGGAGAGGCTGCCCACCTGTTTCTGCTGGGCGAAATCGCGGGCCTTCTCGGCGAAGCCGCTTGCCGCCTGTCCGGCACTGCTGGTGTCTATCCCGGCGCGGCCGAAGGCGTTCGAGAGCTGGCCGAAGATCGAGTCGATGCCACCGCCGGCGTGGTCTAGGTTGTTCGCCGTGGTCTCGATGCGTCCGCGGGTCTGGGTCTGGCCGCCCAGGCCCTGTTGCATGATCTGTCCGAGAATATCGCCGAAGCTCATGGGTTAGTTCCCCCCTGTTGACGTCGACGGCCGCTCCCCGCGGCCGCATGGCAAGCGTGCCGGTACGCGCCGGGACCGCTTGGCTTCGGGATACCAGATCGCCGGTTCCCAGGCCAAGGCTTTCGGCAACGGCGTTGCCTCGCCGGCCCCGTGCCGATCACGGCATTGTGCGGCGGGTTCGGGCTCGTCCGGCCCATGCTCCGGGTGTAGTCTGAGGGTGAACTGCGTCGGGCGCGGCCAGCGCTTCGCGGAAAGGAGAGCGACCATGGGTGCCCGCTTCTACGATCGCCGTTCGTTCCTCGTGGTGGCCGGTTTCGCCGGCGCGGCTTTGCTGCAAGCGCCGCTCGGCCGGATTTCGCCGGCGTTTGCAGGGGCTCTCGCGCCGACGTTGTCCATGCGCGGGGGAAGCAACAACTACCGGCCGAACGCGCCGTTGGTCGAGCGCCTCGGGTCGGGGTTCTGGGTCTCGGGTACGGTGCGCCGGGCTGGCGACGGCGCACCGCTGAAGGGCGCGCGCATCCAGATCTGGGCTGCGACCACCCTCGGCGGCGAGCGCGAGCCGCGCAACCATGGCAGCGTGCTGACCGCCGCCGACGGCAGCTTCCGGCTGGAGATGGAGCAAATCGTGCCGAATTTCGGCCAGCCGCATGCGCATCTCGCCTATGACGACGGTGCGTACGAGACGGTCTTCCTCCGGCCAGTGATGCCGAGCGCCAGCGCCACCTCGGTCAGCGCCGACTTCGTGCTCGTGCCGGCCTGACGGCTGCCTCGACCGGGAATGCCCTGGCCGAGCCGGCGCCTCACCGCGGTTCTGACCTGGGCCGGGCTGGTCGTCGTCATGGCGGTGCCGGTCCTGCTCGCCGCGGCCAGCCCCTATCTCGCCTACCGCACCCTGCCCTACATCGTCGGCGGGTTCGCCGGAATCGTCTGCCTGGCGCTCTTCGTCGTCCAGCCGCTGCTGGCGGCTGGGTACCTGCCGGGGCTGGGTCTCGCCGCCGGGCGGCGATGGCACCGCTGGGTTGGCCCGGCGATCATTCTCTGCGTCGTTTTGCACGTGGGCGGCCTTTACGTAACCAGCCCACCGGACACCCTGGACGCGCTGATGCTGGTCGCTCCGACGCCGTTCTCAGTCTACGGCGTGCTGGCGATGTGGGGGGTCGCGGCGACGACGGTTCTCTTGGCACTGCGCCGCCGGTCGGGGCTGCGGTATGCGACGTGGTCTCTCGTCCACAATGCTCTGGCGCTGGTGGTTGTGGTGGCGACGGTGATCCACGCCCTGCAGATCGAAGGCGCCATGGAGATCGTGTCCAAATGGGGCCTCTGCCTCGCCGCGCTGGCCGCGACCGGCGTGACGCTCCTGAACTTGCGCGTGATCAAACCGATGACGCGATGGCGCGGAACATCGAGGGGCCCGACGTCCGAGTGATCGCTTGCCCGCACTGCGGCCCACGCTGTCGGTCAGAGAACGCGAGACCTGCTAAGTACTTGGAAAAGTGGCGCGGTGACGGGGCTCGGACCCGCGATCTCCGGCGCGACGGGCCGGCGGCAACGTGAGGCGATCAATGATCGTTTCAGCATCTAGTCCGACGATGCCATCGCTAAATTCGGTCGAAGTTGAAACCTTGTGGCAGTTCCTCGAACGCGCGGAGACGGGTCGTGTCCCATGACGTGGTGTAGCTGGCGAAGGCCACCACGAGTTCTGGCACTGGCCGGGGGATTGCCCCGACCGCAGCGCCTCGAAGTCGCTGAGCCGGGTGGACCTCGATTAGACCCTCCGGAAGATAGGGCTGCAAGCTGAACCGGGTCACCGGCAAGGAGTACCGCGCCTACGGCGAGGCTGGCAGCTACGTCTCCTTTGGCACGGATGTCCAGGCGCAGGCGATCTTCGCCGGCCGCCGCCCCGTCGACGACCTCGCCGGCTGGGGTGCGAGCGCCAGGAAGACTGGGGAACGCTGCGGGCTGCCGCGGGCGTCAAGCGCGTCCCCTCACGGGGCCGGCGATCCCCCTAGCACCGGGTCCTCCAGCCCTGCGCAATCGGCTACGCATCTATCCGAAGTGCGCTTGCGGAGTGCGTGTTTCAGAAAGCGCGGATGGCGAGCGATATCTTCGCGGTAAAGCCCACCGGAAATGGCACGTTGCACTTTTGGTTGACGGTATTGTCACGTTCCATTATGCGTCTTCTAAGAATTGGAACGAACCAAATGCGGGTGGATGCAAACGATGAACTGGGGCCTGATAGGCGCGAGCACGATCGCATCCGAGCATGTGGTCGACGCCATCCGCGCTCAGGGCCATCGCATCGTGACTGTCATGAGTGGCGACGCGCGCCGCGGGGCCGACTATGCAGCCCGGCACGCGATCCCGGCGAGCACCACTGACCTCGACGCGCTCCTGGCGACCCCAGGCGTCGACGCCGTCTACATCTCGACGACGAACGAGAAGCACTTCCCCCAGGCGATGGCGGCGATCGCCGCGGGCAAGCACGTTCTCTGCGAGAAGCCGCTCGCGATGATCCCTGCCGATGCCGCCGAGATGGTTCGGGCGGCGGCCGACAAGGGCGTGGTCTTCGCCACCAACCACCACCTGCGAAATGCCGGCTCGCATCTGGCGATCCGCGAGATGGTCGCCAGCGGCCGGATCGGCCGGGTGCTGAGCGTGCGAGTTTTCCATGCCGTGCATCTGCCGCCGCACCTCCAGGGCTGGCGGATCAACGATGCGGCTGCGGGCGGTGGGGTGATTCCCGACATCACGGTTCACGACGCGGACACCGTGCGCTTTTACCTCGACGAAGACCCCTCGGAGGTGGTGGCTATGGCCGGCGCCTCGGGCATGGGCGCGGGCGTCGAAGACAGCGTCATGTCGGTCTGGTCGATGCCCTCGGGCGCCATGGTGCAGACGCATGAGAGCTTCACGCACCCGTTCGCCGGCTCGGGCATCGAGGTCCACGGCGTGGAGGGCTCGATCTTCGGGCGGGGAATCATGACGCAGAAGCCGGTGGGCGAGGTCGAACTCGTGGACGCCTCCGGCCGACAAGCGATCGAGTTCGAGCGCCACGATCTCTATGCTCGCTCGGTTGTGCGCTTTGCCGAGGCGGTGGCGGGACGCGGGCGGCCGGCAGCGGACGGGGTCGACGGGGTGAAGTCGCTGGCGGTGGCGATGGCCGTCCGCGATGCGGCGCGGACGGGGCGTGCGGTGCGCGTCAACTACGAGGGCTTCTGAGCGATGGCTTCGAAGATTGTCCCTGCCGAGACGGCAGTCGCGCAAATACCGGATGGGGCAGTGGTGACGGTCTCTTCGTCGTCGGGGCTCGGCTGCCCGGACAAGGTGCTGGCGGCGATCGGTGCGCGCTTCGACGCCGAAGGCCACCCGCGCAACCTCACGACGATCCATCCGATCGCAGCGGGCGACATGTACGGGATCAAGGGCGTCGACCACATCGCGAAGGAAGGGCTGCTTTCGACGATCATCGGCGGGTCGTACCCGAGCGGGCCTTCATCGCTGCCGATGCCTGAAATCTGGCGGATGCTGACCGAGGACCGGGTGGCGGCCTACAACGTGCCTTCGGGGATCCTTTTCGACATGCACCGGGACGCGGCGGCGCGGCGGCCGGGGGTGCTGACCCAGGTCGGGCTCGACACATTTGCCGACCCGATCCGCGAGGGCTGTGCGATGAACGCCTCCGCGGCCGCGAAGCCGATCGTGGCCCGGGTCGAGTTCGGCGGTGAGACCTGGTTGCACTTCCCGAACATCATTCCGGACGTAGCGATCATCCGGGCGACGACGGCGGACGAGCATGGCAATCTCACCTTCGAGCATGAGGGGGCCTATCTCGGCGGCCTGGAGCAGGCGATCTGCGTGAGGAACCATGGCGGGCTCGTCATTGCACAGGTGAAGCGGGTGACCGCCAAAGGGTCGCTGCGGCCGCACGACGTGCGGGTGCCAGGGCATCTGGTCGATCTGATCGTCCTCGACCCGGAGCAGCGGCAGACCACGGAGACCGGCTACGATCCGGCGATTTCCGGCGAGATCATGCGGCCCTGGTCGAGCTTCAACATCGCCGAGCATGGCGTCGAGAAGATCGTCGCCCGCCGCGCCGCGATGGAGCTGCAGGACGGGATGGCGGCGAACCTCGGGTTTGGCATCTGCTCGATGGTGCCGCGAATTCTGCTTGAGGAAGGCTACCCGCAGGCGGTGACCTGGGCGATCGAGCAGGGCGCCGTCGGGGGGATGCCGCTGATGGGCTTCGCCTTCGGCTGTGCTTCCAACGCCGACGCTTTCATGCCGTCACCGCAGCAGTTCACCTACTTCCAGGGCGGCGGGTTCGACGTGACCTTCCTGTCGTTCCTCGAGATCGACCTCGAAGGCAACGTCAACGTCTCCAAGCTCGGCAAGAAGCCCTATCTCACGGCGGGTTGCGGCGGGTTCGTCGATATCACCGCACGGGCGCGGAAGATCGTCTTTGCGGGGCAGTTCGAGGCCGGCGCCCAGTTCGAGATCGCCAATGGTGAGATCCGGGTGGCGAAGCCGGGCAAGTTCCCGAAGATGGTCGAGAAGGTCGAGCACGTGACCTTCTCCGGCCGGCGGGCGCGAGAGCTCGGGCAGGAGGTGCTCTACGTCACCGAGCGCTGCGTGATACGGCTGACCGACGAGGGGCTGGTCGCGACCGAGGTGATGCCGGGGATCGATCCGGAGCGCGACATCGTCGCGGCGTCGCTCGGCCGGGTCAGTCTCGCGCCGGACGCGAAGGTGCTGCCGAAGAGCCTGCTCGGCGCCGGGCCGATGGGGCTGGTGCTGGCGCGCAAAGGTCTGCCGGTCCCCCATGCGCATGGTGTCGTGCCCGTCGAGGCCGTGCAATGAGCGGTCTGCGCACGCGTGCGCAGCGCGTTAAGTGACTGATAATGAACGGGAGTTGCTCGCGCATTAACCCGGTGGAAAGGAAGGTGGAGCAGTGAGTGCGCTGCACCTGACGATCGACGGTACGGTTGCCGAGCTGAGGCTCGACAACCCTGCCAAGCTGAATTCGCTTACCGTGCCCATGCTGGAGGCGCTCGACGCCCATTGCGCGGCACTGGAGCGGAACGGGGCGGTTCGGGCCGTCATCGTCACCGGCACCGGCGAGAAATCCTTCTGCACCGGGGCCGACATCGCCGCCTGGGGGCCGATGGCGCCGTTCGAGTTCGCGCGGCACTGGGTGCGCGAGGGGCACCGGATCTTCGACCGGCTGGCGCGCTTAAGCAAGCCGACCATCGCGGCGCTGAACGGGCATACCTTTGGCGGCGGGCTGGAGCTGGCCGCCGCCTGCGATATCCGGGTGATGGCACCCAGGGCGACGCTGGCGCTGCCGGAGGCGGGCGTAGGGATCGTTCCGGGCTGGTCGGGGACGCAGCGAGTGGCGCGGCTGCTGCCCGAGGCAGTGGTGAAGGAGATGGCGCTCTTCGGGCGGAGGATCGGCGCGGAGCGGGCGGTGGCGCTCGGGTTCTGCGCCGAGGTCGCCGAGGACGTGGGGGCGTCGGCGCGGGCGATCGCGGAGAAGGCGGCGGCGCTTTCGCCACGGGCGGTCGAGGTGGCGAAGTACATGATCCAGGCGGGCGCCGGCGAGGACCGCGCGGCGCTGATCGAGGCACTGGGGGCGGGCATGATCGCTGCGAGCGAGGATCGGGCGGAGGGCGTCGGTGCCTTCCGGGACAAGCGCAAGCCTGAGTTTCCGGGGAGATGACGATGCTGGACCTCACCCTCGTGACTGCGAGCGATGTGGCGCTGCCGGTGGAGCCCGCCGAGGTACGGCACCTGATCAACCGGGTCTGGTGCGACAGTGCCGACAGGGCGCCCTTCGACCGCGTCTCCCCGGCGCATGGCGTGGTGGTGACGCGCGCCGCGAAGGGTGGCGCGGCGGAGACCGAGGCGGCGATCGCGGCGGCGCGAGCAGCCTTCGATGATGGCCGCTGGTCGGAGCTTTCACGCAAGGAGCGTGCCACGCTGCTCCTTAAAGTCGCCGACCTGATCGACCGAGACCGCGAGCGTATCGCCCGCATCGAGACACTCGAGGCCGGTAAGCCAATCGCCCAGGCGCGCGCCGAGACCGAGGGGGCCGCCGATCTCTGGCGCTACGCGGCGGCACTGGCGCGAACGCTGTCGGGCGACAGCCACAACAGTCTCGGGAGCTACATGCTGGGGGTGGTGCTGAAGGAGCCGATCGGCGTCGCGGCGATCATCTGCCCGTGGAACTTTCCGTTCCTGATCGTCAGCCAGAAGCTGCCGTTCGCACTGGCGGCGGGGTGCACAACGGTGGAAGCCATCGGAGATGACGCCGTCGACGACGGTGATCCTGGGCGAGCTGCTGGTCGAGGCCGGGCTGCCGGCGGGGGTGGTCAACATCGTGCTCGGCTATGGCCAGCCCGTGGGGGCGATGATGACCACGGACCCGCGCGTCGACATGGTGACCTTCACCGGGTCGACGGCGGTCGGCAAGGCGATCGTCGCGGCGGCGGCGCCGACGCTGAAGAAGGTTTCGCTCGAGCTTGGCGGCAAGAACCCGCAGGTGATCTTCCCCGACGCCGACCTCGACAGCGCGGTCGATGCCATCGTTTTCGGCGTCTACTTCAACGCGGGCGAGTGCTGCAACGCCGGCTCGCGGATCATCGTCCACGAGGATATCGCCGAGGCGGTGACGGCCCGGGTGGTGGCGCTGTCACGCAAGGTCGCCTTCGGCGATCCGCTCGACGAGGCGACCCAGGTGGGCGCGATCATCTCTCCCGAACACCAAAGAAGATCGACGGATACGTTCGGGGGAGCGGTGGCGGCGGGTGCCAGCGTGCGGATGGGCGGGGCGACGCTCGATGTGCCGGGACTCGGCGGGCCGTTCTACCAGCCGACGGTGGTCGCCGGCGTCACGCCCGACATGGCGATCGCGCGCGAGGAGGTCTTCGGGCCGGTGCTTTCGGTGCTGACCTTTCGCACGTTCGAGGAGGCGATCGGCCTCGCCAACGCCGCCTCCTACGGCCTCTCGGCCGGCGTTTGGAGCGAGAACATCCACACCTGCCTCGAGTTCGCCCGCCGGGCGCAGGCGGGGACGGTGTGGACCAACAGCTGGATGGACGGCTTCGCCGAGCTGCCGTTCGGCGGCGTGAAGGAGAGCGGCCAGGGGCGGGAGCTCGGCCGCTATGGGCTGGAGGAATTCCTGGAGGTGAAGACCGTGCAGATGCGGATCGGCCGCACGCGCGCACCCTGGGTGACCAACGGCTGATCGAAGTCAGCCGGAACTAAGACGACGCAAACAAGGAGGAATCTCATGCGTATGTTTTTCGGAAGGACACTGGCGGCCGCTGCCGCGCTCGCCACGTCGGCGAGCCTGGCCGCCGCCGCGGACGTCGAGGTGCTGCACTGGTGGACCTCCGGCGGCGAGGCCGCGGCGCTCAACGTGCTGAAGGACGACCTCGCGGCGCAGGGCGTCGGCTGGCAGGACATGCCGGTGGCAGGCGGCGGCGGCACCCAGGCGATGACGGTGCTGCGGGCGCGGGTTACGGCCGGCAATCCCCCGTCGGCGGTGCAGCTGCTCGGCTTCGACATCACCGACTGGGCCAAGGAAGGCGCGCTCGCCAATCTCGACCCCGTGGCCGAGCCAGGCGGCTGGGATTCGGTGGTGCCGGAGGCGCTGCAGAAGTTCTCGAAGTACGACGGCCACTGGGTCGCCGCGCCGGTCAACATCCATTCGACCAACTGGGTCTGGGCCAACAAGCCGCTGCTCGACGAGCTCGGCATCGCGCAGCCGACGACCTGGGACGAGCTGGTCGCGGCGATGGACAAGGTGAAGGCGGCCGGCAAGACCGCCGTCGCGCATGGGGGCCAGCCCTGGCAGGACGCGACGATCTTCGACGCGGTCGCGATGTCGACCGGCGGGCCGGAGTTCTACGAGAAGGCCTTCATCGAGCTCGACCCGGAGACGCTCGGCTCGGATACGATGAAGGAGGTCTTCGACCGGATGACGGTGATCCGCGGCTATGTCGACGACAACTTCTCCGGGCGCGACTGGAACCTCGCGAGCGCGATGGTGATCAACGGCGACGCGGCGTTCCAGTTCATGGGGGACTGGGCGAAGGGCGAGTTCCTCAACGCCGGCAAGGTGCCGGACCAGGACTTCCTGTGCTTCCGCTTCCCCGGCACCGAGGAGCAGGTCACCTTCAACACCGACCAGTTCGCGGTGTTCAAGCAGGGCGACAGCCTGACCCAGGAGCAGACGGCGTTCGCCGAGGCCGTGGAGTCGCCCGAGTTCCAGGTCGCCTTCAACAAGGTGAAGGGCTCGGTGCCGGCGCGGACCGACGTGTCGGTCGAGAGCTTCGACGCCTGCGGCCAGAAGGCCTACGAGCAGCTGAAGGCCGCCTCGTCGTCCGGCAACCTCTTCGGGTCGATGGCGCACGGCCACGCCAACCCGGCGTCGGTGAAGAACGCGATGTACGACGTGATCACCGCGCAGTTCAACGGCGAGTACGACTCGGCCACCGCCGTCGAGGAGATGGTGAGCGCGGTCGAGCTGTCGCAGTAAGACGCGCCAACCGGGAGGACGGTCCGCCGTCCTCCCTACCTTCCGGGGGAAACGACCCATGGCACAGACCGCCCATCACCAAAGGAGCGGCAAGGACTGGCTGCGCGACGCCCTGCCGAAGCTGGTGCTGAGCCCGAGTTTCGCGATCGTGCTGGTCTTCGTCTACGGCTTCATCCTGTTCACGCTCTACCTGTCGTTCACCGACAGCCGGATCCTGCCGTCGTTCGGCTGGGTTGGCCTCGAGAACTACCGGAAGCTGTTCAGCGTGCGGGCCTGGGGGATCGCGGTCAACAACCTGCTGATCTTCGGCTCGCTCTACATCATCATCTCCTGCGCGATCGGGCTGCTGCTGGCGATCTTCCTCGACCAGAAGGTCCGGGCGGAGGGGTTCATCCGCACGATCTATCTCTATCCGATGGCGCTGTCGTTCATCGTCACCGGCACGGCGTGGAAGTGGTTCCTCGACCCCGGGATCGGGCTGCAGGCGGTGGTGCGGAGCTGGGGCTGGGAAAGCTTCACCTTCGAGTGGATCAAGGACAGCGACATGGCGATCTACACCATCGTCATCGCTGCGGTCTGGCAGACCTCCGGGTTCGTGATGGCGATGTTCCTCGCCGGGCTGCGCGGCATCGACAACGAGGTGATGAAGGCGGCGCAGATCGACGGCGCCTCGACCTTCGCGCTCTACCGGCGGATCGTGATCCCGCAGCTCCGGCCGGCGTTCATGTCGGCCTTCGTGGTGCTCGCGCACATGGCGATCAAGTCCTACGACCTCGTCATCGCTTTGACGGGTGGCGGGCCGGGGACGGCCACCGAGCTGCCGGCGACGTTCATGTACTCCTACACCTTCACCCGCAACCAGATGGGCATCGGCGCGGCTTCGGCGGTGATCATGCTGATGTCGATCGCGGCGATCATGGTGCCGTTCATCTGGTCCGAGCTCAGGGAGAAGAAGTGATGACCGACATCAGCGCCGAAGCCTCGGCCGCCGCGGTCAAGCCACCCGCCGGCTCGCCCGGATCGAGCCAGGTGATCCAGACCGGCGGCCTCGCCCGGGTCGGCATCTACGTCGTGCTCGTGCTGTTCTGCCTCTACTACCTGCTGCCGCTCTACGTGATGACGGTGAACTCGCTGAAGCCCTTGAGCGAGATCCAGGCGGGCGGGATGATGTCGCTGCCGAAGCAGTGGACGTTCGCACCGTGGGGCAGCGCCTGGTCGACGGCGCAGATTGGCGTGGCGGCGACGGGCCTCCGGCCATTCTTCCTGAACTCGATCCTGATGGTGGTGCCGGCGGTGGCGATCTCGACGGTGCTCGGGGCGCTCAACGGCTACGTGCTGACCAAGTGGCGCTTCCGGGGCGATACCTGGGTCTTCGGGCTGCTGCTCTTCGGTTGCTTCATCCCGTTCCAGATGGTGCTGATCCCGATGGCGCGGCTCCTCGGCCTGATGGGGATGGCGGGCACGGTGCCGGGGCTGATCTTCGTGCACCTCGTCTACGGCATCGGCTTCTCGACGCTCTACTTCAAGAACTACTACCAGCAGTTTCCGACCGAGCTGGTGCGCGCGGCGATGATCGACGGGGCGGGGTTCTTCACGATCTTCCGGCGGATCATGCTGCCGGCGTCCGGACCGATCGCGGTAGTCTGCATCATCTGGCAGTTCACCAACATCTGGAACGACTTCCTGTTCGGCGCCTCGTTCTCGGACTTCGACAGCCAGCCGATGACCGTGGCGCTCAACAACCTCGTCCAGTCGTCGACGGGCGTGAAGGAATACAACGTGCATTTCGCCGGGGCGATCATGGCCGCCCTGCCCACCCTCCTCGTCTACGTCGTCGCCGGCCGGTACTTCGTGCGCGGGCTGATGGCGGGCTCCGTGAAAGGCTGACCGATGGGATTTCTCGACATCAACAAGGCGACCAAGTCCTACGGCTCGGTGAAGGTGCTCCACGAGACCGACATCTCGATCGAGGAGGGCGAGTTCCTGGTGCTGGTCGGGCCCTCGGGCTGCGGCAAGTCGACGCTGCTAAACATGATCGCGGGGCTCGAGGAGGTGACCTCCGGCGACATCGCGATCAAGGGGCGGTCGATGACTGGCGTCAGGCCGGCGGAGCGCAACATCGCGATGGTATTCCAGTCCTACGCGCTCTACCCGACGATGAACGTCGGCCAGAACATCGCCTTCGGCCTCGAGATGCACGGGGTGCCGAAGCCCGAGCGCGACAAGGCGGTGGCGCAGGTCGCCGAGCTCCTGCAGATCAACCACCTCCTCGACCGCAAGCCCGGGCAGCTCTCGGGCGGGCAGCGGCAGCGGGTGGCGATGGGGCGGGCGCTGGTGCGCAATCCGGACGTCTTCCTGTTCGACGAGCCGCTCTCGAACCTCGACGCGAAGTTGCGCGTCGACATGCGGACCGAGATCAAGAAGCTGCATCAGAAGCTGAAGACCACCATTGTCTACGTTACCCACGACCAGATCGAGGCGCTGACGCTTTCGACGCGGATCGCGGTGATGTTCGGCGGGCACGTGCAGCAGCTCGGGACGCCGAAGGAAGTCTACGACACGCCGGCCAACATGTTCGTCGCGGGCTTCATGGGCTCGCCGTCGATGAACCTCTTTCCCGCGAAGATCGCGGTCGAGAACGGTCGCGCCGTCGCAAAGGCGACCCGCGGCGGCGGCGGCGAGGTGTCGCTGCCTTTCGCCGAGGGCCGTGGCTTCGAGGCGCAAGGCGGTCGCGAGATCGTGTTGGGGCTGCGGCCGGAGGCGATCACCGACCGCGACGGGGCCGATCGCCAGAGCCGAGCCGTTCACGTCGTGGACGTACCAGTGGAGATCACCGAGCCCGCGGGCTCCGACACCTTCGTCATGGCGCACCTGGGCGGCAAGGAAGTCACCGGCCGCTTTCGGGCCGACGTCGACGTGCATCCGGGCATGGTCTTCCCGTTCGCGATCAACATGGAGAAGGCGGTCGCCTTCGACCCCAAGACCGAACTGCGGATCGCCTGATGGCGGACGGCCCGGACATCGTCATCATCGGCTCCGGCATCGGCGGGGCCACGGCCGCGGCGGCGTTGGCGCCGTCCGGGCGGCGGATCGTGATCCTCGAGCGAGGCGAGCGGCTGGCCGACTGCCCGGAGGCGCGCGACGCGGAGGCGATCTTCGGCAGAGGCCACTTCCGGCCGCAGGAGGAGTGGGTGACGCCAACGGGCGAGGCGTTCAACCCCGGCAACTACTACTACGTCGGCGGCAACTCCAAGCTCTACGGCGCGGTGCTTCTGCGCTATCGTGCGGAGGATTTCCGGCCGATCCGCCACCTCGGCGGCACGACGCCGGGCTGGCCGGTCGCGTACGACGACCTGGAGCCTTGGTACCAGCGGGCGGAGAAGCTCTACCGGGTTCGCGGCGACGCCGGGCAGGACCCGACCGAGCCGCCGCACTCGGGCCGGTATCCTTTCGCGCCGGTGCCGGACGAGCCGAGCATCGCCGACCTGCGGGAAAGGCTGAAGCGGGCCGGCGTGACGCCCTCGGCGCTGCCGCTCGGTATCGACCTCGGCGGCTGGCTGAAACGGGCGGCGACACCCTGGGACGCCTTCCCCGATACGACCGGCGCCAAGTGCGACGCCGAAAGCGTCGGGATCGCATCGGCGCTTCGTCATCCGAACGTAACGCTGGAGACGGGCGCGCTGGTGACTCGGCTGGAGGCCGAGGCCGACGGGCGGATCGCGGCGGTGCTGTATCGGCAGGGTGGCTCGGCGAAGCGGCTGGCGCCGAAGCTGGTGATCCTGAGTGCGGGGGCGGTCAACTCGGCCGTGCTCCTGCTGCGCTCGGGTGTGGCGAACCGGTCCGACCAGGTGGGGCGGAACTTCATGAACCACAACTGTTCGGCAGTGCTGGCGGTTAGCCCGTTCCGGCGCAACACGGCGGTCTACCAGAAGACCCTCGCGATCAACGACTTCTACCTGACCGGCGGCGCGGGAGGCACCCCGCTCGGGAACATTCAGCTGCTCGGCAAGGTCTCGGGCTCGATCCTCGCCGCGGCGGGCGGCGTCCCGAGGCCGGCGGCGAACTGGCTCGCGGGCCATGCAGTCGACTTCTACGCGATGAGCGAGGACCTGCCCGATCCGCGGAGCCGGGTGACCATCCAGGGCGATCGGATCGTCTTCGACTGGCGCCGCTCGAACTGGGAAGCGCACGAGGCACTGGTCGGGAAGGTGAAGGCGGTGCTGCGCCGGGCCGGCTTTCCCCTGGTGCTGTCGAAACCCTTCGATCGGCGAACACCGTCGCACCAGTGCGGCACGGCCAAGATGGGTACCGATCCGGAGACGAGCGTCATCGACATCTACTGCCGGGCGCACGACCACCCCAACCTTTTTGTGGTGGATGCGAGCTTCCTGCCCACCTCGGCGGCGGTGAACCCGGCGCTAACCATCGCTGCCCAGGCGCTGCGCACGGGCGACCACATCACCCAGAGGGACTTGGCCGCATGAGCGCCGAAGGCTTCGATTTCGTCATTGTCGGTGGCGGGTCGGCTGGCTCGGTGCTGGCGGCCCGGCTTTCCGAGGATCCGGCGGCGCGGGTGCTGCTCCTCGAAGCCGGCGGCCGCGACCGGCATC
>CAWCTE010000010.1:0-255711 GCA_963798385.1 uncultured Alphaproteobacteria bacterium | reverse complement strand
GTAGCGGCCGAGATCGGCCAGCACCTGCTGGGGGCCTCCGAAGGGCGGCTTGGCGTAGACCACCCAGTCGATCCGCCGCAGCGCCGCGCAGTGGGCGGCGAAGGCGCGGGGCTCGGCGAGCGGAGCGAGCGCACCGAAGAAGCGCAGCCCGCCCTCGGCGAAGGCGGCGGCGAGCCGTTCGAGGAAGAGCCGCCGGAACAGGCGCCCGAGCACCTTGACCGACAGGAAGAACCCGGGCGGGCAGGCGATCCAGCGCGTGCGGTCGGGCGAGAGGCCGCCGCCCGGCACGATGCAGTGAACATGCGGATGGTGCTGCATCGCCTGGCCCCAGGTATGCAGCACAGCGACGCCGCCGATCTCCGCGCCGAGGTGGCGCGGGTCGGCCGCAATGACGCGCAGCGTCTCGGCGGCCGCGCGGAACAGGATGGCGTAGACTGCCGCTTTGTTCTGGAACGCGATGGCCGCCACGGGGGCCGGCAGCGTAAAGACGACGTGGAAGTAGGGAACCGGCAGCAGCTCCGCACACCGCGCCGCCACCCAGGCCGCCCGCGCCGCTCCCTGGCACTTCGGGCAGTGACGGTTGCGGCAGGAATTGTAGGCGATCGCGGTGTGGCCGCAGTCGGCGCAACGGCGGACATGCCCGCCGAGCGCCGCGGTGCGGCAGGCTTCGATCGCGCCCATCACCCGGCTCTGGTCCCGGTCGAGGTGCTCGCTGCGCGTGGCGCGGAACGCGGGGCCGTGGCGGCGGAAGACATCCGCCACCTCGAGGCCGCCAGCCATGATGGCGCCGCCTCAGGCTGGCGGGACTACCTCGAGCTTCAGTGCCTCCAGCGGGCTCGCCGTCTGGCCGATGAGACCCTGCGAGACATGGGTGTAGCGCGCCGTGGTCGACAGGTGCGCGTGCCCCAGCAGCACCTGGATCACCCGGATGTCGAAGCCGCTCTCCAGCAGGTGGGTGGCGAAGCTGTGCCGGAGGATATGCACCGTCACCTTCTTGCCGATCCCCGCCGCCGCCCGCGCCGACCGGCAGGCCGCGTGCAGCGTCGTCGGCTCGATCGGCCGGGTCGCGTCGCGCCCCGGAAACAGCCAGTGCGCCGGGCGGGCGAGCCGCCAGTAGGTCCGCAGGATGCCGAGCAGCTGCACCGACAGCATCACGTAGCGTTCCTTGCCGCTCTTGCCGTGCTCGATGCGGATCATCATCCGGTCGCTGTCGATGTCGGCGACCCTGAGGCCCGTGACCTCCGACACCCGCAGCCAGGCCGCGTAGGCGGTCGTCAGCGCGGCGCGAGCCTTCAGGCTCGGCACCGCCTCGAGGAACCGCACCACCTCGTCGGCGCTCAGCACCACCGGCAGACGCCGCGGCTCACGGGCGGAGGCGATCCGCTCCGGGATCTCCGCCATCCCCAACGTCACGCCGTAGAAGAACCGCAGCGCCGCCACCGTCTGGTTGAGGCTCGCCCAGGCCACGCCCTTCGACGCCAAGTGGACCTGGTAGGTGCGCACGTCCTCCAGCGTCAGCGTCTCGGGGATCGACCGAAAAACCGGCTCAACTTCGATACCGCGTGGACGTAGGATCGCTGCGTTGCCGGCGAGAGGTTACGGACCGTCATATCCTCGATCATGCGGCGGCGAAGAGGGGTGGTCTCGGCCATCGGAAAGCTCCTGTCTGGAAGGGGTCTCAGCAACCCGATCATTCCAGTCAGGAGCACCGCCCGCAGCAGTCCCCCTGCCGCGCAGCGGCTTCGTTCAATCCCAGATGTGGGGATAGGGGCCGGCTAGCCGCGGAAGAAGTCGGATTGCGGGTCGGAAATGACCATTGTTCGCAGACGCTCCCAGAGGTGACGGCGGAGGGGCAGAAAGTCGGGGTGCTCCCGGAGGTCGGTTCCCCAGCGTGGACGGGGAAAGTCGACAGGGATCCGCTCCACTATGCGGCCGGGGCGGGGTGACAGCAGGCGAATGTGGTCCGCGAGGACGAGGGCTTCGTCGACGCTATGGGTGACGAACAGAACGGTTGGGCCCGCAGCGCCGCCGGTGAGCTGGAGCAGTTCGCCCTGCATCAGTTCACGCGATTGCGCATCGAGCGCGGCGAAGGGTTCGTCCATCAGCAGCAGCTCGGGCTGCGGGGCGAGGGCGCGGGCGAGCGCGACGCGCTGCTGCATCCCGCCGCTCAGCTCGCGCGGCCATGCATCGGCGAAGGGCGCGAGGCCGACGCGGGCGAGGACCTCGCCGACGCGGGCGCCGCGGACCTCGCCGGGCAGGTGCGGCAACGCGAAGGCGACGTTGTCGCGGACGGTCTTCCACGGCAGCAGCCGGTAAGACTGGAAGACCATCGCCGCGACGCGGCCCGGCACCGGCGCGGTGCCGTCGACGAGGATGGTGCCGCGGTCCGGTCGGATCAGGCCGGCGACGAGGCGCAGGAGCGAGGTCTTGCCGCAGCCCGACGGGCCGATCAGCACGACTGTCTCGCCGCGGCGGGCGGAGAGGTCGATGTCCTCGAGGACCGGCCTGCCCCCGAGCGTCAGCGAAACCCCGGCAAGAGACAGGTGCGCCGCATCGCTCAACGCGTGGGCACGTCCGTCGACCCGACCGGGCCGATCTTCGCAAGCACCGCCTCGACGGGGCCGAGATCGGCCCAGGCGTCGAGGGGCGCCGGATCGATGCCGGCAAAGTCTTCGCCCTCGTGCAGCCAGGCCTGCGCCTCCTCGAGCTCCGGACGGGTCATGCCGCCGTCAACGCTCCAGGAGCCGACGAACGCTTCGGCGAGAAGCACGAGGTCGGCCTCGGGCACATCGGGCCGTGCGGTCTTCATCGCCGCGACCCACCGCCCGGGATCGGCGGCGAAGTCGCGCGAAGCGAGGGTGATCGCCTCGATCACCGCCTCCACCTCGTCGCGGCGCTCGGCGAGCACCTCGGTCCGCACGACGTTGACCTTGGAGAGGATCGGCGCCGCCCGGTAGTAGGCGTCGACGCCGATCAGGATGCCGACGGCTGGGTCGTCGTCGATGGCGGTAAAGGTGCCGATGCTCATGGTGGTCGCGTCGATCTGGTCGGCCAGGAGCGCCTGGGCCCGCGCCTGCGGCTGGCCGAGCCCGACGAGCTCGAGCTTCGAGGTGTCGACACCAACGCTCTCCAGCACCTTCATCGACAGGAGGTGGTCGACGCTGCCGATCCGGCCGATGCCGAAGCGCTTGCCAACGAGGTCGGCGGCGCTGTCGATGCCACCGCGCGCCGCGATCAGGAACGGCAGCGACCTGTTCGGCGACATCACCGCGCGCAGGTCGGTCGCACCTTGCGCCGTCGCCTGCAGGAGCGCCTCGACCGCGACGTTCGCCATCTCGCCCTCGCCGGACCGAAGCGCCGCCATGGCCAACGGTGTCTGTTGCACCCGAACGAACTCGACGTCGACGCCGGCGCGCTCGTAGTAGCCCTCCTGTTCCGCGAGCTCCATCACCGAGTTCGGGACGAGCGGAACCTCCATGTCGGTCACGATCATCCGGAACGGCTCGGCCGCCGCCGGCAAGGCGGCCAGGACTATGAGCGCGGCGGCCAACGACAGGCTTTTCAGCATCGCTTCTCTCCCTTTTCGGCGCCTTGGTGCACCGGTTATTCCGTGCCGCGCCAGCGCAGCAGCCGGCGTTCGGCGAGGCGCAGCCCCTCGGTCATGGTCACGCCGATCATCGCCAGGACCACCACGACCGCGAGGTACTCGGCCATCTGGAAGCGGCTGCCGTAGATCGCGAGCAGCCCGCCGAGCCCGTTGACGGCCGTGTAGAGCTCGGCGACGACGGTGTTGATCAGCCCGATGGTAGCGCCGATCCTGATGCCGGCGAGAAGGAAGGGCAGGGCGCCCGGCAGCACCACGTGGACGAGGATCCGGCGTCGCGATGCTCCGGTGGCGCGCGCCATCTCGACGAGGTCGGCGTCGGAGCTGCGCACGCCTGCGAAGCTGTTGAGGATCACCGGCATCACCGCGCCGAGAAAGACCACGAGGACCTTCGCCTGGAAGCCAAGGCCGAGCATCACGATGATCAGCGGGATGAACGCGACCCGCGGGGTCGCGGCGAGGCCGTGCACGTAGATGTCGAGCATCTGGCCAATCGGCCGCACCATGCCCATGAGCGCGCCGAGGGCAATGCCGACGACGATCGCCGCGCCGGTGCCGGTCAGGTAGATCGTCAGGCTCTGGAAGAGCGCCGGGCCGAGGCGTCCGTCGAGGACGAGCCGCCAGCCCGCCTCGGCGACCGCGAGCGGCGAGGCGAACAGCCCTGCCGGTGCGGCGCGGGCGGCGGCCCACCAGAGCAGCAGGATGAAGGCGAGGAACCCGAGCCTCAGGAGCGCGACCGAACCGCGACCGAGCCTTCCGCCCGTGTCCGCGGCGGCGGGCTGCGCCCGCGGGCGCCCTGACACGGCTTGAGCTTCGTCAGCCATGCGTCCGTTCTTCGACGATCGCACCGACCGGCGCAAGCGGGGCGATGCTCCGCAGGCCTCCGCCCTTTGTCTGAATAGACGCGACCCGACCCTTGGGTGAACACTACGTGGACAAAAGCCAGGAGGGAGCGTCCGATGACCTATGAGGCCGTGAAGGTCCATCCTGCGGTACACAACGGCGTCAAGAAGGGCGATCCGCCGCCGATGGTGGACGCGATCGCAACCCATGTCGCCAAGAAGTCGGGTGCGCTCGCCGCCGCTTGAGTGCCGCCCTGGCCGGCTGGTCCCGCCCCGCGTCTTCCTCCCGGGGGCTTGGCGGGACCGGTCGGTTCCGATTAACGTCCAGATTGCTCTGCCGCCTGACCTGATGGAGAATGACCATGCGAACGCGCGCCGCCGTGGCCGTAGCCGCCGGAAAGCCGCTCGAGATCATGGAGGTGAACCTCGAGGGCCCGAAGGCCGGTGAGGTCCTCGTCGAGATCAAGGCGACGGGGATCTGCCACACCGACGAGTTCACCCTGTCGGGCGCCGACCCTGAGGGCCTGTTCCCGGCGATCCTCGGGCACGAGGGGGCGGGGGTGGTCGTCGACGTCGGGCCGGGCGTCACCAGCGTGAAGAAGGGGGATCACGTGATCCCGCTCTACACGCCCGAGTGCCGCGAGTGCCCGTCGTGCCTCAGCCGCAAGACCAACCTCTGCACCGCGATCCGCGGCACGCAGGGGCAGGGGGTGATGCCGGACGGGACGACCCGGTTCTCGACGCTCGATGGCGACCCGATCCTGCACTACATGGGGTGCTCAACGTTCTCGAATTATACCGTGTTGCCGGAGATCGCGGTGGCGAAGGTGCGCGAGGACGCGCCGTTCGACAAGATCTGCTACATCGGCTGCGGTGTCACGACCGGTATCGGCGCGGTCATCAACACCGCGGCGGTCGAGATCGGCGCCAAGGCGGTGGTGTTCGGGCTGGGCGGTATCGGCTTGAACGTCATCCAGGGGCTGAAGCTCGCCGGCGCGGACATGATCATCGGCGTCGACCTCAACAACGACAAGAAGCCGTGGGGCGAGAAGTTCGGGATGACGCACTTCGTCAACCCCAAGGACGTCGACGGCTCGGTGGTCCAGCACATCGTAAACATGACGAAGACCCCGTTCGACCAGATCGGCGGCGCCGACTACAGCTTCGACTGCACCGGCAACGTCAAGGTCATGCGGGATGCGCTCGAGTGCACGCATCGGGGCTGGGGCGTCTCGGTGGTGATCGGGGTGGCGCCGGCCGGAGCGGAGATCCAGACCCGGCCGTTCCAGCTGGTCACCGGGCGGGTGTGGAAGGGCACGGCCTTCGGCGGCGCGCGCGGGCGGACCGACGTGCCGAAGATCGTCGACTGGTACATGGAGGGCAAGATCCAGATCGACCCGATGATCACCCACCTCTTGAAGCTCGAGGACATCAACAAGGGCTTCGACCTGATGCACGCCGGCGAGTCCATCCGGAGTGTCGTCGTCTACTGAACCCTGCCGGTGGGCAGGGAGTGGGCACGCGTGCCCATTTGGCTATGTCGCTGAAATGGAGGGATAATCCGATCGCTGTTAACAGAAACGAAACAGGTGTTACCAGCTATTGTTCCTCTACGCCTTCAGGGTCGATGCACCCTCGTCAGGACCGTAACCTTCCAAGGCGAAGGCATGCAGTACGGTTTGGCACGGGCTGCGCCCCAGCGGGGCCCATATCCTCCCTGCGGGCAGGGTCGGCATGAAGACGGTCTCGGAGAACGTCTCGTTCGGCGGGGTCCAGGGGGTCTACAGTCACACCTCTGGTGTCTGCGGCTGCGAGATGACGTTCGCCGTCTACCTGCCGCCGCAGGCCAAGGCCGCAAAGGTTCCGGTGCTGTGGTACCTGTCCGGGCTGACCTGCACCCACGAGAATGCGATGACCAAGGCCGGCGCCCAGGCATGGGCTGCGGAGAAAGGCATCGCGCTGATCTTCCCCGACACGTCACCGCGCGGCGAAGAGATCGCCAACGACGAGGCGTACGATCTCGGGCAGGGGGCGGGCTTCTACCTGAATGCCACCGAGGCCCCGTGGACGCCGCACTTCCGCATGTGGGACTACGTCGTCGAGGAACTGCCGGAACTCGTGTTCCGGGAGTTGCCGCTCGACCGGGACCGACAGGGGATCACCGGTCACTCGATGGGCGGCCACGGTGCGCTGACGATCGCGATGACCAAGCCGGACATCTACCGGTCGCTTTCGGCGATCTCGCCGATCGCCAACCCGACAAAGTCGGATTGGGGACGCAAGCAGTTCGCGGCCTACCTTGGGGCCGACGAGAGCAGTTGGCAGGCGCACGACGCGACGGTTCTGATGCGGGAGAAGGGCTACCCGTCGAACCTCCTCATCGACCAGGGCGCCAGCGACCAGTTCCTCGACCTCCTGAAGCCGGAAGCGCTGGCGGCCGCGGCCGCCGAGCGGCGTCAGCCGATGGAATTCCGCATTCTCAAGGGCTACGACCACAGCTACTTCTATGTCGCGAGCGTCATGAAGGATCATGTGCGGTGGCACGCGGCACGCCTCTGAGGTGGAGCCCGAAGCCGACATGAACGTTCACGACCCGAACAAGACAGCGAAGGAGACGATTGAATGAGTTTCATCGGGAGCAGCGCGCTGACGGCCGCCTTGGTAGCGGCCTTCGCCCTACCGGCCCTCGCCCAGGACGGCGACGCCGCAGCGGGGGAGAAGGTTTTCAGGAAGTGCGCCGCGTGCCACACCCTGACTCCGGACGGAAAGTCCAAGATCGGGCCAGACCTCTATGGCGTCGTCGGGCGCACCACCGGCACCCTCGAAGGATTCAAGTACTCCAAGGTCATGACAGAAGCCGGAGAAGAGGGTCATGTCTGGACGGCCGAGGAAATCTCCACTTTCCTCGAGAACCCGAAGAAGATGTTCCCAGGTACGAAGATGACCTTCGTCGGTCTGAAGAAGCCCGAGGAGCGGGCGGACGTAATCGCCTATATCGTGAGCGTCAGCGGCGGGGGCTGATCCACGCCGCAACGTCCTCCAGCCGGCCGCGATGACCTGCCAGCACTCCGGGCGCTGGGCGGAAATCCATAGGCTATTTCCCGCCACTGCAGGGGGTTCGGCGGCCATACTTTCGGGTGAGAAGCCTCTCGTTTCGTTGACCGGGGCGGCCGTTTCATAAGAGATTAATATGGAGGCAGAGGGAACGATCGGATGCCCAAACGGCGGGCCGTGCCGGTTCCGGCTGCTTACAATCATCGGCGTAAACGCACGGGAGGACTACCAATGAAAAGGCTGATACCATCGGTCGGCGCGATGCTCTTGCTCGGGACGGCCGTCCCGGCGATCGCTAACGATTCGGTCCTGCAGGAAACCGCCAATCCGGCACAGTGGGCGATGCAGCAGGGCAACTACGCCAATACCCGGTATTCCACCCTCGATCAGATCAACAAGGACAATGTCGGCGACCTTCAGGTGGCATGGACGTTCTCGACCGGCGTACTGCGCGGGCACGAGGGTTCGCCGCTGGTCATCGGCGACATGATGTATGTCCACACGCCGTTTCCGAACACCATTTACGCACTGGACTTGAGCCAGGACGGCAAGATCGTCTGGAAGTACCATCCCGACCAGGATCCGAACGTCATCGGCGTTATGTGCTGCGACACCGTCTATCGCGGGCTCGCCTATGCCGACGGTATGCTGTTCCTCCACCAGGCCGACACCACGCTCGTTGCCCTCGACGCCAAGACCGGCGAAGTGAAGTGGAGCGTTAAGAACGGCGATCCGTCGAAGGGCGAGACCAATACCGCCACGGTGCTGCCGGTGAAGGACAAGGTTATCGTCGGTATCTCCGGCGGCGAGTTCGGTGTCCGCGGCTCGGTGACTGCCTACAACATCGCCGACGGCAGCCTCGCCTGGCGCGCCTATTCGACCGGCCCGGACGACGAGATGCTCGTCGACCCGGAGAAGACCACCGCGCTCGGCAAGCCGATCGGGGCGAACTCCTCGCTCGACAGCTGGGAAGGCGACCAGTGGCAGATCGGCGGCGGCACCACCTGGGGCTGGTACAGCTACGATCCGGACCTCGACCTGATCTACTACGGGACCGGCAACCCCTCGACGTGGAACCCGTCGCAGCGGCCGGGCGACAACAAGTACTCGATGACGATCTTCGCGCGTGATCCTGACGACGGCATGGCGAAGTGGCTCTACCAGATGACGCCGCACGACGAGTGGGACTTCGACGGCGTCAACGAGATGGTTCTGTTCGACGCCCAGGTCGACGGCACCGACCGCAAGCTGCTGTTCCACCCGGACCGCAACGGCCTTGCCTACACGCTCGACCGCGACACCGGCGAATTGCTGGTGGCCAACAAGTATGATCCGGCGGTGAACTGGACGACGGGCGTCGACATGGACCCGAACTCCGAGACCTACGGGCGTCCGGCGGTGGTGGCGGAATTCTCGACCGAGCAGAACGGCGAGGACGTGAACTCCACCGGCATCTGCCCAGCGGCGCTCGGCACCAAGGACCAGCAGCCCTCGGCCTACTCGCCGAAGACGGGGCTGATGTACGTTCCGACCAACCACGTCTGCATGGACTACGAGCCGTTCCGGGTGAGCTATGCGGCCGGGCAGCCCTATGTCGGTGCGACGCTGTCGATGTTCCCGGCGCCGGACAGCCACGGCGGGATGGGCAACTTCATCGCCTGGGATCCGGTCGCGGGCGAGATCAAGTGGTCGCTGCCGGAGCAGTTCTCGGTGTGGTCGGGTGCGCTGGCGACGGCGGGCGACGTGGTCTTCTACGGCACGCTCGAGGGCTACCTGAAGGCGGTCGACTCCAACACCGGCGAGGAGCTCTACAAGTTCAAGACGCCGTCGGGGATCATCGGCAACGTCTTCACCTACGAGCGTGAGGGCAAGCAGTTCGTCGGCATCCTCTCGGGCGTCGGCGGCTGGGCCGGCATCGGCCTCGCGGCCGGCCTGACCAACGCCAACGACGGCCTGGGCGCGGTGGGCGGCTATGCGGCGCTCTCGGACTATACGGCGCTGGGCGGGCAGTTGACGGTCTTTGCCCTGCCGAACTGAACGGCCTGACGGCATCTGACGTGCGCCGCTCCGGGGGAAACCCGGGGCGGCGTTTTCTTGCGGGGAGGGCGGGAGGAACCTGTGCGGCGGCAAAGGTTTACGGGGTTTCGGTGTGGCTGGAATGCGGCTGGAAAGTGGCTGGAAACCGACCATACGATCTTTGCGCGAGCTTGATCCTTAACGCGTATGCTCGCGACGACCGAGCGGAGCGCGTACCGGGCGCCGGGCCAGACTAAAGTCTGAATTCGCCTTCCGACGGCATCGCACTACCGTTGAATCAACAATCAAGCGGGAGGATCGAGATGAGATCAGCCGCGCCGCTTTTCGCGGCCGCCATTCTCGTCGCCGGCGCGGCTTACGCGCAGGATACCCAGGACACCGAGGCCGTCGAGAACGACGGCGTCCGCTGGTTCAACGCCGAGGGCGTACCGACCTACAAGGTCGCCGAGGACGGCACCGTCGACTGGCCGACCTTCTCCGGATTCCGCCGCTATCACTCCGAGTGTCATGTCTGCCACGGTCCGGACGGCGAGGGGTCGAGCTATGCGCCGGCGCTGAAGCACTCGGTGATGACGATGGATTACTACGACTTCGTCGCGGTGGTGGCGAGCGGCCGGCAGAAGGTGGGCGTGGCCGAGAACCAGGTGATGCCGGCCTTCGGCACCAACCCCAACGTCATGTGCTATCTCGACGACATCTACACCTACCTGCGGGCCCGTGGCACCGACGCGGTCCCGCGCGGCCGTCCGGCGAAGCGGGAGGACAAGTCGGAGGCCTTTACGGAGGCGGAGCAGGCCTGCATGGAGCCATAGCCATGCGGAAGGCCGCCCTCGGGTTCATTCTCGCGCTCGTCGTCGCAACGCCGGTCTCGGCGCAGGTCGCCGATCTCGTCGATCGCTCGGCATTCCGGGTCTGCGCCGATCCGGCCAACAAGCCGTTGTCGTCCGAGGACGGGTCGGGCTTCGAGAACAAGATCGCCGAGCTTCTCGCGGGCGAGCTCGGCGTGCCGGTGCAGTACACCTGGTTCCCGCAGGTCACCGGGTTCGTGCGCCAGACCCTGCAGGCCGGCAAATGCGATGTGGTGATGGGGTATGCCCAGGGGGACGAGCTGGTCCTCAACACCAACCACTACTACACGTCGACCCACGTGATCGTGGTTCGCGCCGATGGGGATCTCGCCGATGTCAGCGCCCTGACCGACCCACGGCTCAGGGGGCGCAAGATCGGCGTGGTTGCGGGCTCGCCTCCGGCGACGCACGTGGCGCGGCTGGGGATGATGAAGGACGCCGAGCCCTACAACCTGATGACCGACCGACGGGTCGAGGATCCGGCAGGGCAGATGCTCGCCGACCTCGAGGCAGGGAAGATCGAAGCGGCGCTGCTCTGGGGACCGATCGGCGGTCCGCTGGTCCGGCAAGCGCATCCGGATCTGGTCGCGACGCCGCTGCTCAATGAGCCGGGGACGCCGCGGTTGGTTTTCCGGATCACTATGGGCGTTCGTGCCGGCGAGGAGGAGTGGAAGCGCGAGCTCAACAGCCTGATCCGGCGGAACCAGGAGGCGATCGACGCGATCCTGCGCGACGCCGGGGTGCCGATCCTCGACGATTTCGGCACCGGTGAGAAGCCGACCTCCGGCTGACGCCCCGACGAAAGTATGAGAGCCCCTGATTTCCTTGGCTTATGAATTTCTTATGAGGATATTCCGCTTAACCGCGCCGGCGCCACGTGGCTGAATGATCCCCGGGAGGATCACCATGCGGAACTGCGGATGGGCCATGGCCGCCGCGACGCTGGTCGCTTCGGCGACATGGGCGGGGGCCGAGACCGAGTACCGGGCCGCGGTGCTGCGGGTGGACACGCCCGGCCCCCTGCCGATCTCGCGGCTGGACCTGCCGCCCGACGACCTCGGCTTTGCCGGGGCCGCCCTGGGGACGGCGGACAACGCCACCACCGGCAGCTTCATGCAGCAGACGTTCGTCACCGAGACGGTGGTCGCCACGCCGGAGACGGCGGAGGCGGAGATGCAGAAGCTGATCGACGGCGGTGTCTGGTGGATCGTAACCCTGGCCGACGAGCCGACGACGGTGAGGCTCGCCGACATCGCCGGGGACAAGGCGCTGGTGCTGAATGCCAGCGCCACCGACGACCGGCTCCGCGGCGAGGATTGCCGGGCGAACCTCCTCAACATCGCACCCTCCGATGCGATGATCGCCGATGCGCTGGCGCAGTACCTGGTCTGGAAGCAGTGGACCGACTGGTTCCTGATCGAGGGCAGCCACCCCGAGGACCAGGCGCTGGCCGCCGCCTATCGCCGGGCGGCGACGAAGTTCGGCGCCACCATCGTCGAGGAACGGGTCTACGAGGACACCGGCGGCGCGCGCCGCACTGATTCCGGCAGCGTGCAGGTGCAGGAGCAGATGCCGGCTTTCACCCAGCGCGCGCCCGAGCACGACGTGATCGTCGCCGCCGACCGCGCGGGCGTCTTCGCCGTGCACCTGCCGTACCACACCTGGGAGCCGCGGCCGGTGGCGGGCTCGGCGGGCCTGGTTCCGGAGAGCTGGCACCCGGCGCACGAGGCCTGGGGCGCGACGCAGTTCCAGACCCGCTTCGAGCGCGACGCGGGCCGGCCGGCGAAGGACGAGGATTATCAGGTCTGGATGGCGCTTCGGGCACTGGGCGAGGCGGCGACGCGGACGCAAGGCGGCGATTTCGCCGAGATCCACGACTTCGTCCTGTCGGACAAGTTCGACCTCGCCGCCTTCAAGGGCCAGAAGCTGACCTTCCGGAACTGGGACGGCCAGCTTCGCCAGCCGATCCTGCTGACCACGGACAAGGTCGTGGTCTCGGTCTCGCCGCAGGCGCCGTTCCTGCACCAGGTGAGCCAGCTCGACACGCTCGGGATCGACCGACCCGAGACAACCTGCACGCGATAGAGGGAATGCGATGATCCGCACTCGACTTGTCGGGGCCCTGCTGACCAGCACCGTCCTGACCGCCAGCCCGGCGCTTGCCGAGAAGATCTTCGTCTCGAACGAGAAGGGCAATACCATCAGCGTGCTCGACGGCGAGTTGCTGGAGATCATCCACACCATCGACGGCATGCAGCGCCCGCGCGGCATCACCGCCTCGCCCGACGGCAAGCACATCTACGTCTGCGCCTCGGACGATAACCTGGTGCGGGTCTACGATGCGGAGACCTACGAGGAGCTGCCGAGCCTGCCCTCGGGGTCGGACCCGGAGCTCTTCGTGCTGCATCCCTCGGGCAACCCGCTCTACATCGCCAACGAGGACGACAACATCGTCACTGTCGTCGACGTCGAGACCCGCCAGGTGCTGGCCGAGGTGCCGGTCGGCGTCGAGCCCGAGGGCATGGGGGTGAGCCCCGACGGCAAGGTCGTGGTCAACACCTCCGAGACTACGAACATGGCCCACATGATCGACAGCGCGACCTACGAGATCGTCGCCAATGTGCTGGTCGACAGCCGGCCGCGCTTTGCGGAGTACAACCACGACGGCAGCCTGCTCTTCGTCTCGGCGGAGATCGGTGGCACGGTCAGCGTCATCGACACGGCGAAGAACGAGATCGTCCACAAGATCAGCTTCGAGGTGCCGGGCGTTTTGCCCGAGGCGCTGCAGCCGGTCGGCGTGCGGATAACCGAGGACGGCTCGAAGGCCTACATCGCGCTCGGCCCGGCGAACCGGGTCGCTGTGGTCGACGCCAAGACCTGGGAGGTGACCGACTATCTTCTCGTCGGCCAGCGGGTCTGGCAGCTCGCCTTCTCGCCGGACGGGACGCGGCTCTACACGACCAACGGCAATTCCAACGACATCTCGATCATCGACGTCGCGTCCGACAAGGTCCTGAAGTCGGTGCAGGTCGGCGAGCAGCCCTGGGGCGTCGTCGCCGTTCCGTGAACGACAAGAAAGGGAGGAACGACATGAAGGCGATGATCGCCGCCGCGATGCTGGCGGCGCTGGCGCTGCCGGCCGCCGCGCAGGACGCCGGCTCGGTGGAGGTTCCGGTGCCCGAAGGCGCCCACGACTACGGCTTTGCCGGGCTCCTCGCCCGCGACAACCGCGCCGACCTGCCGCCGCTGACGCTCGCCTCGGGCAAGCCGGTGGCCGAGGGCGCGTATCACCTAAAGTCAGGCACCTACTACCGGATGGACATCAACGCCGACGGCACGGCGGAGCTCGCACTTTCGGGCGGCGACTTCTTCCGGGCGATCTGGATCAACGAGATCGTCATCGAGGACATGGAGATCCGGCCGATGGGGGTGCACTCGATCGAGTTCGACTCCGCCGGCACCGCGCACATGTCGTTCATCGCCATCGTGCCCGGCACCTACACGCTGTCGATCCCGGGGTCGCACGGCGACACCCAGTCCGCCACCTTCGTCATCCAGTGAGGACCGAGATGAGAGCTACACTTCTGGCCGCCGCGGTTTTTGCGCTGCCCTGCGCCGCCCTTGCCCAGGACGGGCCCACCGACGCGCAGATGGCGGAGATCGACAAGGTGCTCGCGGAGAAGCGGTGCGAGGTGGATCCGGCCAACGTCGAGGTCGAGGACGGGGTCTTCGACCTCGACGACGTGATGTGCGCGAGCGGGCAGTACGACATCAAGCTTGACGCGAGCTACGCGGTGACCGAAGAGCGCAAGGAGTGACGCGCTCGGGCCTGCGCACTGTGCGCGGGCAGATTAAGCCGTTGGAATAGATAGATAACAGTGGCCGCCTTAACCGAATCGAAACCGGTCCGGACGCCGCCTCCGGCGCTGGCGGTCGAGGGGGTGAGCCACTGGTTCGGCCGCGTCCGGGCGCTCGACGACGTCAGCTTCGTTGTGCCGCGGGGAACGTTCACCGCGCTCCTCGGCATCAACGGTGCGGGCAAGACCACGCTGTTCTCGCTGGTCACCCGGCTCTACGACAGCACCTCGGGGCGGATCGAGGTCGCGGGGTTCGACGCGCGCCGGCGTCCCGGCGAGGCGCTGGCGCGGCTCGGGGTGGTGTTCCAGAGCCGGGCGCTCGACGGTGACCTGACGCTGCGCCAGAACCTCGCCTACCACGCGGCGCTGCACGGCATCGGCGGGCGGGCGGCGCGAACGCGGATCGGGGAGGTGCTGGCGCTGGTCGGGCTCGCCGAGCGGGGCGGGGTCAAGGTGAACGCGCTCTCGGGCGGGCAGCAGCGGCGGGCGGAGATCGCGCGGGCGCTCCTGCACCGGCCGGAGTTGCTGCTACTCGACGAGGCGACGGCGGGGCTTGATTTGCACGCGCGCGCCGAGGTGCAGGCGCTGGTCCGGCGGCTGATCGCCGAGGAGGGGGTGTCGACGCTCTGGGCGACGCATGTCTTCGACGAGGTCGGGCCGGAGGACGCGGTGGTGATCCTGCATCGCGGCGCGGTGCTGGCCGCCGGGACCGCGGGCGAGATCGCCGGTGACGGGACGCTGGCGGCGCGGTTCCTTGCGATCACCGGCGCCGACGCCGAGGCGATCGCCGGATGAGGCCGGGCTGGGGCATCGCCTTTGCCGGCATCACCCGGCGCGAGGCGCTGCGGTTCGTCAACCAGCGCGAGCGGTTCCTCGCGGCGCTGGTGCGGCCCTTGGTCTGGCTCTTCATCTTCGCCGCGGGCTTTCGCTCGGTGCTGGGCATGTCGATCACGCCGCCTTACCAGACCTACGTGCTCTACGAGGTCTACGTGACGCCGGGGCTCTGCGGGATGATCCTGCTCTTCTCCGGGATGCAGTCGTCGCTCTCGATGGTCTACGACCGCGAGACCGGGGCGATGCGGACGCTGCTCGTGAGCCCCTATCCGCGCTGGTTCCTGCTCGGCTCGAAGCTGGTGGCGAGCGTGCTCGTCTCGGTGCTGCAGGTCTACGCCTTCCTCCTCATCGCCTGGTTCTGGCGGGTGGAGGCGCCGCTCCATGGCTACGTGACCGTGCTGCCGGCGCTGGTCCTCGCCGGGATCATGCTCGGGTCGCTCGGCCTTCTCATTTCCTCGGCGATCCGCCAGCTCGAGAACTTCGCCGGGGTGATGAACTTCGTGATCTTCCCGATGTTCTTTGCCTCGACGGCACTTTATCCGCTCTGGCGCATGCGGGATTCGAGCGTGCTGCTGCACGACATCTGCGCGTTCAATCCGTTCAGCCACGCGGTCGAGCTGATCCGCTTCGCGCTCTACGGCCAGTTCAATCCGCTGGCCTTCGCGGTGGTGGTCGGCTGCACGGCGGTCTTCTTCGGAGCCACCATCTTCATGTACGATCCGGCCAAGGGCCTCTGGCGCGGCCGGAGGGGAGGGAACCCATGATTCGTGTCCTGTTGCTGAGCCTCGTCGTGGCCGCGCCGCCGGTGTACGCGGCCGGTCCGGTGGATCCGGACTGGCCGTGCGTCCAGCGGAGGCAGCCGCACCTGTCGATCGCCCAGGTCTGGGGTGGCCCGGTGCCGGACGAGGCGACAATGGCGCTGGCGAAGTCTCCGGAGGTCCAGGGGGTCGCCCAGGTCATCGCGCTGCGCCGGACGCCGATGGACGAGGTCGAGGCCGAGATCGCGGGGTTCTCCGAGGATCACGACGCCGACACGCTGGTGGCGCTTTTTGCGGCGACCTTCGACCACATCAACCTCACCCGCGACCGGGTGATGGCCGGGATCACCCGCTACGCCCACAAGCAGGAGGGGCTCGACACCCGGATCGAGGCGCTCCGCAAGGAGTTCGCCGGGCTCGAGGCGGCCGAACCGAAGGATTTCGACCGGATGGACGCGGTAGAGAAGGATCTCGACTGGTCGACGCGGATCTTCCAGGACCGGCAGCAGTCGCTGACGTATGTCTGCGAGACGCCGGTGATCCTCGAGCAGCGAGCCTTCGCGATCGGGCGGCTGGTGGAGGCGGCGCTGCCCGACTGACCGGTTGGCCAAGGGCCGGGCAGGCGTCCGCCGACGGATTGAATGTCAGGAAAAAATCCCGTGGCTTTGCTGTTCGTGAGGCCTATATTTTTCCCAAGGTCTGCAGGCTCAGAATCCTGCTGCAAGGGGAGGTAGATTTCTTGGAGCAACGTTCCGTCAGGGCCGGCGCCAGCGACGTGTGCCGGGTGCCGTCCAATCCGGCCATCTCCGACCTTCTGGTCGTCGACGACCATCCGCTGATGTGCGACGCCCTGGCGGCGACGCTCGGCTTCGCCTTCGGCCTCGGCAAGGTCCGCACGGCGACGAGCATAGCCTCGGCGGTGGAGAGCATCCGCGAGGAGGGCGTGCCCGACGCGGTGGTGCTCGACCTCAACCTGCCCGACGCCGAGGGCGTGGAGGGCGTGCTGGCAATACGCCGCCTCGCGGGCGCCGCGCCCATCGCGGTGATCTCGGCCGATCTCGAGCCTGGCATGGTGTCGGCGGCGATGGGGGCGGGGGCCAGCGGCTATGTCGGCAAGTTCCTGCCGCGGTCCCGGATGGTCGACGCCTTCAGCCGGATCTGGGCGGGCGAGACGGTGCTGCCCGAGGGCTGCGAGATGGGGAGCCCCGCGGCGGGAGAGGCGGAGGCGCTCGCCCGCGGCTTCGCCTCGCTGACGCCGCAGCAGATGAACATCCTGCGGCTGATCTGCCAGGGCCGGCCGAACAAGATCATCTCCTACGAGCTGTCGATCGCCGAGGCGACGGTGAAGACCCACATTGCCGCGATCATGAGCAAGATCAACGTGAGCAACCGGACCCAGGCGGCGCTGCTGGCGAGCAAGGCGCGGCTGTTCAGCCGCTGAGGTCCGGCGAAAGGGGCCCCCGGATGCCGGCGGCGAGATTGGATCACCTCGGCCCGCGCCGGTGGCCGCACTGCGTCTCGGTCCCGGGCGACCTCCGCACGGCGGCGCAGGAGATCGTCGCGGCGCTCGGGCGCCCCGCCCCGGCGCTGGTTCTGGTCTTCGCGGCGGAAGGCGATATGCTCGCGGCGCTGACCGGCCAACTCAGCGACGCTTTCGGGCCCGGGTGCCGGGTGCTCGGCTGTTCCTCTGCCGGCGGCTTCGCCTTCGGAAGCTATCGGGACGACCGGGTGGTGGCGATCGGATTTCCGGCGGTGGCCTTCCGCGCCGAGGCGGTGTGGCTGCGCGACCTGCGCCAGAATCTGGCGCTCGACTGGATCCGGACGCTGCGGCGGCTCGCCGCCGACTTCGGCTCCGCAGCCCCGGGCTGGTCGCGGTTCGGCCTCTTGATGATCGACGGCCTCTGTCGGCGCGAGGAACTCGTCGCCGCCACCGTCGACGCGGCCCTCGGCGACCTGCCGGTGCTCGGCGGCTCGGCGGGGGACGGCCTGCGCTTCGGCCGCACCCACCTTGCCCTTGACGGCGAGAGCCACCCGGAGAGCGCCATTCTATGCCTCGTCGCCAGCGCCTTTCCGGTGGAGGAGGTGATCTTCGACCATTTCACCTCGTCCGGCAGCCGGATGGTGGTCACCGACGCCCTCCCTGAGGAGCGGGTGATCGTCTCGATCAACGACGAGCCCGCCGCGGAGGAGTACGCCCGGCTGATCGGCGTGCCGGAGGCGGCGCTCGGCCCGCAGGCCTTCGCCACCCACCCGCTCCTGATGCGGCAGGGCGGCCGGCACGTGGTCCGCGCCATCCAGGGCGTCACCCCCGGCCGCGGCCTCAGCCTGATGTCGTCGGTGGAGACCGGCACGATGATGACCCTCGGCCGGCCGGAGAACCTGACCGAAGGCCTCGCCGCGCGGATGGGCGAGCTCGGCCCGACGGCGCTGATCCTCGGCTTCGACTGCGTGCTCCGGCGGATCGCCCTCGAGGAGGCCGGCCTCGGCGACGCGGTCGGGCAGATCTACCGCCAGCACCGGGTGGCCGGCTTCAACACCTACGGCGAGCAGCACGGCGGCCTGCACGTCAACCAGACCTTCGTCGGCCTCGCCTTCCTCGAGACGGACGTCTGAATGCTGCGGACCACCGACGACCTCGAGCGGCAGGTCGAGAAGCTCACCCGGATCAACGCGGCGCTGATCCAGCGGCTCGAGCGCATCGACGACATGCGCGGCTCGGCCTATTCGCTGACCCGCGCCGCGGCGATGCTCGAGCGCGAGATCGTCGCCCGCAACGCCGACCTGGAGCGGGCGCTGGGCGAGCTCAGCGCCAGCAACGCCGAGCTCGCCGCCGCCCGTGAGACCGCCGACGAGGCGAACCGCGCCAAGTCGCGGTTCCTGCGCGCCGCGAGCCACGACCTGCTGCAGCCGCTGAGCGCCGGCCGGCTGTTCCTCGGCCAGCTCGACGATCTCGCCGTCGACGCGGTGCAGGCCGACCTCGTCGGGCGGATCAACGCCTCCCTCGAGAGCGCCGAGGAGCTGATCCGCGCGCTCCTCGACATCGCCCGGCTCGACAGCCAGGCCTTCGAGGCCA
The DNA here is from genome assembly GCA_963798385.1 of uncultured Alphaproteobacteria bacterium. GTDB lineage: Bacteria > Pseudomonadota > Alphaproteobacteria > Rhodobacterales > Rhodobacteraceae > Amaricoccus. The sequence goes on along the minus strand of CAWCTE010000010.1, from coordinate 236,804 downwards.
ACCCCGGGCCGGTGGCGATCGGCCGGCTGCTGCAGCGGCTGGCGATCGACCTTCAGCCGCTCGCCGCCGCGCGCGGCATCGACCTGCGCTTCGTGATGTCGTCGGAGGCGGTGTTGAGCGACCCGGTGCTGCTGCGGCAGATCGCCCAGAACCTGATCAGCAACGCCCTGAAGTACTCGACCGGGCCGAAGGTCGTCGTCGGGCTGCGGCACGACGGCGACGGCGCCTGGCTGACCATCCAGGATCGAGGGCCCGGGCATCGACGCCGCCGACCAGGAGCGGATCTTCAACGAGTTCGAGCGGCTGTCGTCCACCGCCGCGCCGGGCAGCGGCCTCGGCCTCTCGATCGTCCGGCGTGCCTGCCAGCAGCTCGGCCACGAGGTCGAGCTCCTGAGCGAGCGGGGTCGGGGGTCGCGGTTCCGGGTGCGGCTGCCGCTGATGCGCAACGTCTGCCTGATGCCGGAGCCGGCGGTCGAGGCGGAGACCCGCGGCGCCGTCGCCGCCCTGGCCGGACGGCTGGTCCTCGTCATCGAGAACGACGCCGGGATGCGCGAGGCCTTCGGCATGCTGCTGCGGAGCTGGGGGATGGAGGTCGCCGCCGCCGCCGGGGTGGCCGACGCCCGGGGGGCGGTGCGCGCCGGGCCGGCGCCCGACCTCGTGCTGACCGACTACCGGCTCGACGGCGAGGAGACCGGCGTGCAGGCGATCGAGGCGTTGCGGCGCGATCTCCGGCAGGAGGTGCCGGCCCTGATCGTCAGCGCCGAGGGCGCTGCGGCGATCCGCCTGCTCTCCGCCCCGCTCGGGGTTCCGGTGCTCGAGAAACCGGTCCCGGAGCGCCGTCTGCGCAGGGTGCTCCGGGAGCTCCTCGAGGCGCCGGGGTGAGGTGGCGGCCGGGCCTGCGCGCGCGGCTGATGCTCGGGGCGCTGGTGCTGGCGGCGCTGGCGGTCGCCGCCGCCGGGCTCGCGGTCTACGGCCTCGCCCGGACCCAGGCCCTGGCCGCCGAGGCGCTGGCGGCCCAGCGGCGGATCGAGGCTTATGGCGGGCTGACCTCGCGGGTCAACGAGTGGATGCTCGCCCGCCTCGCGCCTTCCGGCCCCGCCCCGGACGTGGCGCGCATCGAGGCGGCGCTCGCGGCGCTCGACGGGCTGGTCCGCGACGACGTCGCCGCGGCGCGCTCCCCGGCCGAGGCCGAGGCGCGCGGCCGGCTGCCGGCGCGCATCCACGCGGAGCTTGAGCGGATCCCCGGCGCGGACGGCGACGCGGCGGGCTACGCCGCCGCGCAGATCCCGGCGCTCGCGGCGGCGCAGGTCCAGCGGGAGGTGCGCCGCCGCGACGAGGCGATGGCGGCGATGGACGGCCTGCGCAGCCGGTTGCATCGGCTGGCGCTGGCGGTCGGCCTCGCCGCGCCGTTGGTGCTCGCGGGCCTTTACCTGTGGGTGTTCCGGCCGCTCTTCGGGCGCCTCGCCGCCGCTACCGACGCGGCGGGGGCGCTGGCGGCCGGGGCGCCGGCGCCGGGGACGGGGGGGCACGACGAGCTCGGGCTGCTCCTCGCCCGGCTGCGGCGGGTCGCGGCGCGGGTGGCGCGGGACCGGGCGCGGCTCAATGCCACGGTGGCGGAGCGGACCCGAGAGCTCAGCCAGGCCAATGCCCGGCTGTCGCGGGCGGACGCCGAGCGGCGGCGCTTCTTCGCCGACGTCGGGCACGAGCTCAGGACGCCGCTGACGGTGATCCTCGGCGAGGCCGAGCTCGGGGCGCGGCATCCCGACCCGGGCCTGCGCGCCAGCTTCGCGACGATCCACGGCCGGGCACTCGGCCTGGTGCGGCGGATCGAGGACCTGCTCAGGATCGCCCGCTCGGAGACCGGCCAGCTCGAGCTCGATCGCAGCCCCGCCGACCTCGCGGCGATCGCCGAGGCGGCGATCGCGGACACCGCGCCGCTGCTGGCGCGGGCCGGGGTCGCGGTGCGGGCCGAGGGCCTGCCCGCGCTCCGGGTGACCGGGGACGCCGACTGGCTGCGCCAGGTCCTGGCCGGCATCCTCCACAACGCGGCGAAGTATGCCGGGCGGGGTGCAAGCGTGGCGATCGCCGGGCACGCGGAGGGCGGCACCGCGCGTCTCACCGTCCGCGACGACGGTCCGGGCCTGCCGCCGGAGCGCCTGCCGGCGGCGTTCGAGCGCTTCGACCGCGGGGCGGGCGGCGCCGGCGCCCCGGGCTTCGGAGTGGGGCTTGCGCTTGCCCGGTGGGTGGTCGAGGCTCACGGCGGCAGCCTCCGGGCGGAGGCGCCGGAGGAGGGGGGCCTGCGGCTCGTGATGACTCTGCCGCTCGCGGAGACGGCCTGAGAATGGTGCGGGTGCTGATCGTCGAGGACGACCCCGACATCGCCTCGCTGCTCCGCCGCGGGCTGGCGGCGGCCGGCTACGCCTCGGAGTGGGCCGAGACGCCGGAGGCGGCACTCGAGCGGGTCGAGGCGGGTGGCATCGGGGCGGCGATCATCGACATGATGCTCGGGGACGACAGCGGCGCGGAGCTTCTCGCCGGGATGCGCCGCCGCGGCCACCGGATGCCGGCGCTGATGCTGAGCGCGTTGGCGCGGGTCGAGGACCGGACCGAGGGCCTCGACGCCGGGGCGCAGGACTACATCGTCAAGCCCTTCCAGCTCTCCGAGCTCGTCGCCCGGCTCGAGGTGCAGCTCAGCCGCGCCCGGCCGCGGCAGGCGCCGCTGCGCCTGGCCGGCCTGACCTACGACCCGGCGACCCGCCTCGTCACCGGCGGCCCGCGCCCGGTGCAGCTCACCGACCGCGAGGGGGCGCTCCTCGCCTACCTGATCGGGCGCAACGGCGCCGTCGCCACCCGCGGCGAGATCTTCGACACCCTCTGGGCGCCGCACGGCAGCGCCACCGACAACGTTGTCGACGTCTACATCGGCTACCTGCGGCGCAAGCTCGGCAACTTCACCGACTACGGCCTCGTCGTCCGCACCCTGCGCGGACGCGGCTTCCAGCTCACCCGGAAGGACGAAACATGACCCCTCGGCTGGCTTTCCTCGCGCTGCTCGTGCCGCTGCCGGCCTCGGCCGGCGCGCTCAGCGACCTCCTGATGACCCCCGGCGTCTTCGCCGACGCGCCCGCTGGCACGGCGGTCGCCTACAGCGAGGACCTGGACGTACCGGAGGGCGGCACGCTCCGCGACGTGGCCGGCGGCGAGGTGCGCGTCGAGGTCCGTCTCGACGGCGACAGCCGCGAGCTCCTCCTCGTCCGCGACGAGGACGGCGGGCAGAGGCCCCTCGGGACCTTCTCCACCGGCCTCGCCAACCCGGTGCTGCTCTACTTCCTCGAGACCACGGTCAGGGCGATGGCCGAGGCGACGGGTGGGAGTCCCTTCTACATCCGCAACCGCATCCGCGAGGATCTCGGCGCGGCCGGCCTCGGGCCGGACGCCGCGCCGCGCGAGGTGACGCTGACGCCGTTCGCCGACGATCCGAACCGCGACCGGATGGGCGGGTTCGCCGACCTGACGCTCCGCCTCCGCTTTGACCCGGACCAGCCCGACCGCATTCTCGAACTTTCGGCCGATAGCGCCGGCGGCGCCGAGGGCTATCATGAGACCCTGGTGCTGATCGCGGAGGACTGACCCATGCGCCGCCTCGCCCTTGCGCTCGCCCTCGTGCTGGCCGCGCCGCTTCCGCTGGCCCGTGCCGCGCAGCCGGCGCCGCCGCCGGTGACCAACGACTATCCGACCGCGGCGCGGGCGGAGTACGTCTTCGCCTGCATGGCGACGAACGGCCAGACCCAGGATGCGCTCACCCGCTGCTCGTGCTCGATCGACCAGGTGGCCAGCATCCTGCCCTACGACGCCTATGTCGAGGCCGAGACGGTGCTGCGCATGCGCCTCGCCGGCGGCGAGCGCGGCGCGATGTTCCGCGGCACCCCGGCCGTGCGCGAGATCGCCGCCGACCTCCGCCGCGCCCAGGCCGAAGCCGAGATCCTCTGCTTCTGACCCGGGGTCAGAGTTCGGCCGTGCCGCGCGCCACGTAGCCGCAGCGCCAGCGCGCGACGGTCCAGTCGGGATGGCTCGCCTGCCACCTGGCGATTTCGACCTGCCCGCCGGCGACGCACATCATCAGCGACACCTCCCGCGGATCGTAGAGCAGCGAGAAGTCCCGGCAGGGCGCGTCGGCCGGGGCGTGGGCGAGACAGGCGGCAATCACCAGTTCCAGCATCGGGACACCTCGCGTGACGATGGGGTAAGCATCCCGCCGGCGACCGCCCGCTGTCCCGAAGCGCCGCCGATGGTTCGCCGAAATCTTGGCGATGCAATGCCGGGCCGCACCGAATTCTGCGGACCGGGCCTGCCCGCCTGGCGTATGGTCGGGGCGTCGGACGCGCTCGGGGGACGGGCCATGACGATGACCAAGGCGGCGGCCGCCGAGCGGCGGACGGTCGTCGGCGGATTGACGATAGACCTCGACGCCGAGCGGATCGTCGATGCGGCCGGCCGGCCCTGCACGCTCCGGCCGCAGAGCTTCGCGGTGCTGAGACACCTCGTCGAAAACCGCGGCCGGCTCGTCACCAAGGACGAGCTCATGCAGGCGGTCTGGCCCGACGTTGCGGTGACCGACGACAGCCTCGTCCAGTGCATCGGCGAGATCCGCCGGGCGCTCGGCGAAGACGGCAAGGCGCTGCTCGAGACCGTCCCGCGCCGCGGCTACCGGCTGGCGCAGCCGGTGCCGGGTCCGGCGCCGACCGGGCACCGCCGGTGGGGCAGCGCCGTGGCCGCGGGGCTGGCCTGTGCGCTGGTGATCCTCGCGGTGGGCGGCTGGCGGATCCTCGGGTCCGACGCCCCGCCGGGACGGGCGCCGTCGGTGGCCGTGCTTCCGTTCGTGAGCGGCGACGCGGGGACCGGCGACTATCTCGGCCCCGGTGTCGCCGAGGATGTCATTTCGATGCTTGCCCGCTCGCCGGACGTGCTGGTGATGGCGCGGGGGTCGTCCTTCGCCTTCGGCGGGGCGCCGCGGGACGTCCGGGAGGTCGGCGAGGCGCTCGGGGTCGACTACGTGCTCGAGGGCAGCGTGCGACGGGAGGGCGACAAGCTCCGGGTCACGGCGCAGCTCGAGGATGCGCGGAGCGGCCAGCACATATGGGCCGACCGCTTCGACCGGGCGGGGCCGGACCCTTGGGCGCTGGTCGACGAGGTGTCGGGCAAAATCATCGGCGCGATGGTCGGCGAGCGCGGCGAGATCAAGCGGGCGGAGTTCCGCAAGGCCTGGGGCAAGGACACCGCCGGCCTCGGCGAGTACGACTATTTCCTGCGCGGGCTCGACGTCTACATGAACGCGGAGACGCCGGAGGAGAACGCGCGGGCGGCGGGGATCTGGGCCGACGGGCTGACGCACTACCCCGACTCGGCGCTGCTGAAGGCGAAGCTCGGCTGGTCGCACTGGACGGCTGCCTGGCGGTTCTGGAGCGGCGACCTCGCCGCGCATTTCCGCGAGGCGGACCGACTGGTCACCGAGGCGCTGGCGGGCGACAACCTCTCGCCGGAGGTGCAGCGGTCGGCGCACTGGCTGCACGCCTTCGTGCTGATGCAGCGCGGCGCGTTCGACGACGCGGTCGCCGAGGCCGAGCGGACGATCGCCATCGCGCCCTACGATGCGCGGGTCTTGCGCCAACTGACGGACGTCCTTGTCGCCGACGGGCGGTACGACATGGCGCTCGACTGGCTTGCGCGCGCGGAGCCCCGCGAGCCGAGCAAGGCGTCCGAATACACACTTCAGCGGGCGCTGATCTATCGCCTGATGGGACGCTACGAGGACGCGCTGCACGAATACGCGAGCGTCGAGGGGATGCGGACCTATCCCCAGCTCTCGCGCGCCATTGCCCTCGTGCGGCTCGGCCGGCTCGACGAGGCGGGCGACGCGGTTCGGGGGGCGCTGGAGGAGGAACCCGGCTTCACCCAGGCGCTCTGGCGCGAAGGCAGCTTCTACAGCGATCCCGCGATCCTCGACGGCGAGGTCTCGGCGCTGGCGCAGGCGGGGCTGCCAGAGGGTTAGGTCTGGCGCAGGGCGCGGCGGAAGGCGGTGGGGGCGAAGGCGGCGCCGGGGCGGTAGATGGCGGCCTCGACCAGCGCCGCTGCCTCCGTCGCCTCGGGCCGGACCTCGGCGACGAGCCGGCGCAGGGTCAGGAGGTCGCCGTCGCGGGCCGCCTGTCGCAGCCGCCAGCGCAGGAGCGGGGACCAGCGGCGCAGGCGGGCCCAGGCGGTCCGCCGGGCTTCGGGGACCCGCCGGCTGAGGATCAGCCCCCCGCCGGCGAGGAGGCCGGCGGCGAGCGCCGCGGCCTCAGTGGCGCGGGCCATGGCGTCGAAGCGGCCGGTCTGGACCTGGCTTGTGTAGAAGCTCGCGTAAGCAATTGGCAGAGCGGGGATTTCGAGCGCGTCGAGGTGGCGGGTCGCGGCGTTGAAGTAGGGGATCCGGACCGGTGGCAGCACGCCCGGTTCGCCGGTCTCGGGCCGGAATTGCCAGACCCAGACCACCTCGGAGACCGGCCCGTCGCCGGTCAGGATCAGCTGCCGCTCCACCGGTGCGGCGAAGGTGATGAGCCAGGGCTCGGAGACAATCGGCCGCGGCGGCAGCGATTCCGGCAGCGTTCCCCTGGCGCGCAGCGTGACCCGCCGCGTCACCGTCTCCCCGTCGCGGAGCCGCGACGGGTCGGTGGAGAGCTCGTCGGTCAGCGTCGCCTCCTCCGCCACCCACTTCCACCCCCGCTCCGCCGGATAGGCGCCGACCGCCAGCGTCAGCGGCGGCGCCACCACCGTCCGCTCCTGCCGCTGGCTCGCCTCGTCGATGATCGTGAGCTCATGGGTCGCCGGCCCGAACTGCAGCACCCCGGCCCGCTTCGGCACGATGGCGAGCGGGCGCTCCATGGTGATCCAGCTCTTGCCGTCGATCATCTCCTCCTGCCAGCGGTCGGGGCCGGTCTGCACCCAGTCGAAGCTGTCCGAGGGCGCGATCACCAGATCCTCGAGCGCCACCTTGCGGTCGTAGACGGCGCGCAGCGTCACCGGCAGCATCTCGCCGGCGATGACGGTGTCGTGCGCAGGGTGCGGGACGAAGGAGAGCGTCAGGCTCTCCGCGGCGGCAAGGGCGGGCGCGAGGACGAGCAGCAGCGCGGGGAGGAGGTGCCTCACCAGAGATCGCCCTCCTCCGGCGGCGTCTGCCCGAGCGACAGCCGGCGACGGTGCTCGTCGGCGAGGCGCAGGCGCAGGAACTCGCCGGGGTCGTCGGGAAGCGTCGCGAGCCAGTTCCGGTCGGCGACGAGGCCGCCGGCGTCGAGGCGGCGGCCGAGAAGGCGCGGATCGGTTTCGGTCGGCATTCCCCCGGCGGTGGCGATCGCGGTGACGTTGATGCGCCCGGCCTCGTTGCCGGTGCCGAGCACCGGCGGGATCAGCGCCGCCACGACGTTGCGGTTCTCGCGGGCCTCGCTGTCGCCGGGTGCGGCGAACAGCACCGCGTCGAAGTAGGCGCGCGCCAGCGGGTAGTGCGCGGTCGCCGCCAGCGACAGCCCGCGGTTGTAGGTCGAGCCGCGCCCGGCGGCGCGGAAGGCGTCGTCGGCGGCCCCGTAGTCGCCGGCCCGGTAGAGCGCAACCCCCCGCACCGCCGGGTCGGAGATCAGCCGAGCGGCCGCGCCCGGCATCCCCGCCATCAGCGCCAGCCGCCCGAGGGCACCTGGCCCGGCGGCGACCAGCGCCGCGAGGCCGGCGGCGAGGAGGAGGAGCGGCAACCGCATCAGAGCCGCCTCCGGAAGAGCGCCAGCGCCGGCAGCCCGGCGAGGCCGAGGAGCCAGGGCCCGAGGTCGCGGAACACCCGGTCGGCCTCGTCGCTCCGGGCGATGCGGGCGATCCGCGCCGCCTCGATGCGCTCGAGCACCGGGCGCGGCGCCCGGGCCGGGGCCGCCGCGCCGCCGCCGAGCCGGGCGAGTTCGGCGAGGGCGTCCGGGTCCGGCGCCGGCCCGCCCGGGGTTTGCGGCGCCAGCGCCAGGGTCGAGACCCGCGCGCCCTTCGTCGGCGAGCCGGCGCGCCTCGTCCAGCGCCCGGTCGGCACCGCCGCCGTCCGAGATGACGATGAAGTCGGCGCCACCCGGGTCGGCGGGCTCGGCGGCGCCGGCGAAGATGTCGCGGGCCTCGGCGAGCGCGATGTCCGGGCGGCTGCCGGCGACGGGCATGGTCTCCGCCGAGAGGACGGCGATCATCCCCTGCAGGCTCGCGGCGTCGGCGGTCGGTGCGGAGGCGATGTAGCCGTCGGCGGCGTAGACCATGATCCCGACCGGCCGTCCCCCCGCCGACTGCAGCACCTGCGCGGCCGCGGCCTGGAGGTCAGCCAGCGCCGGGCCGCTCGCCACCGAGGGCGAGAGGTCGAGCATCAGCACGATCGGGTCGAGCCGCTCGTAGCTGTCGCTGGCCGCCCGTGGCACCGCCGGCCCGGCGAGCGCCACCGCGACGAGGCCGGCCGCCGCGCAGGCGAGGAACGGCGCGACATCGGTGCCGCCGGCGCTCAGGTGGCCGAGCCGGCGCATTGCCGCGAGGAGCTCCGGCTCGACCACCGCGGCCCATTCGCCCGCGGCCCGGTGCCGCCAGAGCCAGAGCGCGAGCCCCGCTGCCGGCAGGAGCGCGAGGAGCCACCAGGGCCGGAGGAGGACGAGGCCGCTCATGCCCGCCTCCAAGCGGCGACGAGGCAGAGCGCCAGCGCCGCCGCGGCCGGCCACATCCAGAGCGGGCGCTGCCGGATCAGCGGCGGGCGCGCCGAGGGGTTCGGCTCCAGCCGGTCGAGCTCGGCCGCCATCGCCGTCAGGTCGTCCATGTCGCGGACCCGCCAGGTCTGCCCGCCGCTGGTCTCGGCGATCTCGCGGAGGGTGACGATGTCGACCGCGTCGCGCGAGGCCGGCCGCTCCTCGAGATCCTCGGGGCCGAGCGCGATGGTGTGGACCCGCACGCCGTTCTCGGCGGCCAGCCGGGCAACCCCGCGCGGGTCGAGCCGCGCCGCGGTGTCGCGCCCGTCCGAGAGGAGCACCACGACACGCGACGGCGCGGGGTCGGCGAGGATGCGCTTCAGCGCCAGTCCCAGCCCGTCGGAGATCGCCGTCGACCGCCCGGTCAGGCCGATCTCGGCCGTCTCGATCGCCCGGCCAACGGCGGTGAGGTCGTAGGTCAGAGGTGCCGCGACATAGGCGCGGTCGGCGAAGATCACGAGGCCGATGCGGTCGCCGCGCCGGGCCTCGACGAAGCCCGCCGCCACGCGCTTGACCGCGTCGAGGCGCGAGGCGATCTCGCCGTCGAGGGAGAAGTCCTCGATCGCCATGCTGCCCGAGAGGTCGAGCGCGAGGACGATGTCGCGCCCCGAGGCGGTGCGGTCGGGCACGGTCACCAGGCGCTGCGGGCCGGCGATCGCCACGACGAGGCAGAGCCAGAGCCCGGCGAGGAGCAGTCCGGGACGGCCGAGGTTACGGCGCGCCGCCGCGCCGGCCCCGGCCGCGATCGACGGCGGCAGCCACAGCGCCTGTCCGCCGGCGCCGCGGGCCGGCAGCAGGCGGACGAGAAGGGGCAGGGGCAGGAGCAGGAGCGCCAGCGGGTGGGCGAGGTCAGCCATCGCGGCGCCCCCGGCGGACGAGACGCTCGAGCACCGCCGGATCGGGCGGCGTCCGGCCGTAGAGTGCCGCGCGGATCTCCTCGGGCAGCGGCGTGCCGGAGGTCTGGAGCAGGCGGAGCTGGCCGAGCAGGCGGTCCTCCGGCGGCAGCGAGCGAAGCTCCGCAAGCCGCGCCGCGAGGCGCTGCCGCCGCGGCCGCGGCTTCAGGAGCGGACCGATCAGGACGGCGGCCAGCGCCGCGAGGAGGAGACCGACCCCGAAGGCGGCGACGAGGTCGGGCCAGCCGGTGGTAATGAACTCGGCCGGCAGGCGCGGCGGGTTGAGGTCGGCGACGATCTCGGGCGTCATGATGCCCGCGCGAGCGGCCGGTCGGTAGGGAGCCGCTCGACGGTGAGCCCCGGCAGCCGCAGTTCGGCGAGCCGCGCCGCCCGCGCCTCCGGCAGTCCGCCGAACCGCCCACGCGCGACCCGGCCGTCCGGAGTGAGGAAGGGCAGGGCGCTCGCCGGCGGCGTGGTCTCGAAGGCGTCCTCGGTCAGGATCAGCCGCAGCGGCCCGCGCCGCGCCAGCCCGGCGAGGACGCTGTCGAGCCCCGGTCCAGGCGTGTCCAGCCCGGTCGCCACGACGATCCCGGCGCCGCGCGGGGCGAAGCGGGCGGCGCGGATCAGGTCAGGGCCGAGCTCGCGCACCGGGTCGCGACAGTCGAGGGCCAGCCGGTGGGCCCGGGCCAGCGTGCCGCAGACCCGGGCCATGCCCGCGTCGCGCGGCCGCGGCCGCTCGGCGATGAGCCCGGCGTCGGTCAGCGCCACCACCCCGGCAGCGCCCGCGCCCAGCACCGCCTGCCACCCGGCGAGCGCCAGCGCCTCCGCCGCGGCGACCGAGCGCAGGCGGGTGCGGGTGCCCCAGAGCATCGGCCGCCGGAAATCGGCGACGAGGAGCACCGTCCGCTCGCGGTCCTCGTGGAAGCTCCGCACCTGCAGGGTGCCGCTCCGCGCCGTCGCCGCCGCATCGATATGCCGCGGGTCGTCTCCCTCGGTGAACGGCCGGATCTCTCGGATCTCGTGTCCCTGGCCCCGCTTGCGTGTCGGGGCGATGCCGGGTCGCTCGGCCAGCGCACCCTCCGGGCGCCCGGCGATCCCCGAGAGCGCCATCAGCGCCGCGACGCTGACCGTCGCCGCCGCGTCACCAGGGCCGGACATGGCCGAGGACGCGCGCCACGAGATCGCGGGTGGTGATGCCATCGGAGGTCGCCCGCCAGCTCGGCACCATGCGGTGGGCGAGCGCGTCGGCGGCGAGATCCTCGACGTCCTCCGGCAGCGCGTGGTCGCGCCCGTGGAGCGCCGCCCGCGCCCGCGCCGCTGCCGCGAGCGCCAGGGTGCCGCGCGGCGACACCGCGTGCTCGACGAGCCCGTCGAGCGGCCCGCCCTCGGTCTCGCGGGTGGCGATGACCAGGCGGACGATGAAGTCCTTGAGCGGTGCGGCGAGGTGCACGAGGTCGGTCGCGGCTTGTGCTCTGTGCAGCGCCGCCGGGCTGAGCCGCATCGCCGTCTGCGCCGGGGGCTGGCGGCCCTCGGCCTCGACGAGGTCGAGGATCGCTCGCTCGGCCTCCGCCCCGGGCAGCGCCAGCTCGACATGCAGGAGGAAGCGGTCGATCTGCGCCTCGGGCAGCGGGAACGTGCCTTCGTGCTCGATCGAGTTCTGCGTCGCCACCACCATGAACGGGTCGGGCAGGGCCCGGCTCACCCCGCCGGCGGTGATCTGCCGCTCGGCCATCGCCTCGAGCAGTGCCGACTGCACCTTGGGGGGGGCGCGGTTGATCTCGTCGACGAGCACCAGCGAGTGGAAAAGCGGCCCCGGCAGGAAGTCGAAGCGAGCGTCGCCGGGCCGGAACACCTGGGTTCCAGTCATGTCCGAGGGCATCAGATCCGGCGTGCACTGGATGCGGGCAAAGCTGGCGTCGAGCCCGGCCGCCAGGGCGTTGACCGCGCGGGTCTTGGCAAGGCCCGGTGGCCCCTCGATCAGCAGGTGCCCGCCGGCCAGCACCCCGATCGCCAGCCGCTCGACCAGCCGCTCGTGGCCGACGAGCCGTGCCGAGATCGCCGCGGTCAGCTCGGCGACCGGAGCCAGGGGGTCGGCCAACCCATGTTCCTGAAGCGTCACGCCGTCCTCCAGATCAACATGACCAGGCGGGAATTTGGCACGTGCCTCCGGCGGATGTCACCAGCGGCTTGCTCAAACTTTAGGTTGACGTGGCGCCCGGCGGGCGGTCGGGCCGCTCGAGGGTCATGGGCGGAGGACCGCGTCCGCATGCCACTCGCCGGGGGGTTGCGCAGTCTCTCCGAGCCCGTCGCTGGAGCATTGCCAGCGCACGATCCGCATGCCGGGCCGGACGACGGTGGCCAATTCGGCCTGCGCCATTGCCATGCATGGGAAGAGGCCCGGGGTTCTCAGGGAATGCTCTTCACAGAGGGTGGGATCGGCCACGCTGCACAGAAAGTATACAAGTACTCCGTTCACCGGGTGCTCCAAGTATCAACATCTGAAATGGATACCGACAATTTCTAAGTACAGGATACACGGAAAACCCCCAGGAATCCAGCGTCGATGTCTGTCGATCCGCTTCCAGAGCCACGCCGCGCGATAGCGTGATCGGGGTCGGATAAACGTCGAACTGGAGGGGAAGCGTCACCAGCGTCTTCTGTCCCGTGGTTTGGCTGGAAGGCGGCCGGAAAGTGGCCATACGATTTTAGCGCGGTCTTAATGGTTGAGGCGGAAAGCCCGGCTCGCGTCGAGGCAGGGCGAGGGGGCGTCCCGGCCGACACGGGCGGAAGTTCTCCTGGCTGGCCCTTATGGATGTGCGGCGTAGCCCTCCGAGGCCACACGCAGGAGTTCCCCGAGCGGCATGTCGCGGAGACCGACGGCCGGGATAAGGTCGTTGAGCCCGTCGAGGTCGCGGCCGTAGGCGGCGGACATCAGCGCGATGCCGGCCTCGTGCAGCGGCGCCGGCCGCCCGACGAGGCGGCCGAGGAGCGCGGTGCAGACGAGGCCGTAGGGCACGTCCTCGAGCACGTAGCGCGACTCGGCGGTCACCGGGCCGAAGCCGCCGCGGCCCTGGCGGTGCATCTCCTGGTTCATTGCCGAGACCGTATCCATCGGCACGTGGAAGGAGAGCGAGAAGTGCTCCTGCACCGTCCGCACCTTCAGCCCCAGTGCGTCGGCGATCGCCAGCCGCTCGAGGTCGAGCGCCTCGATCATCCGCCCGACGGCCGGCGTCACGTGCTCGCCCTGGCCCCAGGTCTCGCCCTTCTCCATGCGCGTGAGGTTCAGCAGGCCGATGCCGAGATGGTTCTGCGGGTTGAGGTTCGAGAGCGCGATGGCGATCAGCCCGTCGCGCGGCACGAAGCGGTCGCCGAAGAGCCGCGTGCATAGCGCATGGCCCTCGGCGGCGGCGCTGGCCGGAACCGTCGCGACGTCGACCTTCTGGCGCACGGTGTTCACCGTCACCTCGGCGTCGCCGGTCCGCCGCGCTGTGACCAGCGTCGTTCCCCAGGCGACGATCGGCAACACGAGGCCGCGCTTGGCGAGGAGCCGCGCGAGATAGAGAGCGCCAAAGGAGGCGTGGGACGAAATGATCACCGACTGGCCGGCGGCGAGATGCGGCGCCGCGGCCTCGATGACTGCCTTGTGCCCGTTCGCGGGAAGCGCGATCAGCACCACGTCGGCGCCCTCTACGGCCTCCTGCGCGGACGCGGCGACGCCGGCCGCGAAGCTGCCGGCGACCTCGCCCTTGGCGACGAGCGGCGCGCCGGACGCCAGCGCCTGCGTGCCCTTGCCCGACGGCGACCAGAGGACGGGCTCGTGGCCGGCGTCGGCGAGGAAGGCGGCGGTCCCGAGGGCGACCGAACCGGCGCCGAGAATGGAAACACGCATGGGAAGACCTCCTCCGGTACCGACGAAGCGCCACTAGATAGCAAGCTCGCCCTCGCGCCGCCAGCCGCACACCATTGCGTTGCCGACCGGTTTGTCCGAAAACTACCCGTCCTCGAAAGGACCGCCGTTCCTGCGGCGGCAGACCGGTGGGCCGTTGAGACCCGCGGGATGCCGAGCCGCCGACCACGCAACAACAGGGGGAGACACGAACCTTGATCAAGATCAGCCGCAGAGCGACTTTGCAGGCGCTCGGCGCCGGCACGTTGGCGATGCCCTACGTCATCCGGCCCCGCCCGTCGTGGGCCCAGTCCAAGGTGGTGAACGTCACCACCTACGACCAGTTCATTCCGCAGTCGTTCATCGACCAGTTCCAGGCGGACACCGGCATAACCGTGCAGGTGCGCCTCACCGACGACCAGGGCAAGCAGTACAACCTGCTTGCCGCCGAGGGCACCGCGCCGACGACCGACATCGTCACCGTCGTCAGCCACCGCATGCCGCAGTTCGCCGACAGCAACCTGCTCGCGCCGATGGACCCGGACCGGCTGAAGAACTTCAAGACCATCAACTCGGCCTACCAGGACGCCCCCTGGCTCGAGATCGACGGCAAGCGCTACGCGGTGCCGATCCTCGCCGGCTTCGAGGGAATGGCCTACAACACCGATTACGTCGAATACACCGACACCTGGGGAATGATGTTCGACCCCCAGTACGCGGGGATGACCTCCTACACCATCAGCGACTTCCTTTCGATGGTGATGCTCTATCTCGGTGAAGACGGCGACTTCGTGAGCTACAAGGGCAATCCCGAGGCGGCCCAGGTGGCGATGAACAAGGCCCGCGACTTCCTGATCGAAAACAAGAACATGGTCCGCCGCTACTACGACGCCGGGGCGGAAGTTCAGCAGATGTTCATCAACGAGGACATCTACTTGGCGCAGACCTGGTCCGGCCCGGCGACGAAGCTGATCATGGACGGGCATCCGATCAAGCTCGCGGTCCCCAAGGAGGGTAGCTACGGCTTTGTCTACAACCTCAACCTCGTGAACAACGCGCCGAACATGGACAACGCCTACCTCTTCCTCGACGCACTGCTCGCGTCGCCGGAGGTCGGGGCGGCGATGCAGCGCGCTTCGGGCTTCACCTCGACCTTCGCGGGTGTCGATGCCGTGCTCACGGACATCGAGATCGAGGCCGGCGTGCTTCCACAGGAAATGTTGGACCGTCTGATCTTCTTCTCGCCGGAGGTTCGCGACATGAAGAACGAGATGATCGACCGCGCCGCCGCCGAGGTCGCCGCGGCCTGAAGACCTGCCGCCCCGGGCGGCATGCGAGGGGCGCCGGCGACGGCGCTCCTCTTGGGGACTGAAGACGAGGGGCCGGCGATGAGCCAGAGCACAGAGGCCGGCGCGCCTCCGCGAACACAGGCATCCACGCGGCGCTATGCCACCCGGCTCGGCGCCGTGGTGAACTCGGGCCTCTACCGCGGCACGATCGGCGCCCTCGTCGCCTCTCCCAGGCGGCGGCTGCTGCTCCTGACGGCGATGCCGCTCCTCTGGATCGCGGCCTTCAACATCGGGCCGCTGGTGCAGATGCTCCGCATCAGTTTCTACGAAAGCTTTCCGATCGTCACCGAAGCGCCGGTCTGGACGCTGCAGAACTACGCGCTCTTCTTCGGCGAGCCGATCTACCTCACGCCATTCTTCCGCACGTTGGTCTTCGCGACCCTGGTGACGCTGACCTCGCTCGTCATCGTCTACCCGGTCGCCTACTTCCTTGCGAAGATCGTGCCGCCGGAGCGGCGGGTGCTGGCGCTCCTGCTGCTCCTCGTGCCGTTCTGGGCGGGCGAGGTGATCCGCACCTTTTCGGTCATCATGCTGCTCGCCAACCGCGGCGCGGTGAACATGGTGCTGCGCGAGCTCGGGCTCATCGAGCGGCCGATCCCGATGCTCTACACCTACTTCTCGATCGGCTTCGGCGTGGTCTACCTGCTCGCGCTCTACATGCTGCTGCCGCTCTATGCCGCCATCGAGAAGATCCCGCGGCACCTAATCGACGCCGCCGCCGACCTCGGCGCCGGACCCTTCACCCGCTTTCGCCGGGTGGTGCTGCCGCTGTCGCGTGATGGCATCGTCGCCGGGTGCAGCCTCGTCTTCCTGACCTGCGTCGGGGTCTTCGCGGCGCCGATGCTGCTCGGCGGCCCCAACACCGTGATGTTCCCGCAGACGATCGCCAGCTTCTTCCACGGCGCCAGCGACAAGTGGCCGACCGGCGCGGCCTTCGCGATGATCATGTTCGTGGCGGCGCTCACCTCGGTCGGGCTCTTCATGAAGATCGTCGGCGGCCGCGGCACGAGGCTCATCGCATGAGCGGGCTGACCCGCGACGTGCCGCGTAGCGCGCTCACTGCGGCCTACTGGCTCTTCGCGCTCTACCTCTTCCTGCCGCTCATGCTGATGTCGGCGATGAGCTTCAAGGCCGCGAACTACGTCGCCTTCCCGATCGAGACCTGGACGCTCGACTGGTACGCCAAGGTCGTGCAGGACAAGGTCTTCCTGTCGTCGGTGGCCTATTCGCTGTTCATCGCCGCCTGCACGACCTTGGCCGGCACCATCGTCGGCACGTGGATCGCGCTGCTCATCGCCACCGAGGGCGTGCGGTTCCGCGCGCTGATCTTCGGCCTCGCCTGCCTTCCCGCGGTGGTGCCGGGCATGATCAACGCCATCTCGATGCGGATCTTCATCGAGCTGATCGGCATGCCCACCGGCACCGAGGCGATCATCCTCGGCCACACCATCCATGCGGTGCCGTTCGTGGTGGTGATGGTTCTGACGCGGCTGCGCTCGATGCCGCCGAACCTCGTGGACGCGGCGCGCGACCTCGGCGCCGACAACGTCGTCGCGTTCTTCCGGGTGACGCTGCCCTATCTCGGGCCGGCGCTGGCCGGCGGCATGATCTTCTGCGCGCTCCTCTCGATCGACGACTTCGTCCGGACCTTCTTTCTCGGCGGCTACCGCACCACCCTACCGATGCTGATCTTCGCCAAGGTCACCGGCGGCATGTCGCCGGAAGTGAATGCCATGGCGACCCTCATCCTCCTCATCACCGTGGCCGCCGGGCTCTATGCCGAGCGCCTTACCCGACGCTCAAGGAGCCGCTGATGGACACCGTCGTCCATTTCGATAACGTCACCAAGCGCTACGGCAGCGCTGTCGCCGTCGACGCGCTCGACCTCCGCATCGAGGCCGGCAAGTTCGTGACCCTTCTCGGCCCCTCGGGCTGCGGCAAGTCGACGACGCTTCGCCTGCTCGGTGGCTTCGAGACCCCCGATTCCGGCCGCGTCATGCTCGCCGGCCGCGACGTGACCCACCTGCCGCCGAACCGGCGCGACGTGAACATCGTCTTCCAGGACTACGCGCTCTTCCCGCACATGAACGTCGCCCGCAACATCGCCTTCGGCCCCGAGCTGCAGGGCAAGTCGCAGCGGGAGATCGAGGTCCGCGTCGCCGAGCTCCTGCACCTCGTGCAGCTCGAGGACTATGCCGACCGCATGCCGGCGCAGCTCTCCGGCGGCCAGCGCCAGCGCATCGCGCTGATGCGGGCTCTGGCCCCGGACCCACGGATGCTGCTCCTCGACGAGCCGCTCTCCGCGCTCGACGCCAAGCTCCGCCAGCAGATGCAGATCGAGCTGAAGTCGATCCAGGAACGCACCGGCAAGACCTTCCTGTTCGTCACCCACGACCAGGAGGAGGCGCTGACCATGTCCGACGTGATCGTGGTGATGAACGAGGGTCGCATCGAGCAGATCGGCGAACCGAAGACCCTCTACAACGCACCCGGCCAGCCGCTTCGTCGCCAACTTCATCGGCGACACCAACCTCATCGACTGCACCGTCGTCGCGGTCGACGACGCCGTCACCCTCGACTGGGGCGGCGCCCCGGTCCGCGCCGCCCGCGGCCTGCGCCCGCGGCCCGGCGAACGGGTCACCGTCGCCGTCCGCCCCGAGGCACTCCGGCTCTCGCCCGTCGAGGCGCCCGGCCTGATCCCGGGCCGCATCCGCCACCGCATCTTCAAGGGCACGCACACCTCGCTCGAGATCGACCTCGGCGGCGACCGCACCCTCGCGGCGCTGGTCCATTCCGACGCGATCGCCGCCCTTGCCGAGGACACGGTCTGGGTCGGCTGGCCGGCCGAGACCGCCACCGTGCTGCGCAACTAGGAGGGGCCGCCCCGTGACCATCGACAGCGCGCCCGAAATCGACGGCGCCGGCCTCGACGCCCTCGAGGCCATCCTCCGCCGCGACCTCGGCTTTCTCAACTACCCGCCGCCCGCCTGGATCCCGGAGACCCGCCGCGCCGACGGGCGACCGGTCAGCGACATCGTCATTGTCGGTGGCGGCATGTGCGGCCTCGTCGCCGCCTTCGCGCTCCGTCGCGGCGGCATGCCGAACTTCCGCATCCTCGACCGCAGCCCGGTGGGCTTCGAGGGGCCGTGGGAGACCTATGCCCGCATGGAGACGCTGCGCTCGCCGAAGCAGCTACTCGGCCCGGCCCTGGGCGTCGCCTCGCTCAGCTTCCAGGCCTGGTACCGGGCGCAGTTCGACACGGCGGCCTGGGAAGAGCTCTTCCGCATCCCGCGGCCGATGTGGATGGACTACCTGCGCTGGTACCGGCGCATCCTCGACCTGCCGGTCGAGAACGGCGTCGAGGTCCGGCTGATCGCCCCGGAGGTCGACGGGCTCATCCGCCTCGACACCAGCGCCGGCGAGGTCCTCGCCCGACGGGTGATCATGGCCAACGGCCGCGACGGCCTCGGCGGCGCCGTCGTCCCCGGCTTCGTCGACGGCCTGCCACGGCACCGCTGGGCGCATTCCTCCGACGAGATCGACTTCGCCGCCCTCGCCGGCCGCCGCGTCGTGGTCATCGGCGTCGGCGCCTCGGCAGTCGACAACGCCGCCACCGCGCTCGAGGCCGGCGCCGCCGAGGTCCGCCACCTCGCGCGCCGCAAGGCGATGCCGACGATCAACAAGCTGATGGGCATCGGCTCGTTCGGCCTCGTCGCCGGCTGGCCGGCGATGCCGCCGGAATGGCGCTGGCGCTTCATGACCTACGCCGAGGCGCAGCAGACCCCGGCGCCGCGCAACTCCACCCAGCGGGTGAGCCGGCATCCGAACGCCTACTTCCACTTCGGCTGCGACATCGCCTTGATGCGGGACACCCCCGAGGGCGCGCGCATCACCACCCGGGGCGGCCGCAGCTTCGAGACCGACTTCGTCATCCTCGGCACCGGCTTCGAGATCGACCTCGCCGCCCGTCCTGAGTTCGGCGACGCCGCCCGCGAGATCGCGCTATGGGAGGACCGCTACACGCCACCCCCCGAGGAGGCTAACCCCGGCCTCGGCAAGTATCCGTGGCTCGCCGACGACTTCTCGCTGACCGAGAGGACCCCGGGCGCCGCCCCGTTCCTCACCCGCATCCACGCTTTCAACTTCGGCGCGGCGCTCAGCCTCGGCAAGGTCTCCGGCGACATTCCGGCCGTCAGCGAAGGCGCGCAATGGCTGGCCCAGGGCGTCGCCGCGGCGTTCTGGAACGACGACGTCGAGAAGCACTGGGCCGCCGTCCAGGCCTACGCCAAGCCCGAGCTCCTCGGCGACGAATGGACCGATGCCGACGCCGTCCCCGCGGCCCGCGCCGCGCTGAGAGGGTGACCGCCATGGCGCGCAAGCAGGTCTTCTACTACCACGCCCTAAGCTCGCCCTGGGCCTATCTCGGCTGGCCGAAGTTCAAGGCGCTAATCGGCAGGCACGACCTCGACGTCGTCGTCCGCCCGACCCGCATCGTGCCCGATAACGGCGGCGTGCCGCTGCGCTCGCGGCCGCAGCCGCGGCAGACCTACCACGAGGTCGAGCTCGACCGCTGGCGCAAGCGCCTCGGCATGCCGCTGGTGCTGCGGCCGAAGCACTACCCCACCAACAACGAGTTCTCCGCCCGCATGGTGATCGCCGCCGACCGGCTCGGGCTCGACTCGCTGGCGCTCAGCCACGCGCTCCTGCACGCGCTCTGGAGCGAGGAGCGCGACGTCACCGATCCCGCGGTCCGCATCGATGTGGCGAACCGCCTCGGCCTCGACGGCCCGCGGCTGCAGGCGATGGAGGACGACCCCGGGATCCACGCCGCCTGGGTCGCGAGCCACGAGGAGGCCACCGAGCGCGGCGTCTTCGGCACGCCGACCTGGATCTACAAGGACGTGCTCTACTGGGGCCAGGACCGGCTCGACTTTCTCGACGAGGCGCTTTCGGAGGACTGACCCAATGCCTGACGCAATCGACGAGGCCGCCGGCCTCGCCGCCGGCAGCGCCGTTAACGCGCTGCGCCGCGAGCGCCCCGAGATCGTGCGCCTCAGCCAGACGAGCTTCGACGCAGCACTCAGGCCGAAGGATCCGGGCACCTTCAGCCGCGCCGAGCGCGCCGCGCTCGCCGAACGCATGGCTCGCCACTTCGAGGATGCCCGCCTCGCCGCCATCTACGCGGAGCTCCTCGCCGCCGAGGACGCCGGCCCGGGTGTGCGTGCCCTCGCCGATCCCGCCGCACCGGCGCCGTCGGACGCGCGCCTTGCCGCAATCCTCCGCCACGTCGACCTCGTGACCGTGACGCCGGAGGTCGCCACCGCCGGCGACATAGACCGGCTCAAGGAAGCGGGCTTCGACGACCGCGACATCGTCACCCTCGCCGGCCTGATCGCCTTCGTGAACTACCAGATCCGCGTCGCCGCCGGCCTGCGCATGCTGGAGGCCCAATGACCGCCGAGCCCATGACTGCCGAGCCCGTCACCGACTTCACCCTCGACGCGCTGGAGTGGCACCCGCACGTCACGCCGGTCGATCTCGCGGAGGCCACCCCCGAGCAGCGCGAAGCGCTGCAGGTCACGCCGTCGAACACCAAGGTGTCGGCCTACGTGCTGACGCTGGCGCTCGACGCCGAGATCCTCAAGGAGCGTACCCCGCTCTTCAACGATATCATGTACGCCCGCGGCGGCCTCTCGCGCGCCGAGCGCGAGCTCGGGGCGCTCTCCGCCTCGATCGTCAACCACTGCGTCTACTGCGCCCAGGTCCACGCCAGCCGCTTCAACCAGCTCTCCAAGCGCCCTGAGGTGGTCGAGGCGATCTACCGCGACGGCCCGGCCGCCCGCCTGCCGGAGCGCGACCAGGCGATCCTCGACTTCGGCATCAAGCTCTCGCGCCACCCCGAGGAGATCGGCGCTGCCGATCGCGAGCGCCTGCGCGGCGTCGGCCTCTCCGACCTCGAGATCATGGATCTGATACACTCGGTGGCGATCTTCGGCTGGGCGAACCGGCTCATGCACACGCTCGGGCAGCCCTACAGGCCGAAGTGACGGCCCGGCCAAGCCCAGGCCCGTCCGTCCGTTCCTCGTCACCGCCTGGGAGGAAGAGGCCGACGAATCCGGCAGGTTCATGCGCGCCGAAACGCAGCGCTATATCGACAAGTTCTGGAAATGAGGTCGACAGGAATGACCGTTCGAATTGGTGTGATCGGCATTGGTGCGATCGGGCGGGACCATGCCCGGCGGATCGAGCAGGTGCTCTCGGGGGGCGCAGATCACGGCGCTCTCCGACGTGAACCTGGACGGCGCGAAATCGGTCAAGGCCGACGTCGCCCCGGGCGCGGTGCTTTTCGGGTCCGGGGAGCAACTGGTCGCCTCCGCCGACGTCGACGCGGTGCTGGTGACGTCCTGCCGCGGGCAAGCTTCTGCGAGAAGCCGCTGGCGACCACCGCCGAAGGTGTGAGCGCATCGTCGACGCCGAGGTCGCCCGTGGTAAGCGGCTGGTGCAGGACGGCTTCATGCGCCGCTACGATGCCGGCGACCAATTGCTGAAGAAGGTGGTCGACAGCGAGATCGGCCGGCCACTGATGGTGCACGCGGCGCACCGCAATCCGACCGTGCCCGAGCAGTACGTGACGCCAATGGCGATCTATGACACTCTGATCCACGAGATCGACGTCTTCCGCTGGCTGCTCGACGACGACTATGTCTCGGCGCAGGTGGCCTTCCCGCGGCGGTCGTCGCATGCCCACGCCAAGCTCAAGGGTCCGCAGATTGTCCTGCTCGAGATCGCCAAGGGCATCCGCATCGACGTCGAGGTCTTCGTGAACTGCCGCTATGGCTATGACATCCAGTGCCAGGTGGTCGGCGAGGAGGGCCTGGCCTATCTGCCCGAGCTGACTTCGATCGTCATGTGCAGGGACGCGACGCTGCAGAACGCCATACTCACCGACTGGAAGGACCGCTTCATAGACAGCTACGACATCGAGCTGCAGGACTTCATCGCCGCGGCGGCGCAGGGAGCCGCTGCCGGCCCGACGTCCTGGGACGGCTATGTCGCCGCCATCTCGTCGGACGCCTGCGTCGCCGCGCAGGAGGCCCCGGGTACGATCGTCCCGATCTCGTTGCCGGTTCGTCCGGCGCTCTACAGCTGAGGGCGCGGCCATGCGATTTGCCATGAACCACATCGCGGCCCCGAACCTCGCGCTCAAGGCGTTCCTCGCGATGGTGCGCGACCTCGGCATCACCGAGGTCGAGATCCGCAATGACCTCCCGGACATCGTCGGCACGGTTTCGCCGGACTCCGTCCGCGCGGCGGCCGCGCAAGCGGGCGTCGAGATCATATCGGTTAACGCGCTCTATCCCTTCAACGGTTGGTCGGGCGACCTGCCGGAGCGCGCCGTCAGGCTGGCCGACTACGCCAGGGCCGCCGGCGCGAAGGCACTGGTGATGTGCCCGCTGAACGACGGCACGCCGGTGGCGCACGCCGACCTGGTGGCGGCGCTTAAGGCGATGGCGCCGATCCTGCGCGAGCGCGGGCTGATGGGCCTCGTCGAGCCGCTCGGCTTTCCGATCTCGTCCCTTCGGACCAAGAAAGAGGCCATAGCCGCGATCGACGAGTTGGGCGCCTCGGATGTCTACCGGCTCGTCCACGACACCTTCCACCATCACCTCGCCGGCGAGACCGAGGTCTTTCCGGAGCGGACCGGCATCGTCCACATCTCCGGCGTCGTGGATCCCGCGCTTTCAGTGGACGAGATGCTCGACGCGCACCGAGTGCTGGTGGACGCCAAGGACCGGCTCGCAAACCTGCCGCAGATCAGGACGCTCCTCGCGATGGGCTTCGACGGCCCCTTCAGCTTCGAGCCCTTCGCCGCGGAGGTCCACGACCACCCCCACCCCGAGGCGGTCCTACGCGAGAGCATGGACTACGTGACCGCGCGGACCTGAGGAGAGGACACCATGGAGAAGACGCTCGACCTCATCACCATCGGCCGGTCGTCCGTCGACCTTTACGGCGACCAGATCGGCGGACGGCTCGAGGACATGGGATCCTTCTCCAAGTACATCGGCGGCTCGCCGACCAACATCGCCTGCGGCACGGCGCGGCTGGGGCTGAAGTCGGCGGTGATCACCGGGGTCGGCGACGAGCACATGGGGCGCTTCATCGTCGAGCAACTCGCGCGCGAGGGTGTGGACACGCGGGGCGTCAAGGTCGATCCGGAGCGGCTGACCGCACTGGTGATCCTCGGCATCCGCGACGACGAACGCTTCCCGCTGATCTTCTACCGGGAGAACTGCGCCGACATGGGGCTGACCGAGGCCGACATCGACGAGGCTTTCATCGCCGAGGCCCGGGCGGTGCTCGCCACCGGAACCCATCTCAGCCATCCGCGGACGGAGGCCGCGGTACTGAAAGCGCTGAACCTCGCCCGAGAGCACGGCGCGCAGACGGCGCTCGACATCGACTACCGCCCCAACCTCTGGGGCGTTGCCGGCCACGGCGAGGGCGAAAGCCGCTTCGTCGAGAGCGCCGAAGTGACGACGAAGCTGCAGGCGACGCTGCCTCTCTTCGACCTGATCGTCGGCACCGAGGAGGAATTCCACATCGCCGGCGGCACCACCGATACGATCGCGGCGCTGCGAGCGGTGCGGGCGGTCTCGAACGCGACGCTGGTCTGCAAGCGCGGAGCGGCGGGCGCCGTCGCCTTCGAGGATGCGATCCCCGACAGCCTCGACGACGGTCAGGCCGGACCCGGCTTTCCGATCGAGGTTTTCAACGTCCTCGGCGCCGGTGACGGCTTCTTCTCCGGCCTACTCCGGGGCTGGCTCACCGGCGAGAACTGGCCGACCAGCCTCAAGTTCGCCAACGCCTGCGGCGCCTTCGCGGTGTCGCGCCACGGCTGCACGCCAGCCTATCCGTCGCTGGCCGAGCTCGAGGTCTTCCTCGATCGCGGCGTCGTCCGTCCCGACCTCCGGAATGATGAGGCCCTCGAACAGATTCACTGGGCGACCAACCGACTGCGCGAGCATGGCGGCGACTGGTCGGAGATGCGGGTCTTCGCGTTCGATCATCGGATGCAGCTCGAGGCGATGGACGGGGCAACCCCCGAGAAGATCAGCGCCTTCAAGCGGCTCTGCCTCCGGGCTGCGCTCCAGGTGCAGGACGGCCGCCCCGGCTACGGCATCCTCTGCGACAACCGCCTCGGCCGCGCCGCGCTGCACGCCGCGTCCGGCACCGGCCTCTGGATCGGCCGCCCGACCGAATGGCCCGGCTCGCGGCCGCTGGCGCTCGAGCCCGAGCTCGGCAGCGATTTCGGCGGCCTGCACGAATGGGCGCGCGAGGACGTGGTCAAGGTGCTGTGCTTTTGCCACCCGGACGACGCGCCGGAGCTGTGGGCCGAGCAGGAGGCGACGGTGAAGCGGCTGTGGGAAGCCTCACGCCGCAATCGGCTGGAGTTCCTGCTCGAGATCATCCCGTCCAAGGTCGGACCCGTGGACGACGACACGACCGCGACTTTGATCCGGCAGTTCTACGCAGCCGGAGTCTGGCCGGACTGGTGGAAGCTCGAGCCGATGACCTCGCGCGCCGCCTGGGCCAACGCCATCGCGGCGATCGAGGCGAATGACACCCATACCCGCGGCATCGTCGTGCTCGGCCTCGACGCACCGGAGGCCGAGCTCGCCGCGAGCTTCGAGACTGCCGCCGGCTTCGACCCGGTGAAGGGCTTCGCGGTGGGCCGGACGATCTTCGCGGAAGTGGCGCAGGGTTGGATGAAAGGCGAGGTCGCCGATGACGCGGCGGTCGCCGAGATGGCTCGGCGATACGCGCGGCTCTGTGCGCTCTGGGACAAGGCGCGGGCGACCGCGCGGGAGTTCGTGGCGTGAAACACCAACCGCCCGCGAGCGGTACCAAGCCAACACCGCGCGCCAGCGCGTCGTCAACTGAAGGTTCTGACCCCATGATCCTCTTTGGCACCAACCCCATCACCTGGTCGAACGACGACGACTGGACGCTCGGCGACCACCTCGGCCTCGAGGACTGCCGCAGGATCGGCTTCAACGGCATCGAGAAGGGCCACAAGATGCCCTACGACGGCGCGGCGCTGCAGCGCAAGCTCGGTGCGTACGACCTGCGCTTCGCCGCCGGCTGGCGCGCCGCCGGCCTCGATGTCGCCAGGGCGTCCGCCTGATGAGCCCGCTCCTTCGAAAACCCTTCGGCGCCCACGGCAAGGTGCACGCGATCACTCCGGCGGCGGCGGGCTGGCGCTATGTCGGCTTTTCGCTCTACCGTCTTCGGTCGGGCGAGACCGTGTCCGAGGTGACCGGCGCGACCGAGGTGATCCTGGTCCTGGTCGAGGGCAAGGCGCGCCTCTTGGGCGCCGGACGGGACTGGGGCCTGCTCGGTGAGCGCATGGACGTCTTCGAGAAGACCCCGCCGCATTGCCTCTACCTGCCCGACGGAGCCGACTGGACCGCCACCGGCGAGACCGACTGCGTCCTCGCGGTCTGTGCGGCCCCGGGAAAGGGCGGCCACGAGCCGCGCCGCATCGGTCCCGACGGGATCACCCTGACCGAGCGCGGCAAGGGCACCAACACCCGGTTCATCAACAACATCGCGATGGAGAACGAGGACTTCTGCGACTCGCTCCTCGTCACCGAGGTCTTCACGCCCGCCGGCCACTGGTCTTCCTATCCGTCCCACCGCCACGACGAGGACGACTACCCGCGCATCACCTATCTCGAGGAGACCTACTACCATCGCCTCAACCCGAAAGACGGCTTCGGTGTCCAGCGCGTCTATACCGACGACGGCGCGCTCGACGAGACCATGGCCGTTGCCGACGGCGACGTCACCCTCGTCCCCCGCGGCCACCATCCCTGCGGCGCCCCCTACGGCTTCGAGATGTACTACCTCAACGTCATGGCCGGCCCGCTCCGCAAATGGCGCTTCGTCGCTGCGCCGGCGGTCGAATGGATCATGAGGCGCGATGCCTCGTGAGGCCGCCCGCGAGCGGACCCCGAAAGGGTTTGGTGGCCCCAGGCATTGCTGGTAGCCTGATGCTCTGTGCTCGCGGGACCGATGTTGGGGGGTAGCCATGGCGACGACGCATCGGGTGGACGGCGTGGTGGTCGGCCTGCTGATGGGGTTTCGCGACCAAAGCCCGCTGGTGGTCTTCCCCGGTAACTCCCGGGATGTGGCGGTTCCGGCGCGCAGCACGGTCTCGCTCGGATCGGCCGACGTCGGCGCCCAGGTCGCCCTGGTCTTCGAGGACGGTGACCCGGACCGCCCGCTGGTGATCGGCAAGGTCCTGGCGACGGCCCGCGCAGCGCCGGCAGCGGAGGCGGTCCGCGACGGCAAGCGCCTGACCGTGACCGCCCGCGAGGAAATCGAGCTCCGGGTCGGCAAGGCCTCGATCCTGATGCACGCCGACGGCCGCATCACCCTCCGCGGCGCGCGGATCGTCAGCCAGGCCTCGGGTGCGAACCGCATCCGCGGCGGCTCGGTCCATCTCAACTAAGGCGATGCCGGCCCGGATCGTCCCAGCGGTCGTCCGCGAGCACGCCGAACTCGCCGCCTTCCAGTGGGCCCAGCGTGACACCCTCTCCCAGGAGGACCCGCCCGACCCGGCGGTGATCGCCGGCATCGACCGGCGCCTTCGGGCCAACCTCGACGGGCTGCGCATCGCCGGCGCCGCGGCCTGGCCGTTCATCATCGATCAGTTCGAGGACTACCCGGAGAAGGGCGAGTTGTTCGTTGCGACCGTGCAAGCCATCGTATTGGAGGATGTGAAACGCACGGAGCAGGCGGTGGCCTTCGCCGGTTCAGCGCGCGATGGCCCGAGGGGGCTCTGCGGTGCTTTCCAGTGGCTGCCGCCGCACCTGACGCGCACGCTGGTGCGCAGGTGGCTGCTCGACGGGAACCCGGTCAAGTCCGAAGCGGCGATCTCCGCCTTGGAGGCGCACATGATCAATCCCGGAAGGTTCCTCCCGCGATTGCTGGCGCACCCTGACATGCGGGTCCGCGCGGCCGCCAGTCGGCTTGCGGTTGCCCTAGGCATCGAGCAGCTCCCCCCCGCCACAAGCAACTCTTGCGATGCCGGCCTTCGTATGGACGAGTGACTGTCGCCGCACGGCCTTCAAGTCCGTGTTCACTGCCCGTCAAGCCGCTCCGAGCCCGAAGGCAGGTCGAAGCGGTCGAGCCAAGCCTCGAAATTGCTCGGATCGGCATACAGACCCCGCGGAAAGACGGCGCGATGCCGTTTGGTCCTTATCGGCCTAAGCACGGCGGACAGTTGCTCATAGAGCGGCAGGTCAATCTGTCGATTTCGATCGCCGACTTGGGGCGCGTTCCCGGCTTGAATGACCACGCCGCCGCGATAGGGCAAGACGGAGAACGGCGACTCCAGCGCCCCGATCCGATCGTCCAAACGCTTTACGTATTTATCCGAAAGAATCGTTATCCAATTTCCGCCCTTAATGCTGTCGACGGTTTCTAGCTTGTGGGACATCGGCCGGTCGATCTCGATACCGGGATATCTCTCGCCGAAGTGCCCGATCTCCACCGAGAATCTCTGGGCGACACCCCGATCCGGAGAATAGAGCAGCGATATTCCCCCGTATCCGTGTTCCGGGAGAATCCGATCGCTCCATCGAAGGGCCAGTTCGGGAAGCGAGTCCCGCCTTTCGTCGAAGAAGTCTACCGGAAAGCTCGCCTTCAAGAATGACAGGGAGCCATCCATCTCGAAATAGGACCGTGGGCTCCCGTAGGCCCGGATCGAGAATGGAGATGCATCCTCCTTTCTCTCTCCGCCGTGCCAGTAGAAGGCCCAGCCATGTTCGCGCGCCTCCTCCGACTGCCACTTCGGCGAGAGGAGGTAGGGCGACATGTCGCGGCTCTTCAGTGCGGCCACGCGATGAAACTGGCGCACCTCCGCCCCGACGGCGTGCCACGTCAGCGCCGGCCGGACGATCTGCTCATATTCGTTGAAGCAGTCGAGAACCGCGCGCCTCTTCCCCTCCGAGTGACCCGCACTGAAGTACCAGGTTGCGCTCAAGCCAAAGCAGATGGCAATTCGCCCTTTTGAATCGGCTATAGTCTCGTTTTTCCACCGGTTCAGATCGGCCCACGATTCATCTGGCATGTTCAGCAACCACAATCTTCCGGATAGAGGGTTTGGGCCGGCCCGCCTGCGATCCTTTCATAGTCCTCTATTTGGCCGTCGCCCGGACTATCGGGTGGAAACTTCATTTCCACCACGTCGATATTGGGCGCCTGCGCCGGCCCGGGTGCGCGCAGGACGACAACGTCCGGGCGCCTGGTTCCAGGTCCACCGGCAACCGGCGTGGGCGGGTTGGTGCCCATATCGTAGGATTGCTCCGGGATGATATTGGTATCGCCGTAGTCCTGGCGGATCTTCCGTTCTACGCAGGCCTGCCGCATGGCGCGGCCGGGTGACGCACCGGGGTCTGCGCCGAAGTCGGGTTCGTCGAAGGCCGCTGGATCGGTCGGAGTTTCGAATTTCAGAGCCTCCGCCTCCGCCTTGCACTCGCACATGATGGCACAGAGCAGACCGATCGCCTGATCGAGGGTCAACATTACGGCCGGGTCGATATTCCCCTGCAAATCGGCGGCATTCTGGTCGTTGTGAAATTTCTTGTCCGTATGCCGACAGGCGTTCTTGCCGTCCATCTTCACGTCGAAGGAATAGGTGATCCAGTCGGTCGCCTTCATATTGACATTGGATTTTACCCCGCCCGCCGTACCCGCCTCGTCTCCGTTCGACCGGCTATAGTGGGAGCCCTTGATCGCGATCATCTCGCCCTTGGCGAAGACGGTCGTGGTTCCGCCATTAAGCGAGGACTGCTGCGCGATGTTCGGGATAGGGGATTGGCACCGGTCCACCGGGACTCGGTGTCTTGCAGACGTCCGGGATCGTCGCCGTCGAGATCCCCACCGTGCCCTTGTAGGTGAGGCCGAGGCCATTGACGACGACGTGGCTTGGCATCAGCTCGCTCTCCCGGGGCCTCTAAGCAGGGCCGCCGCTCGGCTGCCATCGTCCGAGCTCGCCCAGGCAAGTGACAGCGGGCCCTTCGAATAGTCCCGCGCCTCGGCCTCGGTGACAAGCGCGACGAACAGCGGCCCCGACGCCGCGCCGAGGTCGCCCCAGCAATCGGCCGGCGTCTCGAAATCGGCGGCGTCGCGGAAGCGGCCCGCGTTGCGCAGCACCGCGAAGCCGTACTCGTTGCCGCGGTAGCGCTCGCCGTTCATGTCGCAGAGGATGCGGTCGACCGGGCCGAGATCCGGCCGCGCCTCCTCGAAGGCGAGGCTGAAGGCGGCGCCGAGGCCCTCCCCGAGACAGACCGTCTCGGTGCGGATGCGATTCTCCTCGCGCGCCGCGGCGACCGAGGCGAGTTCGAGGAGCGGCCGGCACCCGAGGGCGCGGGCGGTGGCGAGCGTCGCGAGTAGGCAGAAGCCGGCGCCCTCGCCGGGGCAGAAGCCGTAGATGTTGCCCTCCGAGTGCAGTGCCTCGGCGTCGTCCAGCCATTCCAGCGTCTCCGGCGCAAGATAGCTGTCGACGCCGCCGACGAGGCAGAGCCGCACCCGACCCGCCCGCAGCGCGTCGCGCGCCCGGAGCATCGCCAGGAGCCCCCCGGCATGGCCGGCCGCGAGCCACCCGCCGCGGTCGATGCGCACGGTCGCGGCCAGCCGCTCGGTCAGACCGGCATAGACCGCGGCAGCATGCCCCGGCGGCTGCCCGGGCCGGTCCTCGCCGGTGGCGAGCAGCACGGAGACGGCGACTCCCTCCCGCCCCGCAAGCGGCGCCAGCGCCTCGCGCGCCGCGTCGAGGGCGATCTCCACGGATCGGGCAGGGCCGGTCAGCGCGGCATCGATCCCGACGTCGCGGGTAACCTTCATCGGTTCGCCGAAGCGGTCGATCATGAACGGGTGGTCCTCGATTACCGAGATCCCGGCGCGGACCGCGGCGGCGCTGCTCGCGGCGGTGAAGCCGACCGGAGTGCGGGCGCCGACGCCGATCACCACGACGGGCTCGGGGGTCGCCACGGGCTCAGCCGGTCCAGACGCCGGTGCGGCTGACCGACGCCGGCACGTTGATGCGCCGCCGCACCCGGATGGTGGTGCCCTTCAGCCGCTCCTCGTCGTAGGGACAGGCCAGAGCCGAATGCCAGACGATCACGAAGCGCCGCTCGTCCGGCCGCAGGACGAGCGTATGGATGGCCGCCTCCTGCCGCGCATCCGGCCGGCGGCGGTAGAACCGGGTGACGATGTCGAAGCTGACCCGGGGCAGCAGGAACTGCCAGAACCCGTCCGCGGTGAAGTTCCCGAGGCGGATGTCCTCGTAGCCGACCAGCGGCCGGGTGGTCTGCTGGTCCTCGGGAGCGCAGTGGTAGAACCGGCGGTCGAAGTCCCGGGGCGGCAGCGGGTCGCGGGCCGCCTTCCACGCCTCGCCATAGGTCCCGGCGTAGCGGACCCGCGGCTGCCAGTGCCGCGCCACCGGCCCGAAGCCGGCCGGGCTGCGGCTGCGGGCGCCGGTATACTCGAAATTGGGCGCGCGCTTGCCGACGAGGCGGGCCGGATCGACGACAAAGCCGACCCCGACCGGGTTGGCCGGCTCCCAGTCGGGGATGGCGGCGTCTGTGCCGCCGTAGCTCCGATGCCAGCTCAGCGGCACCGTGAGGAACGGAGCCGGCCGCGTCGGCTGCACCCAGGCCGGGGAGTCGACATAGATGCGGTCTCCGGTCACCCGGACCGTCTTGTCGATGTCCTCGAGCTTCAGCCGGACCTCGGCCTCCTCCGCCGGCCGGCCCCGGGGCGCATAGGCGTGCCCGGCCACGATCACGTCGGTCCGGGTCTTGTCGAGGTTGAAGTCGGTCTCCTCGAGCAACTCCGTTGTCGCCGGGTCGCCGGCGAAGACCGGCACGCGGCTGACCGGGATCTGCGCCTCGAGCGGCACCTGGCGCCCGTCGGGCTCGATCTCGAACGCGGCCTTGATGGCGACCAGCCAGTACTCGACGCCGTCCTCGTCGCGGGTCCAGGTGCGCTCGGCCTCGAAGGGCGTCTCGTTGTCCAGAAGCCACATGCTGCCATCCCAAGCGCGATTGCCTCCACAGGGCGTCCGGGGTCGACGCCCTGCCGCGCCACAGTAGCACAGTCGCCGCGACCGCGCATGGTATGCGCCGCCTGCAACCGGTCCCATGCTGCGCTGCCGCGTTGCCCCCCGCCGGGAAATGTGGCATCCCTCGGTCGAACGCCGGAGGGGGTTGCCAGAATGATCGATTATGCCGCCGCCCGCGAAGCCATGGTCGACCGGCAGGTCCGGCCATCGGACGTGACGCGCTATCCGATCATTGAGGCGATGCTGGCGGTGCCGCGCGAAGACTTCGTGCCGGCCGCGCTCCGGCCGGTTGCCTATCTCGGCGAGCACGTGCCGCTGGCGCCCGGGCGGGTGCTCCTCGACCCGCGGGTCTTCGCCAAGCTGCTCGACGCGCTCAACGTTGGCCCCCGCGACCTCGTCCTCGACCTCGGCTGCGGGCTCGGCTACTCGACGGCGGTGCTCGCGCGCATGGCCGAGGCGGTGGTAGCGCTGGAGCCCGATGCCGGGATGGCGGCCGAGGCCGAGGCCCTTCTCGCCCGCCATTCGGTGGACAACGCCATGGTGGTCGCCGGGCCGCTCGCCGAAGGCATGGCCGAGCACGGCCCCTTCGACGCCATGCTCCTCGAAGGCGCGATCGAGGTACTGCCCGAAGGCCTCGCCGATCAGCTCAAGCCTGGCGGACGCATCGCCGCGGTCGTCGTCGAAGGCACCCGCGGCCAGGCCCGCCTCGGTATCCGTGCCGGCGACGGCATCGCCTGGCGGCGTATCTTCGATGCAACGGCGCCAGTCCTGCCGGGCTTCGCGGCGACGAAAGCGTTTGAATTTTGAGCCGATGCGGCCGATAGTCCGCGCCGAAGCCCGGTCAACGGGCCAATGCGCGGGCAGCGTATGGGATAAGGTCATGCACAGGCAGAAACTGCGATCAATTCTCTTGTCGGGCACGCTTGCCGTCGCCTTCCTGCTGGACGGGACCGGCCTCGCCAGTGCCGACTCCCTCGCCGACGCGCTGGTCAAGGCCTATCAGACGAGCCCGCTCCTGGAATCTAACCGCGCCGCGCTGCGCGGGGTCGACGAACGCGTACCGCAGGCGCGCTCCCAGCGGCGTCCCCAGGTCGACGCCAGCATCGGGGCCAGTTCCGGCACCCAGGTCGAAGATTACGAGAACACCCTCGACAGCGCCCAGGCGGCCCTCAATGCCTCGCTGCTGCTCTTCGACAACGGCCAGACCAAGGCTGCGATCGAGTCCGCACGTAACCAGATCGCCGCCGGCCGCGCCGATCTCAAGAACGTCGAGCAACTGGTGCTCTTCAACGCGGTGCAGGCCTATGTGGACGTGCGCCGCGATCAGGAGTTCGTCCGTCTCGCCACCAACGACGTCCAGCGCCTGAACGAGACCCTTGACGCCACCCGCAACCGCTTCGACGTCGGCGAGGTGACCCGAACGGACGTCAGCCAGAGCGAGTCGCGCCTCGCCGCCTCGCGGTCGACGCTCGCCGGCGCCCAGGGCCAGCTCGAGGTTTCCCGCGAGGCCTACAAGGCCGCCGTCGGTGTCATGCCCTCGAACCTCGAGCCGCTGCCGCCGCTGCCGGCTCTGGTTAAGTCCCTCGACGAGGCCGTCGCCATCGGCATCCAGCGCAACCCCCAGATCATCGCGGCGCAGTTCACCGAACGCGCCGCCGTCTACGATTTCGACCGGGCGCTGGCGGCCAAGGGACCGACGCTCGGGGTCACCGCCTCGGTGGGGTTCCAGCGCGACAACCAGCGCGGCGTCTGGGACGGCCAGACCTTCGGCGAGGTCGGGGTGCAGGGCTCGCTGCCGCTCTACACCGGCGGCCTCAACGACAGCCTTGTCCGCCAGGCCCAGGCGGTCCTCGACCAGCGCCGCTTCGAACTCCAGGACACCGGCCGCACCGTCACCCAGTCGGTCGGCGAGGCCTGGGCGCAGCTCGAAGTGGCGCGCGCCACCATCGTCGCCCGGCGCGAGCAGGCCGACTCCGCGCGGATCGCCGCCGAGGGCGTGGCCGAGGAGGCGCGCCTCGGTGCCCGCTCCACCCTCGACGTGCTGGACGCCGACCAGGAGCGTCTGACCGCCGAGGCCGAGATCGTCCGCTCGCTCCGCGACGAATACGTTGCCGCCTATGGTCTGCTCCGGGCCATGGGGCTCCTGACGGTCGAGCATCTGAAGCTCGGTATCGAGACCTACGACCCGGACGTCAACTTCACCCGCGTTCAGGCCGGTCGGCCGGGCGGCTACGACACCAGCGCGGTGGATCGCATCCGTGCCCGCTGGGAGAAGCGCTGATATGGCCGCGGGAGACCGGCCGGGCTCCACCGGCGGCGCGCTCGAAGGCGAGTTGCTGGCCGAGGTGCTCGCCTCGATCCGGGCGCTGGTGTCCGCCGAGACCGAGGCCCGCGTCGCCGCCCCGGGGCAAGGCGATACCGTGCTGATGCTCACCCCCGACATGCGGCTCGAGCCCGGCCCGCAACGCTCGGGCGAGATGCTCGCCGAAGGCATCGAGGCGGGCGTCCTCGCCGCGCCTGCCCCGGCGCTCGACGAGCAGGCGCTGCGCGAGCTCATCAACTCCATCGTCCGCGAGGAGCTGCAGGGCGAGCTCGGCGACCGCATCGGCCGCAATCTTCGCAAGCTCATCCGCCGCGAGGTCGCCCAGGTCCTCGAGGAGCAGCGTCGGTCCGCCACAACCTGACCGCGTCGGGAACCGCCCGGCGGACCGAGGGTTGGATTTGCGTCGGCCGACACGAGGAGCGAGCATGAGCGCGGAACCCGACGCTTCGCCGTCCGCGCGGCGGGCTGTCCTGTTGGTCAATCCCGGCGCGCGCCGCGGCGCCGAAGGCCTCGAAGGCGTGATCGCCCGGCTGCGCGCGGGCGGCATGATTGTGGAAGAGGCCGAGCTCGACGGGCCGGAGGCGCTGGCGCGCAGCCTTGTCACGGGCGACCTCGACTGCGCTGTCGTCTGCGGCGGCGACGGCAGCATCTGCCGCGCCGCCCCCGGGTTTCTCGCCTCCGGCGTGACCCTCGGCATCCTGCCCATGGGCACCGCCAACGACCTCGCTCGCACCCTCGGCATCCCCGACGACCTCGAGGTCGCGGCCGACGTCATCCTCGCCGGCCATCGCCGGCGGATCGACGTCGGCTCCGTCAACGACAAGCCGTTCTTCAACGTCGCCTCCATCGGGCTCTCCACCGAACTCGCCCGCGAGCTCTCGCCGGAGCTCAAGCGCCGCTGGGGCAGGCTCGGCTACGCCGTGGCCGCTTTCCGCGCCCTGGTCCGGGCCCGGCGGTTCGCCGTGTCCGTGACAGAGAACGGTGCCACCTGGCGCACCCACAGCATGCAGGTCGCCGTCGGCAACGGCCGCTTCTACGGCGGCGGCTCGGTGGTGGCCGAGACCGCCGCGATCGACGACGGCCATCTCGACCTCTACAGCCTCGAGATGCGCACCGTCTGGAAGCTCGCGCTCATGCTCCAGAGCTTCCGGTCGGGCGCCCACGGCGCCTGGTCCGAGGTCCGCACCGCCCGCGGCACGGAGTTCGAGATCCGCACCCGCCGCCCCCGCCCGGTCAATGCCGACGGCGAACTCATCGCCGAGACCCCGGCGGTCTTCCGGGTGCATCCCGGCGCGATCACGGTTCTGGCGCCGCGCCCCTGAGCTTCAGGCGAGCGCGGGACGCTCCACCAGGCGAACGCCCTCCGCCGCCAGGTCGGCGGCGAACTGCGGGCCGGCGAGATACGCCGCTTCGGCCGCCCGAACCGTGTCAAGGTCCACATCGTCGCCGGCCCGGCCCGGATGGCACATCACCAGCGCCCCGGTGGGCAGACCGCGCAGCCAGCCCGCCATCAGGCGCCCGAAATCCGCGCTCGCGCTGAGGGAATAAAGCCCGGCAAAGTGACGGCTCCGCGGCAACCCGGCGCGGTCGAGCGCCCGGCCGAAGCCGCGCCCCATCGCCCGAAGCACCAGCGCCTTGGCCGGCGCGTCGTGGCCGACGAGGGGCGGGCGCGGCACCCGGATCCAGGGTGGGTTCGGCCCGTAGCGGCGCGCCAGCACCGCAATGAGCGGGCCGCGAACGCCGGGGAAGGCATGCACATGCTGGTGCCCGTCGACGAAGTCCGGCGCCGCCCCGAAGCCGGCCTCGAAGCGATCGAGCTGGATCTCGACCTCCCGCGTGATGTCTGCCGCCGCCAGGCCGCCGAAGAGGCTCCGGCGCATCACCTCCCCGAGCGGTCGCGCCCCCGGCCCCTCGGTCAGGTTGACGTGCAACCCCACCGCCGCACGCCCGCGCGACTCGCGCAGCGCCGGCGCGCCCCTCCGCCAGCCCGGCAGCGTGGTCATGCAACTCGTCGCCGAAAGCCTGCCCTGCGCGATCAACGCCAGGATGGTGGCGTTCACGCCTTCACTCAGCCCGAAATCGTCGGCGCAGAGAACGAAGCCCCGGCTCGTCGACGGGAACCGGGGCTCGTCCTTCAGGCCCCGCTCGAATCTCTGGAACGCCGCGCGCTCCGGGTTAGTGATTGCGGCCTGATTACAATCGTATGGCTGCTTTCCAGCCACTTTCCAGCCGCCTTCCAGCCACATCAAATCCCCGTAAACCTTTGACTCTCCGCGGGGTTCGCTCCCGCGTCGAGCCCCTCAGCCGAAGGCCGCACTGGGGGCGACCGAGCGAGGAATTTCCTTGCCCGGCCGGTGGATCTCGCTGACCAGGTAGAGGGGCCGGGCCTTCACCTCCGAGAAGATCCGCGCCACGTACTCGCCGAGCACCCCGATCGAGAAGAGCTGCACCCCGCCCAGAAAGCTCAACCCCGCCGCCAGCGTCGGCCAGCCCGGCACGTCGGTGCCGAAGATCAGCGTCTGGACCACGATCGACACGCCGAAGAGGATCGAGAGCAGCGACACGGTCGCGCCCACCACGATCCAGACCCGCAGCGGCGCGCTGCTGAAGCTGGTGAACCCGGTGAGCGCCAGCCCGGACAGGCGCCGCAGTCCGAAGGTCGTCTGCCCGCCGCCCCGTGGCTCCACCTTGAAGGTCACCGCCTTGCTCGGGAAGCCGACCCAGGCATAGAGCCCCTTCATCATCCGCGAGCGTTCCGGGAGCTGGCGCAGAGCCTCGACCACCTTGCGGTCGAGCAACCGGAAGTCGCCCGCGTCCGCATGGATGTCGACGTTGGCGCTTCGGCTCAGCAGCCGGTAGTAGACCCGGGCCATGACCCGCTTGAAGGCGCGCTCGTCCGTGCGGTCGGCGCGGACGCCATAGACCATGTCGTAGCCGTTGCGCCATTCCTCGAAGAACCTGTCCAGAACCGCCACCGGATGCTGGAGGTCCGAATCCATGATGATCACCACGTCTCCGTCGGCGTGATCCAGCCCGGCGCTGAGTGCCGCCTCCTTGCCGAAATTCCGAGACAGCCGGACGAGCGTCACCGGAAACCGCACCGACAGCGCCACCGCGACCGCCGCCGTGGCATCCGAACTGCCGTCGTCGACCACGATCACCTCGATCCGCGACGAGAACTGGCGCAGGTGCGCGCACAGCGCCGGCACCAGTCGCTCGAGGTTTTCGGCCTCGTTGAAGGCAGGCAGAACCACGACGACCCGAGGGTCCACCGGGCGGAGACCGCTGAGCGGAGGCATGCCGACATGGGACGCGTCGGATGTCGAGACCGGCTTAAGATGCTTCATCGGACCACAACCATACCATGTAAGCCAGCGCCTAAGCGGGCGCTGATAGTCCCCCGACCACCGGTGCGCAAGGCCCTGCTGACGCGCAGGTCAGGCAACGCCCGGTGAGTCTCATTTAAACCACTCCGAAGCTCGTCCGTGAGCAAATTCGAGAGGCTTGCTTAACGATTGTGGTGATTCCGCGGCTCAAGCATCCCGCTCCTGGAACACTCCCATATCGTGGTCCCCGACCGACACCGATTTGACCAAAGCAAAGCACGGCAGCCCCGGCTCCAGCGCCAGCCCCACGAATGACCGCCGGGTGATTCGTGCCAGCAGCCGGTCCGCCCCCACCTGGAGCGCCACCTCGAGACTCGCCCCCTCGTCGCGCACCACGCCCGCGAACCGCGCCTCCAGGATGTTGAGCGCGCTGATCGCCTCCGGCCGCCGCGTCGCGATCATCACGTCCCGCGCCCGGATGCGGACCCGAAGCCGCGCACCGGGCGGCGCCGCCACCCGCCCCACGATCAGCCGGCCGCCGTCGAGCGCCAGTTCGCTCAGTCCGTCAGTCGCGTCATGGCCGACGAGCCGCGCGGTGAGGAGCGCGCCGGTCTCCTCGCGATCCATCAGCGGGAAGAGGTCCGGGTCCGACAACATGTCGGCCACCGGCCCGACCCGCCGCACCCGGCCGTCGGCCAGTGCCACAACGGTGGTGGCGAGCCGCGCCACCTCCGGCAGCGCATGGCTCACGTAGATGATCGGCACCCGAACCTCGTCCCGCAGCCGCTCCAGATACGGCAAAATCTCCGCCTTCCGCGCAGCGTCCAGCGCCGCCAGCGGCTCGTCCATCAGCAGGATCCGCGGCGCCGCCAGCAGCGCCCGGCCGATCGCCACCCGCTGCTTCTCGCCACCCGAAAGCCGCCCCGGCCCGCGCTCGAGCAGGTGCCCCAGCCCCAGCAGCTCCACCACGTGGTCGAAGTCCGCCGCCAGCGCATCCCGCGGCGCGAACCACCGCCCGAAGCCGAGGTTCCGCCGCACCGACAGGTGCGGAAACAACCGCCCCTCCTGAAACACGTACCCAACCCGCCGCCGATGCCGCGGCACGTCGACGCCGCGCTCCGTATCGAGCAGCACCGTCCCCCCCACCGCAATCCGCCCCGCATCAGGCCGCAGCAACCCGGCGATGGCGTTCACCACCGTGGTCTTGCCCGCCCCCGACCGCCCGAAGAGCGCCGTGACCCCCGCCGGAGCCGCAAACTCCACCTCCAGCGCAAATCCGCCGAAGCCGTGGCGCAGCGCCACCTCGACGCTCACCCGTCCCCCGCGATCCGCCGCGCCACCCGGCGCGCCACCACCTCCGACGCGAGCAGCGCCACCGTCGCCACCGCCAGCGACACCAGCGTCAGCCGCAGCGCCCCGATCTCGCCGCCCGGCACCTGCAGCAGGCTGTAGATCGCCGTCGGGATCGTCTGGGTCTCGCCGGGAATGTTGGAGACGAAGGTGATCGTCGCGCCGAACTCCCCCATCGCCTTGGCGAAGGCCAGGATCGCCCCGGCGATGATCCCCGGCAGGATCAGGGGCAGGGTGACGATGCAGAACGTCCAGACCCGCCCGGCCCCGAGCGTCCCCGCCGCCTCCTCGAGCCGCGGATCCACCGCCTCGATCGCCAGCCGGATGGCCCGGACCATCAGCGGAAACGCCATGATCGCGCAGGCGAGCGCCGCCCCGGTCCAACGGAATGCGAAGACGATGCCGAAGGGCTCGAGCATCTGGCCGAGCGGCCCCTGGCGCCCGAACGCCAGCAGCAGCAGGTACCCGGTGACCACCGGCGGCATCACCAGCGGCATGTGCACGGCGACGTTGAGGATCTCCTTGCCCCAGAACCGTCCCCGCGCCAGCGCCAGCGCCACCAGCACCCCGAGCGGCAGGCTCGCGGCCGTGGCCCAGAGCGACACCTTGAGCGACAGCAGAACGGCGGTCCACTCCGCCGGCGTGAGCCAGCCGCTCACCGGTCAGTCCAAGACTGTGAAGCCCCACGCCTCGAACACCGCGCCGGCCTCGGGCGTCGCGAGATAGTCGAGGAAGCTCTCGGTGGCATGGCTGGTGCTCGCGGCGGTGCGCGCCACCGGATAGACGATCGGCGGGTGGCTGTCATCGGGGAAGGTGCCGACCACCGTCACCCGGTCCTCGGCACCGGCGTCGGTGGCATAGACGATGCCGAGCGGCGCCTCCCCCAGCGCCACCAGCGCCAGCGCCGCCCGCACGTTGTCGGCCTGCGCCACCTTGTCCGCGACACTCTGCCAGACCCCGAGGCTCTCGAGCGCCGCCTTGCCGTACCGCCCCGCCGGCACCGCATCGACGTTCGCCATCGCCAGGCGCTCGTCTCCGAGCGCGCCGGCGAGGTCGAAGCCGGGCCCGACCGCGATCGGGGCGGCCTCCGTGCCGCTTGCGATCAGCACGATGCTGTTGCCGAGCAGGCTCCGGCGCGTGCCCGGGTCGATCAGACTCCGCGCCTCGAGATAGTCCATCCAGTCGAGATCGGCCGAGAAGAACACATCCGCCGGCGCCCCCGCCTCGATCTGCTTCGCCAGCGCCGAACTTCCCGCATAGCTGATCGTCGCGCTGTCACCGCTCGCCTCGGCCCAATCCGTCGCCACTTCGTCGAGGGCGTTCTTCAGGCTGGCTGCCGCGAAGACTAGAACGTCGTCGGCCCG
The DNA here is from genome assembly GCA_963798385.1 of uncultured Alphaproteobacteria bacterium. GTDB lineage: Bacteria > Pseudomonadota > Alphaproteobacteria > Rhodobacterales > Rhodobacteraceae > Amaricoccus. Next base: position 197,398 of record CAWCTE010000010.1, on the reverse strand, counting down.
CGCTGCCGGCACGAGAACCGAGGCGACTACGACCGCGAGCGTCAGGTTTCGGACTGTTCCGACGAGTCGCATGGCAGATCCCCCATCTCGATATGCACCCTGGAACATATCGACTGGATCCGGTCCGTGCGGCAAGCGTTATTTCCCGCGGGAAATATCGGCCACGCCCGCCTCGACCACCGCGATTTCCGGCTGCGCCGCCACCTCGGCCTTGGCCACCATGCGGCGGTAGGCCCCGAGCACCTCGACCCCGAGGTCGGTCAACGTCGCCCCGCCATGGCCCGCCCCGCCGCGGACCGCGGCGACCAGCGGCGCGCGAAAGCCGCCGTTCATCGTCTCAACCAGCGACCAGGCGCGCTTGTAGCTCATGCCCATCCGCCGCCCCGCCGCCGCGATCGAGCCGGTATCGCGGATACCTTCGAGAAGGTCCGCCTTGCCCGGCCCGATCATCACGTCCGGGCGCAGGACCAGCCGAATCCGGAGGCCGGGCGGGGTAGGGGGCTTCGCCATGCCGCGACTTTCCGGCGAAGGCCCGAGATTGGCAAGGCCGGCTCGAGGACATCGTCGAGCCCCGAAAGGACAAGAACCCTCAGAAAGCACACTGCACCCAACTGTGCAGGTTTCCCGAACGGTCACGTTGGCGTATCCTGCCAGTCGGAGGCGAAAGATGCGGACCGCGCTCTGCGAACGGCTCGGGATCGACGTTCCCGTAATCCAGGCCGCGATCGGCAGTGCGGCTGGGCCTGGCCTCGCAGCCGCGGTCTCGGGCGCAGGCGGCATCGGTACCCTCGGACTGACCGGATATGGCGCGGACGAGGTCCGCACCCGTATCCGGCGGGTCCGCCAGCAGACTGCCCGACCCTTCGTCGGCAACGTGGTGCTCTCTTACGACGTTGCCGCTCAGATCGAGGTGATGCTCGAAGAGCGCATCCCCATCGTCTCGCTTTTCTGGGGCGACCCGGCACCGCTCGCGCAGCGCGTGCACGAGGCCGGCTCCCTGCTCATGGTCACTGTCGGCAGCATCGAGGAGGCGCAGCTCGCCGCCGACGGCGGTGCCGACATAATCGTCGCTCAGGGTTGGGAGGCCGGCGGACACGTGCGCGGAACGATGTCCACGCTCGCCTTGGTGCCGGCCGTCGTAGACGCGATCGCGCCGGTGCCGGTCGTGGCTGCCGGGGGAATTGCCGACGGCCGCGGCCTTGCGGCAGTTCTCGCCCTGGGCGCGCAGGCGGCCTGGATCGGCACGCGGTTTCTCGGGGCCAGCGAAGCAGACATCCATCCGGCCTACCGTGCCCGTGTGCTCGGTGCCCAAGGGGCCGACACAGTCTATTCGAGGCTCTTCGACGGGGGTTGGGCGGATGCGCCCGGGCGGACGCTGCGCACCCCGACCGTGGCCGCCTGGGAGGAAGCCGGGCGTCCGGGGCCTGGAGCCCGCGCCGGCGAGGGCGACAAGATCGGGCGGGTCGGTGACGAAGTGCTCTTCCGATACGAGGCTGTCACCCCGCGACGGAACTTCGATGGCGATATCGAGGCGATGTCTCTGTGGGCAGGCCAGTGTGTCGGCCTGCTGCGACACGAGCAGCCGGCCGCCGAGATTGTAAGCGACCTCGTCAACGAGGCGCGTTCGGTCATGCTCGACGGCGGTCGGCTGGCCGGGCAGTGATCCCGGAACCTGCCGTACCGATCCCTATGACGCGTGCGATTGCGATCTAAGCCGGCGAGACACGGCGGACCTACTCCGCCGCCTGCCGCGCCGCCTGCAGCCAGCCCCAGACCCGCACCGGCGTCAGCGGCATGTCGACGTGCCGCACGCCGGCGTCCCAGACCGCGTCCAGCGCGGCATTGGTGACCGCTGCCAGCGCCCCCACGGTCCCGGCCTCCCCGCAGCCCTTCATGCCGATCGCGTTCGCCGTCGACGGCACCAGCTCGGCATGGAACGGCATCATCGGCACGTCCGTCGCCCGCGGCATGCCGTAGTCCATGAACGAGCCGCTGAGGAGCTGCCCCTCCGCCGAATAGGCCACCTCCTCGATTACCGCCTGGCCGATGCCTTGCGCGACGCCGCCGTGCACCTGCCCCTCGGCGAGCATCGGGTTGATCAGGTAGCCGAAGTCGTCCACCACCGTGTACTTCACCACCGCCGTCTTGCCGGTCTCGGGGTCGATCTCGACCTCGGCGAAATGCGCGCCATTGGGATAGGAGCGCCCCGGCACCGTGAACTCGCGCGTGGTGGACAGCAGCTCCACCTTGCCGTCCCGCCGCGCCACCTCGGCCAGTTCCATCAGCGTCACCGACCGGTCGGTGCCCGCCACCCGGAACGCGCCGTCCTCGAACACCAGATCGGCCCCCGACACCTCGAGCTCGTCCTCGGCCAGCGGCCGGAACCGGTCCTTCACCTCGTCGGCGGCGTGGTTGATCGAGTTCCCCTGCATCGTCGCCGACCGCGAGCCGCCGGTGCCGCCGCCCTTGGCGATCCGGTCGCTGTCGCCCTGCACGAAGCGGATCTTCTCGAACGGAATGCCGCTGCGCTCCTCGAGGATCTGCGCGAACGCCGTCTCGTGCCCCTGCCCATTCGACTGGGTGCCGACGCAGAGCTCCACCATCCCGTCCTCGGCAAAGGCGATGGTCGTCGTCTCGTTCTGGTCGCCAAGAATCGACTCGATGTAATAGGAGAGCCCCAGTCCACGAAGCTTGCCCGCCTTGGCACTCTCGGCCTTGCGCGTCGCGAAGCCGGCGATGTCCGCCTCCTTCACCGCCCGGTCCAGCACCCGATTGAAGTCGCCGACGTCGTAATTTTCCCCCGAGACGCTGGTATAGGGGAAGCTGTCGCGCGGTATGAAGCTCCGCCGCTTGAACTCGATCGGGTCCTGCCCGAGCGCCCGCGCCGACCAGTCCATCAGCCGCTCGATCACGTAAATCGCCTCCGGGCGTCCCGCCCCGCGGTAGGCGTCGACCGGCGTGGTGTTGGTGTAGACCCCCTTCACCGCGAAATACGCCTTCTGCACGTCGTAGACCCCCGGCATCACCTTCAGCGCCAGGTCCGAGGCGATGTGCTGGCCGTAGGGGCTGTTGTAGGCCCCGAGGTTCGACACGCAGTTGATCCGCAGCGCCTGCAGCCTGTAGTCGGCATCGAACGCCGCCTCCGCCACCGTCACATGGTCGCGCCCGCCGTTGTCGGTCAGCATCCCCTCGCCGCGGGTCGAGATCCAGTGCACCGGCCGCCCGAGCTCCCGCGCCGCGAAGGCCACGGCGAAATACTCCGGATAGGCGAAGCCCTTGATCCCGAAGCCGCCGCCCACGTCCGGCGTCGTCACCCGCACCTGGTCCGTCGTCAGGTCCATCTTCTCGGCAAGCTCACCCTTCACCCCCCAGACCCCCTGGCCCGAATAACCGAGATGAATCCGCCCGTCCTTCCACTCGGCGAAGGCGCCTCGGGTCTCCATCGGGTTCGCCATCACCCGGTTGTCGATGAGCTCGAGCCGCGTCGTGTGCGCCGCCGCCTCGAACGCCCGGTTCCACCTCCGCGGCGTCCCCGAAGGCCCAGTCGAAGCCGACGTTGCCCGGCGCCTCGGAATGGATCTCGGGGCCGCCCTCCGCGGTCGCCACGTGCACCGGCAGGTCCTCGAGGTCGTAGACGATCATCTCCGCCGCATCCGTCGCCGCGAGCCGCGTCTCCGCCACCACCATCGCCATCGCCTCGCCGGCATAGCGCACCCGGTCCGCCGCCAGGATCGGCCGCACCGGGCTCGCCCCCCGCGACCCGTCGCGGTTCTTCACCGTCGAGTAGTCCATGGCGTTCCGGAGCTTGCCCTCCAGATCCTTCGCCACATAGACCGCCAGCACCCCCGGCGCCGCCGCCGCGTCGGCGACGTCGAGCGAGACGATCTTCGCATGCGCCACTGGGCTGCGCAGGAACACCGCGTGCGCCGTCCCCTCCGGCGCCACGTCGTCGAGGTACTGCCCCTTGCCGGTCAGGAACCGCACGTCTTCCTTGCGCGGCACGCTCTTGCTGGTTCCGAACTTGCTCATGACGCGTCTCCTGCCTTGACGGGGTTGGCTGGACACTAGCGGTTTTGGAGCCCGGGTCCATAGACCCGCCGCCTCTTTTCCTTAGCCCCCCGCGGCGCTAAGACACCGCCGACAGCGCCGGGAGCCCGCACCCCCCATGCCCATGGAAAAGACCTTCGACGCCGCCACCGCCGAGCCCTCGGTCAGCGCCGCCTGGGAAGCCGCCGACGCCTTCCGCGCCGGCGCCAACGCCAAGCCCGGCGCCGAGCCGTTCTGCATCCTGCTGCCGCCCCCCAACGTCACCGGCAGCCTGCACATGGGCCACGCTTTCAACCACACGCTGATGGACACCCTCACCCGCTGGCACCGGATGCGGGGCTTCGACACCCTCTGGCAGCCCGGCCTCGACCACGCCGGCATCGCCACGCAGATGGTCGTCGAGCGCGAGCTGGCGCGCTCCGGCAACGCCGGCCGCCGCGACATGGGCCGCGAGGCCTTCGTCGCCAAGGTCTGGGAATGGAAGGCCCAGTCCGGCGGCACCATCCTCGAACAGTCCCGCCGCCTCGGCGACAGCTTCGACCTCTCCCGCAACGCCTTCACCATGTCCGGCGCCCCCGGCGCGCCCGCGGGCGAGGAGGGCAACTTCCACGACGCGGTCCTGAAGACCTTCGTCGAGTTCTACGACCGCGGCCTGATCTTCCGCGGCAAGCGCCTGGTCAACTGGGACCCGCACTTCGAGACGGCGATCTCCGACCTCGAGGTCGAGCAGGTCGAGGAGAAAGGCAACCTCTGGCGCCTGCGCTACCCGCTCGAGAACGGCGCCACCTACCGGCACCCCGTCGCCTTCGACGACGACGGCAAACCCACCGAATGGGAGACCCGCGACTACCTCGTCGTCGCCACCACCCGCCCGGAGACCATGCTCGGCGACACCGGCGTCGCCGTCCACCCCGACGACCCCCGCTACCAACACCTTGTCGGCAAGACCGTCCGCCTCCCCCTCGTCGGTCGCTCCATCCCCATCGTCGCCGATCCTTATGCCGACCCCGAGAAGGGCACCGGCGCCGTCAAGATCACCCCTGCCCACGACTTCAACGACTGGGACGTCGGCCAGCGCTGCGGGCTCGCTGCCATCAACGTCATGGACACCCGCGCCCGGATATGCGCTCAGGACGAGGTCGGCAATCTGGCGACGAGGACCGACTCACCAACGCAGCAACTCGACGCTCCACGGCATCGACCGCTATGAAGCGCGCGATGCTTGATCGTCACCACTGCCGTCGATGAAGGCTGGCTCGATGGCATCGACACCGAGACCCACACCGTCCCCCACGGCGACCGCTCCAAAGTCGCCATCGAGCCCTTCCTCACCGACCAGTGGTACGTCGACGCCAAGACCCTCGCCGAACCCGCCCTCGCCGCCGTCCGCTCGGGGCGCACCCGCATCCTCCCCGAGAGCCAGGAGAAGACCTACTACCACTGGCTCGAGAACATCGAACCCTGGTGCATCTCCCGCCAGCTCTGGTGGGGACACCAAATCCCAGTGTGGTACGACGAAGAAGGCCGCCCATACTGCGCGATGAGCGAGTCGGAGGCGGTGGAGAAGGCTGGCGGCAAGCCCCTCATCCGCGACCCCGACGTCCTCGACACCTGGTTTTCCTCCGGCATCTGGCCCCTCGGCACCCTCGGCTGGCCCGAAGACACCGACGACCTGAAGCGCTACTACCCCACCTCCGTCCTCGTCACCGGCTTCGACATCCTGTTCTTCTGGGTCGCCCGGATGATGATGATGCAGCTCGCCCTCGTCGGCGAGGTGCCGTTCCGCGACGTCTACATCCACCCCCTCGTCCGCGACGAGAAGGGCAAGAAGATGTCGAAGTCCCTCGGCAACATCCTCGACCCTCTCGAGCTCATCGACGAGTTCGGCGCCGACGCCGTCCGCTTCACCCTCGCCGCGCTCGCGGTCATGGGCCGCGACGTCAAGCTCTCCCGCGACCGCATCGCCGGCTACCGCAACTTCGGCACCAAGCTCTGGAACGCCGCCCGCTTCGCCGAGATGAACGACTGCCGCCCCGACCCGGCCTTCGACCCGAGGCCGGTCACCCTCACCGCCAACAAGTGGATCGTCGGCGAGACCGGCCGCGTCCGCGAGGCCTTCGACGCCGCGCTCAGCCGCCTACCGCTTCAACGACGCCGCCAACGCGCTCCATGCCTTCGTCTGGGGCAAGGTCTGCGACTGGTACGTCGAGCTCGCCAAGCCGCTCTTCGACGGCGACGGCGCGGCGGAGACACGGGCCACCATGGCCTGGGTCCTCGACCAGTGCCTGATCCTGATGCACCCGATCATGCCCTTCATCACCGAAGCGCTCTGGGGCCAGATCGCCGAGCGCCCCAACCTCCTCTGCCACCAGGACTGGCCCGCCTACGGCCCCGAGCTCATCGACCCAGCCGCCGACGCCGAGATGGGCTGGATCACCGGCCTCATCGACGAGATCCGCTCGGTCCGCGCCCAGATGCACGTCCCCGCCGGCGCCCGCATCACGCTCGTCGCCCTCGACCTCACGCCCGCCCAGGCCGAGGCGCTGGCGACGAACCAGCCCCTCGTCGCCCGCCTTGCCCGCATCGAGCGCTTCGAGACCGCCGCCCAGGCCCCGAAAGGCGCCGTCACCCTCACCGTCCAGGGCGCCACCTTCTGCCTGCCGCTGGCCGACGTCATCGACATCGCCGCCGAGCGCGCCCGCCTCGAGACCACGCTCGCCAAGCTCGGCAAGGAGGCCAACGGCCTCAAGGCCAAGCTCGGGAACGAGGCCTTCCTCGCCAAGGCCCCCGAGGAGGTCGTCGACGAACAGCGCGCCCGCCTCGAAGCCGCCGAGGAGGAGATGGCGATCCTCGAAGCCGCCGAGGCCCGGCTTGCGGGTCTCTAAGAGGTCAGCAGTGTCCCGAGGAGCCGGAGCGTGAGCTTGACCCGCCTGAGGCGTCTGCTCAACTCCCTGCGCCGCAGGGTCCGTCGGGTGGTCAAGGGCGGCTCGACGAATGGACGGGAGCAACGGCCCGATTACTCCCAGCGGCTCCAGCGAATGGACACCCACCCGGTTCCCGAGGGGCACGACGAGCTGCGGTTGTTCATGGTTGCGCGCAACGCGGCGCTGCGGTTGCCCTACCTTTTCGCGCACTACCGTCGTGCGGGTGTCGACCGGTTCTTCGTCGTGGATAACGGATCGACCGACGCGACGCCGGATTTCCTTGCATCGCAGCCAGACGCCCATGTTTTCCGAACGGAAGATCCCTATTCCAAGGCGGGAAGCGGGTTGCTTTGGGTGGAATACCTGATGGACTTGTACGGGCGCGACCGCTGGTGTGTGGTTGTCGACGAGGACGAGATTCTTTTTTATCCAAATGCCGAAGACCTCTCGCTGAAGGACTTCTGCAGCTACCTCGATCTCGAGGGCGCCACGGCCGTGCACTCGCTGCTGCTGGACATGTATTCGGACAGGCCGGTGGCCGAGACCCTTTACCGGCCGGGAGAGCCCTTTCTCGAGACCTGCCCGTTCTTCGAGACCGGGAACCGGGAGCGGCGAAGCGACGGTCTGGACGAGGGCGGAATGCGCCTGAGGGTCTTTGGCACGCGCAATATTCTCAGCAAACACAATCTGATCAAGCGGGTGCCGGGACTGAGGGTCAGCGGCGGCACGCACTTCGTTTCCGGCGCCCGGTTGTCCTCCGTCAGGGGTGCCACCCTTCACTTCAAGTATTTGCACGACTTCGCGGAGCGGGTAGCGGTGGAAGCGGTCCGGGGCGAGTATTGGCAAGACGCCCTGCAATACCGGAAGTACGCTGAAGGCATGGCCGACAATCCTCATGTGACGCTGCACCATCCCGACTCCGTCCGCTGGCGCGACAGCCGGCAGCTCGTCGAGCTCGGCCTCATGCAGACGAACGACAGGTTCGAAGACTTCGCCGCCGGCCTCGCACCTCGACGGTGCGCACCTTGATCTCAGCGGGAGAAGGTGGCTGGCGGACTCTTGGCCCTCAGAGCGTTAGGAGAAAATTATCGAAAAAAAACCGCTTCTGATTCAATGGGATAAGGGTGTATCACGCGTGTTACACGCCCGTAACACACCCCACCCATGCGCCTGACCCCCCTCGCCGCCAGCCTGCCCGCGACCGTGCCCTTCGTCGGCCCGGAGACCCAGGAGCGCGCCCTCGGCCGCCCCTTCACCGCGCGGATCGGCGCCAACGAGAGCGTCTTCGGCCCCTCGCCGAAGGCCATCGCCGCCATGTCCGAGGCCGCCGCCGAGGCCTGGAAATACGCCGATCCCGAGCTCCACGACCTAAAGGCCGCCCTCGCTGCCCACCACGGCGTCCGCCCGCAGAACGTCGTCGTTGGCGAGGGGATCGACGCCCTCCTCGGCAACCTCGTCCGCCTCCTCGTCGCCCCCGGCACCCCGGTCGTCACCTCCGCCGGCGCCTACCCGACCTTCGCCTACCACGTCGCCGGCTTCGGCGGCCAGCTCCTCACCGTCCCCTATCGCGCCGACGCCGAGGATCCCGAGGCCCTGCTCCTCGCCGCCCGCAAGGCCGGCGCCCCCCTCGTCTACCTCGCCAACCCCGACAACCCGATGGGCACCTGGCACTCCGGCGCCCGCATCGCCGAGATGATCGCCCGCCTTCCCGGCGGCTGCGTCCTCTGCCTCGACGAGGCCTATTCCGACTTCGCCCCGCCCGACGCCATCCCGCCCCTCGACCCCCACGAGCCCCGGGTCATCCGCATGCGCACCTTCTCCAAGGCCCATGGGCTCGCCGGCGCCCGCATCGGCTACGCCCTCGGCCACCCCGACCTCGTCGCCGCCTTCGACCGCGTCCGCAACCACTTCGGCGTCAACCGCCTCGCCGTCGCCGGCGCCCTCGCCGCCCTCGCCGACCCCGCCTGGCTCGCCCACGTCACCGCCGAGGTCACCGCCGGCCGCGCCCGCATCGCCGAGATCGCGGCAGGGCAGGGGCTCCTCACTCTCCCCTCCGCCACCAATTTCGTCACCATCGACTGCGGCCGCGACGGCCCCTTCGCCCGCCGCGTCCTCGACGCCCTCACCGCCCGCGGCATCTTCATCCGCAAGCCCTTCGTCGCCCCCCAGGACCGCTGCATCCGCGTCACCGTCGGCCGTTCCGCCGACCTCGACGCCTTCGCCGCCGCTCTGCCCGACGCCCTCGCCGCCGCACAGTGACGCACACGGACTCCGACGTCGCCAGCGGCGCCGTCTCGCTCCGGGTGAAATGATCCGCTGAAGTGAGCCTGCGGTCCTACCCGGGACCGCGGGCCTGTCACGCCGTCAGTTCGTGGTCGCGGCGACGTCCGGATGCCCGGCCAGCGCCTCCCGCAGCCGCTCCTCGCGGGTGTGATCGAGCGAGGTCTGCAGGATTCGCCCGCCGACGCCCTTGAGCTGGTCGAGCACCTTGTCGCCGGTCACCTTCTTGACCAGCACGAACAGCACCGCCTCGCCCGGCTGGATGTTCTCCTCGGCCAGGCCCTTCATGAACTTGTCGTCGACGCCGATGTCGGTCAGCGCCCCGGCCAGCGCCCCGCTCGCCGCCCCCGCGGCGACGCCGAGCAGCGGATTGAGGAACAGGACCCCGATCAGGAGGCCCCAGAAGCTGCCGCCCGCGGCGCCCGCCGCGGTGGTGTTGAGAAGCTGGTTGAGCTTGACCTTCCCAGCCTCGGTCTTGGTGGCGATGACCGCGTCGCCGATCTCGATCAGATAATCCTTCTGGAACCCCAGAATCTTGTTGCGAACCTCTTCCGCCTTTTCCTCGGTCGGAAATACTACCGCGATCAGGTCAGCCATCTTGCCCTCCCCCAGGGTATGCCACGATCGACGCCGGCCGCACGGCCAGCCCGCGCGCGATTAACCGCGGGCGGGCCGAGCCTGTCAATTCGCAATTTTGCCGGGGGTCGGGGGTTCCGCCCGGCCGGAAAGCCGGGCGGGAGGTGCGCTTACTTGCAGTTCGGGTTCTGGGTTCCGACCGCTGCACCCGCACCGGCGCCGACCGCGGTGGCGATGCTCTTGCCGGTTCCGCCGCCGACCTGGTTGCCCAACAGGCCGCCGATCGCCGCCCCGCCAAGAACGCCGCCTGCGCAATTCAGTTCTCGGTTGGTCTGGGGGTTGTTGGTGCAGGCACCGGCGCCGGCTATCGCCGCCACGGCAAGCAGAAGGTAAGCTCTTTTCATTCGTCGGTCTCCACGGTTCCGTGCCTCAACGCACGGATCACCCTTTACGCTGTTCCGGTCCAGGCTTCCACAACGTTCAATTCGCCGCCGCGTTCCGGCGCTTCCTCGCCGGTACGTGGTCTCCCCCGCTCGGCACAGATGAAACACCCCGGCCGCCGGATGGATATCAACCTGAAACAGCCCCGCAGCACATTGCCGCCATCGAAACGGCAGAACCCGAGGAGAGCCGAAATGATGAACCACCTGAAGGCCGCGTTCCAGCGCTCCCAGGAGCGGGCGCGCCACCGCCGCAGCTACCGGGCTCTGCTCGAGCTCGAGGATCACTTCCTCCAGGACATCGGGCTGACCCGCGACGAGGTCCGCGGGCGGATGTCCAGCGATCGCTTTGCGTGATTGCCGCGGGCCCGGCCGTCCGTCCCTTGAGTCCCCCGGGGCCGGACGCGCCGGAGCCGCCAGCCTCAGCCGAAGGCCTCCGGCTGCGCCGCGCGCGCCATGTGGTCGAGAACCCCGTTCACGAACCGGCTCTCCTTGCCCTCCGGGTAGAAGGCCTTGGCCACGTCAACATACTCGTTGATCGTCACCTTCGGCGGCGTGTCCGTCGCCACCAGCTCCGCCCCCGCCGCCCGGAACAGCGCCCTGAGCGTCGGGTCGATCCGGTCGATCGGCCAACGCGCCACCAGCGCCTGATGGGTCATCTGGTCGATGCGCGCCTGCTCGCGCACCGCCGCGGTCATCAGCGCCCGGAAATGCGCGAGGTCCGGCTCGGCATAGGTCGCCCCGTCGATCTCAGCCCCCAGCCGGTGCGTCTCGAACTCCTCGACCACCGTCTCGAGCCCGGCGTCCGCCGCCTCCATCTGGAAGAGCGCCTGCACCGCATAAAACCGCGCCGCCGAACGCATCCGCCGCGCCTGCGCCGCCGTCGGCCGGGCCTTCACCACGGTCATGCCTCCGCCACCCGGAAGCTTCCCTCCGGCAGCGGCCTCCCCCGTGGCGTGAACCGCCGCGCCAGCCCGATCAGGTGCATCGCCGCCTCCGCCGCGCCGCCGCCCTTGTTCTGCCCGGCTGCCTCGGCCCGCACCGCCGCCTGCCCGTGGTTTTCCACCGTCAGAATGCCATTGCCGATGCACAGCCCCTCGAGCCCCAGCAGCATCAACCCCCGCGAGCTGTCGTTGCACACCGTCTCGTAATGCGTCGTCTCACCGCGGATCACGCAGCCGAGTGCCACGAAGCCGTCGAACTCCCCCGACCGGCTGGCGAGCCGGATCGCCGCCGGCACCTCCAGCGCGCCGGGCACCTCGATCACCTCGGCCTGCGCCCCTGCCGCCTCGATCGCCGTCACCGCCCCGGCGATCAGCTCGTCGGCGATGTCGCGGTAATACGGCGCCACCACCACCAGGAGCCGCGTCGGCTGCTCGAAGCGCGGGCTCGGCAGGATATAATGGCTTTCGCTGCTCGCCATGCCTCAGCCCCCCGTCGGCGGAATCGGCCGGGTGCCGACGATGGTGAGCCCGTAGCCCTCCAGGCCGACCGGCCGCGGGCTCGGCGAATTGGTCAAGAGGATCAGCTTCTGCAATCCCAGCGCGTTCAGGATCTGCGCGCCGATCCCGTACTGGCGCAGCCGGTGCGGCGAGACGTGGTCGCCGACCTCGACCTTCATCGACATGTCGCGCAGCAGCACCACCACCCCGCGCCCCTCCGCGCCGATCGCCAGCATGGCGTCGCGGAGCTGGTGGCTCCGCCCCGGATGGACGCCGAGCAGGTCCTCGATCGGGTTTATCGCGTGCATCCGCACCAGCACCGGTTCCTGGCTGGAGAGATCACCCTTGGAAATCACGATATGCTCGCCGCCGCCGGCGGTGTCGATGAAGACCCGCATCTGCCAGGTGCCGCCATACTCCGAGGTGACGGTGTCGACCGCCGTCTCGCGCACTAGGTTGTCGTAGCGCCGCCGGTAGGCGATGAGGTCGGAGATCGTGCCGATCTTCAGCCCGTGCCGCTGGGCGATGGCGACGAGATCCGGCAGCCGCGCCATCGTCCCGTCTTCGTTCATCACCTCGCAGATCACCCCGGAGGGATTGAGCCCGGCCAGCCGCGGAATATCCACCGCCGCCTCTGTATGCCCGGCGCGCACCAGCACCCCGCCGTCGCGGGCCCGGAGCGGAAAGACGTGCCCCGGCGTGGCAATATCCTGCGGCCCCGACCGCGGGTCGATGGCAACGGCCACCGTCCTCGCTCGGTCATGCGCGGAGATCCCCGTCGTCACACCCTCCCGCGCCTCGATGGACACTGTGAAGGCGGTCTCGTGCCGCGACGAGTTCGACGCGGCCATCAGCGGCAGCCCCAGCGCGTCCAGCCGCTCGCCGGTCAGCGTCAGGCAGATCAGCCCGCGGCCGTGGGTCGCCATGAAGTTGATCGCCGTCGGCGTGCACATCTGCGCCGGGATCACCAGGTCGCCCTCGTTCTCCCGGTCCTCGTGATCGACGAGGATGAACATCCGTCCGTTGCGCGCATCCTCGATGATCTCCTCGATGGGAGAGATCGCATCTCGGTAATGCTGTGGATCGTCCTGCATGGGGGCCGCGCTCCGGGTTCGCCGCGCGGGATAGCCGAAGACAGGCGGGAACGCCAGCCGTCAGCGCGCCCGCAGACGCGCTATGCCTCCGCCGCGTACTCCGCCAGCCGCGCCACGTAGCGGGCCAGCGTGTCGATCTCGAGATTGACGAAATCTCCCGGCCGCATCGTCCCGAAGGTGGTGTGGCTGCGAGTATGCGGGATGATGTTCACCCCGAAGGTCCGGCCCTCGACCTCGTTCACCGTCAGCGACACCCCGTTCAGCGCCACCGATCCCTTCGGCGCGATGAACCGCGCCAGCCGCTCCGGCGCCCGGAACCGGATCCGGGTGCTGTTGCCCTCGTCCTCCACGCTGGTCACTTCGGCCAGCCCATCCACGTGCCCCGAGACGATATGCCCGCCGAGCTCGTCCCCGAGCCGCAGCGCCCGCTCGAGGTTGACCCGCCGGCCCGGCTCCCAGGCGCTGCCGGCATGCTGCAGGCTGGTCTTCGACACCGTCTCCGCCGAGACGTCGACGTCGAACCAGGCGCCGCCGGCGGTCGCCCCGCGGTCCACCACCGTCAGGCAGATGCCGTCGCAGGCGATCGACGCGCCGAGGGCGATTGTGGCGGGGTCGTAAGCACAGCCGATCCGCACCCTCAGGTCGCCGCGGTGCTCGACCCGCTCAACGGTGCCCATGTCGCTGATGATCCCGGTGAACATGGCCCCGCTTTGCCTCCCGTCCGCTCCGGCTTGCCGTCCTAGCCCGCCGGCCCGGGCACGGCAAGCGCCGCGATCGCGTCCCCGGCGCAACAGCTTGGCGCCGATACGCCCCCCGCCGTGATGTCAGCGCTGGCCTCCGGCGGCGAAAATCGTTAAGTTCCCGAAAAAATAGCCGACGGACAGGCCGTGGGCAGACGGTGAGGCATTCGATGCAGGCTACGCGGTTCGCGAAGGCGCCTTTCGCGCGGGCTCTGCTGCTCGTGGCGGCGCTTTCGGCCTGCAACCTCCTGCCGAGCTCCGGACCGTCCTCCGGCGACATCACCCGCGCCGGCGGCGATCCCACACTACACGTCGTCGACGTCACCCCGACCATCGCCGCGGCGTCCCGCTCGGTCGAGACCCTGGCCTTCGGTTCGGATTTCGTCGGCAAGGGCGTGGTCTCCCCCGACACCATCAGCCCCGGCGACACCATCTCGGTCAAGGTCTGGGAAAACGTCGACGCCGGCCTCCTCACCGGCGCCGGCCAGCGGGTCACCGCCCTAGAGGCGATCCCGGTCGATCAGACCGGCAACATCTATATTCCCTACGCCGGCCAGCTCAAGGCCGCCGGACGCACGCCGGCCGAGCTCCGCGCGGCCATCACCGAAGGCCTCGAGGCGCAGACCCCGGACCCCCAGGTCGAGGTCCGTCGCGTCGCCGGCGACGGCGCCACCGTCAGCGTCATGGGCAGCGTCGCCAATCCCGGCGTCTACCCGATCGAGACCCCGACCCGGCGCCTCTCCTCGATGCTCGCCCGCGCCGGCGGGGTGGCGGGCGTCCCGGACGTGGCGCAGGTCAAGATCGAGCGCGCCGGCCACACCGGTCGGATTCTGGCTCCAGGACCTCTACGACAATCCGAGCTACGACGTGGCGTTGCGCGCCAACGACCGCATCATCGTTGAGGAGGACCGTCGCTCGTTCACCGCCCTCGGCGCCACCGTCAAGCAGGCGCGCGTGCCCTTCAACAAGCGCGACATGTCCGCCATCGAGGCCATTGCCACCACCGGCGGGCTCGACGGCCGCGCCGCCAACCCCACCGGCGTCTTCATCTTTCGCGAGGAACCGTCGGACATAGCCAACCGGGTGCTCGGCCGCGCCGATCTCGTCGGACCGCAACGCATGGCCTACCTTGTCGACCTCACCAAGCCGGAGGGCATGTTCGCCGCCCGCGACTTCATCATCCGCGACGAGGACACCATCTACATCACCGAGGCGCCACTCGCCTCCTGGGGCCGCGTCCTCGCCCTCGCCGCCACCGGCGTCGCCATCGCCCGCTCGGTCGACGTGATCGCTACCAATTAGACATCCCCTACGCCGGCCCGAGACAGCGGCGCACGGTGGCGATCAGGTCCTCGTAGATCACCGGCTTCGCCAGAAGCCCGGCAAAGCCGGCATCGGCGCAGGCTGCGGCCACCTCGCTGCCGGTATTGGCGGTCACCGCCACCATCGTCGGCGTCGTGCCGTTGCAGGTGCGCCGGATCTCCGCCGCCGTCGCGAAGCCGTCCAGCCGCGGCATCTGCAGGTCCATCAGGATCAGCCGCGGCCGCCGCCGGGCGGTCATCTCAACCCCCTCGGCGCCGCTGCGCGCCACCTCGGAGCGATAGCCGCGCTTGCGCAGCATCGTCCCCAGGATCAGCGCGTTCACCTGGTTGTCCTCGACGATCAGGATGTCCGGCGCGTCACGCGGCATCGCGCGCCTCGCCGTCCGCGGCCGCCGCATAGCGCGCGGTGAAGACGAAGGTCGAGCCCCGGCCCGCCTCGCTCTCCACGGTAATCCCGCCGCCCATCAGCCGCGCCAGGTTCTGGCTGATCGCGAGCCCGAGGCCGGTGCCCTCGGTGGTCCGCGCCATCGAGCTATCCACCTGGTAGAAGCGTTCGAACACGTGCGGCAGCGCCTCGGCCGGGATGCCGCGGCCGGTGTCGGTCACCGCCACCGCCACCCGCACCCGCTCGCCCTCGACGCTGGCGGTGGCCTGCATCTCCACCCGGCCGCGATCGGTGAACTTCACCGCGTTGCCGAGGAGGTTGGTGACGATCTGCCGGAACGCCCGACCGTCGCCCCGCACCGTCGCCTCTGCCACCGCGTCCCAGCGCGCGTCGAGCCCGATGCCCTTCTCGTCGGCGGCAACCCGCATCATGTCGCTCACGTCCTTGAGGATCCCGGCCGGCGCGAACGGCTCCTCGACCAGCTGGCGGTTGCCGCCCTCGATCCGGCTGAAGTCGAGCAGGTCCGAGATCAGCGCCATCTGGGCGTTGGCCGACCCGAACAGCACCCCCACGAGCTCGCGCTGCTCGTCGTCTAGTGGGGTGGTCTGCAAGAGCTGCGCCACCCCGAGGATGCCGTTCATCGGCGTCCGGAGCTCGTGGCTGACCGTGGACAGGAACTCGGTCTTGCTCTGGTCGGCGGCCTTGGCGGCGCGCACCGCCTGCTCCAGCCGCCGGGCCGAGCGCACCGAGTACCCGGACGACACCACGGTCACCACCGCCACCAGCGCCACCGCGAGCCCGATCGGCCAGGCGATGCTGTCGCGGATGCGCGCCCCGGGACGGGGCGGGTCCCAGTCCAGGTAGCCGATGACCTGCTCGGCCGGGCCGTAGAGCGGCATCGACGCCCGCGCCGGATCGGGCGCGGCCGACAATCCGAGGCCGCTCACCAGCAACTGCCGCCCGACCTGGTCGAGCCGCTGCGCCGACAGCCGCAGCCCGTGGATCTGCACCGGCAGCGCCGCCATCGCCACGCCCGCCGGCGGCCCGCCGATCGGGGTGATCCGCGCCAGCGAGAACGCCCAGATCCCGCCGCCATAGGCGGCCAGAAGGGTAGGGGCCGCGTCGATCCCATCGGGGTCCTCGTCGAGGATCGCGATCATCGCCTCGAGCAGCGGTCGCGGCAGCATGTCCGCCTCCCCCGCCGGCGGCGAGCCCAGCCGCCAGCCGCGGCTGCGGCCGGTGGCCGGATCGTCGAGAACGATGAGATCGACCGACCCGATCTCCGCGGCGGTGCTGCCGATATTGGCGTAGAGCCAGTCGCGATCGTCCGCCGCCGCCGCCTCGTAGGCCTCGTCCCAGACCGAGTAGTCCTGCACCAGCATGCGCAGCCGGTCCCGGATCGAGCCGACCCCGGCCCGCACCAGGCTCTCGGAGGAGTCGAGCGCCAGCTTGTCGTGCTCGCGGCTGACCCAGAGCACGCTGAACAGCACCACCAGGATCAGGATCGCCAGCCCGGCCAGATGCAGCGCCACCATGCGATGCGACAGCCGCAGCACGTCGTCGCGGGTCTCCGGCGGGTCGGTTCGGCGCGTCATTCCGGTGTCCAGCATCCTGCCTTTCGGCATCCCGCCGCACCGGAATAGGCGCGACGATCACGGGGTCCGCCGGTCGTCCCATCCCGGAAACAGCCCGGCTTACCCCTCGGCAGGGTAACACTTTATTACCTATGGTTGAAAGAGCCTTTTTGCGTTCTCGTGCCGGGCAGGGTCAGCTTCGCCGTCGCCAGCGGCTGCGCATGTCCGGCCCGAGCGGCGCCACGTCGAGCAGGCGGAACCGCGGCGCCAGCTGCAGCGCCGCCACATCGAGCCCGCCCACCGCCGGGATCGCCTCCTCGCCGAGCACGAGGCCGGCGGTGTAGCAGACGATCTCGTCGACGAGATCGGCCTCGATCAGCGCCGCCGCCAGCCGGCCGCCGCCCTCGCAGAGCACCCGGGTCAGCCCGCGGTCCCCCAGCCGCTGCAGCATCGCCGAGAGATCCATCTGCCCGTCCGCCTGGTAGGGCACCTCGATGAGCTCCGCACCGAGCTCCTCCCAGACGGCGCGTCGGTCCGGCTCGGCATCGGCGTCGTGGCAGATCCAGAGCGGCACCTCCCCGGCGGTCTGCCCGAGATAGCCGTCCCGCGGCAGCGACAGCGCCCCGCTCACCACCACCCGCACCGGGGCGGAATCCCGGATTCCGAGGTCCCGCACGTTGAGCTTCGGATCGTCGGTCCGCACCGTGCCGGCGCCCACCAGCACGGCGTCGGTCTGGGCGCGCATCAGGTGAACCTCCGAGCGCGCCCGCGGCCCGGTGATCCAGCGGCTCTCGCCGCTGCCGGTGGCGATCCGCCCGTCGATGGACTGGGCAAGCTTCAGGGTCAGCATCGGCCGACCCGCGGTCATCCGCCGGAGGAACCCGCGGTTCAGCGCCACCGCCTCCTGGGCGAGGCAGCCCACCTCCACCTCGAGCCCGGCGGCGCGCAGCGCCTCGACGCCGCGGCCGTTCACCCGCGGATCGGGATCCTCGATGGCGATCACCACCCGCCGCACCCCGGCCTCGATCAACGCCCGCGTACACGGAGGCGTCCGCCCGGTATGATCGCAAGGCTCCAGCGTCACGTAGACCGTGGCGCCCCGCGCCCGCTCGCCGGCCGCCGCCAGCGCCAGCGCCTCGGCATGCGGCCGCCCGCCGTCGGCGGTGCGCGACCGTCCCACCACGATGCCGTCGCGGACGATCACGCAGCCCACCGCCGGGTTCGGCCAGACCCGGCCCAGCCCGCGCCGGGCGAGGCCGAGGGCCGCGCGCATCCAGCCCGCGTCCCGCAGATCGCCGCTCATCGGATCAGTCGTCGTCGCGCGCGACCGCGACGGGCCTCAGCTCGGAGACGAAGTCCTCGAAATCGTCCGCCGCCTGGAAGTTCTTGTAGACGCTGGCGAAGCGCACGTAGGCGACGGTGTCGATCCGCGCCAGCGTCTCCATGACGATGGCCCCGATGGTGTCGCTACGGAATGTCGGTCTCCCCCATCGACTCCAGCCGCCGCACGATCCCGGAGATCATCTGGTCCAGCCGCTCGCTCTCGATCGGGCGCTTCTGCATCGCGATCCTGATCGAGCGCTCCAGCTTGTCGCGATCGAACGGCTCGCGCTTGCCGTTCTTCTTGATCACCACCAGGTCGCGCAGCTGCACCCGCTCGTAGGTGGTGAATTGTCCGCCGCAGGCCGGGCAGAACCGCCGTCGCCGGATCGACACATGGTCCTCCGCCGGGCGGCTGTCCTTCACCTGGGTGTCGATGTTCCCGCAAAACGGACAGCGCATGCCACTTCCCCGGATCGTCGATGCAAGACTGCCCGGCACTATAGGCATCGATCAACAGCTTGGGTAGATGCAACTTGCCCTCCACAACATCCGCCCGGACCTCCCAGTCCAGGCTAGCTTTCGGGACCGAGGTAATAGCGCAGGGTTATCGGCCACTGGTCCGACGCCAGCACCTGCAGCAGCGCCACATTGAACGCCTCGCGATACGGCGACCCTTCCGGCAGCACGATGGCATAGTCATCCGGCGAAAACCGCAGCGGTGCGATCGTCGCGCCCTCCACGGAATCCAGGAGCCAGACCAGGATCGGCTCGTCATGCACGAAGGCGTCGATCTTACCGGCCGCCAGCGCCTCCAGGCCGGTCTTGACGTCGGGATAACCCACCGGCCGCGCCCCGAGCGCGCGCAGCGCTGCCAGAGAAGCCGCACCCTCGACATTGCCGACGCGGACCTTGGCGAGATCCGAGACCGAGGTGATCCGGCTGACGATGCGCTCCGCGGTCAGCGTCGCAGACAGCTGTGCAGTGACCAGCGAGGTCAAGAGCAAGGCGCTGAACATCCAGACGATCCCGAGGAGCCGCCCCGGCACCGTGATGGGGGTCTTGTCGCCATAGCCCACCGTGGTCATCGTTACCACCGCCCACCAGAAGCCGCTGAACAGCCCGCGCGCGGGCCTCGGCTCGAATTCCTTCCGATTGCGCCCCCGCTCCGCCAGCCAGACCAGCCCGCCGACCACGAAGAGCAGCGCTGTCAGGGCCCCCAGGGTGGCGAGGAACGGCCGCGAGCCGAGCGCCTTGAAGACGGCGTAGAAGGTCGGCCGCTGCTCCAGCGCCACGGCGACCCCGAGGCCGCTGTGGAAATACGGATTGGTGAAGTCGATCACCTTCTCCCGCGCCACGGTGACGCTCATCGCCGCGATCGACGCGTCGAGCTTGCCCGAGACCACGTCCGCCACCATCCCCTCGAGGCTGGTTTCGACCAGTTCGTAGCGAAAGTGCATCCGCTCGGCGATGGCGTTGAGCAGCGAGATGCTGATCCCTTCCCAGCGCCCGTCCGCCCCTTGCATCGCGAACGGCGGCGCCACCCGCGTCCCGATCCGCAGCGTTGGCATCTCGTCCGGCGCCGGCGCCGTCTCCTGGGCCGACGCCATCCCCGCCACGAGCACCAGAGCCGCCGCCACCAGGATCGCCCAGCGCCGCATCAGCCGGCCTCGAACCCGGTCAGCACCCCCACCGCGTTCACCCCGATCTCCTCGACCGCGTAGCCGCCTTCCATCACGAACACCGTCGGCAGCCCCAGCGCCGCGATCCGCGCGCCGATCACCGGATAGTCGCCCGTCTCCAGGGTGAACTGGCTGATCGGATCGCCGCGGAAGGTATCGACCCCCAGCGACACCACCAGCACCTCCGGCGCGAAATCCGCCACCGCCGCGCAGGCCGTCTCCAACGCCTTCGACCAGCCGCGGAAGTCCGTCCCGTGCGGCAGCGGCAGGTTGAGGTTGCACCCCTCGCCGTCGCCGCTCCCGCGCTCGTCGGCATGCCCGAGGAAATACGGATACTCCACCAGCGGATCCGCATGCAGGCTCACCACCTGCACGTCCCCGCGCCCGTAGAAGATCGCCTGCGTCCCGTTGCCGTGATGGTAGTCGACGTCGAGCACGCTCACCCGCGCCGCCCCGTCGCCGCGCAGCCACTCCGCCGCCACTGCAGCGTTGTTGAGAAAGCAATACCCGCCGGCAAACCGCGGCCCGGCATGATGCCCCGGCGGCCGGCACAGCCCGAACGCCGCCCGCGCCCCGCTCCGGACCCGCGCCGCCGCCGTCAGCGCCACGTCATGGCTCGCCTTCACCGCGTCCCAGGTCCCTTCGACGAACGTCGCCCCCGCATCCATCGCGTAGAACCCGAGCAGCCCGTCGATATCCCGCGGCGGCACGTCGGCCCGGAGCCCCGGCACCGGCCACACGAACGGCATCGCCGTCCCCGTCCGCCCCGCCGCGGTCCAGAGCCCGTACGCCGCCTCCAGGAACGCCACGTAGTCCGCCGCATGCACCCGCCGCGCCGCCTCGAGCCCGTGCGCCTCCGGCGCCAGCACCGGCCCGAGCCCCACCTCCGCCACCCGCGCCCGCACGATCTCCGCCCGCCGCGGCATCTCGAACGCCGCCACGATCTCCCCCGGCATCAGCTCGACATTCCCGCCATGCCCCGCATGGCGCGGCGAATAGACAGTCTGCATCGGCGGGTCCCCCTTGCCGCGGCGGAGCCTATCGCGCCCCCGCGGCCCCGCGCAAGCAGCCGCCGAGGAGTGCCTGAGCATGCCAGGTGGCGACCCCTCTCCTGCGAGAAGGGAGATGCGCTGCGCGCGCTTTTCTTCTATACCTCAGTAGCGAGCGCTTCCTTCAGAGCGTTCGACTTGCTCGGCCGGCCGGAGTGCGCGAAGCGATGATGCACCTGAAGCTATACGCGTCCGCAGGCAGCGGCGCCGATCTGAACGATTACTTCGGCGCACTCTACAACGTTGCCTACAGCAAGCCCGCCCATACCTATTTCAGAAGCGCAGGCGGGATCAGCCTGGACCCGGCGAACCCCTATCCGCAGGCCCTCGTCGTAGCGTCCTATCGGGGAACCGACTTCGACTACAGCAAGTACACCTTCTCGTTTCCGATCGGCGGTGGACAGGTCTCGCGTACCACGACCTGGAACTTCGAGAGCGGCAGAGTCTCGTCCGTCGCCCTCGAACTGGACCACAAGCCGCTCCTCCAGGCGACCTTCGATACCCCCTACCTCTTCAGGGGGCTAGGGCTCCCCGATGCCCGCCGGTTCGACTCCGGCGTCGAGATCATCGGCAACGGCCACGCCAACGCACTCGACGGCAGCAAGGTCGGCGACATCCTGTCGGGCCTCGCCGGAGACGACGTCCTGCAGGGCAGGGAAGGGGCGGACCTCCTGCTCGGAGGCCCCGGACGCGACACCCTTGCCGGCGGCGCCGGTGCCGACCTCATGGAGGGTGGCCGCGGCAACGATACCTACCGGATCGACACCGTTCGCGACCGCGTCGTTGAGCGCTCCGGTGAAGGCACCGATGGCGTCTACTCGTCCGTCAGCTACACGCTCTCCCGCCAGGTCGAGAACCTCACCCTCACCGGCGACGCCTACCGCGCCACCGGCAATGCCCTCGCAAACGTCCTGCGCGGCAACGGTGCGGACAACCGCCTCGAAGGCGCCGGCGGCGACGACACCCTGATCGGCGGCCCCGGCCAGGACCGTCTCTCCGGCGGCACCGGCGCCGACGCCTTCGTCTTCGAGCGACCGGCCCAGTCGCGCCCCGACGCCCCCGACGTGATCGCCGACTTCAAGCCCGGCACCGACACCATCGACCTCGGCGCCCTCGGCCTGCGCCATCCCGCCTTCATCGGCGACGACCCCTTCAGCCACACCCGCGGCGAGGTGCGCTTCGATCACCACGTCGTCTCCGTCGACGTCAGCGGCGACGGCATCGCGGACCTCGCGATCCGTCTCAAGGGCGATGCGGCCCCCACCGCACGACGACTTCCAGTTCTGACCTCGGACGACCTGCCGAATCGAAAGACTTTGCAACGGGATAGCCCCGCTTCCCAAACCGCGCCGCCCTTGCGGACCCCCCCTTAACGCCCTATAGATATCCCCGAGCAGTCCCCACCCCCAGGCACGCCCCTTGACCGACACCCCCGAAGACGACGATCCCTCCGCTCCGGAGCGCCCGACCCCGTCCGGCCCGACCATCGCCATCGAGCAGGAGATGAAGACCTCCTACCTCGACTACGCGATGAGTGTCATCGTCAGCCGCGCCATCCCCGATCTCCGCGACGGCCTGAAGCCCGTCCACCGCCGCATCCTCTTTGCGATGCACGAGACCGGCAACACCCACGACAAGTCCTACCGCAAGTCCGCCCGCCCGGTCGGCGACGTGATGGGCAAGTACCACCCGCACGGCGACAGCGCCATCTACGACGCCCTCGTGCGCATGGCCCAGGACTTCTCCATGTCCCTGCCGCTCCTCGACGGCCAGGGCAACTTCGGTTCCATGGACGGCGACCAGCCCGCGGCCATGCGCTACACGGAAGTGCGCATGGACAAGCCGGCGGCCTACCTCCTCGCCGACATCGATAAGGACACCGTCGACTTCCAGCCCAACTACGACGGCAAGGACCTCGAGCCCACCGTCCTGCCCGCCCGTTTCCCCAACATGCTAGTGAACGGCGCCGGCGGCATCGCCGTCGGCATGGCGACCAACATCCCACCCCACAACCTGGGCGAGGTGATCGACGCCACCCTCGCCCTCATCGACAACCCCGAGCTCACCGTCGCCGACCTGATGGACTACGTCCCCGCCCCCGACTTCCCCACCGGCGCCCTCATCCTCGGCCGCTCCGGGGCGCGCAAGGCCTACCACGAGGGCCGCGGCTCGGTGATCATCCGGGCGCGCACCCGCATCGAGGAGGTCCGCGGCGGGCGCACCGCCATCATCGTCTCCGAGATCCCCTACCAGGTGAACAAGGCGACGATGATCGAGCGCATCGCCGAGCTCGCCCGCGACAAGCGCATCGAGGGCATCGCCCACGTCCAGGACGAATCCGACCGCTTCGGCGTCCGCGTCGTCGTCGAGCTCCGCCGCGACGCCACGCCCGACGTCGTCCTCAACCAGCTCTTCCGCTTCACGCCCGCTGCAGACCAGCTTCGGCTGCAACATGCTCGCCCTGAACGGCGGCCGCCCGGAGCAGCTCGACCTCAAGGCCTTCCTTGTCGCCTTCATCGCCTTCCGCGAGGAGGTCGTCGCCCGCCGCACCGCCTTCGAGCTCCGAAAGGCCCGCGAGCGCGCCCACATCCTCTGCGGCCTCGCGGTCGCGGTCTCCAACGTCGACGAGGTCGTCGCCACCATCCGCTCCTCCGCCGACCCGGCCGAGGCCCGCGAGCGGCTGATGACCCGCGCCTGGCCCGCCGCCGACATCGCCCCCTACATCCGCCTGATCGACGACCCCTCCCACCGGGTC
Source organism: uncultured Alphaproteobacteria bacterium (assembly GCA_963798385.1). Classification (GTDB taxonomy): domain Bacteria; phylum Pseudomonadota; class Alphaproteobacteria; order Rhodobacterales; family Rhodobacteraceae; genus Amaricoccus. The sequence goes on along the minus strand of CAWCTE010000010.1, from coordinate 173,768 downwards.
CAGGAGGACGGCACCTACTTCCTCTCCGAGACCCAGGCCCGCGCCATCCTCGACCTGCGCCTCCAGCGCCTCACCGCCCTCGGCGTCAAGGAAGTCACCGACGAACTCGAGGAACTCGCCGGCAAGATCACCGACTACCTCGACATCCTGCGCTCCCACGGCCGGATCATGCAGATCATCTCGGACGAGCTCCGCGAGGTGAAGGACCTCTTCGCCGTCCCCCGCCGCTCCGAGATCATCGACTGGGACGCCGACCTCGACGACGAGGACCTCATCGAGCGCGAGGACATGGTCGTCACCGTCACCCAGGGCGGCTACATCAAGCGCACGCCCCTGACCGAGTACCGGGCCCAGCGCCGGGGCGGCAAGGGCACCCAGGGCATGTCGACCAAGGACGAGGACTTCGTCACCACCCTCTTCGTCGCCAACACCCACACTGCCCTTCTCTTCTTCACCACCGCCGGCATGGTCTACACCCTGAAATGCTGGCGCCTGCCGCTCGCCGGCCGCAACGCCCGCGGCAAGGCCATCGTCAACATCCTGCCGATCCCCTCGGGCGTCTCCATCGCCGCGATCATGCCCGTCGACGTCCCCGAGGCCGAATGGGCCAGCCTGCAGGTGGTCTTCGCCACCTCCGACGGTGACGTCCGGCGCAACGCCCTCGACGACTTCACCAACGTCATGCGCAACGGCAAGATCGCCATGAAGCTCCCCGAGGGCACCCGGCTCATCAACGCCCGCATCGCCTCCGAAGACGACGACGTGATGCTGACCACCCGCTCGGGGCGCGCCATCCGCTTCCCGACCACCGACGTGCGCATCTTCAAGGGCCGCGATTCCACCGGCGTCCGCGGCATCCGCCTCGGCCAGGGCGACGAGGTGGTCTCCATGGCCGTCATCCGCCACTTCGAGGCGACCCCGGACGAGCGCGCCGCCTACCTCAAGATGCGCCGCGCCGTCGCCGGCGCCCCCGAGGAAGAGCTCGAGCCCGAGGACGGCGAGGAGGAGGCCGCCTCCGACAGCTTCGTCCTCGGCCAGCCCCGCTACGTCGAGATGTCCGAGGCCGAGGATCTGCTGCTCACCGTCACCGCCAACGGCGCCGGCAAGCTCTCGTCCTCCCACGACTACCCGGTCCGCGGCCGTGGCGGCCAAGGCGTGCGCGCGATGGACGCCGCCATGCGCGGCGGCCCCCTCGTCGCGCTCTTCCCGGTCGAGCAGGACGCCCAGATCATGCTGGCCACCGACGCCGGCCAGTCGATCCGCGTGCCCGTCGCCGACATCTCCTTCCGCTCCCGCTCCGCCGGCGGCGTCCGCGTCTTCTCCACCGCCGCCGACGAGCACGTGGTCTCCGTGGCGCTCATCGCCGAGAACGGCGAGGCCGAGGAAGAGTAGCCACGGACTCTACGTCCACCGAACCTGCTCTTGCGAGGCACTGCCTCGCGCAGGTTCGTTCCCCGGAGCGCGTGAGCGCGGAGGGGAAGGGGCGCCGGGCAGATCCGTCGGCTCGTAATCCGCGCGCGCCTGCCTGGGCTGGCGCGGGAACGCGCCTGCCAAGGGGCAGGCAGGCGCGCGCGGATTTGTGTACCCCAAATCCGCGAAGGGAATGCGGCGGCCGCCCGCGAGGCTTCGGCGGAGGGGAGCCCGCTTCGCGCCCGGCGATCACCCCATCGACAGCTTCCCGAGCGCCCGCCGGATCCCCTCATGCGCCGCCGCATTGCGATCCACCATCAGCGCCCTTGCCCCCTCCGGCGCCTTGTCCGGATGGCCGCCCTCGAAGGGCGGGGAGGGGTCGTACTCGAGCCCGAGCTGGATGGCCTGCGCCACCTCCGGGCCAGCAAGCTCCGCGACGATGGCGAAGGCGAAATCGATCCCCGCGGTCACCCCGCCCGAGGTGAAGAGATTGCCGTCCCGCACCACCCGCGCCTTTTCGTGCGTCGCTCCCACCAGCGGCAACAAGTCGACATAGGCCCAGTGCGTGGTGGCCCGGCGCCCCCTCAGCAACCCGGCCGCCCCCAGCAGGAACGCCCCCATGCACACCGAGGTCACGTAGGCAGCCCCGCCCTGGCCGCGGATGAATTCGATCGTCTCGGCATCGGCGAGGGCCTCCACCACGCCGCCGCCGCCCGGCACGCAGATGAGATCGAGCGCGGGGCAGGTGTCGAAGCTCGCGGTCGGCACCAGCCCGAGCCCGCGGTCGCTCGCCACCGGCTGCATCGACTTCGCCACCACATGGGTCCGCACCCCGGCGAACCGGCTCGGAACCGACAGCGACGCAGGCGTCCCGAGGCGGCTCAGGACCTCGTACGGACCGGTGAAGTCGAGCTGCGTCAGGCCGGGAAAGATCACGAAACCGATGTCGAACCCGGCCACGCCCAGACCTCCGGAGGCCCGCTGTCCGGCCTCGGGATCGGATCATCCCGCTCGGCCACCGATTCTACAAGCCAGCGGACCGCCCTCCCGGCTGTCACCGATTTCGGAAACAGTGTTGCGCAAAAGCCGGTAATTGTCCCGTATCCGCCCCGGGTCTAGATCCCGCCCCACAAGGCGCCGCCACCGCGCGCCAGGATCAGGAGACCACCCATGACCAACGTCATCCTCCGTCGGCGCGCTCGTCGCCCGCATCCTCCTCGCCTTCATGTTCATCCTCGCCGGCTGGGCCAAGCTCGGCGACATCCAGGGCACCATGGCCTACACCGCCTCGGGCGGCCTGCCCGGGTTCTTCGTCTTCCCGGCGATCGCCATCGAGATCGTCGGCGGCCTCGCCGTTCTCGTCGGCTGGCAGACCCGCTGGGCTGCTCTGGCGCTCGCCGCCTTCGCCGTCCTCGCGGGCGTCCTCTACCACTACGTCCCGGCGCTCGGCCTCGAGGGCTACGACCGCATGGCTCAGATCATCAGTTTCCAGAAAAACCTGGCCATCGCCGGCGGCTTCATCCTTCTCGCCGCCACCGGCCCCGGCGTCCTGTCGCTCGACGCCCGCCAAGGCCGCGCCCCCGCGCTGGCCTAGTTTCCATCCTTCGAACCGAACCGGCGAGGCTCCTGGGGAGCCTCGCCTCGTCCGTCCTAGCGAGTGGGGCCCGTTCGGCGCGTCCAGCAGGATACTCCGCCGATGGCGAGCATAGCCCCGAGGATCAGCGGAAGTTCGGCCGGTAAAGGCACCTCAGCGATCGGAGAATCGGAAAATCTCATTCTCGTGAACCGGGCGGTCGACTGGCTGCCTTCCTGCAGATCGGGCGTGTACCCGAAATAAAACGGATAGCTCCGCGCTAGTGAATTCAACGTAGCAACGCTCGGTATGTCCGTCGAGGACAGCGCATCGCCAGGCCCTACGAACCTTAGTTCGGTCTGATACGCATACCCAACCGCGGGATCGTAGGCGCCATTATCCCCGACAGCGAAGAAATCTCCCCGGCCCCCAATCGTGCTGTCCCCGATTCCGATACCCCCCAGCGCCGAGCCGACGAGGGCAAGCTCGCCAAACTCCACGACGAAGCTCGAGTACGCGTACCCTGTGAGGTGGAAGCCATGGAACGGGCCACAGGGGCTCGGGCAATCGCTCGTCGCGGTCGGTGGTACCTCGTAGCTGAACGAGCCGGAAACCCTGCTCACCGGCGCGATACCGAGCAGGCCGAACGGATCACCGTCGACTTCGAGGCCCGACCCCGCAAAATAAACGGTCTTCGTGATTGCCGCGGCCGGATTGCTCGCTGCCAGGACCATTCCGATCGCGCAGGCAATTGCTGACTTGTGAACGAACTTGGCCATATCCCCCCCAACTCTGCGGCCCATAGTCGCCGCGAATAAAATATCGTGCAGTTGATGCCGAAAAAAGGGGAGATTAAAATGCTACAGGGATCCAGCCTCGTCAACTTCAAGGACCGCGCATTCGCCGGCGGCTCAACCCTCCGGTTGCGCCGCCGCCCTGATCCCCTACCGGCCGATCCCATCAGCCTGCGTCGGCACCTCCAGCGCCGCGCGGCCACGAAACGCGAACGTCATTTGGGCTCCGCCGCAACCAATGCTCGCCGCGGCCGAGAATCCTTGACGCCGGGGTTGGCACGCGACAGGCCTCCGAGAACGAGCACCGCTCCAACAAGCAGGGGAAGCCCCGCCGGCAGGGGCACCGCCGCGGTCGGCGTGCTCGAAAACCTCACCTTCTTATACGTGGCGACGAACAGCTCCTCGCTCCCCGGATGGAGCACATGGTACGTGTAGAAGAACTGGGACGGATAGATTTGCGCGAGCGTGTCTAGCGTCGCTACGCTAGGGATATCCGTCGAGGAAAGCGCGGAAGACGCTTGGACCTGCAATCCGATCCGGTAGTCATGCCCGTCCGAGGTATCGCTAAAACTGCCGGCGGAAAAGCGATCAGATGCGCCGCGAAAATCGTCGACGACTTCGATTTCCCCGTGTAATTCCTCTCCAGCGGAAAAAGCGCCCAACTGCGCGACGAAACTGGTGGCTTGGTATCTCGTTACGTGCAGATCTCCAAAGGGGCTGCAAACCGAGCAGTCGTAGAGGACGGTCGTGGGCACCTCGTAGCCGAAAGATCCCGTAACGGATTCTACCGGCCCAATTCCGATCGGTCCGAAGGGGTCCCCATTCAATTCAAGCTCCGATGCCGTGAAATAGACGGTGACCGCCGCCGCGGGCTGGCCCGCCGACACACCCACAATGAAGGCCAGGCACGACAATCTCTGTAGGAAAACCGTCACTTTGCCCTCCCTACTCGACAGTGGCGCGCACAAAGATACCATGTACCGGAGACGCCACGAAGCGAACTGGGGGAGTTCGTCTTGTGCCAGCCTAGTTTGTCAAAGGGCCCTTTCAAACGATCCTGCCTCGGGAGCGCCACTCTGGATCTTCACTGGCGGCGATCGTGCCGCTCGGGGTCTCTGCCTCGAAGCTAACCCTGCCCGAACGGCGGTTCCATCGCGACCGCTACCTGCTCAGCCCGGCCCGCAGCGTCGGCACGTCCAGCGCCGCGAACCCGTAGTGCCGGAGCCATCTGAGGTCGCTCTCGAAAAACGACCGCAAATCCGGGATCCCGTACTTCAGCATCGCCAGCCGGTCGATCCCCATCCCGAACGCGAACCCCTGCCACTGCTCCGGGTCCACACCCGCCGCGCGGAGCACCTTCGGATGCACCATCCCGCTCCCGAGGATCTCCAGCCAGTCGTCCCCCTCGCCGATCCGCAGCTGCCCGCCCGCCCAGGAGCAGCGGATGTCCACCTCCGCCGACGGCTCGGTGAACGGGAAGTGCGACGCCCGGAACTTCAGCTCGACGCGCTCCACCTCGAAGAACGCCCGGCAGAACTCCTCCAGCACCCACTTCAGGTTCGCCATCGAGATGTCCCGGTCGATCGCCAGCCCCTCGACCTGATGAAACATCGGCGTATGCGTCTGGTCGTAGTCCGCCCGGTACACCCGCCCGGGGCGATCACCCGGCACGGCACCCCATGCGCCTCCATGTGCCGGATCTGCACCGGCGAGGTATGGGTCCGCAGCACGTGCGGCGGCCGGTTGTCCCCCTCGCTCCGCGCCATGTAGAACGTGTCGTGGTCCTGCCGCGCCGGGTGCTCCGCCGGGATGTTCAGCGCGTCGAAGTTGTACCAGTCGCTCTCGACCTGCGGCCCCTCCGCCACCGAGAACCCGAGATCGGCGAAGATCGCCACGATCTCCTCCATCACCTGGCTCACCGGATGCACGCTCCCCGCCGCCACCGGCCGCCCCGCCAGCGTCACGTCCGCCCACTCGCCCGCCACCCGCGCCTCGAGCGCCGCCTCCGCCAGCCGCGCCTTCGCCGCCCCGAGCGCCGCCCCGAGCTCGTCCTTCAGCGCATTCAGCGCCGGCCCCGCCACCTGCCGCTCCTCCGGGCTCATCGCCCCGAGCCCCCGCATCAGCGCCGAGACCTCGCCCTTCTTGCCCAGCGCCGCCACCCGCACCGCCTCGAGCGCCGCCTCGTCCGCCGCCGCCGCGATCTCCCCCAGGTACTTCTCGCGCAGGCCGCTCACGCCATCCATCTCGGCACCCTCAGGGACAAAACCGGCCTCCGCCTACCACACGCCGCCGCGATTGCAACCCGGCCTCACGCCCCCCACGGCACCCCGCCCGGGAAGCTCTTGTAGCTCACCGCCGCGTCGTAGCCGGCGTCGACCGGCATCATCACCCCGGTCACCGCCGCCGCCGCCTCCGAGCACAGGAACGCCACCACATCCGCCACGTTCTCCGGCCGCACCAGCATGTCGAGCGCGCCCGCCGCCTTCATCGCCGCCGGGTCGCGCTCGCCCGCATCGATCTTCGCCTGCATCGCCGGCGTCAGCACGAAGGTCGGCGCCACCCCGTTCACCCGCACCCCGTGCCGGCCGAGCTCCACCGCCAGGATCTGCGTCAGCCGCCAGATCGCCGTCTTGCTCGGCCCGTAGGCGGGCAGGGGCAGCGCCGAGAACGAGTTGATCGACCCGATGGTCACGATCGCCCCCGACCCCGCCGCCCGCATCAGCCGCCCGAAAGACCGGCACGTCGCCACCACCCCGCGGTAGTTCACCGCCCAGACCCGGTCGTGCACGCCCATGTCCGCGTCGAGCACCGTGCTCACCGCCTCGAGGATCCCCGCCGAGGCCACCAGCGCCGCCGGCGCCCCGGTCTCCGCCGCGATCCGCGCCGCCGCCGCCTCGAGGCCTGCGTCGTCGGTCACGTCCACCGCCAGCGCCCGCGCCGCACCGCCGCCCGCCGCGATCTCCGCCGCCACCGCCTCCGCCCGGTCCGCGTTGGCGTCGAGGATCCAGACCAGCCGCCCCTCCGCCGCGAACCGCCGCGCGCAGGCCTCCCCGAGCCCGCTCGCCCCGCCCGTCACCACCGCCGATCCCTGCATCCGTCCCCCCGCGCCGCGCCGCGCCTCCGCCGCCGCGCGCGACCCTGCCACGCCCCCCCGATCCCGGTCAAACCCCCCTTGGCCGCCGCCGGCCCGCCCCCCGGCGCACGCCCCGGCCCGCCCGAAGGCAACACCCCCCCGACCGCGGTTATTCTCCGCCCCGAGCAGCCACCACCCAGCGGAGCCCGCCGATGACCGCCCCCCTCCACACCATCCCCCTCGACGCCATCGCCGCCGACGCCCTCACCCGCGACCGCACCCGCCCCGACCCCGCCGCCCTCGAGGAGCTCCGCGCCTCCATCCTCGCCACCGGCCTCCGCATGCCCATCGAGGTCTACCGCCTCCCCACCCCCGACGACGGCCGCCGCTTCGGCCTCATCTCCGGCTTCCGCCGCCTCGCCGCCTTCCGGGCGCTCCGCGACGAGGTCTTCGACGGCACCCGCTTCACCGAGATCCCCGCCTTCGTCCGCGAGCCCCGCGACGTCACCGAGGCCCTCACCGCCATGGTCGAGGAAAACTGCATCCGCGCCGAGGTCTCCCCCTGGGAACAGGCCCTCGTCGCCGTCACCGCCCGCAACCTCGCCGTCTTCGACACCGTCGACGCCGCCATCGACGCCCTCTACGCCAACCTCAACCGCGACAAGCGCCGCCGCCTCCGCACCATCGCCCACCTCGCCGAGGAGCTCGAAGGCACCCTCACCGCCCCCGAGACCTGGCCCGCTCCAGCGCCTCCTCCGCCTCGCCGCCGCCACCTCCCGCGGCTACGGCGACCTCATCCACCACGCCCTGACCGAGACCATCGCCCGCGACGCCGACAGCCAGTGGCGCATCCTCCAGCCGATCCTCGCCGAGGCCGAGCGCCCCGACATCCCCGCCCCCTCCTATGATTCCTTCGGCCGCGACCGCCCCCGCCGCACCTGGTCATCGCCCGGTGAAGCGCGTCCGCGTCCGCCGCGAGCTCACCCCCGACGGCTGGTGCCTGCACTTCACCGGCAAGGACGCCCACGGCGACCTCCTCGACCTGGTGTTCTTCCACATCGAGAAGCTGCTCAGCCCGAGCTGACCCGCCCCCTCACCCGGCGCCCGAGACGAACCCCAGCACACCGGCCAGTTCCTCCACGCTCCGCCTGATCGCACCGGCGCCGCATTCCCTTCGCGGATTTGTCCGTCGACAAATCCGCGCGCGCCTGCCTGCCCCTTGGCAGGCGCGTTCCCGCGCCCGCCCAGGCAGGCGCGCGCGGATTACCACCCGACGGTCCCGGCGGCACCCCCCTCGGCCTCCGCGCTCGCGCGCTCCAGCCGACGACCCGGCGCGACGCAGTGCGTCGCTTCTGCCGGGTCGGAGGCGGCGGCAGATCGTATCGAGGAGTCGCTGTCACGCTCAGCCAACCGTTTCGTCAGCAGGACCCCGGCGCCCCCAAAAGCCCTTGGAGCTGCGGCGTTGGTGTCGCGGACTACGTTCATCTGTATAGTAGACCTTAGGCGATCCGCTCGGCTATCTCGATCATGCTCTCGGAAGGTGGATCCATGGCGGACGTTGCGCGAAGATGTAATGAAGTGTCGCAAGTCGACTTGCTTTGGTCTGTTGCGCTTGCAGTACTCGTGGCAGAAATATTCTTGGTTGCCAGGTTTTTTTCCGATCGGCGACCCAATTTGACGTAAGCTCTCGCTCATGCCTCTCTTTTTCGCATCCGTCACCTTCTTCCTCACTTCCATGTTATTCGGATACTCGTCACGTACGGAGCGGCCGTCGAGATTGTCAAAAGCGCCGCTGAAGACAGTACGGCACAATCTAGCGACGGAATTCGCGTTTTTTCAGTTTCTATTTTTGCCATCGGCTTGATCGTTCATTATTCTCTGCGTTGAACGCCAGGTCGATGCATAGAGACATCGATGAGTCATTCGAACCTCGCCTGTATTATGGCGGCTGCCGTATCTCGACAGTCGCTTGGGCAAGCGCCTACTAGCCAAGAGCGGATGCCGCCGCTCAGAGTCGCCACCTCGAGACCGACAAGGAATGGCGCTTCTTTATACTCATTTTGCCTAGCCTACTCACTCGGCGTCAACATGCTAGTGCTCCTTGAGGGGGTAATCACCGGAAACCTCGGTGATTTGCCGCTGTCCGACGAGCGTCCGAGGCGCTAAGTTTGTAGCCTAACCTTCTAGCGGAGAACGAGACGGCGCGACTGAACTCTTGTTCATTGACGGCGACCAATCAAAGCGTATCACACACCTTTAGTCGAGCTATACGGACGCACTGCAAAATTTGAGCTGCCCGAACAGCCCGCCTATCGACGTGCGATAGTCTCATCTTGAGAGTTGAGCAGTTCCGCAACAGCTTCAGAGGCAAGCTATCGTTGCGGATATTCATCACTTGGTTTTGCGGCTAGGGCGCTGAATAAGAACCGCTATGATCCCGGTTAACGAAGATGAATTTCGTAAGCATATAACATGAAAATCAATAACTTGACCCCTCTGCGCAACTTGCGCACCCGTGCCCAAATCACCCCCTTGCACCCCCTCCCGCCCCCCGGCACTCTCCCCCTCAGCCGGCCCCTGAAGACCGGCCACAGCCCCCGGGGGACCCCATGATCCGAGCCGTCGTCTGGAACGAATTCGTCCACGAGCGCGAGAACCCGACCGTCCGGGAGATCTACCCCGAGGGCATCCACGCCACCCTGGCCCGGGCCCTGACCGGCGAGCACATCGAGGCCACCACCGCCACCCTGGATCAGCCCGACCACGGCCTTCCCCGCGAGCGCCTGGCCGAGACCGACGTCCTCCTCTGGTGGGGCCACAAGGCCCACGGGTCCGTCTCCGACTCCACCGTCGACGCCGTCGCCCAGCGCGTCCACGAAGGCATGGGCCTCATCGTCCTCCACTCCGGCCACTTCTCGAAGATCTTCAAGCGCCTCATGGGCACCCCCTGTTCCCTCCGCTGGCGCGAGGCCGGCGAGCGCGAGCGCCTCTGGTCGATCAACCGCGCCCACCCCATCCTCGCCGGCCTCGGCGACCGCATCGAGCTCCCCCAGGAAGAGATGTACGGCGAGCCCTTCCTCGTCCCCGAGCCGATGGAGACCGTCCTCATCTCCTGGTTCGAAGGCGGCGAGGTCTTCCGCTCCGGCCTCACCTACCAGCGCGGCGCCGGCCGCATCTTCTACTTCCGCCCCGGCCACGAGACCTACCCCACCTACCACGACGCCACCGTCCAGCACCTCCTCCGCAACGCCGTCCGCTGGGCCCACAACCCCGTCTCCTGGCCCGACGTCGCCGAAGGCCCCAACGTCCCCGTCGACCGCGCCCCCGAGCCCATCACCCAGAAAGGCCCCACCCTCCACAAACCCGGCGAGGCCGGCTTCAAATGACCGCCCCCCGTCTCCTCATCCTCGGCACCGGCGCCATCGCCACCCGCCACGCCGAGCAGTTCGCCCTCATCCCCGGCTGCACCCTCGTCGCCGCCGTCGACGTCAACCTCGACCGCGCCACGAGCTTCGCCACCCTCAACCACATCCCCCGCGCCTTCGGCGACCTCGACGAAGCCATCGCCTGGGGCGCCTTCGACGCCGCCGTCAACTCCACCCCCGACCCCGTCCACCACCCCACCACCCTCAAGCTCCTCGCCGCCGGCAAGCACGTCTTCTGCGAGAAGCCCCTGGCGCTGAACGCCACCGACGCCCAGGAGATGACCGACGCCGCCGAGGCCGCCGGCCTCCTCAACATGGTGAACTTCACCTACCGCAACGCCTCCGCCCTCCAGACCGCCCGCCGCCTGGTCGAGGACGGCCAGATCGGCACCATCCGCCACGTCCAGGCCAGCTACCTCCAGTCCTGGCTCTCCGCCCCGCACTGGGGCGACTGGCGCACCGAGGAACGCTGGCTCTGGCGCCTCTCCTCCGCCCACGGCTCCAAGGGCGTCCTCGGCGACATCGGCGTCCACATCCTCGACTTCGCCACCTTCGGCACCGGCCTCGACATCACAGCCCTCCAGGCCCGCATGAAAACCTTCGACAAGGCCCCCGGCGGCGCCATCGGCGCCTACACCCTCGACGTCAACGACAGCGTCGCGATGACCGTCGAGTTCTCCAACGGCGCCCTCGGCGTCATCCACATGTCCCGCTTCGCCACCGGCAAGCGCAACGACCTCGACCTGATGATCCACGGCGACAAGGGCGCCCTGAAGATCTGGTCCGACGAGCGCACCTCCACCCTCGAGGTCTGCCTCGGCCCCGACGTCGAGACCCAGACCTGGACCGCCGTCGACCTCCCCGCCACCCCCCGCAACGAGGAGCGCTTCGTCATCGCGCTTCTCTCCGGCCAGAACGGCGAGCCCGACTTCCGCCACGCCACCCGCGTCCAGGCCCTCCTCGACCTCGCCTTCGTCTCCGACGCCGAATCCCGCATGCTTCCAGTCCCCTGACGCCGGAATCTTTCCGCCGGCGCACAAAAGGGAATCCTCTCGCGCGCGGATTTCGGTATTCTTCCCGCCGACCGGACTCACGGTCGAGCATTCCTTGGGGGATACAGATGAAACGAATCCTGATCGTCGCCGCCGCCGCCGCCAGCCTCGCGGCCCCGGCCTTCGCCCAGATGGAGGTCACCTGCGGCGACTACTCGATGATGGACAACGCCGCCCAGATGGAAACCATCGCCGCGATCGAATCCGAGACCAGCCAGATGGCCACCGAGCAGAACCTCACCGCCGACGCCATCCACGAGAAGCTGGCCGCCGACTGCAAGGACCAGGTCGACATGCTGGTGATCGACGTGGTCAAGGGCTACATGAACTGATCGCGCGCTCCCGGGCGGCGCCCGCGCCGCCCGGATTTACATGTTGGGATAATTCGGCCCGTCCCCGCCCTGCGGCGTGGTCCAGTTGATGTTCTGCTCGGGATCCTTGATGTCACAGGTCTTGCAGTGGACGCAGTTCTGGAAGTTGATCACGAACCGCGGCTCCGACCCGTCCTCCGCCCGCACCACTTCGTAGACCCCCGCCGGACAGTACCGCTGCGCCGGCTCGGCGTAGCGCGGCAGGTTGATGTCGATCGGGATCAGCGGATCCTTCAGCACCAGGTGACAGGGCTGGTCTTCGTCGTGGTTGGTGAACGAGAACGCGACGTTGGTCAGCCGATCGAAGCTCAGCACCCCGTCGGGCTTGGGATAGTCGATCGGCGCGAAGTGCTCCGCCCGCCGGGTGGCCGCGGCGTCGGTCTTGCCGTGGCTCATGGTCCCGAGCGGTGAGGCGTTGCCGAAGAGGCTGTTCCACCACATGTCGAACCCGCCCACCGCCAGCGAAGTCATCATGCCGTACTTCGACCAGAGCGGCTTTACGTTCCTCACCGGCTTCAGGTCCGTCGCGATCGGCCCGCTCACGACCGCCTCGGTATAGGCGGTGAGCTCGTCCGCCTCCCGGTTCAGCCTGATCGCCTGGTGCGCCGCCTCGGCGGCGAAGATGCCCGAGAGCATGGCGTTGTGGTTGCCCTTGATCCGCGGCACGTTGACGAACCCGGCGCTGTCGCCGAGGAGCGCGCCGCCGGGGAAGGTGAGTTTCGGGATCGACTGCCAGCCGCCCTCGGATATCGCCCGCGCCCCGTATGCCACCCGCTTGCCACCCTTCAGCACGTCGGCGATCAGCGGGTGATGCTTGAAGCGCTGGAACTCCATGTACGGGTAGACGTAGGGGTTCTCGTAGTTCAGGTGGACCACGAAGCCGACGTAAACCTGGTTGTTCTCGAGGTGGTACATGAACGACCCGCCGCCGGCATTCGACCCGAGCGGCCAGCCCATGGTATGGGTGACTTGGCCGAGCCGGTGCTTGGCGGGGTCGACCTCCCAGAGCTCCTTCATCCCCAGCCCGTACTTCTGCGGCTCGCGGCCGTTGGCGAGGCCGTACCGGGCGATCACCTCCTTGGTGAGAGAGCCGCGGACCCCCTCGGACAGGAAAACGTACTTGCCGCGCAGCTCCATCCCCGGCTCGTAGTTCGGCCCCGGCTGCCGGTCCTTGTCGAGCCCGAACTCGCCGGCGACGACGCCGCGCACAGCACCGTCCTCGCCGTAGACCAGCGCGCTCGCCGACATGCCGGGGAAGACCTCGACCCCCAGCGCCTCGGCCTGCTCCGCCATCCAGCGGCAGACGTTGCCCATCGAGACAATGTAGTTGCCGTGGTTCGACATCAGCTTCGGCATCGGCCAGTTGGGGATGCGGATTTGGCCGCCCTGGCCGAGCATGTAGAAGCGGTCTTCGGTGACCTCGGTGGCGACCGGCGCCCCCTGCCTCCGCCAGTCGGGCAGCAGCCGGTCGAGGCCGGAGGGATCGAGAACGGCGCCGGAGAGGATGTGGGCACCGACCTCCGAGCCCTTCTCGAGGACGACGACGGAGAGCTCCGGGTCGAGCTGCTTCAGGCGGATCGCGGCGGAGAGGCCGGCCGGGCCGGCGCCGACGACGACCACGTCGTACTCCATGGACTCGCGCTCGATCTCGGCCATGCCATCCCCTCCTCGCCGTCGGTCCCGCTCCGGTCGCTGCCTATCGGCCGGCTCCCCGCGGGTCAACCGCGGCCATTCTGCGGCTTGCGGAGCGACTCGGGCCCTCTTATGTTGCCAGACCAAGCGGTCGGATGCACCGCGAGATCAGGCCGTGGCCTCGCGCAGCGGCCTGTTTCGTATTTACGCGGCGCCAATTGGAGACGGCGCAACGGAGGACGGGAATGGAGAAGATTCCGCTCACCGCGAAGGGGTTCGCGAAACTCGACGCGGAACTGAAGAAGCTGAAGTCGGTCGAGCGGCCGGCGGTGATCGCGGCGATCGCCGAGGCGCGCGAGCACGGGGATCTCAGCGAGAACGCCGAGTATCACGCGGCCCGCGAGAAGCAGAGCTTCATCGAGGGCCGCATCCGCGAACTCGACGCCACCATCGGTCGGTCCGAGGTGATCGACCCCAGCCGGTTCAGCGGGCCGGTGAAGTTCGGCGCGACGGTGGTGATCGTCGACGAGGATACTGACGAGGAGAAGACCTTCCAGATCGTCGGTGAGCAGGAGGCGGCGATCGAGCAGGGGCTCCTCAACCTGAAGTCGCCTCTCGCGCGCGCGCTGATCGGCAAGGAGCCCGGCGACAGCGTCGAGGTGCCGACCCCGGGTGGCCTGCGCTCCTACGAGATCCGCTCCGTGAACTTCGTGTGAGCGGGGAGGGGCACCGATGGCGCTGGCGCTCTCCGGCTTTCCCGCCGACATGATGCGCGGTCTCGGGGACCGCTGGGCTACCCTGCCGCGCCCGCGGCGCTGGGCCGCCGCGGCGAGCCTCGGCTGGACGGTGCTGGTCGTGGCCTACGGGATCGGCTTCTTGAGCGTCGTCGCGGGCGGACAGGGCCGGGGCACGGTGTTCCTGGATGCGATGTTCTTCCTGGTCGCCTGGGCTTTGCCGCTGCTCCTGGTCTGGCTCGCCGCCTGGCTTGCCGAGGAGCTCGATCATCAGCGGGAGATCGTCGCGGCCCTGGCCGAGGTGACCGCGCCCTTGCTCGGCGCCCTGTCGGAAACCCGGGGCGCCCTCGACCGCCACGGCCCGGCGTCGCCCACCGATATCGGCAAGGCCGTGCAGGCGGCGATCCTCGGCTCGCGCCCGGACTTTGCCGTGCCGCTCGACCGGATTCTCGGCGGACAGGCGCGGATCGAGGCGGCGCTGCAGAAGCTCGCCGCCGCGCCCGCGTCGCCTGCGGCCCCGGCACCGCGGTCGGCCCCGGCGCCCGAGGCGAAGCCGGCGGCGCCGGCGCGGGTCGAAGCCCCGGCAGCGGAGCCGCCGCTGCCGCTGATGCCGGCGGCGGAGGAGTCGACGCGGCCCGACTGGGCCGACCTCGTCCGGGCACTGGATTTTCCCCGCGACAGCGAGGATCGGGAGGGGTTCCGCGCCCTGCGCTCGGCGCTCCGCCACCACAGCCTCGCCCAGATGCTGCAGGCGGCCGAGGACGTGCTGAACCTCTTGTCGCAGGAGGGGGTGTTCGTCGACGAGCTTCCGGCGGAGCCGGTGGACGTAGCGGCCTGGCGGCGGTTCATGGCTGGGGTGCGCGGGCCGGAGGTCGCCGGGCTCGGGGGCATCCGGGATCCGCGGGCGCTGGAGGTGGCGCGGCGGCTGACGAAGACGGACTCGATCTTCCGCGACACGGCACTGTTCTTCCAGCGCCGCTTCGACGGGGTGCTGTCGGAATTCTGCGCGGAGGCGGGAGACGCCGAGCTCGAGGAGATCGCCGGGACCCGGTCCGGACGGGCGTTCATGGTGCTGGCGCGCCTCAGCGGATCGCTCGACTGAGGGGTGTGAACACGGGGGTGTTCACGCGTGAACGCTTCGTAAGATACTGATATAAAAGGCGTTAATGTTCAATAATTTTCAGTAAAAGCCGCCTGGCCGCTCATTGCCTTTGCCCGGCCGTTAACCGAATGTTTGCCACCGCCGCGCAGTGAGACGGCATGGCCAAGCGACATACCCTTGCACTGCTGGCGCTGGCGACCGCGCTCTTTCCCGCGCCGGCGGGGGCGGCCGACGTGCGGGTGACCGATGGCGACAGCCTGCGGCTCGGGTCGGTCGAGGTGCGGCTCTTCGGGATCGATGCGCCGGAGTCACGGCAGCTGTGCACCGACGCCGACGGCGCGACCTGGGCGTGCGGTCGGGCGGCGGCCGAACGGCTGCGGGAGCTGGTGGCGGCGGGGCCGGTGCGCTGCCAGCCGCAGGATCGCGACCGCTATGGCCGGCTGGTGTCGGTCTGCACGGCCGCCGGAATCGACCTCGCCGGCCAGCTGGTGGCGGAGGGTCTCGCCCGCGCCTATGCCGACTTCAGCGACGCCTATGTCCCGGCCGAGGCGGAGGCCAGGGCGGCGCATCTCGGCCTCTGGCAAGGCACCGCCGAGGCGCCCTGGGACTATCGGGCCGAAGCCCGCCTCCCGGACGGCGACGACGGCTTTGTCCCGGCAGCCGGCAACGGCGTCTGCACCATCAAGGGCAACGTCTCGAGGGACGGCGAGCGGATTTATCACCTGCCGGGCGAGCCCAGCTATGCCAGGACCCGGATCGACCCCGCTCGGGGCGAGGCCTGGTTCTGCGACGAAGCGGCGGCGCAGGCCGCCGGATTCCGGCCTCCCCGCGGGCGTTGATCCGCCGCGGGGCCGGCGCGCGGGCGGCCGGGACCTGGCCCCGCCCGCCCGCCGGTCGGTCTCGTCAGGCGGCGCGGCGCCGCAGGCGAGAAGCGCCGATGGCGCCGATGCCGGCGAGGATCAGGCCGAGACCTGCGGGCAGGGGAACCGCCGAGACGGAATCGTGGCCCTGGTAGCCACCGTTGCCGCCGCCGTAGCCGCCGCCACCGCCATTGCCACCGCCGTAGCCGCCGCCACCGCCATTGCCGCCGCCGTAGCCGCCACCGCCGCCGTTGCCGCCGCCGTAGCCCCCACCGCCACCGCCGCCACCACCCTGGCTATAGCCCTGGTAGTCCTGCCAGCCGCCGTTGGAGCCGGGCGCGTTGTTCGAGCCGCCACCGTAGGACGCAGCGTTGGCTGCGACCGGCAGTGCCAGCGCCAACGCGGCGGCCAGTGCAAGATGCTTCATGGGAAAACCCCCCTTCCATACTGATTACGCGTAGGAGGGAGGATAGCGCGCGCCCCGGCCGCGCGGCACCGTCATGTTAACAGGTGGTTAACGCTCTGGGGTGCCGGCAGCGGGGGGACACAAGGAAACGGCGCCCGAAGGCGCCGTCCCGGTTCGCGGTCCTCGCGCCGCGGACGGCGCGACGCGTGGTTGGAAGGATCAGGCGGCGGCCTTGCGGCGGCGCGCGGCGGCGCCGAGGGCGCCGACACCGGCCGCCATCAGGCCGAGACCGGCCGGCAGCGGCACCGCCGACGGCGACTGCTCGTAGGTGAAGGTCGCCTTGATGCTGGCGCCATGCCTCTGGCCCTCGTCGAGGCCGAAGATGCCGTCGTTGAAGGTGGCGTTGTTGAGCATTACCGACAGGATGCCGCCCTTGCCGAAGCTGAGCTGAAGCGGACCGTCCCAGCTGACCGAACCGGACTGAAACAGACCGCCGAGGATGCTGTTGCCCACGGTCGAGCCCGAGACGTCGCCGGTGGAGACCGGGTCGGTCATGTCGAAGCCGACGTTGATCGACTGCGGCACGGTGTCGTCGCTGCCGACGGAATTCTCGTTCGTCCAGATGTCGAAGAGCTTGACGGTCGTCGACTGCCCGACGTCGAGATTGAAGGCGTAGGACCCGTTGCTCGGCGCGGTCTGGATCACCAGACCCGGATCGCTGAACGCGCTGCCCGAGACGCCGTACGTGCCGCTGAACGACAGGGCCGACGCAGCGCCCGGGAGGGCGGCGGCAAGTGCCGCGGCTGCAATGAAGTGCTTCAAGGTTTTACTCCTTTTACCAGTTACCAGTCAGTACCCGCGACCCTCCAATACCAAAGCCGGCGGGTCGGGACAGCCCTCGTCCTTAACGACTGGTTAACGATTGCGGCGGGTTTTCGGCCCGAAGGTCGGCCCTGCGCTTGTCGACCTCAGACGTCGAGATCCTCGACGAACCGGGCGTTTTCCTGGATGTACTGGAAGCGCAGCTCGGGCTTCTTGCCCATCAGGCGTTCCACCAGGTCGTCGGTTTCGCCCTCGTCCTCGGCCACGGTGACGCGGATCAGCGTACGGGTGGCCGGGTTCATGGTGGTGTCCTTGAGCTGGGCGGGCATCATCTCGCCGAGGCCCTTGAACCGCGACACTTCGATCTTGCCGCGCCCGCCGAGACCCTTTGCCATCACCGCGTCTTTCTCGGCGTCGTCGCGCGCATAGACCGACCTTGCGCCCTGGGTGAGCCGGTAGAGCGGCGGTGCGGCGAGGTAGAGGTGGCCCGCGTCGATCAGAGGGCGCATCTGGGTGAAGAAGAAGGTCATCAGCAGCGAGGCGATGTGGGCGCCGTCGACGTCCGCGTCGGTCATGATCACGATCTTCTCGTAGCGCAGGTCGTCGAGGGCAAAGCGGCTGCCGGTCTGCACCCCCATCGCCTGGCAGAGGTCCGAGAGCTCCTGGTTCGCCATCATCTTGGAGGAGGCCGCGCCGAGGACGTTGAGGATCTTGCCACGCAGCGGCAGCACCGCCTGGGTCTTGCGGTCGCGGGCCTGCTTGGCGGAACCGCCGGCCGAGTCGCCTTCGACGAGGAAGAGCTCGGAGCCGTCGCGGGTGGCGCCGGAGCAGTCGGCGAGCTTGCCGGGGAGGCGCAGCTTCTTGACCGCGGTCTTGCGGCTCGTCTCCTTCTCGGCGCGGCGCTTCTGCCGCTCCTCGGCCTTGAGCACCAGATAGTCGAGGATCGCCCCGGCGGTGCGGGTGTCGGCGGCGAGCCAGTGGTCGAAGCGATCGCGGACCGCGCCTTCTACGAGGCGGGCGGCCTCCTGGGTGGCGAGGCGGTCCTTGGTCTGGCCGACGAATTCCGGCTCGCGGATGAAGACGGAGATCATCGCCGAGCCGCCGGCCATCACGTCCTCGCGGGTGATCTGCGCGGCCTTGCGGTTCGAGGCGAGCTCGCCGTAGGCGCGCATGCCCTTGAGGACCGCCGCCCAGAAGCCCTGTTCGTGGGTGCCGCCCTCCGGCGTCGGGATGGTGTTGCAGTAGGAGGACACGAAGGGGTCGCGCTGGGGTGTCCAGTTGATCGCCCATTCCACCGATCCGACGGTGCCGGCGCCGAAGCGTTCGGCGAAGTCGACCTTGCCGGCGAAGGCCCGGTCGGCATAGCACTGCGCGCCGTCGAGGCGCTCGGCGAGGTAGTCGGAGAGGCCGCCGGGGAAATGGAAGGTCGCCTGCTCGGGGGTGTCGTCGCCCGGCGCGAGGCAGTCGGGGGCGCAGCGCCAGCGGATCTCGACGCCGGAGAAGAGGTAGGCCTTGGAGCGCACCATCTTCAGGAGCCGCGACGGGCGGAACCGGGCGGCGGTGCCGAAGATCTCCGGGTCCGGGTGGAAGGTGACGGTGGTGCCGCGGCGGTTCGGGGCCGCGCCGAGGGACTGGAGCGGGCCCTGGGGGTGGCCGCGGCTGAAGTCCTGGCGCCAGAGTTGGCGGTTGCGGGCGACTTCGACGGACACCCGGTCGCAGAGGGCGTTCACCACCGACACGCCGACGCCGTGGAGGCCGCCGGAGGTCTCGTAGGCCTTGCCCGAGAACTTGCCGCCGGCGTGGAGCGTGCAGAGGATGACCTCGAGCGCCGACTTGCCCGGAAACCGCGGGTGGGGGTCGACGGGCATGCCGCGGCCGTTGTCGCGGACGGTGACCGAGAAATCGGCGTTGAACTCGACCTCGATGCGGTTGGCGTGGCCGGCCACCGCCTCGTCCATGGCGTTGTCGAGGACCTCGGCGACCAGGTGGTGCAGCGCGCGTTCGTCGGTGCCGCCGATGTACATGCCCGGGCGCTTGCGGACCGGCTCGAGTCCTTCGAGGACTTCGATGGCGCTGGCGTCGTAGGCTTGGGATGCACGGTCTTCGTCGCCGAAGAGATCCGCAGCGTGGACCATCGGGGCCTCTTTTCTTTTCTGTGACCTTCGGCCATGGCTAGCGAAGGACTGCTCCCGTCCTTCTATATCTTGTCGGGCGGCGGCGGCAAAGAGGTTTGGACGTGAGCGACCCGCCGGAGATTCTCCAGGTCCGTCTGCCGGTGGCGCCGTGGATAGCCGACCATACCCTGCGGCTGCCCGGCACCGGGCCGATTCCGGTCGCCGAGTGGCTGCAGCGCGACGATGCCTTCGCGGCGCAGATGGCCTACCGCGACCGGCTGATCGCCGAGCGCTCGGAGGCGGTACACGCGATGGGCGAGGGCTGCCGGGCGGCGGCGGATGAGTTGCTGGCGACGGTCCTGGCGGAACTCGGGTCGGAATATCGGCGCGAGCGGGAGGGTGTCCGGCGGCCTGACGGAGTGGTCGTGGCGCTGGAGGGGCCGCCTCTGCTGCAGGCGGGGCGGCTGGTGCAGGAGGATCTCTGCATTCTGCAGAAGCCGGAGGGCGGGGCGGAGCACGTACTGACCGGGGCCGTGCTGTGCTTTCCGTCCAACTGGACGCTGGCGCAGAAGCTCGGGATGCCGATGTCGCGGATCCATCTGCCGGTCGACCGCTACGACGCCGAAGTCGCGCGACGGGTGCAGCGGCTCCTCGATTTCCTGCGGCCGGACGCGCCGCTGATGCGGGCGAACCTGCTGCTCTATTCCGACTCCGACCTCTACAACCCGCGCCGGGAGTTCCACCGGCATGTTCCGGAAGGCGGGGCGCGGTTCGTGCGGGTGGAGCGGCAGGTGCTGCGCCGGTTGCCGGCGACCGGCGCGGTGGTGTTCTCGATCCATACCTACATGGTCGCACCGGAGGCGCTGACGCCGGAGCAAAGGGCGCGCCTCGATGCGGTGCGTCCGGACGCATTCGGGGCGGGATTATCAACGCAACGTTGAAAGACATCAGCGACTGCCCCGCTATCCAGGAAGAGAAAACCTGTCAGAATGCTTCCAGAAAACGGCGACAGAGAGCGCCGCAGGGAGGATCGTTTGGCTGAAGTTTCATCACCTAGCCGTGCCGCGCTGCATACGTTTCGACGTACCGCCTACACAACAGGCAGAATTCGCGGCTGGCTCGGCGAACGGAGTTGCGGCGGGGCGCAGTTCCGCTGTCTGATGACACTCGCCGCCGACTTGTCATTGCTGGAGGCGCTGAAGTGACCGCGATCCGTAACGAAATCCGATTCCTGCTCAACGACCGGGAGGAGCGGCTCACCGCGGTCCGCTCTTCGGACACGCTCCTCGACCACCTGCGGCTGGCGCGGCGCCTGGTCGGCACCAAGGAGGGCTGCGCCGAAGGCGACTGCGGCGCCTGCACGGTGCTGGTCGGCCGGCGCCTCGGCGACGGCATGGTCTATGAGCCGGTCAACGCCTGCATCCGGCTCATGGGCTCGCTCGATCTCTGCCACGTGGTGACGGTGGAGCACCTGACCGGCGCCGACGGCCAGCTGCACCCGGTGCAGCAGGCGATGGTGGACTGCCACGGCAGCCAGTGCGGCTTCTGCACCCCAGGCTTCGTCATGTCGCTCTATGCGCTCTGGATGCGCGAGCCGGATCCGACCCCGGCGGCGGTGGAGACGGCGGTGCAGGGCAACCTCTGCCGCTGCACCGGCTATCATCCGATCCTGCAGGCGGCGATGTCGGTGGGCCGCTACGGCTCGCCGCAGGCCGACCGGCTGGCGGTCGAGCGCAAGCGCGTCCTCGAGCGGCTGGCGGCCATGGACGACGGCGCCCGGGTCGAGATCCGCACGGACGGCGACCACGTGGTGGTGCCCGCGAGCGTCGACGATTTCGCCGAGGTGCTGGAGGCGCTGCCCAAGGCGACGGTGGTGGCGGGCTCGACCGACGTCGGCCTCTGGATCACCAAGTTCATGCGCGACATCAAGCCGGCGGTCTTCATCAGCGGGCTCGCCGGTCTGAAGGACATCGAGACCGGCCCCGACGGCGTGACCCTCGGTGCCGGCGTCAGCTATGACGACTTCCAGGCGACCCTCGACGCCGAGTTCCCGCATCTCTCCGAGTACTGGAAGCGGATCGGCGGCTGGCAGGTCCGGGCGATGGGGACAATCGGCGGCAACATCGCCAACGGCTCGCCGATCGGCGACACCCCGCCCGTGCTCATCGCCCTCGGCGCCACGGTCACCCTGCGCAAGGGCGCCGCCCGGCGGACGCTGCCGCTGGAGGCGTTCTTCATCGATTACGGCAAGCAGGACCGCGAACCCGGCGAGTTCGTGGAGAAAATCCACATACCCAAACCCGGTGCCGACACCCTGAACGCCGCCTACAAGATCACCAAGCGCCGCGACGAGGACATCTCTGCCATCGCCTGCGGCCTGCAGGTCACCCTCAGCGACGGCACGGTCACGGCGGCGCGGTTGGCTTTCGGCGGCATGGCGGCGACACCCAAGCGCGCCGCCCGGGCGGAGGCCGTTCTCGTCGGCCGGCCGTGGAGCGAGGCGGCGGCGCTCGAGGCCGGCGCGGCGCTGGCCGAGGATTTCAAGCCGATCACCGACTGGCGGGCCTCGGCGGAGTACCGGGCTTCGGCAGCGCGGAACCTGATGCGGCGCTTCTGGCTCGAAAGCCAGGGCGACGCGGTGCAACTCGTCCGGAAGGCGGTGGCGTGATGGCAACGACACTCGACACGCGGCCCGAGGGCCAGACCGCCATCCGCGGCGGCGTCCACCTCTCCCAGCGCCACGACTCGGCCCACAAGCACGTCACCGGGCGCGCGGAGTACATCGACGACATCGCCGAGCCGGTGGGCACGCTGCACGCCTATCTCGGTCTCTCCGAGCGCGCCCATGCCGAGATCGTCTCGATGGATCTCGACGCGGTGCGCGCCGCCCCGGGCGTCGTCGGGGTGCTGACCGCCGCCGACATTCCCGGTGCAAACGACCTCAGCCAGATGGCCAAGCGCGACGAGTTCGTCTTCGCGACAGGCAAGGTCGAGTTCCACGGCGAGCCGATCTTCGCGGTGATCGCCGAGACCCGCGACGCGGCGCGCCGGGCGGCCAAGGCGGCGAAGGTCGAGTACCGCGACCTGCCCCATGTCATCGACGTCGCCGAGGCGGTGGCGGCGAACTATCCCTTCGTCACCGATCCCCTGAAGCTCGAACGCGGCGAGGTGGCGCCGGCGATGGCCTCGGCCCCGCACCGCCTGCGCGGCCAGATGCGGGTGGGCGGCCAGGACCATTTCTACCTCGAGGGCCACATCGCCTTCGCCCTGCCTGGCGAGGACGACGAGGTGCTGGTGCATTCCTCGACCCAGCACCCGAGCGAGGTGCAGCACATGGTAGCGCACGTCCTCGGCGTGCCGTCGAACGCGGTCACGGTGATGGTGCGACGCATGGGCGGCGGCTTCGGCGGCAAGGAGACCCAGTCGAACCTCTTCGCCAGCGTCGCGGCGCTGGCGGCCAAGAAGTACGGGCGGGCGGTGAAGATCCGCCCCGACCGGGACGACGACATGGTCGCGACCGGCAAGCGCCACGATTTCCTCAACGACTACGAGGTCGGCTTCGATGACGACGGCCGTATCGTCGCGGTCGACGGCACCTTCGCGGCGCGCTGCGGCTTCTCGGCGGATCTCTCCGGCCCGGTGACCGACCGTGCGCTCTTTCACGCCGACAACGCCTATTACTACCCGGCCGTAAGGCTGGTCTCCAAGCCGATGAAAACCAACACGGTTTCCAACACGGCGTTCCGCGGCTTCGGTGGCCCGCAGGGGCTGATCATCGCCGAGCGGATCATGGAGGAGATCGCCTACGCCTTGGGCAAGGACCCGCTCGAGGTGCGGCGGGCCAATTTCTACGGCGAGACCGACCGTAACGTCACGCCGTATCACCAGACGGTGACGGATAACGTCATCGGGCGGGTGGTGGATGAGCTCGCGGCGTCTTCGGACTATGCCGCGCGGCGTCAGGCCGTCCTCGACTGGAACGCGAAAGGCGGGGTGATCCGCAAGGGGATCGCCCTCACCCCGGTCAAATTCGGGATCAGCTTCACCGCCACCTGGTACAACCAGGCAGGCGCCCTGGTGCATGTCTACAACGACGGCTCGATCCACCTCAACCACGGCGGCACCGAAATGGGGCAGGGCCTCAACACCAAGGTGGCGCAGGTGGTGGCGGACTGCTTCCAGGTTGACCTCGACCGGGTGAAGATCACCGCGACGACGACGGCGAAGGTGCCGAACACCTCGGCGACGGCGGCCTCTTCGGGATCGGACCTCAACGGCATGGCGGCGCAGAATGCCGCCGAGCAGATCAAGGACCGGCTGATCGACTTCGCGGCGGAGAAATACTCCGTCGAGCGCGAGCAGGTGGTCTTCGAACCCAACGCCGTCCTCATCGGCAACCGGCGGGTGTCCTTCGACGCCTTCGTCCACGAGGCCTATACCGACCGGATCCATCTCTCCGCCGCGGGCTTCTACAAGACGCCGGAGATCCATTGGGACCGCGCCGCCGGCAAGGGCCGGCCGTTCTACTACTTCGCCTATGGTGCGGCCGTGAGCGAGGTGAGCGTCGATACCCTGACCGGCGAGTACATGGTCGACCGCACCGACATCCTCCACGACGTCGGCCGCTCGCTCAATCCGGCGGTCGACAAGGGCCAGGTCGAGGGTGCCTTCGTGCAGGGCATGGGGTGGCTCACCACCGAGGAGCTCTGGTGGGACGACAAGGGCCGGCTGCGCACCCATGCGCCGTCGACCTACAAGATCCCGCTAGCGAGCGACCGTCCGGCCGATCTTCAACGTCAAGCTCGCCGAGTGGTCGGTGAACCGCGAGCCCACCATCCGCCGCTCCAAGGCGGTGGGCGAGCCGCCGTTCATGCTGGCGGTCTCGGTGCTCGAGGCGCTGTCGATGGCGGTGGCGTCGGTCGCGGACTATCGCGAATGCCCGCGGCTCGACTCGCCGGCGACGCCGGAGCGGGTGCTCGCGGCGGTCACCCGGCTCGGGGGCGTGTGATGGCGATCCGTCCCGGCGACATCGAGGCCTTCCTGGACGACGGCCCGGCCATGCTGGTGCGGGTGGAGATCGCCAAGGGCTCCACGCCCCGCGACGCCGGCGCCTGGATGCTGGTCTCGAAGGCCGGGCTTCTCGGCACCATCGGCGGCGGTCAGCTCGAGTACCTCGCCATCGACGCCGCGCGGGCGCTTCTCGCTCGCGGGGGCCTGCGGCAGTCGCTCGACGTGCCGTTGGGGCCGGCGATCGGCCAGTGCTGCGGCGGCCGGACGCGTCTCGCGGTGATCCGCTGCGAAGGCCCGACCCGCGAGCGGCTCCTCGCCCTCGCCGCGAGGGACCGGTCGGCCCTGCCCGAGGTCTACGTCCTCGGTGCCGGCCATGTCGGCCGGGCGCTGGCGCGGGCGCTCGACCTGCTGCCCGTGCGCGCGGTCCTCGTCGACGCCCGGGAGGAGGAGCTCTCGCGCGCTGCGCCCGGGATCGAGACGGTGCTGACGCCGCTGCCCGAGGAGCTCGTCCGGCGGGCGCGTCCGGGATCGGCCTTCGTCGTCCTCACCCACGACCACGCGCTCGACTTTCTCATCACCCGCGAGGCGCTCGCCCGCGGCGACGCCGCCTATGTCGGGATGATCGGCTCGCGCACCAAGCGGGTCTCCTTTCTGCGCTGGCTCGAGGAGGCGGGGCCGGTGCCGACCGACCCGCTCGTCTGCCCGATCGGCGCGGCCGGCCGGCCGGACAAGCGTCCCGAAGTGATCGCGGCCTTCGTGGCGGCGGAACTCATGCAACATCTCGCACGGGCCACGACGGCGCCGGTCCGCGAATTACAAGAAAGTTGAGAACGATGCTGGACAGTCTTTTCAAGCTGGCGGACCACCAGACCAACGTGCGCACGGAGGTTATCGCCGGCGTCACAACCTTTCTGACGATGGCCTACATCATCTTCGTCAACCCGCAGATCCTCGCCACCACCGGCATGGACCAGAGTGCGGTCTTCGTGGCCACCTGCCTTGCGGCGGCGCTGGGCTCGGCGATCATGGGCTTCTACGCCAACTGGCCGATCGCCATGGCGCCGGGGATGGGCCTCAACGCCTTCTTCGCCTTCACGGTGGTCGGCGCCATGGGCTTCACCTGGCAGGCGGCGCTCGGGGCGGTGTTCATCTCGGGCTGCATCTTCCTCATCCTCACCGTCACCGGCGTGCGCCGCTGGCTCGTCGCCGGCATCCCGCACTCGATGCGCAGCGCGGTGGCCGCCGGCATCGGCATGTTCCTCGGCATCATCGCCCTGAAGAACGCCGGGATCGTGGTGGCGAACGAGGCGACCTTCATCGCCCTCGGCGACATGACCGCCCCGGCGCCGATGCTGGCCATGCTCGGCTTCTTCGTCATCGCCGCCCTCGACGCGCTCAAGATCAAGGGGGCGATCCTCATCGGCATCCTCGCCGTCACCGTCGTCTCGATCGTCGCCGGCATCACCGAGTTCGGCGGGGTGATGTCGACGCCGCCGAGCATCGCGCCGACGTTCTTCCAGCTCGACCTGATGGGCGCCATCGCTGCCGGCATCTTCCACGTCGTCCTCGTCTTCGTCCTCGTCGAGGTGTTCGATGCCACCGGCACGCTGATCGGCGTCGCCAAGCGCGCCGGCCTGCTCGAGGAAGGCCCGACCCACACCAGCCCGCAGCTCGGCAAGGCGCTCTTGGCCGACAGCACCGCCATCGTCGCCGGCTCGTTCCTCGGCACCTCCTCGACCACCGCCTACGTCGAGAGCGCCTCGGGCGTGCTCGCCGGCGGCCGCACCGGCCTCACCGCCGTCACCGTCGCCGTGCTGTTCCTGGCGGCGCTCTTCTTCGCGCCGCTCGCCGGCACCGTGCCCGCCTTCGCCACCGCGCCGGCGCTGCTCTACGTCGCCTGCCTGATGATGCGCGAGCTCGTGGACATCGAATGGGACGACGTCACCGACGCCGCCCCCGCCGCGCTCACCGCCATCATGATGCCGTTCACCTATTCCATCGCCAACGGCCTCGCCTTCGGCTTCATCAGCTACGCCGTCATCAAGGCGCTGACCGGCCGGTGGCGCGAGGTGCATGCGGCGACCTGGCTGGTGGCGGCGCTGTTCCTGATCCGCTTCGCGGTCGCCGCGGAGTAGGCCCGACACCATCGGCGGAGGCGGGCCCACCGCCTCCACCCAACAGGGAGACCAGAAATGACCGCAAGCGGTCCCTACCGCCTGGAACTCGACGGGATAACCAAGGCCTTCCCCGGCGTGCTCGCCAACGACCGCGTCAGCTTCGCGGTGCGCCCGGGGGAGATCCACGCGCTTCTCGGCGAAAACGGCGCCGGCAAGTCGACGCTGGTCAAGATGATCTACGGGGTCCTGCAGCCCGATGCCGGCGAGATCCGCTTCGACGGCAGCGCCGCGCACATCCCCAACCCCAAGGCCGCCCGCGCCATGGGCATCGGCATGGTCTTCCAGCACTTCTCGCTCTTCGACGCGATGACCGTGCTCGAGAACATCGCCCTCGGCCTCGACGAGCGCCTGAGCCAGGCCGAGCTCGAGAAGCGGATCCGCGAGGTCCTCACCCGCTACGGCCTCACCCTCGACCCGCACCGCACCGTCTCCACCCTCTCGGTGGGCGAGCGCCAGCGCATCGAGATCGTCCGCGCGCTGCTCCTCAACCCCAAGCTCCTGATCATGGACGAGCCGACCTCGGTGCTGACCCCGCAGGAGGTCACCCAGCTCTTCGAGACCCTCCGCAGCCTCGCCGCAGGCGGCTGTTCGATCCTCTACATCAGCCACAAGCTGCACGAGATCAAAGCCCTCTGCGACGGTGCCACCATCCTGCGCGGCGGCAAGGTGGTGGGCGTCTGCGTCCCGGCCGAGGAGAGCTCGCGCTCGATGGCCGAGATGATGATTGGCGGCAGCCTCAAGGACATCAAGAAGACCGAAGGAAGAGCGCCAGGGCCGGAGAAATTCGCCGTCGAAGGCCTGAGCCTCAAGGGCGGCGGCGACTTCGACGTGGCGCTCAAGGACATCCGCTTCTCGGTGCGCGCCGGCGAGATCCTCGGCATCGCCGGCGTCGCCGGCAACGGCCAGAACGAGCTCGTCCTCGCCCTGAGCGGCGAGACTCCGGGCGCGAGCGACGCCATCCGCCTCGACGGCAAGCCGATGGGTTCGCTCGGGATCGGCGACCGCCGCCGGCGCGGCCTCGCAGCGGTGCCCGAGGAGCGCAACGGCCACGGTGCGGTGCCCGGCTTCTCGCTCGCCGACAACGCGGTGCTGACCGCCCGCAACCGCGAGGGCATGGTGCGCAACGGCGTCATCGTCGCCTCCGCGGCAAAGGGCTTTGCCCGCGAGGTGATCGAGGCCTTCTCCGTCAAGGCGACGGGCCCGGGCGCTCTCGCGGGCTCGCTTTCCGGCGGCAACCTCCAGAAGTTCATCATGGGCCGCGAGGTCCTGCAGGTGCCCGAGGTGCTGATCGTATCGCAGCCGACCTGGGGCGTCGACGCCGGTGCCGCCGCGGCGATCCACCAGGCGCTGGTCGACCTCGCGGCGCGGGGCTCGGCCATCGTGGTGATCAGCCAGGACCTCGACGAGCTCCTCGCCTTGAGCGACTCGCTCGCGGTGATCAACGAGGGTCGGCTGTCGCCCAAGCGCGCCGTCGGCGACATTTCCATCGACGAGATCGGCATGCTGATGGGCGGCGTGCACGGCGAGGCGGACCACGGCGCCCACGTCCCTGCGGCAG
The DNA here is from genome assembly GCA_963798385.1 of uncultured Alphaproteobacteria bacterium. GTDB lineage: Bacteria > Pseudomonadota > Alphaproteobacteria > Rhodobacterales > Rhodobacteraceae > Amaricoccus. The sequence continues at coordinate 145,655 of CAWCTE010000010.1, read as the reverse complement.
ATATCGTGGCGGAGATGCCCCATGCTGTTTGAACTGGAGAAACGCAAGGAACCCAGCCGGTCGATGGTCTACCTGACGCCGCTGATCGCGGTGGTGCTGACGATGATCGTCGGCGCGCTGGTATTTTCTATCCTCGGCTACGACGGGCCGGGCGCGGTCTGGGAGATCTTCATCGCGCCGCTGGTCGATCCCGCAAGCTGGCAGGACCTCGGTCTCAAGGCAGCACCCCTCGTCATGATCGCCGTCGGCCTCGCGGTCGGGTTCAAGGCCAACGTCTGGAACATCGGCGCCGAGGGCCAGTACGTGATGGGCGGCCTCGCCGGCACCGGCGTGGCGCTGGCCACCTGGCACCTCGAGGGCTGGTGGATCCTGCCGCTGATGTGCATTGCCGGAACCCTGGGCGGCATGGCCTGGGCGGCGATCCCCGCGTTCCTGAAGACCCGCCTCAACGTCAACGAGATCCTCTCGAGCCTGATGCTGACCTACGTCTCCATCCAGCTCCTCTACTGGCTGATGAACGGGCCGTGGAAGGACCCCGAAGGCTTCAACTTCCCGCAGTCGCGCCTCTTCAATGACAGCCAGATCCTGCCGTATTTCTCGAGCTTCGGCTATCTCAACGTCCCCTTGGCACTGATCGCGGCCCTCATCGTCTGGTTCGTGATGACCAAGACGGTGTTCGGCTTTCAGGTCCGGGTGGTGGGCGAGGCCCCGCATGCGGCGCGCTACGGCGGCTTCAGCCGCAACCGCACCATCTGGATGTCGCTGATGATCGGCGGCGGCATGGCGGGCCTGGCCGGGATCTTCGAGGCGGCCGGCCCCTTCGGCCAGATGGTGCCCCAGTTCCCGACCGGCTACGGCTTCACCGCCATCATCGTCGCCTTCCTCGGGCGGCTGCATCCGCTCGGCATCGTCATCCTCGGCGGCCTCGTGCTCGCCGTCACCTATGTCGGCGGCGAGTCCGCTCAGGCGACCCTTGGCCTGCCCAGCGCCGCCACCGGGGTCTTCCAGGCGATGCTGCTGTTCTTCCTCCTCGCCACCGACATCCTCATCAACTACCGGCTGCGGCTGCGCCGCACGGCCGTGGAGGCCGCGGAATGACCGACATCCTCTGGATCTCTATTTTCATGACCGTGGTCGCCGCGGCGACGCCGCTGCTGCTGGCCGCGCTCGGCGAACTCGTGGTGGAAAAGAGCGGCGTCCTGAACCTCGGCGTCGAGGGCATGATGCTGGTCGGCGCCGTCACCGGCTTCGCCGTGACCTCCTCGACCGGGGTGGCGCTCTTCGGCATCCTCGCCGCGATGATCGCCGCCACCCTGGCCTCGATGATCTTTGGCTACCTGACCCTGTCGCTCGGCTCGAACCAGGTGGCGACGGGCCTCGCGCTTACGATCTTCGGCGTCGGCCTTTCGTCGATGATCGGCGAGAATTTCGTCGGCACCACCATCGAGCCCTTCGGCACCGTCTTTCCGGCGTCGCTTTCCCAGCACCCGGTGCTGCGCCTTGTGTTCGGCCACAGCCTCCTTGTCTATGTCTCGCTCGCCATGACCGTGGCCGTCGCTTGGTTCCTCAAGCGCACCCGCGGGGGGCTGATCCTGCGCGCGGTGGGCGAGAACGACCTCTCGGCCCACTCGATCGGCTACTCGGTCATCGCCGTGCGCTACGGCGCCGTTGCCTTCGGCGGTGCAATGGCGGGCCTCGGCGGCTGCTATTACTCGATGGTGCAGACGCCGATGTGGGCCGACGAGATCACCGCCGGCCGCGGCTGGATCGCGCTGGCGCTGGTGGTCTTCGCGGCCTGGAACCCGTGGCGGTTGCTGCTCGGCGCCTACCTCTTCGGCGCGGTGATGACCTTCGAGCTCCAGGCCAAGGCCGCGGGCATCAGCATCGTCGCGCCCGAGTTCCTGGCGGCACTGCCCTACCTTGCAACGATCGTGGTGCTTGCCCTCATCTCGATGCGCAAGTCCGTCGGCGCCGCGGCGCCGGCCTGCCTCGGGCACCCGTTCCGACCCACTGCCTAAAACAACAGGGAGACTGACTGATGACACTGCTTTCCAGAAGATCACTGCTCCGGACGGCGGGGGCGGCCGCCACGCTGCCGCTGCTCGGCAGCCGCGCCTTCGCCCAGGAGCCGCTGAAGGTGGCCTTCGTCTACGTCGGCCCGGTGGGCGACTTCGGCTACACCTATGCCCACGATCAGGGGCGCAAGGAGGCCGAGGCGAAGTTCGGCGACAAGATCGCCACCACCTACGTCGAGAACGTCGCCGAGGGCCCCGACAGCGAGCGGGTGATCCGCAACCTCGCCGAGGACGGCAACCAGCTGATCTTCACCTGCTCGTTCGGGTTCATGAACCCGACGATCAAGGTGGCCAAGCGCTTCCCGGACGTGAAGTTCGAGCACTGCTCGGGCTACCAGCGCGCCAAGAATGTCGCCACCTACAACGCGCGGTTCTACGAGGGGCGAAACGTCTGCGGCACGCTGGCGGGGCATCTCTCGAAATCGGGCGTCGCGGGCTACATCGCCTCCTTCCCGATCCCCGAGGTGGTCAGCGGCATCAACGGCTTCACCCTCGGGGCCCAGAAGGTGAACCCGGACTTCCAGACCAAGGTGGTCTGGGTGTCGAGCTGGTACGACCCGGCCAAGGAGGCCGACGCGGCGAAGGCGCTCTTCGACCAGGGGGCCGACGTCATCGCCCAGCACACCGACAGCCCGGCGGCGCTGCAGGCGGCCGAGCAGCGCGGGCTCTGGGCCTTCGGTCAGGCCTGGGACATGTCGAGCTTCGCGCCGAAGGCCCACCTTACCGCTATCGAGAACGACTGGGGCGTCTACTACATCGATCGTATCCAGAAGATGCTCGACGACGCCTGGGAGTCGACGGACACTTGGTGGGGATTCAAGGAGGGCATCCTGCGGATGGCGCCCTACAACGAGGCGATCCCCGCGGACGTGGTCGCGGCGGCCGAGGCCACCCAGGCCGGCATCGCCGACGGCTCGGCACCGGTCTTCGCCGGCCCGATCACCGACCAGTCCGGCGCGGAGAAGGTGGCCGCGGGCGCGACGCTCGACGACGGCGCCATCCTCTCGATGGACTGGTACGTGAAGGGCGTCCAGAGCTGAGTTCGCCGGGCGTTAACCTTGGTTGAGGCGCGGTAAACGCGGCGGCGATAGCCGCTTTAAATCAACACGTTACGCATCTGGGCACGCGTGCCCAGATGCGTGCCGGGGGGCTCAGGCCCCGTCCTCCCCGAGCAGGGCACGCACGCTTTTCCGGCAGCGCTCCACCATCCAGGGGATGAAGATCTGCACCTTCGGGTCCTGCAGGCGGCGGTGCGGATAGAGACAGGCAAAGCGGATCTTGAGCGGCGGCGTCGCCTCGAGCAGCGGCACCAGCGCCCCGGAGGCGAGGTGCTCGGCCACCTCGAAGCGCGGCCGGTTGGCGATCCCGGCCCCTTGTAGCGCCCAGTCGGTCAGCACCTCGGTATCGTCGGCGTCGTAGGCGCCATGCACCGTCAGCTTCAGCGGCCCGTCATGGGTGGCGAAGGTCCAGAAGTATTCCCGCGAGCCCGGAAACCGCAGCAGCAGGCAGTTGTGGCGGTGGCCGATCAGGTCGTGCGGAATCTCCGGCGCGCCCCGGGCAGCGATGTAGGACGGGGCGGCGCAGAGCACCCGCTCGCAGTCGGCGATGGTGCGCATCTTCAGGCTCGAGTCCTGCAGGTCGCCGAGGGCGAAGGCCACGTCGACGCCTTCGGCGAGGTAGTCGACCTTGCGGTCCGACAGCCTTAGCCGGATCTCGATCCCCGGAAACTCGTCGTGAAACGCCGGGATCAGCGGCGCGACCACCCGCCGGCCGAGACCGAGGGGGGCGGTCACCACCAGCGCCCCCTTGGGCTGCAGCGAGAACGAGGCGACGGCGGCCTCGGATTCCTCGATCGCCTCCAGCACCCGCTTGGCGGTGTCGTAGTAGGCCCGGCCGATCTCGGTCGGCGTCAGCTTGCGGGTGGTGCGGTTGAACAGCCGCACCCCGAGCCGCTCCTCCAGCTCCTTGATCCGGTTCGACGCCACCGCCGGCGTCAGCCGGTTGTCGCGGCCGCCGGCGGTGATCGAGCCGAGCTCGACGGTGCGGGTGAAGACGCGGATGCTCTCGAGATAGGGCATGGCAGGCGGGCCTCGCCGGGATTTTCAAGCCTGCGTTGAATTTGATCGCGGATTGCGGCGGGTTTCAAGAGAGACGGTTTTCGGCCACCCTGTGCGCCGATGGAGGAGGACGGGATGGAACGTGTACTGCGCGGCCGGGTGCTGCGGTTTCTGAGGGAACCCGCGGGGATCGACGATCTCGCCGCCTGCGTCTACGACGAGGACGGCGCCATCCTGGTGCGTGACGGGCATGTGGCGGCGATCGGGGCGGCGGGCGAGGTGATGGCTGCGGCCGGCGCCGGCGTCGAGGTGATCGACCACCGCCCGCACCTGCTGATGCCGGGGTTCATCGATACCCACATCCACATGCCGCAGATGCAGGTCATCGCCTCCTGGGGGGCGCAGCTCCTCGACTGGCTGAACACCTATACCTTCCCGGCGGAGGCGAGGTTCGCCGACCCGGCCCATGCCGGGCGCATCGCCGGGCTGTTCATGGACGAGCTCCTGCGCCATGGCACCACGACGGCGGTGGCGTACTGCTCGGTGCATCGCGCCTCGGCGGAGGCCTACTTCGCGGCCGCGGAGGCGCGGAACATGCGGATGATCGGCGGCAAGGTGATGATGGACCGCAACGCGCCGGAGGGCGTGACCGACGATGCCCGGTCCGCCTATGACGACAGCAAGGCGCTGATCGGGACATGGCACGGGCGGGGGCGGGGGCTCTATGCGGTGACGCCGCGGTTCGCGATCACCTGCAGCCCGGCGGAGATGGAGGCGGCGGGGGCGCTCGCGTCCGAGCATCCCGACGCCTACGTCCAGACCCACCTCTCGGAGAACCACGACGAGATCGCCTTCACCGCGTCGCTCTACCCGGAGGCGCGGGATTACCTCGACGTCTACGAGCGCTACGGCCTCCTCGGCCCGCGCAGCCTCTTCGGCCACTGCATTCACCTGCGCGAGCGCGAGCGGGCGGCGATGGCGGAGACGGGGTCGGTGGCGGTGTTCTGCCCGACCTCGAACCTCTTTCTCGGCAGCGGCCTCTTCGACGACGCCGGGCTGGCGGCGGAGGGGGTGCGCCGGGCGATCGCGACGGACGTGGGCGGCGGCACCAACTACTCGATGCTGCGCACCCTCGACGAGGGGTACAAGGTGCTGGCGCTGCGGGGCCAGAAGCTCGACCCGCTGCGGGCCTTCTACTGGATCACCCGCGGCAACGCCGAGGCCCTGTCGCTCGAGGACCGGATCGGCACGCTGGCGCCGGGTGCGGAGGCTGACATCGTCGTCCTCGACAGCGCGGCGACGCCGGCGATGGCGCTGCGGATGGAGACGGTGGAGACCTTGGCGCAGGAGCTCTTCGTGCTGGAGACCCTCGGCGACGACCGGGCCATAGCCGCAACCTACATCGCCGGCGAGCGCTGGGAGGGGGAGGCGACACCCGGGGTCGGCAAGGTGTGAACACGGAGGTGTTCACGCGTGAACGCCTTGAAAAGAAAGACTTTAATCTTCAATAATTTTCGGTGAAGGAGGTCGCTCCACGGGGTTTCTCCCTTCCGCGTCGGTTAGGTCCGCTTCGGCAGGTGCGGAAAGTCGCCTTCTGCGATATAGCGTTCTTCGGCGATCGTGGACGGGCGCGACAAGGTCTGGTTGCGGTGGGGGTGCCGTCCGAATTTGGCGACGATCTCGGTGACTCGAGCATGCTGCGCGCGCAGCCGCGAGGCGTTGCCAGAGAGATGCGCGGGATATTTCGCGATGGTCTCCTCAACGTACGGGTCGAGCGCTCGCATGCGTTGCACGTGATCCGGACCCTCGCAATGGTCGACCGCGATGAGAAAGAAGAGCATCTCCCACGGCTCCAGCTCGCTGAAATGGCCGTTCGCGATGCCTTCGAGCGCCAGCCGCGCCGCCTTGATGTCCTGGGCGTAGGCAGCCGGCGTGTCGCGCCAGAGCGAGCGCGGGAACTGGTCGAGGGCGATCAACAGCGCCAGCCGGCCGCGGGCCGTCTCGGCCCAGTGGTCGAGGCGGCCGGTGGCGGCGGCGAGAGTCAGGTCGGCGAACCTCTCGATAATCCGACTGTCCATGCCGCCCTGCATTCGCTCGGTCATGAACGCGGCATGGGTGTCCGCGGCGTTCTGATGGCCGTCGGCGGGGAACCAGAAGTCCAGCACCTCGTCCGGGCTGTATGTCGCCGTATCAGGCACCGTGCTCATGGTGGCATCCTCGTGGCACGGAGGACAGTGGTCGCCATCCACCCCGATGGCGTCAAGACCCTTCGCGCGTCCAGGCTGTCCGCCTTCGGATCCACGCGTCGTCCGGGCGACGCCTCAACGGCGATCCGCAGGATAAGCGGCGGCCTCGTCCGTCGGCGCGGCACGCATCGGGCGACCGACGGGACGGCGTGCTGAGATTGCTTCAGCGCTGATGGTGAGGGATCGGCGTCGAAGGCGCGGGCGCCGTCAGCGGGGCGGATCCTTGATCATCACCGCGCGGAGCGCCTGAAGCTCCGCGAGGAGCGCACGCAGGGCCTTCTTGTCTATCGGGCCGGCGGAGGCGGCGGCCGCGACGGCGAGTTCCACCGGCGCTTCCACGGTCGCGGTGGCGGTGTCGCCGGCGGCCGGGTCGAAGAGATCGCGCTGGGGGACCGGGCGCGGGGACGGCGCGGCGGGCGCCTCGGCGGCGGTCGCCGCCGGCTTCGGCGCGCGCTTCGGGGCGGGCGCGGCGACCGGCTCCGGCGCCGCCTCGGGCTCGGCCTCCGGCTCGGCCACGGTGCCGAGGCCGATGACGTGGCGGATGCCCTTCTCGCGCAGGATCTTCTGCACGCCCTTGATGGTCATGCCGTCGTCGTAGAGCAGCCCGCGGATGCCGCGCAGCAGCCGCACGTCCTCGGGGCGGTAGTAGCGCCGGCCGCCGCCGCGCTTGACCGGCTTCACGTGGGTGAAGCGGGTCTCCCAGAAGCGAAGGACGTGGGGCGGCACGTCGAGCGCGTCGGCGACCTCGCTGATGGTGCGGAAGGCTTCGGGGGACTTGTCCATCAGGCAGGCGCTCTCCGGCTTACTGCTTGTTGCCGAGGTCCACGCGCTCTTTCATGATGTGCGAGGGCCGGAAGGTGAGGACGCGACGGGGCTCGATCGGCACCTCCTCGCCGGTCTTGGGATTGCGGCCGACGCGAGCGGACTTGGAGCGCACGCTGAAGGTGCCGAAGGAGGAAATCTTCACGGTCTCGCCGCGCACCAGCGCGTCGGACATGTGGTCGAGGACCGTTTCCACCAACTCGGCGGATTCGTTGCGCGACAGGCCGACGGTGCGGAAGACCGCCTCGCTAAGCTCCATGCGTGTGAGAGTTTTCTCACTCATGGCCGTTCCCCCTGTTGTGCTCACTGTTTCGTTAACCCTAGGGGCAATTTCCGAAGTGAGTCAATAACAAGGACAGGGGTGTGGGGACGGGACGGGCGCTTACCAGCGCACGACGGCGGCGCCCCAGGCAAGTCCGCCGCCGATTGCCTCCATCAGGAGCACGTCGCCGGGCAGGATGCGACCGGCGGCATGGGCGACCGAGAGCGCCAGGGGAATCGATGCCGCCGAGGTGTTGCCGTGGTCCTGGACGGTCACCACCACCCGCTCCATCGGCACGCCGAGCTTGTGAGCGGTCATGGTCATGATCCTGAGATTCGCCTGATGCGGGACCAGCCAGTCGATGTCGGCGGGGGTGAGCCCGGCGCGGGCGAGGGCGGCGCCGCCGGTCTCGGCGAGCTTGACGACGGCGTGCTTGAACACCTCCTGGCCCGCCATCTTCACCACGCCGGCGCTGCCGGTGGAGGAGGGGCCGCCGTCGACGTAGAGCAGCTCGCGGTAGCGGCCGTCGGAGTGGAGGTCGGTGGCGAGGATGCCGCGCTCCTCCTTGCCGCCGTGGCTCTCGGCGGCCTCGAGGATCAGCGCGCCCGCCCCGTCGCCGAAGAGCACGCAGGTGCCGCGGTCGGTGAAGTCGAGGATGCGGCTGAAGGTCTCGGCGCCGATCACCATGACCCGCCGCGAGGTGCCGGCCTGGATCAGCGCATTGGCCTGGGCCAGCGCGAAAATGAAGCCGGCGCAGACCGCCTGCACGTCGAAGGCGAAGCCGTCGCGCATGCCGATGGCGCTCTGCACCTTGACCGCGGTGGCCGGGAAGGTCTGGTCCGGGGTGGCGGTGGCCACGATCAGGGTGTCGATGTCCGCCCCGGTCAGGCTGGTGTCGGCCAGGGCCGCGCGGGCGGCGGCGATGGCGAGATCGGAGGTCATCTCGCCCTCGGCGGCGAAGTGCCGGCGCTCGATGCCGGTGCGCGAGCGGATCCATTCGTCGGAGGTGTCGAGGGTGGCGGCGAACTCGGCATTCTCGACGACGCGGGCGGGAAGGTAGTGGCCGCAGCCGACGGGGACTGCGCGCGGAAGGCTCATGTGGGCAGGCCTTTCAGGGCGACGTCGCCGCCGCCATGGTCGTGGGGGCCGGCGGCGACACGGGCCGCGAGCCGCTGGGTGAAGCCGTGGTCGGCCAGAGTGAAGGCGAGCTTGATCGCCGCCGAGATCCCGGTGGCGTCCGCGCCGCCGTGGGACTTGATCACCGTGCCGTTCAGCCCGAGGAACACGCCGCCGTTGTTGCGGCGGGGGTCGATGCGCTTCTGCAGGCGCTTGAGCGAGGTGAGCGCGAAGAGCGCGCCGATGCGGCTGAGCGACGAATAGGCGAAGGCTTCCTTCAGCAGCCCCTGGATCATCCGGGCGGTGCCCTCGCCGGTCTTCAGCGCGACGTTGCCGGTGAAGCCGTCGGTGACGATGACGTCGACGCGGGTCGAGGGCATGTCGCTGCCCTCGACGTAGCCGATGTACTCGAAGTCGCCGGCGGGGCCGAGCTCGGCGATGCGCTCGGCGGCCTCGTGCAGCTCGGAGCGGCCCTTGTGCTCCTCGGTGCCGACGTTGAGCAGGCCGACGCGCGGGCGCTTGAGGCCGAGGGCGTTGCGGGCGTAGGAGGCGCCCATCAGCGCGTATTTCAGGAGGTCGTCGGCGTCGGCGCGGATGTCGGCCCCGGCGTCGAGAAGCACGTTGTAGCCGGCGGGGTTGAGCGAGGGCCAGAGGACGGCGATGGCCGGGCGGTCGACACCGGGGGCCTTGCGCAGCGCCAGCATCGAGAGCGCCATCAGCGCGCCGGTGTTGCCGCAGGAGATGACCACCGGGCTCTCGCCCGACTTCACCGCCTCGAGGGCGCTCCACATGCTGGTGCCCTGGGCGCTGCGCAGCACCTTGGAGGGCTTGTCGTCCATGGCGACGACGCCCTCGGCGTGGCGCACCTCGGTGCGGGACTCGAGACGGCTGTCCTTGTGGATGGCGCGCTTCAGCTCGTCGCTGTCGCCGTGGACGATGTAGCGCAGGCGCGGGTTCTTCTCCAGCGACATGCCCATGCCGCGGATGACGTCGGCGACGCCGCGGTCGCCGCCCATGGCGTCGATGGAGACGACGATGTCGCCCGTCTCCGGGGTGTCGACGTTCTGGCCGATCCGGGACGTCTCATCGTTCATTCCGGACCAGCCCAGCGCGGACGCGGATCAGGCCGCTTCGTCGTCGAGATCGACCTCTTCCACCTGCGCGATGACCTCGCGGCCGTCGTAGTGGCCGCAGGCGCCGCAGACGTGGTGGGGGCGGCGCAGCTCGCCGCAGTTCGGGCACTCGTTGGGATTGCCGGCGACCAGGGCGTCATGCGACCGGCGCATGCCGCGCTTGGCGCGCGTGACTTTGCTCTTCGGGACAGCCATTTCTCGACCTCGATATCTGCCGGGCCAGTGCCCGGGGGACCCTTTCGTCGGCCCGCGGGGTAGCAGATACGGCGTGGCTTGTCACGCTCATGGCCACCGGACCGGACAGGAAAACGAGCCGCGGAACATACCGATCGCGGGCGGTTTCGCAAGGGCCTCGGCGTCGATTCTCACGATTCGTTGCCCAATTTCCCGCGGAGCGCCGCCAGGGCGGCGAAGGGCTTGAGCGCGCTCTCGTCGAGGGGGGCGACGCCTTCGCCCGCCACGGTTTCGCCGGCGAAGGTGGCGCCGGGCTTGCGCGGGTAGGCGGGGAGCGCCAGCGCCAGGGCCTCGATCGCCACGAGGCCGAGGTCGATGCGCTCGCCGAGCGGCTCGGTCTCGTCGTCGTCCTCCGGCGAGAGCACGATCTCGCTCAGGCGGTCGGCGAGGCCGGGCAGGAAGGTGCGGCGCACCGGCTGGTCGATGCGGGTGGTGACCGGGTCGAGGGTGACGACACAGGTCTGGATCACCGTCGCTCCGAGGCGGCCGTCGAGCTGCCAGCCGCCGTCATCGAGGCGGGTGAGTGCGCCGTCGAAGCGCAGTTTCCGCACGGCCTGGGCGCCGAGGAGGCGCGCGAGACGGGGGGCTTCCTCGGCAGTGGGGGCGATGTCGAAGGCGAAGGTCTCGAGGTCGCGGAGCGCGCGCACCTCCACCACGCGGGCGAATTCGGGGTTGTCGGGGGCGTGGGAGATGATCTCGGGCATTCGTGCGTCCTCGCGGCAGAGAGCGTGCCGCACCTGCCCAAGTTCCTTGAATTTAGACCATGCCGGGAGTAGGGGAGCAAGGGAATTCGGTCCGGCCGGAGAGGAACACATGCGCCCTAAATCGCTGCAATGGGCCGGGTTTGCGCTGCTCCTCTCGGGGCTGGCGACGGCCGGTTGCGCGCCGACGGTTCAGAACCACGGCTATGTTCCGTCGACGGCGGACATTGCGCGGATCCGGCCGGGATTCGACGATACCGGCAGCGTCGCGGAGGTGTTGGGGCGGCCGTCGTCGAACGGGGTGTTGCGCGATTCGGCCTGGTACTACGTCTCGAGCGTGGTGGAGAACTACACCTATCACGCGCCGCGGGTGGTAGACCGGACGGTGCTGGCGGTGAACTTCGACCAGAACGGCGTGGTGCGCGACATCCAGCGCTACGGGCTAGAGGACGGCAGGATCGTCAACCTAACCAACCGCACCACCGAGACGGGCGGCCGGCAGCTCGGGGTATTGGAGCAGCTCTTCGGCAACCTGCTGAACCTCGACGCCGAGGCGCTCAACAACGCCTCAGGCGGGTGAGACGGGGCCTGCTGCGCACAGTGCGCGGCGGGTCAAGATGTTGATTTTACGCGTTATATGTTGCGGCAATCCATCTTTCGAGGGGCACGCGATCGAACGGAGGGAAGCAATGAGCGTCTATCTGATCGCAGACATCAAGATTACCGATGACAGCTGGGTACCGGAGTACGCCGCCCATGTTCACACGCTCGTCCACAAGCATGGCGGAAAATACCTGTCGCGCAGTGGCAATATCCAGACCCTGGAAGGCGCCGACAAGGACAGCACCCTGATCGCCATCCTTGAGTTTCCGACACGGGAGGCGCTGGACGGTTTCGTTGCGGACCCGGATTACGCGCCCTACGGAAAGGCGCGACAGGCGGGGAGTGTCAGCAATTTCCACGTGATCGACGCGACCGACATCGCCGGAACGATCCCTTACCTCGAAGCGGGCTGACGCGCGAGAACCGTGCCCGCGGACATCCGACGACGCCGTCAGGTCGGGCGATATCGGCTCGTCCCGGACCCAGCCTGGGACTGGCAGAGCAGCACCTGACGGCGATATGTCATTGGCCCAGACGCCGGAAGGATCGGACATGCGAAAACTCGTCGCCTGGAACGTCATGACGCTCGACGGCTACTTCGAGGGCGCCGGCCCCTGGCAGCTCGACATGCATGGCACGGTCTGGGGCGACGAACTGGAGACGTTCTCCCTCGCCCAGGGTGCGGAGATCGGCACGCTGCTGTTCGGGCGCCGCACCTATGAAGGCATGCGCGACTATTGGACCAAGGAGGAGGGTCCGGTCGCCGACATGATGAACGGCCTCGACAAGGCCGTGGCCTCCCGCTCGCTGCGGGCGGCCGACTGGAACAACAGTCGGCTCTTGAAAGGCGAGGCGGCGGAGACCGTCCGGGCGCTCAAGGCGGAGGACGGCCGGGATGTGTTCGTCTTCGGCAGCGCCGACCTGCTCGCAACGCTGATGGCCGAGGGCCTGGTGGACGAGTACCGCCTGTGCCTTGCGCCGGTGGTCTGGGGCGAGGGCACGCCGCTCTTCAAGCCCGCCGGCGGGCGCACCCACTTCACCCTCCGGGAGAGCCGGCCGCTGAAGTCCGGCGGGCTGATCCTATTCTACGAGCGAAAGAGTGCGTGACGCCCAACGGCCCCGTTGGATGACCGTCCGCCTACCGACCGAAGCGGGCTTTGCCCGCGAGTCCCGGCCCGAGAACGCCGAGGCACTGCCTCGGCCGGGCCGTTCGCCGGAGCGGGCGAGCGCGGAGGCGAAGGGGGGTGCAGCCTGGACCGTCGGTTGCCATTCGGACGGACCCGCCCCAGCGGACGCGTCTGTCGCGTACGCCCCCGGGAGGGGTGGCCGCATACCGTTCCTTAGGAAATGCGGTACGCGCCAGGATGTTCGTTGCACCGCCAATGGAGGATCTCCGCCCTGGGCGATGGAGACTACCTTCGGCATGGTCCAGATTCCGATCAGGCCCGAAGCGGCAGTGTCGTTTCAAACAAGGTCGGAGCGATCTTGGACCATAGACATTTGAGGACGCACCGTGGCTCACGAGAACAAGGTTGTGCGCTCGATAAACCTGCCCGGCGAGCATATCTGCGTCGATATTTTTCAACGTCCCGACGGGACTTACGGGTTTGACGAGTTTCGCCGTGATCCTGAGGATCCCGGAGGTGGCTGGTACAGCATAGGGCATTTTGGCGACCGAAGGTTCGAATACGCCGAGGCAGCGCTCGGCGCGGCAAAGAACTTGGTCGAGTGGCTTGCCAAGGAGCTCGCATGAGCGGCGGTTCCTGAGGAAGGCTGTCGGCGTTTCGGCTGTGGCGTAAGGTTGCCAAGGCAGAAGGGTCAACAGGCAAGTGTCGCCGTGGGAATTCTTACGGTGATCGGTCGCAACCTGCGCTGATGTGAAGGAAGAAAGCCCATAGAATGGTGCCCGGCCGACAAGCGGACCAGCAGTGGCGAAGGCCTATGCCCTAAGAGTTTGGTTGCGTCACGGAGAGGCGACCGCGGTTTGCACCGTTCCGCCGGCAATCGGGTCGACGTGAGGGCGCTACCGCGACGTCAGGAGTCAGGGCACTGGGTCAGGCGGGGCGGCGGCGGAGGCGGATCACCACGTCGATGCGGTCGAGCTCGGCGCCCTCGGGGATGAGCGGGGGGCCGGCGAGGCGGATCGCGCCGTTAGGGGCGTCGGTGAGGCTGCCGTCGTCCTCCCAGTAGTAGTGCGGGTGGTCGTCGGTGCGGGTGTCGAAGTAGGAGCGGGTGCCGTCGACGGTGACCTCGTGGACGAGGCCGGCCTCGCAGAAGGCGCGCAGCGTGTTGTAGACGGTTGCCAGAGAGACCGGCGAGCTGTTGCTGGCGGGCGGCGGCGTGCAGGCTCTCGGCGGTGACGTGGCGGTTGCGACCGTCGCCGACCAGGAGCTCGGCGAGCGCGAGGCGCTGGCGGGTCGGACGCAGCCCGGCGCCGGACAGCCAGGCCACCGCCTTGGTCCGCGCGGGACGCCGTGTCTCGGGTTTCGCAGGCTGCATAGGTCTTCCCGTAGCCTTCGGTTTCTTCGGGAATAATCCGATTGCAAGGGAAAATCCAGTGCCGCTTCGGTGAGTGGCCTCCGCGGCAAGGCGCGTGGCCCAAGCCCTTGCGCCGCCGCGGGCCCGGGTGCTAGAGGTCGCGACGAACGAAGGGGATGGGAGCCCGCCGCTCAAAGATGACCGAACGGCCGACGAGAATCGACTACGACGGACTGATGGAATGCGCCCGCGGCGAGATGTTCGGCCCGGGCAATCCGCAGCTTCCGGCGCCGCCGATGCTGATGATGGACCGGGTCACCGACATCTCCGCCGACCGCGGCAGCGCCGGCAAGGGCCACGTGGTCGCCGAGTTCGACGTCCGCCCCGACCTCTGGTTTTTCCAGTGCCACTTCATCGGCGATCCGGTGATGCCGGGCTGCCTCGGCCTCGACGCGCTCTGGCAGCTCACCGGGTTCAACCTCGGCTGGCGGGGGATGCAGGGCCGCGGCCGGGCGCTGGGCGTTGGCGAGGTCAAGTTCACCGGCATGGTGACACCGAAGGTGAAGTTGATCGAGTATACCGTTGATTTTACGCGGGTGATCGACCGCAAGCTCAAGCTCGGCATCGCCAACGGCACCATGCGCGCCGACGGCGAGGTGATCTATTCCGCCACCGACATGAAGGTCGGACTTTTCCAGGACTGACAACTCAAGGAGGGCCGCATGCGTCGTGTCGTGATCACCGGCCTCGGCATCGTCTCGTCGATCGGCAACAACGCCGAGGAGGTCGCGGGCTCGCTCAAGGCCGGCCGCTCGGGCATCAGCTTCGCGCCGAGCTACGCCGAGCACGGCTTCCGCTGCCAGGTGCATGGGCGCCCGGACATCGACGTCTCCGAGCACATCGACAAGCGCCAGCTCCGCTTCATGGGCGACGGCGCGGCCTATGCCTTTCTCGCCATGCAGCAGGCCATCGCCGACGCCGGCCTCGAGGAGAGCGATGTCTCCAACGAACGCTCCGGCCTCATCGCCGGCTCCGGCGGCCCCTCGACCCGCAACATGTTCGAGGCGCATCGCATCGTCATCGAGAAAGGCAGCCCGAAGCGGATGGGGCCGTTCATGGTGACGCGCTGCATGTCCTCGACGGTCTCGGCGTGCCTCGCGACGCCGTTCAAGATCAAGGGCATCAACTATTCGATCACCTCGGCCTGCTCGACCAGCGCCCACTGCATCGGCAACGGCGTCGAGCAGATCCAGTGGGGCAAGCAGGACATCGTCTTCGCCGGCGGTGGCGAGGAGCTTGACTGGACGCTGTCGTGTTTGTTCGACGCCATGGGCGCGATGAGCACCAAGTTCAACGACCGACCGGAGCAGGCGTCCCGCGCCTTCGACGCCGACCGGGACGGGTTCGTGATCGCCGGCGGCGGCGGCATGGTGGTGCTCGAGGAGCTGGAGCACGCCAAGGCCCGGGGGGCGAAGATCTATGCCGAGGTGACCGGCTATGGTGCTACCTCCGACGGCCACGACATGGTGGCGCCATCGGGCTTCGGCGGCGAGCGGGCGATGCGGCTGGCGCTCTCGACCCTGCCCGAGGGGCGCAAGGTGGGCTACATCAACGCCCACGGCACCTCGACGCCGGTAGGCGACGTCAGCGAGGTCGAGGCGGTGCGGCGGGTCTTCGGCGAGGGCCAGACGCCGCCGATCAGCTCGACCAAATCGATGACCGGCCACAGCCAGGGCGCCACCGGGGCGCAGGAGGCGATCTACTGCCTGCTGATGCTGAAGGACGACTTCATCGCGCCGTCGATCAACGTCGAGACCCTCGACCCGGCGCTGAAACCCCAGGAGATCGCAACGGTGCGCGTGGACAAGGCCGGGCTCGATACGGTGATGACCAACAGCTTCGGCTTCGGCGGCACCAACGCCTCCCTGCTCCTGAGCCGCCATGACCGGTGAGCCGGTGCCGGGCAGCCTGCTCGCCGGCAAGCGGGCGCTGATCCTCGGGGTCGCCAACGACCATTCCATCGCCTGGGGCATCGCCCGGTCCTTCGCCGCCCAGGGGGCGCAGCTCGCCTTCACCTACCAGGGCGAGGGCTTCGGGCGGCGGGTGGTGCCGCTGGCCGAGAGCCTCGGGGCATCGATCATCGTGCCGGCGGACGTCCAGGACGGCGCCTCGCTCGACGCGCTCTTCGCGCGGGTCGAGGCGGAGTGGGGCGGGCTCGACGTGCTGGTGCACGCCATCGCCTATTCCGACAAGAACGAGCTCGACGGGCGGTTCCTCGACACCAGCCGGGCGAACTTCCTGCGCTCGCTCGACATCTCCTGCTACAGCCTGGTGGAGCTCACCCGGCGGGCGGCGCCGCTGATGACGGCGGGGGGCACCATCCTCACGCTGACCTACATCGGCGCGCAGCGGGTGACGCCGCACTACAACGTCATGGGCGTCGCCAAGGCGGCGCTGGAGAGCGCGGTGCGCTATCTCGCCAACGACCTCGGGCCGGAGGGCATCCGCGTCAACGCCATCTCGCCCGGGCCGATGCGGACGCTGGCGGGCTCGGCGGTGGCCGGGGCGCGCAAGGTCTACCGGGCCACCGAGATGAACGCGCCGCTCCGGGCCAACGCCACGCTGGCGGCGGTGGGCGGCACCGCGGTCTATCTCGCCTCCGATCTCGGCGCCTGCACCACCGGCGAGGTGATCTTCGTCGACGGCGGCTACCACGCGCTCGGCATGGTGCAGGCGGAGAACCTGTGACCACCGCCGCGGTGGTCTTCGACGCCTACGGCACGCTCTTCGACGTCGCCGCGGCGGCCCGGCGGCTGGCGGCCGAGCCCGGGCGCGAGGCCTTCGCCGCGGTCTGGACGCAGGTGGCGCGGGACTGGCGGCTGAAGCAGCTGCAGTATTCGTGGATCCGGGCGGTGACCGGGGCGCACGCGGATTTCTGGCAGGTGACCCAGGACGGGCTCGACTGGGCGCTGGAAGCGGCGGGGCAGGCGGAGCCGGAGTTGCGGGAGCGGCTGCTGGCGCTCTACTACGAGCTCGAGGCCTACCCGGAGGTGCCGGCGATGCTGGCGGCGCTGAAGGACGCCGGGTTGAAGACGGCGATCCTGTCGAACGGGGCGCCGGCGATGCTCGCCGCCGCGGTGGAGAGTGCCGGGATCGGCGGCTTCCTCGACGCGGTGCTCTCGGTCGAGGCGGTCGGGGTCTTCAAGCCGGCGCGGGTGGTGTACGACCTGGTGGGAGCGGAGTTCGGCGTGGCGGCGGACCGGGTGCTGTTCGTGTCGTCGAACGGCTGGGACGCGGCGGCGGCGGCGGGGTACGGGTTCGACACCGTCTGGGTCAACCGGGTGGGCGAGCCGGTGGACCGGCTGCCGTGGACGCCGCGGCGGGTTCTTGAAGATTTGACGCGAATACCGGAGCTTGCGGGAGTATCATGAAGCGATTTGTCACCTCGGACGGCCTCGGCCTCGCCTATACCGAGGAGGGTGACGCCGAGGCGCGGGCCGTGGTCTGCCTGCCGGGCCTCACCCGCAACGGCGCGGACTTCGACGAGCTGGCTGCGGCGCTCCACGGGCGCTACCGGCTGATCCGGCTGACCCTGCGCGGGCGCGGGGCCTCGGACCGCGATCCGGACCCGGCGAACTACAACGTCGGGATCGAGGCGCGGGACGTGGTGGAGTTCCTCGACCACCTCGGCCTCAACCGGGTGGTGATCGTCGGCACCTCGCGCGGCGGGCTGATCGCCATGGTGCTGGCGGCGACGGCGAAGGAGCGGCTGGCCGGGGTGCTGCTCAACGATGTCGGCCCTGAGCTGGCGCCGGAGGGGCTGGCCAACATCCTGAGCTATCTCGGGGTGGAGCCGAAGGCGAAGACCTACGAGGAGGCCGCCGCGGCGCTCAAGGCGCGGATGGGGGCGCGGTTCCCGGGGCTGTCGGACGAGAAGTGGCTGGGGCTGGCCCGGCGCTGGTTCGATGCCACGCCGGACGGGCTGGCGCTGAACTACGACCCGCGCATCCGCGACAACATCGAGGCGACGGCGGGCCAGGCGGCGCCGGACATGTGGCCGCTCTTCGACGCGCTCGAAGGCGTGCCGCTGGCGGTGGTGCGCGGGATGAACTCCGATCTCCTCACCCCCGAGACGGTGGAGAAGATGCGGGTGCGGCGGCGGGACCTCATCGTCGCCGAGGTGCCCAACCGCGGGCACGTGCCGTTCCTCGACGAGCCGGAGGCGCAGGCGGCGCTGTCCTCGCTGATGGCGCGCGTCGGGGGATAGTGCGCGGTGACCGCGGCGGCAAACCGCTTCACGACCTCGGACGGGTTGTCGCTCGCCTACCGGGACTCCGGTGAGGGCCTGCCGCTGCTCTGTCTGCCGGCGCTTACGCGCAGTGCCTCGGACTTCGACGATCTCGCCGCGGCGGTGGGCGGCCGGTACCGACTGGTCCGGCTGACGCCACGCGGGCGGGGGACTCGGACCGCGATCCCGACTTCGCGAACTACAACGTCGCCACCGAGGCCCGCGACGTCGTCGAGCTCCTCGACCATCTCGGCCTCGACAGGGTCGTGGTCATCGGCACCTCGCGGGGCGGCATGGTCGCCCTGCTCCTCGCGGCCAATGCGAAGCAGCGGCTTGCCGGCGTTCTCCTGAACGACATCGGGCCGGAGCTGGCGCCGGAACGCCTGAAGATCATCATGGAAACCATCGGCCTCCCTCCCGGCGCGGCGGATTTCGAAGCTGCCGCGGCCGCCCTGGAGGCGCGCCTCGGGAGCCAGTTCACCGGGCTCACGTCCGAGCGCTGGCTGGCGCTGGCCAAGCGGTGGTTCGTTGCCGCGCCGGACGGCCCGGCCCTGAACTACGATCCCATGCTCCGCGATGCAGTGGCCGCGGACGGGGGCCGGCCGGCGGTGGACATGTGGCCGCTCTTCGACGCGCTGGAAGGGCTGCCGGTTGCGGTGGTCCGCGGGGCGAACTCCAATCGGCTCACCGGGGCGATGGTGGCGCGGATGCGGGACAGGCGGCCGGATCTGATCGTGGCGGAGGTTCCGGCGCGGGGCCACGCGCCGTTCCTCGACGAGCCCGAGGCACTGGCAGCACTGGATGAGCTCCTTTCCCGGGTCCGGCCGTGACCGGCATCGTGGCGATCCGGGCGGCGGCGGCGCGGGCGCGGGGGATCCGGCGGACGCCGGTGCTGGAGGCGGCGGCGCTCGACCGGATCGCCGGGCGGCGGGTGCTGGTCAAGGCGGAGTGCCTGCAGGTGACCGGCTCGTTCAAGGCCCGCGGCGCCTGGGCGGCGATCTCGGCGCTGCCGGAGGGAACGCCGGGGGTGCTGGCCTATTCGTCGGGCAACCATGCGCAGGGCATCGCCTGGGCGGCGGCGGCGCACGGCGTTGCGGCGGTGATCCTGATGCCGTCGGACGCGCCGATGGTGAAGATAGAAGGTACAAGGGCTTACGGGGCCGAGGTGGTGCTCTACGAGCGCGGCAGCCAGGACCGGGATGCGCTCGGCGCGGCGCTCGCCGGGGAGCGGGGGCTGGCGCTGATCCCGCCATTCGACCATCCCGAGGTGATTGCCGGACAGGGGAGCGTCGGGCTCGAGGTCGCGGCGCAGGCCGCGGAGGCCGGGGTGAGCGCCGCCGACGTCCTGGTCTGCTGCGGGGGCGGCGGGCTCAGCGCCGGGATGGCGCTGGCGTTCGAGGCCGAGGCGCCGGGACTGCGGGTGCGGACGGTGGAGCCGGAGAGGTTCGACGACATGGCGCGCTCGCTCGCGGCCGGCGAGCGGCTCGGCAACGCCGCGGCGACCGGTTCGATCTGCGACGCGATCCTGACGCCGCGGCCCGGGGCGCTGACCTTCCCGGTGCTGGCGCGGCTGGCCGGCCCCGGCCTCGCGGTCAGCGACGCCGAGGCTATGGCGGCGGTGGCGCTGGCCTTCCGCCACCTGCACCTGGTGCTTGAGCCGGGTGGGGCGGTGTCGCTGGCGGCGGCGCTCTTCCATGGCGAGACCATCGACGGCGACACGGTGGTCTGCGTGGCCTCCGGCGGCAACGTGGCGGCGGAGGTGTTCTGCAAGGCGATCGGGACGCCCGGAGCGTAGCGAAACCGCGTTTACCGAAAATTATCGAAAAAAGACGCCTGCGATTTCAGTTAGATACCCATGTATCACGCGTGTTACACCCTGCGTAACACACCTCAGAGCCCGGCGGCGACGGTCCGGAGCGGCCCCTTCTGGACCTTGCCCGTCGAGGTCTTCGGCACCTCCCCGAACACCACCCGGCGCGGGCACTTGAAGTGCGCGAGGTTCTCCCGGCAGAAGGCGATCAGCTCGGCCTCGCTCGCCTCCGCGCCCTGCTTCAGCTCGACGAAGGCGCAGGGCGTCTCGCCCCATTTCTCATCCGGCTTCGCCACCACCGCGGCCAGCGCCACAGCCGGGTGGGCGTGCAGAGTGTCCTCGACCTCGATCGAGGAGATGTTCTCGCCGCCGGAGATGATGATGTCCTTGGAGCGGTCCTTGAGCTGGATGTAGCCGTCCGGGTGCAGCACCCCGAGGTCGCCCGAGTGGAACCAGCCACCCTTGAACGCCTTCGCCGTCGCTTCCGGATCCTTCAGGTAGCCTTTCATCACGATATTGCCGCGGAAGAGCACCTCCCCCAGCGTCTCGTTGTCCGCCGGCACCGGCGCCAGAGTCTCGGGATCGGCGACGACCGCCGCCTCCTCCACCACGTAGGCAACACCCTGCCGAGACTTGAGCTGCGCCTGCTCGCCGATCGGCCGCTCGTCCCATTCCCGGTGCCAGGCGCAGGCGACCGCCGGCCCGTAGACCTCGGTCAGCCCGTAGACGTGGGTGACGATGAAGCCCCGCTCCTGCATCCCGCGCAGGACCGCCGCCGGCGGTGGGGCGGCGGCGGTCATCACCCGGCAGGTGTGGGAGAAGTCGCGGACCTCGTCGGGCCGGGCATTGATCATGAACCCGAGCACGATCGGCGCGCCGCAGAGGTGGTCGACACCCTCGTCGGCGATGGCGTCGTAGATCGCCTTCGGCGTCACCTTGCGCAGGCAGACGTTGGTGCCGGCCTTGGCGGCGACGGTCCAGGGGAAGCACCAGCCGTTGCAGTGGAACATCGGCAGCGTCCAGAGGTAGGTCGGGTGCCGGCCCATGTCCCATTCGAGCGTGTTGCCGATGGCGTTGAGATAGGCGCCGCGGTGATGGTAGACGACGCCCTTGGGGTCGCCGGTGGTGCCGGAGGTATAGTTGATGGCGATGGCGTCCCACTCGTCGTCCGGGCCGGACCAGGGGTGATCCGGGTCGCCGGAGGCGAGGAAGGCCTCGTAGTCGATGTCGCCGAGACGTTCGCCGTCTGCGGCGGCGGGGTCGTCGATGTCGATGACGATCGGCCGGGCCTTCGCCTGCTCCAGCGCTTTTGCGACCGTCGGAGAGAACTCCCGGTCGGTGATCAGGATCCTGGCTTCGGCGTGATCGAGGATGTAGCCGATGGTGCGGGCATCGAGCCGGCAGTTGATGGCGTTCAGCACGCCCCCGGCCATCGGCACCCCGAAATGCGCCTCATAGAGCTCGGGCGTATTCGTGGCGACGATGGCCACCGTCTCGCCCGGCTTCAACCCGGCGCGCACCAGCGCCGAGGCCAGGCGGCGGCAGCGGGCCGCCGTTTCCGCCCATGTCCTGCGGGTGTCGCCGTAGACCACCGCCGGCCGGTCGGGATAGACCGCCGCGGCCTTGGCGAGAAAGCCGACCGGGGAGAGTGGCACGTAGTTGGCCGCGGTCTTGGGCAGGTCGGCATGGGCATGCGCCATGGGAGAGGACTCCGGGGTCAGGGCTGATCGGGCCCGAGAAGGAACAGCGCCCGCAGGGCGACGCCGGGCGTGGCGCCGGGGAAGGCTTCCTTGAAAAAGGCGACCATCTGGCCGGAGGTATAGAGCCCGCTGATCGCCCGGTCGACCGCGAGCCGGAAGTCGGTATCGCCGCGGGGAAGGGCGAGGCCCTGCTTCTCCACGGTCAGGGTATTGTCGGAGACGGCGAGGGTCTCGGAAAGGTCGCTGGCGAAGAACAGGCCGAAGAGGATCGACTGGTCGCCGAAATAGGCGTCGATCTCGCCGGTCTCGAGCGCGGTCAAGCCGTCTTGGTGGTTGTCGAAGGTGACGACCTCGGCGTCCATGCCCTTGGCCTTGAGCGAGTTGCGCAGGATCTCCTCGGTGCTGGTGCCGCTGTGGACGCCGATCTTCTTGCCGGCAAGCGCGTCGAAGTTGGGGTCGCTGTCGCGGGGCAGCAGCACCGCGGCGCCGTCGACGAAGGTCGGCAGCGAGAAGTCTACCAGCTCGCGGCGTGTGAGGGTGATGGTGGCGGCGCCGCAGAGGAGGTCGACGCGTCCCTCGGCCACGTCGTTGAAGCGCTCGGTGGCGGTGACCGGCTGCCAGGCGGCGGTGATCCGGTCGAGCCCGAGTTGCTGGGCGAGATTGTCGGCGATGGCGTTGCAGACCAACACCGAGTAGCCGGCCGGCGAGCCGTCGGGGCCGCGGTAGGACAGGGGCGCGGCGTCGGTGCGGTAGCCGAAACGCACGGTGCCGGTCTCCTTGATCGTGTCGAGGACGCCGGCGGCCGCGGGTAGGCCGCTGCCGAGAGCGAGCGCGACGACGAGTGGCTTCAGCAGGCGCATGGACGTTTCCCCCTCCGTGGCAGTCGCGCGCAGGCTAGCCGAGCTCGCGGCGGCTTTCCATGCCCGTGCGGCGCCTCAGGCTCGGCGCGACCGATTGCGGGTGCTGGTCGCGGCGCAGACGAGGAGCCCGGCCAGGCCGCCGGCGATAGCGGCGGTGAGGTCTCGGAGCGAGGAGGTGCGCCCGTCGACATAGATCTGCCCGGATTCAAGCAGGACGGCGATGGCGACCAATGCGGTCGCTGTGGCGAGGAGGGCGCGAAGGCTGGGGCCGTTGCGGCCGCCGGCCGCGGCGGCGGCGAGCCAGCCCATCACGGCGAAGAGGCCGAAGTTGAAGACGAAGTCCTCGGCGCTGCGGCCGTGGGCAGTGAGGAGATCGGGGTACTCGCCGTTGAGGTAGGCGAAGGGGCGGGTGAAGGCGGAGACGGACGACCTCTCGGTGAAGTCGTAGGCGGCGGTCGCCCCGTCGATGGCACCGGGACCGGCCTGGAAGTCGACGAGAATCTCGTCGGCGGAGCGCGGGCGGGCGTCGATCGCCACCGCGGCGATGGTGCCGCGCCAGGGACGGTCGCCGGTCAGCTCGTTGCCGACGGCGAGCTCGTAGTCGGGG
The DNA here is from genome assembly GCA_963798385.1 of uncultured Alphaproteobacteria bacterium. Classification (GTDB taxonomy): domain Bacteria; phylum Pseudomonadota; class Alphaproteobacteria; order Rhodobacterales; family Rhodobacteraceae; genus Amaricoccus. The sequence continues at coordinate 122,663 of CAWCTE010000010.1, read as the reverse complement.
CTCCAGGCGCCGAGGCTGCCGTCGTGTCCGACCGAATGCGCCCGGAGCGCACCGTCTACATAGACGTCGATGGCAGCGAGATCGTAGACGACGGCGACATGAGTCGGCCGGCCCGGGACGAGGACGTCGGGCACGAAGATCTGGTCGGCGACGCCGTTGGGGTCGTCGGGACTTGTGCGCAGGCGGAAGACGAGGTCGCCGCCCTCCTGGCCGAGGGTGAAGTTCCGCAGACCGGGATCCTCGGAATAGGTGACGATCCGGGCGGGGCCGGTCTGGCTGGCGGAGGCCGGCGTCACCCATGCCTCCACGGTGAGGCCGCCGCCCGCCACCAGCCGATCGTGAAGGGCGCGGGGCGGGTCGCCCGTCCGCAGCATGCCGTTGCTGGCGAAGCTCACGCCCTCGGAGGACCAGGCCGCGTCGTTGGTGTGAAACACCGGCGCGACGTGCAGGTTGAGCGGCCAGAGGTAGAGCAACGTCGTCAGGAGAATCCAGAACGCGAGCAGCAGTGGAATCGCCCGGGTCATTCCATGACAATGGCGCCGATCGGGGGAATTTAGAAGCCGCGGCCGATCACCCGTCCGTGCGAGGCACTCGCCCCGACGCTCGGCGAACCTGCGCGGGCGTGGAGAGGGTGCGGAACCCGCGGGACTTCGGCGCGTTGGAATTTTCGTTCGCCGGACGCAAGGCCGGCGCCCCCGAAGGGAGACGTGACATGAAACCGCTTGGGATGCTCGCGGGGGCGGCTTTGATGCTGGCGGCCTGCGCCGGCTCGCAGAACGAACCGCTGACGATTTCCGACGTGACCGTGAATGCCGACCTTGCCTCGATCGGGAGCCCGCAGGCGGTGGCCTACTGGCAGGGTCTGAGCAGCGATCTCGAGACCGCGATCGCCGGCGAGTTCGTGGGGCGGGTCGATCCGGCCGGCAAGACGATCGTCGTGGATATCGACGAGCTGTCGCTCAACAGCCCGTTCATGGCCGGCGCGTCCGCAGAGACGGCGCGGCTCTCAGGGCGGGTCGATCTCTTGAACACCGCCGGAACGAGCGACGGCGCCTACAATATTACCGCATCCGCCCAGGACGTGGCGGACTTCCTGCCGAATGGCGCGATCTCCTCGGTGCCGCCGACCAGCACCGAATACTACCACGCCATCGTGCAGGCCTTTGCGCGGGGGGTTGAGCAGACCCTGTCGGGAGGCTCTTGACCCTCCCGTGCGCTCCGGCCAAGTGTCCGCACCCCGAGACACTTGGTCGGAGACACCGATGAACCCGCTGCTTCAGGACTGGACGACGCCTTTCGGCCTGCCGCCTTTCCGGGAGATCAGGACCGAGCACTTCGCCACGGCCTTCGATGCGGCGCTGGAGGAAGCGCGGGGAAATATCGACGCCATCGCCGCCGATCCGGCGCCGCCGAGCTTTGCCAACACCATCGAGGCGATGGAGCGGGCCCAGGCGAGACTCGACCGGGTGGCGGCGGTATTCTTCAACCTTGCGGGCGCGCACACCAATCCCGAGATCGAGGCGCTGCAGCGGGATCTCAGCCCGAGGCTCTCGGCACACCATTCCGAGACGATGATGAACGCCGCGCTGTTCGAGCGGGTCGACGACCTCGACCGGCGGCGGCGGGTGCTGGCACTGACGGCGGAGCAGGATCGGGTGCTGACGCTCTATCACCGGATGTTCGTCCGGGCCGGGGCGCGGCTGGTGGGGGCGGATCGGGCGCGGCTGAAGGAACTCCTGCAAAGGCTCGCGAGCCTCGGGACCGCGTTCGGCCAGAACGTACTGGCGGACGAGCAGGCCTGGGCGATGCCGCTGGGGCCGGAAGACCTGGTCGGGCTGCCGGACGACCTCGTCGCAGCGGCGGCGCAGGCGGCAGAGGAGCGGGGTCAGGGCGGGCACGTCGTAACGTTGTCGCGGAGCCTGATCGTGCCATTCCTGCAGTCCTCGCCCCGGCGCGACCTGCGCGAGGCGGCGTTCCGGGCCTGGGTGGCGCGGGGCGAGAACGGCGGGGCGACCGACAACCGCGCGCTGGTTGCCGAGACGCTGGCTTTGAGGGCGGAGCGGGCGCGGCTGCTCGGCTACTCTGACTTCGCCAGCTACAAGCTCGAGCCGGAAATGGCCGGATCCCCGGGTGCGGTGCGCGACCTGCTGATGGCGGTCTGGGCGCCCGCGCGGGCGCAGGCCGAGGCGGACGCCGCCCGGCTCGAGGAACTGATGCGCGAGGACGGGGTCAACGGGGCGCTGGAACCGTGGGACTGGCGGTACTATGCGGCGATACGTCGGGCACGGGAGCACGATCTCGACGAGGCGGAGCTGAAGCCGTATCTGCAACTGGATGCCATCATCGAGGGCGCCTTCGACGTCGCCGGGCGACTCTTCGGCCTGAGCTTCCATCCCATCGAGGTCGATCTCTACCATCCCGACGCGCGGGCCTGGGAGGTCCGGCGCGGCGAGCGGCACATGGGCGTGTTCATCGGCGACTATTTCAACCGGTCCTCGAAGCGGTCGGGGGCGTGGTGCTCGTCGTTTCGCGGCCAGAGCCGCCTCGACGGCGAAGTGAGGCCGATCGCGGTCAACGTCTGCAACTTCGCCAAGGCGCCCGGGGGCGAGCCGAGCCTGCTCACCTTCGACGATGCCCATACGCTCTTCCACGAGATGGGGCATGCACTCCACGTCCTCCTGTCGGACGTGACCTACGAGTTCGTCTCGGGGACGAGCGTGGCGCGCGACTTCGTGGAATTGCCGAGCCAGCTCTACGAGCACTGGCTGGAGACACCGGAGGTGCTGGAGGCACATGCCCGCCACGCGCGGACCGGCGAGCCGATGCCGCGGGAACTGATGAAGCGGCTGATCGCGGCGCGAAATTTCGATCAGGGCTTCGCCACGGTCGAGTATCTTGCGTCGGCGCTGGTCGACCTCGATTTCCATGCCGGGGCGGCGCCGCGCGACCCGATGGCGGCGCAGGCCGAGACGCTGGCCGGGCTGGGGATGCCGCGGGCGATCGTCATGCGGCATGCCACGCCGCACTTCCAGCACGTGTTCTCCGGCGACGGGTATTCCTCGGGTTACTACTCCTACATGTGGTCGGAAGTGATGGATGCCGACGCGTTCGCCGCCTTCCGGGAGACCGGGGACGTCTTTGACCCGGTCACGGCAAAGCGGCTTGCCGACTGCATCCTGAGCGCGGGCGGGTCCCGGGAAGCGGCGGACCTCTACCAGGCGTTCCGTGGAAGGATGCCCGGTGTCGAAGCGCTGCTTGAGCAACGCGGGCTGAAGGCGGCCTGAGCCGGCGCTTCGGTTGGGGCCTGGCTCTCGGGAAAGCGGTTTTGTTGCTCGGCGGTCCGCGCCACTGGGAATACCACCTTTACGATCAAGGCGGTGCGCGGGGTGCGTGAGGCAATTAGTCACGCGGCTGGTGACTTCCGGAAGGCCGTGGTCGGCGGAATTCCGCCGCGGAGCTTATTCGCGGGTATGAATGCGTAGAAAGTATGTGCCAAAACGTTACGTCAAGTCGTCGACGAGAGACTGCGCATACTTTGCGCAACATGGCGGAGAGGATGATTCACGGTCGGGTGATGAAAATTTTTCCGAAAACTTCGCCCGCGTCTCTTGTCAAAACAGTTCTGGCTTAATAGAGTCTAATTGGCATCTGAAATCGTCGAAGTACGGGGGATGCTCGGAACAATGCAGGCCGGAGTTGGCTGCGGCGACTTCGGGCGCCGGGAAGAGAAAGACGGAACATGACAGAAGAGCAGACGATCGGGCGGGGCGAGATCCTCGCGCTGATGACCGAGATCGTTTCGGCGCACGTGGCCAACAACACGGTGGTCCAGAACGAAGTGCCGGACCTGATACAATCGGTTTACAACAAGATCAACGAGCTGGCGACCGGCGAGGAGACCTCCTCGGTCGAGTTGACGCCGGCAGTGCCGATCAAGAAGTCGGTGACGGACGACTACATCATCTGCCTCGAAGACGGCAAGAAGCTGAAGATGCTGAAGCGGCACCTGATGACGGCCTATGGCATGACGCCCGAAGAGTACCGGGCGAAATGGGGGCTTAAGCCGGACTATCCGATGGTGGCGCCGAACTATGCGGCGAAGCGCCAGGAATTGGCGAAGAAGATCGGCCTTGGGCGCAAGCCGCGGGCGAAGTAGAAGTTTCGCGGGCAGTAGGGCCGCGGACTATGTCGGCCGCGGCGCTTGATGCGCCGCAGGCAGAGGTCTAGAGAGGCGCGCGGGCCCGGGTGGTCCGCGTGCCTTTTCGCGTTCGGGGGACCGATGTCGGCGCCGTCCAAGAAGCTTTTCGTCAAGACCTACGGCTGTCAGATGAACGTCTACGACAGCGAGCGGATGACGGCGGCGCTGGTGGCGAAGGGCTACGAGGCGACGGAGACGGCGGAGGACGCCGATCTCATTCTGCTCAATACCTGCCACATTCGGGAGAAGGCGGCGGAAAAGGTCTATTCGGAGCTCGGGCGGCTCAGGCGGCTTCGCGCCGACAAGCCCGACCTGATGATAGGCGTGGCGGGCTGCGTCGCCCAGGCGGAGGGCGCGGAGATCCTGGCGCGGGCGCCGGTCGTGGATCTGGTTGTGGGGCCGCAGGCCTATCACCGGCTGCCGGACCTGATCGCGCGGCGGGAGGCGGGCGAGCGGCCGGTGGAAACGGAGTTCCCGGCCGAGGACAAGTTCGACCACCTGCCCCAGGACCGACGGGCGCGGCGTGCGCCGGCGGCGTTCCTGACGGTCCAGGAGGGCTGCGACAAGTTCTGCGCTTTCTGCGTCGTGCCCTATACGCGCGGGGCCGAGGTGTCGCGGCCGGCGCAGCGGGTGGTAAACGAGGCGCGGGCGCTGGTGGAGCGGGGCGTGGTGGAGATCACCCTGCTCGGGCAGAACGTCAATGCATACAGGGATGCGGAGGGGGTGAGCCTTGCGGCGCTCGTCGAGCGGCTGGCGGCGATCGGGGGGCTGGAGCGGATCCGGTATACGACGTCGCATCCGAACGACATGAGTGACGACCTGATCGCGGCGCACGGGACGGAAGCGAAGCTGATGCCGTACCTGCACCTTCCGGTGCAATCGGGCAGCGATAGGGTTCTGAAGGCGATGAACCGCAGGCATACCGCCGAAGACTACCTGCGGATCGTCGAGCGGATCCGGGCGGCGCGGCCGGACATGGCGCTGTCGGGGGATTTCATCGTCGGCTTCCCCGGCGAGACCGAGGCGGATTTCGAGGCGACGCTGGCGCTGGTCGAGGCGGTCGGCTACGCGCAGGCCTATTCGTTCGCGTATTCGCCGCGGCCGGGGACGCCGGCGGCCGGGCGTCCCGAGATCCCGGCGGGGGTGCGGTCGGAGCGGTTGCAGCGGTTGCAGGCGCTGCTATCGCGGCAACAGGCGGCGTTTCAGGCGGAACTGGTGGGCCGGGCGTTGCCGGTTCTGGTGGAAAAGCCGGGCCGCGACCCGGGCCAGATGGTCGGCCGGTCGCCCTATCTCAACGCGGTCCACCTGGAGGGGGCGGCGGATCTGGTCGGGGAAGTCGTGCCGGTGCGGATCGTCGCCGTGGGGCGGAACTCGCTCTCCGGCGAACGGATCGCGTAGCGAGATCGGTCGCGCTCAACGATCGCATGAAGGGAAGGAGCCGCGGCGTCAGCGCATTTCGCGTGTGCGGCGGCAGGCGGTGGTCACTCGCCAATTCGCTTGCGCTCGAATCGGCGCTGGGGCAGTCTGGAAGCGGTAAAAGTCCAAGAACTTGCCGGAGGCCCATTGGCGATCAGCGCCCCGAACCCCGCCTCGAACCCGGATGATCCGTCCGACACCGTCCTTGAGTTTCCCGACAACCGGCTCCTGATCGACCTTTGCGGCGAGCTCGACCGCAATATCGTTCAGGTTGAATTCGAGCCTCGGCGTCGCTGTTCACCGCCGAGGCAACCAGCTGGCGCTGCACGGACCGGGACCCGAGCGGGATGCGGCAGAGCAGGTGCTTCGCAGCCTCTATGCGCGGCTAGAGCAGGGGCGGCCGGTGACCCCGGGCGATGTCGAGGCGGCGATCCGGATGACGCCGGGTGAGCAGCCGGCCCCGGAGGCGCGGGTGAGCCAGCTCGACATGTTCTCGAACGAGCCCCTGGAGATTCGCACCCGACGCAAGTTGGTCGAGCCGAGGACGGCGGCGCAGAAGGCCTATGTGCGGGCGCTTTTCCGCAACGAGCTGGTCTTCGGGATCGGGCCGGCGGGGACGGGGAAGACCTATCTCGCGGTGGCGGCGGCGGCGTCGATGTACATCGACGGGCACGTGGACAAGATCATCCTCTGCCGTCCGGCGGTGGAGGCGGGCGAGCGGCTCGGCTTCCTGCCGGGCGACATGAAGGAGAAGGTCGACCCCTACATGCAGCCGCTCTACGACGCGCTGAACGACTTCTTTCCGCCGAAGCAGGTGGCGAAGCTCATCGAGGAAAAGCAGATCGAGATCGCACCGCTGGCGTTCATGCGGGGGCGGACGCTGGCCAGTGCCTACGTGGTGCTCGACGAGGCGCAGAACGCCACGACGATGCAGATGAAGATGTTCCTGACCCGCCTTGGGGAGGGCAGCCGTATGGCGGTGACCGGGGACACCACCCAGATCGACCTTCCGCGGGGGGTGACATCGGGTTTGGTGGAGGCGGAACGGATACTGCGGGACGTGCCGGGGGTCGGCTTCGCGCATTTCACCGCCGAGGACGTGGTGCGACACCCGTTGGTGGCCCGGATCATCCGGGCCTACGAGAACGTCCGGCCCGGCGATGCCTGAGCCAGCACCGCTGGTCGGGGCCGAGGTCGACGACCCGCGGTGGCAGGCGGTGGAGATCGGGGCGCTGGCCGAGCGGGCGGCACGGGCGGCGCTGACGGGGGTCGGGCGCGACCCGGATCTCCACGAGATCGGGCTTCTGGCCTGCGACGACGCGCGGATGGCGAAACTTAATGGCGAATTCCGCGGAAAGGGGCAGCCGACGAACGTGCTGAGCTGGCCGGCCTTCGAGGGCGAGGTCCCACGGAATCCGGGGCTTCCGGGAGAGGGGCCGCTCTTCCTCGGCGACATCGCGCTCGGCTTCGATACCTGCGCGCGCGAAGCGGAAGAGGCGGGGATCCCGCTCGCGGATCACGCGGCGCATTTGGTCGTCCACGGCGTCCTGCACCTGCTTGGCCACGACCACGTCGAGGACGACGAGGCCGAGACGATGGAAGAAATCGAGACGAAAGTCCTTGCCAGCATGGGCGTGGCAAACCCATATTCGCGCTAGGGGCGTCCCTCTGGCGCGCGTTCGGACAGGAGACATGAGCGAGACATCCGACGGACAGGCGGCGGTCGGGCCGGACATGTCCGAAGACGAGGACCCGGACAGTCAATCCAGATCTTCCTTTTTCTCTCGCCTGTTCCGCCGCGATAGCGAGGACGAAGAGCCGCTAAGCGAGCCGACGGACGAAAGCCGCGCGATGCTCAACGGTGCGCGGGACATGCTCCTGAACCTTCGCAAGATGCGCCGGATGCGGGTGGACGACGTAAGCGTCCCGCGTGCGGACATCGTTTCGGTCCCCGAGCATGCGACGCTCGAGGAGGTGGTGGCTGTCTTCCAGTCGAGCACGGTGTCGCGTCTGCCGGTCTATTCCGAGACGCTGGACCAACCGCTCGGCCTCGTTCACCTCAAGGACCTGGCCCTCAAGTACGGCTTCGGCTCGTCCGGCGGGGAATTCGACCTGAGCGGGTTGCTCAGGCCGCTGCTCTATGCGCCGCCGTCGATGCCGGTCTGGGTGCTGCTCCAGAAGATGCAGACGGCGCGCATCCACATGGCGCTGGTGATCGACGAATACGGCGGCGTCGACGGGCTGGTGACGATCGAGGACCTGCTGGAGCAGATCGTCGGCGACATCGCCGACGAGCACGACGAGGACGAGAGTCAGCTCTGGGCCCGCGAGGCGCCGGGGATATACCTGGCGCAGGCGCGCATGGACCTCGATGCGTTCGAGGAGGCCGCGGGCGTGACGCTGGTGACCCCGGAAGTGGCCGAGGAGGTGGATACCCTGGGCGGGCTCGTTATCCGTCTTGCCGGCAGGGTGCCGGTTCGCGGCGAGGTGGTGCTCCACCCCGACGGCCACGAGTTCGAGGTGGTGGACGCCGATGCGCGGCGGATCAAGCGGTTGCGGGTACGGCTGGCGGCCGGCGCGGGCGCGCCCGCCGCAGCGGCGGAATAGGCCGGCGCCGGGCGTGATCGCCCTCGAACGGCGGGTCGCCGGCCTGGGCCGGACTGGCCGCCTGGCCCTCGCCGTGGCTGCCGGCGCGGCGCTCGCCCTGGCGCAGCCACCGATCTCGTTTCCCATCGTCCTGTTCCTGGCGTTGCCGGTGCTCCTCTGGCTGCTCGACGGCACCTCCGGACCGTGGGCGGCCTTCCGTCTCGGATGGACCGCGGGTGCAGCACAGTTCGCGGCCTCGCTCTTCTGGCTCGTCGATCCCTTCCTGGTGGAGCCCGAGGTCTTCGGGTGGATGGCGCCTTTCGCGCTCGCCGGCATGGCCGGGGGGCTGGCGCTGTTCTGGGCGGTGCCGTTCGCGGTGGCACGGGCGTGGAGGCCACCCGGCGTCGGGCGGGTGCTCGTGCTGGCGGCGCTCTGGGCACTGGCGGAATATGCGCGGGGGCACGTGCTGACCGGTTTCCCCTGGGGGCTGGTCGGCTATGCCTGGGTGGAGACGCCGGTCATCCAGACCGCGGCGCTCTTCGGGCCGTACATGCTGGGGCTGCTGACCCTGACGGCGGGACTGCTGCCCGGCCTCGGGACCCGGCGCGCGGTCGCCGCGGCGGCGGCGCTGGTGGCGGCGGGGTGGGGTTTTGGCGCGTGGCGGTTGTCACAGCCGGTGCCGGAGCGGCCCGAGCCACTGGTGGTGCGGCTGGTGCAGCCTAACGCCCGGCAGGAGCTCAAGTGGCAGCCGGGGATGGAGCAGGAGTTCTACAATCGCCACATCGCCATGACCCGGGCAGCGGCCGAGCCGAGGCCGGACATCACCATCTGGTCGGAGACCGCGGTGCCCTTCGTCCTGGATCGAGCGCCGGACCTCCTGGCGGAATCGGCGGAGGCGGCGGGGCCGGACGGGCGCCTCATCCTCGGCATCCGACGCATTGAGGAGGATGACGCGGAACAGCGGTGGTACAATTCGCTGGCGGTCCTGAACTCGGACGGAACCGCGGCGGCGGTCTACGACAAGCATCACCTGGTGCCCTTCGGCGAGTATCTGCCCTTCGCGCATCAGGTGGCGGCGCTGGGGATCCCCGGGCTGGAGCCCCTGACAGGCGGCGGGTTCTCGTCCGGCGACGGGCCGCATCTGGTGCAGGCGCCGGGGGTGCCGCCGTTCCTGCCGCTGATCTGCTACGAGGCGATCTTTCCCGGCGGGCTCCGGGCGCCGGAAGGGCGGGCGGAGTGGCTGGTCCAGGTGACCAACGACGCCTGGTTCGGCGAGGCGTCGGGCCCCTATCAGCACTTTGCCCAGGCGCGAGTCAGGGCGATCGAGCAGGGGCTGCCGCTTGCGCGCGTTGCCAATACCGGGATCTCGGCCATGGTTGATCCTTTTGGTCGGGTAGTCGCGATCCTCGGGCTCGACGAAGCGGGGTACCTCGATGCGGTCCTGCCGGGGGCTTTGCCACCAACGCCGTATGTGAGATTCGGTGATGTTCCGGCCGTGACTGCCATGTTAGGCTTTTTAGGATTAACTGCTTCAATTTTTTACGGTGGCGTTTTACGAAAGTTGCGTCGATAACTTGATGCGAGCGTAGGGCTGCCTCGGGAACGGCCCGTCGCAAGTACTTGGTGGGGTGAGTGTTGTCAGTGTCTAAGTCAGCGAACGAGATCGACATTTACGTGGGCCTCCGGATGCGAAAGCGTCGCGAGGAACTGGGCGTCAGTCAGGGCCGCCTCGGCCGGCACCTTGGGCTGACCTTCTCGCAGATACAGAAGTACGAGAAGGGGACCAACCGGATCGGGGCGGGGCGCCTCTATCAGATCGCCTCGTTCCTCGGGGTGGCGCCGAGCTACTTCTTCGAGGGCCTGGACGGAGCGACCGAGGGGCAGGCGGCGCCGGTCAACGGCGGCGTGCGGCGCGACGAGGTCGCCACGCTCAACGAGGCCTTCGCGGCGATCCGGGACACGGAGACACGGTCGTCGGTGCTGGCGCTGGTGCGCTCGCTGGCCTCCGATGCGCTGGCGCGGCATTCACGGACCTGACAGATCGGCGATTGACCGGGACGGCTACCCTGCGTAGCAAGGCGGCGTCAAATCTGTGTGGGGTGTCCGATGAGCAATCGCAGCGACTATTTCTTCACTTCCGAGTCCGTGTCCGAGGGGCATCCTGACAAGGTCTGCGACCGGATTTCCGACGCGGTGCTGGATGCGTTCCTGGCCGAGCACTCGGAGGCGCGGGTGGCCTGCGAGACCTTCGCCACCACCGACCGGGTGATCGTCGGCGGCGAGGTGCGGGGGCCGGAGGGCGTGCTGGGCCGGATCGAGGACATCGTGCGCGAGGTGGTGCGGGACATCGGGTATGCGCAGAAGGGCTTCAACTGGGAGACCCTGCGGGTCCACAACTACATCCACGGCCAGTCCGAGCACATCGCCCAAGGCGTCGATGCGGCCGACGGCAAGGACGAGGGGGCGGGCGACCAGGGGATCATGTTCGGCTATGCGGTCGACGAGACCCCGGAGCTGATGCCGGCGCCGATCCATTATGCCCATTCGGTGCTGCACCGGCTGGCGGATGCGCGCAAGAGCGGGGCGGAGCCGCGGCTGGGACCGGATGCGAAGGCGCAGCTGTCGCTGCGGTATGCGGGCGGGGTGCCGGTGGAGGTGTCCTGCCTGGTGCTCTCGACCCAGCATCTCGACGAGGACATGGACTCCGCGGCGGTGCGGGAGATGGTGGAGCCCTACATCCGCGAGGTGATCCCGGAGGGCTGGCTGACCGACAAGACGGTCTGGCACGTCAACCCGACCGGCAAGTTCGTCATCGGCGGGCCGGACGGGGATGCGGGGCTTACCGGGCGCAAGATCATCGTCGACACCTATGGCGGCGCGGCGCCGCACGGGGGCGGGGCGTTCTCGGGGAAGGATCCGACGAAGGTGGACCGCTCGGCGGCGTATGCGGCGCGGTACCTCGCCAAGAACGTGGTGGCGGCGGGGCTGGCCAAGCGCTGCGTGCTGCAGCTCAGCTATGCGATCGGGGTGTCGCGGCCGCTGTCGATCTATGCGGACACCTTCGGGACCGGGACGGTGTCGGAGGAGGCGATCGAGAAGGCGGTGGCCGAGGTGATGGACCTGACCCCGCGGGGTATCCGGACGCACCTGAACCTCAACCGGCCGATTTACCAGCGGACCTCGGCCTACGGGCACTTCGGCCGCGCGGTCGACAACGAGGGCGGGTTCTCCTGGGAGCGCACCGATCTCGCGGACAGCCTGTCGCGGGCGGTCTGACGGCGGGCGGATGACGGCAGCGGGCGACGCGGGGCTGCCGCGTCGCAAGGTCTTCGGACGGCGGCATGGCAAGCGGCTTCGGGCGTCGCAGCAGCGGCTGCTCGAGGAGCTGCTGCCGCGGCTGCGGATTCCGGGGGTAGCGCCGGCGGAGAACCCGGGGCGGGCGCCGCTGGCGCCGCTCTGGGACGATGGGCGGCCGGTGTGGCTCGAGGTCGGGTTCGGCGGCGGCGAGCATCTGGTGCATCAGGCGGTGGCGCATCCCGAGGTCGGGGTGATCGGCTGCGAGCCGTTCGTCAACGGCGTGGCGATGGCGCTGGGGCGGATCGAGGCGGCCGGGGTCGGTAATATCCGGATCCATGACGGGGATGCGCGGGACCTTATCGAGCTTTTGCCCGACGGCGCTCTGGCGCGGGTGTTCCTGCTCTATCCGGATCCCTGGCCCAAGGCGCGGCATCACCGGCGGCGCTTCGCCAGCGTGGAGAATCTGAGGCTCTTGCGGCGGGCGATGGCGCCGGGGGCGGAGCTGCGGCTCGCAACCGATATCTCGGACTATGCGGCGCATGCCCGGGAGGCGGTCGCGGGGGCGCCGGGGTTTGAGGTGGCGGGCGACAGCGGCGAGCCGTGGGCGGACTGGCCGGGGACGCGCTACGAGGCGAAGGCGCTGAAGGCGGGGCGCGTGCCCGTCTATCTCACCCTCGTTAGAGTGTGAACACGAAGGTGTTCACGCGTGAACGCCTTGAAATAAAACGGATTAATCTTCAATAAAATTCCGTTAAGGGCCTCCTCACGCGCTCGCCGCACCATTCGGCTTGCCATGGACCGCCGGTCCGCGATCCCGTATGAGAATGCAAAACGTGAGCGAGGGGAGGTCCCGATGGCGGGGCATGGCGAGCCGAAACCGATGCGGTCGGAGGCGGGCGGGCCGCTCACCGGACGGGTGGAGGTGCCGGGCGACAAGTCGATCTCGCACCGGGCGCTGATCCTCGGCGCGCTGGCAGTGGGCGAGACGCGGATCACCGGGCTTCTCGAGGGCCAGGACGTACTCGACACCGGCCGGGCGATGCGGGCCTTCGGCGCCGTCGTCGAGCGCACCGGGCCGGGCGCCTGGCGGGTCGAGGGGCTGGGCGTCGGCGGCTTCCAGGAACCGGACAACGTCATCGATCACGGCAATTCCGGCACCGGCGTGCGGCTGGTGATGGGGGCGATGGCCACTACCGACATCACCGCGACCTTCACCGGAGATGCCAGCCTGCGCGGTCGGCCGATGGGGCGGATCACCGATCCGCTGGCACTGTTCGGGGCGGAGGCGCGGGGGCGGCGCGGCGGGCGCCTGCCGATCACCCTGACCGGTGCGGCGAACCCGATGCCGGTGCAGTACACGACGCCGGTTCCCTCGGCCCAGGTGAAGTCGGCGGTGCTGCTGGCGGGCCTGAACGCGCCGGGCGAGACGGTGGTGATCGAGAAGGAGCCGACCCGGGACCATACCGAGCGGATGCTGCGGGGCTTCGGGGCAAAGGTCCGCACCGAGACCACGCCGGAGGGACGGGTGATCACCCTGACCGGCCAACCCGAGCTGACCGCCCAGGCGATTGCTGTGCCGCGGGATCCGAGCTCCGCGGCGTTCCCGGTGGCGTCGGCGCTGCTGGCGGAGGGGTCGGATATCGTCCTGCCGGGGATCGGGCTCAACCCGACCCGGGCCGGGCTCTACACCACGCTGCTGGAGATGGGCGCGGACATCACGCTGGAAAACCGGCGCGAGGAGGGCGGCGAGCCGGCGGCGGATCTCAGGGTGCGGTTCTCGCCGCTCAAGGGCATCGAGGTGCCGCCGGAGCGGGCGGCGTCGATGATCGACGAGTACCCAATCCTGGCGGCGTTGGCCGCGACGGCGGACGGGGCGACGGTGATGCGCGGGGTAAAGGAGCTGCGCGTCAAGGAGAGCGACCGGATCGACGCGATGGCGCGCGGGCTCGAGGCCTGCGGCATCAAGGTCGAGGAAGGCACCGACTATCTCATCGTCCACGGCCGCGGGCCGGGGGGCGTGCCCGGCGGGGCGACGGTGGCGAGCCGGCTCGATCATCGGATCGCGATGTCTTTCCTCTGCCTGGGGCTGGCGGCGAAGGCGCCGATCGGCGTCGACGACGGCGCGACGATCGCCACGAGCTTTCCGGGCTTCGTGGCGCTGATGCAGGGCCTCGGCGCCCGGCTGACGCAATGAGCGAGGGACGCCTCTTCTATACGTCGGGGTCACCGTTCTCGCGGATGGCCCGGGTGCTGGTGCGGGAATGGCAGCTGCCGATCTCGGAAGTGCAGACGCCGTATCCGCTTCCGGAGACGCATTTTGCGGTGAACCCGCTCGGCCAGGTGCCTGTCCTGGACTTCGGCGACGAGCAGGTCTTTCCCACGCTGATGGTGCTGGAGAAGCTGTGGACGATGGCGGGAGCGCCGACTTCGGCCTATGCGCCGGATGTTGAGCGTCAATCTTTGCTGACCGTGCTGCAGGGAGGCGATGCCCTGGTCTCGGCGCTCTATCAGCGGTGGGCGGGGCTAGGGCCCGTCGGGTCGAACACGGTCGGTTTCGACCTCGCAGACCGCAACCTCGCGCGGGTCGGAACGGTCCTTGCGTGGCTCGATGCCGGCGCGGGCGGGCGGGGGCTGCGCGAGGGCGTCACCCTTTCGGGGGTAGCGGCGGCCTGCCTCGTCCTTTGGGCCGAGGCCCGCGATGCTCGCACCTGGCGCTTAGACGCGCTGGACCGGATCATCGGAGACCTGGCGGGGCGGCAGAGCTTCCTCGAGACCCAGCCGCCAAAATTCAGGGCCCTCGCATGATCTTCACGGTGGCGATCGACGGGCCGGCGGCGGCCGGCAAAGGCACGATCGGGCGGGCGGTGGCGGCCGCCTTCGGCTTCGGGCATCTCGATACCGGGCTGCTTTACCGGGCGGTGGGAATCCAGGCGCTGACCGACGGGCGCGGGGTGATCGACCCGCACTGGTCGGCGGAACTGGCGCGGCGGCTGACGCCGGAGGATCTGGAACGCGAGGGCCTGCGCAGCGCGCGGGCCGGGCAGGCGGCGTCGAAGGTGGCGGCGATGCCGGAAGTCCGCGCGGCGCTCCTGGCGTTCCAGAAGGGCTTCGCCCGGCGGGACGGCGGCGCGGTGCTCGACGGCCGCGACATCGGCACGGTGATCTGCCCGGAGGCGGAGGCGAAGCTCTATGTCACGGCGTCCGACGAGGTGCGGGCCGAGCGGCGGCGGGCGGAGCTCGGGAACACCAGCCTGGAGCAGGTGCTGGCGGATCTGAAGGCCCGCGACACCCGGGATGCGGCGCGCGACGTGGCGCCGATGAGGCCGGCCAAGGATGCGCTCTTGCTCGACACCACGGATTTGTCTATAGACGCGGCCGTCGCCGAGGCGGTGGCCTACGTGAAGAGCCGATTGCCAGCGGGTCAGGGTTGAGCCCTGGCCTGAGCGTAGCCATTTCGAAGGCGAGGGAAACGTAAAGACCGGCGGAATCCAACCGCTCGGCCAGCAACGTCAATTTGGAGAACTGAATGCCAGCTGCGGCAACCATGGATGATTTCGAAGCGCTTCTGAACGAGAGCTTCGAGCTGGAGACCCCCGAGGAGGGGACGGTCGTAAAGGGCACCGTGCTCGCGATCGAGGCCGGACAGGCCATCATCGACATCGGCTACAAGATGGAAGGCCGGGTCGACATCAAGGAATTCACCCCCCCGGGCAAGGCCCCCGAGATCGAGGTGGGCGACGTCGTCGAGGTCTATCTCGACCGGGTCGAGAACGCCCGCGGCGAGGCGGTGCTGAGCCGGGAGAAGGCGCGGCGCGAGGAGGCGTGGGACCGCCTCGAGAAGGCTTACGAGAAGGAAGACCGGGTCGAGGGCGCGATCTTCGGCCGGGTCAAGGGCGGGTTCACCGTCGACCTCGGCGGCGCCGTGGCGTTCCTGCCGGGTAGCCAGGTGGATGTGCGCCCCGTGCGTGACGCCGGGCCGCTGATGCACATGCCGCAGCCGTTCCAGATCCTGAAGATGGATCGCCGGCGCGGCAACATCGTCGTCTCGCGGCGGGCCGTTCTCGAGGAGAGCCGGGCCGAGCAGCGGGCGGAGATCGTGGCGCGCCTGACCGAAGGCGACGTGATCGACGGCGTGGTGAAGAACATCACCGAGTACGGCGCCTTCGTCGATCTCGGCGGTGTCGACGGCCTCCTGCACGTCACCGACATGGCCTGGCGGCGGGTGAACCATCCGTCCGAGATCCTGAACATCGGCGAGACCGCGAAGGTCCAGGTGATCAAGATCAACAAGGAGACCCAGCGCATCAGCCTCGGCATGAAGCAGCTGCAGGCCGATCCGTGGGATACCGTCGAGGAGAAGTTCCCGATCGGCTCGCGGCACACCGGCCGCGTCACCAACATCACCGACTACGGTGCCTTCGTGGAGCTGGAGCCGGGGATCGAGGGGCTGGTGCATGTCTCCGAGATGTCCTGGACCAAGAAGAACGTCCATCCGGGCAAGATCGTCTCCACCTCCCAGGAGGTCGAGGTGGTGGTGCTGGAGATCGACAGCCAGAAGCGGCGGGTGTCGCTGGGCCTGAAGCAGACCCAGGGCAATCCGTGGGAGACCTTCGCGGCCACCCATCCGAACGGCACCCAGGTCGAGGGCGAGGTGAAGAACATCACCGAGTTCGGCCTCTTCATCGGCCTCGAGGGCGACATCGACGGGATGGTGCATCTCTCCGATCTCGACTGGAACCGCTCGGGCGAGGACGCGATCCAGGACTACCACAAGGGCGATATCGTCAAGGCGGTGGTCACCGACGTCGACACAGAGAAGGAGCGCATCTCGCTCTCGATCAAGTCGGTCGAGGGCGATCCCTTCGCCGATGCGGTCGCCGGCGTGAAGCGCGGCGACATCGTGACGGTGGCGGTGACCTCGATCGAGGACGGCGGCATCGAGGTGGAGTACGACGGGATGAAGAGCTTCATCCGCCGGTCGGACCTCAGCCGCGATCGCAGCGAGCAGCGGCCGGAGCGCTTCACCAAGGGCGACAAGGTCGATGCGCGGGTGACTAACATCGACGCCAAGACCCGCAAGCTCGGGCTGTCGATCAAGGCGCGGGAGATCGCCGAGGAGAAGGAGGCCGTGGAGCAGTACGGGTCTTCGGACTCCGGCGCTTCGCTCGGTGACATCCTCGGGGCGGCGCTGAAGCGTCGGGACGATGCCTGAGGACATGGACCCGATCACCCGGGACTTCTACGAGGAACGGCGCCGCAAGTGGCGCCGTTCTGCATTCTGGCGCGGATTCCTGGTGGCCGCGGTCATCGTCGGGTTGTTGGCGTTCTGGTTCGCGCGGGACGGGGTCGAGTACGCGCGGAGCCATGTCGCGCGCTTTGCCGTCACCGGGATCATCACCGACGATCCCGACCGCGACCAGGTGTTGCGTGACATCGCCGAGGACGACCACGTCAAGGCGCTGGTGGTGCGGGTGAATTCGCCTGGAGGGAGCACCGCGGGGTCGGAGGCGCTGTTCGCGTCGCTGAGGGGCGTGGCCGCGAAGAAGCCGGTGGTGGCGGAGATGGGCGAGGTGGCGGCGTCGGGCGGCTACGTGGCGGCGATTGCGGCGGATCACATCGTGGCGCGCGGCAACACGCTGACGGGCTCGATCGGCGTGATCATGGAATATCCGGACCTGACGCAGGTGATGGACAGGTTGGGGGTCTCGCTGGAGACGGTGCGCTCGTCCGAGCTCAAGGCGGAGCCGTCGCCGTTCCGGCCGACCAATCCCGCGGCGCGGGCCCGGGACGAGGCGATGGTCGCCGAGAGCTTCGGCTGGTTTCGTAGCCTGGTGGGCGAGCGGCGGGGCCTCTCCGGCAATGCGCTCGATGCGGTGGCGACCGGCGGCGTCTTCACCGGGCGGGTGGCGCTGGAGAACGGGCTGATCGACGAAATCGGCGGCGAGCCGGAGGCGATTGCCTGGCTCGAATCGCGCGAACCGGGACTGGGCGCGCTGCCGGTGCGCGATTGGGAGGTGGAGCGCGACGAGCCGCTGGCGGGCCGTCTGTTGGGCAAAATCATGTCAAGCGGCGGGATTCTCGGGGAAATATCGCGCTGGGGAGGGGCCAAGCTCTATTCCATCGGGCCTTGAATCCTGCCAGAATGCCGCGCGGGAGTGTCTCGAAGCGGTTGGTCGCGGCCCGGATGGGCAACGTGACGCCACATCAGGGGTGTGCGATGATCAAGTCGGAACTCATCCAGAAGATTGCGGAGGATAACCCGCATCTGTTCCAGCGGGATGTGGAACGGATCGTCGGCACGGTGTTCGACGAGATCATCGAGGCGATGGCGGCGGGGCACCGGGTGGAACTCCGCGGCTTCGGCGCATTCTCGGTGAAGAAGCGCGAGGCGCGGCAGGGGCGCAATCCGCGGACCGGCGACTCGGTGACCGTCGAGGAGAAGTTCGTGCCGTTCTTCAAGACCGGCAAGCTGCTCCGCGACCGGTTGAACAACGAGGCGGCGTCGTCCTGATGCGGACCCTGAAGATCATCATTCTGGCGATCATCCTGCTCGTCGTCGTGGTGTTGGCGCTGGCGAACCGCGAGCTTGTCACTCTGCATCTGCTGCCGGAGGGACTGGCGCGGGTGATGCCGCTGTCGATCCAGCTGCCGCTCTTCGTGGTGATCCTGCTGGCGATGGTGGCGGGGGTGATCATCGGCTACCTGTTCGAATGGCTGCGCGAGCACAAGCATCGGCGCCGCGCCTCGCAGAAGGCGAGCGAGGCGGCCCGTCTGGAAAGCGAGGTCGAGCGACTTCGCAGGCGGTCGGGCAAGCCGGAGGATGACGTGCTGGCGCTGCTGGGCAATTGAGCGGCGCGATGCGGGTCAAGATCTGCGGCCTGCGGTCGCGCGGCGAGGTTCACGCCGCGGTGCAGGCGGGTGCCGACTATGTCGGGATGGTGTTCTTCCCGCCGTCGCCGCGGAACGTCTCCTTCGCTGACGCCCGCTGGATCGCCGAGGCGGTTCCGGCCGGGGTGACCAAGGTGGCGCTGACCGTCGATGCCGACGACGCGGCGCTGGACGAGCTCCTCGAGGCGGTGCCGGTCGACATGCTCCAGCTCCATGGCCGCGAGACGCCGGAGCGGGTGTCGGAGGTGCGCGAACGCTTCGGCCTGCCGGTGATGAAGGCGCTGGCACTGTCCGACGAGTCGGATCTCGAGTGGCTCGATGCCTATACCTGGGTGGCGGACCAGCTCCTCATCGACGCGCGGCCGCCGGACGGCGCCGAGCGTCCGGGCGGCAACGGCATCGCCTTCGACTGGCGGCTGATCCGCAACCGGCACTGGTCGCGGCCGTGGATGCTGGCCGGCGGTCTCACGCCGGAAAATGTCGGCGAGGCGGTGCGGCTGACCGGGGCCGAGCAGGTCGACGTCTCCTCGGGCGTCGAGGCACGGCCCGGGTACAAGGATCCCGTCCGCGTCGGCGCCTTCGTGCGCGCGGCCCTGAGCGCGGAACCGCTGGAAGCCTGACCTTCGATGGCCCGGGCTCGACGGGGGCCGCGGTCGGCGCTATGAACGCGCGAGTTCCGGGGGGACCAGCGATGAACCAGCAGAAGCCCAATTCCTTTCGCACCGGCCCGGACGAGCGCGGCCGCTTCGGCGATTTCGGCGGGCGCTTCGTCTCCGAGACGCTGATGCCGCTGATCCTCGACCTCGAGGCCGAGTACGAGCGGGCTAAGACCGACGCGGACTTCTGGGCCGAGATGGACGACCTCTGGAAGCACTACGTCGGCCGGCCGAGCCCGCTCTACTTCGCCGAGCGGCTGACCGAGCGGCTGGGCGGCGCGAAGGTTTACTTCAAGCGCGACGAGCTCAACCACACCGGCGCGCACAAGATCAACAACGTGCTCGGGCAGATCCTGCTGGCGCGCCGCATGGGCAAGACCCGGATCATCGCCGAGACCGGCGCCGGCCAGCACGGGGTGGCGACGGCGACGGTCTGCGCCCGCTTCGGGCTGAAGTGCGTGGTGTTCATGGGGGCGACGGACGTCGAGCGGCAGAAGCCGAACGTCTTCCGCATGAAGCTCCTCGGTGCCGAGGTGGTGCCGGTGACGAGCGGGCGGGGGACCCTCAAGGATGCGATGAACGAGGCGTTGCGCGACTGGGTGACCAACGTGCGCGAAACCTTCTACTGCATCGGCACGGTGGCGGGGCCGCATCCCTATCCGGCGATGGTGCGGGACTTCCAGTCGATCATCGGCAAGGAGGTGCGCGAGCAGATGACGGCGCGCGAGGGGCGGCTGCCGGACAGCCTCGTCGCCTGCATCGGCGGCGGGTCGAACGCCATGGGGCTGTTCCACCCGTTCCTCGACGATCCGGAGGTGCGGATCATCGGGGTCGAGGCTGGCGGGCACGGCGTGGACGAGCGAATGGAGCACGCCGCGTCGCTCACCGGCGGGCGGCCGGGGGTGCTGCACGGCAACCGGACCTATCTTCTGCAGGATGCCGACGGGCAGATCATCGAGGGGCACTCGATCTCGGCGGGGCTCGACTATCCCGGCATCGGCCCGGAGCATGCCTGGCTGCACGACATGGGCCGGGTGGAGTACGTGAGCGTCACCGACGACGAGGCGCTGGCGGCGTTCCGGCTGTCCTGCGTGACGGAGGGAATCATTCCCGCCCTCGAGCCGGCGCACGCGCTGGCGCATGTGGCCAAGATCGCGCCGGAACTGCCGGCCGATCACCTGCTGGTGATGAACATGTGCGGCCGGGGCGACAAGGACATCTTCACGGTCGCCGCCGCCCTCGGGGTGGAGCTATGATCCGCGCGGGCGCCTACTCCTTTGGTTTAGGGGGCTGAACGTCGGAAGCGGCTCGCCGGGATGGAACCTCAGGTCAATCGTCATGCGCTGCGGAATGCGCTTTCTTGCGGGACGTGGACCGACGCTGATCCGATGTTCGGGGGATCGTTGGCCGCCGGCGCGGGATGCCTGCGCTGCGGAGTTACGAGTATCAATGAGGGGTACGCGGCCGGCCGCAGGCGCGGCTTGTCGTTGTGTGTGGGTGTTGACGGCCCCGCTCGGTTCGATCCGTGCGGGGCCGTTGCCGTATTCGGTCGGAGGCGCGAGCAGGATGCGCAGAACCATGGTCGCGGCAGCGGTGCTCGCTGCCGCCGCGTTGGCGCCGCCGGTGGCGATCGCCGACCCGCTGACGGACGTGACCGCCGAGCTGCAGCAGCAGGGCTATCACATCGTCAGCGTCCGGCGGACCTGGCTCGGTCGCATCCAGATCGTCGCCGAGAAGCCGGAGCTGCAGCGCGAGATCGTGATCGACCGCACCACCGGGGAGGTGCATCGTGACCTCGTCGAGCCGGAATCGCCGGCGGCCGACAGCGCCACCACCGCCCGCCCGAGCTTTCGCGAGATCATCGGCCGCGCGTTCGACGGGCGGAACCGGACGGACCGGCCCTCTCCGGGCGTTGCGGAACCGCCGGCGGCGGTCGGAAGCGGGACATCGAAGCGGGGCGGCAGTGGCGGTAACGGCAACAGTCGGGGCCTCGGGCTGTCGTCGGGAGCGGCGGGGGTCGGCGTGGCCGGTGGCGGCGCCACACCGGCGCCGGACGACGGCGGCACGACCGGCAGCGAGGCGGCCCGGAGTGGCGATGCCACTGCGGCCGGACCGGGCGACGCCGGCGAGACGGGGCCGGGCCCCGGTGCGACGAGCCCGGACCAGGGCGGAACGAGCGCGGACGCGACCGGCGCGGACGATCACGGCGCAGCGGCCGGGTCCGATCCCGGCGGGGCGTCGGAGACGGGCGCGGCCGGTGGCGGCGGCGATGCGGCAAGTGCGTCGGACGACCGACGCAGCGACCCGGGTGGCGAGGCCGGTGGCGGCGACCAGGCGGGCGGCCAGGGCGGCGGCGACCAGAGCAGCGGCGGCCAGGGCGGAGGCGAACAGGGCGGCGGCGGCGAACAGGGCGGCGACGGCCAGGGCGGTGGCGACCAGAGCGGCGACGGCCAGGGCGGCGGCGACCAAGGCGGCGGCCCGGGCGGCGGAGGTGGGGCCGCGGACGGCGGAACCGGCGGCGACGGCCCGGGCGCCGGTGGCGAGGCGACGCACGACTAGGTGGCAGTGCTGCCGGCTCGGGACGGGCTGACGGCATGTGGCGGCGGCTGCCGGTCACTGCGGCGCTGGTGCTGGTGGTGGGCGTTCAGGCGCTCTGCACGCTGTTCTTCGTCTGGGACATCGCGGCCGGGGTCATCGGCGTCCATCGCGAGCCGATGGCCTGGCAGTCCCGGGAGCTGATCGAGATCGGCGCCGGCATCGGGCTGATGCTGGGGGTGGTGCTCGGGGCGCTGCTGCTCTGGCGGGTGATCCGGCGCTACCGGCAGGCCGAGGGGCGGCTGAGGGAGCTTTCGGGGGCGTTCGCGGCGCTGCTCGAGGAGCGATTCGCGGAATGGGGGCTGACGCGGTCGGAGCGGGACGTGGCCTGGTTCACCATCAAGGGATTGAGCATCGCCGAGATCGCGCGGCTGCGCGGGACCAGCGAGGGGACGGTGAAGGCGCATTCCAACGCGATCTACCGCAAGGCCGGGGTGAGCGGGCGGACGCAGCTTCTCAGCCTGTTCATCGAGGACCTGATGGAGGAGGCGCCGCAGGTGGCGGAGGTGGCATCGCAAAAGTCGGCGTGATGGCGGGGTGGGGCGGCTTGCCGGGCGGTGCGGGCGGGGTTATGGCACGGGAGTCGGGGGCGGGTGAGCCGCTTGCCGCAGCAGCGAGAGAGCACGTTACGTTATGGACAAGCTGGAAATCGGGGACCTGGTGGTCCTGGTCTCAGGATCGATGAGGATGACGGTCGAGGCCAATGACGCGGAGAAAGTGGCCTGCGTCTGGTGTCATGAAGGGGTGATCGGGCGGGATGCGTTCGATCCCAGGCTGTTGAAAAAGTGGGAGTTTCGCGAGGAGGAACGGCCGGCGCGCGAGAGCAAGCCCTATCGCGGGGATCGCGAGGGCGGCGGCAAGCCGTATCGGGCCGGGGGTGATGACCGGCCGCCGCGGGGCAAGCCGGGATGGGATGGTAAGCCGCGGGAGAAGAAATTCTTCCGGAAGGATGGGTGAGGGCGGAAAGGCCTGAGAACCCAAGGGTTGACGGCGATTTCCTGGGTGTGGAATCCGTATGGAATCCGTATGGATTCCGCATGTAAAGTGAAACGGTCAGGATTGAATCGTTAACGGCGATCTCCGGCCGCGGCCCGCGTCAGCGGGGCGGCGGCCGGAGGTGGCGGCGGTAGGCTTCGCCGACGCCGACGAGCACCAGGCCGAGAGCCAGGAACGAGCCGACCCGCATCAGGCCGGAGAGGCCGGAGAGGTCGACGAGGAAGACCTTGAGGATGGTGGCGGCGAGGACCGCGAGGGCGGCGGTCCTGACCTCGGGGCGGCGGGCGCGGAAGGCCAGCGCGAGAAGCGCAAGCGCGTAGGCGAGCCAGACGATCGAGACGGCATAGAGCGCGGCTTCGCCGACGGGGCGGAGGTGGAGGCGCTCGCCCTGGAAGAGGCGCAGCGTCTCGAGGCTGAGATAAGCGAAGACGAGGACGCCGGCGACGGCGGGCAGAAGCCGCCGCAGCGGTGGCAGGAGCCGCGGCAGCCGGGCGGCCCAGGCGGCTGCGAGGACGGCGGCCGGAACGAGGTAGGCGAGGCCGAGGAGGTTCGCCACCGGCAGGCGGCCGACCGGGCGCCGGTCACGAGCGGATTGAGGACGAGGACGCTTCCGGCGACGAGCGCGACGAGGCCGGCGCCGACGAGGACGTTGCCGGTGTTGGACAGGGCCGGGCGCGGCGGCTCGGTCTCGCGGAGCAGCGGGAGGGCTGCGACCAGCCACCAGACGGCGTGCAGGGTGAGCTCGGTCAGGGGCTGCGGCACGGCGCCGGTCGCGTCCTTCAGGCCGTAGTGGATGACGAGGCTGCCGGTGAGGACAGCGAGGCCGGCGAGCACGGTATCGGCGGCGTCTCCGTCCCAGCGTCCCGGCCGCAGCGCCAGCAGGCGCCGGGCCGCCCAGAGCATGCCCAGAGGCAGCGCGTAGCCATAGAGGACGTGCAGGATGCGGCCGGCGTGGCTGCCGCCGCCGACGGTGTCGATGCGTCCGACGAGCAAGGCCACGGTCAGGACCGCGAGGAGGCCGGCGAGGACCCGGAGGCCAGTGACCGGCAGGCGCGCGGCGATCCAGGCGAGGGCCAGCACCTCGGCGGCGAGGGCGACGGGAAGCCAGGCGTCGCGGAGCACGCAGGCGATGGCGAGGGCGAGCGCCCCGGTGACGGCGGCAGCATAGGCCGACAGCGGGCCGTCGCCGATCCGCGGGCGGAGGGTCCTGGCGCGGGTGGCGGCCCAGAGGTTCAAGAGCGCGACTGTCAGCGCGATCGCGGCCCAGGCGAAGCTGGTCTGGAAGCCGTCGAGGCGGTGGTAGAGGGCGACGTGAACGAGAAGCGGGGTGGCCGCGGCGGTGGCGGTGGCGAGTTCGGGGTCGCGGCTCCGCGGCATCAGGGCGAGGCCGGCGAGCCAGACGAGGAACGACAGTCCGGCGGCGGACCAGAGCAGTAGCGGATCGTTGGCGACGAGCGCGACCAGGCCGATCGGCGACAGGGGCCGGTCGATCGCGGCGTCGGCGACGGCGGCGTCGATCGGCCATGTGAGGATCGCGACGACGACGAGGGCGCCGGCGACCACGGCCAGCCGGCCGTCGACGAGGCCGCGGTCCTGCAGGAGCCAGGCGACCGCCACGAAGGCGGCGAGGACGAGGACGGCGAAGGAGTTGTGCCCCGACGTCTGGAGCAGGACGAGGAGCATCAGGCAGGAGAGCAGCATGCCGAGGAGGGCGCCGGCCGGTGGATCCTCGGGCCGCGAGGCGCGGCCGGGCCACCAAGACAGGCGCTGGAGGGCTTCGAGGCGGGGCGGTACCAGGGTGGAGACGAGGCCGATCGCAAGCAGGTAGGGGCCGAGGACGAGCTCGTCGCCGCCGGTCCAGGCGAGCGCCATCCAGGCGAGGGCCCAGCCGAAGGCGCCGAGCCAGGCCGCGGGCGCGAGCAGCGGCCAAGGACGGGCCGAGGCGAGCCAGAGGGCGAAGCCGGTGACGCCGGCGAGGTAGACGAAGAGGGTGACGGCGGCAGGCTGGTCGGCGGTGATCAGCGCCGGGGCGAGGTAGGCGCCGATCATGCCGAGCGCGGCGACCAGCCAGCCGTGGCGCAGCGCCAGCGTCATCCCAAGGAAGCCCGTGGCGGCGAGGGCGACGAAGGCGACGGTGCCGCCGAGGAGGCCGTAGAGGGCGTAGGCGACCTCGACACTGGCGTAGAGGGCGAAGAGGCCGGCGCCGGTCAGGGAGGCGGGCACGAAGTTCTGGGCGCGGCCGGAGTCGGGTGCGGCGGTGAGGAGGTCCCGGAGGGCGGCCGCCTGCGCGAGGTTGCCGACGGCGATGAGGGCGGCGCCGAAGAGGGCGCCGAGGAGGACGCGGACCGTCGGGCTGAGCCACGCGTGCTCGATGGCGTAGTTGAAGAACAGCACCACCGCGAGGGCGAGGGTGGCGCCGCCGAGCCAGACCATCCAGCGCGACGCCAGCCGTTGCTCGAAGGAGGGCTTGGGCGGGGGAGCCGGGGGGTGCGGCGCCTCCGGTGCCGGCGGGAGCTCCGCGGCGACCGGGGAGAAGAGGTCGCGGGTTGCGGCCGGTTCTTCGGCCGGCGGCTCGGCGGGGGCCGGTTCGACGGGCGCCGAGCGCGGCTGGGCGGAGAGCTGGCGTTCCAGCGCTTCGATCCGGGACCGGAGGGTTTCCTGGCGGATGAAGGCGACGAGGCCGAGCACGCTGCCGAGGAGCACTAGCGCGGCGGCGCCAGGAATTTGCAGGAGCCAGAATGCCATCGCGTTCACCGCCGCCTCGCGAAACCGGCGCGGCCGCCCCGTCCGGCGGCGTCGCGCTCGGGGCGCAGGGTAGCGCGGGCGAGGTTAATGATTTTCCACCCCGGTCCAGCCGGTCCAGCGGACCCAGGCGCCGTGGTAGTCGACGCGGCCGAGGAGGCGGGTCTCGCCCCCGGGCCAGAGGGTGAGGGTGATGGCGGCGCCGGGCTCGGCGCCGTCGCCTTCCATGCGGAGCCAGGCCAGGGGGGCGTCGGCGGTGGCGCGGGCGCCGGCGGCGTCGAGGGCGGCGCGGGCGCGGGCCTGGGCCTCCGGCGGCAGGTATTGCCAGAAGATCGAGTGGTAGACGGCGTGGGCGTGGCCGGGGCGGGGGGCGGCGAGGCGTTCTTCCAGCCAGGCCGGGGCGTCGGCGCGGTCGACGTGGACGCCGTGGGCGCGGGCGATGTCGATGGCGGCGGCGACGCGGGCCATGCGGGCGGCCTGGTCGGCCCAGACGAAGGAGAGGAGGCGCAGGCGGTCGTCGTCCCGCGACGGGTCGGGCGGGGCGCGGTCGCAGCCGGCGCGCGCGGCGACGCGGGCGTCCGGGAGCGGCGGCGGCGGGCCGTGCCAGTCGGGGGCGATGACGACGGGCGAGGCGGGATCGCCCCAGGTGGCGTCGCCGAAGCGGTAGTGGAAGCGGTCCCAGGAGAGATTGAGGCCGGCGCTGGCGCCGAGCTCGGAGGTGACCAGCGGCAGGCCGGTAAGGGCGGCGACGGTGAGGAGGCCCGGGGCGAGCGCGGCGCTGCGCTGGGGCTCGTTGGTCTGGGGCGGGCTTTCGAGGCGGTCGAGGACGTAGGGCGCGTGGGCGTCGAGGGCGGCGGCGACGGCGTGCCAGAGGGCGGCGTCGTCGGCGGCGTGCGGCGGGTAGGCGGCGGCGAGGCCGGGGTCGCGGCCTTCGATGACCAGGCCGTGGAGGGCGCCGGCGAGGCGCAGCGGCAGGGCGTCGGCGCGGCCGCGGGGGTCGCCGGGCCAGCCGAGGACGCGGTCGGCGACCGGGGTGCCGGGGGCGAGGCGGTCGGCGATGAGGGTGCAGAGGCGGGCGGTGAACGGCGAGCCCATCGAGGCGCAGACCTCGGCCTGGGCGCGGAAGGCGTCGGCGACGGTCATCGGAAGCGGTCGACGAGCTTCTGCAGGGGGTTGCGGGTGTCCTGCGGCCCAAGCTCCGGCTCCGGGTCGGGAGCGGCGGCGGGCGCCTTGGGCGGTTTCGGGGGCTTCGGCGGCGGCAGGCGGTTGGCGACGGCGGCGAGGAAGGTGGGGTGGTCGCCGGCGGCGAGCGCCGGGGCGCCGTCGGCGATGCCGCGGAGGAGGTCGTCGAGCCAGTCGGCGTCGGACTTCGCGAAGTCGCCGAGGACGTAAGGCGAGACCAGACGCTTGTCGCCGGGGTGGCCGATGCCGAGGCGGACGCGGGTGAAGTCGGGGCCGATGTGGGCGTCGATCGAGCGCAGGCCGTTGTGGCCGGCGTGGCCGCCGCCGGTCTTGACCCGGACCCGGCCGGGGGCGAGGTCGAGCTCGTCGTGGAGGACGATGACGTCGGCGGGCTCGAGCTTGAAGAACTGGGCGGCGGCGCGGACCGAGTCGCCGGAGAGGTTCATGAAGGTGCCGGGCTTCAGGAGCAGCACCCGCTCGGGGCCGAGGCGGCCTTCGGCGATCTCGCCCTGGAACTTGGCCGCGCCAGGGGGAGAAGCCGTGGGCCGAGGCGATGGCGTCGGCGGCCATGAAGCCGATGTTGTGGCGGTTGCGGGCGTGGCCGGGACCGGGGTTGCCGAGGCCGACGACGAGTTTCATGGGCGGACCTCCTGCCCGGCAGCAAAAGACGCGCCGCGATGTTCGCGGCGCGTCCCGGTTAGCACGAAGCTGCGTGTGAGGTCAGGCCTCTTCCGCCTCTTCCGCCTCGGCCTCGTTCTCCTCGGAGCGCAGTCCGGACGGGGCCTGGATGTTGGCGATGGCGAAGTCGCGGTCGGTGATCGTCGGGGTGGTGCCGGCGGGGAGCGTCACCATCGAGATGTGGATGGTGTCGTTGATCTCGGTACCGGTCAGGTCGATCGTCACCTTCTCGGGGATGTCGCCGGCGGTGACCATCAGCTCGATCTCGGGACGCACCTCGGTGAGGACGCCGCCGCGCTTGAGGCCCGGGGACTTGTCGCGGTTGGTGTACTCGACCGGGATGAAGAGGGCGATCCGCGACTTCTCGCCGAGGCGAAGGAAGTCGACGTGGGTGGGGAGATCCTTGACCACGTCGCGCTGCACGGCTCGGCAGATCACGGTGTTGTCGGCACCGTCGACCTTGACGTTGATCATCGTCGAGAGGAAGCGGCCGGCCTTGAGCTGCTTGAGGAGCGTGTTGAACTTGATGTTGATCGGCTGCGGCTCGGTGCCGCCGCCGTAGATCACGCCCGGTACATATCCTTCGCGACGTGCGCTCCGGGCGGCCCCCTTGCCGACCCCAGCGCGCGCCACGGCTTCGAGAACTGGTGTCTCTGCCATGTGGCACTCCATTGGTTGCACGCGCAGCCTTCCTCCAAGGGTGCAAGGCCGCGAGGCGCGTCCCTTAGGGGATTTCCGGGCGGAAGGGAAGGCGGATTCGACCTTCAGCGCTTGCGTCTGCGCCCGGCGATGCGGGTCCTCAGGTTGGTCAGCGCCAGGCTCGACCAGGGCAGGAAGACATAGCTGATGACCACGACGTTGACGGAAACGAGCAGGAGCTCGCGCCAGAACGGCGCGGCGGGTTCGGGCAGGAGCAGCCCCGCGAGATATTTCAGGGCGCTGCCCGAGGCCAGGATCCAGAAGATCAGGATCGCGACGACCTCGATCTTTCGGAGCTGCGCCTTCGGGCTGAGGAGCTGGGCGAGCTCGCCGAGCTGGGTGTGGGTGGTGCTGTCCTCAGACCAGCGGTCCAGCTCCCGGACGAAGGCGTTTCGGGCGTCGGAGCGCCGCCATGCGTCGAGGTTTTCGCGCGAGTCGAAGGCGAAGACCGTCACCAGCTCGGAGCGGTCCTCGAGGCGCGACAGGCTGTTCTGCACGCCGGCGAACCCGGGCTGCCTGGCCACGGCCTGCTGGATCTGCCGGACCGCCCGTTCGATGGGTTCGTCGAATTCCGGCTTGAACCGCCGCACGATGACGGAAAGGACAGGTCCGCTCTCTGTCGGCATGGGTGGACGCCTCGTTCTTCCGGTCTGGCCGCCGGCCGGTTTATCAGCGGGCGGCGCGGGCCGGAACCGGCGAATGCCAGGCGCGCATGCACGGCTCCACGCCTTGACCGCACCCTAGTGGCCCGTCCGCGGGCGGCCGAGAAGGGGCCGGTCGGGGGCGGTCGCCCGCTGGCCAGGCTCGGGCTTGGTCGGGACGGTGCAGCGGGCGGGGGGCCTCGCCTTGTCAGTGCGCCTGGGAGGCGCTAACCCTCGGAAACTTGGAGGGGAGAAGTCATGCCGGGGCCGCGCGTCGCGCTTTTCGTTACCTGCCTGGTCGACATGTTCCGCCCCTCGGTGGGATTTGCTACGGTGAAGCTCCTCAACGATGCGGGCTGCGCGGTGGAGGTGCCGGAGGCGCAGACCTGCTGCGGGCAGCCGGCTTGGAACTCGGGGGACCGGGAGACGGCGAAGGCGATCGCGCGACAGGTGATCGCGGCCTTCGAGGGCTACGACTACGTGGTGGCGCCGTCGGGGTCCTGCGGCGCTACGATCGCCAGGGACTACCCGCAGATGCTGGCGGACGACCCGGCCTGGAGACCGCGGGCCGAGGCGCTGGCGGCGCGGACCTTCGAGATCACGGCGTTCCTCGCGGACGTGCTCGGGGTGAGCGATGTCGCCCAGGCGCTGCCGGCGGTCGTCACCTATCACGACAGCTGCTCGGGGCTGAGGAGCCTCGGGGTGATGGCGCAGCCGCGGCGACTGCTCGCCAGCGTCGAGGGTCTGGAACTGCGGGAGATGGTGGAGAGCGAGGTCTGTTGCGGCTTCGGCGGCACGTTTTGCGTCAAGTATCCCGACATCTCCAACGTGATGGTGGGCGACAAGACCCGCAACATCGCCGAGACCGGGGCGGACATGGTGCTGGCGGGCGACCTCGGCTGCCTGATGAACATGGCGGGCAAGGCCAGCCGCGAGGGCAGGGCGTTCCGGGCGCGGCACGTGGTCGAGGTGCTGGCCGGCGACCTGAATACCCCGGCGATCGGGGAGGCACCGTGAGCCACGTCGCCACCACGCCAGAGTTCAAGGCCAACGCGCACGCGGCGCTGGAGAACGTGAACTTGCAGGCGGCGCTGCGAGGGAGCCGGGGAAACTTCGTCCTGAAGCGCGCCAAGGCCCGCGAGGAGCTGCCGGAGTTCGACGACCTGCGCGACCGGGCGCGGGAGATGAAGAACCACACGCTCGCCAACCTCGACCTCTACCTTGAGGCCTACGAGCGGCAGGTGACGCTGAGCGGCGGTGTGGTCCACTGGGCGGAGACCGCCGAGGACGCCCGCCGGATCGTGCTCGAGATTTGCCGGAACGCGGGCGCCAAGACCGTGAACAAGGGCAAGACGATGATCTCCGAGGAGTGCGGGATCAACGACTGGCTGGCGGAGAACGGCATCCTGCCGGTGGAGACCGACCTCGGCGAGTACATCATCCAGCTCCGCGGCGAGATCCCCTCGCACATCATCGCGCCGGCGGTGCACGTGACGGTGCCCGAGATCGAGGCGGCGTTCCGCAAAGCGCACACGCAGCTGCCGGCGGAACGGAACCTGAGCGATCACGCGTCGCTGCAGGCCGAGGCGCGGGGCATCCTCCGGGAGAAGTACTTCCAGGCGGAGGTGGGGATCACCGGCGCCAACATGCTGATCGCCGAGACCGGCCAGTCGGTGATCGTCACCAACGAGGGCAACGGCGATCTCAGCCAGTCGCTGCCGCGGGTGCACATCGTCATGGCGAGCCTCGAGAAGGTGGTGCCGACGCTCGAGGACGCCAGCCTGATCCTGCGGCTGCTTGCGCGCTCGGCGACCGGCCAGGAGATGAGCGTCTACACCACGTTCTCCAAGGGACCGCGGCGGGCGGAGGACCCGGACGGGCCGGAGGAATACCACGTGGTGCTCCTCGACAACGGGCGCTCGAACATGGTGGGCAGCGAGTTCCAGGACATGCTGCGTTGCATCCGCTGCGGCGCCTGCATGAACCACTGCCCGGTCTACCAGGCGGTGGGCGGGCACGCCTATGGCTGGGTCTATCCCGGGCCGATGGGTGCCGTGCTGACGCCGTCGCTGATCGGCGTCGAGGAGGGCGGGCAGCTGCCCAACGCCTCGACCTTCTGCGGGCGCTGCGAGGAGGTCTGCCCGGTGCGGATCCCGCTGCCGAAGCTGATGCGGCACTGGCGGGAGCGGGAGTTCGAGAAGCGGCTGACCCCCGGGACGGTGCGGACCGGGCTCGGGATCTGGGCCTGGTTCGCGGCGCGGCCCGGGGCCTACCGTCTCGCGACGCGGCTGGGGTCCGCGGCGCTGCGGGCGCTGGGCGGTCGGCGCGGCAAGGTGAGGTCACTGCCTCTTGCCGGCGGCTGGACCGGCGAGCGGGACTTCCCGGTGCCGCAGGCGCGCACGTTCATGGACCAGTGGAAGGCGGGCATGCGGTGAGCGCGCGGGAGCGGATCCTCGCCCGGCTGCGCCGCGCCGAAGGCCGCCCGCCCGGGAGTGCCGCCGCGGTCGCGGCGCGGCTGGCCGACCCTCCCGCGGCGCCGGCGCCCCGGATCGGCCGCACCGAGGGCGCGGCGCGGGTCGAGCGCTTTGTCGCCAAGGCCGAGGCGGCGGCGGCGACGGTGAGCCGGATCACCTCCATCACCGACCTGCCGGCAGCACTGGCGGAGGAGTTGCGCAACCGCAACCTGCCGGCGGCGATCCGGCACGGCGCCGATCCGGCCTTCGGCGGGCTCGACTGGGGGACGCTCGATACCTCCCAGGGCGTCGGGCGGATCGACGAGCCGGCGACGCTCAGCCGAGCGGAATTCGGCCTGGCCGAGACCGGGACGCTAGCGCTGGCCTCGGGACCGGACAACCCAGTGACGCTGACCTTCCTCGGCGAAACGCATTTCGTGGTGCTGCCCGCGACCCACATCTGCGGCGGGTTCGAGGATTTCTGGGACGCCTGGCGGGCGCGCGGCCTCGATCCCCGGACCCTCAACATGGTCACCGGCCCGTCGCGCTCGGCGGACATCGGCCAGGTGCTGCAGCTTGGTGCGCACGGGCCTGTGGCGCTGCACATCTTCGTGCTCGGCTGAGGGATCAGGCCGCCTCCGCCGCGGGCAGCAGCCGGTTCTCCAAGAGTCCCATCAGGTCACCGAAATAGCCGCCGCTGCGGGCCGGCCGGGTGGGGTCGGAGGTGATGGCCGCGGTCAGCGCGAGGTCGGGGACGACGCAGATGAGCTGGCCGCCGTAGCCGCGGGCAAGAGCGAAGTCGTGGCCGCGGGCGCGTCCGAGAAACCACCCGTAGCCATAGGCGAGACCGGAGAATGGCGAGCGTGTGCGCGGAGTGAAGGATCGCTCGACCCAGTCAAGGCTTAACACCTGCTCGTCGCCCCATGCGCCGGCCTGGCGGTACATCTCGCCGAAGCGAACCATGGCCAACGGTGACAGCGCCATCTCGTTGCCGCCGAGGTAGAAGCCCTGCGGATCGCGGGTCCAGGCCGGGATCTCGACCCCGAGCGGATCGCCGAGCCGCTGTCGCGCCTGGGCGAGGAGGCTCTCGCCGGTAACGGTGGCGAGTACGGCTCCAAGAACGTGGATGCTGCCGGTCGAGTAGAGCATCCGGCCGCCCGGCGGGCTGACGATGGGGCGGGCGAGGGCGTCCGTCACCCAGTTCGGACTGGACACCCAGTCGCCATAGGCCGGCCCCGAAGTGCGCTCCAGGCCCGCCCGCAGGGTGACGAGATCGCCTATGGTGATGCCGGCCACCCGTGGATCGGCGGCGGCCGGGATCAGCCCGGGCGCTATCTCGCCGAGTGTGGCGTCGACGCCGGGGAGTTCGCCGCGGTCGATGGCGGCGCCGGTCAGCGCGGCGACGACGGACTTGGAGACCGACTTCACGTTGACCGGGCGCGTCACCGGAGGCCCGCGAAACGCCTCGGCCAGCACCACCTCGCCGCGGTGGGCGATGACCATGGCGTGAAGTTGGTCGAAGCGCCGCGCCGCCTCGGCAGTGGCCGCCCAGGGCGACGGCGGCCGCGCACGCGGTCGGTCCTGCGACCGGCCGCTGCCCGCGAGGACCAGGGCGGCGCTGGCGATGATCAGGATTCTTCGGCGGGTCATGGCGAGATGGTAGCCGCAGACGCCGCCAGCGCAGCCGTTGCCCGTTCAGAACCGCGTGATCCGCCCCACCGGGCGGTCCCTAGTCCGGCGCCAGCATGTACCCCGAACCCCGCACCGTCTGCAGGTAGCGCGGGGCGCGGGGGTCTTCCTCGATCTTGCGGCGCAGGCGGGTGATCTGCACGTCGATTGCCCGCTCCTGGGCCTCGGCGATGCCGCCGCCGAGGTCCTCGACCAGCTCCTGGCGGGTCACCGGCTCGTGGGCGCGGGTAGCGAAGATCCGCATCAGCATCGATTCGGTGGCGGTGAGGCGGATCATGTCGCGGCCGCGCCAGAGCTCGCCCCGGCCCATGTCGTAGCGGACCTCGCCGAGCTGCAGGGTCCGGGGTGGCTCGGCCCTGGGCTGCGGCTTTGGCACCCGGCGCAGGATGGCGTTGATCCGGAGCAGCAGCTCGCGCGGCTCGAAGGGCTTGCCGAGGTAGTCGTCGGCGCCGGCCTCGAGCCCGAGGATGCGGTCGTCGGCGTCGCCGCGGGCGGTGAGGAGCAGGATCGGCGTGGTCATGGTCTCGCGCAGGGAGGTGGTCAGCGCCAGGCCGTCCTCGCCGGGCATCATCACGTCGAGGACCATGAGGTCGAAGTCCAGTCCCTCGAGCAGCCGCCGGGCATGGGCGGCGTCCCGGGCAGGGGTGACCATGAAGCCGCTCCGGGCCAGGAACTTCTGCAGCAGCGCCCGCAGCCGCGGGTCGTCGTCGACGACCAGGACGTGGGGCTGCACCGGCTCGCTCACGGCCGGCCGGTCTCGAGCCAGCCGAGCACCCGCTCGCGCAGCTCCGGGTCGATCATCTGCTCCAGCACCTGCCGGAAGCCGTGGACCGCTTCCGGCCCGGCGGTCGAGAACGCTGCCCGCATCCGCCGCCGCTGGGCCGCGGAGAGCTCCTGCTCCAGCGCCTGGCCCGCGGGCGTCAGGTGCAGGTTGCGGTGCCGCCGGTCGCGGGTGCCGACTCGGCTCTCGACGAGGCCGTCGGCGACGAGCTGGCGCAGCACCCGGTTGAGGCTCTGCTTGGTGACGCCGAGAAGGTCGAGGAGCTCGTTCACCGTCAGCCCCGGCCGGCGGTTGATGAAGTGGATCGCCCGGTGGTGGGCGCGGCCGTAGTCGCGCGCCTCGAGGATGCGGTCGGGATCGGCGGTGAAGCCGCGATAGGCGAAGAACATCAACTCGATACCCTGCCGAAGCTGGTCGTCAGTCAGGAACAGCAGCTGCTCGCTGCGGTTCGGGCTGGTGTTGTAGGCGCCGCCCATCCCGTGGTCCTCTCTCCGCCTCACCGGCTGTTGCGGTTCACAGTTTATGTCAGGCTTGTTGACATTCCAAGTGCCCAATGTTAGCTCCACCGCCACTGGGCGCAACAAACGGTCGCGGGCCGTGACGCAGGCGCAACAAACCTAAACGAGTGGGGAACGGGCCATGGCTGGCGCATACGACGATCGGGACGGCGTGATCTGGATGGACGGCGCGTTCGTGCCGTGGCGCGAAGCGAAGGTGCATGTGCTGACGCATGCTCTGCACTACGCCAGCGCCGTCTTCGAGGGTGAGCGGGCCTATGGCGGGACGATCTTCAAGAGCCGCGCGCATACCGACCGGCTGCTGAAATCCTGCGACTACCTGGAGATGCCCCACCCGTATTCGGCCGACGAGATCGAGGCGGCCAAGGCGGACGCGCTGGCGAAGAGCGGGCTTTCGGACGCCTACGTCCGGGCGCTGATCTGGCGCGGCTCCGGACCTGACATGGGCGTTGCCAGTGCCCGCAACCCGGTCCATCTCGCGGTCGCGGTCTGGGAATGGGGTGCCTACTACGGCGACGCCAAGATGAAGGGCGCCAAGCTCGACATCTCGAAATGGAAGCGGCCGAGCCCGGAGACCATCCCCTGCTTCGCCAAGGCGAGCGGGCTCTACATGATCTGCACCATGTCCAAGCACGAGGCCGAGGCCAAGGGCTGCTCGGACGCGATCATGATGGACCACCGCGGCTACGTCGCCGAGGCGACCGGCGCCAACGTCTTCTTCGTCAAGGACGGCGAGGTCCACACGCCGGAGCCCGACTGCTTCCTCAACGGCATCACCCGCCAGACGGTGATGCAGATGCTGAAGGAGAAGGGCATCCGGGTGAACGAGCGCCATATCGAGCCGCACGAGATGGCCGACTTCCAGCAGTGCTGGCTGACCGGCACCGCCGCCGAGGTGACGCCGGTGGGCTCGATCGGGGAGTACACGTTCGAGGTGGGCGATCTCACCCGCTCGATCGCTCAGGACTACGAGAAGCTGGTGCGCGGCCAGCTGGTGACCGCCTGATCCGTCCCGGGCCGGTCGGGACATGACGGATCGATCGGACGCCGAGACCGCCGCGATGCTGGAGACGAACCGTCGGCATTGGGACGAACTCGTCGGCGTTCATCTCGGACCCGGAGGCTACGACCTGACGCGGCTCCGGGCCGGCGACGGCTGGCTCGGGCCGATCGTCGAGTCCACGCTTGCGGCGGTGGTCGGGAATGTGGCGGGACAGCGGGTCATCCACCTGCAATGTCATTTCGGCGCCGATACGCTGACCCTGGCGCAGCGCGGTGCCGAGGTCGTTGGTGTGGATTTCTCCACCCCGGCCATCGCCGCCGCGCGCGGGCTCGCGCGGGAGCTCGGCCTGAGCGAGCGGTCGCGTTTCGTCGAGTGCGACCTCTATGCGGCTCCGGAGACGGTTGGCGAGGGTGGCAGCTTCGACCTCGCCTTCGTCACCTGGGGCGCGATCGGCTGGCTTCCGGACATCCGGGCCTGGGCGCGCGTGGTGGCCTTCTTCCTGCGCGCCGGCGGGCGGCTGGTTCTGGTCGAAGGCCACCCGGCGGCGCTGGTCTTCGACGATTCCGCGCCGCCCTCGGCCGAGGGTAAGCCCGGCTGGCTGGTGCCCTACTTCGACCGATCGGCGCTGGAGTTCGAGGACGCGGTCGACTACGCCGATCCGCAGGCCCGGATCGCCAATCCTCGCTGCTACAGCTGGCTTCACCCCCTCGGCGACGTTGCCACGGCCCTGCTGGAGGCGGGCTTCACCCTCGTCTCACTCAAGGAACATCCCCGCGTCGCCTGGCAGATGTTCCGCACCCTCGAGGCGGATGCAGAGGGCATGTTCGGCTGGCCCGACCGTCCCTGGCTGCCCCTGTCCTATGCGCTGGTGGCGGAACGCGGGCCATCCTGAAGGAATTCCGCCCGACTTCCTTTTCTCCGGCAGGCATGGTTTTCTTCGGCGTTCCGATGCGAGAAGGGAGAGCCTGAATGCCGAGCGGGCGCAGACCGTTCGCGGCCCGACTGGGGCCGCGCGACCGGCACGAGCCGCACCGCGCGGCGACGCCGCTCGAGCTGTTCTTCGATCTCGTCACCGTCCTCGCCGTGGCCGCGGCCGCGGCCGGGCTGCACCATGCCCTCTCCGAGGGGCACACGGCCGAAGGGGTGCTGGGCTTTCTCTTCGCCTTCTTCGCGATCTGGTGGGCCTGGATGAACTACACTTGGTTCGCCTCGGCCTACGACAACGAGGACACCCTCTTCCGCCTGCTGACGCTGCTCATCATGGCCGGCGCGCTGATCCTCGCCACAGGCATCCCGGCCTTCTTCGAGGGCGGTCGAATCTGGCTCGGCGTGCTCGGCTATATCGTGATGCGGCTCGGGATGGTCACGCTCTGGCTGCGCGCCGCCGCCGGGGATCCGGCGCGCCGGCGGGTCGGCCTCCGCTACGCCGCCGGGATCGCGGCCGTCCAGGTTTACTGGACGCTGACGCTGGTGGTCTCCAGCGGGGGCTTGACCTTCGGCCTCCTCTTCGCGGTCGGCGTCGTGCTCGAGCTTTCGGTGCCGGTCTGGGCGGAGCGCGTCGGATCCACGCCCTGGCACCGGCACCACATCGTCGAGCGCTACGGGCTGATGAACATCATCGTCCTCGGCGAGACGCTGCTGGCCGCGGTGATCGCCACCCGCGCCGCCATCGTCGAGGGTGTCGACCGGGGGGAGCTGGCGGTGGTGGCGCTGGCGGCGGTCGTCACCTCCTTCGGGCTCTGGTGGGTCTACTTCACCGAGGACGAGCATCTGGCGAGCGAGACCAACGACCGCGCCTTCGTCTGGGGCTACGGACATTTCCTGATCTTCGCCGCCGGCGCCGCGGTGGGCGCCGGGTTCGCGGTGCAGGTGGACCTGCTGACCGAGCACGCCCACCTGGCGAAGCTAACCGCCGATTTCGCGGTGGCGATCCCGGTGGCGGTGTATTTCTTCGGGCTCTGGCTGGTGCGCGACCGCTACTGTCTGGCCGGCGCCGCCCGGCCGGTGCTAGCGGTGGCCGCCGTGCTGGCGCTGGCCACGCCGCTGCTGCCGCACGCGATCGTCTGCCTTGCGCTCCTCTCGGTGCTGACGGTGATCGTCCGGGGCGAGCTCGCCTGCCGCAGCCGGCGGGGCGGGGCCGCCGGGCGGCTGCCGTGAGCACAGGCGCTGGGCACGGGATGCCGTGGTGGGCCTGGACCGCGCCGGCCGCCGCCGTGCTGCTGGTGGCCGCCACGCGAAGCCTGATCCCCACGCACGGCGCTGTCTTTCTGATCGCCGCGCCGCCGGTCCTGATCGGCTCGGTATTTGCGGCGGTGTTTCACGCTGAGACGATCTCGCAGCGGATGGGCGAGACCCTCGGCGCGATCCTGCTCGGGCTGGCGGTGACCGCGATCGAGGTGTCGCTGATCGTCTCGCTGATGCTGCACGCGACTGCGGAGGCGACCACGGTTGCGCGCGACACCGTGTTCGCCGGCATGATGGTGGTGCTGAACGGCGTCATCGGGCTGGCGCTCATCGCCGGCAGCCGGCGCCATTTCGAGCTGCGGTTCCAGACCCAGGGCACCGCTTCGGCGCTGGGGGTGCTGGGGACGCTCGCCGTCATCACCATGATCCTGCCCGACTACACCGTGTCGGAGCCCGGGCCGGTGTTCTCGACGGTGCAGCTGGTCTTCGTCTCGGTGTCCTCGCTGACCCTCTACAGCGTCTATATCTACGTCCAGGCCACCAGCCTGCGCAGCTTCTTCGAGCCGGTCGAGGCCGCGGCGGCCACGCCGGCGGAGGCGGTGACGCGCCGGGCCGCGGCCCAGGCGGCGGTGCTGCTCCTGGTGACGCTCGCCGCCATCGTGCTTCTCGCCGACGCGCTGTCGCCGGAGGTGCAGCAGGCGGTCCTGGAAGTCGGGCTGCCGCTCGAGTTCGTGGCGGTGGTGGTCGCGGCGCTGGTGCTCCTGCCCGAAGGGACCGCCTCGGTGCGGGCGGCCAGGGACGGCCGGCTGCAGACCAGCCTGAACCTCGCCCTCGGATCGGCGATCTCGAGCATCGGGCTTACCATCCCCGCGATCGCCTTGCTGTCGGCGATCCTCGACGCTCCGATCGAGCTCGGCCTGGCGCCGGAGCACCTGGTGCTCCTCGCCCTGACGCTCTTCGTATCCGTCCTGAACTTCTCCACCGGCCGGGCCACCGTCCTGCAAGGGGCGATCCACCTGGTGATCTTCGTGGTCTTCCTGGTGATCGCCGCGGTGCCCTAGCTAGCGCCCGTTCCGCTGCCGCCACGCCTCGAACGCGGCCAGATGGTCGTCCCGGGTGCGGGGATAGAGGCCGATGATGGTTTCGCCGGCCTTGACGCGCTCCACGACGAAATCCTCGTAGGCCGTCATCTCCACCGCCTCCTCTGCGAGCTCGTCGGCGATCCCGGCCGGAAGCACGATCACGCCGTCGTCGTCGCCGACGACGATGTCGCCCGGAAAGACCGGCGCGTCGCCGCAGCCGATGGGGACGTCGAGCTCGACCGCCTCGTGCAGCGTGAGGTTGGTCGGGCTCGTCGGCC
The DNA here is from genome assembly GCA_963798385.1 of uncultured Alphaproteobacteria bacterium. Taxonomy (GTDB): domain Bacteria; phylum Pseudomonadota; class Alphaproteobacteria; order Rhodobacterales; family Rhodobacteraceae; genus Amaricoccus. Next base: position 84,101 of record CAWCTE010000010.1, on the reverse strand, counting down.
GGGCGTGATAGGCCGGCATGTCGAGCTCGCCGATCCGCACCGCATCGCGAAAGCCGCCGTCGGTGACGACGCCGGCGCCGCCGCGCATCATCAGCCGGGTGATGAGGATGTCGCCGGCGCTGGCCGCCCGCGCATTCTTGCGGCTGTCGATGACGAGGACGTGCCCGGCGGGACAGGTCTCGATGGCGACCCGCTGCGGATGCCCGGGATCGCGGAACGCGGCAAGCGTGTTGCGGTCCTCCCGCGCCGGGATGTAGCGCAGGGTGAAGGCCGGCCCGACCATGTTGCGGCCCTTCCGGGCCACGGGCCGCACCTCCTGGATCGCCTGCGACCGCAGGCCCCGCTTGAAGAGCGCGGTGGCCAGGGTCGCGACCGACACGCCCATGAGTCTGGCGCGGGTGTCCGGGTCCATCGGCCCGCTCACTTCAGGTCATCGGGCAAGATGGACTCAGGCAGGCCCTGGTAGCAGACCGGCCGCAGGAAGCGGCGGATGGAGAGGGTGCCGACCGAGGTGGCGCCGAAGTTGGTCGAGGCCGGATAGGGCCCGCCATGCACCATCGCGTCGGCCACCTCGACGCCGGTCGGGAAGCCGTTGGCAAGGATGCGGCCGGCCTTGCGCTCGAGGATCGGCAGCAGCCGCCGTGCCAATGCCGCGTCGCCCTCGTCCATGTGAAGGGTGGCGGTGAGCTGGCCCTCGAAGCCCCGCGCCAGTGTCTCCATCTCGTCGGGTCCGCCGACGCGGACCACCAGCCCGAGCGGGCCGAAGACCTCCTCGCCGAGCGCATGGTCCTGCAGATAGACCGCGGCGTCGGTCTCGTAGAGGTTGGGGCTCGCCTGCCGGCCCTCGCTGTCGCTCACCAGCACCGGCTTCACCGCGTTGCGCCCGTCGAAGCGCGCCTTGCCGTCGCGATAGGCGCCGGCGATGCCGTCGGTGAGCATGCACTGGCTGGCGACGCCCTTGAGAGCCTCGGCCGCCGCGGCGACGAAAGCGTCGCCCGGGGCCCCGCGCTCGACCACGGCGATGCCGGGGTTGGTGCAGAACTGACCGGCGCCCATGGCCAGCGATCCGGCCCAGCCCTTGCCGATCTCCGCGCCCCGCGCCTTGACCGCCTCGGGGAGGAGGAACATCGGGTTGACGCTGCCAAGCTCGCCGAAGAACGGGATCGGCTCGGGCCGCGCCGCGCAGAGGTCGAAGAGCGCCCGGCCGCCGGCGAGCGAGCCGGTGAAGCCCACCGCCTTGATCAGCGGGTGCTGGACCAGCGCCTCGCCGACGTCGCGGCGGCCGCCCTGGATCAGGCTGAAGACGCCGGGATGGACGCCGCAGGCGGCGATGGCGGCGTGGATCGCTTCCGCGACGATCTCGCCGGTTCCCGGGTGCGCCGAGTGGCCCTTGACGACCACGGGACAGCCGGCGGCGAGCGCCGCGGCGGTGTCGCCGCCGGCCGTCGAGAACGCCAGCGGGAAGTTCGAGGCGCCGAAGACCGCCACCGGCCCGATCGGGCGCTCGATCATCCGCAGGTCCGGGCGGGGCAGGGGCTTGCGGTCGGGCAGCGCCTTGTCGTGGCGGCGGTCGAGATAGGCGCCGTCGCGGATGTGGCCGGCGAAAAGCCGGAGCTGGCCGGTGGTCCGACCGCGCTCGCCTTCGAGCCGGGCGGTCGGCAGGCCGGTCTCCGAGCTGCCGATCGCGGTGATCTCGGCGGCGCGCGCCTCGATCTCATCGGCGATGGCCTCCAAGAATTTCGCCCGCTCCTCGCGGGTCGAATAGCCGTAGGACCAGAAGGCGTCCTCCGCGGCCCGGGCGGCGCGGTCGACCAGCGCCGGGGTGCCGACGCTGAAGGTATGGGCCTCGCCGGAAGCGGGAGCCGAGGTGAAGGTGGCCTCGCCCGCGACCCAGTCGCCCGCGATCAGGTGCTTGCCGTGGGGCGTGAAGGTGGGGGTGTCGAGCATGATGTCTCCTTTCGTCTCGTTCAGATCAGGCCGTTGGTGGCCAGGAATTTCGTCATCCGGGCCTGCTGACGCTCGGTCAGCGGCCAGGCAGACGGCGGGCGGGTCGGCCCGCAGTCCTGCCCCAGGGCCTGGAGCGCGGCCTTGACGGCCGTGACGTTGGTTCCGTTCAGTTCCTCGGCGCGGATGTCCTCGAAGACCCGCATCTCGGCGATGAGCGCACGGGCCTTCGCATAGTCCGACGCCTCCAGGGCGCTATGTATCGCGATCGAGCGCTCCGGCCAGACGTTGATGAGGCCGGAGGTGAAGCCGCGGGCGCCGACGGCGTAGAAGGTCGGCGCCCAGACTTCGGCGAGGCCGCCAACCCAGGTGATCGAGGAATCGCAGGCGGCGCGGGCCTCGGCGAGCTTCAGCGGGTTCGGGGTCGCCCACTTCACCCCCTTGACCCCCGGCAGGTCGCAGAGCGCGGCGATGCCGGCGGTGCCGATCGCGTCGTTGCGCAAATAGAGCATGATCGGCAGCCCGCCCGAGGCGTCGCTCACCGCCTTGACGTATTCGACGGTGCCGCGCGGGGCGACGAAGGGGTCCGGTGGCTGGTGGATCATCAGCGCCGCGGCACCGGCGTCGGCGGAGGCGCGCGCCAGCCGACAGGCGTCGCGGACACCGCGGCCGACGCCGGCCAGGACCGGCGCGCGGCCCGCGACGAGGCAGACGACCTCCTGGACCATGGCGCAGGCTTCGTCGGTCGTCAGCGCATAGAACTCGCCGGTGTTGCCGTTCACCACCGGCAAGTGGACGCCGGCGCCGAGGGCGCGGTCGATCACCGGCGCAAGCCTCCCCGGCGCGATCTCGCCGGCCTCGTCATAGGGCGTGACCAGGATGCCGGAGATGCCGGTGAGTACGGCGTCGAGATCGAATGCCATGGGTCCCCCGGTGCGCGATCAGTAGATGTCCGGCTCGTCGGCGACCTTGCCGAAGGCCCGCGAGAGATAGTCGAAGTCACACCCCTCGTTGGCCTGGCCGACGTGCCGCTGGAACATGTAGCCGTAGCCGCGCTGATAGCGCGGCTCGGGCGCCCGCCGCGCGATCCGGCGCCGGGCGATCTCGGCGTCGTCCACCAGCATGTCGAGGCGACGGTTCGGCAGGTCGAGCCGCACGATGTCGCCGGTCTGCAAGAGCGCCAGCGGGCCGCCGACGAAGCTCTCGGGTGCCACGTGCAGGACGCAGGCGCCATAGGAAGTGCCCGACATCCGTGCGTCGGAGATGCGCAGCATGTCGCGGTGGCCCAGCTTCACCAGCTTCTTCGGCAACGGCAGCATGCCCCATTCGGGCATGCCCGGCCCGCCCTGCGGCCCGGCATTGCGCAGCACCAGCACATGGTCGGGCGTGACCTCGAGGCTCTCGTCGTCGATCGCCTTCTTCATCTCGGGATAGCTGTCGAAGACCAGCGCCGGCCCCTCGTGGACGTGGTACCTCGGGTCGCAGGCGGCGGGCTTGATCACCGCGCCGTCAGGGCAGAGGTTGCCGCGCAGCACCGCCAGCGAGCCTTCGTGATAGACCGGGTTCGACAGCGGGCGGATCACGTCGTCGTTGTAGACCTTCGCACCGTCGAGGCATTCGCCCAGCGTCTTGCCGGTGACGGTGATGACGGAGGTGTCGAGACGCTCCGCGAGCTGCTTCATCAGCGCGCGCAGGCCGCCGGCGTAGAAGAAATCCTCCATCAGGTAGTCCTTACCCGACGGGCGGACGTTGGCGATGAGCGGCGTCGTCCGCCCGAGCGCGTCGAGATCGTCGAGGGTGAGGTCGATGCCGGCGCGGCGCGCCATGGCGATGAGGTGGACCACGGCGTTCGTCGAACAGCCGGTGGCCATCGCGACGACGGCGGCGTTGCGCACGGCCGCATCGGTGACGATCCGGTCTGGCGTCAGGTCCTCCCAGACCATCTCGACGATGCGACGGCCGCAGGCCGAGCCCATGCGCTGGTGGCCGGAATCGGCCGCCGGGATCGACGAGGCGCCGGGCAGGCTCAGGCCCATCGCCTCGGTGATCGAGGTCATCGTCGAGGCGGTGCCCATGGTCATGCAGGTGCCGACCGACCGGGCGATGCCGCCCTGCACCCCGAGCCATTCCTCGTCGGTGACATGGCCGGCCCGGCGCTCGTCCCAGTATTTCCACGCGTCCGAGCCCGACCCCAGGATTCGGCCGGCGTAGTGGCCGCGCAACATCGGCCCGGCGGGCAGGAAGATCATCGGCACCCCGGCCGTCAGCGCGCCCATCACGAGCCCCGGCGTGGTCTTGTCGCAGCCCCCCATCAGCACCACGCCGTCGAGCGGATGCGAGCGGATCATCTCCTCGGTCTCCATGGCGAGGAGGTTGCGGTACAGCATCGACGTCGGCTTGGTGAAGCTCTCGTCCACGCTGAGCGAAGGCATCTCGACGGCGAACCCGCCCGCCTGCGCCACCCCGCGCTTGACGTCCTTCACCCGCTCGGGGAAGTGGCCGTGGCAGGAATTGAGCTCCGACCAGGTGCTCAGGACGCCGATCATCGGCTTGCCCATGAACTCCTCCTCGGCATAGCCGAGCTGCATCATCCGCGAGCGGTGGCCGAAGCTCCTGAGGTCGTCGGGCGCGAACCAGCGGGCGCTGCGCAACGCCTCCGGGGTTTTCCTCTTGGCGTCGAACATCCCGCTCCTCCCCGATGGCCAACGGGTCGGGTGTACCCGCATTCGCCGATGAAGGTCCACCGGTGCGGCTGTCCCCGATTGACGCCCGGCGTCTGCACATACTAACATGTTGCTGCGTGTTCAGAGGTACCCATGTCGCAACAACCCATTTTCGGCCTGTCGGCGGCGCTGGTGTCGCCCTTCGCGGCGGACGGCAGCCCCGATCTCCCGCGGCTCGCCCGGCACGCGACCTGGGTGCTCGGGCATGGCTGCGACAGCCTGACGCTCTTCGGCACCACCGGCGAAGGTTTCTCGATCGGCCTGCGGGATCGCGGCGAGATGGTGAGGGCCGTGGCCGAGGCAGGCATCGACTTCGGCCGCGTCTACGGCGCCGTTGCCGCTCCGCGGTATCCGATGCCGCGGATCAGGCGCGCCTCGTCCTCGACGCCGGGGGCAGGGGGCTCCTCTTCACGCCGCCCTTCTACCTAAAGGACCCTGAGGACGAGGGCCTCTACGCCTGGTTCAGCCGCGCCTTCGAGGCGATCGGCCCATCCCTGCGCAACGTCATCCTCTACCACATCCCCGGCCAGACCGCCGTGCCGCTCTCGGTCGACCTCATTTCGCGCCTCCGCCGCGCCTTCCCCGAGTCGATCGCCGGCATCAAGGATTCGTCCGGCGACTGGTCGACCACCGAGCGCTTCCTCGCCGCCCATGGCGACCTCGCCATCCTCGTCGGCGACGAGCGGCTGCTGGCGCGAGGGATGGCCAAGGGGGCCCAGGGCTCGATCTGCGGCCTCGCCAACTTCGCGCCCGAGCTCCTGCGCCCGGTCATCCACGGGCGAGCCGACGACCCGCGGCTCAAGCCCGTCGTCGATCTCGTCGTCGCCAACCCGGTGATGCCGGCGGTCAAGGCGCTCGTCGCCCACCGGCACCGCGATCCCGGCTACGCGCGCACCCGACCGCCGCTCGTCGACCTCGATCCCGGACGGACCACGGCGCTGACGACAGGCTTCGACGCGCTGATGGCCGGCGCGGTGGCATGACCCCGGGCGGCGAGGACGGCGCCACCCGTGGCGAGCCGCTCAAACTGCGCGAGCAGGCCTACGAGGGCTATACCCGCAGCCTGATGACCCGCGAGATCGCCCCGGGCCAGTTCGTCACCCAGCGCCAGCTCGTCGAGATCACCGGCTTCCCGCTCGGCGCCATCCGCGAGCTGGTGCCGCGCCTCGAGGCCGAGGGCCTGATCCGCACCGCGCCGCACCGCGGCATGCAGGTGCCCCAGGTCGATCTCAACCTCGTCCGCAACGCCTTCCAGCTCCGGCTCTTCCTCGAGGAGGCGGCGGTGCGCCTCTACGCCGCCGAGGCGGACCCGGCAGAAGTCGCCAGCCTCCGCGCCGAGCACGAGGCGATCCTCGCCCGTCACGAGCAGGGCGACGAAGCCAACCTGATGGAAGACGCCGAATCGGTCGACCTGCGCCTGCACGAGGCGATCATCGACCATCTCGGCAACGAGATAATCTCCAACGCCTACCGGGTGAACTGGATCAAGATCAAGCTGATCCGGCTCTCCGAGACCCGGCTCTACGTCCCGATGATCCCGCAGGTGATCGGCGAGCACCTCAAGATCATCGAGGCGGTCGAGCGCCGCGACCCCGACGCCGCGGCGCAAGCCATGGCCCATCACATCGAGGTGGCCCGCCAGCGCGCGATCCGAATGTAACCCGCCAAGAATGAACCAAGGGAGGACAACGACAATGACCCACACCACCTCGCGCCGCCGCTTCCTGGCCGGAACCGCGGCGATCGGCGCCGCCAGCCTCGCGGCCCCGGCGATCCTGCGCGCCCAGGAGACGGTGATCCGCTGGGGCGAGATGCTGCCGCCCACGCACCCGCAGGTGCAGATGATCGACCGCATCGCCGCCTCCGCCAAGGAGCAGTCCGACGGCCGGATCGACATCCAGAGCTTCCCGAACGGCCAGCTCGGCTCGGGCAAGGACATGATGGACATGGTCGTCTCCGGCGCGCTCGCCATGACCACCGACGGCGCCGCCGCCCTCGGCGCGCTGCTGCCGCCGCTCTCGGTGCTCGAGGCGCCCTACCTCTGGAAGGATCCAGCGCAGCTCCAGAAGGTCCCGGGCTCCGACGTCTTCAAGAAGCTCAATGACGACATGGTCTCGACCAGCGCGGCCTGCGGATGCTCGCCGTCACCTACTACGGCAAGCGCCACGTCACTACCGGCTCGCGCGAGGTCCACACCGTCGCCGACATGGCAGGGATCAAGCTCCGCGTGCCGCCGGTCGATACCTTCCAGGCGATGGTCGCCGCCTGGGGCGGTCAGGCCACGCCGATCAACTTCAACGAGCTCTACCTCGCGCTCAGCCAGGGCGCGGTCGACGGCCAGGAGAACCCGCTGCCGACCATCGCCAGCGCCAAGCTCTACGAGGTGCAGAAGTACCTGATCCTCACCGGGCACATCATCACCCCGCGCATCGTCATCGCCAACGACGCCTGGCTCGCCGGGCTCGACGCGGCCGACCGCGAGATTCTCGAAGGCGCCATCGCCGAGGCGGTCACCTGGCAGGACGCCGAGCTGCTCGCCCAGGAGGCCGGCCTCCTCGACACCCTCGCCGGCAACGGCATGACGGTGATCGAGCCCGACGTCGAGAGCTTCCGCAAACCGGTGCTCGAGCAGGTGCCGCCGAAGTTCGAGGCCGTCTGGGGCAAGGGCACCTGGGACGCCCTCGCCGCCCTCTGACCCTCACGGGGGGCCCGCAACGCGCGGGCCTCCCCAGCCGGAGTTTTCCCCCGCATGCTCGCCCGCCTCGGACGGCTGTCCGACCGCCTGCTCGAAGTCGCGGCCGTCCTGCTCGTGCTCGGAATGCTGGGCTCTGTCTTCGCCGGCGTCGTCTTCCGCTTCGCCAACCGCCCGCTCCCCTGGTCGGACGAGATGGCCCAGTACCTCCTGGTCTGGACCGGCTTCATCGGCTGGATCATCGCCGGCAACCGCGGCAGCCACATCCGCGTCCGCGTCCTGCTCGACCGGCTGAAAGGCCGCCCGGCCCGGGTCGCCGAGATCGCCATCCAGGTGCTCGTTGCGATCTTCGGCCTCGTGCTCCTCACCCGCAGCTTCGGCCTCATCGCGCGCAACAGCGACGTCTCGTGGGTCAGCCTGCCGCTGTCGGTGGCGCTGGTCTACATCCCCATCCCCATCGCCGGCTTCGCCATCGTCGTACAGGCGTTCCTCGGCATCGCCCGCGCCTTCCGCGGCGACCCCATCCCCGCCGACAAGGGGCCGGCGCTGTGACCGCGATGATGCTCGAGATCCTCGGCCTCTGGCTCATAGCCCTCCTCGTGGGCGTGCCGCTCTACGCCGCGATCGGCCTCGCCGCCATGGGCTTCGTCGCCCTCGCTGGCTTCCCCTCCGACCTCGTGCCGCAGAAGCTCGCCCAGTCGATCAACTCCTTCCCGCTGCTCGCCGCCCCGCTCTTCGTGCTGATGGGCAACATCATGAACTCGGCCGGCATCACCGACCGGATCTTCGCCTTCGCCACCGCCTGCGTCGGCTGGGTCCGCGGCGGCCTCTGCCACGCCAACATCCTCGCATCGGTGATCTTCGCCGGCATGTCGGGCTCGGCGGTCGCCGACGCCGGCGGCGTCGGCAGCCTCGAGATCCGCGCCATGCGCCGCGCCGGCTACGACGCCGAAACCGCCGCGGCGATCACCGCCGCCTCCGCCACCATCGGCCCGATCATCCCGCCGTCGCTGCCCATGGTGATCTACGGCGTCAGCGCCGACGTCTCCATCGGCGGCCTCTTTCTCGCCGGCCTCGTCCCCGGCTTGCTGATGGCCGGCGCGCTCTCCGCGATGGTGACCGTCATGGCCCGGCGCCGGGACATGCCGCGCCACGCCTTCCCCGGTGCCCGCGACCTCTGGATCGCCTACAAGCGCGCCCACTGGGCGCTGATGACACCGGTCATCCTCTTCGGCGGCATGATGGCCGGGATCATGACCCCGACCGAGGCCGCCGCCGTCGCCACCGTCTACGCGCTCTTTCTCGGTCTGGTCATCTACCGCGAGTTCGACCTGCGCGAGCTGCCGCGCCTGATCGTCGACACCGTCGAGACCACCGGCATCGTGCTGGCGCTGGTGATGACCGCCGCCGCCCTCGCCTGGTGCCTCTCCATCGCCCGTGTGCCCCAGACCCTGACGCCGCTCATCGTCGAGCACATCGGCAACCCGCTGGTGTTCCTCCTCGCCGTCAACGTGCTCCTGCTCCTCGTCGGCTGCTTCATGGAAGCGCTGGCGGCGATGCTGATCCTGATCCCGATCCTCACCCCGGTCGCCGCTGCACCTCGGCATCGACCCGATCCAGTTCGGGGTGATCTTCGTCCTCAACCTGATGATCGGCACCATCACCCCGCCGGTCGGCGTCGTGCTCTTCATCACCTCGCGCATCGCCGGCATCAGCTTCGAGGCGATGTCGCGCGCCATCGTCCCCTGGCTGATCCCGCTGGTCGGGGTGCTCGTCGCGCTCTCGCTCTTTCCCGCGCTGACCACGTGGCTACCCAACCTCGTCTTCAGGTAGCGGGGCGCGCGCCTTCGAGCCGCCCCGACAGGGTCCCGTATCTCAGGGGAAGCCGACCTCGTTGAAGATCTGCTGAGCCAGCGGCTGGTTCTCACCGAGGACGCTGAGGTTCAGCGTATCCTTGCGGAAGTCCCCGAGCGAGGCGGGCACCTTGCCCGGGGCAACCCCGGGCACCACCGGGTACTCGTAGTTCTGGTTGGCGAAGTAGTCCTGCGCCTCGGGCGAGGTCAGGTATTCGAGGAACGTGATCGCGGCGTCCGGGTGCGGCGCATGCACCGCCACGCCGGCGGCGGCGACGTTGACGTGGGCACCGGTGGTCTCCTGGTTGGGGAAGACCCAGCCGATGTTGTCGATCCCCTCGGTCACCCCGTCCACGTCCTCCGCCAGGGCCCGGGCGAAGTAGTAGGTGTTGGCCACGGCGATGTCGCATTCGCCCGATACCAGGCCCATGAGCTGCTCGGTGTCGCCCCCCTCGGGCGGGCGGGCGAGATTGTCGAGCACGCCCGCGGCCCAGGCCCGCGCCGCCGCCTCGCCCTCGTTGGCGATGATCGAGGCCATCAGCGACAGGTTGTAGGCGCTCGAAGACGAGCGGATGCAGATCCGCCCCTTCCACTCGGGGTCGGCGAGCGCCGCATAGGTCTGCGGCGGGCTCGCCACCCGGTCCTTGGCATAGAAGATGATCCGTCCCCGCAGCGACATGCCGAACCAGTGGCCGTCGGGATGGCGGAACTCCGGCGGGATCCGCTCGTCGAGAATCGGCGAGTGAACCGCCTGCAGCAACCCGTCCTTGTCGGCGAGCCAGATCCGGCCGGCGTCCACGGTCAGGAAGATGTCGGCCGGGCTGTTGGTGCCCTCGGCGCGCATGCGGGCGATCAGCTCCTCCGGCGTGCCCTCGATGCGGTTCACCTGAATGCCTGTCTCCGCGGTGAAGTCGCTGTAGAGATGCTCGTCCGTATCGTAGTGGCGCGACGAGTATATATTGACGTCGTCCGCCGCGGCTGGAAGGGCGATGGCGGTGAGCGCGGCGGCGGCCAAAAGGCGGGCGCAAGGGGACGGCATACGGACCTCCGGAAATGACTGAGTGATCATGTCGGGAATTTCGGCCCGGCCGCCAGGCAAGTCAACCGCAATTCCGACAGTTTCTCTCGGGAACTAGTAGTCCCGCTCGAAAAACAGGCCGATGGTGGTGTTGCCGTCGGTGCCGACCGAGCCGCGGGCGGTGAGGCTGTTGCTGACGTCGAGGTTGATTTCCGCGCGGCTTATGCCGTCGGTGCCGGTCTGGACGTCGAGATAAATGTTGTCGTCGATGTACTTGCCGGCCCGCACCGCGGTCGAGCCGTCGTCCTGGGTCACGATGTCGAGATCGTCGAGGCCGGTGGCGCCACGGAGCTGGCTCATGATCCCCGGCCCGCCGCCCCCGGCGAGCTCGGCCGCGGCGGCGGCGAGCTGGGCGACCTGGAAGGCCGAGAGATCCTGGGTGGCGCGATTGAACAGCACCCGCGACAGCACCTCGTCCTCGGGAAGCTGCGGCTGCGAGGAGAACGAGATCTCCGGCGCCGACACCCGCCCGTCGACCGTGACGATGGCGGTGACGTCCCCCGACTGGGTCTGGGCGACGAAGTGGATCAGCGGATCGAGGTTGCCGACCAGCTGCAGCGACCCCTCGTCGAAATCGATGCGCTGCCCGAGGATCTCGGATCCGGCCCCGCCGCAGGTCGAACTGCCCCACCGGCTGCACGTCGTTGCTGGTGCCCTGGATGCGCAGGGCGCCGCCGAGCTCCACGTCGAGGCCGCGGCCGCGCACGAAGATCTGGTTCGGGGCGTTGATCCGGATGTCGAGGCCGATGCCCGGCCCGCTCCGGCTCTCCGCCGCCCGCGAGCCGCCGATCTTCGCCCGCTCGAGGGTGGTCACCACCGGCGGCGGCGGATCGAGGTGCTCCACCTGCTCGAGCGCCGCCTGGGCGTTGGCCCCCAGCCCCTCCGCCACCGAGATCTCGGTCTTGCCGAGGTCGATCTGCCCCGACAGCTTGCCGCCGCCACCGACCAGCGGCCCGCTGACCGCGAGATCGCCGTTGATCCGGGTGGTGATGTAGGCGCCGTCGGTGTAGCGCACGTTGTTCAGCCGGGCGTTCAGGTCCGCCGGGTATCCCGGGGCGAGCCTCACCCGGCCCTCGGCGGTGATGTTGCCGCCGGCCGAGACCTCGGCCCGGAAGCTGTGGAGCTGCGCGGCGTTGCCGTCGAGCCCGGCGTCGATGCTGATGTTCTCCAGCCGCAGGTTGGTCTGCGGATCGACCACGGTGCCGCCCTCGAGCCTGACGGTCCCTCCGAACTGCGGCCTCGCCAGCGAGCCGCGGGCGGTCGCGGTGACCCGCACCAGGCCCGAGGCCTGCGCCGAGCGCTCCGCCAGCGCCACGTCGGCCACCGACAGCGGCACCGTGCCGTTGAGGCTGACGTCGAGGCCGGGCCCGCTGAACGGAATGGTGCCCGAGCCCTGCACGTCCAGCCCCTCGGCGCCGGTGGCATGGGCCTGCGTGAGCTTCAGGACACCCTTGCCGTAGCTGCCGGCGGCGGCCAGCTCCAGCGGACGGATGCCATTGTCGGCGAGGACCTGCGCCGAAAGCCCTTCGCCGCGCAGATCGAAGGTCGCGGCCGGATTGGCGAGGGGACCCGTCACCTTCGCCTGCCCGGTCAAGGTGCCGCGCAAACCGCGGTTGCCGGCGAGCCGGTCGATCAGCGCCAGCGGAAACGCCCGCAGGTCGACGTCGAGATTGAGCGCACCCGCCCCGAGCGGCACCGCGCCCTTCACCGCGCCGGCGAGGCCGGTGCCGGAATCGACGTTGGCGGTCAGGTCGAGGATGCCGTTCGCCGTCTGGCCCCGGGCGTCGAGCGAGACCGGCGGCAACCCGGCGCCCCGGGTCATCGCCGATCCCACCTGCGCGGCGCGGAGCTCGAAGCGCACGTCCGGCGTCGCGCGCGGGCCGGTGACCCGGGCCGAGCCGTTGACGCTGCCGGCGAGGCCGAGGTCCGGGCGCACCGCGTTTGCGATGCCGAGCGGCAGGTCGCTGATGGCGAGGACGACGTCGACGTCCTCGTCCACCCGGCCCTGGGCGGTCAGGTGGCCGTCGCCGATGTCGAGACCGAGCGGGGTGAGCTCGACCGTTCCGTTGCGCAGGGTGACGGTGGCCGGCGCGGTCAGCCGGGCCGCGACGTTCTGCTGGCGCAAGTCGAGCTTCTCGAGCGTCGCCGCGAAGCCGCCCTCCAGCCGCTCGAGCTCGCCGGACACGTCGGCGAGGGTGCCGACCGCGAGGCGGCTCTGCACCGAGAACGCCATGCGGGTGTCGTCGGCGGTATCCGCCTGGGCGTTGATCGAGGCGATCTCGACCCCGGCCACGGCGAGGCCCTGTCCGCTCAGCGTCCCGTCGATCAGCGGCACGCCGAGCGCGTCGTCGACGGTCGCGTTGGCGGCGAGCGACCCGATCCGCGTCGGCCCCATGGCGATGTCCTCCGCCGCGACCCGCAGGCTGACGCCCTGGCCGACGCTGCCCGCGTCGAGCCCGATATCCGCCTCGAGCGATCCAGTCGCCTCGACCAGCGCCAGCGCCGCAACCGACGACAGGTCCGGCGCGCGCAGCGTCAGCTGGCCCACGGCCGGCGCCGTGCCGGTCTTCGAGACCTCGCCCGTCAGCCGGTTCGCCCCGATCGCCACCTCGAGCCCCGAGACCGCGCGCTTCTCTCCGGCGACCACGACATCCGCCGCCAGCCGCATCACCAGCCCGCCGAGGCTGGCGTCGCCGCTCAGGTTGCCGGTGACGTCGCTGCCGCTCACCTCGCCGCTGAACCCGAGCTTGGCGCCCTTGAGGTCGCGCCCGATCAGCTGGCCCTCCGGAACCGCGGCGGAGACGGTCACCGCGATCGGACGCCCCTGGCCGGTCGCGCGGCCCGAGGCGGTCAGCCGTCCGCTGGCGCCGGGGGCGACGAGCGACAGGTCCGAGAGTGCGGCGTCGAACCCGATGTCGGTGCTGCGGGTGGAGACCTGCCCGTCGGAGGCGAAGCTCACCTGCGGGTTCTCGATCCTGAGGTTCTCGGTGCGGAACCCGGTCTCGTCGCGCACCGCCCGTCCCGAGAGCTGGGTCTCCCCGGCGGCCAGGGCGTCCAGCCGGTCGTCGCCGAGGCCGAGGTCGGTGGCGGTGCCGTCGAAGGTGAGGTCGAAGCCGCCGCTGAGCGGGCTGACGCTGCCGTCGGCGCTGAGGTCGATCGCCCCCGACAGCGGCCGGTCGGCCAGGCCGGCGAAGATCGCGAGGTCGGCCACCCGCACGGAATTGCGCCCGGTATAGACCAGGTCCTTGAGCGAGCCGGCGCTGAAGATCGACAGGCCGTTGCCGCTCACCTGGAACTGCCGGATGTCGATCGGCCCACCGGGGTTGAGTGCCGCATCGGCGAAGAGATCGATGCGGCTGCCGAGTGCGCCGGCCACGTCCGGGTCCGCGGCCCAGACCCCGGTGGCGAGGCCTTCCGCGTTCACCGTCACCCTGCGTTTCGCCGGGTCCTCGAGGTTCTGCGCGAGCCCGCCGAGCCGGAGGGTGACGTCCTCCATCTCGATGTCGGCGGCCTGCAGCCGGTCGAGCACCAGCAGGCCGTCCCAGCGGCTGGCGTCGCCGAAGTTCACGTAGAGCTCCGCCGAATGCAGCCGCGTCTGTCCGCCCGGCACCGGCAGCGTCACCGCCGGGCCCGCCGGATCGCCGAGCGAACCGGTGAGCGACAGGCTGCGCAGGAAGTTGTCCGGCCCGGTCTCGAGATCGCCCGAGAGGTCGAGCACGGCCCCGCTCACGTTCAGGTCGTCGATGCGCAGCCCGCCGGCGGCCTTCTTGACGCCCTGCACCTGGACCGTGCTCTGCCCGGCGAAGAAGTCGCGGAAGTCCTTCGGGATCAGCGGCGACAGACCGCCGCCGAAGTCGACGTTGAACCCGAGCCCGTCGTCGGAAGAGCGGAGCGCCACGACTCCCTGGGCGATGCGCGCGTCGCCGGCATCGAGGCTGAAATTGACGTCCACCTGGTCGAGCGGCCCCGAGCCCTGGACCCGCAGGTCGATCGCCGGCGTGCCCTCGATCCGGAGCAGGGTGGCGACCACGCCGCCCTCGGGTTCCTGCAGCGCCACGTCGACGTCGAGCTGGCGGGTCTGGTTGGAGAACGCCGCCTTCAGCCCGAGGGTCCCGCCCGGACCATCGAGCCGCTTGATGTCGAGCGCAGTGTCGAGCGCGCCGCCCGCAAGGTTGAGCGAGCCCGTCGCCTGCAGCTCCGCGGCCTGGCCGAACACCGGCTCGCCGAAGGTGATGCTCGGCAGGTCGAGCTCCTTGAGGTTGATCGCCACCGGCAGCTCGGGCAGGGCGAAGGGCTGGGCCTCGGCGGTCGGCAGCTTGCGCTCCGGCTGCGCCGGCGGATTGCTCCGGCGCAGCCAGGCTACCCGCTCGGCGTGGAGCCGGTTGACGTTGACCCGCCCGCGCAGCAGCGCCAGCCGGCTCCAGTCGATCTCGGCGTTGTCGATCTCGAGCCACGCGCCCTCGTTGTCCGAGATGGTGATCCGGCCGATCCGCGCCCGCGAGGAGAGCGCTCCGGAGACGCCGCTGAGCCGGATCTGGCGACCGGGGGTGGAGAGGCGGTTCTCGAGCAGGTTGATCAGGAAGCCGTTGTCGCTGCGGGCCTCTTCTGCGGCGTCCTGGGCCACGGCGCCGATCGCCACGAGCACGAGCACGCCGATCGCTACCAGCAGCCGTTTCAAAATGCCTGCCCGATGCCGATGTAGAGCGCCACCGGGCCGTCTTCCGGCCGCGGGTTGAGCGGGGTCGCGAGGTCGGCGCGGAGCACGCCGAGGCCGGTGAAATAGCGCACGCCGAGCCCGGCCCCGGTCCGCATGTCGCTGTTGCCGGTGAGACCCGAATTCTCGGTGACAAAGCCTGTGTCGACGAACCCGACCGCGCCGAAGCTCTTGTTGATCCGGTAACGCAGCTCTCCTGACGCCTCTGCCAGCGCTTTGCCGCCGGTCACGAAGTTGTCCCCCGGCGACGGCGAGGTCTCGACGCCGATGGAGTTGAAGGCATAGCCCCGCACCGAGCCGCCCCCGCCGGCGAAGAACAGGAGATCCGGCGGGCTTTCCTCGATGGATGGCCCGATGTAGCTGCCGACCAGCGCCCGGGCGGCCAGGACGATCTTGTCGTCCTCGCCGAACCCCTTGTAGACCCGTCCCTCGAGCGTCCCGCGCAGCGCGGTGTTGCCGTAATCGGCCTCGTAGAACGGTTGCGCCGTCGCCGCGAGGTAGTAGCCGCGGGTGGCGTTCAGCGGGTCGTTGCGCCGATCGTAGGCGCCGCGGCCGATGAGCCCGAAGGTGGTGAAGGTGCGGGTGCCGAAGTCGTCCTCGTAGCGCGCCCGCGACACCTCGGCGATCAGGTCGCCGGTCAGGCGCTTGCCGAAGGTCTGCGAGAAGCCAGCGGTGGCGGTGATCGATTCCTCGCGGTAGGTGTCGAAATCGACCTTCTGCGCCACGAGGCCGGTCACGAAGCTGGTGTCCGGCGTCCAGACGCCGGGCTTGGTGAAGGTCACCCCGACGTTGTAGTCGTAGTCGTTGGGATTGAGCGAGCCGCCCAGCCCGTCGACGCCGGCGTCGAAGCGCAGGCGCTCGCCGCGCCCGAAGAGGTTGCGGTGCTGCCAGTAGGCGGCGACGCCGATGCCGTCGATGGTCGAGAGCGTGCCGCCGATGCCCACCGACCGCGGCTTGCGGTCCTGCACCACGATCGTCATCGGCAGGCGGCCATCCGGCCCGATCTCCTCGGCCTCCACGAAGCGCAGCGAGCGGAACACCCCGAGCCCGGTCAAGCGGTCCTGGCCCGCCTCGATGTCGTCGGGATCGAACGGCGCGCCCTCCGGCAGGTCCGCCATGAAGGCGACGAACGCCGGATCGACCCGCTCCGTGCCCCGCACCGTCGTCGGCCCGTAATACGCCTTGCGGTCCGGATCGATCGTCAGGGTGACGTCGAGCTTGTTGGTGTCGTGGTCGGCGATCACGTCGCGCCCGGTCTCGCGCGCCTTGGCGTGGGCGAGGTGGCGCCAGCGCTCGATCGAGATCGCCGAAGCCTGCTGCACCACCGCCGAGCGCGCGGTCTCGCCGGGCTCGAAGCCCACCGACTCCGGCGTCTCCACCAGCTCCCGGCGCCGGCCCTCCGGCGGCGGCGGCGCGTTGACGATCTCGGTGGTCCCGAAGCGGAACCGCGGCCCGGCCACCACGTCGATGACGATCGGCACCGGCGACGGGAATTCCGCCGCCAGCGTCGCGTTCGCAACCTCCAGCCCGGCGGCGCGGATGCTGATCTGCGGCCCGTAGAACCCCTCGGCGTAGAGCGCCGCCAGGAGCCGCCGGTAGTCGCCCCGCGCCTTGGCGAGCAGGCCGGCATTCCCCGAGGCCGGCGTCTCGCGGTCGGTCCAGAGCGAGGACGCCCGCTCGAGGCCGCGGTGCAGGTTATCCGGTCCGCCGGAGACGTTGAGGGTGACCGTATAGGGCAGGGGATCGATGATCTCGATCTGGTCGTCTTCCTCCCGCTCGCCCCAGAGATGGACGCCGAAGAGCGAGAACGCCACGGCTGGCGTCGCCGCGGCGACGAGCCCCGCGCCGAGCGCAATACCTGCCAGGATGCCGCTCCGCGGCCTCAGTGCCATCGCCTTCGCCTGCCCACGCGCGTGTCTTATGGTTAACGAAAGCGTAACGCATTCCCGCACCAGAACAAGCGCGCCGCGGGCGGTCACGGGATTTTACCGGCGGAAGCTTGCTCTTCGGCAACGGTTTTCACCTGCATTTACGATGCCGGGTGCCGCCCTCTGGACGGCGGCGGCACGGATCGCATAAGCGGAGGGCATGGATGTCCGACCCACGGCGCTTCCCGATGTGAAGGTGCTGGCGCCACGCCGCTTCGGCGATGCGCGCGGCTACTTCTGCGAGACCTGGAGCCGGACCCACGCCGGCGCCGCGGGCATCGACGTGAGCTTCGTCCAGGACAACGAGAGCCTTTCGGCCCGCGCCGGTACCCTGCGTGGCCTGCACTACCAGGCCCCGCCCTTCGCCCAGGCCAAGCTCGTCCGCGTCGCCCGGGGCGCCATCCGCGACGTGGCGGTGGACGCCCGCCGCGGCTCGCCCACCTACGGCACCTGGGTCGCCGAGGAGATCTCGGCGGAGAACGGCGCCCAGATGTTCATCCCCCGCGGCTACCTGCACGGCTTCGTCACCCTGACCGACGATACGCTGGTCCTCTACAAGGTCGACAACCCCTACGACGCGGCCAGCGACGGCGGCGTCCTCTGGAACGACGCCGACCTCGGCATCGACTGGGGCGCGACGACGACAGACCTGACCCTCTCGGACAAGGACCGCCGCGCCCCCGCCTTCCGGGACTGGTCGTCGCCCTTCGCATACGGATCACGCACATGAGGCTTCTGGTCACCGGCGGCGCCGGCTTCATCGGCTCGGCGGTGATCCGCCAGGCGATCGCCGACGGCCACGACGTCGTCAACCTCGACGCGCTGACCTATGCCGCCAACCCCGCGAACCTCGCCAGCGTCGCCGCCTCCAACCGCTACGCCTTCGAGGAGGCCGACATCCGCGACCGCCCGGCCCTCGACCGCATCTTCGCCGCCCACCGGCCCGACGCGGTGATGCACCTCGCCGCCGAGAGCCACGTCGACCGCTCCATCGACGGCCCCGCGGCCTTCATCGACACCAACGTCACCGGCACCTACACCCTGCTCGAGGCCGCCCGCGCCTTCTGGGCCGGCGACCGCGCCTTCCGCTTCCACCACATCTCCACCGACGAGGTCTTCGGCACCCTCGGGGCGCAAGGCCGCTTCACCGAGACCACCGCCTACGCCCCCAACTCGCCCTATTCCGCCTCCAAGGCCGCCAGCGACCACCTCGTCCGCGCCTGGCACGAGACCTACGGCCTGCCGGTCGTCCTCTCCAACTGCTCCAACAACTACGGCCCCTACCACTTCCCCGAAAAGCTCATCCCGGTGGTCATCCTCAACGCGCTGCACGGCCGCCCGATCCCGGTCTACGGCCAGGGCGAGAACGTCCGCGACTGGCTCTACGTCGAGGACCACGCCACCGCCCTCCTCGCCGTCTGCCAGCGCGGCCGGGTCGGCGAGAGCTACAACATCGGCGGCGACGCCGAGGCCAAGAACATCGACATCGTCCGCCGCATCTGCGCGCTCATGGACGAGATGCACCCCGAGGGCACCCCGCACGAGCGCCTCATCACCTACGTCACCGACCGCCCCGGCCACGACTTCCGCTACGCCATCGACGCCACCAAGATCCGCGACGAGCTCGGCTGGCAGCCCTCCGTCACCCTCGACGAGGGCCTCCGCCGCACCGTCCGCTGGTACCTCGACAACCGCGACTGGTGGCAGGCGATCCAGGCCCGCGGCCACACGCTCGAGCGCCTCGGCCTGAAGCAGGCCACCGCCTGATGCGCGCGCTCGTCTTCGGCGCCACCGGCCAGGTCGCCCGCGCCCTCGCCCGGTCCGCCCCCGCCCGCCGCATCGACGCCCGCTTCCTCGCCCGCGCCGACGCCGACCTCGCCGACCCCGACGCCTGCGCCCGCGCCGTGCAGGCCGCCGACGCCGACGTCGTCCTCAACGCCGCCGCCTACACCGCCGTCGACCGCGCCGAGGACGAGCCCGACCTCGCCCATACCGTCAACGCCGCCGCCCCCGCCGCGATGGCCACCGCCGCCGCCGCCCGCGGCCTGCCGTTCCTGCACCTCTCCACCGACTACGTCTTCGACGGCGCCCCCGGCCGCCCCTGGCGCGAGGACGACCCCACCGGCCCCCTCGGCGCCTACGGCGCCTCCAAGCTCGCCGGCGAGCAGGCCATCGCCGCGGCCACCCCCGACCACGCCATCCTGCGCACCGCCTGGGTCTTCTCCGCCGACGGCACCAACTTCGTGAAGACCATGCTCCGCGTCGGCCAGAGCCGGCCCGAGCTTCGCGTCGTCGGCGATCAGACGGGCGGCCCCACCGCCGCCGCCGACATCGCCGCCGCCCTCTGGACCGTCGCCGAGTCCTGGACCGCCGGCCGCGGCCGCCCCGGCATCTTCCATTTCGCCGGCGCGCCCGCCACCACCTGGGCCGGCTTCGCCGCGGAAATCTTCGCTCGCTCCGGCCGCCCGGACCGCCCCCGCATCGTGCCGATCGCCACCGCCGACTACCCGACCAAGGCCGTCCGCCCCGCCAACTCGGTCCTCGACTGCGCCCGCATCGCCGCCGCCTACGGCATCGCCCAGCCCGACTGGCGCCCGGCCCTCGACGCCGTCCTCCACGACCTGGCGGAGGCGGTATGACCGACCGCAAGGGCATCATCCTCGCCGGCGGCTCCGGCACCCGGCTCTACCCGATCACCCATTCGCTGTCGAAGCAGCTCCTGCCGCTCTACGACAAGCCGATGATCTATTACCCGCTCTCGGTGCTGATGCTCGCGGGCCTGCGCGAGATCGCCATCATCACCACCCCCGAGGACCAGGAGCAGTTCCGCCGGCTCCTCCACGACGGCAGCCAGTGGGGCATGCGCTTCGCCTACATCGCCCAGCCCCGCCCGGAAGGTCTCGCCCAGGCCTACCTCCTCGCCGAGGACTTCCTCGACGGCGCCGCCTCGACCATGGTCCTCGGCGACAACATCTTCTTCGGCCACGACCTGCCGGTGATGCTGTCGCGCGCCGGCGACCGGGGGCAGGGCGGCACCGTCTTCGGCTACCAGGTCGCCGACCCCGAGCGCTACGGCGTCGTCGCCTTCGACCGCGACGGCCGCGTCCTCTCCATCGAGGAGAAGCCGGCGCAGCCGAAATCCAACTTCGCCGTCACCGGCATCTACGTCCTCGACGGCACCGCTCCCGCCCGCGCCCACGCCGTCAAGCCCAGCGCCCGCGGCGAGCTCGAGATCACCGAGCTGCTCAACGCCTACCGCGCCGACGGCCTCCTCAACGTCGAGCGCATGGGCCGCGGCTTCGCCTGGCTCGACACCGGCACCCATGCCAGCCTCCTCGACGCCGGCAACTTCGTCCGGATGATCGAGGAGCGCCAGAACATCAAGATCGGCTGCCCCGAGGAGATCGCCTTCGCCCAGGGCTGGATCGACGAGGCCGCGCTCCGCGCCCTGGCCGAACCGTACCTGAAGACCGAATACGGCCAGTACCTCCTCCGGATCGCCGAAGATGCCTGATCGGCGATCCGGTTGACGGCGTGCAACGGTGGCCGGAAGCACGGCCTGCGCCTGCCTGGGGCGGGCGCACCTGGCGCGACGCTGCCTCATGCCGGACGCTCGCCAGGACGATTGCCCTTACCACCGGGCCCAACCGTCGGGTGCGCCTGCCCGGGGGGCAGGCAGGCGCAGGCCGTGCGGGCGCACGGCCGGGAATGAGGGCACGGCCGGCGCGCCTCGACCGAAGGGATCAATCACAAGACCTTTCGAGCCACTCATGCGTTGTCTTGTCGGTTCAGAGAAAACTCGACCATCGCGCAAATACTTGGAAGTGATCGATCCGAAACTAAAGCGCCATGAGCCAAGCCTATCCCAACACGCAGTTAAATCGCTCTGCGGTCGCTCGTGACTCGTTCCGCGCCGGAAGAAGAATGGGAGAGAGCGTCTCCTGAACGGACCCGTCGCTCCGGCCCCGCCGTCGCCGTTAACCAGATTTTACTCGTTCTTTACCGCTCGTTAGGCCTAAATCCCCGCCCTTAACTTATCCGGTAACACACACTCACGACGCATTAAAATCCAACACGAAACACAACAAATTCAATCACTTGACCCCTCTGCGCACATTGCGCACCCGTGCGCGCGCTTGACCCTCCCCGGCCACCGCCCCACAACCGAAGGCCAGCAGACCGCCCCGGAGGACCCCGCCCATGTACGCCAACATGACCGGCCCCACCCATCCCCGCGCCGCCCCTGAAATCGCCGTGATGGCGATGCCCGAGGACGAGCGCGTCTGGGTCCCCCAGGCCGAGGGCGTCTGGTTCCGCCCGCTCATGCTCAACACCCGCCAGGGCCAGTGGTGCAACCTCCTCCGCGTCCGCCGCTCCGGCGTCCTCTCCCGCCACCTCCACCCCAACCCGGTCCACGGCTACGTCATCAAGGGCCGCTGGCACTACCGCGAGCACGACTGGATAGCGGAGACCGGCTCCTATGTGTTCGAGCCCCCGGGCGAGATCCACACCCTCCTCGTCCCCGAGGACTGCCCCGAGATGATCACCTTCTTCAACATCCAGGGCTCGATGATCTACCTCGACGAGGCCAACGCCCACGTCGGCTACGAGGACGTCTTCACCAAGATCGACATGTGCGCCGCCCATTACGAAAGCGTCGGTCTCGGCGCCGACTATGTCGACCAGTTCATCCGCTGAGGCCTGGCCCGCCGGCCGCCGCGTCCTCGTCACCGGCGGCACCTCCGGCATCGGCGCCGCCACCGCCCGCGCCTTCCTCGCCGCCGGCGCCCACGTCACCGCCACCGGCCTCACCGACGAGGAGCTCGCCGCCGCCGACCTCCCCAGCGCCGACCTCCGCCGCCTCGACGTCCGCGACCCCGACAGCATCGCCGCCCTCGTCGGCTCCCTCCCGTCCCTCGACGTCCTCGTCAACTGCGCCGGCATGATCGCCCGCGGCCGCGAGCTCGACCCGGCCGTCTTCGCCGACGTCGTGGACGTCAACCTCAACGGCACCATGCGCGTCTCCACCGCCGCCCGCCCGCTCCTCGCCGCCACCCGCGGCGCCATCGTCAACACCGCCTCGATGCTGTCCTTCTTCGGCGGCGGCCTCGTCCCCGGCTACTCCGCCAGCAAGGGCGGCATCTCCCAGCTCACCCGCTCCCTCGCCATCGCCTACGCCCCTGACGGCATCCGCGTGAACGCCGTCGCCCCCGGCTGGATCTCCACGCCGCTCACCGCCGCCCTCGAAGCCGACCCCGCCCGCTCCGACCCCATCCTCTCGCGCACCCCGATGCACCGCTGGGGCACCCCCGACGAGGTCGCCGCCGCCGTTCTCTTCCTCGCCTCCCCCACCGCCTCCTTCGTCACCGGCGCGATCCTGACCGTCGACGGCGGCTACTCCGCCATGTGAGGGTCCCCCATGTTCGAAGGCTTCACCGACCACCGCATCCCGCTCGCCACCGGCGTCACCGTCCGCGCCCGCATCGCCGGCGCCGGCCCGCCGGTCCTTCTCCTCCACGGCTACCCGCAGACCTCCGCCTGCTGGCACGCCGTCGCCCCGCGCCTCGTCGCCGCCGGCTTCACCGTCGTCGTCCCCGACCTCCGCGGCTACGGCGCCTCCGACAAGCCCGTGTCCACCCCCGACCACGCCCCCTATTCCAAGCGGGCCATGGCCGCCGACCAGGTCGCGCTCATGCGCCACCTCGGCCACGACCGCTTCTGCCTCGCCGGCCACGACCGCGGCGGCCGCGTCGCCCACCGCGCCGCCCTCGATTTCCCCGACGCCATCGCCCGGGTCGCCGTCCTCGACATCGCCCCGACCGCGACGATGTACGCCCTCACCGACCGCGCGTTCGCCACCGCCTACTATCACTGGTTCTTCCTGATCCAGCCCGCGCCGCTGCCCGAACGCCTGATCGGCGCCGATCCCGATTTCTACCTGCAGCAAAAGCTCGGCGCCTGGGGACGCAGCGGCCCGCACGTCTTCTCCCCCGAGGCCCTCGCCGAATACCTCGCGAGCTTCCGCGACCCCGCCTGCATCGCCGCCACCTGCGAGGACTACCGCGCCGCCGCCACCATCGACCTCGACCATGACGCCGCGGACAGCGACAGCCGCATCGCCGCGCCGCTCCTCGCGCTCTGGGGTGGGGACGGCGTCGTCGGCCGCCTCTACGACGTCCTCGCCACCTGGCGCGACAAGGCGGCCGAGGTCAGCGGCCACGCCCTCCCGACCGGCCACTACCTCCCCGAGGAGGCCCCGGAAGCGACGTCCGAAGCCCTGGCAGCGTTCTTCGCCGGCGGTACCTGAGCGGCCCGAGAATCCGTTTACCGAAAATTATTGAAATCAGGAGCCTTTAAAATCAGTAACTTACGTGTGTATCACGCGTGTTACACCCCCCGTAACACACCCGGCGCCCGAAAGAAGGCGCCGGGTCGATTCCCCGGGTCTCAGCCCTTGATCAGCCCCATGTTCTCGAGCTTCAGGATCACCTGCTGGGCGCAGTAGTCGACGTCTAGGTTCTCGGTGTCGAGCCTGAGCTCGGGGTCCTTCGGCTCCTCGTAGGGGTCGGAGATCCCGGTGAACTCCTTGATCTTGCCTTCGCGGGCCAGCTTGTACAGCCCCTTGCGGTCCCGCCGCTCACACTCTTCTAGGCTGGTCGCCACGTGGACCTCGAGGAACGCCCCATAGGCCTCGACCATCTCCCGCACGATCGCCCGGGTCTTGGTATAGGGGGCGATCGGCGCGCAGATCGCGATCCCGCCGTTCTTGGTGATCTCGGACGCCACGTAGCCGATCCGCTGGATGTTGATGTCCCGGTGCTCCTTGGAGAACCCGAGCTCGCTCGACAGGTGCTTGCGCACCACGTCGCCGTCGAGCAGCGTCGTCGGCCGCCCGCCCATCTCCATCAATTTGGTCATCAGCGCGTTGGCGATCGTCGACTTCCCCGAGCCCGAAAGCCCGGTGAAGAAAACCGTGAACCCCTGAGCCGCCCGCGCCGGCTTCGACCGGCGCAGCTCCTCGACCACCGCCGGGAACGAGAACCAGTCGGGGATCTCCAGCCCCTCCTGCAGCCGCCGCCGAAGCTCTGTGCCGGAGATGTCGAGGATGGTCATCCCCTCCTCGACCTCATCGCGCGGCTCGTACTGGGCCTTCTCCTGGACGTAGACCATCTGCTTGAAGTCGACCATCTCGACCCCGATCTCGTCCTGAAGCTTGGCGAAGAGCTCCTGCGCCTCGTACGGCCCGTAGAACGGCTTGCCGCTCGAGTCGTTGCCCGGTCCCGCATGGTCGCGGCCGACGATCATGTGGGTGCAGCCGTGGTTGCGCCGGATGATCCCATGCCAGACCGCCTCGCGCGGCCCGCCCATGCGCATCGCAAGATTGAGCAGAGACAGCGTCGTGGTCGAGGCCGGGTACTGGTCGAGCACCGCCTCGTAGCAGCGCACCCGGGTGAAGTGATCGATGTCTCCGGGCTTGGTCATGCCGACGACGGGGTGGATCATGAGGTTGGCCTGCGCCTCCCGGGCGGCGCGGAAGGTCAGCTCCTGGTGCGCGCGGTGCAGCGGGTTGCGGGTCTGGAAGGCCACGATCCGCCGCCAGCCGAGCTTGCGGAAGTAGGCGCGCAGCTCGTTCGGGGTGTTACGCCGGGCGCGGAAATCGTAATGCACCGGCTGCTGGATCCCGGTGATCGGTCCGCCGAGGTAGACTGCTCCGGCTCGGTTATGGAGGTAGTTGACCGCCGGGTGCGCGCTATCGTCGGCGCCGAAGACGCCCTTGGCCTCGGCCGACTTGTCCGGACTCCACTTGTCGGTCACCGACATGATCGCGAGAATCACGCCCTCGGCGTCACGGAGGGCTATGTCCTGGCCGGGCTCGACCTGCGCGGCGAAAGGTTCTGAGACGTCGAGGGTGATCGGCATCGGCCAAAGTGTGCCGTCGGCGAGGCGCATTTCCCTGACCACCCGGTCGTAGTCCGCCTCGCTCAGGAAGCCCTTGAGCGGGTGGAACGCGCCGTTCATCAGCAGTTCGAGGTCGCAGACCTGACGCAGGTTGAGGTCCCAGGACGGAAGCTCGCCCGCCTCCACCTTGAGCTTCGCGGCGCTCTCTTGAGAGACGTAGAGCTCGGGGATCGGTACGAGATTGGACGCAGTCATCTTGAAATCCTCAACCACTGATTCGGCAGTCGAGGGCGTCGTATCAGCCGTCCGCAGCGCGGTCAAAGCGCCGTGAGGAGGCGAGGATAACTTTCCTGCCGCGTTGCAGCACCGGCAGGACGGAGCTGAAACCATTGGACGTTTCGCGGGGATCGGCGCGACATCGCTGCGCCTTCCCTTGCCGCGGCGGGCGGTGGCGCGGTAAGAGCCGCCATGCTCGATCAGGACGAGATCCATCCGCTTTTCCACGGGGCGCCGGACTCCACCGAGTTTCGCAAGCTGCGCAAGCGGATCGTGCGGCTGACGCGGGAGGCTCTCGGAACCTACGGGATGGTCCGGGAGGGTGCGCGCTGGCTGGTGTGTCTGTCGGGCGGCAAGGACAGCTACACGCTGCTCGCGGTCCTTACCGAGCTCAGATGGCGCGGGCTGCTGCCGGTGGAGCTTCTGGCCTGCAATCTCGATCAGGGTCAGCCGGGGTATCCCGCGACGGTGCTGCCGGAGTTTCTGGCGCGCATGGGGGTGGCGCACCGGATCGAGTACCGGGACACCTATTCGGTCGTCCTGGACAAGGTTCCGGAGGGGCGGACCTACTGCGCGCTTTGCTCGCGGCTGCGCCGTGGGAATCTCTATCGCATCGCCCGGGAGGAGGGGTGCTCGGCAGTGGTCCTCGGGCATCACCAGGGTGACATCCTCGAGACCTTCATGCTGAACCTGTTCTTCGGGGGGCGGCTGGCGACGATGCCGCCGAAGCTTCTGAACGACGAGGGCGACCTCTACGTGCTGCGCCCGCTCGCCCATGTCGCCGAGGCGGATTGCGAGCGCTTTGCCCGGGCTATGGGGTATCCGATCATCCCGTGCGACCTCTGCGGCAGCCAGGACGGGCTGCAGCGCCAGCAGGTCAAGCGCATGCTGGACGAGTGGGAAACGAAGAACCCCGGACGGCGGCAGATCCTGTTCAGGGCGCTGACCCAGGCGCAGCCGAGCCACCTGCTGGATCCGGAGCTCTTCGACTTCAAGAACCTCTGATACGGGTCTTTTCAGGATTGCAGGTCGGGGAGCTTGTAGGCGTGAACAGCGCAGGTGTTCACGCGTGAACGCATTGAAATTAAAGGGATTAATCTTCAATAAAATTCGGTTAAGTGCGGTCTCCTGCGCTCACACGCCTGATCCTCTGGCTTCAACCGGGTGGTAGCAGGCGGCCAGATGGGCGGGGCTGGCGGCGTTGAAGGGGGGAAAGGCGGTGAGGCAGATGTCGGAGCGGCGGGGGCAGCGGGCGTAGAAGGGGCAGCCGGGGGGCGGATTGTAGGGGTCGGGGAGCTCGGTCTCGGCGTCCTCGGGGATGAGCGAGCGCTTGCCGGGGGCAGGGGCGGAATTGAGGAGCAGGTGGGTGTAGGGGTGGCGGGGACGGGCGAAGACCTCCGCGGCGGGACCGACCTCGACGATGTGGCCGAAATACATGACGGCGACGCGGTCGCTGACGCTCTCGACGACGGAGAGGTCGTGGCTGATGAAGACGTAGGTGAGGCCGAAGCGGTCCTTGAGGCCGTCGAGGATGTTGAGGACCTGGGCCTGGACGGAGACGTCCAGCGCCGAGACCGGCTCGTCGAGGACGATGAGGTCCGGGTCGGCGGCGAGCGCGCGGGCGATACCGATGCGCTGGGCCTGGCCGCCGGAGAACTCGTGGGGGTAGCGGTCGAGGAACTCGGGGGCGAGGTTCACCGCGTCCATGAGCTCGGCGAGGCGGTCCTCGCGGGCGGCGCGGTCGAGGCCGCGGAGGTGGATCAGCGGCGCCTCGAGGATGGCGCGGATGGTCTTGCGCGGGTTGAGCGAGGCGACCGGGTCCTGGAAGACGTACTGGATGCGGCGGGCGAGCGCCCTGGAGTCGGTCCTGGCCTCGGCGACGAGGTCCTTTCCGGCGAAGGTGATCCGGCCGCCGGTCGGGTGGTCGAGACCGACGATCATGCGGGCGAGCGTCGACTTGCCGCAGCCGGACTCGCCGACGACGCCGACGGTCTCGCCCTTCTTCACGTCGAGCGAGACGTCGGTGACAGCGTGGACGGCCGGAAGTTGGCTGCCGAAGAGGGTGCGGCCGCCGCCGAAGACGCGTTCGGCGTTCTCGATGGCGAGGAGGGGCATGTCGGTCATGGGGCTTCCCCTTCGGCGAGCGGGTAGAGGCAGCGCGCGGCGCGGCCGTCGCCGATGCGATCGAGGGGGATGTCGCCGGTGCGGCAGTTGGATTTGGCACGCGGGCAACGAGGCGCGAAGGCGCAGCCGTCGGGGAGGTTGTTGACGACCGGCGGTCGGCCGGAGATGGCGTCGAGGCGGCGACCGGGCTCGCCGAGGACGGGAACGCAGGCGATGAGCTTGGCGGTGTAGGGGTGGGCCGGCGCTTTCAGGATCTGCTCGGTCGGGCCGGTCTCGACGATGCGACCGGCGTACATGACCGCGACCCGGTCGCAGATCGCCGAGACGACGCCGAAGTCGTGGGTGATGAAAAGGATCGCGGCGTCGCGCTCGTGGCGGAGCGTGTCCATCAGTGACAGGATCTGCGCCTGGACGGTGACGTCGAGGGCGGTGGTGGGCTCGTCGGCGATCATCACCTGCGCGTCGTTGGCGAGCGCCATGGCGATGCAGACGCGCTGGCGCATGCCGCCGGAGAGCTCGTGCGGGTAGGCCTTGAGGCGTTCGGCGGGGTTGGGGATGCGGACGAGGGAGAGGAGCTGGGCCGCTCTCTCCGAGGCTTCGCGGCGGGACAGGGGGGCGTGGGCGCGGATCGCCTCGACGAGCTGGTCGCCGACGGTGAAGAGCGGGTGCAGCGTCGAGAGCGGGTCCTGGAAGACGTGGGAGACGGCGGCGCCGCGGAGGCGGCGGATTTGCTCGTCGGTCATCGCGAAGAGGTCGTCGCCGTCGAGGAGGGCGGCGCCGCCGGCGATCCGGCCGGGGGGTGTCGGGACGAGGCCCATGATCGACATGGCGGTGACCGACTTGCCGGAGCCGGACTCGCCGACGAGGCCGAGGCATTCGCCCTGTTTGAGGTGCAGGTCGACACCGCCGACGGCCTTGTAGACCGAGCCGCCGATGTCGAACTCGGTGCGGAGGCCCTGAACGTCGAGGACGGCGTCCTCGACCGGGGTGATCGCGGGCACGGCGGCGCGGGCGACGGCGGTGCGGGCGACGGGGCGGGTGAGGGCACCGGACTTCAGCCGCGGGTCGAGAACGTCGCGGACGCCGTCGCCGGCGAGGTTGATGCTCATGACCAGCGCGAAGATCATCAGGCCGGGGATGATCGAGACGTGCGGGCTGGTGAAAAGGATCTTGCGGCCTTCGCCGAGCATCGAGCCGAGGTCTGCCTGGGGCGGTTGGGCGCCGAGGCCGAGAAAGGAGAGGCCGGCGGTTTCGAGGATCATCCAGCCGATCGTCGTCGACATGGTGATGACGATGACCGGCAGCACGTTAGGGAGGATCTCGCCGAAGAGGATGCCGCGGTGGGACTTGCCGGAAAGGCGGGCGGCATCGACGAACTCGCGGCGGGAGAGGCCGCGGGTGACGCCGCGGATGTTGCGGGCGAAGAACGGGATGTTGACGACGGCGATGGCGTAGAGGGCATTGAGGAGCCCGGGGCCGAGGGCGGCGACGATGGCGAGGGCGAGGAGGATGTAGGGGAACGCCATGATCATGTCGATGCCGCGCATCAGAAGCGTGTCGGTGCGGCCACCGGCGTAGCCGGCGACGAGGCCGATGAGCGAGCCGAAGAAGGCGGCGATGAGCGTGGCGGAGATGCCGACGAGGAGGCTGATCCGGGTGCCCCAGAGCAGGCGCGAGAGGATGTCGCGGCCGAGGGCGTCGGTGCCAAGCAGATGGCCGGCGGTCAGCGGCGGCAGGAGGCGGTCGGCGGGGGCGGTGGCGTTCGGGTCGGGGAGCGGCAGCAGGGGTGCCACGAGGGCGAGGAGCACGATCACGGCGAGGATCGCGAGGCCGGCGGCGGCGAGGCGGTTGTTGAGGAGGAGGCGCCAGAAGGTTGGGCGGCTGGAGGCGGCGCGGGTGCGGGGCGCGGGGGCGGCGGCGGCGTGGGCCATCAGCGGAGCCTCGGGTCGAGGAGGGTCTGGAAGACGTCCGCGGCGAGGTTGAAGAGGACGTAGGCGGCGGCGACGACGAGGACGCCGCCCTGGACGAGCAGGAGGTCGCGGGTGGAGATGGCGTTGACCAGCATCGAGCCGATGCCGGGCCACTGGAAGACGGTCTCGACGTAGACGGCGCCGCCGAGGACGAAGCCGGCCTGGATGCCGATGACCGGGATGACGCTGACCAGCGCGGCCTTGAAGGCGTGCTTCCAGATGACGGTGCGCTCGGTGACGCCCTTGGCACGGGCGGTGCGGATGTAGTCCTGGCGCAGCACCTCGAGCATGGCGGTGCGGGTCAGGCGGGCGATGACCCCGGTGGCGACGACGGCGAGGGTGAGGGCGGGGAGGAAGAGGTGGTGGAGGAGGTCGGGGAGGTCGCCGCCGCCGTAGATCGCGTACATACCGCTGGCCGGGAACCAGCGGACCTTGACCGCAAAGAGGAGGATGAGGAGGAGGCCGAGGAAAAACGACGGGGTGGAGATGCCGACGAGCACGAGCAGGGTGACGATGCGGTCGGTCCAGCCGTACTGGCGGACGGCGGAGACGACGCCGGCGAGAAGGCCGAGGATCGAGCAGAGGACGAGCGCGGTGCCGGCGAGGATGAGGGTGGCGGAGAAGCGCTCGAGGACCTCGTCGAGAACCGGGCGGTTGAGCGCGTAGGAGCGGCCGAAGTCGCCCTGGAGGATGTTGCCGAGCCAGATCAGGTATTGCTGCGGCAGGGACTTGTCGAGGCCGAGGTCCTCGTTCAGCGCAGCGACGTTCTCGGGCGTGGCGTAGGAGCCGAGGATTGCGGTAGCGGGGTCGCCGGGGATCATCGCCATGATCAGGAAGACGATGATCGAGAGGCCGAAGAGCACCGGGATCGCGGCGAGCAGGCGTTTGGCGATGTAGGTGGCCATGGCGTCACTCCATCAGCTTGGCGAGCCTCTTCGGGGCGATCAGCGCGTAGCTGCGGGCCACGTGCCGCGCCACCTCGTCCCAGTCCGGCCCGTCGTCGAGCCGTATGCCGATCCA
This sequence comes from uncultured Alphaproteobacteria bacterium, assembly GCA_963798385.1. Taxonomy (GTDB): domain Bacteria; phylum Pseudomonadota; class Alphaproteobacteria; order Rhodobacterales; family Rhodobacteraceae; genus Amaricoccus. The sequence continues at coordinate 53,880 of CAWCTE010000010.1, read as the reverse complement.
GCCCTTGTGCCCGACGTAGGGCGGGCGGAAGAAACGCTCCGGCGCGGCGGCGGTCAGCACCTCCTGCGCGCCGTCGGGCGCCTTCATCCAGACCGAGAGCCGGCCGTCGCCGCGCTTGACCATCGCGAAGATGCGGTCGCGCACCCGGAAGGTCGGGTCACCCCAGGCTTCCTTCTCGGCGGCCTCCGGCAGGTCGAGGCAGATTTGCCGGAGGCGGTTCTCGGCGTCCATGGCCCCGGGCTCAGGGCTTGGCGACGTCCTTGAGGATCAGGAAGAAGGACGGCTGCAGCGCGAAGTTCTCGACGCCTGCACCGGTCACCGCGTTCTGCTTCCAGTTGGCGACGAAGACCCAGGGGGCGTCTTCGTGGACGATCTCCTGCATCTGCTTGTAGAGTTCGGCGCGCTCGTCCTGGTCGGTGGCGACGCGGGCTTTTTCGAGAAGGTCGTCGACCTCCGGGTTCGAGTAGTAGCCGGAGTTGAAGCCGCCTTCGTCGGGCATTGCCGCGGTGCGGAGGGCGAGGAATGGCAGGGTGTCGGGGTCATTGGTCATCCAGGCCATTTCGGCCATGTCGGCAGCGCCTTCGAGGCCGGGGTTCACCTTGCCGAGGAAGGTGTTCCACTCGTAGGTCTCGATCTTGACCGGCATGCCGACCTCCTGGAGGTCGGCCTGGATGGCGGTGCCCATGGCGATCGGATCGAGCATGCCGGAGCCGCCCTCGGTGACGTAGAAGGTCACCTCGGAGCCGTCGTAGCCGGCCTCTTCGAGGAGCGCCTTGGCCTTATCGGGGTCGTGCGGATAGGGGTCGAGGTCCTCGTTGTAGGCCCAGCCGAAGGCGGGCGGTGTCGGGCCGGCGGCGACCTCGGCGGTGCCTTGGAGGATGTTCTCGACCAGCGCCTGCTTGTCGATGGCGTAGTTCGCGGCCTGGCGGACCTCCTTGCTGGCGAAAGGGCCCTCCTTGGCGTTGAGGATCAGGAACCAGAGGTGGGGCCCGGCTTGCTCGTAGACGGTGAAGTTCGGATCCTGCTCGAAGGAGGCGACGCTGTCCGGCGGCACCTCGACCATCACGTCGAGGCCGCCCGACATCATCTCGGCGAGGCGGGTGTTGGCGTCGTTCACCGGCCGGAAGATCACCGCCTCAAGCGGCGGGGCGCCGTCCCAATAGTCCTCGTTGCGGCTGACCACGACGCGGGAGTTGGCCTCCCACTCCTCGAACTTGAAGGCGCCGGTGCCGGAGGGGTGGCGGCCGAAATCCTTGCCGTACTCTTCGACCGCGGCCGGCGAGACGATGAGGCCGGGCGTGTAGGCGAGGTTGGAGAGGAATGGGGCGTAGGGCTCGTTGAGCTTGAACTCGACGGTGAGGTCGTCGACGACGTTCACCTCCTCGACGGCGGAGAAGAAGAAGGCGAGCGGGAAGGGGCCGGTGTCGTGGAACGGGCTCTCCTCGTTCAGCATGCGGTCGAACTTGAACTTCACCGCGTCGGCGTTGAACGGGGTGCCGTCGTGGAAGCTGACGCCGTCGCGCAGGTGGAACGTGTAGGTCTTGCCGTCCTCGGAGATCTCCCAGCTCTCGGCAAGGGCCGGCTCGACCTCAAGCGTGCCGTCCTTGTAGCGCACCAAGCCGTCGTAGATGTTGAAGACGATGCGGAAGTCATTGACGGCGGTGACTGCGTCCGGGTCGAGTGACTTGGGTTCGGCGATCTGTCCTACGACCAACACGTTTGGCGGTGTCTGGGCGACCAGTGGCGTGGTCAGGCTCAGGGCGGCAACGGCCATGACGGCGGCCAATAGGTTTCGCATGCTTCCTCCTTGTCGGGCGCGGGCACGGACCTTGTGAAATTGCGGATGTGATTCCATCATGATAGTTAATTTTCGAGGGCCGTCCAACGGTGGCGACAAGAAATCCGTCAACCGACTGAAAAACTAATGCAAATGATGCGAGAGACTTTGCCTCACATCGATTCAGCCCGCCTGCGCGCGCTTCTGGACGGCGTCAACGACTTCGGCGCTAATCGCGAGACCGGCGGATACAATCGCGTCGGGTTCTCCGATGCCGACATGGCGGTCCGGCGCTGGTTCGCCCAGGTGATGCGAGACGACGGGCTGCGGGTTCACTCGGACGCGGCGGGCAACGTGTTCGGCAGGCTGGGGCCGGAGGGTGCGCCGTCGGTGATGGTCGGGTCGCATCTCGATACCGTGCCGGAAGGTGGGGCGTTCGACGGGGCGCTGGGGGTCTGTGTCGCGCTGGAATGCGTGCGGGCGATCCGGGACGCGGGGATGACGCCGACGGTGCCGGTCGAGGTGGCGGCGTTCGCCGAGGAGGAGGGTCGGTTCGGCGGCATGCTCGGCTCGCAGGCGTTGAGCGGGCAGGTGACGGCGGCTTGGGTCGCCGCGGCCGAGGATGCCGACGGGGTGCGGCTTGCCGACGCGATGACGGCGCAGGGGCTTGACCCTGCGGCGGTGCCGGACGCGGGCCGCGCCCCGGGGTCGGTGCGGGCGTTCCTCGAGCTCCATATCGAGCAGGGGCCGGTGCTGGAGGCCGCCGGGGTTCCGGTGGGGATCGCGCGGGCGGTGTCCGGGGTGTGCAATCTCGCGGTGCGGCTCGAGGGGCGAGCCAACCATTCGGGTACGACGCCGATGGAGCTCCGGGCGGACGCGTTCGCCGGGCTGGCGGAGGCGGCCAGCGCCATCCCGGAGATCGTGCGTGCCTGCGGTGGGCCCCAGTCGCGCGTGACGATCGGGAAGGTGACGCTGTCGCCGAACTTTCCGCACACGATCCCGGGGCGGGCGGAGTTCTCGGTAATCCTGCGCGATACCGACGAGGCGGTGATGCGGGCGCTGGACGCAGCGCTGCGGGAGCAGATCGCGGCGGCCGCCGCCAAGCACGGGTTGACGCACCAGATATCGGTGATGAGCTGGCTGTCGCCGACGGAGCTCGATCCGGATCTGGCGGCGCTACTACGGGACGAGGCGGCGCGGCTGGGGCTGCGGGCGCAGGACATGCCGTCGGGGGCGGGGCATGATGCGCAGACGATGCAGGCGTTCTGTCCGTCGGCGCTGGTCTTTGTGCCGAGCCGGGGCGGGATCAGCCATGCGCCAGAGGAATGGACGGACTGGGCGGACATCGAGGCGGGGGCGGAGCTCATGCTGGCGGGGCTGGTGCGCCTGTGCACGGCTTAGGCGCGGCGGCGCCGACCGACCCCGCGCGGTTGCGGCTCAGGGCTCGATCGCCTAAGAGGGGCCACCCTGGACAAATCGGACGAAAACGGACGGCAGCGCGATGTGCGGACTCTGCGGCGAGATTACTTTTGACGGCTCCCCGGCCTCTGCGGGTCGCATCCAGGCGATGGCGGACGCGATGGCGCCGCGGGGGCCGGACGGCTCCGGCGTGCTGGTGCGGGGGCGGGTCGGCTTCGGTCACCGTCGGCTCAAGATCATCGACTTGAGCGAGGCGGCGGCGCAGCCGTTCACGGACACGGCGCTGGGCCTCACCATCGCGTTCAACGGCTGCATCTACAATTACAAGGAGTTGAGGGCGGAGCTTGAAGGCAAGGGTCACACCTTCGCCTCGCATGGCGACACCGAGGTGATCCTCAAGGCCTGGTCGGAGTGGGGGCCGTCGGCTGTCGAGCGCTTCCACGGGATGTTCGCGTTCGCGATCCACGACCGGGAAAGCGGGCGGCTGGCGCTGGTGCGCGACCGGTTCGGGATCAAGCCGCTCTACTACGCCGAGGTCGGCCGGACCCTGCGGTTCGCTTCGAGCCTGCCGGCGGTGCTGGCGCCGGGCGGCGTCGACACCTCGATCGACCGGGTGGCGCTGCATCACTACATGAGCTGGCACGCGGTGGTGCCGCCGCCGCGAACGATCCTGAGCGGGGTCCGCAAGCTGCCGCCGGCGACGATCCGCCTCGTCGAGCCGGACGGCAGCCATGCCGACCGTACCTACTGGATGCCGCCGTTCGAGCGGAGCCCGGAGGACTTGGCGCGGCCGGCGGAAGAGTGGCGCGACATGGTGCTCGACGCGCTGCGGACGGCGGTGCGGCGGCGGATGGTCGCGGACGTGCCGGTGGGCGTGCTGCTGTCGGGCGGGGTGGATTCTTCTCTGATCGTGGGGCTGCTGGCGGAGGAGGGGCAGCAGCACCTCGCCACCTACTCGATCGGGTTCGAGGAGGCGCATGGCGAGAAGGGCGACGAGTTCGTTTATTCCGACCTGATCGCCGAGCGCTACGGCACCGACCACCACCAGATCTTCATCCCGTCGGAGGAGATGCGCACGCATTTGCCGGACGCGATCCATGCGATGTCGGAGCCAATGGTGAGCTACGACAACATCGGGTTCTACCTGCTGTCGCGCGAGGTGGCGAAGACGATCAAGGTGGTGCAGTCGGGGCAGGGGGCGGACGAGGTCTTCGGCGGCTACGATTGGTACCAGGCGCTGGCGCGCTCTAACGATGCGGTGGGCGACTATGCGCGGGCATTCTTCGACCGGACACATGCGCGGCTGGGCGAGCAGCTGAGCCCGGACTACCTGTCCGAGAAGGACGAGAGCCTGGACTTCGTGGCGCGGCATTTCGGCCTGCCCGGAGCCGACCATGCGGTGGACAAGGCGCTGAGGCTCGACACGAACGTCATGCTGGTGGACGATCCGGTGAAGCGGGTGGACAACATGACCATGGCTTGGGGGCTGGAGGCGCGGGTGCCGTTCCTGGACCACGAGCTGGTCGAGCTGTCGGGGCGAATTCCGGCCGAGCACAAGCTGGCGCAGGGCGGCAAGGGCGTGCTGAAGGAAGTGGCGCGGCAGGTGGTTCCGTCCGAGGTGATCGACCGGCCGAAGGGGTACTTTCCGGTGCCGGCGCTGAAATACATCGACGGGCCGTACCTGGAGATGGCGCGGGAGGCGTTGACCGGGCCGACGGGGCGGGCGCGGGGGCTGTTCCGGCCGGAGTGGATCGACGCGCTGCTGGCGGCGCCGAAGGAGCACATCACGCCGCTGCAGGGGCTCGGAGCTCTGGCAGGCGACGCTGCTCGAGTTGTGGCTGCAGGATCACGGGATCGCGGCATGACGGCGGTGGAGCAGCACGAGGCGACGGAGGCGGCACCTGCGGCGGGGCCGCGGGAGAAGGCCAGCATCGACTGCGGCTGGGGGCGGCTGCTGTTTGCCCAGACGTTTCCGGACGCCGACAGCCTGGCAGAGGCGCTCAGGTCGGAGGGGACGGACCGGCGGGACATCGCGCTCTACGTGCAGGAGCCGCACGTCGTGCTGGCGGCGGCGCCGCAGGAGCTCTTCCTCGATCCGTCGCACACCTTCCGGCTCGACCTCACCCGCTACAGCCCGTCGCAGCGGGAGCCGCGGGGGTTCTTCGAGCGGCGGCTGGCGACGCTGTCGGACGCGGAGGCGGTGAACGTCATCTACGCCGCGCGGGGCATGGTGCCGGTGCCGCCGGACTTCTTCTGGACGCGGCGAGACCATCAGGCGCTGACGGTCTTCGTCGCCGAGGATGTGGAGACCGGCGCGATCCTCGGGTCGGTCACCGGCGTGGATCATGCGCGGGCGTTCGGGGATCCGGAGCGCGGGTCGTCGCTCTGGTGCCTCGCGGTCTCGCCGCAGGCGCCGCATGCGGGGCTGGGCGAGGCGCTGGTGCGGCGGCTGGCCGAGCACTTCAAGGCGCACGGGGCGGCCTACATGGACCTCTCGGTGCTGCACGACAACGCGCAGGCGATCGCGCTCTACGAGAAGCTCGGCTTCGAGCGGGTGCCAGTTTTCGCGGTGAAGCGGAAGAACCCGATCAACGAGCCGCTGTTCGCGGGGCCGAGTGCCGGGGACGAGGCGCTGAACCCCTATGCGCGGATCATCGTCGATGAGGCGCGCCGGCGGGGCATCCACGTGGAACTGCTCGACGCGGAGGGCGGGTTCTTCCGGCTGACCTATGGCGGGCGGTCGGTGCGCTGCCGGGAGGCGCTGAGCGAGTTCACCACGGCGGTGGCGATGTCGATCTGCGACGACAAGCGGACCACGCGACGGGTGGTCGAGGCAGCGGGGGTGCGGGTGCCGGCGCAGCTCGTCGACGGGGATGCGGAGGCGCGGGCGGCGTTTCTCGGCGAGCATGGCAGCGTGGTCGTGAAGCCGGCGCGGGGCGAGCAGGGGCGGGGTGTGTCGGTTGGAATTACCGGCGCGGAGGAGCTCGAGGCGGCGGTGGCGCAGGCGCGCAACTTTTGCGACGAGGTGCTGCTCGAGGACTGCTTTCAGGGCGAGGACCTGCGGCTGGTGGTGATCGACTACAAGGTGGTGGCGACGGCGCTGCGGCGGCCGGCGCGCATCGTCGGCGACGGGCGGGCGACGGTGCGCGAGCTGATCGCGACGCAGAGCCGGCGGCGGGCGGCGGCGACCGGTGGCGAGAGCCGCATTCCGCTCGACGGCGAGACCGAGCGCTGCGTGGCGGCGGCGGGGCTGGGGCTCGACGACGTGCCGGAGCAGGGGCAGGAGATCACCGTGCGGCGGACGGCGAACCTGCACACCGGTGGCACGATCCATGACGTGACCGGGGAGACGCATCCGGCGCTGATCGAGGCGGCGATCGCGGCGGCACGGGCGATCGACATACCGGTGACCGGGATCGACCTGATGGTGAAGAGCCCACGGAGCGCGGAGTACGTGTTCATCGAGGCGAACGAGCGGCCGGGGCTCGCCAACCATGAGCCGCAGCCGACGGCGGAGCGGTTTGTCGATCTGTTGTTCCCGTTGTCGATTCCGGCGGCGGCGCGGGAGGCGCAGCGGAGGATGGGGCGGTGAGTGGGTCGGAGCGGCTGGCGATCGACATCGATTACCTTCGGGAGATTCTCGAGGGTCTGCTGAGCATTCCGAGCCCGACCGGATACACCGACACGGCGGTGCGGCATCTCTGCGGCGAGCTGGAGAAGCTCGGGATCGGCTTCGACCTGACACGCCGCGGGGCGATCCGGGCAAAGGTGCGGGGGATCAGTTCGGCCGGGGCGCGGGCGGTGGTGGCGCATGTCGACACGCTCGGAGCGCAGGTGAAGGCGCTGAAGGACAACGGCAGGCTGGAGCTGGTGCCGATCGGGACCTGGTCGGCGCGGTTCGCGGAGGGGGCGCGGACGACGATCTTTTCGGAAAAGGGTTCGTACCGCGGCACGATCCTGCCGCTGAAGGCGTCGGGTCATACCTATGCGGACGAGGTCGATACCCAGCCGGTCGGGTGGATGCATGTCGAGCTCCGGGTGGATGCCTACGCCACAAAGGCTCAGGATCTCAGGCGCCTAGGGATCGACGTGGGAGACATCGTCGCGGTCGATCCGCAGCCGGAGTTTCTCGACAACGGCTTCATCGTGTCGCGGCATCTCGACAACAAGGCCGGGTGCGCGGTGCTGATGGCGGCGCTGAAGGCGATGGCGAAGGGGCCGCCGCCGCCGACGGACGTGTTCTTCCTGTTCACCATTGCAGAGGAAGTGGGGCACGGGGCGGCGTCGATCCTGCTCCCGGATATCGCCTCGATGCTGGCGGTCGACAACGGCACCTCGGCGCCGGGGCAGGCGTCTTCGGAGTTCGGGGTGACGATCGCGATGGCCGACATGACCGGGCCTTTCGATTACCACCTGACGCGGAAGCTGGTGGACCTCTGCCGTGAAAACGACATCCGCTACTGCAAGGATATCTTTCGTCATTATCGATCTGACAGTGCCTCGGCGATCGAGGCGGGGGCGGACGTGCGGACCGGGCTCGCGACCTTCGGGGTGGATGCGAGCCATGGCTACGAGCGGATTCACGTGCATGCGCTGCGGTCGGTGGCGGAGCTGGTGACGGCCTATGCACTGAGCGACGTCGATATCGTCCGGGACCGCAAGGCGGTGGGCGGGCTGCGGGGCTTCACCCGCCAGCCGCAGGAGCCGGCGAGCCAGGCGCTGGGACCGGACACGGGGTTGCCGCCGCCGGTGCTGCAAAGGCGGCCGTGACTCAGAAAAAAGTCAGGTTGAGCGGGGCGGGGCAAGGTTGACGGGATCGCGCCGCCTCCGAGGTCACTCCCGGTAGTAGTCGCGGAACCGGCCCTTGTAGTAGACGTAGCCGTCCACGGCCTGCCGGGAGGCGTGGGCCTCGTCGATCATGGTGAGGACGATGCCGGCGATCGGCGCGTCGACGGAGCGGAGCTCGCGCAGGCCCTCGAGCACGGCGCCGCGGGGGGTATGGCCCCAGCGGACGGCGTAGACGACGGTGTCGGAGATCGCGGAGAGGACCCGGGCGTCGGTGACGACAAGGGCGGGCGGTGCGTCGAGGACCACGAGGTCGTAGTGCTCGGCAAGCCGGCGTACGAGTGCGCCGAACCCGGCCGACGCCAGGATGTCGGCGGGGCTCGCGTAGGGAGCGCCGGGGGCCGGGCGAGGGGCGAGGTGGTGAAGGCCGGTCTCGGGGTCCACGCGGATCGCGTCCTCGAGCGGGGCGCTGCCCTCGAGGACGGCGGCCAGGTCCGGACCAGCGGCCGCGGGCTTGCGCAGGTCGCAATCGACGATGATCGCCGACTTGCCCATCTGGCAGCCGGTGAGCGCGGTGAGGAGCGCGGTGGTGGATTTGCCCTCGCGGGGGACCGAGGAGGTGAAGAGGACCACGGTCGGCGGGTGCGCGCCGTTAGCGTAGAAGAGGCTGGTGCGCAGGTTGCGGACGGATTCCGCCAGCGACGAGCTCGGCCGTTCGCGCAGGAGCCGCACGGCGTCGCGGCGGTGGCGGCGGCGCATGGCGGGGATGGTGGCGAGGACGGCGTAGCCAGTCGCCTCCTCGATCTGGCCCGGACTGCGGACGCTCTCGTCGAGCTGGTCGCGCAGGGCGACGAGGCCGATCCCGGCCAGGGCGCCGAGGGCGGCGGCCATGGCGACGATGAGGTGCTTGCGCGCCGATTCCGGCTCCAGCGGCGGGTCGGCCGGCGAGAGGATGCGCGCGCCGGCTTCCTGGAGGTCGACCTCCTCGGTGGTCTCCTTCAGGCGCTTGAGCATGGTCTCGTAGAGAAGGCGGCTGGCGTCGGCGTCGCGCTGGAGCTGGCGGAGGCGGATCTGCTCGCGGGACTGGCCGAGCGCCTTGGTCTCGAGGTCGTGGACCGAGGCGGCGAGGGCGGCTTCCTGGGCGCGGGCGGTGTCGAGCTCGGTGCCGATGGCGGCGACGATGCTGGCGGCCTCGGCGCGGATCTTGGCGTCGAGGTCGGCAAGCTCGGTGCGCATCTGCGGGACGGACGGGTGGCTCGGCGTCATGGTCTCGAGGCGTTCGGCGAGTTCCGCCGCTTGGGTGCGGTAGGCGGTGATGAGGCCGGACTCGCGGAGCTCCGGTACGGCGGCGAGGTCAGTGTCGTCGGCGAGGCCGCGCACGAGGCGCTGGTGCCGGGCGGCGATCTCGGCGCTGCGGTTGCGGGCAGCGGAGAGGGCGCCGTTGAGGGCGGCGAGCTGTTGCTCGGTTATCCCGAGGCCCTGGCCTGCGTCGCCAGCGAGCTCGGCCCGAAGTGCCTCGACGGCGTCCTCGGCGTCGCGCACCTGCTGCCGGGCTTCGGCGACACGGCCGGTCAGCCACTGGATTCCGGCGCGCATGGTGTCGGTCTTCGCCACCAGCTGGTCGACGATGTACTGGTCGGCGATGGTGTTTACGATGGCTGCCGAGGTGTCGGGATCGGTGGTGGCGAAGGAGATCTCGATGACCCGGGTTCCTTCGAGCGGCGTCAGGGTGAGGTTCTGGCGCAGTTCCTCCACGACCATCTGCCGGGACTTGCGCGCGGCGCCCACTGCGGTGTCGGGGAGGCGCGAGGCGCGGCTGTCCGATGCGAGGCGGGCGAGGGCACGGCTCCAGAGGCTGTCGATGCGGGGGCGGAGCGCAGGGTTGAAGGTCGGGCTGTCCTGGAGGCGGAGCTGGGCGATGACCCGCTCGAGAAGGCTGGTCGAGCGCAGCACCTGGACTTCGTTCTGAAGGGTGTCCTTGCTGAAGGCGGGCTCGGCGAGGAAGTCGGAGAGGTCGATCACCTTGGGCGTCTGGGTGCCGAACATCACGCTCGCGGTCGCCCGGTAGCTCTCCTGCATCCGCGAGACGCCGAGGACCGCCAGTCCGACGACGAGCGTCAGGGTGGCGAGGAGGATCCAACGGCCGGCCCAGAGCTTCGCCAGGAGATCGCGCAGCGAAAGGAGATCGTCGTCCGGGCCGCGGCCGGCGGGCTGGCGGCGCGCGGCGGCGTCGAGCCGCGGATCGAGCTTCATCGGGGCGCCCCGGCGGCGGTGGCCGGGCGAATCGCGCCGGAGATCTCGGCCCAGAGTGCCGGCCGGCGCCGGCGGAGGAAGAGGGCGTAGGCGGAGGCGCCGGCGGCGATCTGCGCGGCGAGGGAGGCGGAGAGCGGCAGCGGCGCCGCGCCTGCGACGAGGACGGCCGCGGCCATCGCGGCGAGGCCGAGGGGGAGGTCGGAGCGGAGCGAGAGGCGCCCGCGGTCGAAGACGGTGCGGTTGACCAGCATGACCGTGGCGGTGCCGGCGACGAGGGCGGCTGCGACTTGGCCCCAGACGATGGCCGCGAGGCCGAGGGGGCCGAGGACGAGGGTGAAGGCCAGCGCCGAGCCGGAGACGGCGAGGGAGAGCCGCGGCAGGTCGCCGGTCCGGCCGACGGTGGCCAGCGCCGGCCATGCGACGGTGGCGGGGATCTGCAGCATCCGGGCGAGGGCCATGAGCGCGGTGACGAAGGCCGCCGGCTGCCAGCCGTCGCCCATCAGCAGCAGGACGAGGGAGCCGGAGACGAGCGCGAGGCCGACGAAGACCGGCGCGGTGAGATCGAGCACCCGGCCGAAGAATTCGTCGATGCGGCGGGCGCGCTCGGCCGGGGTCTCGCCGAGGCGGGCGGTGGGGATGCTGGACCAGCCGAGGACGCGGACGGTCTCGTTGAGGACGTCGGCGACACCGCCGGCGATGCGCGAGCCGATGCGGTAGAAGGCGACGCTGGCCGGACCGAGGAACAGGCCGACGATGAGGTCGACGCCGTAGGTGGTGGCGAAGTTGATGAGCGAGGCGGAGGTGACGTGGGCGGAGACCGGCAGGAGGGCCGCGGCGCGGGACCAGTCGGTGGAGAGGTGGAACGGCCAGCCGGTGGCGCGGCCGAGGGCGGCGAAGGCGGCGAGGGCGCGGGCGATGCGGGCGAGTGCCAGGGCGAGGAGGCCGAGGCCGACGGCGAGGAGGAGGGCGGCGAGCGCGAGATGGACGATCTCGGCGACGATGACGGCGCGGGCCTCGGCGTCGGCGCGTCCGTCGCGGAGGAGGGTGCCTTCCCAGACGACGGTTGGCGCGAGGGGGAGGAGGCTCGCGCCGAGGAGGAGCGTGGTGAGGGCGGTGCCGGGTGCGAGGCGGTGGAGGGCGAGGGCGCTGAGGGCGGCGAGGGCGAAGGCGGCGACGGAGGCGAGGAGGGCGAGGGTGAGGATGGCGGGGGTGGCGAGGGAGCCGGTGTCGAGGATGACGGCTTCGCGCCAGCCAGCGCGGGAGAGGCGGCGGAGGAGCTCGATCCAGGCGAAGATCAGAACGAAGCTGCCGAGGGTGGCGGGGTCGAGGAAGCGGGCGCCGAGGACGAGGAGAACGACGCCGCCAACCTGGGGGGCGATCCGCGAGGCGAGGACCCAGGCGTTCTGCGCGACCGGCGTCATCAGAGCTCGAGGATGTGTGCGGGGTCGAGGGTGCCGAAAAGCGCGTGGCGGAGCGCGAGGCGGTTGCCGGCGGCGCGGCCGCGGCGGTCGATCCAGGGCTCGGGGCCGAGCACCTTCAGGTGGTTGGCGGCGAGATTGCGGGCGACGAGTCGGAGCGAGTAGGCGGCGCGCATCGTGCCTTTGCGGGCGAGGTAGAGGGGGTTCGCGACTTGGGCGTAGCCGACGGGCAGCCCGGGCGCGCGGGCGGTCTTGATGCCGCAGTGGACGCCGGCGAAGGCGTGGGTGGCGGCGAGGCGGCCCTTGGGGCGCAGGCGGGCGGCGAAGTCGATGTCCTCCTGCCAGCCGTAAAGTGGCAGGCGTTCGTCGAAGCGGATGTCGCCGATGGCGGCGGCGCGGAACGCCATATTGCAGCCGTAGAGGCCGTGGAGTTCGGCAACCGGCGTCGGGTCGGGTGTGGGGTGCGCGGTGTCGTGGGCGGCGACGAGGCGGGCGGCTTCGGCGAAGGGGATGCCGGGGGAGTTGATGCCGTCGGCGAGGAGGCGGCCGTTGGCGCCGACGTGGGCGGGATTGGCGGCGAAGAAGGCGGCGATGCCGGCGAGGGCATGGGCAGAGGGAACGTAGTCGTCGTCGAGGAAGGCGACGATGTCGCTATCGCCGAGGACGGCTTCGACGCCGCGGTTGCGCTGGGCGCAGGAGCCGCGGGGGCCGGTGAGGACGGTGGCCGAATGCGGGAGCGCAGCGGGGAGGTCGGTGGGCGCGGTCACCGAGAGGACGAGGCGGTGGGGCGCGTGGGTCTGGCCGGCGAGGTGGCCGGCGAGGTTGGCGAGGGCCTCGGGCCGGCCGCGGCTCGCGACCACCACGGCGATGCGGGCGGTCATGTTTCGACCTCGGCGAGGGCGGCGAGGAGGGCGAGGGCCGCCCTCCGCCAGGTGAAGGCGGCGGCGTGGGCGCGGCCGGCCCGGCTGCGCGACTGCCAGAGGGCCGGGAGCTGGGCGAGGTCGCGGAGGCGGGCAGCCCAGGCGACGGGGTCGCCGGCGTCGGCGTAGAGGGCGGCGTCGCCGCAGACCTCGGGGAGGGCGCCTTCCGGGGCGACGATCGCGGGGGTGCCGAGGATCATGCTCTCGAGAGGCGGCAGGCCGAAGCCCTCGGTGGTGGAGGGGCAGAGATAGCAGAGTGCGTCCTCAAGTAGGCCGCGCAGCTCGCCGTCGGGAATGCGGCCGGCGAAGACGACGTTCTGGGGGACGAGGTGGCCGCGGCGATGGAAGTCCTCGGCCGTCGCGTCGCCGATGAGGACGAGCTTGTGGTCGCGGAGGGCGGGGTCGGCGAAGGCGCGGAGCAGCAGTCCGATGTTCTTGTGGGGCTGGAGGCTCGCCTGGGCGCAGGCGTAGCTGCGCACCGGGAGTGCCAGGCGGCCGAGGGCGCGATGGTCGCTCGCCGGCCGCAGGACGTGGTCGGCGCCGTTGTGGATGACGGTGATGTTCTCGGGCGGCGCGATGCCGAAGCGGACGATCTGGTCGCGGGAATAGGCCGAGACGGTGAGGACGCGGCGGCTGCGGCGGCCTAGGGCCGGCTGGCAGGCGCGGTACCAGAGGCGGAAGAGCGGCGAGTAGGAGCCGGGCGTGAGGTGGACCTGGGCGTCATGGATCATCGTCACCGCGTGGCGCGACGCCAGCGGGCCGAGGTTGCAGAGATTGACGAGGAGCCGGCCGCGGGCGCGGAGCGGCAGCTCGAGCTGTTCCCAGGGTATCCAGGGCAGAACGCCGGCGGGGCGCTGGCCGACATGGACGGTGCCCAGGTGGCGACGGGCGCCCCGGGGGCAGAGGATTTGCGGCGCCGGCCCGTCGGCCCCGGCCAGGAGTTGGTCGACGGCGCGGATCATTTCCGCCGCCACCCGATGGACGCCGGTGGGGCCGGCGGCGAGGAACTTGCCGTTGAAGACCACCGCCTGGCGCAGCGCGCACGGCTCGGCGGCGGACTCGGAGGCTGGCTGGGGCCAGCCGCCGGCAAGGTCGCTCGTTCGGAGGGGCAGGGCTGGGGCCACGGTTTCCGGCTTCGGTCAACGGTTTGTAAAGACAACGACCGCCACAGTTCCGTTAACGGAACGTGCATGAGACGGCCTTTCGGGTGTTTTTCACGGAGACGAGGCGGTGAACGCGGCGGCGATCGGGGTGTTCTGGGCCGTCGCGGCCTGGGGTGTGGCCGGGCGCGGCGGGCAGCGCCTGATCGGCCTCTATCTCGCGGCGCTGCCGTTCATGTCGTTCGCGGTGCTGCCGGTCGAGGCGACCGGGGGGCTGACGCTGACGCCGGCGCCGGTGCTGGCGCTGCTGATCGCGGGGCGGACATTGATGGTCCGGCGCGGCGCCGAGGCGGTGCTGAGCGATGCGCTGCGGCCGGGGCGGATGCTGCTCCTGACGCTGTTCTGGGCGGTGGCGGTGGTGGTGACGCTGTTCATGCCGCGGATCCTCGGCGGGCGGGTGCTGGTGGTGCCGGTGCGGGCGACCTGGCTCGGGCCGGTGCCGCTCTGGCCGTCGGCGCAGAACCTGACGCAGCTCGGCTACCTGACGGTGTCGGTGATGCTGGCGGTGGCGCTGGCGGGGCTGCTGCGGGACGAGGGGCGGCGGCGGCGGGCGCTGGCGGGGCTGTGCCTGGGCGGCGGGGTGGCGGTGGCGACGGGGCTGCTCGACTTCGCCAGCTTCTACCTGCCGCCGGTGGGCGCGGTGCTGGAGCCGTTCCGGACGGCGAGCTATGCGCTGCTGGTTTCCGACCACGTGCTGGGGGGCAAGCGCGTGGTGGGGCTGATGCCGGAGGCGTCGAGCTACGGGCTCTTGTGCCTGGGGTTCCTCAGCCTCCTCTGCTTCTTCAGGCGGGAGATCCCGGGGGAGAGGCGTCGGCGGTGGGTGGTGCCGCCGCTCCTCGCGCTCCTGGTGGTCTGCATCTGGCTCTCGACCTCCTCGGCCGCCTATGTGGGGCTGGGGGTGCTGGGCGTGGCGCTGGGGCTCGATTGGGGCTGGCGGGCGGCGGCGCTGCCGCGTGGCGCGGCGGGGCGGCGGGGGCTGGCGGCGGCGGCGTGGCTGGCCGGGGGGGCGGTGGCGGCGGGGCTGCTGATGGTCGTGCTGGCGCCCGGGGTGGTGGAGGCGGCGGTCGCGCGGGTGGAGCTGATGGTGGTGAGGAAGCCCGAGTCCTCGTCCTTCGCCGAGCGGCAGGTCTGGAACGCCACCTCCTGGCAGGCGCTCATAGGGTCGGCGGGGCTCGGGGTCGGCGTCGGGTCGAGCCGGGCGTCGAGCTCGATCGTGGCGGTCGCCAGCAGCACCGGGGTGCTGGGGGCGGGGCTGTACCTCGCATTCGTGCTGCAGACCCTGCGGCGGCGGGCGCGGGCGGGGGACGCGGAGGGGGCGGTGCTGCTCGGGGCGCTGCGCTGGGCGCTGTTGCCGCCGCTGGCGGTGGACCTGATGATCGGGACGAGCGCGGATTTCGGACCGTTCCTGGCATTGCTGTTCGGGCTCTCGGCGGCGGTCGCTCATGCGCCGGAGAGAGAGGCGCGGGGGGCCGACGCGCGGGGTCTGCCGGCGCCGGCGGGGGTGTGAACACGGGGGGTGTTCACGCGTGAACGCATTGAAATTAAAGGGATTAATCTTCAATAAAATTCGGTTAAGTGCGGTCTCGTGCGCACACACACACCGGATTGCTCGCGGCAACCGTCGGCGCCTGCGCCACCCTATCCAAATGTTGTCGTCGAGCGATCGCTTCACGCCACACGCGGACTTGACCGCGTTCAAGACGCGTGGCCGGAACATGCCATTGCAGCCTTGTGATCGAGGCCCCTACGGAAAACGCTGCCAGAAAGCGCGCCATCATTTCGAGAAGCGCGCCACCTCCTCGGTCAGCGCCGCGGCGAAGCACGCGTCCTCGGCGGCGATCCTCGCCATGATTCCTTTCGCCTCGGAAGAGCGGGCGTAAGGTTCCCTCAGTAGCGTGGCGCGCCCGCGTGGGCTCGCGTTCCAGCGTTCGGCCGAAACAATCGTCTCCCAGGGTGATCCCAACAGGAGGAGGCCGTTGTGGCCGCTGACGAACACCGCCACCGAACCGGAATAGGAGGAAAGAAGCTGGAAGCCCGCCCGGGCGCAGGATCCAACGGAACTGGGGCACATGGCCTCGCAGGGCACACGCAAAAGCGCTGCGAGCGGCGCAGCGGCCAACCAGTCATCGAAGGCGGCGGGATCGAGGGGGCGGGAGTCGAAGTGCGAGAGCTGTGGATCGCCCGGATGCAGCGCCGCGATCTCAGCGTCCGCGCGGGCGCGGGCGACGGGGTCGGCCGCCCATTCGCGCCAGATCAGATACCGCATGTCCGGCGGATAGCTAGGGTCGTCCGCCAACGCCGCGAAGCCGCGGTAGTCTCGCCTGGAGAGATTCCACAGGACGTTCCGTGCCGCCCGATGCTCGCCCAAGCCGGCAAAGGCGAGAGCGGTTTCGGGCGTGGCGGCGGGGCTCTGCTGGGCGAGCCAGAGTCGGGCAAGCGGCGTATCCTCGGCCGCGGCCTGCATCCAGCTGCGACCGGATAGCCCGCCGGGCGCGCGCAGCAGCGTGATTCGTCGCTTCCGCGGCAGTTGGGCAACCCACGGACCCTGCAACGAGAGGGTGACGTCGATCTGCGCGAGCAGGATCTGGGCGGCGCGGTTGCCTCCGGCCGCCAGCGCGGCAAACTCAGGCAGAGCGGTCTTTTCGTCGTCGTCAAGCCAAAGCGCGAGCGCGGACTGAAACCGCGGATCGTCCTCCCCCCGCGGGTCGTCGGCGAAGGCGGTGCCGACGCCGAAAATAAGAAGAGAGACAAACGCGAGCACGATGCGCATCGCGACCTCGGCTCTAGGGATCGCACGAATTTACCACATCACGCCATCACGCTGCAGGAGAAACGAGCGGCCCGGAAGCGTCCCCGCGGCTGGGGCTCAGGATGCTTGGCTTCGGATGCCGACGACTAGGCGCGATGGAGGCCGCTGGCGGACCAAGTCACGTTGGTCGAACGGTCCGGCTCTCTGAGTTAGAGCCTCGGGCCGGACCGGTCCCAAGGGGGGCGGCGCCACGCTTCTTGAAGCGGCGCTCGTCCGACATGCCGGTGAGCGCAGAAGGCCGTTGCAGCAGGCGCGGGCGGCCGGCGCGCCCTGGTTTGGCCGGAAACGCAACAGCGGCTGCGTGGGGGTATTCTCGCGCGCGCCACGGTCGGTGGCGATCACACCCCGAGTCGGGCCCCGCGCGGGGCGAAACATGGACCGGGCCTGGACCCGGGATCGGGCGTCGTTCGCGGCGGCGCCGCACCGGAGGCTTCCAAATGGCTTATCGCACCAAGGTTCAGGCGCTCAACGACATCTGCGTGCAGCTCGGGGGCAGCGGCGGGCACACCCGAACGGTGCGGGCGCTGAACGAATGGGCGCGGCTTCTCGGCGGGATCGGCGGGCACACCCGCAACCTCGCGGCGCTGAACGAGATCTCGGCGCTGCTCGGCGGCAGCGGCGGACATGGCCGCGAGCTCCGGGCGCTGAACGAGATCAGCGGGCGCCTCGGCGGGGACGGTGGGCACGCGCGCAACCTCGCGGCGCTGGCCGAGGTGGTGGCGGCGGGGCCGGGAGAGGAGGTGGATCCGGAGCCGGAGCCGGTCGCGCCGGTGCCGGTCTACGTCGTCGGCGATTCCAACGCCGATCCGGTCTATTCGCCCGGCTCCTGGGTGGCGCGGACGCTGGCGCGGCTCGACGGGCGGTTCTTCGCGCCGCCGGGAGCGAACCTCGCCGCGGCGGGCAAGGCGACGGACTTCGCGGTGCGGCAGCTGCCGTTCCTTCAGGCGCTGACCGAGGCCTGGGGGCCGGGGGTGGTCTGGTACCTGCACGGGTTCAATCCCTCGGCCGGGGCGGCAGGCGAGGCGGTGGCCTTCGTCGATGCGGCGAAGGCGATGGGGCACAAGGTGATGTGGGTGATGCCGGGGGCTTGGACGGCGGCGGGGGGCACGCAGTTCCCGTCCGTGATCGGTGCTTATGACGGGGATCCGGCGGTGCGAGTGATCCGCACCGACCTCGTGCTCGCCAACAGCGGGCCGAACCTCGAGGGCACCGGCAAGGGCGACACCGAGGACGGGACGCATTTCAACGAGAGCGGCAACCTGGTGGTGCGCGACGCGCTGCTGGCGGCGATGGCGGAGGTCTTCGGGGTCGAGGACGTGGCCTATCGCGACGTCTATCCGGTGACGGCGGTGCCGATGGCGGGGACGGGCGGCGCGGTGATGGCGCCGGCCTCCGGAGAGGTGCCGGACGGCTGGCAGGGGTGGCACCCGTATTCGGGCGACGGCACGGTGGCGTTCGCCTGCGTCAGCGAGGACGGGCGCGACGCGGTCGAGATCCGGATCACCGGCAACAGCACCGCGACCACGGCCTGGCTGCAGCTGCCGTCGGCGACCGGGCTGCCATTCGCGTACGAGGCCGGCGACTTCATCGACGGGACGTTCTCCGGGCGGCAGGTGTCGGGGCGGCTGAATCGGTTCGAGATCACCACCTTTCCGTCGCGGCTCGAGGCGGCTGGCGACCTGAGCGAGCGGTTGGGGGCGGGCGTCTGGCGCTCGCCGGGCTACAACCTGCCCAAGGCCACTGGTGGGTCGAAGCTCGGGATCGTGGTGGCGGTGGTGGCGCCGGCGGGGCAGTCGGTGACGGTGCGGGTCTGGGACGTCGGCGTCTGGAAGCGGGCGGTGCCGGCGTTCGCGCCGGTGGCGGATCGCGGCTCGGTGCCGACGATCGGCAACCCGGCGGTGGACGCGGCCTGCGTGCTGAGCGTGGGGACGTGGTTCGGCCGGCCGGGCCCGGTGACGCTCGCCTGCCAGTGGCTGATCGACGGCGCCGCGGTTCCCGGGGCGACCGGGGGGACCTACACGCCGCTGCCGGCGCAGGAGGGGCGGCTGCTGGCCTGCCGGGTGACGGCGAGCAACGGCGCCGGGGCGACGTCCTGGACCAGCGACGCGCGGACGGTGCGGCCGGCGGCGGCGACGGCGCCGGCCTTGACCGGGACGCCGGTGGTGACCGGCGGCGGCGTCGTCGGGGCGGTTCACGGGGTCACCGGCTTCGCGGTGAGCGGGACGCCGGCGCCGGCGCTCGGCTACGCCTGGCGGGTGGATGGGGTCGCGGTCGGGCTCCGCGGCCACCTACACGCCGGGGGCCGGGGATGCAGGCGGGGCGCTGGTCTGCGAGGTCAGCGCCAGCAACAGCGCCGGCAGCGTCAGCGCGGTCTCGGCGCCGGTGACGGTGCTGGCGCCGGCGGGGAGCGGGCTCCGGGCGGAGACCGAGGCGTTCCTGGCACGGGTCGCGGCGCTGTCGGGGCCGGCGATGGCGCCGGGGCAGGCGGCGGCGCTCGACGCGTTCTACGGCGCGGCCGCGGGGTCGGCGTGGTGGGCGAAGGTGAAGCGGCTCTATGTCGGTGGGCTGCATTGCCCGGAGGCGGCGGGGATCGACCTCGTCGACCGGGAGACGACGCTCGTGCATTCCGGCGCGGCGGCGCCCTGCGACTGGAGTGCGGCGCTGGGGTGGACGGGCAAGGACAACGCGCGGCTGGACCTGCGGGTGAGCCCGAAGGACGTGACCGGGCAGAACAGCGTGGCGCTTTTCGTCTGGTACAGCGACCTCACGCCGACGCTGAACGAGGCCGGGTACGACCTCAACAACGCCGGCGGCGGCAACACCGTGCGGTTCCAGCAGCAGGCCTCGTCCGGCGGCGTGATCTCGTCGCGGCTGCATTCGAGCGTCAACCAGGGGACGGTGGCCTCGACCGAGCCGGGGTTCAAGTGCGCGTCGCGGACGGCGGCGAACCTGATCTCGTACTACGGGCAGGACGGCGGGCTGATCGCCACCGACAGCAAGGCGTCGACGGCGCCGGTGGCGGGGGCGCTCTACATGTGGAACCAGTCGGGGATCAACAACCGCCGGTCGGTGGCGGCCTTCGGCATCGCCGAGGGGTTGGACGCCGCGGAGGTGCAGGGGCTGCGCGATGCGCTGGCGGGGCTGGGGGAGGCGTTCTGGCTCGCGGCCTAGCGGAGGCGGGTGGCGAGGCGGGCGAGGACCTCGGACATCAGGGCGGTGGCGCGGTCGGCGCTGGCGGCCTCGGTGTAGCAGCGGAGCTCGGGGGCGTTGCCGGACATCCGGACGTGGACGATGTCGCCGGAGGCCAGGGTCATCCGCACGCCGTCGGTGGTGTCGATGGCGGTCACGGCGCCGAGGCCGGCGAGAAGGTCGTCGCGGGCGGTGGCGTCCGCGGCCAGCGCGGCGAGGAGGCGGCCGGCGGCGGTGGTGTCGACCTCCTGGAGGCGGTCGCTGGCGGTGACGCGGGTGGGCAGGCGCGCGACCAGGGCCGAGAGCGGGACGTCCTCGGCGGCGCTGGCGGCGAGGAGGGCGGCGATGGGCAGGAGGGCGTCGCGGGTGGTGAGGGGTGAGAGCGCCCGGCCGTCGCGGGTGGCGGTGCCGCCGAGGAGGAAGCCGCCGTTGGCCTCGTAGCCGACCGGGAGCGTGGCGCCTTCGGCGGCCAGCGCGTCCATGGCCGCGATCACGTAGGGCGAGCCGATGCGGGTGCGGTGGATGCGGGCGAACCAGCCGGAGCGCTCGAGGGCGGTGCTGGCGTTGATCGGGGTCGCGACCGCGTCGGCGCCGAGGAGGTGGGCGACGAGCGCGCCGAGGGCGTCGCCGCGGAGCACGGCGCCGGTCTCGTCGGCGACGAGCGGGCGGTCGCCGTCGCCGTCGGTGGAGACCAGCGCGTCGAGGCGGTGCTCGGCGACCCAGGCGCGGATGCGGGCGGCGTCCTCGGGGGCGATGGCCTCGGTGTCGATCGGGACGAAGTCGTCGGTGCGGCCGAGGGGCACGACCTCGGCGCCGAGGCGGGCGAGCGCGTCGGCCATCAGGTCGCGGCCGGCGGCGCTATGCTGGTAGAGGCCGATACGGCGGCCGGCGAGGCAGCCGGAGCCGAAGAACTCCACGCAGCGGGAGAGGTAGGAGTCGGCGGCGGTGTCGTCGCTGCGCGCCGGGGCGTCGGCGGTGCCGGCGGGGGTGGCGAGGGCGGCGTCGATGCCGGCCTCGTCGGCCTTGGTGATCTCGCCGTCGGGGCGGTAGAACTTCAGGCCGTTGCGGTCGAAGGGGATGTGGCTGCCGGTGACCATGATCGCCGGGGCGCCGCGGCGGCCGGCTTCGAGCGCCAGCGCCGGGGTGGGAAGGACGCCGCAATCGATGGCGGTGGCGCCCTCGGCGCCGATGGCGGCGAGACAGGCGGCGGCGATGCGGGGCGAGCTCGGGCGGAGGTCGCGGCCGACGAGGACCTCGGCCGGCCGGGCGCCCTCGGCGGCGAGGTGGCGCAGGAAGGCGCCGGCGTAGCGGGCGCAGACCGGGTCGGTCATTTCGGTGACGAGGCCGCGGAGGCCGCTGGTGCCGAACTTCATCGGTGTGACCTGGTTACGGCAGCCGGAAGCACGGCCGGGGATGTGGCGCTGCCAATGCACGTCGGCATCGTGGGTCGGGTCACTGGCGGCCGAAATCGTCCTCGATGCGGACGATGTCGTCCTCCTCGAGATAGGCGCCGGTCTGGACCTCGATGAGCTCGACCGGGATCTTGCCGGGGTTGGCGAGGCGGTGGACGCAGCCGAAGGGCAGGTAGACGAACTCGTTCTCGCGGACCGTCAGCACCTCGCCGTCGCGGGTGACCTCGGCGGTGCCGCGGACCACCACCCAGTGCTCGGCGCGGTGGTGGTGCTTCTGCAGCGACAGCTTCTTGCCGGGGGTGACGACGATGCGCTTCACCCGGAAGCGGTCGCCGAGGTCCATGGTCTGGTACCAGCCCCAAGGGCCGGTGGACGCGGGCCGGGGTGCGGGCCTCGGGCGCGCCCTCGGCCTCGAGCGCGCCGACGAGGGCCTTGACCTCCTGGGCGCGCTCGATCGGCGCGACGAGGATGGCGTCGGTGGTGTCGACGACGGCGAGGCCGGAGACGCCGATCACGCAGAGGAGTTGGCCGTCGGAGCGCAGATAGCTGTCGGTGACGTCGGTCGTGTGCACCCGGCCCTCGCGGGCGACGCCCTGGGCGTCGCGGGGGCTCTGCTCCCACACCGCCTTCCAGTCGCCGATGTCGGACCAGGCGAAGTCGGCGGCGACGACGGCGGCGGCCTTGGTCTTCTCCATCACCGCGTGGTCGAAGCTGATCTTCTGCGCCGCGAGGAACGACTCGCCGAGGCGCAGCGCCCCGAGGTCGTCGGACCCCTCCTGGATCGCGCGGCGCACCGCCTCGAGGGTGTCGGGGGCGTGCTTCTCGATTTCGCGGAGGCCGGCGTCGGCGCGGAAGCAGAACATGCCGGCGTTCCAGAGGCATCCCGAGGCGATCAGCGCCTCGGCGGTGGCGAGGTCGGGCTTTTCGACGAAGCGGTCGACCGCGTGGGCGCCGGGGCCGATCGGTGCGCCGGGGGCGATGTAGCCATAGGCCGACGAGGGGCCGGTCGGGGTGATGCCGAGGACGACGATCCGGCCGTCCTCCGCGAGCTTCGCGGCGGCCGAGGCGGCGCGGCCGAAGGCGGCGGCGTCGGGGATGAGGTGGTCTGACGGCATCACCATCACCACCGCCGTAGGGTCGCGCCGCTCGGCGAGGCAGGCGGCGAGCGCCACGGCGGCGAGCGTGTCTCGGCCCTGGGGCTCGAGCGCGATCTCGATGGGCATGCCGAGCTCCGCCGCCTGGTCGGCGATCATGAACCGCGACGGCTGGCCGCTGATGACGATGGGGGTGCCGAAAATCTCGCGGGGGAGCCGGCCGAGGGTGCGCTGGAACGGCGAGGCGCCGCCCAGCATTGGCACGTGCTGCTTGGCGAACTCCTTGCGCGACACCGGCCAGAGCCGCGAGCCCGAGCCGCCGCAGAGGATGGCCGGGACGATCAGGCCCTGGGTGGAGGCGTTGGCGGTGCCGGGAATGGGGGAAAGCGACGTCATGGGGTACCACCTCAGAAGCGGGCCGGGCCGCGGCCGGGAACTCGTGCGGCCGCAGAGTCACTGCTTTGCCGGTCGAAAGCAACACCGAGCGTGGTAAAGAAAAGGGAAATGCCTGCCCATTGGCCGGAAGCGGCGACGCGGCATGTCGTGCCCACGTCGCGAAGCGGCGCTGGCGGGCGTGCGGCGATCCGCAGAACGGCGAGAAAGCGCCTCGACGGACAGCGGGCGCGAGCGAAAAATGACCGACTACATCCTGACCCTGGACTGCAGCAACCGCCCCGGCATCGTCGCCGCGGTCGCCACCCGGCTGGCGGCGAACGGCGGCGACATCACCGAGGCCCAGCAGTTCGACGACGCGCTGACCGGCCGTTTCTTCATGCGCGTCGCCTTCGCCATGGACCGACCGATCGCCGCCTTCGAGGCGGGGTTCGCCGAGGACGTCGCCCGCTTCGGCCTCGACTGGCGGCTCCACCGCGCCGACCGGCCGCGGCGGGTGCTGATCCTGGTGTCGATGTTCGACCACTGCATGGTCGACCTGCTCTACCGCCGGCGAATCGGCGAGCTGCCGATGGACGTGGTCGGCATCGTCTCGAACCACCCGCGCGGGCCGCTGGCGATGAGCCCGGAGGCCGACATCCCCTACCACCACCTGCCGGTGACCCGGGAGACCAAGGCCGCCCAGGAGGCGCAGGTGCGGGCGGTGATCGAGGCGACGGACGCCGAGCTGGTGGTGCTCGCCCGCTACATGCAGGTGCTGTCGGACGAGATGTCGGCCTGGCTCTCGGGCCGCTGCATCAACATCCACCACAGCTTCCTGCCGGGGTTCAAGGGTGCCAAGCCCTACCACCAGGCCTTCGAGCGCGGCGTGAAGATCATCGGCGCCACCGCCCACTACGTCACCGGCGACCTCGACGAGGGCCCGATCATCAGCCAGGACGTCGAGAACGTCACCCACGCCGACGGCCCGGACGACCTGGTGCGCAAGGGCCGCGACATCGAGCGGCGGGTGCTGGCGCGGGCGGTGCGCTGGCACCTCGAGGACCGGGTGCTGCTGAACGGCGCCAAGACGGTTGTCTTCGCGCGATGAGGATCGGCTTCATCGGCTTCGGCGAGGCCGGTCGCGCCTTTGCCGACAGCCTGGCGGAGGCCGATCCCGAGCTGACGTTCTCTTCGTACGACATCCTCCTTGACGGGGACGCGGCCGGGTCGATGCGCGCCGCAATGACCGGGCGAGGCGTGGCGGTGGCCGAGACAGCCGCCGGGCTGGCGAGCGCCGACTGGATCGTCAGCGCGGTGACGGCGGACGCGAGCCTCGACGTCATCGAGGCGCTACGGCCGCATCTCTCCGCGGGACAACTCGTCATCGACATCAACTCGGTCTCGCCGGAGCGCAAGCGCGAGAGCGCCCGGCGGGTCGTGGCTTCCGGGGCCGTCTACCTCGACATGGCGGTGATGGCGCCGGTCCACCCCCGCGGGCATCGGACGCCGGTGCTGGTGGCCGGGCCGGGCGTGCCCGGCCTCGCGCGCCTCGGCTTCGATTTCCGCGTCGTCGGGCCGGAACCGGGAGCGGCCACCGCGATCAAGATGGTGCGCTCGCTGTTCGTGAAGGGCCTCGAGGCGATCACCGTGGAGACGCTGCTGGCCGCCGAGGCCTCGGGCTGCCTCGAGGAGATCCTCGCCTCGCTCTCCGGCAGCTTCCCGGGCCTCGGCTGGCCGGACTTCGCCGCCTACCAGTTCGAGCGCACCCTGCGCCACGGCGCCCGCCGCGCCGCCGAGATGACGGAGAGCGCCGCCACCGTCGACGCCCTCGGCCTCCGCGGCGGGCTCGCGGCCGAGATCGCCGCGGTCCAGGCCCGGATGGGCGCGGCCGGCCCGGTCCCGGCGCAGGACCTCGCCGCGAGCGTCGCCGAGGCCCTGCGCCGCCGGCGCGCCGGCGAAGGCGCTTGATCGGACCGGCGCTTTGCCCCATAAGGCGCCGCATGACGATGCGCGCCATCATCGCGATCTGCATTCGCCGCTGACTTCACGTCGCGGCGCGCATTCCGTTTCCAACTCCGGACCAACGTGATAGCCCGCCGCGGGACAACCGCGAGCACCGGGCCCATGACCGACCAGACCGCCGAGATCAGCCTCTACAACACCCGCACCCGCACGAAGCAGCCCTTCGTGCCGATCGACCCCGGCAACGTGCGGATGTACGTCTGCGGCCCCACCGTCTACGACCGCGCCCACATCGGCAACGCCCGGCCCGTCGTCGTCTTCGACGTGCTCTTCCGGCTCCTCCGCCACGTCTACGGGGCCGACCACGTCACCTACGTCCGCAACATCACCGACGTCGACGACAAGATCAACGCCCGCGCCGCCGCCGAGAAGCGCCCGATCCGCGAGCTGACCGACGAGACCACCGCCTGGTACCACGCCGACATGGCCGCCCTCGGCGTCCTGCCGCCCACCTTTGAGCCCCGCGCCACCGCGTTCATCCCCGAGATGATCGCGATGATCGAGACCCTGATCGCCCGCGGCCATGCCTACGAGGCCGAGGGCCACGTCCTCTTCTCGGTCACGAGCTGGCCCGACTACGGCCGCTTCGCCAACCGCTCGCTCGACGAGATGCAGGCCGGGGCCCGCGTCGAGGTCGCGCCCTACAAGCGCGACCCGATGGATTTCGTGCTCTGGAAGCCCTCCACCGCCGCCGAGCCCGGCTGGCCCAGCCCCTGGGGCCACGGCCGCCCGGGCTGGCACCTCGAATGCTCGGCGATGAGCTACGCGCTGCTCGGCGCCTCCTTCGACATCCACGGCGGCGGCATCGACCTCGTCTTCCCCCACCACCAGAACGAGATCGCCCAGTCCGCCTGCGCCCACCCCGAAGGCGATTTCGCCCGCTACTGGCTCCACAACGGCTTCCTCAACGTCGAGGGCGAGAAGATGTCGAAGTCCCTCGGCAACTTCTTCACCGTCCGGGACCTCCTCGACAGGGGCATCCCTGGCGAGGTCATCCGGTTCGTCCTTCTCTCGACGCACTACCGGCAGCCGATGGATTTCACCGAGGCGAAAGTGGAGGAGGCGAGGCGCACACTCCTGTACAGTGGCGTGCAGGCAGCTGGAAGATTGCGAGCCGCTATCCCACTGCCAGCTCAGAGGAATCTGTCCGACGCCCTTTCGGATGACCTGAACACCCCACAGGCAGTCGCCGCCTTGCATGAGTCTGGCCGCGATCGGACCTGGCCTCGGCTTAAGGTCTCGGCCGCGCTCATTGGCATTGGACCTAGCTACTACTTCAGTGCCCGTACTCACTGAGTTCGAGAATGAAGCAGGTAGAGCCGTGGCTGACACTCCTGCTGCTAAGAGATGAGCTGAGGTCGTCCAAGGACTACGCGTCGGCAGATCAGATCCGAGAGGACCTGAGCGCAGATCGGAGTCGGCGTGATCGACATGAAGGGAAGCGAGGCTCTGCGCCTGGACCTTCGATGAAGACAAGGCGCGGACTTTGTACGGCACTTCGGACTATGAGAAGCTTCAGACCCGACTAGAGGAACAAGCGGTAGGGTTACGCTCCAAATGGATTCGCCAATGACCCGCGACCGCCTCTACCTCTACGACACCACCCTCCGCGACGGCCAGCAGAGCCAGGGCGTCGACTTCTCCGTCGATGACAAGCGCCGGGTCTGCGAGGCCCTCGACGGGCTCGGGATCGACTACGTCGAGGGTGGCTGGCCCGGCGCCAACCCGACCGACAGCGCCTTCTTCGAGGCCGCGCCGGAGACCCGCACCGCCCGGCTCGCCGCCTTCGGCATGACCAAGCGCTCCGGCCGCTCGGCCTCCAACGACGAGGTGCTGGCCGGGGTCGTCAATGCCGGCACCCCGGTGGTCTGCCTCGTCGGCAAGACCCACGACTTCCACGTCGTCACCGCCCTCGGGGTGACGCTCGAGGAGAACCTCGAGAACATCGCCACCTCGATCCGGTTCCTCAAGGCCAAGGGCCGCGAGGCGATCTTCGACGCCGAGCACTTCTTCGACGGCTGGAAGGCCAACCGCAGCTATGCCCTCGAGTGCCTGCAGGCAGCACTCCATGCCGGCGCCCGCTGGGTCGTCCTCTGCGACACCAATGGCGGCACCCTGCCGGCGGAGGTCGGCGCGATCACCGCCGAGGTGATCGCCGCCGGCATCCCCGGCGACCGGCTCGGCATCCACACCCACGACGACACCGGCAACGCCGTGGCCGCGACGCTCGCCGCCGTCGACGCCGGCGCCCGCCAGGTGCAGGGGACGCTCAACGGCCTCGGCGAGCGCTGCGGCAACGCCAACCTCGTCACGCTGATCCCGACGCTCCTCCTCAAGGAGCCCTATGCCAGCCGCTACGAGACCGGCGTGACCAAGGGGGATCTCCCCAACCTCACCCGGGTCAGCCGCCTCCTCGACGACATCCTCAACCGCGTCCCGAACCGGGCGGCGCCTTACGTCGGCGCCTCGGCCTTCACCCACAAGGCCGGCCTCCACGCCAGCGCCATCCTGAAGGACCCCTCGACCTACGAGCACGTCGCCCCGGACGTCGTCGGCAACGCCCGCGTCGTGCCGATGTCGAACCAGGCCGGCCAGTCGAACCTGCGCGACATGCTCGCCAAGGCCGGCATCGAGGTCGCGCCCGGAGACCCGCGCCTCGCCGACATCCTCGGCGAGGTGAAGGCCCGCGAGGACCGCGGCTTCGCCTATGACGGCGCCTCGGCGAGCTTCGAGATCCTGGCGCGGCAGACCCTCGGGTTGATGCCGAAGTTCTTCGAGGTCGAGCGCTACCGGGTGACGGTGGAGCGGCGGGTGAACGCTCGCGGCGAGATGGTCACCGTCAGCGAGGCGGTGGTGGTCGCCCGCTTCGGCCCGGAGCGGGTGATGAGCGTCAGCGAGAGCCACGACCCGGTGACCCTGGCCGACCAGGGGCCGGTGAACGCCCTCTCCCGGGCGCTCGCCAAGGACCTCGGGCCCTACCAGGACTACATTGCCGACATGAAGCTCGTCGATTTCCGGGTGCGGATCACCTCCGGCGGCACCGAGGCGGTGACCCGCGTCCTGATCGAGAGCGCCGACGGCCAGGGCCGCCGCTGGTCCACCGTCGGGGTCTCGGCCAACATCGTCGACGCGAGCTTCCAGGCGCTGCAGGACGCCATCGCCTGGAAGCTTCTGCGCGACGGCGCGCCGGTGGCGGGCGCCGCCTGATGGAGCCGCGCGGCACGCCATGAGCATCGAGGCGGTCGCGGAGCAGGTGGCGCGCGGCGATCCCGAGCGCTGGCGCTCGGCGATGACCGCGGCGCCGGCGGCGCGGCCGGGGCTGATGGCGCTCTACGCCTTCAACCTCGAGATCGCCCGGGCGTCCTGGGTGGCGTCGGAACCGATGCTGGCGCAGATCCGGCTGCGCTGGTGGACGGATGCGATCGCCGAGATCTACGACGGCGCGCCGCCACGGCGCCACGAGGTGGTCGAGCCGCTGGCGGCGGCGATCCGCACTTCGGACCTGCCACAGCGGCTTTTCGACGAAATGATCGCCGCGCGGGCGACGGATTCCGGCGAGGGCCCGCTCGAGGACCGCTCGGCGGTGGAGCTCTACATCGACCACACCGCCGGCCACCTGATGGAGCTCGCCGCCCGGCACCTCGGCGCCGAGGGCGGGGCGCTGCCGGTGGTGCGCGACTTCGCCCGCGGCGCCGGCACCGCCGCCCTCCTGCGCGCGCTGCCGGAGCTCCGGGCCCGCGGCCGCGACCCGCTGCCCCCCGAGGTCCCGGTGCCGGCGCTGGCCCGCGACGGCCTCGCCGCGCTCGCCCGCGCCCGGCGCCACCGCGCCCGGGTCCCGCGCACCGCCGCGCCGGCGCTCCTCGCCGGGTGGCAGGCGGACGGCATCCTCCGCCGCGCCGCCGCCGACCCGGACGGACCGCTGCAGGCCTCCGAGTTCGCCGCCCGGGCGGGCCTGCTCTGGCGGGCGTTCAGCGGGCGCTGGTGAGACGCGTGCGCTGGTTAACGAGATATTGCCAAAATTTTTTTGTCGTGTTTTTACAATACCATAGCCTACCTGCGCACAGTGCGCGCACACCTCACCGCCGCGCCTGAGCCGCGCTACCGTGCGCGACGCCAAGCCAGATCAGCGCTGCCCCGGCCGCCACCAGGAACGGCGCCATCGCCAGGTTGACCGCGGTCCAGCCCGCCACCGGATCGCCGCCGGTGCAGTTCATCAGCCCGCCCGAGGCCAGCGACGCCACCCCGACCAGCGCGAAGACCGCGAAGTCGTTCATCCCCTGCACCCGCCCGCGCTCCGCCGGCGTATGGGCTCCGGTCAGCATCGCCGTGGCGCCGATGAAGCCGAAGTTCCAGCCGATGCCGAGCAGGATCAGCGCCAGGGCGAAATGCGGCAGCGTCACCCCGCTCAGCGCCACGCCGCCGGCCGCCGCCAGGATGACCAGACCCGCGGTGATCACCCGCTCCACCCCGAAGCGGGCGATGAGCGGCCCGGTGAAGAACGACGGCACGAACATCGCCAGCACGTGCCCCGAGACCACGTCCGCCGCCTGCGCGGTGGCGAAGCCGCAGCCGACGATGGCCAGCGGCGTCGAGGTCATCACCAGGTTCATCAGCGCATAGCTCACCATCGCGCAGATCATCGCCACCGCGATCCGCGGCGTGCGCAGAAGCTCGAGCCGCGACCGCACCGGCGCGCTGCCCGGCGCCGGCCGCGGCGGCGGCGGGCTGTCGAGGAAGAAGAAGACCCAGACCCCGACGAGGTTCAGCCCCGCGGCCGCGAGGTAGGCCCCGGCAAACGGCACCGGGGCGAGCGCGTCCGCCGTCAGCCGCACCAGCTGCGGCCCGAGCACCGCCGAGGCGAGGCCGGCGCCCATCACGTAGGAGATCGCCTTCGCCCGCGCGTCCTCGCTGGCACCGTCGGTGGCGGCGAAGCGGTAGAACCCCTGCGCCGACATGTAGAGCCCCGAGAGCAGCGACCCGGCGAGGAAGAGCCCGAACGACCCCCGCACCAGCGCCAGCGCGCAGAGCGCCGAGCCGATCCCGCCGCCGGCCGCCCCGAGCACGAAACCGAGCCGCCGTCCCCGCCGCTGCATCAGGTCGGCGAGCATCGGCGCCGACAGCATGGTCCCGAGGATGATCACCGAGATCGGCAGCGTCGCGAGGCACTTGCTCGGCGCCAGCGTCTGGCCGGCGAGGCCGCCGAGGATGAAGGTGACCGGAAGCTGCGCGCCGAGCACCATCTGCGCCACCACCAGCACCCGGAGGTTGCGTCGGACGCGGATCTGCGGGGCAGGGGCCGTGGCGGCGGACATGCGCGATCTTCTAGCCCGCCCCACGCCGCCTTCCAAGCGTCGATCGCCCGTGCTACCGCGCCCCATGGTCGGGCGTATCATCGAGACCCCGGAAGACGTGGCCGAGGGCGCGGCGCACCTCGCCGCCCTCGAGCCGCGCTTCGCCCGGGCGCTGGAGCTCACCGGCCCGCTGCCCCTCCGCCGCCGCCCCGACGGCTTCGAGACGCTGTTCTCCGCCATCGTCAGCCAGCAGGTCTCCACCGCCTCGGCCGCCGCGATCTGGGGCCGCCTCGCCGCCCTTGGCGCCACCACCCCCGCCGGCGTCCTGGCCCTCACCGACGAGGCGCTGCGCACCGCCGGCCTCTCGCGCCAGAAGATCGCCTACGGCCAGGCCCTCGCCGCCAGCGGCCTCGACTTCGCCGCCCTCCGCGCGCTCCCGGACGCGGCGCTCGTCGCCGAGCTCACCCGCCTCAAGGGCATCGGCGTCTGGACGGCGGAGATCTACGCGATGTTCTCCCTCGGCCGCGCCGACGTCTTCGCCCCCGGCGACCTGGCGCTCCAGGATGCGGCCCGCCAGCTCTTCGAGCTCGACGCCCGCCCGACAGAGAGGGCGCTGCGGGAGATGAGCCTCGCCTGGTCGCCGTGGCGGGCGGTGGCGGCGCGGCTGCTCTGGGCGTACTACCGGGTCGCCACCCGGCGGGAAGGGGTTCGAATCTAGGGTCTGCACACAGTGTGCAGAGGGGTCATGTCGTTGAATTCTATCGTGATATGGTACGGGATTCATCTTTCGTAAACTGTGCTCGCGACGGTGGCGTCGAAGTTGCATGAGTTCGCGGGGTCACGAAACTGTCCCTTACCCGGGATAATGTGGTCGCGACCCGAAGAAATGGCTGTATCTAGGGGCTTGCCAGACCTTTTGGGCGAGATATAGTTGCTTCGTGGTCGAGGCATCGCGCCGCACCCGCGGCGGAGCGCCATGAGGCCCGCGCAAGGGATTGTCTATGCTGCAAAGCACGCCGATGCCCAGCTTCGTTCGGAACCCCGGGGGCCTGCGGGATCATCCGGCGCTGGTGCTGAACGCGGATTACCGGCCGCTCTCCTACCTGCCTCTGTCGCTCTGGCCGTGGCAGGAGGCGGTGAAGGCGGCGGTTCTGGAGCGGGTGGTAGTGGTGGCGGAGTACGAGGCGGTCGTGCATTCGCCGTCGGTGGAGTTCCGAATACCTTCGGTGGTCGTGCTGAAGGATTACGTCAAGCCGGCACGCACCACCGCATTCACCCGCTTCAACCTGTTCCTGCGTGACGAGTTCACCTGCCAGTATTGCGGCAACCGCGATCACCTCACCTTCGATCATGTCGTCCCGCGCTCCCGTGGCGGACGCACCACCTGGGAGAACGTCGTCGCTTCCTGCGGGCCCTGCAACCTGCACAAGGGGGCGCGCACGCTGAAGCAGTCGGGCATGCACCTGCGGCGCAAGCCGGTGCGGCCGACCACCGAGCAGCTGCAGAACGTCGGGCGGAAGTTTCCGCCGAACCACCTGCACGACAGCTGGATGGACTTCCTCTACTGGGACGCCGAGCTCGAGGCGTAGGCGCGGAACCAGAGCCAGGCGAGGCCGAGCGAGACCAGATCGCGTTCCAGCCGGCCATGGAAATGCCCCAGAGGCTCCAGGCCACCTGGTCGCAGAGCACCACCGGGGTCTCGAGGATCTGGTCGAGGAGATCGCCCGCCGACATGGCACCGGGCTCGGGCGCGGTGCAGGTCGTCGGGCCAGGCCACCAGGCCTGCTCGACGCCGACGTGATAGACGGCGATCCCGGCGCCGGCGAGCACGACGAGGCCGGCGAGGAGCGCCAGCCAGCGCCGCGGCCACGCCAGAAGGATCACCCCGAGCGCGATCGCGATGCCGTGGGGCCAGCGCTGCAGGATGCAGAGGTGGCAGGGGGCGAGGCCGCCGAGGTACTGGAAGGAAAGCGCGCCGAGGAGGAGGGCGAGCGAGCCGAGGAGCGGGCCGAGGGCGCGGCGCTGGAGAAGGGTCATTTCACCAGCTCGATCAGGAAGAAGCCGCCGATCAGCGCCGCCATGCTGAGGCTGAAGACCAGGCCGAGGCGGCGCTCGATGAAGTCGCGGATCGGTGGGCCGAAGCGCCAGAGCAGGGCGGCGATCAGGAAGAAGCGGATGCCGCGGGCGATGACGCTCGCCACCATGAAGACCGCGAAGTTGAGGCCGGTGGCGCCCGACAGGATGGTGATGACCTTGTACGGGAACGGGGTGACGCCCGCGATCAGGACCGCCCAGGCACCCCAGGCATTGTAGGTCTCGCGGAAGGTCTCGAACTTTGCGTCCATGCCGTAGAAGTCGAGGACCGGACGGCCGACCTGCTCGAAGAGGCCCCAGCCGATGAAATAGCCGAAGGCGCCGCCGACAACCGAAGCGATCGTGCAGACGGTGGCGATCCGCCAGGCCCGCTCGGGGCGGGCGATCACCAGAGGGATCAGCAGCACGTCGGGCGGGATCGGGAAGACCGAGCTTTCGACGAAGGCGATGGCGGCCAGTGCCCAGAGGGCGTTGGGCGACGCGGCCAGCGTCAGGACCCAGGCGTAGAGCCGGCGTAGCACGTTTCTTAAGACCTTTGCGCAATCGTCGGGCTCAAGCATCACGGGACCGTCCCGGCGTCAAGCCAGTTCGCCGGGGGACGAGAGAGCAGGAGACGCGCCGCGATGGAACTGACCCGCCCCGATCCCGGCCGCCGGCTGCGGCTCCGGACGCTGGCGCTCGCCGCGCTGGCGCTGACGCTGGTGAGCCTCGCTGGCACCTGGACCTGGGGGCGGCTCAACCCCGGGGTGCCGGTGAGCGAGGCGCTGCCGCGGGACCGCAGCGAGGTGATCGTGCGGCGCACCGAAGTGGCGTTCGCCGATGCCCAGGCGGTCTGGAAGCGGCAATTCCCGGACGGGTCCGGCCACCGCTACGACCCGGCCAAGCTGGTGTTCTTCACCCAGACGACCGGCACGGCCTGCGCCGGTGGCGCCGGGGTGTCGGGGCCGTTCTATTGTGCGGAGACCGGCACGGCGGCGTTCGACCTGATGTTTCTCGATGCGCTCGGCGGCCGGCTGAAGCGGGAGAAGGACCTCGGGCTGGCGCTGGTGGCGGCGCGGGTGTCGGCCGAGCACCTGCAGCGGGAGGCGGGCGTCCTCGACCGGGCGGCGCTTGAACTCGTCGGGGCGCGGCGGGCGCGGCGCGGGGCGGTGCGCGCGGAACTGGCGCTGCAGGCGGATTGCCTGACCGGGGCCTGGGCCGCGATGGCCGGGTCGCGGCTCGGCGCGGTGCCGGACGGGTTCTACGGCCAGCTCGTGTGGTCGGTGCGCAACGTGGTGGACGACCTCGCCCGGGACGGGGTGCGGATACGGCCGGAGTTCGACGCCTTCGCCCCGGGTTCCCAGGACGCGCGGGCCGCGGCCTTCGCCCAGGGCTATGCGGCGGCGGGAGTCGCGGCATGCCCGGCGCCGGCGGACCTCAACGGCGGTTGAGCTGCGGGGCTGCGGGCTTCAGGACCGGTCGCGGTCCAGGGGCTCGAGGGCGCCGCGGCGCGGGGTGCCGTCGGGCTGCTGGGGCAGGGGCAGGGTGAGGCAGGTGCCGGCCGGAACCCATTTCCAGGCGTCGCCCTGGAAATCCACGGTGCTGCCGCCCGCGGTGTCGTTGTTGCCGATGCCGTCGTTCTCGCCGGCCCGCGCGACGCCGTAGCACCTTTCCTGGCCCTGCGCCCAGGCGGCCGGTGCCGCCAGGACCAGTCCCGCCAGTACCGCCGCGCCAATCCGATGCGCCATGTCGCCTGTCTCCCGTTCTGCGTGTCCCTGGCGAATCTGGCGCGCGGGGGCGGTCCCGGCAAGGACTGCGGTGCATATCCGTCGGCAAGCGCAGCATTTTTCCCACGGCGCCTCGGCTTTCGCGCCGGCGGAAATCCTGCTAGGCACCTCCGGTGGGCAGGTGGTTTGTGGGAGCCGGGCCGTGCGTCACGGGATGGCGGCAGGCGGGGCGATGCGTTGGGGAATTCCGCTCTCCGCCGCCGCCCATGCCGGTGTGATCGCGCTGGCGCTCTGGGGGCTGCCATGGCTGCGGGTGCGCCCGGCCCCGCCGGAGCCGGTGCTGGCGGTGCGCCTTGTCACGCCGGCGGAAGTCGCGGCGCTCTCCGGAGGCCAGCCGATGCCGGAGACGCCTGTCGCTGCGCCGGTGCCGGAGGAGCCCGAGCCGGCGCCGATCCCGGAGTTGCCGCTGTGGCAGCCGGATCCCGAGACCGAGGCCGATGTCCCCGAGCTCACCGATCTTGCGCCGGCGTTCGATGCCGCGGCCCCGCTGGGGCTCGAGGCGCCGAGCGATCTCCAGGTGCAGCCCGACGCGGAGTTCGGGCTGCCGGTCCGGCCGCGGGCGCGCGGCGCCGCGGCGCCGACGCGGGAGGCGGTGCGCGAGGTGATCGTGGACGAAGGCGCGGCGGGCGCGGACGCGGCCAGTGCCGGCGCCCCGGCGGTGCAGGCAGGCTTCGAGGCGGCGGTGCGCGATGCCATTGCGCGGGCGCAGATCTATCCGCGCGCCGCCCTCGACCGCGGCATCACCGGCTCGCTGCGGCTCGGGGTGCGGATGTCGCGCGACGGGCGGCTCGTCGAGGCGCGGGTGGCGCGCTCCTCCGGATCGGTGGTGCTCGACCGGGCGGGGCTCGACGCGGCGCGGCGGGCGCGGCTGCCGGCGGCGCCGGACGGGCTCGGCGGGTCGGTCTTCGACTTCGAGGTCCGGCTCAGCTTCGGCTTCGACCGCTGACCCCTCGCTCCCGCGGGCGTTACCGGCTATCGTGCCGGCGACGCGATGCGATGGGAGGAAGCGTGAATGGAGATGCAGGGCTCGCGGCAGATCGCCGCTCCGCGCGAGGTGGTCTGGGCGGCGCTCAACAGCCCGGAGGTGCTGAAGGCGGCGATCCCGGGCTGCCAGGAACTGACCGGCGGGCCCGACGAGGGCTTCGAGGCGACGGTCAAGCAGAAGGTCGGGCCGGTCAGCGCCACCTTCCACGGGCGGGTCGCGCTGTCGGACATCGTGCCGCTGACGAGCTACACCATCGCCGGCGAGGGCAAGGGCGGCGCGGCGGGCTTTGCCAAGGGCTCGGCCGACGTGAAGCTCGCCGACAACGAGGGCGGCACGCTTTTGACCTACGAGGTCAAGGCCAATGTCGGCGGCAAGCTCGCGCAGCTCGGCTCGCGGCTGATCGACGGCTTCGCCAAGAAGATGGCCGACACCTTCTTCGACAACTTCCGTGCCGCGATCGAGCCGCCGGCCGAACCGGTCGCGGCGGAAGCCGTGGAGGCAGGCGCGGAAGAGAAGCAGCCCGGCTGGTTCGGCCGGATGATCGGGCGCAAGGGCTAGGCGACCGGAACCTGCGGCCGGCGCGGGCGTCCTGCATCATGGCATCCCGGTCGCGACCCATGCCCGAGACGCCCCGCGGGCTGGTCAGGGGGCTCGCCCGCGCCTTCGCCGGCGCGCTGATCTTCGGGCTGCCGATGCTGATGACCTCCGAGCTCTGGGAACTCGGGGCCCGCCTCGACCGGCTGAAGCTGGCGCTCCTCGTTCTGCTCGCCATCCCGCTCCTCGTCGGGGTGGCGCACCGGGTCGGCTTCGAGCCGACTTTCGGCTGGCGCGAGGACCTGCGCGACGCCGCACTGGCCCTCGGGGTGGGGATGCTGGCGTCGGGCACCATCCTCTTTCTCTTCAGCCAGCTCGGCACGCCGGTCCGCCCCGACCAGGTCATCGGCCGCATCGCCATCCAGGCGGTGCCCGCCGCGCTCGGGGCGCTCCTCGCCCGCAGCCAGCTCCGCGGCGGAGAGGGCGAGCGGGCGTTCGGCGGCTATTTCGGGACGCTGTTCATGATGCTGGTCGGCGCGCTCTTCCTCAGCTTCAACATGGCGCCGACCGAGGAGATGCTGCTCGTCGCCTTCGCCATGACCCCCTGGCATGCGATCGGGCTGGTGGCGCTGAGCCTCGGGCTCACGCACGCCTTCGTCCGCGCCCACGGCAACCGCGACGGCGCCTCCCGCAGTCCGGCGCGAAGCGATTTCCTGCGCTATTCCCTCCCCGGCTACGTGCTGGCGCTGGCGATCAGCCTGTTTACTCTCTGGATCTTCGGACGGATCGACGGGTTCGGCCTCTCCATCGCGCTGATGGCCACCGTGGTCCTCGCCTTCCCGGCCAGCCTCGGCGCCTCGGCGGCGCGGATGATCCTGTGAGCCCCCGGCGCACCGCCGACGCCAAGGTCCGGCGCCGCACCGAGCGGCTGGAATGGGCGCTCGGGCTCGTCTCGGGCGCGATCGTGCTCGCGATCGTGGGCTATCTCGCCGTCGAGGGCCTGACCAGCGCCGGCGCCCTGCCCGATCTCGTCGTCGCGCCCGGGCCGGCGGCGGAGACGGACGGGGCGGGGCAACTCCGCTTCACCCTAGCCAATCGCGGCGGCCGCCCCGCCTCGGCGGTGGCGGTGTCGCTGACGCTCCGCGACGGCGACCGGATCGCGGCGGTGCGGCGCCTGATGGTCGACCAGGTGCCCGCCCGCTCGACGGTGTCGGGCGCCTTCCTGCTGCCGCCGGAGGCGGACGGCCTCAGTCCGACGCTGGCGGTCGACGGCTACCTCGACCCTTAGGCCCGCGCCTTGGGGTGGGCGGCCGCATAGGCCTCCATCAGCCGCACCTGGTCGACGCCGGTATAGATCTGCGTCGAGGCCAGCGTCGCGTGGCCGAGGAGTTCCTGGATCGTCCTGAGGTCGCCACCGGCTTCGAGGAGGTGGGTGGCGAAGGAATGCCGGAGCGCGTGCGGCGTCGCTGTCGCCGGCAGGCCGAGCTGCATCCGCGCCGCGCTCATCACCCGCTGCACCTGGCGCGGGTTGAGTTCGGCCCCGCGGGCGCCGAGAAAGAGCGGCGCGGCGGCGCCGGGCTGGAAGGGCACGAGCGCCCGGTAGGCTTCGACCGCCCGCGCCGCCACCGGCAGCACCGGCACCAGCCGCTCGCGCCCGCCCTTGCCGCGGATGCGCAGGGTCTCGCCCAGGGGCGCGTCGGCCTGCCGGAGGCCGAGCGCCTCGGAGATGCGCAGGCCGCAGCCGTAGAGAAGCGTCAGCACGGCCATGTCGCGGGCCTGCATCCAGGGCTCGAGGCTCTGGGCGGCGACGGTGTCGATCAGCGCCCGGGCCGCGTCAGGCGCCACCGGGCGCGGCAGCCGCGGCTTGATCCGCGGGCCGCGGGTGGCGGTGACGGCGGCGGCGATGACGCCGCGGCTCTCGGCGAGCCAGGCGTGGAAGCTGCGGACCGAGGAGAGGGCGCGCGCCACCGAGCGGGCGGCGAGGCCGCGATTGCGCTCGTGCGCCATCCAGGCGCGCAGGTCGCTCACCGAGACCCGTGCAAGCGCCGCGGCGCCGGCCGGGCCGCCCCAGTGGCCGGCGAGAAAGCCGAGGTAGCCCGAAACGTCGCGGCGGTAGGCGGTCAGGGTGCGCGGACTCATACCGCGCACCGCGCCGAGCTGGGCCAGCCAGTCGTGCATGAGATCGGCCGCGCCCTCGGAAGGGGCCGGCGCGCTCACCTCAGTCGCGCCAGCGCCGCAGGCTGCGCTCGAAGACGCCGCCGAAGAAGGCGAGGAGGTCGGTGCCCTGGTCCGGGTGGAAGCGCAGCGAGTCCGTGGCGCCGAAGGCGAGCAGACCGACGGTATGGCCGTCGCCGAGGTCGACCCGGATCAGCGCTTCCGAGCGGATCTCCGGCGCCTCGGCGCCGTAGAGGTCGGGGGACGCCTTGACCAGCTGGCGCAGTGTCACCCGCCGCGCCCCGAGGCCGCGGCCCTGGGTGACGTAGGCGTCGGCCCCGCCGGTGGGCAGCGCCACCACCACGTCCCGGAACGGCCCCACCGGCCCGAGGCTCGCGCCCGGCTCGGCATCCGGGGCCTCGAGCCCGAGGCGGATCACCTCGACCCCGAGGATCGGCGCGACGTCGCGAGTCAGCACCTGCAGGAAGCCGGCGAAGTCCTGCGGCTCGAGCAGCGCGAGGCAGGCGCGGTGCACCTGGTTCATGCCGGCGACGTTCTCGTAGGCAGCGGCCAGCACCTCGCGGTGGGTGTCCTCGAGCTTGTCCAGCCGTTCTTCCAGCCGGTCGACGAGCACGCCGCGCAGGTCGACGACGTTGCGGCCCTGGGCGCTGCGGTCGGCCTGGAGCAGTGCCCGCATCAACTCGTGGTCCTCCAGGATCAGCCCCGGATCGCCCAGAATGTGCTCGCGGATCGCCGTGGTGGCGGTCTCGGTCATCGTCATGCTCGTTTTTGCCTCGGTTGGGTTAGTGTCACACGATCTTCTGGCCGGTGGCCGACCAGTCCTTGAGGAACGCCGTCAGCCCCTTGTCGGTCAGCGGGTGCTCGGCGAGCTTGTGCAGGACCGCCGCCGGCGCGGTGACGACATCGGCGCCGATCATCGCGGCGTCCTTGATGTGGTTGACGCTGCGGATCGAGGCGGCGAGGATCTCGGTCTCGAAGCCGTAGTTGTCGTAGATCTGGCGGATCTCGCGGATCAGATCCATGCCGTCGATGTTGATGTCGTCGAGCCGCCCGACGAAGGGCGAGATGAACGTCGCGCCTGCCTTGGCGGCGAGGAGAGCCTGGTTGGCCGAGAAGCACAGGGTGACGTTGACCATCCGGCCCTCGTCGGACAGCGTCCGGCA
Organism: uncultured Alphaproteobacteria bacterium; assembly: GCA_963798385.1. Classification (GTDB taxonomy): domain Bacteria; phylum Pseudomonadota; class Alphaproteobacteria; order Rhodobacterales; family Rhodobacteraceae; genus Amaricoccus. The sequence goes on along the minus strand of CAWCTE010000010.1, from coordinate 15,239 downwards.
GGCCTTGAGGCCGTCCCAGGTGAGCGGCACCTTGACGGCGATGTTGGGGGCGAGTTGCGCCAGCTTGCGGCCTTCGGCGAGCATGCCCTCGTAGTCGAGCGCAACCGTCTCGGCGCTGACCGGACCTTCGATCTCGCCGCAGATCTCGCGGACCACCTCGATGAAATCGCGTCCGGATTTCTTGATGAGGCTGGGGTTCGTCGTCACGCCGTCCACCAGCCCGAGCGCGTTCAGGTCGCGAATCTCGTCGATCTCGGCGGTGTCCACAAAGAATTTCATTGGGGTAGCCTCCGCATGCAGGGCGTCAGCCCTTGTGGTGCCGGGGCATGATAGCCCAAGGTATTGCGCGATGGAACACCTCAATCCGCCCAATTCCTCGCGGCTCTTCGCGCCGGGCGAGGCTCTGGCCGTGGTCGTCGCCGACGGTCTCGATCGCCTGCTCGACTACCGCGCCCCGGAGGGCGGCGCCCGGACCGGCGATCTCGTCGAGGTGCCGCTCGGGCCGCGGCGAGTGCTGGCCTGCGTCTGGGGGGAGGGGCAGGGCGGCTTCGACGTCGCCAAGCTCCGCGACGTCGCCCGGGTGCTCGAGGCGCCGCCGCTCGGGGCGGCGATGCGCAGCTTTCTCACCCGTGCGGCCGACTACACGCTGACGCCGCTCTCGATCATGCTGCGCCTCGCCACCCGCGCCCCCGGGCTCGGCGCGCCGCCGGCCGCGCGGCCGCTCCTGCGCCGGTCGGGCACCGAGCCCGACCGGATGACCGACGCCCGCGCGCGTGTCCTCGCCGCCTTCGACGACTACGGCAACCTCGGCTTCGCGCCCACGGAGCTCGCCCACCTCGCCGGCGTCTCCGCCGCCGTGCTCAAGGGCCTCGAGGCTCAGGGCGTGCTCCTTCGCGAGGAGTGTTGCCGCGATGCGCCGTACCCAGTGCTCGACCCCGCCGCCGATCCCCGGCCGCTTTCCGCCGCCCAGGCCGGGGCGGCCGCGACCTTGCGCACCGCCGTCGCCTCCGGGCGCTATTCCACCACGCTGCTCAAGGGCGTCACCGGCTCCGGCAAGACCGAGGTCTACCTCGAGGCCGTCGCCGAGGCCCTCGCCCGCGGCCGCCAAGCGCTGGTGCTCCTGCCCGAGATCGCGCTGTCCGTCGAGTTCCTCGACCGCGTCGAGGCGCGCTTCGGCGCCCGTCCGGCGGAGTGGCATTCCGGCGTCACCCAGGCCGCCCGCCGCCGCGCCTGGATGGCGGTGGCCACCGGCGACGCCCGCCTCGTCGTCGGCGCCCGCTCCGCCCTCTTCCTGCCCTTCGCCGACCTTGGGCTGATCGTCGTCGACGAGGAGCACGACGGCTCCTACAAGCAGGAGGACGGCGCCCTCTACCACGCCCGCGACATGGCCGTGCTGCGCGCCTCGATCGAGGGCGCCGCCGTCGTCCTCGCCTCCGCCACGCCCTCGCTCGAATCCTGGGCCAACGCCGACGCCGGCAAGTATGCGCGCCTCGACCTCCCCGAGCGCTTCGGCGTCGCCGAGCTGCCTGAGATGCGTGCCATCGACCTCCGCGAGACCCCGCCGGAGCCGGGCCGCTGGATCTCCGAGCCGCTGGCCGCCGCCGTCACCGAACGCCTCGCCGCCGGCGAGCAGTCGCTGCTCTTCCTCAACCGCCGCGGCTATGCGCCGCTCACCCTCTGCCGCGCCTGCGGCCAGCAGGTCGGCTGCGACCAGTGCGACGCCCGCATGGTCGAGCACCGCTTCCGCAAGCGCCTCGTCTGCCACCAGTGCGGCGCCACCAAGCCCATTCCCACCACCTGCCCCTCCTGCAAGGTCGAGGGCAAGATGACCACCCTCGGCCCCGGCGTCGAGCGGGTCGCCGAGGAGGCCGCCGCCCTCTGGCCCGAGGCGCGCCTCGCCATCCTCTCCTCCGACCTCGCCGAGAGCGCCCGCGCGCTCAAGGCCCGCATCGACGAGATCGCCCGCGGTGCCGCCGACCTCGTCATCGGCACCCAGCTCGTCTCCAAGGGCCACAACTTCCCGCACCTCACCCTCGTCGGTGTCATCGACGCCGACCTCGGCCTGCAGGGCGGCGACCTCCGCGCCGCCGAGAAGACCTTCCAGCTCATCCGCCAGGTCGCCGGCCGCGCCGGCCGCGCCGAGCGTCCCGGCCTCGCCCTCGTCCAGACCCACCAGCCCGAGCACCCGGCACTGCGCGCCATCCTCACCGGCGACGACGAGGGCTTCTGGCGCGCCGAGGCCGAGGCCCGCCGTGCCGCCCGCATGCCCCCTTACGGCCGCCTCGCCGGCGTCATCGTCACCGGCCCCGACGAGCCCCGCACCTGGGACACCGCGAGGGCGCTGGCCCGCGCCGCCGAGCCGCTCCGCGCCGCCGGCGCCGAGGTCTGGGGCCCGGCCCCCGCGCCCATCGCCCGCATCCGCGGCCGCCACCGCGTGCGCCTCCTCGTCCGCGCCCCGAAGGGGGTGGCGCTCCAGCCGCTGCTTCGCGCCTGGGCCGCGGCAGTACCGGCGCCCTCGACGGTGCGCGTCACCATCGACATCGACCCGCAGAGCTTCTTCTGATCGCCGTCGAAGTTGACCGTTTCTTAACGTTGACCTACGCAGCCTCCACCGACGATTGCGGAGGCACCCGATGGATGATCGCATGTGGCAACGCTTCCCCTGGCGGGCGGCGCCTTTTCTCTTCGCGATCTTCTTCGTGCTGTTCTCCCACGAGATAAACAACTTCAACCTCACCATCGACGACGAGCGCCACGCCTTCTCCAACGCCGACTTCATCCCGCTCGGCCGCTGGGTCATCCCGCTGGTGCAGGCGGTCTGGCCGCAGCTGGTGGTGCCGCAGGCGACCTATCTCATCTTCGGCATCCTCATCTCCCTCACCTACTGCCTCGCCCTCGGCCTCCTCGGCGAGCGCGAGCTCCGGCCCTTCCACTACGTCTGTTTCGCCGCCTTCATCGCCTTCCCGGCGGTGCCCGCCCAGCTCGAATACGCCGCCCACATCATCCCGATCGGCCTGAGCTTCTTCACCGCGACGCTGGCCGTGGTCATGACCCTCGACGCACTGGCGCATTCGGGGCGGGACTACTGGCTCCGGCTCCTCGCCGCGGTCCTCCTCTGCACCTTCGCCGCCGGCGCCTACCAGACGGCGATCCTCATCTACCCGGTGATCCTCCTGCCGCTGGTGGCCTGGCAGACCTTCCTCGAGAACCCACGACGGATCCCCGAGGCGATCCGGGTCTACCTCCTCGCCCTCGCGGTCATGGTCGCGGCGACGCTGCTCTATGCGATCATTTCCTGGGCGCTCATCGAGGTGACCGGCGCCGAGCCGGCGTCCGACTACATCAGCGGCGCCTATATGGGCAACCAGTCCTCCCCGACCGGCTTCATCGTCTCGCGGCTGATCGAGTTCCCGCGCGGCATGTACCGGGTCATCTACGGCTGGTGGTGGAACTTCGGCATCGCCAAGTACGTCTTCGCCCTCGCGCTCGGCTTTTGCGGATTGCTCATCCTGCGGCGGTCAACCGGCTCGCCGCTCACCTTCGTGCTGACCGGGCTCGTCCTCCTCGCCGTGGTGCTGGCGCCGGGCGCGCTCATCCTGGTCTCGGGCAAGGAGATGCCGCTCCGGACCTTCGTCGCCGCCCCGGCGGTTTTCCTGATCGTCTTCCTGCTGGCTTGGAAGGTCACCGACAGCCGGACGGTGCGCAATGTCGTCACCGCCCTCCTCGTGCTCTTCGTCATCCAGTGCATGTACATCAACTCGACCCAGCAGGCCCGGGCCTGGGTGACCAAGCGCTACGACGAGGCGATCGCCGGCGCCATCAACCGCGACATCATGGCCATGGTCGACGTGCCAGAAGGGTCGGACATCGCGGTGGATTTCTTCGGCATCCTGGATGCCAGCAACATCTACCCGACGGCGCCCACGGTCCTGCTCGGGGAATCCTTCGTGGAGTGGACGCGGAACCATCCGGTGCGCCTCGTCAACTACATGAAGCTGATGGGGTTCTACCAGTACCAGCTCGTGCCCGAGGACGAGCGCGAGAGTCTGATCCCGAACTACGCCGACATGGCGGTCTGGCCGAAGCCCGGCTCCATCCGCATCGTCGACGGGGTCGTGCTGGTGCGGCTGGGGCTTTGCGCACCTCTGCCCGATGGAGGAAACGACTGCGAGTTCGGACGGCAGAAAGCTGCCAATTAGCAGGCGCGGGCCGCCGGACGACGGTCCGTGCTGGCGGAAAGTGTAAAACAACTGTAGGCTGTATTCCCGCGTATTGCGGTTGACCTGGCTTCCGTCACTTTTCGGGCCGGCTTCGCAGCGAAGGAGTACGATGCTCTCTGCGGTACCGGCCTTCGTCCGTCTTGGACCCCCGGCGCTGGTGGCGATTTCCATCGCTGCCCTGGTGGTGTTCCTGCGCGCGATCGGATTTGGCAGCGGCATCGTCCTCGGGGCTTCGGCGGCCTCGGCCATCGCCCTCTTCGCGGCGATCGTGCTCCGCGGGCGCGGGGTGGCTGCGGCGGTGGCGGGGTTTGTCGCTCGGCGGCATCGTCGCCGGCCTCACGCCAGGCGAGATCCTGACCAGTTCCGCCGGGCAGGGCTTGGGGGCGTTGCTCGGGGCCATGACCATGCGCTGGCTGGCGCGCCGGTGCCGGCCCGACAGCCGCACCCGCGAGTGGTTCGTCTTTCTCGCGGGTGTGGCCGTCTACTCGGCCAGCGTCTCGACCGTCATTCTCGCCAGTTCGTTGGCCGGGCTGGTGGCCGTACCCCAGTTCTGGTCGGCGCCGCTCTGCGCCGCGGCGTTCGTGCCGTTCGGTCTTCTCACCCTCGGGCCGGTACTGCTGAACCTCCGCGAATATCCCAAGATCCGCGCCGATCTCCGACCCACCGGCATTGCCGTCGCCCTCGCCGTCGTGCTCCTCGCCCTCCTCGGCCTGATGCTGTCGCTGCCGCAGGAGATGGTCAGCCCGAGCGGCGCGACGCTGTTTCTGGCGGTGCCCTTCTGCCTCTGGGTGGCGATGCAGGACCGCACCCTCGACGGCGCGGCGGTGTCCTTCCTGGCGTCCCATGCCGCTCTCTACATGATCCTGCGCCAGGCCGGGTCGGTCGAGACGGCGCATTTCGTCACCACAGTGCTCTACCTCAACCTGCTCATCATGACCTGCCAGCTCGTACACTCGGTGAACCGCGACCGTCTGGCGGCGCTGGCCGATCTCGCCGCCCACAAGGCCGAGCTCGAGCTGCGGGTTGCCCAGCGCACCCAGCGGCTCGCGCTGATGACCGAGCGGGCGCTGGCCGCCGATGCCGCCAAGACCCGCTTCCTTGCGACCGTCTCCCACGAGGTGCGCACCCCGCTCAACGGCGTCATCGGCATGGCGAGCGTTCTGCTGTCCAGTCACCTCGACGAAACCCAACGACGCAACGTCACCATGATCCGCACCTCGGGGATGCACCTTCTCGAGGTGATTAACCGCATCCTCGATTATTTCCGCCTCGACCAGGCGCCGGAGGCCCACGACGACATTGACTTCGACCTCCGCGAGGTCGTCGACGAGGTCCTCGACGAGGCGCGGTTCTCGCCGCATGCCGAGGGTCTCGACCTGCGGGCGGAGATTGCGCCCGGGCTGCCGGCCGCCCGGCACGGCTATCGCCAGGGGCTGCGCCAAATCCTCACCAACCTCGTCGGCAACGCCGCGAAGTTCACCGAGCGCGGATCGGTGACGGTGCGCGTCTTGGCCGGCCCGCAAGACGGGGTGCGCCTCGAGGTCGAGGATACCGGCATCGGCATCCCCGCGGACCGGCGCGACGAGATCTTCCAGCCCTACGAGCAGGTGGACAACTCGATCGCCCGCCGCTTCGGCGGCACTGGTCTCGGGCTCGCGATCTGCGCCGAGCTCGCCAGCCGCATGGGCGGACGGATCGGCGTCCTCGGCGAGGAGGGCGCCGGATCGGTGTTCTGGGTCGAGCTGCCGCTCGCGCGCGCCGCGGCGCAGGTCTCCCGCGCCGAGGCGTCGCTGGCCGGCTGAGATCAGGCCGGCGCGAGCCGGGTCTGGCCGCCGCCGGTGATGACCTGCACCCGCTGGCCGATGGCGAAGGTGGGCTCGCCCTGCATCACCGCGATCGACCCGCCGTTCTCGAGGCTGACCGTCCATTCGATCGACTGCCGGGTTCCGGCGGCCTTGCCGGCCTGCAGGCCCGCAGCCGCGCCGGCGGTAGCGCCGACGCCGGTGGCGATCACCTTGCCGGTGCCGCCGCCGACCTCTTGGCCGAGCGCCGCGCCGGCGAGGCCGCCGAGGATCGCGCCCGCAGCCTGGCCGCCTTGGGTCCCCTCGAGCGAGACCACCCGGCTGGCGGTCACTGTCCCGTAGGAGACGGTGGAGGCCGTCATGGCCTGGTTCCCGGCCAGGACATTGGCATTCTGCTGCGCCGCGCAGGCCGCCAGGGAGGCGACGAGCGCGAGAGCAGCGGTGCGTCTCAGGGTAGCTACCAGCATTTGGGTGGGTCCTCTCCGGCTGAGCCAAACCTTGTGTCCGGACCCCGTCCGAACGCCTTCTCATAGCCCGCCGCGCCACGGCATTCAACGCCCATGCCAGGTGGTCGCAAGCAGCCGCAGGGCCGCCTTTACGGAAAATTATTGAAGATGAATCGCTTTGATATCAATATGTTCACGCGTGAACACCCCGGTGTTCACACCGCGCACCCGTTTCCGGGTCACGGCGATTTCGGAGTCTTCCCACCGGTCGCGCCGCGCGCTAGAGACGCGTCCACCAGACCAGAGGCCGACCATGACCGAGCCGCACCCGACCATCCGCCCGCAGCCGGGCATCCTCGACATCGCCCTCTACCAGGGCGGTGAATCGCGGCTGGCCGGCCACGCGCAGGTCCTGAAGCTGAGCTCGAACGAGAACCCCGCCGGCCCGTCGCCGCGCGCCGTCGCGGCCTTCCAGGCTGCCGGTGCCAGCCTGCACCTCTATCCCTCCACCGATCATGCCGCTCTCCGTCAGGCCATCGCCGAAGTCCACGACCTCGACCCCGCCCGGATCGTCTGCGGCGCCGGCTCCGACGAGATCATCGCCTTTCTCACCCAGGCCTATGCCGGCCCCGGCCGCGAGGTCATCCACACCGAGCACGGTTTCGGCATGTACCGGATCAGCGCCCTCGCTGCCGGCGCCACCCCTGTCGAGGTGCCGGAGCGCGCCCGCCACACCGATGTCGACGCCATTCTCGCCGCCGCGACCGAGCGGACCGCGCTGGTCTTCATCGCCAACCCCAACAACCCCACCGGCACCATGATCCCCGCCGCCGAGGTCGCCCGCCTCGCCGCCGGCCTGCCGCCCCAGGCCCTCTTGGTCCTCGACGGCGCCTACGCGGATTTCGTCCCGGGTTTCGACGGTCACGCCGGCCTCGTCGACGCCCGCGACAACGTGGTGATGACCCGCACCTTCTCGAAGATCCACGGCCTCGGCGGCCTGCGCGTCGGCTGGGGCTACGGCCCCGCCCACGTGATCGAGGTGCTGAACCGCGTGCGCGGCCCCTTCAACCTCTCCACTGCCGCGCTGGCCACCGCCGAGGCCGCAATCCGCGACACCGCCTACACGGACCGCTGCCGGGCCGAGAACACCGCGAACCGCACCGCGCTGGCCGCGGCGCTGGCGGCCGCCGGCGTGCCCTCGGATCCGTCCGAGGCAAACTTCGTCCTCGCCCGCTTCCGCGACCGCCCCGAGGCCGAGGCCTGCGACCGGGCGCTGCGCGAGCGGGGGATCATCGTGCGCAAGGTGGCAGGCTACAAGCTGCCCCACTGCCTGCGGATCACCGTCGGCGATGCCGCCGGCTGCGCCCGGGTCGCCGAGGCGGTGGCGGATTTCATGAAGGTCAGGGCCTGATGCGCTACCGCCACGTCGCGCTGATCGGCCTCGGCCTCATCGCCTCCTCGATCAGCCACGCCATCCGCCGCACCGGTGAACCGGTCCGTATCACCGGCTACGCCCGCACCCCGGAGACCCGCGCCGAAGCGGCGCGTCTCGGCCTCGCCGAGGTCTTTGATACCGCCGCCGAGGCGGTGCAGGGTGCCGACCTCGTCATCCTCTGCGTGCCGGTGGGCGCCATGGAGGCGGTGGCGGTGGAGATCGCGCCACATCTGAAGGCCGGCGCCACGATCAGCGATGTCGGCTCGGTGAAGCGCGCGGTGATCGACGCCGTCGGGCCGCACGTGCCTGCGGGGGTGCATTTCATCCCCGGCCACCCGCTGGCCGGCACCGAGCATTCCGGGCCGGGCGCGGGCTTCGCCCAGCTCTTCGACAACCGCTGGTGTCTGCTCACCCCCCTGCCGGACGCCGATCCCGCGGCAGTCGCGGATCTGGTGGCGTTCTGGACCGCGCTCGGGGCGCGCGTGGACAGGATGGAGCCAGACCACCACGACCTGGTGCTGGCGGTGACGAGCCACGTGCCGCACCTGATCGCCTACACCATGGTGGGGGTGGCCGATCACCTGCGGCGGGTGACGGCGCAGGAGGTGATCAACTACTCCGCCGCCGGCTTTCGCGACTTCACCCGGATCGCGGCCTCGGATCCGACGATGTGGCGGGACGTGTTCCTGTCGAACCGCGAGGCGACCCTCGACATCCTCGGGCGCTTCACCGAGGAGCTCTTCGCCTTGCAGCGGGCGATCCGGCTCGGCGACGGCGAGCACCTGCACGCCTACTTCACCCGCACCCGGGCGATCCGGAGGGGGATCATCGAGGCGGGTCAGGACACCGCCGCCCCGGACTTCGGGCGCGCCGCGGTCAGCAAGGGGTGAGGGCGGAAAGGCCCACCTGCGCAAGTTGCGCAGAGGGTCTTTTGTATTGAGTCTAAAGGATAATGTCTCCGAGATTCATTTCTCGTTAACGCTGCAAAGCGCGCTCGGTATCCAGAGTGACATGGCACGTCCTGCGCATCCTGCCGCCCGAGCGCTACGCCGACAAGCCGGCCATCCGCAGTGCTTCCACCCAACGTTTCAGATGCTCCGGTCGCCGCACCGGAAATGACTCGTGGAGGTTGGAGAGCCGCAAGCCGGGGTCCAGGCGCCGTAGCCGGCCTAGCGCCTCACCGGCGTCTTCCAGATCGCCGCGGCTTGCGAGGGCAGCCGCGAGAATGCAGGTGCCGATGCGGTTTTCCGGCTGCGTGCGAACGGCCGTCTGCGCCCAGAGGATCGCGTCGTCGTCGTGTGCCGCGAAGAAGTGCGCGACGGCTGTAGCGGCCTGCATCATGGCGATCTGCGGATCCTGCGGGCTCAGCCGCATGGCATGAGCGAGCTGGGGCAGGGCGGCGTCGGGATCGCCATTCCATACACTGGTCCAGCCGCGGAACAGCCATGCCATGGCAAGATTGGGACAAAGCGCGAGCGCCCGGTCGAGAAGCGCGGCGCCGTCGTCAAGCTCACCCGCGGCAAAGGCGAGGCCAATTCCGGCGGTGGACAGAGCGACGGCATCTTCGGGGCCGAGTTCGGCCGCGCGGCGTGCCAAGCGGCGGACCTCGGCGATTTCGGCGCCGCGGTCGGTCACCCAGCCGCTCGCCCTGCGCTGCGAGAAGCAACGGGCGGCCATGCCCCAGGCGTCGCCGAAGTCGGGATCGAGCTCGATCGCCTTTCGGAAAAGCCGAAGGGCCTCGTCGTTGGCCTCACGTTTCCATTTGTGCACCTCGGCCACGCCGCGGAGGTAGTAGTCGTAAGCGCCCAGATTCTCGGTTGGTTTGCGGCGGGCCCGATCGATCTCGGCGCGCTCGAGCTCGGGTGCGATTGCGCCGACCACACGGGTGGTGACCTCGTCCTGAAGCTTGAATATGTCCTCGAGTGCGCCGTCGATACTGCCACCCCAGAGGTGGCCTCCCGTTGCAGCGTCGATCAGGTGGCCGGTTATGCGCACCTGACCGGCCACGGACCGCACACTGCCCTCGAGGACGTAGCGGACGCCGAGATCCCGACCGACCTCTTTCACATCCACTGCCACCCCTTTGTATGTGAAGCTCGAGTTGCGGGCGATCACGAAGAGCCAACGCATGCGTGAGAGGGCGGTAATGATCTCCTCGACAATGCCGTCGGCGAAATAATCCTGGGCCGGATCACCGCTGAGGTTCTGGAAAGGGAGCACGGCGATCGAAGGTCGGTCGGGGAGAGCCGGGGGCGCGACGGGCTGGGAGGCCCGCCGCTCCGTCCGGTCGTCGCCTTCCCGGATGACGGTCGCTAGCTCTGCGGTCTCACCCCCCGGCCGGACACCGAGTTCGCGGTGCAGGCGATCACGCATCGATTCGTAGAGCTGAAGCGCGCGCGCCGGGTCGCCACGGGCCGAGTGGACGCGCATCAGGGTTCGCCAGGCTTCCTCGCCGAAGGGGTCGAGCGCGACCAACCGCTCGGCGGCGGTCGCAGCGCCATCGTAGTTGCCTGCCTCCAGCCGTCCTCTCATCAGCGCCGCAAGGGCCATCTCGATGCGGTCGCGGAGCCGCCGCCGCTCGGTGGCCAGCCACTCCTCGAATCCGGCGGCCCGGACGGCGAGTCCCTCGAGAAGATCGCCGCGGTAGAGGGCCACGGCCGCTTCTACCGCATCGAGAGAACCGTCGGCCAGCAGCCGTTCGAACTCCACCGCATCGACCCACAGATCGGCGAGTTCGGCCTGGATCGATTGGCGGTCGACCACCAGCAACCCCAAGCCGCTGCCGCCCAGGGTGGCGCGGAGGCGGGCAGTGGCGTGCTTGAGGCTGTCGCGGGCCTGGGCGTCGCCGTGGTCGCCCCAAAGCAGACCGGCGAGTTCTTCGCGAGAATGGGCTATGCCGGGCCGCAGGCAGAGCACGGCGAGAAGCGCCCGGTCCTTGACAGCGGCCACGCTCTGCAAGGCGCCGTCCACGCGGACCTCGAAGCTTCCAAGAAGCGATACGGCAACGGCCGCCATGCGGCCACCTCCCTCGCACCCGACCGAAAATCGTCGCGAAGTTAGAGTGTCGCGCATTTTTCCCGCGCCGACCAACGCTCAATTCCCGGAGCCCGCGCCGCGATCCCCGGACCAATCCCGATCATATCCCCGGCCCGGCTGTATCAAGAGGAGCAACGCTTCGATGGAGAGGGAAAATGCGGAGCAACGGCGACAATTGGAAGCCAGCATTAAGTCATGCGGAAGGTCAAATCGGCTTGTCGGCTTGGGCGAGCCTTACGCCCGTCGGGGTGGCGACCTTCGGGCCTCCGGCCGTTCCCACAGAACGGCTGATCGGAACGCAGGCGGCCGTCTATCGGCTGATCGTATGGCTCGCCGCCCCAAGTCTGCCTCGCATCCGGCTGTCGCACCACGAGGCGCCACGGCCGGCCGTCGCCCTCGATTGACGGCGGACGCCGTTTAGCCGCGACTTGCGAGCTGGGGCGCCGGGCCGATGACGATGGGGCCGAGGCGAGTTTTGCCGTCCTCGAAGTCCAGCGGCACGTTTAGCGCGTCGCCGTCGCCGGAGAAGCGGGCGAGGAGGTCGAGGCCGCCGCGCACGGCGCCGGCGAGGGAGCGGTCGAGGGCGCCGGCAGAAACGGCGAGGTCGAGCATGTCGTGCCAGTTGCGGGCGCGGAGGTCGAGGCGGCCCTCGGCGAAGCCCTCGGCGTCGACGTCGAGTCTGCCGCGGCCGCGAAGGTCGAGCTTGCCCCAGGTGAGGGAGATGTCGCGGACGTCGACGCCTTCCAGCACCGGGTTCTCGCCCTCGAGAGCCGGGCGGTCCCAGGGACGGTCGAAGGTCAGGGTCATGTCGAGGGCGACCGGGCCGATGGTGGCGGGCAGGACGGTCTGGTCGCCGAGTCCGGCGAGAAGGCCTTCCGGCAGCACCAGGTTCTCGCCGTTAAAGGCGACGTCGTGGGCGAAGGGCGTGCCGTCCGCGGCCTGGCGGGTCGCGAGGATCGCCTTGCCGATCTCGGCCTTCCAGCCGCCGTCGCCGGCGATCCGCATGTTGCCGATCTCAAAGGTCATGCGGTCGAGCTCCAGCCGCGGGGTGGGCCGGAAGACCACCGATCCGCGCAGATTGTCGCTGACCGCGTGGAGCGTCTGATAGGGCGTTGCGAAGGTCTGCTCGCCGGGCAGCGCCACGATGACGTGGTTGGGCTTGTAGGAGAGCGACATGATCCGGAACTCGTCCGCCTGCCAGGACCAGCCGGCCTCGGGATCGGCGAGGTCGAGGTCGGTGACGATGGCGTCGACCCGGCTGGGATAGCCGGTGACGCGGATGTCGGCGGCCTCGGCCACCCAGCCGTCGGCGCTGCGCTCGGCCAGCCAGTCGGTGAGGGCGCGGTCGCGCAGGGAAGCCTGCCACCACCAGAAGCCGCTCCAACCCAGGGCGGCCAGGATCACGATTGCCAAGAGTGTGCGCATGCCCTAACCCCGACCCCGGTCCGGGCGGAGATAGCGCAGGAGGGGGCGCGGGAACAGCGCAAATGGACGAGGACAATTCCTGCGAGGATTTCTGGGTCTTCGGATACGGCTCGCTGATCTGGCATCCCGGGTTCGCCTTCGCCGACAAGCGGCTGGCGGTGCTGCGCGGCTATCGACGGGCGTTCTGCATGACCTCGATCCACTACCGTGGAACGCCGGAATCGCCGGGGTTGGTGCTGGCGCTCGACCGCGATCCGAGCGGCACCTGCGCCGGCGTGGCCTACCACGTGACGGGGCGGGACGCGGGGGCGACGCTCGCCTATCTGCGCGAGCGGGAACTGGTGTCATACGCCTACGACGAGGCGCGTGTCGCGCTGGAACTCGAGGGGGGGGCCGAGGTGGAGGCGGTGGCCTATGTCTCCAACCCCGGGCACGGGCAGTACTGCGGCGGAATGAGCCTCGAGGCGCAGGCCGAGGTCATCGCCCGGGCGGTGGGGCCACGGGGGCGGAACGCGGACTACCTGCTGAACACCGTGCAGAGCCTAGAGGCGCTGGGGCTGCACGATCCCGAGCTCATGCGGCTGGTCGACCTGGTACGGGCGCTGACCGAGGCGCGGTGAGCCAAAGCGATCACCTATTCGTGCGGTGGGGAGGCGTAACTTTTCCCTTCCTGGGTCCGTACCGGCCGGTACCGCCGCGTGCGGAACAAACCAACAGGAGACGAAAATGACCCGTATTTTCCTCACGATCGCGCTGGCCGGCTTCGCGGCGGCCCCGGTCTTCGCAATGGACGACATGGCCTGTGCCGACTACACGGCGATGGACGCAGCCGGCCAGGCGGAGACGGTGTCGATGATGGAAGAGGGCATGGGCTCGATGGAGGCGTCGGGCGGCATGATGGCGAGCACGGACGCCATGTCGCCGGAGGACACCGCCATGGCGGTGGCGACGGCCTGCGCCGAGCATCCCGACATGATGGTCGGCGAGACGATGACGGGTATGATGGACAAGTAGCGTCCGCATCGGTTCGGCGCGGCGGACGTCGCCGCGCCGGCCGGAACCCAACAGAGGGAGCCCGACCCGATGACACAGACCGAGCTCAGGGCCAGCGTCGCCGACCGTCCGGTGGGCGGCGACCTGGTGCGGCGGCACCGGCTCTCCACCCGGATCTGGCACTGGGTGAACGTGGTGACGGTGTTCGTCATGCTGATGAGCGGGCTGATGATCTTCAACGCCCACCCCCGGCTCTACTGGGGGCAGTACGGGGCCAATCCGGATCCGGCCTGGCTGCAGATCGGCGCCGCGGAGGGGCGGGGGTACCTCAGGATCGGCGAGACGAGTTTCGATACCACGGGGGTGCTTGGACTGCAGACCGTCGACGGTCGCGAGCAGCGGGTGGCGTTTCCGGGATGGGCGACGATCCCGTCGACCTACAACCTCGCGCTGTCGCGGCGGTGGCACCTGACTTTTGCCTGGGTGTTCGCGCTGGGGATCGTGGCCTACGGGCTGATCAGCATCGCGAACGGGCATCTGCGGCGGGACCTGCTGCCGACCGGCGAGGAGATCCGGCCGCAGAGCCTGTGGCGGGACATCAAGCATCACGCGACGCTGAACTTTCCGAAGGGGGAGGCGGCGCGGCGGTACAACGTGCTGCAGAAGCTCGCGTACCTATCGGTGATCGTGGTGCTGATCCCGCTGATGATATTGACCGGGCTCACCATGTCGCCGTCGATGGATGCGACCTGGGGGTGGCTGCTCGATCTCTTCGGGGGGCGGCAGTCTGCGCGGTCGATCCATTTCATCTGCGCGAGCCTGCTGGTGCTCTTCATTGTCGTGCACCTGGTGATGGTGGTGCTGGCGGGGCCGTTCAACGAGGTGCGCTCGATGATCACCGGCAAGTACCGGCTGCCGAAGGAGAAGGGCTGATGGGACGGCTGATCACGCGGCGGGGGTTGCTCCGGACCGCGGGGCTGGGGGCGCCGGCGCTGATGTTGGGCGGCTGCGACTGGCTGGGGGCGCAGCCGAGCTTCCGGGACATCGTCCTGGGATCGGGGGAGTGGCTCTCCTACCGGGTGCATCGGCTGATCGGGTCGCAGGCGCTGGCACGGGAGTACGATCCCTCGCAGATGTCGCCGGACTTTCGGACCAACGGCAACACCAGCGCGCGGTCGGAGGTCTACCAGCGGCACGTGGAGACCGGGTTCGCGGACTGGCGGCTCGAGGTCGGCGGACTGGTGGCGGCGCCGGCGGGGTTCTCGCTGGCGGAGCTGAAGGCGATGCCGGCGCGGAGCCAGATCACCCGGCACGACTGCGTCGAGGGGTGGAGCGCCATCGGCAAGTGGACCGGGGTGCCGCTCGGGACGGTGCTGGACAAGGTCGGGCTGGCGCCGGAGGCGCGGTATATCGTGTTCCGCTGCGCCGACGACTTCCGGGGGGTGGCGTATTACGAGAGCATCGACCTCGTGGACGCGTTCCATCCGCAGACGATCCTCGCCTACGGGATGAACGATGCCAATTTGCCGATCGGGCACGGGGCGCCGCTCAGGCTGCGGGTGGAGCGGCAGCTCGGGTACAAGCACGCGAAGTTCGTGATGGCGGTCGAGGCGGTGACGAGCCTGCGGGAGATCGGCCAGGGCAAGGGCGGGTTCTGGGAGGATACGATCGACTACGACTGGTATGCGGGGATTTGAGGTTGCACACTTTAGGGAACCGGATCGGGAGTTCCGAGTGACGCCAACTTCCCGCTTGCACCTCCCGGCCGGGGTATTTAATGCCTTCGTCCAACGGAGAGATGCCGGAGCGGTCGAACGGGGCGGTCTCGAAAACCGTTGTGGGGGTGACCCCACCCAGGGTTCGAATCCCTGTCTCTCCGCCA